>NZ_JCACDK010000018.1:0-1912435 GCF_059501845.1 Alsobacter sp. | reverse complement strand
ACCTTTCCGACAGCCGGCATCCCCCCACCCTGCCCTCCCCCGTGCACGGGGGAGGTTTTCCCGCGCCCTTGGATCCCGGCGACGAGGTGAACGGGGCGCCCGGTGAGAAGCGCGGGTCTTCAGACCCGCAATTTTTGACGGACCTTTCCGACGCCCGGCGTCCCCCCACCCTGCCCTCCCCCGTGCACGGGGGAGGGTTTCCCGCGCTCTTGGATCCCGGCGACGAGGTGAACGGAGCGCGCAACCGAGAAGCGCGCGTCTTCAGACCCGCAGAACGGCCAGTGCGCGTCTGAAGACGCGCGCTCCGAACCGTCCCGCTGCGCCCGTCAGTGCCCGCCGCCTGCGGCTCCCGGCTTGGGCGGTGCGGCCTTGCGGAGGAAGACGACCAGCAGGGCGGTGCCGGCGAAGAGGAAGGTGAGGAGGGTGAAGGCGTCGGCATAGGCCATCACCATGGCCTCGCGGCGCACGAGCTGCGAGAGCTGCTTCAGGGCTGCCGCCTCGGCGTCCGAGCCCAGCGAGGACAGGGTCTGCTGCAGGTTGGAGAGGCGCTCCAGGGCCTGTTGGCTCGACCAGGTGACCTTCTCGTGCAGCCGCGCGAGGTGCAGGTCCATGCGGTCGTTGATGACCGTGTTGATCACCGCGAGCCCCACCGCGCCGCCGAGGTTGCGGGTGAGGTTGAAGAGGCCGGAGGCATTCTTCAGCCGTGAGGGGGGCAGCGTCCCCAGCGCGATGTTGTTGATCGGCACCATGCAGATCATCAGCGACACGCCGCGCAGGATCTGCGGGATCAGGAGCTCGTGGAAGTCCCAATCCTTGGTCAGGCCGGAGGCCATCCAGGTGCCGAGCGCGAAACCCATCAGGCCGCCAACCAGCATCACGCGGGGGTCGAGCTTCTGCATCAGCCGGCCCGCCACTGGCGCGGTGAAGAACATGGCGAGACCGGTGACGAACATGGTCTCGCCGATCTGCAGGGCGTTGTAGCCGCGCACATGGGCGAGGAAGAGCGGGTAGAGATAGGTGAGCCCGTATAGCCCGATGCCGAGCACGAAGGAAAAGGCGGAGCCGCCTGCAAAGTTGCGGTCGCTGAAGGCCCGGAGATCGACGATCGGTTCTCGCGCCGTGAAGACCCGCCAGAAGAAGCCGGTCGCGGCGATGACGACGACGATGGCCAGCACGAAGACGACCCGGTCGTCGAACCAGTCGTTGTTTGGCCCTTCCTCCAGCACGTATTCCAGCGAGCCGAGGAACATCGCCATGGTGATCAGGCCAAACCAGTCGAAATTGTCGAGCAGCTTCAGGTCGGGCTTGTCGAAGTCGATGAGCGTCAGCGCGGCGATGGTGACGCAGATGCCGGGAATGACGTTCACCAGGAACAGCCAGTGCCAGGAGAACAGGTCGGTGAGGTAGCCGCCGACCGTCGGGCCGATGGTGGGGGCCAGCGTGGCGACGAGGCCGATGAGAGGCGAAACGACCGCCTGCTTCGAGCGCGGGAAGATGGTGAAGGCCGCGGCGAACACGCTCGGGATCATGCCGCCACCCAGGAAGCCCTGGATCGCGCGGTAAACGATCATCTGCTCCAGGCTGGTGGCGGTGGCACACAGCGCGCTGGCCATCGTGAAGCCGGCCGCGGAGGCTGCGAAGAGCCAGCGCGTGGAGAGAGCCCGCCCTAGGAATCCCGAGAGCGGGATCATGATGACTTCGGCGATCAGATAGGACGTCTGGACCCACGAGATCTCGTCGGCCGAGGCGGACAGCCCGGCCTGGATCTCGGCCAGCGAGGCCGAGACGATCTGGATGTCGAGGATTGCCATGAACATGCCGAAGACCATCGCCAGGAAGGCGGCGATCTTCTTGGGCTCGATCCGGTCCGACGGCTGGGCCGGTGCGGCCGCTGCGGGACGGCCCATCGTGGCGGAGGCGCTGGCCATGGCGGCGTGTCCGTTCGGGGGAAGGACGAGGGCGGCTGGCGCCCGGCGATCAGCTAGCCGGCGAGGCGCCCGCCGTCTCGACGGCGGCAGGGGCGCCCGCTTTGGCCGGCTCGGCGCCGACGGCGCGGCGGATGGTGTCGACCAGGCGGCCGACGACGCTCGGCGAGGCCGTTTCGTCCTCGGTGCGGGTGTGCACGGTGGCGACCACCGAGAGACCGGGCCGCAGCTGGCCCTTTTCGACGGCGTCGCCCGGCAGCTGGATCCTCACCGGAACGCGCTGGACGATCTTGGTGAAGTTGCCCGTGGCGTTGTCCGGCGGCAGCAGGCTGAAGATCGAGCCGGAGCCGGGCGCGAAGCTCTGCACCGTGCCCTCGATGGCGTGACCGGGAAGCGCGTCCACCTCGACATCGACCTTCTGGCCGGGCTGCAGGCGGCCGAGCTGGGTCTCCTTGAAGTTGGCCTCGACATAGACGCTGGAGAGCGGGACAACGGCGGCGAGCCGCGTGCCCGCCTGCACGAAGTTTCCGACCTCGGCGGCCCGGTTGGCGACGACGCCGTCGACCGGGGCAACCACGGTGGTGAAGGCGAGGTCGCGCTCGGCACGCTCCAGCGTGGTCTGCAGCTCCTTCAGGGTCTGCTCGGCCTCGGTGGCCTGCCCGCCGATGACCTGCTTGGCCGCCCGGGCGCTCTCGATTGACGCTTCGGCACTCTTCACGTTGGCGAGCGTGCGATCTCTGTCGGCACGGGCTGCATCAAGGCGCTGCTTCGAGCCGAAATCGCTTTGCGCGAGCTGCTGGGCGCGCTGGAAGTCGGCCTCGGCGCGGGTCGCGTCGGCCTGCGTCGCGGCGAGTTGGGCCTGCGCCTGCCCGATGGCGGCGTCCTGTGCCTGCTCCTGGTCGCGGATGCGGGCGATGGTCGCCTGCTGCGTCGCGATGCGCCCCTTCGCCGCCTCGACCGCAAGCTTGTAGTCGCCGTCGTCGATGCGGGCGACGACGTCGCCCGCCTTCACGCGCGTGTTGTTCGCGACGGGAACAGCGGTGACGTACCCGGCCACCTTGGCGGCCACGGTGGTCACGTCGGCCTTCACGTAGGCGTCGTCGGTCGACACCAGGAAGCGCCCGTGCGTCCACCAGTCCGTTCCGTACCAGCCCGCGCCACCGGCGGCGGCTGCAAGGAGGACCCACACGATGAGACGCGGGCGCTTGCGGCGTGGCGGCAGCACCTCGCCATCCATTCCCCGCGCGGGCGGGGCGCCCTGCTGGGTAACGACGGAGCGGGAGGCATCGGCGCGCAGTGCGTCGGTGAGGGCAGGGGCGCGAGCGACATCGGCGGTCTGTTCGGGGGTGTCCGTCATGACGTCTTGCTTTCGGCTGGGGAGAGGCGCGGTCGGCAACCCTCCCTTAACGATGATCGAACCGAACGGTTCGGTCATCTCCCTTGCAATATGGGGTTCGGTGGGCGATATCAAGATCGAACCGAACGGTTCGGTCACAACATCGTGCAATGCAGCATTGCACGGCGGAGGCATAGGCAATGAGCGCGGCCGCTGGCATGGCGGATCTGGCCCAGTTTGAGACAGGGCCTCATCACGACGGAGGCGATACCGCCAAGCGGCGGCAGATCGTCGGCGGAGCGCGCAAGGTGTTTCTCGAGCGCGGCTTCGAGGGCGCCAGCATGGGCGAGATCGCCCGCGTCGCCGGCGTCTCGAAGGGTACGCTGTACGTCTATTTCCAGAACAAGGAGCAGATGTTCTGCGCGATCCTCGACGAGGAACGCCGCAAGCATCTCGAGACGGTGTTCACGCTGGACGACTCCGCCGGGGTCCGCGAGACGCTCGTCACCTTCGGCCGCAACCTGACCCGGTTCATCACCGACCCCGGAAAGATCGCCGCGATGCGTACCGCCATGGGCATCGCCGAGCGCATGCCCGAGGTGGGCCGCAGCTTCTACGAGCGCGGTCCGGGCGCGACGATGAACCTGCTGGCCGGCTATCTCGACCGAAAGGTCGCGTCGGGCGAACTCGTCATCGCCGACACCCCGCTGGCTGCCGCGCAGTTCCTCGACCTCTGCGGGTCGACACTGATACGCCCTGCCCTGTTCGGAATCGAACTCGCCCCCGAGGAGCGTGAGCGGCGGATCGAGACGGTCGTGCACGCCGCGGCCGACGTCTTCCTGCGCGCCTACGCCGCTCCGGCCGGCCGCGCCTGAGTTGCCGGTGACGGCTGCCGGCGGAACCCTCGGGCGCCGCCTTGATTGACGCATTGCGCCCCGGCAACGCACTGGCTCCGCAAGGCTGATGGATCTCTCTCCGCAGTACCTCCTGTCGGTCGTCCAGATCATCTGGATCGACCTGCTTCTGTCCGGGGACAACGCCGTCGTCATCGCCCTCGCCTGCCGTTCGCTGCCCGCCAAGCAGAAGCGGATCGGCATCGTGCTCGGTGCGGGAACGGCTCTGGCGCTGCGGATCTTCTTCGCGATCATCATCTCGTACCTGCTCGAGGTCCCCTACCTCAAGCTGGTAGGCGCGGTGCTGCTGCTCTGGATCGCGGTGAACCTGATCACGGGCGAGACCGACGACCATGCCGATGTCGAGGCCTCCACGTCGCTGTGGCGCGCCGTGCGGACCATCGCAATTGCGGATGCGGTGATGAGCCTGGACAATGTCGTGGCGATCACGGCCGCCGCGCGGGGTGATCCGGCGCTCTTCATCTTCGGCCTGCTGTTCTCGCTGCCGCTGATCGTCGTCGGCGCTACGCTGGTGATGGGCGTGCTGTCGCGCTTTCCCGTTCTCGTCTGGGCTGGCGGAGGCCTGCTCGGTTGGGTGGCAGGCGAGATGGTGGCCACCGATCCCGCGCTCCTGGACGCGTTCGGAGCGGAGACGATGCACTCCATCGCCCTCCCGCTCGCGGCGGGCGCCGCCCTGGCGGTTCTCGCGGTGGGCCTCGTCCTCCGGCGGCGGGCTTCCGCCGACCCGCCGGAGCAGCACGTCAGTTAAGGAGCGCCGGTCTCAGCCGGCGCGTAATGACTCAGTATCGGGCGCGAACAACCTCCCCGCGCCGGAGATGCTCGCCTTCCGCGTAGACGAAGACGACGTCCGGCAGACTGGGGACGCCTGGCCGCCAGTAGACCGGCGCGCCGAGATCCATGCCGAGCACGCCCGGCAGCATCGTCCCGCGGGCCGGGAGAGCATAGCGGTACCGGTAGCGATGGTGCTGGTGGGGGCGCATGGCCGGGGAGCTTCTCAGGCCCGGTGCGCCGTGCTCGACGGAAGGAGGCACGATGACGTCCGTATCGACGGTGGGTTCGTCCGCACGGGCGGCGGTCGCGCCGATCAGGAGAAGCGCAGCGAGCGCGGCAAGGGTCTTCATGGCGGACCTCGTTTCTGGACGCGATACGAACTCCGGCTGAACTTAACTCCAGATGGTTGACGGCGAGTAACTCAACTTCCGAGGGAGCCGGAGGTCGGGGCTCGCCCCCTGCCGAGGGTCTGGCTATTCTCCCCCTGCGGCCGCCAAGAGCCGGCAGGGAGGACGGGCATGACATTCATCCACGACGGCAAGGAAGGGTTCGCCGCGACCGCGCTGGCGGGCTTCGCGTCGGCTCATCCGCGCCATGTCCGGCACGTGCCGAACGGCGTCGTGCGCTCCACGGCCGTACCGTCCGGCAAGGTCTCCCTGCTCGTCGGCGGCGGGTCCGGCCACTTCCCGGCTTTCGCCGGCTATGTCGGACCCGGCCTCGCGGACGCGGCCGTGGCGGGTGACGTCTTCGCGTCGCCGTCGACGCAGGCCATCGCCGGGGTGGCCCGTGCCGCCAACCATGGCGGCGGAATCCTGATGGGTTTCGGCAACTATGCCGGCGACGTGCTCAACTTCTCGCAGGCCGCCGAGCGGCTGAAGGCGGAGGGCATCGAGGCCCGCATCCTCCCGGTGACAGACGACGTCGCCAGTGCTCCCCCGGATCAGGCATCGCTCCGGCGCGGGGTTGCGGGCGACCTCGTGGTCTTCAAGATCGCCGGTGCTGCCGCAGAGGAGGGACTGGATCTCGACGGCGTGGAACGCGTGGCCCGGCATGCCAACGAACGCACAGTGTCGTTCGGCGTCGCGTTCAGCGGCTGCACCTTTCCCGGCGCCCCGGCGCCGCTCTTCACCGTCCCGCACGGCCGGATGGGCGTGGGCCTCGGCATCCACGGCGAGCCGGGCATCTCCGAGGAGCCGATCGTTCCGGCCCGCGAGCTGGCACGCATGCTGGTCGAGAAGCTTGCTGCCGAGAAGCCGGCCGGCTCCGACGGGCGCGTCGCCGTCATCCTCAACGGCCTCGGGGCGAGCAAGTACGAGGAACTCTACGTGCTCTGGTCGAGCGTCGAGCGCGAGTTGCGCGAGCGCGGCTTTACGCTGGTCGACCCTGAGGTCGGCGAGTTCGTGACGAGCCTCGACATGGCCGGCTGTTCGCTCACGCTGTGCTTCCTGGACGACGAGCTGGAAGCCTACTGGCGCGCTGCGGTCGACACGCCGGTCCTGCGCAAGGGTCCCATGCAGGCGCAGGCCAGCGCGGCAGCCCACCATTCGGTGGCGAGCACCGAAGCTGCCATTTCGGACGCCAGCGAAGAGTCCCGGGCCGGGGGAGCCTGCCTTGCAGGGCTCCTCGACGATCTCGCGGCCATGCTGGCCGAGGCCGAGGAGGAACTCGGTCGCCTGGACGCGGTCGCGGGCGATGGCGACCACGGGCACGGCATGCGCCGGGGAGCCGAGGCAGCGGCAAAGGCTGCGCAGGATGCGGCCCGGCGAGGAGCGGGAGCAGCAACGGTCCTGGCACGCGCCGCGGACGCCTGGGCGGACAGGGCGGGCGGCACATCAGGAGCCCTTTGGGGGCTTGCATTGCGGGCGTGGAGCGAGGCTCTGTCCGACACCGCCGCCATCACGAAGCAGGCCGTCGCGAACGGCGCGGCCGCCGCCTTGGCCGCCGTGGTTCGGGCGGGCGGCGCAAAGCCGGGCGACAAGACGCTGGTCGACGCGATGACGCCTTTCGTGTCGACCCTGCGCGATGCCGTCGACAGGGGTGCTTCTCTCGAGGATGCGTGGGACGAAGCCACCGGGGCGGCGCAGGCGGCTGCCGGGGCCACGGCGCAGATGGAGCCGAAGCTCGGCCGCGCCCGGCCGCTGGCGGCCCGCAGCGTCGGGCACCCGGATCCCGGCGCAGTGTCGCTCGGACTGGCCGCCGCGGCCGTATCCGCCTTCATGCGGAAACCGTAGAGCGGGATCGTCAGCCCTCGCCCGCCCTGTCGCGGGCCGGATCGAGCGTCGCCCAGCCGGCCTCGCCGCCGGTCGGCGGCAGCGTGCGGCGGACGGCGCGGTCGCGCAGCATGTGGGCCTTGGCGATCATCTGCCCGGTCACCGGCGCGGTGAGGAACAGGAACACCGCCACCAGCAGCTCCTTGACGGCAAGGCCGCCTCCCGCGAGCGACGACCAGAGCATCGCGCCGATCAGCGTCGCGCCGACGCCGAGTGTGGTCGCCTTGGTCGGGCCGTGCAGCCGGCGCATCAGGTCGGGCAGCTTGGCCAGGCCGAGCGACCCGACGACGAGGAAGAACGCTCCGACCACGAGAAGGAGCGAAACGGCGATCTCGGCGAGGCTGGTCATGTCCATGCCTCTCACTCCACCACGTTGCCGCGCAGCAGGAACTTGCAGAAGGCCACCGTGCTCAGGAAGCCCACCATCGCGAACAGGAGCGCGGCCTCGAAGTAGAGGCTCGAGCGGAACCAGATCCCTGTGACGACGACGAGAGCGATGGAGTCGATGACGAGCGTGTCGAGCGCGAGGATGCGGTCCAGCACGTCTGGCCCGCGCAGCAGCCTGTAGAGGGCGAGTGCGCCGGCGAGGCATATGCCGGAGAAGGCAATGAGGCAGGCTGCATCGATCATGGCTCGAAGATCTCCTTCAGCCTGCGCTCGTAGCGGTCCTTGATCTGCGCGACGGTGCCGGCGGGATCGTCCGTCTCCAGGCAGTGGACGAGAAGCGCCCTGCCGTCGGCCGAAAGGTCGGCTGTGAGGGTCCCCGGCGTCAGCGTGATGGTGGCGGACAGGGTCGCGATGGCTTCGGCGGTCGTGAGGTCGAGCGGCACGGTCACGAAGCGCGACTTCAGGCTGTCGCCCCGGCGGAAGATCACCAGCAGGGCCACCTGTAAGTTGGAGACGAGGATGTCCCACAGCACCACGGCGGCGTATTCGACGAGCAGCCAGGGCTTTCGGATCCGGGGGATATCGGTCCAATACCGGTCTGTTGCGAGCGGCACGATGACCCCGATCGCCGCCGCCATGATGAGCGTGCCGGGAGCGAACGACCCAGCCAGCGCAATCCAGCCGACGGCCAGGACGAGACTGAGGAGCGGGTGGGGAAGGAGCCGCATGGTCATCGAACCACCTCCTCGCCCGTCAGCGCCGCCACGGGCCTTCCCAACACGGCCGCGACATAAGCGTCGCGGTCGAGCGCCTGCCGGGCGGTGATGGCCAGTTCGTCGGTGACGGGGCCTCCGGCGACGGTGAGCAAGGCCGTGCCGGCGATTAGCAGCGCGGCGGCCGCGAGGGCCCAAGGGGTGGCCCGCTCGGCGCCTGGGGCCGGCTCCTCGGCCGTGGTCTTCCAGAACAGCGTGCTGCCGGCCCGGCTCATGCCGACGATCACGACCAGGCTGCTGCCCAGAAGCACCGTCCAGGTAACGCCCATCATGGGGCCCGCCTGCGTCGCCTGCAGGATCAGGAGCTTGCCGATGAAACCCGAGAGCGGCGGCAGGCCGGCCATGGCGATCGCCGCCAGCGCGAAAAGCGCCCCCACCAGCGCCGGGCGCGGGACGGCCGGGGCCGGCACGATCCGGTCGCCCTCGGCCGTGCGTCCCGACGTGACGACGTCGGCAATGAGAAACAGGGCTGCTCCCGCAAGCGTAGAGTGCACCGCGTAGTAGAGCGCCGCCGCGATCCCTCGGGCGTCGAAGAGCGACACGGCGACGAGCAGCGAGCCCATGGACCAGACGACCGCGAAGGCCACCAGCCCGGTGAGCCGGCGGCTGGCCAGCACCCCGATCGCGCCGATCGCCAGTGTCGCCAGGGCCGCAGGCAGCAGCCATGGCGCGGCGATAGCCGCCACCGGCCCCGCTTCCGCGCCGAAGACGAGGCCGTGGACGCGGATGATCGCGTAGGCTCCTACCTTCGTCATCGCCATGAAGATTGCGGCTGCGGGCGCCGGCGCCGCGGCATAGGCCGTCGGCAGCCACCAGTGCAGCGGCACGAGCGCGGCCTTCAGGGCGAAGACGGCGAAGAGCAGCAGCACGCCCGTCCTCAGCAGCGCGGCGTCGCCGGGCTGGACTTGCGCGGCGCGGGCGGCGAGATCGGCCATGTTGAGCGTGCCGGTGACCGCATAGATGAGCCCGACGGCGAAGAGAAAAAGCGTCGAGCCGACGAGGTTGATGACGACGTAGCGCAGCCCGGCCCCGAGCCTGCGCGGGCCGCCGCCGTGCACAAGCAGCCCATAGGAGGCGATCAGCATCACCTCGAAGAAGACGAAGAGGTTGAAGACGTCGCCCGTCAGGAAGGCGCCGTTCAGTCCGGCGAGCTGGAACTGGAACAGCGCATGGAAGTGGCGGCCACGGCGGTCCCAGTCGGAAGCGATGGCGTAGAGAAGCGCGGCGCAGGCGAGGGCCGAGGTGAGCAGCACCATCGTCGCCGACAGCCGGTCCAGCACCAGCACAATGCCGAAGGGGGCCGGCCAGGCGCCGAGGAGGTAGGGCCGGACGGTGCTGTCGGCCGCGGTAGCGTAGAGCGTGACCGCGATGCCGAGAAGCGCGGCAGTCGCGAGCGCAGACACCCAGCGCAGTGCGTCGGGCCGCAGCCGCAGCAGGACGAGGAGCGGACCTGCAAGGGCCGGCAGGAGGATCGGCGCGACGATGAAGCTGCTCACGGGCGCGCCTCCGCTTCGGCGCCGTCCTCGGCCACCGGCTCGTCGACCCGCTCGCTGCCCGTCTCCAGGTAGGAGCGCAGGGCGAGCACGACGGCGAGCGCCGTCATGCCGAAGGAGATGACGATGGCCGTGAGCACGAGGGCCTGCGGCAGCGGATCGGTATAGCCGCCCGCATCAGGACGCACGATGGGCGGCCTGTTCACGACCAGGCGCCCCATCGCGAAGAGGAACAGGTTCACCGCGTAGGACAGCAGGATCAGCCCGACGATGACCGGGAAGCTGCGCCCTCGCAGCACCAGGAAAACACCTGCCGAGACGAGGACCGCGATGGCGCTGGCGACGAGGATCTCCATCTCACGCCTCCGGCCGCATCACGGGCTCGCCCAACTGGGCACCTCCGCCGGTTTCCCGGAGCTTCACGTCGTGCGGCCCCTCGGGGACGGCCATGCGCTCGGCCCGGGCTTCGACGCGGCCGATCTGGATGAGGGAGAGCAACACCGTGCCGACGACGGTCAGGAACACGCCGAGGTCGAACGCCATCGCGGAGGCGACCTCGACCTTCCCGGCGAGCGGAATGTCGAGATAGGCGAAGGTGCTGGTCAGGAAGGGCCGCCCGAATAGGAAGGCCGCAGCCCCCGTCGCGCCCGCGATCAGCACCCCGGCACCCACCATCGTGTGCGCGTCCAGCCGCCGCCGCTCCACCGCCCAGGCGTAGCCACTGGCGAGGAACTGCATCAGGATCGCGATGGCGACCACCAGCCCGGCGATGAACCCGCCGCCGGGCAGATTGTGGCCGCGCAGGAAGATGTAGACGCCCACCATGAGCGCCAGCGGCAGCAGCGCGCGCGTCACCACGACCAGCAGGAGGGGATGGGCGTCGGCGGCTTCCCGGCCCTGGCGCATCTCCGAGAGGCGCCGCGCGGCGGCTCCCTTCAGCGCTCCGTCGAGCAGGGCGTAGATCGTGATCGCGGCGATGCCGAGCACGATGATCTCGCCGAAGGTGTCGAAGCCGCGAAAATCGACGAGGATGACGTTTACGACGTTGGTCCCGCCGCCACCGGGCTTGGCCTCGGCGATGTGGAAGCCGGAGATCGACGTCCCGTCGCGCGTCATCACGGCGTAGGCGAGCCCGCCCAGCCCCAGTCCGCAGACGATGGCGAGAACCGACTGCACCAGCGTCTTGCCAGAGATCCGTTCCCGCGGTGGCTCGCGCGGGATGAGGTTGAGGGCGAGCAGCAGGAGCACCGTCGTCACCACCTCGACGGTGATCTGGGTGAGCGCGAGGTCGGGCGCCGAGAACTGCACGAAGAGCAGCGACACGCCGAGCCCGATGACGCTGGTGACGACCAGCGTCAGGAGCCGGTTGCGCTGGATCGCGACGACCGCGGCACCGGAGATCACCACGCTGGCCCAGACGAGCAAGGCGGGTGCGTTGACGCCGAGGAGCGGCCGGGTCCCCGCGGCATGCTCGCCGGTCAGGAACGCGGCGGCGCCGAGGACGACGAGGGTGGCGATGATGAAGCCGAGGTCGGCGGGCAGCGAACCCGAATGCAGAGCCGACGTGATCCGCCGCGCCAAGCCGGTCGCTGCTGCCAGCGTCGCATCAAAGATCGCCTTGGCATCGAGCCTGGGCAGGGCTAGCCGCACGGAATCGAGCCGGCTCCACATGGCCAATGCCAGCCCGCCGAGCACGAAGGCCGCGAGGCTCAGGGCCAGCGCGGGCGTGAGCCCGTGCCAGATGGCGAGGGAATACTCGGGGAGTGGCACGGGCCCGAGCACGCCGAGCGCAGTCCGCTCGACCACGGCGCCGGCGACGAGCGCCGGCGCGATGCCGATGGCGACCACCGCCGCCACGAGCACGGCGACGGGCAGCCACAGCCCGGCAGGCGGATCGTGGGGATGGTGCGGATAGTCGCTGCGGACGGGCCCGAGGTAGACGCCCCAGGCGAACCGGACGGAATAGGCTACCGAGAGGACGGCGCCAGCCGTCGCCAGCGCCGCGACGAGCCAGTCATTGCCGGCCAGCGGCGTGTGCGCAGCCGCTTCGAGCATCATCTCCTTCGACAGGAAGCCGTTGAGGAGGGGTATGCCGGCCATGGAGCCTGCGGCGAGCAGGCCGAGCGTGGCGCTGAGCGGCATCAGCCGCGCCAGGCCACCGAGCCGGTTGATGTCGCGCGTGCCGGCCTCGTGGTCGACGATGCCGGCGCTCATGAAGAGCGCGGCCTTGAAGGTCGCGTGGTTGAGGATGTGGAACACGGCCGCGACCACCGCGAAGGGTGTCGCAAAGCCGAGCAGCATGGTGATCAGGCCGAGATGGCTGACGGTCGAATAGGCGAGGATGGCCTTCAGGTCGGTCCGGAACAGGGCGATCCACGCCCCGACGAGCATGGTCGCCAGCCCGACCGGCGCGACGATGGCGAACCACAGGTCGGTGCCGCCAAGGACAGGCCAAAGCCGGGCCAGCAGGAAGATGCCCGCCTTCACCATGGTCGCCGAGTGCAGGTAGGCCGACACGGGCGTCGGTGCGGCCATCGCGTGCGGCAGCCAGAAATGAAACGGAAACTGCGCCGACTTGGTGAAGGCGCCGCCGACGATCAGCAACAGGGCCGGGACGTAGAGGGGCGAGGCCCGCACGATTTCGCCGCGCTGCAGGATCTCCGTCATGTTCCAGCTGCCGGCTGCCTGGGCGAGCAGGACGAAGCCCGCGACCAGCAGCAGGCCGCCTCCCCCGGTCACCGTCAGCGCCATCCGGGCGCCCTGCCGGCCCTCCGGGAGGTGGCTCCAGTAGCCGATGAGCATGAAGGAGCTCAGGCTCGTCAGCTCCCAGTAGATGGCGAGCAGCAGTAGGTTGTCGCTGGTGACAACGCCGAGCATCGAGCCCTGAAACAGGAGCAGAAAGGCGAAGAAGCGGCCCGGCGTATCCCTGGGCGAGAGGTAGGAACCGGCATAGACGATGATCAGCAGGCCGATCAGAAGGATCATTGCCGCGAAGAAGAAGCCGAGCCCGTCGAGGAACGCCGAGAAAGACAGGCCGAGCTGGGGCATCCACGGGACGCCCTGCATGACCACCTCGCCGCGGTATACGGCGCCGGCCGAGGCCGCCAGCACGGCGATGGCGGCAAGGGTCACCGCCGCCGAGAGCGCGGCACAGACGCCCTTCCCCGCCCTGCCGGCGAGCGCGGGAAGGATGGCTCCCGCGAGCGGGACGAGTGGCAGGAGGGCTACGCTCATGCGGCGTGCGGTTCCGGCGGCGGGGGAGCGCGGCCGGCGCGGGCAGCCGCGCCGCCGTCGGCGGTGCGCCAGACATGGAACAAGTCCAGCTCTGAAACAAGACAGCCGGACCGTGCCGAACCGCCATGCAGCTCCGGACGGACCGGCCAGCGCCGATCAGGCGCTCTAGCGAACGAACTGGTCGACGAAATTCTCGCCGAAGCCGGCCGCAGCGAAATGGCGGCGGCACATGTCGATCTTCGTGAACACGTCCTCGTAGCCCAGCACCGCCCCGTCGGGATCGACGTAGATCATGGCGCCATTCACCTGGAACATCGTGATCATCTCGGTCACGTGCTCGTCCACCACGAGAGTGTGGGTCTCGCCGGGCGCCTCGTAGACATAGGCTCCCTCGGTCGCCACCCAGTCATGCTCGAGGTAGCGCCAGCTGCCCTTGAGCACGTAGCCGTGCACGGGCTGGGGATGCCGGTGGCGTGACAGCACGCCCGACTTGCGCACCCGCAGCAGGTTCATCCAGTAGCCGCGCGAGGCGCTGAGGCAGAGCGGGCGGAACCACACGTTCTCCTGCTGCGGAACCCACAACCGCTCGTCTTCCGGAATGGCGTGCGGAATGACGATCTCCGGCGGCGATTCCTTGGGCTGCGGATGGCGGTAGGGCACGCGGCGGTTGTCGTCGTCCTCGCCGAGGCGCTTGCGGTTCACGGTGGTCGCCATGCGATGTCTCCTCACGCGATCGAGTAGCCGCCGTCGACGGGCAACACGGTGCCGGTGACGAAGCGGGCAGCATCAGAGCACAGATAGGCCACGGTCGGGCCGATGTCGTCCGGCGTTCCCCAGCGGCCCATCGGGGTGCGGGCCTCGATCGCGGCGGAGCGCTCGGGCGGAATGGAGCTGGTGAGCTCGGTCCGGATCCAGCCCGGCGCGACGGCATTCACGCGAATGCCGTCCTTCGCCCAAGCCGTCGCCAGCGAACGGGTGAGCTGGGCGACGCCCCCCTTGGAGGCCGCATAGGCGGGCGTCATGGGCGCGCCGAAGAAGGAGTACATGGACGCCAGGTTGACGATCGAGCCCGCGCCCGATGCCGCCAGTTTCTCCCTTGCCGCGACGCACAGCCGCATCGTGCCGGTGAGGTTGACGTCGATGACCTTGCGGAAGTTCTCGACCTCGAACTCCGCCCCGCCACGCAGGATCATGCCGGCGCAGTTCACGAGGACGTCGATGCGCTCATGGCTTCCGACCAGCGCGGCAACGTCGCCGTCGTTGGTGACGTCGAGGCGCCTTGCCGAGATGCCATCCCTTGAAGGCACGGCCGCGACCTCGTCGTCGGTGAGACCCGTCACCGTGACGGCATGGCCCGCATCGAGCAGCGCGAGCGCGGCGCCCCAGCCGATGCCCCGCGCTCCCCCCGTCACGATCGCTCGTTTCATACGCTCATCTCCACTCCGGCCGCGCTTGCGTCATTGCGAGCGCAGCGAAGCAACCCAGACGGGTTCGGCTCGTCCGGTACCTGTTCCTAGGTTGCTTCGTCGCTACGCTTCTCGCAATGACGAGAGGCTCTGCGCCTCACCCCGCGAAGCGGGGCTCGGGCACGCCGCGTACGCCGAGGCCATGGATGGCGAAGAGGCTGCCACGCTGAACGCCGTCCGTGGGGAAGCGCGGCAGCGGCGGCTTGGCCATGGAGGTGACGTAGAGGATGTCGAGGTTGGGACCGCCGAACATGCAGCTCGTCACCTTCTTCACCGGCATGTCGATGATGCGGTCCACGGAGCCGTCCGGGGCGTAGCGCACGAGCTTGGCGTCGTAGACGAGCGCGCTCCACACGTAGCCTTCCTCGTCGACCGTCGCGCCGTCGGCCGCGCCGCCGTTCGAGGTGTCGATCTTCGTGAAGGTGCGCCGGTTGGAGACGTTGCCGGTATCGAGGTCGTAGTCATAGGCCCAGATCTCGCCGGACCAGCTGTCGGCGAAATAGAGGATCCTGCCGTCCGGGCTCCAGCACGGGCCGTTGGAGACGATGATGCCGTCGTCCAGCGTGGTGAGCTTCAGGTCGGGATCGAGGCGGTACAGCGCGCCATTGGGGCCCTCCTCCATCGTGTCCATCGATCCCGCGACGAAGCGGCCGCGCTTGTCGACCTTGCCGTCGTTGATGCGGTTGTTGGGCTTGTCGGGCTCGGGATCGACGATCAGCTGCGTCTCGCCGGTCTTGAAGTCGAGGAAGTGGAACCCGGTTGCGAGCGACAGCACCGCGCCGCCCTGCTTGCGCAGCGCCATCGAACCGATCTTCGCAGGCAAGTCCCAGGCCCGCACCTCGCCGCCATCGGCAGTGCACCGGAAGACGTTGCAGCCGAAGCTGTCGATGAAATAGAGCCGCTGCTCCTCGACGTCCCAGAGCGGGCCTTCGCCCAGGATGGTCTTCACGTCGATCAGAACTTCGATGCGCATTCGTCCCTCCCCTTTTTTCTGTTCCCGTTCAGCCCCGGAAGCGCGGCTCGGGCAGCCCGCGCACGCCGAGGCCGTGGACGGCGAAGAGCCCGCCCGCCTCGCGTTCCTTCGGCGGCACGCCCTTCACCGTTCTCGCCATGGACGTGACATAGGCGATGTCGAGGTTCGGGCCGCCGAAGCTGAGGCTCGTCGTGCTCTCCACCGGCAGCCCGACGCAGCGGTCGAGGGAGCCGTCCGGTGCGAAGCGCACGAGCTTGCCCTCGTAAACCGACGCGCTCCAGACGAAGCCTTCGGCGTCCACCGTCGCCCCGTCCGGCAGCCCTTTCAGGCCCGAGCCGGGGAAGGAGCAGAACGTCCGCCGGTTCGTCGCCCGGCCCGTCGCGGTGTCGTAGTCATAGGCCCAGATGTCGCGGGTGTAGGTGTCGGCGAAGTAGAAGGTGCGGCCGTCCGGGCTCCAGCACGGCCCGTTCGAGCAGACGATGCCGTCGTCGAGCTTTTCGACCGAGCCGTCGGGGTCCAGCCGGAACACCGCGCAGAGCGGGTCGCTCTCCTCGTAGTCCATGTAGCCGGCGACGAAGCGACCCTGCCGGTCCACCTTGCCGTCGTTCATACGGATGCGCGGCTTGCCGGGATCGGGATCGACCCATTTCCGGCAGGCGCCCGAGCCGAAGTCGAGCGTGTAGAAGCCGTCGCGCAAGCTCACCACGGCACCACCCTGCTCGCGCAGGGCGAGCGAGCCTATGTGCTCCGGCACGTCCCAGGTGCGGGCATCACCACCCGCCGCGTCGCAGGAGTGCACCTTGGCGCCGAGGCTGTCGATCCAGTAGAGGCGCTGCTCGGCGACGTCCCAGAGGGGACCTTCGCCGAGCTCGGCGCGCGCGTCCGCGATGAGTTCGATGCGCAGCATGGGGGCGTGCTCCGGCGGTGACCTAGAAGGCGACCCTGTCGGCGCCCTTCAGCTCCAGGATCTCGCGCGCCTCGTCAGGTGTCGCCACGGAGAGCCCGAGGCCCTCGACGATCTGGCGGGCGGAGCGCACCTGCTGGGCATTGGACTCGGCGAGCTTGCCGGGCCCGATCCAGAGCGAGTCCTCCAAACCGACGCGGACGTTGCCGCCCATGGCGGCCGCCTGGGCGGCGATCGCCAGCTGGTTGCGCCCGGCGCCCAGCACCGACCACTTGTACTGGTTGCCGAAAAGGCGGTCGGCCGTGCGCTTCATGTGCATCACGTCCTCGGGATGCGGGCCGATGCCGCCGAGAATGCCGAACACCGTCTGCACGAAGAGCGGCGGCTTCACGAGGCCGCGCTCCAGGAAGTGCGCGAGGTTGTAGAGGTGTGCCGTGTCGTAGCACTCAAACTCGAACCGCGTGCCGGCGCCGCCCAGCGTGCGCAGCACGAACTCGATGTCCTTGTAGGTATTGCGGAAGACGAGGTCGCGGGAGTTCTCGAGCGCCTGCTCCTCCCAGTCGTGCTTGAAATCCTTGAACCGCTTCAGCATCGGGAACAGGCCGAAGTTCATCGAGCCCATGTTCAGGGACGCCACCTCGGGCTGGAAGGTCTCGGCCGGTTTCACGCGCTCCTGCACCGTCATGTAGGGCGCACCGCCGGTGGTCAGGTTCACGACCGCGCCTGTCGCCTGCTTGATGCGGGGCAGGAACTTCGCGAACGCCTCCGGGGTCTGGTCCGGCTTGCCGGTCTGCTCGTCACGGGCGTGGAGGTGGACGATGGCGGCGCCCGCCTCGGCCGCGCCGATGGCGGCGTCGGCGATCTCCTCGGCCGTCACCGGGAGGTACGGCGACATGGAGGGCGTGTGGATCGCGCCGGTGACGGCGCAGGTGATGATGACCTTGTTGCTGGACGCCATGATCTTCGCCTCTTTCGTTGGGGCGCTCAGCGCCCGATGTCCTTCGATGCACGCTTCTTGTGGGCCGCGAGCGCCATCAGCCGGCGGTCGCGCCAGGCCTGACGCTCCTGAAGGCGGTCGGGGGGCAGCAGCTTGCGGCGCTCGTCCTCGATCGTGTCCATCACGGGGCCGTTCCAGTCCACCCGCCACTGCACGCTGGGGAAGATGTTGGAATAGATGCTCTCGTAACGCTCGGCGTAGTCGCGGATGCCGCCGGGAGCATTCAGGTCGATGGTCTCGAAAGGCCCGATGAACGACCAGCGCAGCGCGATACCCTCGCGGATGCCGATGTCGACATCCTCGACGCTGGCATAGCCCTCGGCCACGAGCCGGAAGGCTTCCTCCAGCAGCGCGCCCTGCATCCGGTTCATGACGAAGCCGTCGATTTCCTTCTTCATCACGATAGGCGCATGGCCGGCAGCGCGGAGGAAGGCGGCGGTCCGATCCAGCACGGCCGGATCGGTCCACGGGGCCGGAACGACCTCCGCGGCGGGGATCAGGTAGGGAGGATTGATGGGATGCACGACCAGGCAGCGCGCGCGGCCCTTCAGCTCCTCCGTGAAGGCGGAGGGCAGGATCGCCGAGGTCGAGCTCGCCAGCACCGTGTCTGGCCCCGCGGCGGCATCCAGCCTCGCGAAGACCGCCTTCTTCACCTCGACGTTCTCGGGGGTATTCTCCTGGACGTGTTCGGCGCCTGCGACCGCCTCCTCCAGCGTTGCGACCCCATGCATGCGGCCTCGCACCGTCGCAGCCGAAGCGCCCTCGAGAAGGTCGTTGCCCTCGAGGTCGGGAAGGATGCCCTCGATGTAGGTCAGCGCCTTGGCGGGTGCGTCGGACTGCTCGTCCCACAGCGCGACCTCATGCCCGGCCCGGGCATAGCTGATGGCCCAGGCGCGTCCGACGAACCCCGAGCCGATGATGGCGACCTTGCCCATGCTTTTTACCCTTCCCGGCGCTCAGAGCGCCTCGACATTGCCGTCGACGCCGAGCGACTGGCCCGAAATGTTGCGGCCCGCCGCCGAGACGAGGAAAGCGACCATGCCGGCGACGTCGCCTGCGGTCACCATGCGCCGCAGTGAGACGCGGTCGAGATAAGTCTTCTCCATCTCGGCGTAGGACACGCCGGTCTGCTTGGCGCGGGCATCGATGACGTTGGTCATGCGCGGCCCCTCGACGATGCCGGGCAGGATGGCGTTGACGGTGATGTTGTCCGGCCCGAGTTCCTTGGCGAGGCTCTGGGTGAAGCCGATCACGCCCCACTTCGCCGCCGAATACGGGGTGCGGAACGCATAACCGAAGCGGCCCGCCGCGGAGGACAGGTTGACGATCACGCCGCCGCCCGCCGCCTTGAGGAGCGGCACCCCATGATGCGCGCACAGGAACTGGCCGGTGAGGCAGATGTCGATGGTACGGCGCCAGTCGGCCGGGCTGATCTGCTCCACGCCGCCCGTGGGGCCGGCGATCCCGGCATTGTTGACGAGCACGTCGAGCCCGCCCAGCGTCCCGTGGAGGTCGGCGAACAGGCGCTCCACGTCAGCCTCGGACGACACGTCCGCCCTGGTGACACCGGCGGAGGGGTAGGTTTTCCGGAACTCGTCCAGGAACTCGTCGGAAACGTCGCAGATATGCACCTTCGCGCCGTGGGCGATGAGCGTGTCGGCGATGGCGCGGCCGATGCCGGAGGCCCCGGCGGTCACGAGGGCGCGCAGGCCGGGCTTGATGGCGAAGGTGTCGGCTTGGGACATCGTTTTGGCTCCGGTGTTCAGGCGCGCCGCTCGCGCAAGGCCATCACGGCGACGAGAATGACGACCCCGAAGAGGATCGCGCGGGTGGCGTAGGGCAGTGTGGTTCCGGCCAGCAGCGTCTGCAATGCGGTCAGCAGCAGGACGCCACCGAGCATGCCGAGGTAGTGACCTCGCCCGCCGGTGATCAGCGCGCCGCCGATCACGACGACCGCGATGGACGGCAGCAGGTACTCGTCTCCCATGCCGAGGCTGGCCTGTCCGGAAAACCCGGTGAGCAGCGTGCCGACGATGGCCGAGCACAGGCCGGACAGCATGTAGACACCGATCAGCGTCCGCCCGACCGGCACGCCGGAGAGCGCGGCGACGCGCTCGCCGTTGCCGACGGCGTAGATGCGGCGGCCGAACACGGTGCGGCCGAGCAGCGTCACGGCCGCGACGACGAACAGGCCGACGAAGATGACCACGGGCGTCACGAACAGCTCGCGGTCCGTCATGAACCGGCGCAGCAGGGGCGATGAGAAGCCGTCCGGCGTGCCGTTGGAATAGACGAGCGCGATGCCCTGCAGGATGCCGTTGACGGCGAGCGTCATGACGATGGGCGAGATGCCCAGCATGACGATGCCGGCGCCGTTCACGAAGCCGATGAAGAGGCCGATGAGCAGCACGGCCGGCAAGGCGTAGATGAGCGCCGCGTCAGAGCCCTTGACCATCCCCGCCAGCAGGATGCCGCAGAGGCCGATGGTCCAGGGCAGCGACAGGTCGAGGCCGCCCGTCAGGATCACGGATCCCTGCCCCAGCGCGAGCACCGCGAGGAACGAAGACAGCACGATCAGCGAGTTGAAGTAGCTCCAGCTCGTCAACGCATGGCCGAGCGTGGCCTGCGTCACCAGGAGCACGATGGCGAAGCAGACATAGGCGGGGACTGCGAAGCGCAGCGTCTCGGCATGGCGGGAGAAAAAGCCCGGATCGACCGTGCCCGCCCTGGCTTCCCGCATCGAGGCCAGCTTCGGCAGGCGCAGGAACTTCGGCGCACCGTCGCGCTGGCTGGGCAGCAGGCCCTGGCTGCGGGCCGAGGCACGCATCAGCGCGTGGCGGATCTGGCGGGCGAGCGTCGAGGAGCGGTTCAGCGAGCCGGCGAGCACGGCGAGGATCAGGATCGTGCCCTCTGCCACGGTCGAGTAGTAGGCCGACACGTTCAGCACGAGCAGGATGTTGACGACCATCATGAGGATGTAGGCGCCGAACACCGTGCCGAGCGGGCCGCCTCTGCCGCCACCCAGCACCGTGCCCCCCACAACGACGGCCGCGAACATCTGCAGCAGCATGGGATTGCCGACCAAAGGATCGGCCGAGCCGGTCTGTGCCGAGATGAAGGCGCCGGCGAGCCCGTAGCAGCCGCCGCCGATGACGTAGACCATAAACTGCACGAAGCGCGTCGAGACGCCTGCGGCACGTGCCGACTCGAAGTCGCTTCCGATGGCGTAGATCGCCACGCCGAAGCGCGTGCGCTTCAGCCAGGCCCACAGCAGCAGCAGGACGGCGATGAGCAGAATGGGCTTGGGCAACAGGTTCGGGATGGCGTCGCCGATGAGGAGTTCGCTCAGCCCCGGCGAGACCATGCCGCCCGGCTTGTCCATCACGAGCAGCGTGATGCCCTGCAGGATGAACATGGTCGAGAGCGTCACGACGATGGGCTGCATGCGCAGCACGGCGACGAAGAAGCCATTGAAGGCGCCGGACAGCACGCCGATGCCGACGCCGGTCGCCAGCACCAGCCAGGGCGACGCGCCCGGATCCTGGAATGTCGAGGCAAGGACGACGTTGACGAGCGAAATGACGGCAGCCGCCGACAGGTCGAAGCCGCCGGAGAGGATGACGATGGTCTGGCCGGCGGCGGCGAGGGCTAGCGTCGCACCGCTCATCGCCATCTGGGACAGGTCGTAATAGGTGAGCGAGACCGTCCCCATCGAGGAGACGGCGCCCAGCAACACGAGGAACACGGCGATCGCGATCAGCAGGCCGCGCAACCGGCCCAGCCGGCGGGAAAACCCGGATGATGCGGGCGTGGCGGACGCGTAGGTGCCGATGTTGGTCGACGTCACGCCGCCTTCTCCCCCTCATGCCCGCCGCCCAGGGCAAGACGCAGGATGTCTTCCTCGGTCAGGGCTTCCCCGGTGAGCTCCCCCGCCACGCGGCCGGCGTAGAACACCATGACCCGGTCGGCGAGATGGACGAGCTCCGGGATCTCGGTGGAGTGGAACAGCACCGCGCCGCCGGCGTCGGCATAGGCGCGGATCAGCCGGTAGAGCTCGTTCTTCGTGCCCACGTCGATGCCGCGGGTGGGATCGAAGAGCAGCAGGACCCGGCTCTCGGCCAGCAGCCACTTGGCAATGGCGATCTTCTGCTGGTTTCCGCCGGAGAAAGCGCCGACCCGTGTCCAGAGCGCGCGTCTGTCGACCTCCACCTGGTCGAAGACGCGCTCCACCGCTTCGCTCTCCGCGCGGCCGTCGATGAGAATGCCTTTCGAGAACCGGTCGATGACGGGGAGAGACGCGTTGTGCTTTCCGGTCAGCTTAAGGAACAGGGCCTCGGTCTTGCGGTCCTCCGGCACGAGGCTGATGCCAATGTGGGCCTGCACGGCATCGAGGGGCGAGGAGATCACGATGGGCTGGCCATCGACCCTCAGCTGGCCGCCGGTGAGGTCGGCCATTCCGAAGCAGGCAAGGAAGAGGTCCAGCTGGCCCATGCCCTGCAGGCCGGCGACGCCCAGAATCCCGCCCGCCCTGAGGCTGAAGGACGCCTCGCGCAGCTTGCCCGTCGTGCCCAGCCGGTCGGCGCCGAGCACCTCGGGGCCCGACGCGGTGGCGGCTGCCTCACGCTTGGCGGGGAAGGCGTGGGCCAGCGAGCGCCCGGCGATCATGCGGATCACCTCGGCATCGTCGTAGGAGGAGACGGGACCGGTGGCGATGTGCTTGCCGTTGCGCAGCACCGTCATCGTGTCGCAGAAGTCACGGACCTCGCGCAGCCGATGCGAGATGAAGACGGTCGTGACGCCCTTGCGCTTCTGGCCGGCGATGATCTCGCCCAGCCAGTCGACGTCACGGCCCGACAGGGTCGAGGTGGGCTCGTCCAGCAGCAGAATGCGCGGCTCGCGGAAGATGGCGCGAGCGATCTCGATCTTCTGCTGTACGGCAAGATCGAGCTCGGCCATGTCCTCGTCGAGCGGCACGTCGCCCATGCCGAGCGACTCGAAATGGCGGCTCACGAGATCCCGGGCGCGGCGGCGGCGGATGGTGCCGAGCGGACCGACCGGCCCGTAGGGCAGGAGCATGTTGTCGAGAACCGTGAGGTCACCGACCAGCGTCATCTCCTGGAACGCCGTCTGGATGCCGCGCGAGTGCGAGGCCCGGGGGGTGGCGAGGCGCGCGGTTTCCCCAAAGACCTCGAGCGTTCCGGTATCAGGCAGCACGAGGCCGGAGAGGAGCTTGACGATGGTCGACTTGCCCGCGCCGTTCTCGCCTAGCAGGGCGTGGACGCTGCCCTCGCGAATGTCGAACGAGACGTCGTCGACGGCAACGGTGGCGCCGTAGGCCTTCCGCAAATGGTCCACGGAGACAGCGGCGCGGCCGCTTTCGACGGGGAACGGATCAGCCATGCGGCACCTGCCGGAGAAGGGGGCCGCCGGGCGCGGAGGGGAACGCCCGGCGGAAAGGGGCCGGCCGCCAGTGGGAGCGGCCGGCCGCAACGCTACGAGCCGATCAAGGCTCGGGCTGGCCGACGAGGGCAGCCTGCAGGCCGATCTCGGGGGTCTCGGGCGAGTAGATCGACGCGAACCAGCCCGGGTTGGGCACGAGGGACGGCGGGAAGGCGTTGCAGCCGTTCTTCATCTCCTCCCAGGTGCCTTCCTTGCAGTACTTGATCGTGTCGTTCGTCACGAGCGGCAACGGCAGGGTGATGCGCTTCGCCACGTCCTTGCCCTCGAGCTTCTGGACCGCGAGCTTCAGCGCGTATCCGCCTGCATAGGGAGGCGAGGCGTAGGAGATGCGCGGCGCGCCCATGGGAGTGTAGGTGCCGTTGGCGCCCTCGACCTCGGCGCCGATCGGCAGCGTCTGGATGCGGCCGCCATTCGAGCCTTCGCCCGCGCAGGGCTTCAGGTCAGCCGGCTTCTTGCCCGCCTCGACCTGCATCGTGTTGGCGGTGTAGCAGCCGACCTGCATCCACAGCCCGTCGATCTGGTCCCAGTTGCGGGTGGCGAGGATCTTGGACATCTCGGTCCGCGCGACCGCCTGGCTCCACATGCCGACCGCCTCGGCGACGATCTTGATGTCCGGATACTTTGCGAAGACCTCCTTGGCGGCCTTCGTGCGCAGCGTATCGACCGATGTGCCGGGGACGCCGGTGACCGCGACGATGTTGCCCTTGCCGTTCAGCTTCTTGGCGAGCCACTCGGCCGTGACGCGGCCGGCCTCTTCCTGGTCGATGGAGACGTTGTAGGCGCAGGGCTCCGTGATCTCGGCGTCATAGGCGATGATCATCACGCCCTTGTCGCAGGCGTTCTTGACGGCCTGGTTCAGTGCGGTGGGAGAGATCGGGTAGACGACGATGGCCTGGGCGCCCTGCTGCACCATGGCGTTGATCTGCTGGATCTGGCGCTGGGCGTTGGGGCCGGCCACCTGCACCTGCAGGTCGACCTTGTCGGCGAAGTTCTTGTGGGCGGCCATGGCCTTGACCATGTTCGCGGCCTCGGCCTGCCAGTCATTGCCGATGTAGCTCATCGACAGGAAAACCTTGAACTTTTTATCGGCGGCCACGGCGGCACCGGTCAGGCACCCCCAGGCGAGGGCCGCGGCACCGACACCCGCGGCAAGTCCCGAAATCATGCGCTTCATCGTTTCCTCCCCTCGCCCCGCTGCGGGACCGGTCGACCCGAGATGCGGCCCATTGTCTGGGCCGTCACTAGGTTATTTGATCATAGATCAATGATCGGCCGTTGTGCAAGCGGGTGGCGTGAGGCATTCTCCGCCAGGGCACGGCCTTGCACGCGCCCTGTACCGTGGTACGAGCGGCCGATGTCCGATACCGCACCCGCTTCCGTCCTCAAGGTCTCGCGTGCACCTCGCGGCACTCTGCAGGACCACGTCTACCGCGAGCTGTGCGAACTCATCCTCGACGGCGGCATCGCGCCCGGACAGTCCGTCACCATCCAGGCCCTGGCGGACGCCTTCGGGGTCAGCGCAATGCCGGTGCGCGAGGCCCTGCAGCGCCTCACCGCGGCACGGGTGCTGCAGGTCATCTCCGGGCGATCAATCGGTATTCCTCCGCTCAGCCGTGAGCGGATGATCGACCTCCGCCGGGTGCGTCTGGAAGTCGAGGCCCTTGCCGCGGAATGGGCCACGGCACGGATCAGCCCGGCAGACCTCGTTGTACTCGAGGGCCTTCTACGCCGGGCCGAGAAGGCGGCTGACGAAGGCGCGCGCGACGAATACCTGCGGCTGAACAGAGCCATCCACTTTCTGATCTACCGGGCTTCTGGATCCGAAGCACTGTTTGCGATCATAGAAAACCTCTGGCTCCAGGTTAGCCCCTATTTTCATTTCCTCTATTCTTCCGGCAACTTTCATCAGGCAAAGGAGAAGCACGCTCAGATGCTGGCCGGGCTGACGGCTCGGGATCCCGACATGGTGCGCACTGGCCTGATCGAAGACATCGAGGCGGCCGGCCGCGTGCTCGATTCCCTGCTGCAGCCCGAGGGGGCAGGTTCTGTTCCGTCCGGCACCTTGGCGCAGTTTCCCGCCGCAGCGGCCCGCACCGGCCAGGCTGCCGCGGGCGACGCGTGGGACGACAGGATCGAGGCCCTCCTCCGGGAGCGCGACAGTGTCAGCGTCGCGCAGGTGCTGGAGCATCTCGGCCTGCCACCCGGCGACAGCCAGAGTGCCTTCGGCCAGCGCGTGGGCCGCATTCTGCAGGCCAAGGGATGGGAGCGAACGCAGCGCAGGATCGGCGGGCGTCCTGTCAGGATCTATGTCGCCCCGCACCGCGCCTGAATGCCTGGGCGTCACCAGGCGGTCCCACCCCACCTGGTGACAGCCCGGTCCAATGCAACAGACCTGTTCAGGAGTTTGTTAACGTACTGTCGCATTGCATGCAGACGTGCTTAAGTCAGCCGGGGAGAAGAGGGCTCGCCTTGGCGGTGCTGAACGTCATTTTTGCGATGTGGGCGACACAGGTCCTGTGGTTCGCCGTCGAGATTGCCGTTCCCGTGCTGGCGAATACGGGGCGTCCGTCCAGCCCGGTCTAGAACGAGGCAACCCAGCCAGACCGTAGCTGCATCTCTTGAAACTTCGAATTGCCTTGCCACTTTCATATTGCAGTGCACAATAGCGCTGAATCGAAAGAGCAATTGGCGGAGTTTCCCGATGGTTCGGGCCAAGCAGAACTGGCACAAGGGACCCGTGAAGGTCCGGCAGGAGCAGCCCGTCATTGACGAGGCCATTGCGGCCGCGCGCGACCTCGCAACCGATCCGGCCGAGATCGCAGCCATCGCCGCGGGTTTCATGGGCGTTCCCGTCGAGGAGGTTAAGCCGCTCGTCACCCGTCAGCGTCCGACCATCTCCATCGCGCCGCGCATGGGAAGCCCAACAGCTCGGGAAACCGTGGTCGAGTACGTCCGTCGCCGGCCGCTTCGCCGGGGCTGACCAGCGTTAGCGCGAGCGCGGACGATGACTTCGGTCAAAGACGCCCGCCGCCGGCAAGGCCACCCTCTGGTCCGGGGTGTGGGGACACGCGCATGCCGAACTACTTTTTCGACGTGGTTCGTGGCGAGGAGACTGGCCGCGACGACGTCGGGGTCGAGGCGACCGACGTCGGGGCCGCCATGCGCGAGGCGTTGCGCCGCTGCGAACTCCTCCGGACGGCCGCCGAAGCTGCGAAGGAGGACTGGCGCAACTGGCTGGTCGTGACGCGCGATGAAACCCGCGCCTTCGTGTTCGCGCTCCGGCTGTCGGCCGTTGCTCTCGACCCTTCGGTCGCGGATCCGGAAAAGAAAAGGCCGGCCCGAGGGGCCGGCCAGTCGGAGGGGAGGAACTGACTGCGAGAGTGCCGCAAGACTGCGGTCAGATCTGTGATCCACCTCACACATTCCGGCTCGAACTCTTCCGCATGCCTGCACAATCTGAGACAAAGTGACGCAGTTAAGCTTCAGCTCGGGCTTTTCATGTAGGTATTTACTCTTACTTCAATGCGGACCGCTAGCCAGTTGCGGCCCTGCACTGATGCACGGCAGAGACGTCCCCGCCTGCCAGAGAGCCCTATGAACAGCACACGCGAAAGCAGCAGCGCTGAGGCTGGCTCCTTCCGGATGGAAGACCGCCTCGCCTTCGTCGGCATCACGCCGGAAACCCGCCAGCAGCTCGTGAAGCTGGGCAAGACTGTCGCCGAGCAGATGCCCGGCGCACTTGACACCTTCTACGAGCACATCGACCGCTTCACCGAAACGCGTTCGAAGTTCAACACCGGAGATGTCAAGTCCCGGGCGAAGACGGCGCAGCTGGCACACTGGCAGCGGATCTGTAGCGGACAGTTCTCGACGGACTACGCAGCATCTGTGCAGCGCATCGGCGCCGTTCACGCCAGGATCGGCCTAGAGCCGAAATGGTATATCGGCGCCTATGCGTTCCTGAGCGCGCATGTGATCCGCGCCATCACGGCGGATGCCGAGAAGGGCGCAGGCTTCTTTTCGCGCAAGCCGAAAACAAACGCGGCCGAGCAGATCATCGCCTTCGTGCAGGCCATGCTCCTCGATGTCGAACTTTCGCTGAACGTTTATTTCGAGCTTTCCGAGAAGGCGCGTCTCGATGCCGAGGCGGCCCAGGCGGAGGCCTCGGCCAAGGCCGTGGAGAACGCGCAGACGGCAGTCGTCGCTACCTTCGGCCGTGCCTTCTCTGCCCTCGCCGACCGCGACCTCACCGTGCAGCTCACCGACGAGGTGCCCCCGGCCTTCGAGCCCATGCGCCAGGATTTCAACAGGGCGGTCGTTGCCCTCGGCGAGGTCATGCAGACGGCGCGCGGCATCTCCTCCGAGGTCGCGTCGTCGGCCGAGGCCATCCAGTCCGGCGCGCGCGACCTGTCGATGCGCACGGAGCAGCAGGCGGCCTCTCTGGAGGAGACCGCGGCGACCACCGAGCAACTCGCCGCATCCGTGAAGGCCTCCGCCCAGTCGTCCCGCAACGCGGTCGCCCTCGCCAACGAGGCGACGGGCGTCGCCCAGGAAGGCGGCTCTATCGTCGGCCGGGCCGTCGAGGCGATGGCGCGGATCGAGACGGCCAGCCAGAAGATTTCGGACATCACGGACGTGATCGACGAGATAGCCTTCCAGACCAACCTGCTGGCGCTTAATGCCGCCGTCGAGGCGGCCCGGGCTGGCGATGCCGGCAAGGGCTTCGCGGTCGTCGCGTCTGAGGTGCGCACGCTGGCGCAGCGGTCCTCGGAGGCGGCAAAGGAGATCACCGCTCTCATCGACGCCTCGGTCTCCGAGGTCGAGGGCGGCGTGAAACTCGTGCGCTCAGCCGGCGAGGCGCTCGACAAGATCGTCGATGCGTCGCGCCGGGTCGCGCAGACCGTCACCGAGATCTCGACTGCCTCGGGCGAACAGGCCAACGGCATCGAGAGCATGAGCGAGTCCGTCGCCGACATGGATCAGATGACCCAGCAGAACGCCGCTCTCGCCGAAGAGAGCGCAGGCTCGGCCACCGCACTGACCGACCAGGTCGCTCGCCTCAACGAGGTCGTCGCCCAGTTCAGGCTTTCGGAAGCCGCCACGGCCGCGAGGCTCAGGGAACAGGCCGCCGCCGCCTTCTCCAGGCGCGAGACGGGCCGCGAAACGGCGCCGCGGCCACGGAAAGTGGCGGGCGGAAGCTGGGAAAGCTTCTGACACCCGCCGAGGCGGGCGCCACTCCGGTGGCGCCCGCACAGCTTCGCATGAGGCATTAGTCGGAGTCAGAGCACGTCAGCAGGCTTCAGCGGACACGGCGTCGCCGGGTCGGTTTCCACCTGCAGCGTCGCGTGCTGGATGCCGAAGACGCGGCGCAGCTCCTCGCAGGTCCGCAGCAGGAACGCGTCGCCAGGATGCCCTCCCGGCATGACGAGATGGGCAGTCAGGATCACGTCCGTCGTACTGACGGGCCATATGTGCAGGTCGTGCACGGAGGCTACGCCATCCTGCTTTTCGAGGGTGGCGAGGACCTGCTCCGGCTCTATACCCGGCGGCACGGCGTTCATGGCGAGTGCCACGCTGTCGCGCAGCAGTCCCCAGGTGCTCCACACGATCACGGCCACGATGGCGAGGCTGACCGCCGGATCGAGCCACAGCCAGCCCGTTCCCAGAATGACCAGCCCCGCAACGACGACGCCCAGTGATACGGCTGCGTCGGCGGCCATGTGGAGGTACGCCCCGCGAATGTTGAGGTCGTGCTCGCGGCCGGAGGCGAAGAGCCACGCCGTGGCGCCATTGATCAGGATGCCGATGGCGGCGACCACCATGACCGTCGTTTCCGCGACGGGTTGTGGATGAAACAGACGCTGGAAAGCTTCCCAGGCGATCGCGCCGACGGCGATCAGGAGGAAGACGGCGTTGAACAGCGCGGCGAGGATGGTCGAGGACCGCAACCCATAGGTGTAGCGCTGCGATGGCGGGCGCTGGGCGAGCACAGCAGCGGCCCAGGCCGCCACCAGGCCCAGAACGTCCGAGAGATTGTGGCCGGCGTCTGCCAGCAGCGCCATCGAGTTCGAGGCAAGGCCGTAACCGGCCTCGATCGCCACGAAGGCCGTGTTGAGGCCGATGCCGATGGCGAAGGCACGCCCGAACGATGCGGGCGCGTGCACATGGCCGTGGCCGCCATGTCCTCCATGACTGCCATGCCCACCATGACTTCCATGGCTGCCATGACGGTGTCCGTCAGCTGCGCGAGGTGAACCGGCTGCGCCGTCACTGGGTTGCCGTGGGTCATCATGACGGGGCCCGTGGCCGGGTTCCTCACCGTGGTCGTGATTGTGGTCGTGCGTCATTGGTCTTCCGCCGCGTCGCCGTGCGGCTTAAAGCACGGCACGTCGCGCCGGTCGACCTCAGGCGGAGGCGGTAGCGGCCCTGCGAGGCTGGGGAGCCATCATTCGGGTCAGCCCGATGATGCCGAGCGCGACGGCGGCATAGGCCAGGAACTGCAACTCGCTCGGCTGGTCGCTGTAGCCGACGAGCGTGTGCAAGACGCGCCCGACAAGGCTCTTCTCCGAGAGGATCGCCGACGTGTCCCACAGCGGCGAGCCGAGCCACTCGACCACACCGGCCTGCTCCAGCATCGACACGCACTGCGCCGCCATGCCGGCCGCCAGCAAGGTGATGAGCATGCTGGTGACACCGAACAGGGCCTTGGCCGGGATTCGGACGAGGCCGAGATAGGTCGCCACGGAAACGGCAGCGCCCAGCCCCAGCCCGATCAGGCCGCCGGTCATGATCGACGCCGCGGAAGACCCCGCATTGGAGACGAGCACGCCGTAGAGGAAGAGCACGACCTCCCCGCCCTCGCGCAGCACGGCGATACCGACCACCACCGCCAACGCCAGCAGAGAGCGCGTCCCGGCCGCGACTTCGCGTCCGGCGTCCTTCAGCTCGGTCGCCATCTCGCGGCCGTGCTTGGCCATCCAGATGTTGTGCCAGGCCAGCATCAGCACGGCCGTGCCGAGGATCGCGGCATCGAACAGCTCCTGGCCCGATCCGCTGAAAGCCTCCGACAGGGCGCCGGTGAAGAGCGCGATCAGGCAGCTCCCCGCGACGCCCGCGGCAACGCCCGCCGCTACCCACCCGGCACGCCCTGGCACGCCGCGGGTGACGGCCATGACGATGCCGACGATCAGCCCGGCCTCGAGCAGTTCGCGGAAGACGATGATGGCAGCTGCGAGCATCGAACCGGCCTCACTCGGCGACCACGTAGCCCTTGGCCACGTCTTCGCGGTACTCGTTGACGAACAGGTAACGGCCGGGCTTCAGCGCCTTGACGCGCGCGACGATGGTGCCGCCCGCGGGCACGACCTTCTCGATCTTGAGCTCCTTGCCCTCGATCTCGGCCGGTGCCGTCTCGCCATTGATGAACTTCAGCACGAGGTTGCGGCCGGCAGGCACACGGACCTCGTGCGGGTTGAACACGTCGCCGCTCAGCGTGATCTCGGCGTCGGGGGTGTCTTCGGCCGACGCCGGAGCCGCCAGCAGAGCGGCGGCAAGGCAGGCGGCGGCGAGGACGAACGGCCGGTGCATGGACTGATCCCTTGTCTTTGCAGGCAAGGTCTTCCATGCCGGAACCTCCGGGTCAAGCAAACGGACAAACATTATAGCGTTTCAAAACTGCAGTCTGGAGACGTTCAAAAGTAGAGCGCCTTCAGGTCCGTACAATCACTGAGCCGTGATCTTTGTGGGCCCGTACGCGGGTGCTGGAACGCGGCCGTCAAGGCTAGCCGGTCACGTCCGGCCCGCGCGCTGGCGTGCGGACCTCCGGCCCGGCCCCGAGGCGCCGTCCGAGCGCGAGAGGGCGATCTCGGTCACGGTGGGGATGCGGGGCGCGTCCGCGTCGCTGGGCTGGAGGCGTGCTGCCGCGGCCACGGCGAGGCACTGGACGAGGCACATCGGGGCAGCGAGGGAGCGGGAGAAGCTGTACTCCTCCTCCGGCACGGTGAAGAGCACTGTTGCGTCCTTCGCCAAGGGCGAGAGCTGGCTGTCGGTGATGGCGATGACGGGTGCGCCGGACGCGGCGGCCCCTTCCACGATCGTCACGACCTCCTTGGCGTAGTGGCGGAAGGAAATGCCGACGAGCACGTCGGCGCGGGTGATGGTGGTCGCCATCTCCTGCGCGAGTCCGCCGGCGGGGTCGAGCAGGATCACCTTTCTCCTCAGCATGGTGAGGAGGTAGCGCAGAAGCATGGCAATCGGCTCGGAGCGGAGCTGGCCGGCGACATAGATCGTCTGCGACTCCGTCAGGAGCCTGGCGGCTTCGGCGAGATCCTCTTCCCTGATGCTCCCCAGCAGGGTCTGGAGAGCAGCCGTATCCCTGAGCACGAGCGCCTGGAGGTAGCCCAGATTGCCCCGCTCCTCGTTGCGGGACAGTTCCGTCTCCAGCGCACGGATGCGTTCGCGAAACCCTGGCGCGGCCGTGGCAAGCCTCGTCTGGAAGATGGCCTGCAACTCCTTGAAGCCGGAATAGCCGAAGTTCTGGGCGAAGCGGACAAGGCTCGACGGGTGCACGCCGCACTTCGCGGCGATGGCGTTGATGGACTCCAGCGCGACCACGTTGGGGTTCTGGGTGAAGAAGCGTGCGACCTGCTGGAACGATGCCGGAAGCGTCGGAAATTCCGCGGTGATGCGATTGACGATGCCTTCGTAGTTGCGCGGTGTCGTGTCCCCGGCTCCCCGGTCGTCGCCCACCATCGCGTGTCCTCCCCGTCCGCCGCTCACTTGCCGGCAGAGCCGGCATCGCCTTGACAAGCAATTTGCGTTGCAGGACGATCTCGCGCAACAAATTCTGTTGCAAGAGGCGCGGGGAGGAAACGGCGCTGGTCCGGTGTGCCGCACCTTCCCGGGAGCGGCCCGCGGGTCCTGACGGCCGGTCTCCGTCGGCTGGACGGGCGAGGGCGGCATGTACGCGAGCTACGGTCTTTTCATCGACGGCGCATGGCGTACGGCCGACAGCGGGGACACGGTCGAGGTCATCGATCCCGCGACGATGCAGACGTTGGGCGTCGTGCCGTCGGCCGGTGCCGCAGACACCGAGGCGGCCATCGCCGCCGCGTCGACCGCGCTCCAATCATGGCGGACCACACCGGCCTGGACGCGCGCCGACATCCTGCATGCCGTCGCCGACGCCATGCAGGACAGGACCGAAGAGGCCGTGCGCGTGGTGACGCTGGAGACGGGCAAGCCGCTCGCCCAGTCGCGGCGCGAGTGGGGCCTGTCGGTGGACCAGTTCCGCTGGTATGCGGAGGAGGCCCGCCGCATCTACGGCCGTATCCTCGAGAGCCGGGCCCCAGGGGGCCGCATCGAGGTGACGCACGGGCCCGTGGGCGTCGTCGCCTCTTTCACGGCCTGGAATTTCCCGGCCTTCCTCGTCGCCCGGAAGATCGCCCCCGCTCTCGCCGCGGGATGCACCGTCGTTGCGCGGCCCTCCATCGAGACGCCGGGAACGGCCATGCTGATGGTCGAATGCATCCGGCAGGCCGGCGTGCCCAAGGGGGTCGTGAACCTCGTCGTCGGGCCGACCTCGACGACCTACGGGCCGCTGATGGCCTCTCGCGAGGTGCGCAAGGTCTCACTCACGGGATCAACCACGGTCGGCCAGCAGATGGTGCGCGACGCGGCCGCCACCATGAAACGGGTGAGCATGGAGCTCGGCGGGAACGCGCCGGTGATCGTCTTCCCCGACGCCAATCTCGACGCGACCCTCGATCTCACCGTTCCCACCAAGTTCGCCAATTCCGGCCAGGTCTGCGTCTCCCCGGACCGGTTCTACGTCCACGAAAGCCTGCACGACGACTTCGTCGCCGGCTTCGTGCGCCGTGCTGCCGCACTGAAGCTCGGGAACGGGCTCGACGAGACGACGCAGATGGGCCCGCTCATCAACCAGCGTCGCGTCGATGCCATCGAGCGCGTGGTCGAGGATGCGCGCAGGCGGGGCGGCACGGTCGTGCACGGGGGCGCCCGCCCGGCCGGTGAGAACAAGGGGCATTTCTTCTCACCCACGGTGATCACCGGCTTGCCCGACGACGCCATGGCCCTTGCCGAGGAGAACTTCGGCCCCGTCGCGGCCATTACGCCCTTCCGCGACACCGAGGAGGTCTACGAGCGCGCCAACTCCAGCGAGCACGGGCTGGCCGCCTATGTGTTCACGCGGGACATGGCGAGGGCCCGCGAGGCCTCGGCGCGGATCGAGGCCGGAATGGTCGGGATCAACAGCTTCGCGCTCGCCTCCGCCGAAGCTCCGTTCGGCGGGATCAAGCAGAGCGGCATGGGCCGTGAGGGCGGCGCCGAGGGCATCCTCGACTACCTCAACGTGAAGCTGACGCAGGCTGCCGTCTGAAGCGGCGCCGCTCGTTGACAGGGCGCGCGGGCAATCCTAGCAACCGCGCGGAACGGCCGCGGCCTGCAGGCGAGCCGGCGCGACAAGGGATGGAGACGCAAGGATGAAGGCCAGGCTGGGCATTGCCCCCATCGCATGGTGGAACGACGACCTCGCGGAACTCTCCGACGACGTCTCGCTGGAAGAATGCCTGCGCCAGGCGAGTACAGCCGGCTTCACCGGCATGGAAACCGGCCGGCGTTTCCCGATGGACATGGCCGAGCTGGGTCCGATCCTCGCGAAGTATGGCATCTCCGTCTGCGGCGGGTGGTTCTCCGGCCTCCTGCTCGACGGGGATATCGAGCGCGAAAAGGACCGCATCGCCGCACAGATGGCGTTCTTCAAGGCAGCCGGAGCCCCCTGCATCGTCTATGGCGAGACCGCGCGCTCCATCCAGGGTGACCGCTCCAGGCCGCTGGCGACCAAGCCGAAGCTCACAGAGGACGAGATCAAGGCCTATGGCCGCAAGATGACGGCCTTCGCCGAATGGTGCGCCGGCCAGGGCATGCCGATCTCCTACCACCACCACATGGCCGCCGCGATCGAGACCGAGGAGGAGGTCGACCTCCTCATGAAGCACTCCGGCGAGGCGCTGCCGTTGCTCCACGACGCAGGGCACATGGCCTTCGCCGGCGGGGACGTGCTGCGTGTGATCGACAAGCACCATGCCCGCATCAGCCACGTCCACACGAAGGACATCCGGCGACCCGTCATCGACGCTCTCGACCGGTCCAGGGAGAGCTTCCTCGACGCCGTGGTGAAAGGCGCCTTCACGGTGCCCGGCGACGGCAGCCTCGACTTCGAGGCGATCGTGAAGCGCCTCGCCGCTCACGGATACGAGGGCTGGTTCGTCGTGGAGGCCGAGCAGGATCCCAAGAAGGCTCCTCCCCTCGACATGGCGAAGATCGGGCACAAGGAGCTGCTGCGCGTGATGGCGGCGGCCGGATACACGGTGGAGGGGTGAGATGGGGCAGTTCGACAACAAGGTCGCAGTCGTCACGGGAAGCACGCAAGGGCTCGGCGCGGCCATCGCCCGGCTCTTCGCGGAGCGCGGCGCCAAGGGCCTGATCACCTGCGGACGGTCGACGGAAAAGGGCGAGGCCGTGGCCCGCTCGATCGAGGCGGAGACCGGCGTTCGCACGGTTTTCGTGCAGGCCGACCAGGGAAAGGTGGAAGATTGCCGCCGCGTCATCGCCGCCGCCGACAGCGCGTTCGGCCGGCTCGACGTGCTCGTCAACGCCGCCGCGATCACCGACCGCGGCAACATCCTCAACACCACGCCCGAACTCTTCGACGCGATGTTCGACGTCAATGTCCGTGGACCGTTCTTCCTGATGCAGGACGCCATCAAGCTGATGCGGCGCGACAAGGTGGAGGGCACGATCGTCAACATCGGCTCGATGTCGGCCAAGGCAGGCCAGCCCTTCCTCGCCGCCTATTGCGCATCGAAGGGCGCGCTGGCCACTTTGACCGAGAACACGGCCTATGCGCTCCTGCGCAACCGCATTCGCGTCAACCAGCTCAACATCGGCTGGATGGCGAGCGACGGCGAGATGCGCATCCAGAAGCTCGACGGCTCGCCCGACGACTGGCTGGACAAGGCGGCCCCCAAGCAGCCCTGGGGGCGGCTCATCGACCCCCAGGAAGTGGCGCGCGCCGTGGCGTTCCTGGCGAGCGAGGAGTCGGGGCTGATGACGGGGTCGGTCGTGCAGTACGACCAATCCGTCTGGGGCGCCTATGACGGCGCGCCGCATCCGGAGAACCCTCTCTGAGGCCGCTCGGCTGTTCCTGAGACGATCGCGCCGGGAGCGAACCAAGCACTCACTGCCGGCCGTGGATGCCGAAGCGCTTCCCGCGCACATAGCCGCGGGACACGCTGGCCTCGCGGTCGTCGGCGAGCGTGGCGAGGTCCTGCAAAAGCGCCCTGATCGCCGCGCGCGGATCGCCGCCGAACTCCTCCACTAACTCGTCGATGTCCTGCTCGGTCGGCCAGAGTTCGGACGGGGGCAGGCTCGATTGCGGCATCACGGCAGGACTCACATTGAGAACATAATGTGAACAGGTCGGGGCGGCGGAGTCAATCAGAGGAGCGCTCCTTGCCGGTGACAATCCAAGGGCGGGATGCTCCGGCGAACCGCGAGCGCAAGAATGGAACCAGAGTGCCTGCTTTCCGATTTGCTGCACGCTTTGGCCATTTTGAGGCCCAGAACGCTTTCGACAAAGGCCGTGCAGGAGGGACACCGCATGATGGCACTGATGCTCGTCGCCGCCGCGCTCAACGGGGCGTTCCTGTTCGCGCTCGTCGCCTGCGTCGGCACACTCACCCTCACTGCGCTGGGAGTGACGCAACGCCCTCACTACCCGGCCGAAGAACTCACCATCGCGGTCGGCCTCGGCAAGGCCGCGCTCTGCTGGATGGGCACGCGCATTCTGGCGACGCGCGACTGAGGCAGGCGGGCCCCGCCGGCTGGCCGGCAGGGCCCTCTGGCTCACACCGGCACCACCACCGGGCCAGGGTCGTGGCAGGGGCCGCCATGGTCCCAGGGAAGCGGGAACCCCTCCGGCAGGCGGGCCTCGATCATGTCGTGCATCCATTCGACGATCGCACCGCGGTCGACCGGCAGACCAGGCATATCGGGCCCGGGAAAGTGCGGCATCGGGTCATGCGGTTCCCCGGCCCATATGCCGGGTGCGCCGTGATGCTCGCCAGTGGGTTCGGGAGCGTGGACCACTCCCGGCATGTTGTATCCTTCAGTCATGTCGCTCTCCTGTCGCCCGGCGCACCGCCTCCATGGCGGGGCCGGCGGGCGAAGGTCCAGACTGGCCGAGGCCGGGATTCGCGGCTGTAAGCAGGCTCACACCCGGGACCGGGGCTGCGGCCAGCTTTGCGGCTCCTGCCAGTTCGCCGGTCACGTCCTTGTGCGCGGCTGCGCCTCGCCAAGCCCCAGCCGGAGGTTCACCCTCGGCTCTTCAGCCGGCTTTCCCGGCAGTCCTCGAAGGAGGTCGCCATGCTGCGCGCATTCGCCATCGTGATGGTGCTTGCCCTTGCTGGCTGCAACACGTCCTCGCCCCCGACAATGAGCGGTGCCAGCTCTCCGCCATCCGCGGGACCTGCATCCGGTTCGACAGGAGGCATGGGAGGTGGAGGCATGGGAGGTGGAGGAACGGGCGGCGGCGGCAGGGGCGGATACTGAGCCCGGCGCCGGCACCGGCGCCGATGGCTCCTATTCCGCCGCAGGCCCAAGCGAAGCCTTGACCGGTGACCGCCACACGCTGACACTGCTGAAATCCTAGGCATCTGATCAGTTTGTAGTCCACTCCAAAAAATGGACTCAGGCCGTAAGCCCCCCTGCGGGCACGGCCACGGGTTCTGGCATGCCAAATGCTTGAGGAGTGATCGCAACTTGGGAGGGTTGGATGCTGGACCTCATCGTGCGCGGAGCCACACTGGCCGACGGCCGCACGGGCATCGATATCGGCGTCAAGGACGGCCGTATCGCCGAGATTTCGCCGAAGCTCGACGCCACGGCACAGCGTGAGGTCGATGCGACGGGGCACCTCGTGACCTCGCCATTCGTCGACGCGCATTTCCACCTCGATGCGACGCTGGCGCTGGGTTTCGACGGGCACCACAACGAGTCCGGCACGCTGGCCGAGGGCATCAGGATCTGGAACACGATCCGCTCGCGCATTCCGGCCGAGGACTTCCGCAAACGTGCGCTGGAGTATTGCGACCTCGCCGTGTCGCAAGGCCTGCTGGCCATTCGCACCCATGTCGACGTCACCGACCCCAAGCTGACCGGGGTCGAGGTGCTGCTCGACGTCAAGAAGCAGGTCGCGCCCTATCTCGACCTGCAGCTCGTCGCCTTTCCCCAGATGGGCTACTTCGGCGCCCCCGAGACACCCGGCAATTTGAAGCGCGCGCTCGACATGGGCGTCGACGTGGTCGGCGGCATTCCGCATCTCGAGCCGACGATGGAGCTCGGGCGCCAGTCGGTCACCACGCTCCTCACCATCGCCGCCGAGCGCGGGCTGATGGCCGACCTGCACTGCGACGAGAACGACGACCCCATCTCCCGCCATGTCGAGCAGCTGGCCTTCGAGACCAAGCGGCTCGGGCTGCAGGGGCGGGCTGCCGGCTCGCACCTGACGTCCATGCACTCCATGGACAATTTCTACGCGGCCCGGTTGATCGTGATGATGGCAGCGGCGGGAGTGACGGTCATCGCCAACCCGCTGGCCAACATGTTCCTGCAGGGCCGTTTCGACACCTATCCGAAGCGCCGCGGACTGACCCGCCTTCCCGAGCTGATGGAGGCGGGCTGCATCTGCGCCACGGGCCACGACAGCGTGCTCGACCCCTGGTACCCGCTGGGGCGCGCCGACATGCTCGACGTTGCCTTCATGACCGTCCACGCCTCGCACATGAGCAGCCATGACGCCATGCGCGACTGCTTCAAGCTGATCACCGAGTTGCCGGCCAGGGTGATGGGGCTCGAAGGCTACGGGCTGGAGGTGGGCAAGAACGCCGACCTCGTCGTGCTGCAGGCAGCGGACCCCTTCGAGGCGATCCGTCTGCGGCCGGCCCGCCTCGCCGTCATCAGGCGCGGCAAAGTCATCGCCGAAACGCCTCGCGTGGCCACCCGGCTCACCCTCGAGGGACGCCCGGAGGCGCTGGACAGCTTCGCGGTGCGGTCGGGCCGAAGGGCCTGACGCGGGCCGATTTTCCCCACTTTACAACGCAGAGAGGACGTCGATGAGCACGCCCGAGGACTTCATGCGCCGTGCGATCGAGCTCAGCCGGGCGAAGATGCGCGCAGACGGATCGGCACCGTTCGCGTGCGTCATCGTCAAGGACGGGGCCATCGTCGGCGAAGGCGTGAACAACGTCGTCAACAATCACGACCCGACATCTCACGGCGAGGTCGAGGCGATCCGTGACGCCGGACGCAACATGAAGACGTGGGACCTCAGCGGCTGCGAGCTCTACACCACCTGCGAACCTTGTGAGATGTGCGTCTCCGCGATGTTCTGGGCGAAGATTTCGAAGATGTACTACGCCAACACGCTGAAGGACTGCGAGGAGCTCGGTTTTAACCTTGAGCCCCTGCGCGCCATGGTCCGCAGCGAGGTCGAGAGCCGGTCCCTGCCGGCCTCGCGGGTCTTGCCCGCCGAGGCCCGCGCCGTGCTCGACGAATGGGCCGCATCGCCGGCTTTCAGCACCTTCCAGTGAAGCGGCGCAAGACCGCGGAAGCAAGACCGAAACCCGTCAATCTGAGAGGGGATGACGACATGAGCGAACAGGACGAGCCGATCACCGACTTCCGCGCGCTGCTGCACCCGATCAATCGCCGCCGCTTCCTGCAGGCGACCGGCGGCCTCGTCGGCGCCGCCGCGGCCAGCACCGCGCTGCCGACCACGGCCTATCCGCAGGACAAGGTGCTGAACCTGCTGTCCTGGCCCGGCCATGGCGATCCCGCCGTCGTGAAGCCCTTCGAGGACAAGTACGGCGTCAAGGTCGTCGCCAAGGAGTATGTCGGTGGCGAGCCGATGCTGGCCCTGATGAACCAGTCGCCTCCCGGCTCCTTCGACGTCGTGCTCGCCGACGCCGAGTACATCACCATGCTGAAGCAGGGCGGCTTCATCGACGAGATGAACCCGGCCGACTATGCCATGGGCGACTACTGGCCGGAGTTCCAGAAATTCGAGCCCCACTGGCCCGACGGAAAGCTCTACTCGGTCCTGATCCGCTTCGGCTATCTCGGCATTGCCTATCGCACGGACGTGCTGACCGAGGCGGACGTGAAGTCCTACAAGGTGCTGTGGGACCCCAAGATCAAGGGCAAGGTCGGCTTCTTCGACTGGTACCTGCCGACGATGGGTTGCCTCAGCCTGTACAACGGCAACAAGCCGCCCTTCGACATCTCCGACGAGAAGTTCGCCAAGCTGAAGGAGACGCTGTTCTCGCTCAAGCCGCAGGCGAGCGGCTTCTACTCGATGGCCGACCAGTTCTCGATGCTGACCAACGGCACGGCCGCGGCCATCCCCGGCGTGGGCGACTGGGTGGTGCTGCTGCTGCAGAAGAACGGCGTTCCCGTCACCGCGACGGTGCCGGACGAGGGCGGCGTTCAGTGGACGGAGTCGATGTCCATCGTCTCGTCTTCGCCGAAGAAGGACCTCGCCAAGGCGTTCATCCAGTACATGTCGTCGGTGGAAGGCCAGGTCCGGTCCGCCCGCATGCCGGCCTACTGGGCGTCGATCCCGAACAAGAAGGCTTGGGACCAGCTCAACAAGGAGTTCCCCGCCGACGCCAAGACGCTGCGCCACACTTTCACCGAGCGCAACGTCATGGACGAGTACAAGGATGGCAAGATCTTCATCCGCAAGACGCCGGTGAAGCAAAGCATCGAGGCCTGGAACGACACCTGGTCGGAATTCAAGTCGATGTAACGAGGCTCCCGCTGGCCGAAGCAGGCCGGTAGTCGTCATTGCGAGCGAAGCCAAGCAACCCAGGCCTGTTCGCCTGACCGCAACCCGCGACCGGGTTGCTTCGTCGCCTGGCTCCTCGCAATGACCCGCGGGGATTTCGACCAAAGCCAAAGCGGGGCGGCCCACGGGCCGCTTCCCCTTCCGTCCCTGACGAAGGACTCCATGACCGTCGTCGTGCAGCAATCGCAGGAAGCCGCGCCTGCCCGTCCCTCGGGCGTGCAGCGCGCGCGCATCCAGTTCTTCACGGCGTTCGTGGCGCCGCCGCTCTTGTGGCAGCTCGCCTTCTTCGTCGTGCCGCTGGGCTTCCTGGTGGTGATGACGTTCTGGTCGGTGAAGAGCTTCAAGCTCGCTCCCGACTCCACGCTGGCCAACTGGATCTTCATCCTGAACGCCGGCTTCTTCCGCAACGCCTACGTCTATACGTTCTGGATGGCGGCGCTCACCGCCGCCATTGCGAGCATCATCGCTTTCCCCGTGGCCTACACGCTGGCCTACAAGCTCGGCGCCGCGACACGGCGTACGCTGATCCTGCTGCTGGTCGTGCCGTTCTTCACGAGCTACCCCGTCCGCATCTACTCCACGCAGATTTTCTTCAGCCCGCAAGGCATCATCAACACGCTGCTGGAGCCCATCGGGCTCGGCCCGATCAAGGTGCTGAACACACCGACAGGCACGATCGTCGGGTACCTCGTGCTGGTGCTACCGCTGGTGGTTCTGCTGCAGACCTTCGCGCTTTCCAACGTGCCGCGCATCATCATCGAGGCCGCGCACAATCTGGGATGCGGGCGCCTGCGGACGATCTTCACCGTCATCGTTCCGAGCGCCCGGATCGGGCTCATCGTCGCCGGAACCTTCGCCTTCGTGCTTGCCTTCGGCGACTATGTGGCGCCGCTTTACCTTGGCGGATCGAAGCCTCCAACACTGTCGATCCTCATCGCGGACCAGGTGAAGTCCGGCAACAACTGGCCACGTGCCTCCGTCGTCGCCGTCATCATGATCGTCACGCTGATGGCGGTGATCCTCGTCATGCTCGGCCTTGCCTATCGCCGCGCCGGAGCAAGGCGATGAGTGGCGACGTGCTCCGCAAGACGGCACTCGTCGCGTGGACGGCGCTGGTCTTCGCCTTCATCTTCGCGCCCATCGTCTCGACGATCGTGTTCTCCTTCAATGCCGACCGCTTCCCCAGCCTGCCCTGGGGCGGGTTCAGCCTGGTGTGGTACGAGGCCATCTTCGCCGACGCGACGATCCAGCGCGGCCTCGTGAACAGCCTGATCGTGGCGGTGTTCACCTCGGCGATCGCCACCGTGCTGGGCTTCGCGGCGGCCTATGTCGACTACCGTTTCCAGTTCATCGGCAAGTCCGCCTACCTGGCGCTGGTCTCGCTGCCGCCCACCGTGCCGGTGGTCATCCTGGGCGTCGCCATGCTGACCTTCGAGGGCCGGGTGGGCCTCTCCGGCACCCTCACCGGCATCGTCGTCGCCCATGTCGTGCTGGCTGCGCCCTTCGCCATGGCGCTGGTGCGGATGCGCCTCGCCGACCTCGACCCCGATCTCGAGCGCGCCGCGTGGAACCTGGGGGCGACACCGTGGCGGGCGCTGTTCGGCGTCATCGTGCCCTTCTGCGCACCGTCCATCCTCGCCTCCGTCTTCTTGACGGCGGCGGTGTCGTTCGACGAGTTCATGATCGCCTGGTTCGTCTCGGGCCTGAACGAGACGTTGCCGGTGCGCGTGCTGGCCATGCTGCAGGGCCAGGTGAGTCCGCGCATCAACGCCATCGGCGCCATCGTCTTCGGGGTGAGCATCACCCTCATCGTCCTCTCCCAGCTCCTCGTCGGCAGCCGCTTCGTCGGTCGCGTCGTGCGCAGGCAGGCCTGAACCGGGAACCGCCATGGCCGCACCCATGATCGAGATTGACCGCGTGGCCAAGAGTTATGGCGAGCACGTCGCCGTGGCCGACGTGACCTTCTCCATCTCCAAGGGCGAGTTCATCGCGCTCATGGGGCCATCCGGCTGCGGCAAGACCACGACACTGCGCATGCTGGCCGGGCTCGACCAGCCTACGTCCGGGGAGATCCGGCTATGGGGCCGGCGCCTGAACGACGAGGCGCCCTGGAAGCGGGACGCGCCGCTGGTGTGGCAGAGCTACGCCCTGTTCCCGTTTCTCAGCGTCCGCAAGAACGTCGAGTTCGGGCTGAAGCAGCGCGGCGTTGCGGCGATTGTCCGGAAACAGAAATCCGACGAGTGGATGGAGAGGCTCGGCATCGCGCAGTTCGCCGATCGTGGCGTCGACCAGCTCTCGGGCGGCCAGCGGCAGCGCGTGGCGCTCGCCCGCGCTCTCGTGCTGGAGCCGGAGATGCTTCTGCTGGACGAGCCGCTGAGCGCGCTGGACCCGCATCTGCGCGTCCGCATGCAGGCGGAGCTCGTACGGCTGCACCGGCAGCTCGGCATCACCTTCATCTGCGTCACGCACAGCCACTCCGAGGCCTTCGCGATGGCCAACCGCGTGGTGATCATGAACGAGGGCCGCATCCAGCAGATCGGCTCCCCGCAGGAGATCTACCGGCGTGCCGCCAACCGGTTCGTCGCCGAGTTCGTCGGCGGCAACAACATCCTGGCCGGAACCGTGCAGCAGGTGGCGAACGGCAAGGTGACCATCGCCGGCCCGGTGGGGACGGTGACGGCTCCCGCTCCGGCAGACCATGCCCCCGCTGCCGGAGATGCCGTGACGCTCGTCGTGCCCGCCGACCGGATCCGGCTCGCCGGCGAGGCCGGACAGGGCGGAAACGAAGTTTCCGCGCGCATCACGACGGTGGAGTTCGTGGGCTCGTCCGTGACGGTGTTTCTCGAGACGGAGGGCGGGGCGGAGCTCAGCCTGCAGAGATCCCTGCACGACATGGAGGCCACGCCGCTCGAGGTCGGGCAGCCCGTCGTCGCCCGGTGGTCGGCGGACGAAGGCTTCTTCGTGCCGTCCTGAATGACTGCCGGCGTCGCCGGCCAACGAGACTGGGAGGGAGTGACATGGCCTATTTCATCCGTGGCGCCACGATCGTGGCGATGGGCGGCCCGCACGGGTCGGCGCCCTTCACCGGCGACGTCCTGATCGAGGGCGACAAGATCTCGGCGATCGGGACAGGGCTCACGGCCCCCGCAGGCGCGACATTGATCGACGGCTCCGGCAAGCTGGTGATGCCCGGCCTCGTCAACGCCCACCTGCACTCGGGCGAGGCGCTCTTCAAGAGCCGCTACGACAACATGCCGCTCGAGATCTGGATGCTCTACGCCTACCCGATCCTCGGGGCGAAGGCGATCAGCGACCGGCTGATCTACCTGCGCAGCATGCTCGTCGCTATCGAGGCACTGAAGACCGGCGTCACCTGCCTGACCGACGACATCTTCGAGGCGCCGCGCCAATCGCTGGCGCAGCTCGGCGCTGCCGTGCAGGCCTATGACGACATCGGCATCCGCGCGACGGTGTCGGGCCACGTCATGGACCGCAACTTCCTCGACACGATCCCCTTCTCCCGGGACTACGTACCGGCCGACCTGCAGGCGGAGGTGGGCAAGCTGACCCCTCCCACGTGGCAGGACTATGTGGCCTTCGCGAAGGAGGCGCATTCCGCCTTCCACGGACGGTCGGGGCGGATCCGGTTCATGGTCGCGCCCTCGGCGCCGCAGCGCTGCACGCCCGAGCTGATGCAGGCGGCCGACGAACTGGCCCGCGCGTGGAAAGTCCCGTTCCACACCCATATCGTCGAGACGAAGGTGCAGGGCTGCACGGGGCCGGCGCTCTATGGCAAGAGCCTGATGCGCTACATGGCCGATCTCGGCCTGATGCATCCCGGCATCGCCATCGCTCACTCGATCTGGGTGACGCCCGACGACATCGCGTTGATGGGCGAGGCGGGCGTCTCGATCATCCACAACACCATCTCGAACCAGAAGCTCGGCGCCGGCGTCGCTCCCGTCCGCGAGCTGCTGGAGGCCGGCGTCAACGTCGCGCTGGGGTCGGACGGCATCAGCACCAACGACACGCCGCGCATGTTCGACGTGATGAAAGCCTGCGGGCTCATCCACAAGGTGACGACGCCCGACTACGGCCGCTGGCTGACCTCGGAGGAAGTGCTCCACGCCTGCACGCTTGCAGGCGCGAAGAGCGCGCTGATCGACCACGAGACGGGCTCGCTGGAGGCCGGGAAGAGGGCCGACCTGCTCGTCCTCGACATGGAAACGGTGAACTTCACGCCGCGCCAGGACGTGCTCAACCACATCGTCTACAGCGAGAACGGCTCATCGATCGAGAAGGTGTTCGTCAACGGCGAGATCGTGGTGCAGGACGGCAAGCTCACGCGGGTAGACGAGAAGGAGCTGCTCGCCGAGCTCCGCACGCTCATGCCCGCGTTCAACGAGTACCATGCCAGCGTCGAGGCCAGGAACCATGCCTTCCGGCCCTATTTCGACGAGGTCCACCGCCGCTGTAACGCCACCGACATCGGCGTTCACCGGCTGGTCGGTCTCAGCGACATGTGGCCGGGTTGAGGAGGCGCATGATGACCGCGCCATTCCGCATCGCCGACATGACCTGGTACGAGTTCGCCGACCGGGTGAAGACAAACCCCATCGTGCTCCTGCCCACGGGGTCGACCGAGCAGCACGGGCCGCACCTGCCGCTCTCCACAGATGTCGTCCTGCCGGTCGCGGTGGCAGAGCGCGTGGCCGAGCACATCGGCGCACTCGTTGCGCCGCCGATCACCTACGGCTTCAAGTCGCAGCCGAAGTCGGGCGGCGGCAACCACTTTCCCGGGACGCTCAGCCTCGACGCCTCGGTGTTCGTGGGGCTCGTGCGCAACGTCGTGAACGAGCTGGCTCGGCATGGCGTGCGCAAGGTCGTGCTGTTCGACGGCCACATGGAGAACCAGTGGTTCCTCGTGGAAGCCGCCGACCTCGCCCTGCGCGACCAGGCGATGCTCGGCGTAAAGGACCTCAAGATCGTCAAGCTCGGCTATTGGGAGCTGATCTCGCCCGAAACCGAGAAGGCGCTGTTCCCCACCGGCAAGCCCAGCTGGGAACTGGAGCACGCGGCGGTAATGGAGACGTCCGTCATGCTCCACCTGCGGCCGGATCTCGTGCGCGCCGACAGGATTCCCGACCACCCGCCGGCCGACTTCCCGCCCTACGATACCTACCCCTTCGACACCGGGCCGATCCCCCCGGACGGCGTCCTCTCCTCGGCGGCAAGCGCCACCGCCGAGAAGGGCGAACTCGTGCTGAAGCAGGTGGTGCCGGACATCGCGACGGCGCTCAAACGCGCTTTCGCCTGAGGCGAGGACAAGGCCACGCCCGCGCTTGTTGACGCTGCCTCAACCTGCGGTGGCGTCCACTGGCCCGGGCGTCGCTTCGGCGCCGTGGACCGATTGCCCATGATCGCCGCCACCATCACCTTCGTGCTCACCAACCTGCCCGCCATCATGCTGGTGCTCGCCTTCGTGCTGGCGGCTGCCGTCCCGGGCGTCCACGATTTTCCCGCGCGGCTGCTGGACTGGACCCTGCTGCTCGCCTTCGGCTTCACGGGACTCTGGTCGGCCTTCTACCATGTCGCGTTCGGAGAGATGGCCGCCGCGTATATCGGCTGGCAGCCCAGTCCGTTCCAGTTCGAGGTCGGCATGGCCGACCTCGCCATCGGGGTGACGGCGATCGTCGCGTTCTGGCGCGGCATGGAATTCAAGGCGGCCGCTATCCTGGCCGCATCCGTGTTCTTCCTCGGCGACGCCGTCGGTCATGTCCACCAGATGATGGCCACCGGCAACTTCGCGCCGGGGAATGCCGGCGTGCCGTTCATCACGGATATCGCCGTCCCGGTGCTCGCCATCGCGCTCTGGTTCAAGGTCCGGCGGCGCGTTTTACCTGCTGCCTTGTCCGCCTGATCCACTGTCAGGAAGTGCCGAGGGGATCCGCGCGCCCGGTCGCGACGATGAGATCTGCAGCGCGTCACCTGGACTGCGCATTGGTCGTGCACTGCTTCCGGGCCGCTTCGCCGCAGGCGAAATGCGCAGCTTGTCCGCCACCGTGCGGATGACATGTTTCCTGCCGGGCGCAGCCGTTCTAGAAGCATGTCGGTAGCGCAGATCAAGCGCTGCAAATGAAGTCCGCGACACCGGAGCACCCTCATGAGCGATCTCGTTTTCATCGCCTTCCCGAACGAGCAGAAGGCCGAAGAAGTCCGCCAGAAGGTCCTGGCGATGCAGAAGGAGTATCTGATCGAGCTTGGTGATGCCGTCGTCGTGGTCAAGGATCCGAACGGGCACGTGAAGCTCAATCAGCTGATCAACTTGACAGCAACGGGGGCAGCGTCCGGCGCGCTGTGGGGCACCCTGATCGGCTTCATCTTCATGATGCCGCTGCTCGGCACGGCGCTCGGCGCGGCCTCGGGCGCGCTGGGCGGCAAGCTCAGCGACGTCGGCATCGACGACAAGTTCATGAAGGATGCCGCGAGCGCACTGCAGCCGGGCCAGGCTGGTTTGTTCCTCCTCATCAAGAAAATGACGACCGACAAGGTGCTCGCGGACCTGCGCGGCGTCGGCGGCACGCTGATGCAGACGTCCTTCGACGAGACGAAGGAGGCCCAGCTGCGCGAGGCGCTCGCGGCGCATGCGGCCACGACGGCCGCTGCCGTTCCGCCCACCTCCTGAGCTCAACCGGAATGCGGGGGCCGCACGCGCCGGTCTCCGCCCCACCTCGACGGGAGCGGTTTCCGCACGCGCTCAGTGCGGGACCCGGTAGCGCTCGATCACGGACGCGCGGGGCTCCGCCCCGTGCCCTGGACGCAGCGGTGCGCGAACCATCCCGCCCTCGTGCCAGAACGGCTCGGCCACGAGGTCGAACTGCATCGGCCCCGGCAGTGGCTTCAGTTCGAACAACCTGGCCGAGCGGAACGCAAGGGACAGGTGCAGGCTGGCGGCCGTCAACACGGCCGTCGACCAGGCATGAGCATTCACCGTGCCGTGCGCTGCTTCGATCACCTCCGCTGCGGCCCTGAACCCGGTGACGCCTTCGACGCGCGCGGGATCGATCCCGTAGACGGAAATGGCGCCGGTCTCCGTCCAGCGCCTGTAGCCCGCTGCCGCCCACTCGCGCTCGCCCGCGGCGACGGGCGTCGAGACTGCCCTGGCCAGCGCGACATGGTCGGCCACGCGCGCGGGGTGGAAGGGTTCCTCGATCCAGGAAATGCCGGCCTCCTCCATCCGGCGGACCGTCCGGATAGCCGTGTCGAGGTCCCACACCGTGCCGTTCCCGGCGTCCACCATGATGCCGGGCTCCGGCCCGGCTGCTTCCCGCAAGGCGTGCACGAGCGCCACGTCGTAGTCGGGATCTCGTCCGGCGCGCGAGAGGCCCTTCTTTCCAAGCCCGAGCTTGGTGGAGCGGAAGCCGCTCGCGAGATGCCCTGCGATCTCGCGCACGCTTTCGTCGACGGTGGGCTGGTTCACGTGCAGGCTGGCGCAGGCGGGCAGGCCGTCGTGGACGGCACCGCCAAGCAGTTCAAACAGCGGCACCCCGGCATCCTTGGCGGCGATGTCCCACAGGGCCATGTCGACGGCCGAGAGCGCCAGTGTGGCGATGCCGCCCTCGCCGTACCACCAGGTGTGGGCCTTCATGGCGGCCCAGGCGCCCTGGACGTCCGTCGGGTCGCGTCCCGCCAGAATCGGCGCGAATCCTTCTTCCAGGATTGTCACTGTCGCACGGCAGGCCTCAGGCCACATGGCGATGGCCTCGCCCCACCCCGTCACGCCTGCATCGGTGTCGACGGCGAGCAGCACGGCCATCCTCTCGTGCCCGAAGTCGTTGGGCTCCGGCCAGCGCAGCACGAATGGCCTTATCGCCGTGATCCGCATCCCTGGCTCCCCCTGCTGCAGCGTCGGACATTCCCCTTGGCAAGCTATCAGAGGGGGTGTACCGTCCGCATCAATTATACAATTGGTCAGGCCAATGCGACAAGGCCGGCCCTGTTTGGGAGGAACCGATGCAATTGACGAGACGCCTTTCCATTCACCTGGCCGGACTTGCGGCTGCCGCCCTAATCACGGGCGCCGCGGGCGCGGCCGATTTCCACGGCTTCGACGCGGCAAAGCACGACGGCTCGCAGATCCCGGCCGACAAGCTCGCAGCAATGGTGAAGGACGCGGCGGCAAAGCACCCGCCCCGCAACGGCAAGCAGCTCGTCATCGGCTTCGCCAATCTTCAGCGCGACATCACCTTCTGCGCCAAGGTGGAACAGGGTCTCGTGGAGAACGCGAAGGCTGCCGGCATCGACCTGCAGATCGCCGACAACAGGCTCGACGGCGCCACCGCGCTGGCCAACGCCGAAAGCTTCCTGCAGCGCGGTGTCGACTACGTCATCGAGTTTCAGACGGACGCCAATTTCGGCGCCACGATCATGAGCAAGATGAAGGACGGCGACACCAAGGTGACCGCCATCGACATCCCGATGCCGGGCGCCACGTTCTTCGGCGCCAACAATCCGCGTTCGGGCTTCATGGGGGGCAGCTATCTCGGACAGGCCGCCCTGGAGAAGTGGGGCGCCGACAAGGTGAAGCAGGGCTATCTGATCGTCGGCGAGCTGCCGCAGTCGGGGGCCATCCCGGCCATGCGCACGGGCGGACAGATTGCGGGCTTCCTATCCACGGTGGCGGGCTTCCCGGCAGACCACGTCATCAAGATCGACACCAAGAACACGCTCGAGGAGAGCTTCGCCCAGACCAACAACGTTCTCGGCCGCATTCCGGCCGGCGTGCCGATCATGGCGACCGCCATCAACGACCAGTCGGCAACCGGCATTCTGCGCGCAGTGAAGCAGGCCGGCCGCGAGGCGGACCTCGTGGTCGTCGGCATGGGTGCCGACGAGGGTGCGACGCTGGTCGCCGAGCCCGCCTTCGTCGCGTCCGTCGGGTACTTCCCCGAGCGGTACGGTAACTATCTGCTCCCGCTCGCCCTTGCCCAGCTCGCGGGGGTCGAGACACCCGCCACCGTGCTGGTCAACCACGTGATGGTGACCAAGGCGAACATCTGCAAGTACTACCCCGACCTGAAGTGCTCGGACGCCAAGGGACTGGAGTTCAGCTTCCCGCAGCAGGCGTTCGAGACGCATCTGGCCGAGATCCGCAAGTCGCCGGAGCTCAAGGGCTTCGAGAACCTGATCCCGGCGAACTGACCCTGCTGCCGACACAACGCCGCCGGCCGGCTCCGGCGGCGTTTCCCGCGCTCCAGCCCAGGCAAGCCATGGCCGCAGCCTCCACACGCCTCGAGATGAGCGGTATCCGCAAAAGCTTCAGCGGCGTGGCCGTGCTGGCGGATGTCGACTTTTCCGTCGGGCGGGGCGAAGTGGTCGCGCTGCTGGGTTCGAACGGCGCCGGCAAGTCGACCCTGATGAAGATCCTCACCGGGGTCTACAATCGTGACGCCGGTACGGTGAGGGTAGACGGCGAGGAAGTCGACTTCAGCGTACCCGCCGAAGCTGTTTCCGCTGGCGTGAAGCTCTTGCCGCAGGAGATTTCCGTCATGCCGGACATGACGGTGGCGGAGAACATCTTCCTGGGCGACCTGCCCATGCGCCGGAGCCTGGGCTTCCCGGTCGTCGACGATGCGGCGATGCGGGCGCGCTCGGCGGCACTCCTCGACCAGCTCGGCTTCGGCGGCATCGACCCGGACACGCCGGTCAAGCGGCTCTCGGTCGCCGAGCAGCGCATCGTCGAGATCGCCCGCGCGCTGACCGGCTCCGCACGGGTGCTCGTAATGGACGAGCCGACGGCCGCCCTCACGGAGCACGAAGCGAGGCTCATCTTCCGCATCATCCGCCGGCTCACCGAGCAGGGCGTCGCGATCGTCTACATTTCCCACTACCTCGCCGAGGTGTTCGAGATCTCCGACCGCATCGTCGTGCTGCGTGACGGGCGCAACGCGGGCACGTGGGCCACCTCCTCCGCGTCGCGGTCCGACGTGCTTGCCGCCATGCTGGGCAACGCGATGGGGGAGCTCTTCGAGGGCGGCGGATCCGGGGCGGGCGCAAACGTGCTCGAGGTCGGGAATCTCACGGCCTTCGGCCTTTCCGACGTCTCGCTGTCCGTCAACGCAGGGGAGATCGTCGGCGTCTTCGGGCTGGTGGGATCCGGCGTGGAGACGCTCGGCCGCGCGCTCTACGGCGTTCTCGGCCGGTTGCCCGCCGGGCTCGTTACCCTGGCCGGCAAGCCGTTCCAGCCGGCGAGCCCGATGGAGGCCAAGGCCGCCGGAGTCGGCTTCGTCGCGGCCGAGCGCAAGAAGGAGGGCATCATCGGCGAACTGACGGTCCGAGAAAATGTCGCCCTGCCCTTTCAGGACCGCTTCGTGTCTGGCCTGTTCGTCTCCCGCGCCGCCGAAACCGCCCACGCCACGCACTGGATCCGCACTCTCTCCATCCGCACACGCGGGCCCGAGCAGAAGATCCGGACGCTCTCGGGGGGCAATCAGCAGAAGGTTTGCCTCGCGAGGTGGCTCGTCGACGGCGTGCGCCTGCTGATCCTCGAGGAGCCCACACGCGGTGTCGATGTCGGAGCGCGACGCGAGATCTATTCGCGCCTGCGCGAACTGGCCGACAGTGGATTTGCGGTGCTCGTGCTGTCGTCCGACGTGGAGGAAATCGCCGGCCTGTCGGATCGCAGTCTCGTGCTCGACCGGGGCCATGTCGTCGGGCGGTTCGACCGGGGCACGCCGCCGGCAACGCTCATGGCCGCGACCGCGTCGCGCCCAGCACTCGATGTCGCCTGAGGTCCCTGCCCATGTCCCGTACGGCCGATAGCGCCCCCGCCCCTTCCCCGCTTCTTGGCCTGCTCAACAGGCCGTCCTCGGGCGTCGTGCTGCTGCTCGTCTTCTATGTCGGGCTCGTGGCGGTGTTTTCAGTCCTGTCGCCGTTTTTCCTGTCGGTGCGCAACATGCTGTCGATAGGCGGCAACGTCGCCTTCATCGGCCTGATGGCCGCGACCGGAACGCCGCTGATCATTGCCGGAGGCCTCGACCTCTCCGTCGCCGCTGTGGCCGGGTTCACCGGGGTCGTGATCTCGCTCCTCTACACGGCCGGCGTTCCGATCTGGGGAGCGGTGGGCATCGCGCTCGTGCTCGCGGCCGGCATCGGGCTCGTGAACGGGTTCTTCACCACGCGGCTGCGCCTCAACCCGCTGATCGTCACACTGGGCATGATGTCGATCATCTCCGGGCTGGCACTCGTCCTCACCGGCGGCCTCACCAAGCCGATGATGGTGGACGGGTTCAACTGGATCGGATCGGGCCGCCTGGGCGGCGTGCCCATTCCCATGATCATCATGCTCGTCGTCTTCCTGGTGGTCTGGATCGTCCTCACGCGAACCCGGTTCGGGCGCTTCGTCTATGCGTCCGGCGGCAATGCCGAGGCGGCCCGTCTGATCGGCATCCCTGTCGGTCGGACGGTCGTGACGCTCTACGTCGTCTCCGCGCTGTCGGGCGCGCTCGCCGGCACCATGCTTGCCGCCATGCTCGGGGCGGCGGCGCCCAACGCTGCCGGGCAGCACCTCCTGACCGTCATCGCGGCGATCATCCTGGGCGGTACCTCTCTCTATGGTGGCCGCGGCAGCGTCTGGGGCAGCCTTCTCGCCGTGCTCATCCTTGGGACGCTGGCGAACGGCCTGACCCTCCTCAACGTCTCCAGCTTCTGGCAGGACGTCACCCGCGGCATCGTGCTGATGCTCGCCGTGAGCCTGGACCAGATCCGCACCCGGGCGCTGGGAGACTGACGATGAGCATCGCCGAGGATTACGGCCCCATCGAAAGGAACTCCGTCGCCGAGCAGGTGGCCAAGCGCCTGCTCGAACTCGTGCGAACCCGCAACCTGAAGCCGGGGGACGTCCTGCCGACCGAGCGGGAGCTCGCAGCCATGATGCAGGTGAGCCGACCCAGCGTGCGCGAGGCGATACGGGGGCTGCAGATCCTGGGCGTGCTCAAGGTGCGCCAGGGCGCGGGCATCTTCGTTTCCTCGCTCGACGCGTCCGAGCTGCTGGCTCCGCTGCAGTTCCTGATCACGCTCAACACGCAGAATGTCGACGCGCTCTACGAGGCGCGTGTGCTGGTGGACGGTGGCATCGCCCGCATGGCGGCGACGCGGCTGTCCGCCGAGGACATCGAGCGCCTCAAAGGCATGGTCGTAACCCAGCGCAACCTCGTGCTCGACCCGCTCGGCTTTCGCGTTTCGGATCTCGAATTCCACCGCACGATCTCCGAGTCGATCGGCAACCCGTTCCTGAGCCGCACCTCGAACGGCCTGTACGTGCTCGGCATGGAATACCGGCGGATCGCGTCGGAGACACCCGGGGTGCTGCGGCAGTCGCTCGCCGACCACGAGACCATCGTCGCGGCGCTGGAGGCCCGGGATCCCGATGCCGCGGCCCGCGCCATGGAAGGTCATATGAGGAACGTCCGTCAGTCGACTGCGGACGCCATGGAGGCAGGATGAGCAGCAAGGCGCGCATCGGCGTCGTAGGCGCCGGCTGGTGGGCAGTGGTCAATCATCTGCCGCTGCTGAAGGCCAATCCGGACTGCGAGATCGTCGCGGTCAGCCGCAAGGGCCGGGACGAGCTGCGGGCCGTCCAGGAGACCTTCGGCGTGGATCAGGGCTTCGAGGACGCGGCGGAGATGCTGGAGCGCGTGCCGATGGACGGCGTCGTCATCTCGTCGCCGCACGACCTCCACCATGAACACGCCATCCTGGCGCTCTCCAAGGGCTGCCACCTGCTCGTCGAGAAGCCGCTGACCACCACGGCCGCCGACGCCCGGGATCTGGTCGCACGGGCGGAGGCGGCGGGAAAGGCAGTGATCGTCCCCTACGGATGGAACTTCAAGGACTGGACCTCACGGGCCCGCGACTTCGTCGCCGCGGGCGAGATCGGCCGCGTGGAGCACGTCGTCCTGCAGATGGCATCGGCGCTGGAAGATCTCTTCGCCGGCCAGCCGATGAAGGAGACGGAAGGCTCGATGTTCCGCCCTCCCGCGTCGACGTGGGCCGACCCGAAGCATGCGGGCGGCTATGGCTGGGGCCAGCTCGTGCACGCGCTCGGGCTGCTGTTTCGCATCGCAGAGCTGGAGCCCGCGTCCGTTTTCGCCCTCACCGGCGCGTCGCCGTCCGGGGTCGACTATTACGACGCAGCGGTGGTCCGATTCCGGAATGGCGCCTCGGCCAGCATCTCCGGCGCGGCAACCGTGCCCAAGCACCGCGGTTTCCAGATCGACCTGCGCATCTTCGGTTCGGAGGGCATGCTGCTCCTCGACATCGAGCGCGAGAGGCTGGAGGTGCGCCGCAGGGATGGCCGCGACACAGTCGTCGACATGCCGCCGGGCAGCGGCGCCTATTCCTGCGAGAAGCCGCTCGAGGTGCTGGTGGATCTCTGCCTTGCCCGGCCGGTGGAGAACCCCTCGCCGGGCATCGTCGGAATGCGCGCTGTCGAGGTTCTGGACGCCCTCTACCGCTCAGCCGCGAGTGGCAGGCTGGAGACGGTGTGAGGCGAAGCGCATGAGGAGGACCGAGCCATGAAACTGTCCCTGACCTCGTGGTCGCTGCGCGCCTGCTCGCTGGACGAAGCGGCCGCGATCTCGAAGGCTCTCGGCATCGGCGCGCTGGACCTCGGCTATTTCTATGGGCCCGCCCTGGACAAGGCGGCCCTGCTCGCCGACCCCGACCGGGCGGCTGACCGCGTTGCGGGGCTCGGCATCGAGGTGCCCAACTTCTACCATCTGTTCGGCTCGACGCTGGCCGGCCGGAACCTCGCCGACCCCGCCCACCGCGCCGAGAACGAGGCGGACCTGCGCAATGTGGTGCGCTTCTGCAGCCGCGCCGGTATCCCGACCGTCTTCGTGCTGCCCGGCATCTGCAATTCCTCCCAGGATCGCGCCGCGGCGCTCGCGCAATCGGCCGAAAGTCTCCGCCGGCTGCTGCCCACCGCGGCCGAGGCGGGCGTGCAGCTCACCATCGAACCGCACGTCCACTCCTTCCTGGAAAGCCCGGCCCTGACGCTCGACCTGCTGTCGCGCGTGCCGGGCCTGAAGCTCACCCTCGACTACGCGCATTTCACCTGCCTGGGCTGGCGGCAGGACGAGATCGACGCGCTCGCGCCCCACGCGGCCCATGTGCATCTGCGGCAGGCCCGGCCCGGCGCCCTGCAGACCAAGACCCACCAGGGTACGATCAACATCGAGGCGCAGCTGGGGACGCTGAAGGCGGCGGGCTATGGCGGGCGGCTCTCCCTTGAGTATGTGCACCAGGACTACATGGACACGCTTTACGACGACGTCCTCACCGAGACCATCCTGCTGCGAGACCAGGTGCGGGCATGGCTGGCATGAGCGGCGCTGCGAACGGCGACCGGGGCGCGGCCTGCTTTCCGGGAGCGCGGCAATGACGGTGTCGAAGGATCTGCGCCAGGGCGGCCTGTCCGGCGTCACGGTGGACGACATTTTGAAGCCGGGCTTCTCGACGCCGTGGGACGCGCCGATGGTGCCGCCCTACCCCTTCACCTTCCGCAATGTCGAAGTGCTGACGCTGGCCTGGCGGACAACGGAGGCAGCCGTCGCACGTCTTCTCCCGCCGCCGCTGGAGCCCGCGTCCGACGTGGTGCTCGCCCATATCTACCGCATGAGCGACGTGGACTGGCTGGGGGCTTACGGCGAGAGCAACGTCTCGATCGGATGCCGGCTGCCGGGCACCGGCATTGCCGGATCCTATTCGCCCTACCTCTTCCTCTCCTCGGACGTCGGCGTCGCGCATGGGCGCGAAATGCATGGCCAGCCGAAGAAGCTGGGACAGCCGAGGCTGGAAATGCGCGGCGACCTCCTGGTTGGCGTCGTCGAACGCAATGGCATCGACGTGCTGACGGGCACCATGCCGGCCAAGCAGGCCGCCGACAGCCTGGCCAGCCTGAACCGGCACTTCGACTTCGCGGAGAACATCAACCTCAAGGCCGTCGATCATATCGACGGGCGCCCGGCCATCCGCCAGCTCACCGCGCGGCGGCTGGCCGACGTCATCGTGCACGAGTGCTGGGGCGGCCCATGCACTGTCGAGCTGCGGCCCAACGCGCAAGCCCCGGTGCACAGGCTGCCGGTGGTGGAGATGCTGGATGGCCTGCACTGGCGGGCCGACTTCACCCTCGTGCCCGGGCGGATCATCCACGACTACCTGGAGGCAGCGCGATGAGCCGGCCAGATCTGTCCGGCGAGGTGGCGTTCGTCACCGGTGCCTCCCGCGGCATCGGGGCTGAAGTCTGCCAGGCGCTCGCCGCCGCCGGCGCGAGGGTCGTCGTCACCGCCCGGCGGCTCGGCGACGCGGAGGAGGTGGCCGCAGGTCTGAGCGGAACGCTCGCCCTTGCCTGCGACGTGTCGGACCCGGCCTCGGTCGGGCGCGCTGTCGCAAAGGCAGGCGCTGCTTTCGGCTCGCCGACGGTCCTGGTCAACAATGCCGGCGCGATCGCCCCCATCGGGCGTCTGGCGGACGTGGATCCCGAGGCTTTCGCCGGCTCGATCAGGACCACGCTCGCGGGTGCCGCCTTCGCCGCGATGGCCGTGCTGCCGGCCATGGCTGCGGCCGGGCGTGGGGTCGTCGTGAACCTGTCGTCCGGTGCGGCACACAAGCCCCTGGAAGGCTGGTCCGCCTATTGTGCCGCCAAGGCCGGGCTCGCCATGCTGACGCGCTCCATCGACCTCGAATACGGCCCGCTGGGCGTGCGCGCCATCGGCTTTGCCCCCGGCGTCGTCGACACCGGCATGCAGGCGGAAATCCGCGCATCCGGGATCAATCCCGTGAGCCGGCTGAAGCGCGAGCAGCTTGCCTCTGCCTCCGAGCCGGCCGCCGCCATCGCATTTCTGTGCGGGCCCGGCGGCGCGGAGTGGACGGGCCGGGAACTCGACATTCGCGAGCCGCGCTTGCGGGAAGCCGCCGGCCTGCCCGCACTGCCGGCGTGAACGAAGGGAGGGCGCCCATGCTGCTGGAAGGAAAGGTCGCCATCGTCACCGGGGCCTCGCGCGGGATCGGCCGGGCGACCGCGGTCGAGCTGGCGCGTCATGGGGCCAGCGTCGTCCTGAACCATTTCGAGGGCGCGGACGCAGGCTTCGGCGGGATGCAAGCCGCATCCGAAGCCCTGGCGGAGGTTGAAGCGGCGGGCGGGCGCGGCGTGCTGGTCCACGGCGACGTGGCAAAAGCGCAAACCGCCGGGGCGCTGGTCACCGCCGCAATGGAGCACTTCGGCGGCCTCGACATTCACGTGTCCAATGCCGGCATCTGCCCCTTCCACACTTTCCTCGACATGCCGGAGCAGGTTCTGCGCCAGACCATCGACGTCAACCTCACCGGCGCCTACCTCACGACGCAGGCCGCCGCGCGGCAGATGGTGAAGCAGGGACGCGGCGGTGCCATCGTCGCCGTTTCGTCCATCAGCGCGCTCGTGGGCGGCGCCATGCAGACGCACTACACGCCGACCAAGGCGGGCGTGCTGTCACTGATGCAGTCGGTCGCCATCGCGCTTGGGCCACATGGCATTCGCGCCAATGCAGTGCTGCCGGGCGCCATCCTCACCGACATCAACCGCGAGGATCTGTCCGAACCGGGCAAGCGCGCCTACTTCGACAAGCGCATTCCGCTGGGGCGGATCGGCGAGCCGCGCGACATCGCCAAATGCGTCGTCTTCCTTGCCTCAGACATGGCGTCCTACGTCACGGGAGCACCGCTCCTCGTCGACGGCGGCATGTTCGTCAACCTCCAGTAGGACCGCCATGCGCCGCGACCGCATCATCGATGTCAGAGCCAGCCTGATCGACTCGCGCGGCGCGGGTGGCGACTACCACGACCGCGACGAGGGACACTGGCTCATCGACACGCTGATCGCCACGCCGATGTCGGCGTACCCGCCCTACAAGCCGTCCCGGACCTCCTGGGGCATCGCGGTGCTGGGCTCCATACTGGTCGAGGTCGAGACGGAGGGCGGCCTCGTCGGCGTCGCCACGGGCCTCGGTGGGCCGCCGGCCTGCTTCATGATCGAACGGCATTTCCGCCGCTTCCTCGTCGGCTCCGACCCGCGCGATCTCAACCGGATGTGGGACCAGATGTACCGGGCCTCGATGCCCTACGGGCGCAAGGGCCTGACGGTGGCGGCCATCTCCGCGGTTGACCTCGCCCTGTGGGACCTCGCCGGCCAGCTGCGGCAGGAGCCGGTGTGGGCCATGATCGGCGGCAAAGTCCGCGACGACCTCGCCCTCTACTGCACGGGCCCCAAGCCCGCCGTCGCCAAGGCACAGGGCTTCTTCGGCGCCAAGGTGCCCCTGCCCGAGGGTCCGGAGGCGGGCCCGGCGGGGTTGCGCCGGAACGTCGAGTTCCTCGCGGCGCACCGGGCCTCCGTCGGTGCGGATTTCCCGCTGATGGTCGACTGCTACATGTCGCTCGACGTGCCTTACGCCGTCGACCTCGCCAGTGCCCTGAAGTCGCTCGGCATCCACTGGATCGAGGAGGCGCTGCCACCCGACGATATCGAGGGCCATCGCATTCTCAAGGCACGCTGTCCCGACACACGCTGGACGACGGGCGAGCACGAGTACACCCGCTACGGTTTCCGGCAGCTCATCGAGGGCCGGAGCATCGATATCCTGCAGCCCGACCTCATGTGGATGGGCGGGCTCACGGAAGCGCTGCGGGTCTCCGCCATGGCTTCGGCCTACGACATTCCGGTCGTGCCGCACGGGTCTGGCCCGTACTCGTATCATTTCGTGGTCACGCAGCCGCACATTCCGTTCAGCGAATACGTGAACACCTCGCCGGGAGGCGACGAGGTCGCACCCGTGTTCGGGGCGCTCTTCGCGGGCGAGACCGTGCCGGTGAACGGCAGGGTGTCCGTTACTGACGCGCCAGGCTTCGGCCTGACGCTGAACCGGGATGCTGTGAAGCTGGCGCGGCCCTACGCCCCCGAATGAGGACCGTGGGGGCGGGAAGCGCATCCGACCGGGTCCATAGCCCGTCAGGACGCGGGGCTGCCGCCGGAACGGCGAAGAGCGCCAGGCCCTTCACGCACCCCATCGCACCCAGCGCGAGCTTCTCGCCCCTGGTTGTCGAGACCCTGGTGCCCGTTGCCGCCGGCTGCGCGGTGCGTGCCTTCACACCGATCGCCCGGTAGATCTCCCTCGCCGCCGCGATGGCGAGCGCCGAGCGCAGCGGCAGGCGGCCGATGCCGGCCGAGGCGCTGGCGTAGTAGCGCTCTGCCTCGTCGAGAACCCGGCCGATCGTGCGTCCCGCCCTGACGGCCTCCCCGGCACGCGCCAGGGCCTCCGGAGCAACGCCGTCCTCCGCGAGCCAGCGACGGGGCAGGTAGACGCGGCCGGCCGCCGCATCGTCGGCGACGTCGCGTGCGATGTTGGTCAACTGGAACGCGATGCCGAGGTCGCAGGCGCGGTCGAGCGTCTCCTCGTCGCGCGTGCCCATGATCAGGGCCATCATCACCCCGACAGCGCCGGCCACATGGTAGCAATAGGTGACGGTGTCCTCGATGGTGTCGTACCGGCGGCCCCCTACGTCCATCGCGAAGCCCTCCACGAGATCGAGCGGGTAGCGGACAGGAATCCGATGACGCTGCACGACCTCGGCCAGCCCTTCATACGGAGTGCCCGGCCGGGGCCTGCCCGCCAGCGCCGCTCGGGTCTCGCGCTGGATCTCGTCGAGACTTCCGGTCGCCGAGCCGGATGAAGGGCTGTCGCGGCCGAGAGACTGGCCATCGATGAGATCGTCGCAGTGGCGGCACCACGCATAGAGCAGCGTTGCACTGCGGCGCACCCGGGCGTCGAACAGGCGGGATGCTCCGGCGAAGCTCTTCGACCCCTGACGGAGGGCGGTCTCGGCTGCATCGAGCGTGAGGTCGCCGCTCATGCCGGGATCTTCGCCGGCACAGCGGCAGCCTCTTCCAGCATCAGCCCCGCCGTTGCCTTGGCCGAGCCTACGACGCCGGGTATGCCGGCCCCCGGATGGGTACCCGCGCCCACGAGATAGAGGCCGCCGAGCCGTGCATCCCGGTTGTGCGGCCGGAACCACGCGCTCTGCGTCAGGATGGGTTCCATTGCAAAAGCAGAGCCGAGATGAGCGTTGAGTTCGCCGCGGAAGTCCTCGGGCGTGAAGATGCGACAGGTCTCCATCGCGTCCCGCAGGCCCGGGATGTGGTGGCGTTCGAGGTGGTCGAGGATTCGATCGCGGTAGCGCGGGCCCTCCACCGACCAGTCGATCGGCGCCGCACCGAGATGGGGAACGGGCGAGAGCACGTAGAAGGCGCTGCAGCCGGGTGGAGCGAGGGAGGGGTCCGTCGCGCACGGCGAATGCAGGTAGAGCGAGAAGTCCTCCGGCAGTCCGGGCCCGGCAAAAATCTCATCGACCAGGGCGCGATAGCGCGGACCGAAGAGGACCGTGTGGTGCGCGAGATCGGGATACTCGCGGCGCACGCCGAAATAGATCACGAACAGCGAGTTCGAGAAGCGCTTCGACGACAGGCGCGTCGCCTCGCTCTGGCCGCGGCGGTGATGCCCGAGAAGCTCGGAATAGGTGTGCATCACGTCCGCGTTGCTGGCCACCATGTCGGCGGCCAGCATTTCGCCGTGCTCCGTTTCGACGCCGCTGACCCGGTCACCCTGCGTGAGAATGCGGCGGACTGCGGTCTCCAGGCGCACGGTGCCGCCGAGATCCTCGAAAAGCCTGACGAGGCCCCGCACCAGCGCCCCGGTTCCGCCGCGCGGGAAGAACACGCCCCACCGCCGTTCGAGCGCGTGGATCAGCGCATAGATGGCGGACGTCGAGAACGGGTTTCCGCCCACCAGCAGCGTGTGGAAACTGAAAGCCTGCCGCAGGGCCTCGTGACGGATGAAGCGCGACACGAGCGCGTACACGCTGCGGTAGCTCTGCAGGCGGATCAGATCCGGCGCCACCTTCACCATGCTGCGGAAGTCGAGGAACGGCACGTGGCCGAGGCCGAGATAGCCGGTTTCCAACAGCTCGGAAGAATAGGCCAGAAAGCGCCGATAGCCCTCAACGTCCTCAGGCGAGATGGCCGCGATCTGCCGGTCCAGCTCGTCCTGGCTGTTGACGTAGTCAAAGCGGGTGCCGTCGTCCCAGTGCAGCCGGTAGAACGGCTCCACCGGCACGAGATCGACATAGTCCGACATGCGGCGCCCGGCGGTCTCGAACAATTCCTCGAGGCAGGTCGGATCCGTGATGACAGTCGGGCCGGCGTCGAAGGTATAGCCCGCATCCTCGTAGACATAGGCACGGCCGCCGGGCCGGTCGCGTTTCTCCAGCAGGGTTACGGCCACCCCGGAGGCCTGAAGCCTGATCGCGAGAGCCAGGCCGCCGAATCCCGATCCGACGACGATTGCACGCTTTCTCATCGTCCCACCCCCGCCCGGCGCATAACGGCCGCCTCGTCAAGCAGCGGCAGTGCCCGCCGTATTGGAACGGGTGGCCGGCCGCTGAGCGTCCGAGCCTTGTCCCCAAACGTGGGCGACCCCGCATAGAACCTGGAGATGAGCGCCTCCGGCAGACCGTAGAAGCGCTCCATGACCCGCCTGCGCTGGCCGGGATCGGCGGCCAGGAACAGCATCCGCGACAGGAGCCGCAGGAAGCGCTGCTGCCGCCAGCGCTCGCGCGCATAGGCCTCCACCGCCTGGGCGATCGCGGGCCCGGACAGGTCGGAGAGCCCGGCGACGAGATCGGCCACCCGCACGGCGTCCGGCAGAGAGTAGCCCGTCACGGGATGGCAGAAGGCGCCGGCAAGACCCGTGCGGGCCACGCCCGGCGTTCCGTCGGTGAGGAAGCCTTCGAAATCACCGGCCATGACGATGGGCAGCACTCCTGCTTCTTCCCGCAGAATGCGGCGAACCGGCCAGCCGCGAGCCGAGACATAGTCGCGCACGCGCTGGCGCACGACGTCGCGGGAGAGGTCCGGCGCATCGCTGTAGTAGGTGTCCTCGACGAGAACCGATTTCGGCGAGAACGGCAGGACGTAGACGAAGCGGTAGCCGTCCTGCTGCTCGACGCGGGCGTCCATGATGATGGGCGCGTCGAGGCCGTGCGGCTCGGCGAGTTCCAGCTCCAGCCCGACGAACTTCTGGTACCCCAGCATGAACCGTCCTTCGGGCGGCCGGCCCATGCCGTCGACGACGGCCCGCGCACCGATCCGGCGGCCATCGGTGAGACGGACTTCCGTCGCCGACAACTCCTCGACGGTTGCGCCCGTGACGATGCGGTCCCGCAACCTGTCCCGCAGCACGACCCTGAACCGCTCGGACGCGATCGAGCGGTAGCCGGCGGCGAGGCGTCGCGTCCTGTTGGGGAAATGCACCTCCTGCGCGCCCCACCGGCAGGTGACGAAAGGTGAGATCCAGGCGTGCTGGTTGGTGTCGAGGTCGGCGGCATGGAAGGACCAGGTGTGGTTGCCGCCCGGCTCCTCGTCCCGCTCGAGGAGCAGGATCGAGAGATCCGGCCGCGTGACCGAGAGCCGGTAGGCAAGGAGACCGTTGGCGAGGCCCCCGCCCGCGAGGACAATGTCGGCTTTGATGTCCGTCGGCATGGCTCAGGCCTCCCCGTCCGCTGCATTGCCGGCCGGAAGCCGGCCGTTCTGCCGCAGCCGGGCGCGCAGGGACGCGAGGGGCGGAGCAAACAGGAAACCGAAGGAGACGGAGCCCTCCCGGGCCCGGACCGCGTGGTGCAGGCGATGCGCTTGCACGAGGTGCTTCAGGTAGCCGCGGCGCGGCACGTGCCGGAACGGCCAGCGCTGATGCACCAGCCCGTCATGCACGGCGAAGTAGAGGACTCCGTAAACGACGGTGCCGACGCCCACCCACCAGAGAGGTTCCCAGGTCGCCCCGGCGATGAAGAGGAGCGCGGAAATACCGGCGAAGACGACCGCATAGAGATCGTTGCGCTCCAGCGTCTCGTCGCCAGGCTCGTGATGAGACTTGTGCCACCCCCATCCCCAGCCATGCATGACATGGCGGTGGATGAGCGTCGCCGCGACCTCCATCACCACGACGGTGGCAACGACGATGCCGAGTGCCGCCAGCGCCCCGATCATGCCGGCAGGCTCCTGGCGAAACGGTCGAGCAAGGCCAAGAGGGGGCCGCCGTCGAACCTGCACCCGGACAGCGCCTCTGCTGCTTCCGCGAGATCCGCAAGAATGCGCCGCCGCGCCTCGGCAGGCCCGGCGAGGGAGGCAAGGCTCGGGCGGCCGGCATCCTTGCCGGTGTCCTTGCCAGCCAGCGAGGGCTCGGCCACGCGGTCGAGCAGGTCATCCGCATTCTGGAAGGCGCGCCCGAAATGGCAGGCGTACCGCTCCAGCCGATCGATATCCGCTTCGCTGGCGCCGGCAGCGAGCCCGCCGGCGCGGGCCGCAAGGACGAAGAGCACGCCGGTCTTCAAATGGTTGAGGGCCTCGATGCTGCGGAGGTCGCCGCAATCTGCCCGTTCGGCGAGATCGCGCTGCTGGCCTCCGGACAGGCCACCCGGGCCGATAGCCTGGGCCAGTTCGCGTACGAGACGGTTGCGGACACCGTCCCCGACGCCCCGCAGCCCGGCGACGATGCCGAAGGCGCGGTTCATCAGGGCTATGCCGGCCAGGATCGCGGTGCTTTCGCCGAACACGACATGGGTGCAGGCACGGCCGCGGCGCAGCCTCGCATCGTCCATGGCGGGAAGGTCGTCGAAGATGAGCGAGGCGGTGTGCACCATCTCGATGGCGCAGCCGGCGTCCAGGGCCGCGCGCGCGGCTTCGCCCGTCCCGCGTCCGACGAGCACACAGAGCAGTGGACGCAGCCGCTTCCCCGGCGCGAGCAGGCTGTAGCGCATGGCTTCGCCAAGCTGGCCGGAGCCGCCGTCCTGAATGGACAAAGCCGAGAGGCGCGCCTCGATGTCCGCCTGCGCACGCGAGATTACGGTCGCAGAATCCGCAGCCTGGCCCGGCATCGCCTGTTTGTGGCGGACGATGGAGGTGTCCAGCATGACGGTATCGGACATGCGTTCCCTTTCTCTCGGGGGCTGCCAAGTGCATTCCGGCCCTTTCCCGATGCACCCGTCCGATGGCTCAATGACTCCCGCCTACAATCGTTTCGTCTGCGCCAATCCGCCGCGGAAATCGTACGCAGTCGATCGCGAATACGGCAGCGCTTCCGTTTGTTCTTGGAAACGACTGGTTGGATGGCTCGAATTTTGTGGCGGGTGCTCTAAAATCAGAGCGACGTAACTCTGAGCACGCCAACAGGTCATGACCCAAGCGCACGCTACGGAACAAACCCGTGACCGAAGCCGGCTCCGCCCGGAGCACCAGGCAATGGTCGGACTCGTGGCGTCTGGCACGCTGGTGTGCGCGTGGGCTGTGCTGCACGTTGCCGGGGTGTTCTTCTACCCGCTGACAGGCGGCTGGATCCTCGCGGCACCCTTGCTGGTGGCTGTCCAATGCTGGCTGAATGTGGGGCTCTTCATCGTCGCGCACGACGCGATGCACGGGTCACTTGCGCCTTTCCGGCCGGGGCTCAACCGCTGGGTCGGCCGGATCTGCCTGGCGCTCTACGCCGGGTTCTCATACGACAAGCTGCTTCCCAAGCACTTCGCCCATCACCGCCACGCCGGGACAGCGCTGGATCCGGATTTCGACGAGAACCATCCCTCGGCCTTCTGGCCCTGGTACGTCAGCTTCTTTCGCGAGTATTTCGGCTGGCGGGAGTTCGCTGTTCTCGCGGCGGTCGTGTGGACCTACATCCTGGTGCTGGGCGCCAGCCCGGCGAACCTGCTCACCTTCTGGGCACTGCCTGCGATCCTGTCGTCGGTGCAGCTTTTCCTGTTCGGCACCTACCTGCCGCACCGCCACGGAGAGGACCCGTTCGGCGACAGGCACAACGCCCGCAGCAACGCTTTTCCGCCCTGGCTGTCGCTCATCACCTGCTTCCACTTCGGCTATCATCACGAGCATCACGCACAGCCATCGGTGCCGTGGTGGAGGCTTCCGTCGCTGCGCTGAGAGCAGCTTCGATCGCGTCGGCAGCGGCCGCCGCGCCGCCGGTCGCCGCGATTGCAGAAGCCAGGCCGGCAGCACGCGCGCGGTACCCGGGTTCGTCCAGCACGCGGCGCATGGTCTCGCGGAGCTTTCCGAGGTGCATCGGCGACACGATTTCACCCACGCCGGCGTGCCGGATGCGGGCGGCCGTTCCCGGCTGCTCGAAGCCGATCGGCAGGGCGGCAACCGGAACGCCGGCGGAGAGGGCATCCAACACGGTATTGAAGCCCGCATGGCAGACCGCCAGGAAGCAGCGGTCGAGCACGGCCGTCTGGTCGACGAAGGCGTGCGCCGTGACGCGGCCCGGCAGCGAGCGGATCTGCGTGCCCGTGAGCCGTCCGCCATGGGCGATGACGAGCCGCAGGCCGAGCACCGCGCAGGCCTCTGCGACAGCGCGAAACAGCCGGAACCGGGCCCCCTGCAGCGTGCCCAGCGAACAGAAGACGAGCGGTCCCGGGCCGTCGGGAATAGTCAGATCTGCCGCAGGCGCGGAACGTTCCGGCCTGAACGGGCCGGCATAGACCAGTCCCCGGGGGCGAGCGGGGAAGTCCAGCTCTTCAACTCCTTGCGTAACGCGCAACAGGGGTGACAGGCAATCCTCGACCGTCGTGATCGGCCCCAGACCCCAGGCTCGTGCCCGGCTCCGGATGGCCGAATGCAGCGGCCACATGAGCCCGTCGCCGATCCTACGTGCTCCCGCGGTCCTGCGCAGTCCACTTTCCGACGGGTCGAAATCCCAGGGGACGTAGGCCGGAGGAACCCCTGGTTCCGCGGACAGAGGGAGGGCCGTCGCAATCGAGACGAAGGGCATGCCGATCCGGCGGGCGACGAGGCCGCCGGCGGGTTCCAGCTCGTCGCACAGCAATGCGTCGCAGCCAAGCCGGTCGAGGAGTGCAGGAAGCTCGTCGCACGCCGCCTCGAGCGACAGCCGCATGTCGCGCACAATCCGCATGATCCCGAAGGGCAGCGCCGGCCTTGCCAGCCTCCGCAGCATCTCGCCGTGCGGCGGGCGTCCGGGACCCCGCAAGTGGTGGACGCGAACCGGCGCCTCGACTGCAAGCTCGACGCCCTGGGGCAGCAGCAGCACGGCGTCGTGGCCGCGGGCGGCAAGCTCGCGGGCAAGGACGAGCGTGGGATCGAGATGCCCCCTGAGGGGCGGACAGAGCAGCGCAAGGCGCAGGCCCACGGGGTCTCCCGCTGTACATGCCGGCAGGCAGGCCCTGCGGCTCATCGACCCTCCTGGAACGCCGTCGGCAGCCGTTCGTTCGATTCTCACAGACGCGAGTTGATGCCATGACCCATCGCGAAGACCCTTCCCACCCGGCCGAAGACGAGACCCTCGAAACGGTGCACTACGACGGCCCCGCCGGAGGCTGGGGCTCCGTCCGCGGCATCAGCCAGACGCTGCTGAAGGAGGTCGACACGCCCGCGGTCGGGCGCACCCTGATGCGGCAGAACAAGCCCGGCGGGTTCATGTGCACCTCGTGCGCGTGGACGAAGCCTGCCCGTCCCAATCCCTTCGAGTTCTGCGAGAACGGCGCCAAGTCGACCCTTTGGGAGCTGACGACCCGCCGCTGCACGCCGGAAAAGCTCGGCCAGCACACGCTCACCGAGCTGCGGACCTGGAGCGACTACGACCTCGAGCAGCTCGGTCGCCTGACGCACCCGATGCGCTATGATCGCGCGTCGGACCGCTACGTTCCATGCGAATGGGAGGAGGCTTTCTCGGCCATCGGCGCAACGCTGAAGGCCATCGAGCCGCGCTCCGCGATCTTCTACACCTCGGGCCGCGCCAGCCTGGAGACGGCCTATCTCTACGCGCTGTTCGCAAGGCTCTACGGGCACAACAACCTGCCCGACAGTTCCAACATGTGCCACGAAACGACGTCCGTCGCGCTCAAGAGCCTGATCGGCGTGCCGGTGGGCACCGTCGTCCTCGACGATTTCGACCATTGCGACGCGATCTTCTTCTTCGGCCAGAACACCGGCTCGAACAGCCCGCGTTTCCTGCACACGCTGCAGGATTGCGTGCGGCGCGGCGTCAAGATCGTCACCTTCAATCCCGTTCGCGAAAAGGGACTTGAGAGCTTCACGAACCCGCAGAGCCCGACCGAGATGCTGACCGGCGCGGAGACGCGGATCTCTGACCAAAACCATCAGGTCCGCCCTGGCGGCGACATTGCGGTCCTTACCGGCATGGCGAAGTGCCTTCTGGAGGAGGACGGGTCGCGCTGGATCTCCGGTGCAGAAAGGCTGCTCGATGTCGACTTCATCGAGCGCTTCACCTCCGGGTTCGACGCCTTCAGGCAGGCGGTCGAGGCGACGTCCTGGGCCGATATCGCGCGTGAGTCCGGCCTCGGCCGGTCGGCTCTGGAGGAGGCGGCACGCGCCTACTTCGAGGCGAAGAGTGTCATCGGCATCTACGGCATGGGACTGACGCAGCATTCCCACGGCTTCGAGAACATCGCGGCCTATGTCTCCCTGCTGCTGATGCGGGGGAACATCGGGCGAAAGGGAGCCGGGATTTCCCCCGTGCGCGGGCATTCCAATGTACAGGGCCAGCGCACCGTCGGGATCAGCGAGAAGCCCGAGCTGGTTCCCCTCGACAAGCTCGCCGAGCAGTACGGGTTCGAGCCGCCCCGCGAAAAGGGAATGAACACGGTCGAAGCCTGCGAGGGCATCCTGGCGGGAAATGTGCACGCGTTTATCGGGCTCGGCGGGAATTTCCTGCGCGCCATTCCCGACTATCCGGCCGTCGAAGCCGCCTGGACCCGCATGCGACTGACCGTGCAGATCGCCACGAAGCTCAACCGAAGCCACCTCGTCGTCGGCGAGGAGGCGTGGCTGCTGCCCTGCCTCGTGCGTTCGGAAGTCGACAAGCAGGCGGGTGGCGGGCAGGTCGTCACCATGGAAGACAGCCTCAGCTGCATCCATGGCTCCCGGTCGACCCATGCACCCGCAAGCAAGCATCTGCTGTCCGAGGCCGCCATCGTCGCCGGTCTTGCCAAGGCGACGCTTCCGCCCAATCCCAAGGTCGACTGGGACAGGTGGGTTGGCGACTACGGGCTCATCCGCAACGAGATCGAGCGCACCTACCCCACCGAGTTCCACGACTTCAACAAGCGCATGTTCACGCCGGGCGGGTTCTACCGCGGCAATGCCGCGCGCGAGAGGATCTTCAAGACGAAGGACGGCAAAGCCCAGTTCACTCCGCCGACGACGCTCTGCGCTGCTGGCGTTCCCGACGCCGAAGGGCGCCTGCGGCTGGTGACGCTGCGCAGCAACGACCAGTTCAACACCACGATCTACGGCTACGAGGACCGCCTCCGCGGCATCTCGGGGCGGCGCGACGTGCTGCTGATGTCCCCCGCCGAGATCGGTCGTCACGGGCTTGCGCCGGGGCAGCGGGTGTCCCTGGTAGGCGATGCGGCAGACGGCGCCGACAGGGCTGTCGGCGGGCTCGAGGTGGTGCCGTTCGACCTGCCCGACGGGTGCGTCGCAGGCTATTTTCCCGAGCTCAATCCGCTGGTGCCGCTGTGGCTGCACGACGAGCGCTCGAAGACGCCCGCCTACAAGTCGGTGCCGGTGCGCATCCGCACCTGAGGTAGCTCGCGCAGACCTCTGCACCAGCGGGACCTCGCCCGGGCACTTCCCTGTTTGACCGGCAGCCCCGTTCTGTCGATGCTGCCGCAAAATTCAGGAGGAAAGCGATGACCAAGCCCTACAAGGTGACGCGCAGCGACGAGGAGTGGCGGCGGCTGCTCACGCCGGAGCAGTACGAGGTGATGCGCAATCATGCCACGGAGCGGCCGGGAAGCTGCGCGCTTCTGCACGAGCATCGGCAGGGCCGTTTCACCTGCGCCGGCTGCGACAGCCCGCTGTTCGAGTCCAAGCTCAAATTCGAAAGCGGGACGGGCTGGCCCAGCTTCAACGATCCCGTCCCCGGCTCGGTCGAGACGGAGACGGACCAAAGCTACGGCATGGTGCGGACCGAGGTGCATTGCGCGACTTGCGGCTCGCATCTCGGGCACGTGTTCCCGGACGGCCCGCCGCCGACCGGCTTGCGCTACTGCATCAACGGCGTCGCGCTCAACTTCGAGCCCAAGGCGGCCGGTTAGGGCGCCCCGGATCAGGCCTTGCCGAGGGCGGCAACCTCGCGCCGCCAATCGTGCTCCTCCTTGAAGCCGAGCACCTCGCGGATCTTCCGGTTGGACAGCGGAGCCTCGTGCTCGCCCATCGGCCGGGTGACCGGCGTGTTGGGACACCAGCGGGCGAGGAACTCGGCGGTCGGCTGGTCGGCGGTCATCGTGTCGTTGGTGGCGTTGAACACCTGGAAGCCGAGCCCGTCCTTCTCCAGGCCGAGATGGACGATCTGCGCGAGGTCGCGGGCGTCGATATAGCTCCAGGCGTTGCGCTTGCGCGACGGCGGGTTGGCCGCATAGCCGGGGAAGCGGTCGTATTCGTTCGGCTCGATCACATTGCCGATGCGCAGGGCATAGATGTCCGCGTTGTAGCGTGCGGCAAAGGCGCGGGACGTCTGCTCGTTGATCACCTTCGACAGGCCGTAGCTGTCCATCGGGTCGACGTCGTAGTCCTCCTCGAGCGGGAAGCACTTGAAGTCCCGGTCGCCCTCCGCGAAGCAGACGCCGTAGGTGGTCTCGCTGGACGCGACGATCACCTTGCGGATGCCGAGCTTCATCGCCGCCTCGATGACGTTGTAGGTGCCCATCACGTTGACCCGGTACGTCTCGTTGTCCGGGTTGATCAGCACACGCGGCACGGCGGCGAAGTGCACGACGGCGTCCACCGGAGCCGGCGGGCGACCCTGTTCGAACCCGTCGAAGCCGAAGTGCATGGTCATGGCATTGAACACCTGGCCCTCGTCCGTGATGTCGCCGACGAGGGTGGGGATGCCGGAATGGTCGAAGGCTTTCAGGTCGAAGTTCAGGATCTTGTAGCCGCGTTCCAGCAGCCAGGGCAGCATGTGGCGCCCGGCCTTGCCGGTGCCGCCGGTGAAGAGAATTCGCTTGCTCATGACGTAGCCCATCCCTTTGCGGCCGCCGGATCGCGGCGAGCCGTCGTGTCGCGGCGAATGCACTAGCGCGCCGTTCCGAGAGCCACATAGCGCCTTCAGGCGCTCAGAACATCCCCGCACGCGACTGGCACATGCGCCTTCGCCGCACGCCTGACCCGCGCCGTTCGTTCGCCTGCGTCTGGACGGTGGGCCCGGCCGGCAGGCCTCGTCAGCGTGCGCGTGCCGTTGCGAAGGCCGCCACGGTATCGTCGGCCGGGCGAATGCGGCGGCCTCGCACGACCATGTCCAGCAGCTCGGTCGCCGTGGCGAGAGTGGGATCAAAGGTCTTGTGTTCGTACATGACCCTGAAAACCGGGTCGCCATTGACAAGGCGCATGCTCCACAATGGGAACATGCGCGAGGAAACCTCCTGCACCAGGCTCAGTCGGATATTGTCGTGCCGTGGATCGCAGAGGATACGCCCGAGCGTTTCTGTGACGCCGAGACGAGCTCCCTCGAGCACCTGGACGAAGAAGCGGTCTGAGAAAAGCAGAGCCCCGGTGATGTTCTTCGACGCGTTCCGGCGGGTGGCGACGTCATGGATCAGGCGCAGCTGGGGGAGGAGGTCACCGCTCGCAATGTTGACCTCGCTCAGATACACCGCGCGGATGAGAAGGCCCATGTCACCAATACCTGTCGCGCCAACCGCTGCAGAGTGCATGAGACAAGCTTAAGGCAAGTCACAACGCGAAGGCCCCTCTTTGTCGCTTCGATACCGGACCGGCACGCGGACGAAGGCTCGCTTCAGGATGCTGCCGGAACTGCATTGGCCCGCTTCAGCATGGTCTTCCTGAAGGTGGCGGGGCTGACCGAGAAGCGCTTTTCAAAAGCCTCGTAGAAGCTGGACAGTGAGCCGAAGCCGCAGTCGAAGGCGATGGTGGTGATCGACAGGTCGGTGGACAACAGCAGCGACTGGGCGGCATCGAGACGGTGGCGAGTGAGAGCCTGCTTGATGGTGATCCCGAACGCCTTCCTGAACAGCGAGATGGCGTAGTTCGGATGCAGGCCCGCCGCCCTGGCGACATCGCTGACCTGGACGGCGCGCAAGCCGTCCTCGCCGATGAAGCGGGTCATGGCCTCCAGCGAGGAGAGCCTCTCGGCGTCGAAGCCCGGCGCGGCGGACGCAGGAGCCGCCGCGTGACGGAGGTCCTGCCAGCCCTCGTGGTCCAGCCGCTGGAGGCGGGCCACGAGCTCGTCGCGCACGACGGCCTCCAGGGCCTCGTCGCCGCTCATCAGCTCGCGCCGCCAGCGGAGGAACACGTCGCGCTCCCACGGCGCGACGGAACGCGCCGCGATCATCCCGCCGCGCAGGACGGCGTCGCGCAGACGGGCGGCGCGGGAGAGGGACAGCACCATGGCCAGCGGCAGGTAGAAGCACGCGAATTGGGCGTCGTCCGACGCCTCGGTGACCTGATGCGGTGCCATGCCCCAGAACATGACGATCGCGTCGTCCTGCAGCCGTATCAGCCCGCCGTCGAGCCAGTATGTCATGCGGCCGCTGAGCAGGACGTTGATCTCTACCTGGCTGTGCATGTGCGGGCCCGGCATTCGCTGCACAGCCAGCCGGTGGCCGGCGCACAGCCTGTGGTTGCCAAACACAACCATCGGGTGTTTGCGCCCGATGCCGTCCTCGATCGAGATGCTCTCGTCTGAATAGGTGCTGACCTGAACCAAGGCGGCCACCTTAGGAATCCGGAATTGAAGGCCGGGAATACGGTAGAAAGCGTAGTCCACGCCGGCGCATCGTCAATCGCCAAGGACCGCCTTCAGAAAAGCGCGGCCGGTTCCGGCGCCACCGTTCCGATGGCCCGAGGGAGGAATTCACATGCGCCTCAAGATCATGGGGACGTTGACGCTCGCTGCCGTCCTGTCCCTTTCGTCTGCCTTTGCCGGCGAACTCATCATCAATTCCGACCACTCCGATCCCGCGCCGAAAAAGGCGATGGAGCAGGTGATCGCCGACTTCGAGAAGGCGAACCCGGACGTCAAGGTGAAGTGGAACAACTTCGACCACGAGGGCTACAAGGCCGCCATCAACAACTTCCTGAAGGCCAACCCGCCAGACATCGCGGCCTGGTACGCGGGAAACCGCATGGGCCCGCAGGTGAAGGCCGGCCTGTTCGAGGACGTCACGGATGTCTGGACGCAGAACGGCCTCGATGAGTCGCTGAAGTCGGCGGCTCCCTCCATGACCATGGACGGAAAGAAGTGGGGCGTGCCCTACACCTACTACCAGTGGGGCATCTACTACCGCGCCGACATTTTCCAGGCGAACGGCATCACTCCGCCGAAGACCTGGGCTGAACTCGTCGCTGCCTCGGCGAAGCTGAAGGCCGCCGGAATCGCGCCATTTGCGATCGGCACCAAGGCGCTGTGGCCGACGGCAGGCTGGTTCGACTACCTGAACCTGCGCACCAACGGGTACCAGTTCCACATGGACCTCGCCTCCGGCAAGGTGCCCTACACCGACCCGCGCGTGAAGGCCGTGTTCGACAAGTGGGGCGAACTGGTGAAGCCCGGCTACTTCGTCGCCAACCACGCCGCACTCGACTGGCAGGACGCGATCCCGCTCTTCGTCCAGGGCAAGGCGGCGATGTACCTGATGGGCAACTTCGCCGTGGCTCCGATGATGGCCGGCGGCCTCAAGGCCGAACAGATCGGCTTCCTGCCCTTCCCGGAGATCACCGCTGGAGTGGCGCGCGCGGAGGATGCCCCGACGGACACGTTCCACATCCCGTCCGGCGCCAAGAACAAGGGCGACGCCCGCAAGTTCCTCGCCTTCATTTCCTCGCCCGAGGTGCAGGCCAAGATGAACGCGACGCTGGGGCAACTGCCGGTCAACAACAAGGCGCCCAAGCCCGAGGACAAGTTCCTCAGCGCCGGCTTCGAGACGCTTTCCACTGCCGCGGGCCTCGCCCAATTCTTCGACCGCGACGCGCCGGCGGAGATGGCGAAGGCGGGCATGGAAGGCTTCCAGAAGTTCATGGTCCGCCCGGAGCAGCAGGACGCCATCCTCGCCGACCTCGAGAAGGTGCGGACCCGCGTCTACAAGTGAGGACACTGGCCGGCCCGCGGCCGCTCCGGCGGTACGCGGGCCGGCAGGCCTCGGCCGGGACGCCTCGCCGGAGGGTGGATCCATGAAGACCAGCGGCCTCGCACCGGCGTCGCCTCCCCGGCGCCGCCGTTCGCAGTATGCCTTGGCGCCCTGGCTCTTCCTCACCCCGGGGCTGATCTTCTTCGCCGTCTATGTCGTGGCGCCCATCGGCCAGTCCATCTGGATCAGCTTCCACGAATGGGACGGGCTGGGCGAGAAGACCTGGATCGGGCTGGCGAACTACGCCGAGCTGTTCCAGGACGACAGCTTTTACACGTCGCTGAAGAACAATGTGCTGTGGCTGGTGCTCTATTTGCTGGCGATACCGGCAGGACTGGCGATCGCGCTGCTGCTGAACCAGACCGTCTTCGGCATCAGGCTCTACAAGTCGCTGTTCTTCTTTCCCTTCGTCATCAGCCAGGTCGTCGTCGGCCTGATGTTCACGTGGTTCTACGCACCGGACTTCGGGCTTCTGTCCGGGGTCATCAAGGGCCTGACCGGCTCTGACGTGGCCATCCTGGCCGACGAGCGCTACGCCACCTACGGCATCATCGCGGCCGGGCTCTGGCCGCAGATCGCCTATGTGATGATCCTTTATCTCACCGGTCTCAACGCCATCAACCCCGAGTTGGTCGAGGCCGGGCGGCTCGACAATGCGCTGGGCTGGAAGATGCTCTGGCACATCGTCCTGCCGCAGCTGCGCCCGGCCACCTTCATCGCCGTGGTGGTGACCGTGATCGGCGCCCTGCGCTCCTTCGACCTCGTCTCCGTCATGACCCATGGCGGCCCCTACGGCTCCACCCGCGTGCTCTCCTACTTCATGTACGAGCAGGCGCTGTCGGAATACGGGTTCCGCATGGGCTACGGCGCGGCCATTGCCGTGGTGCTGTTCCTCATCATGCTTGTGTTCATCACCTTCTTCATCGCGCGCATGCTGCAGCAGGAGAGGAACGGCTGATGTTTCCCTCTCCCATCCAGAAGGCCAGCCCCGCAGTCCGCACCGGCTACCAGATCCTGCTGCCCATCGCGCTCGTGATCTGGCTTATCCCGCTGATCGGGGTGGCGGTGACGTCGGTGCGCCCCGCAGGCGACCTCGCCGCGGGCAATTACTTCGGGTGGCCCAGCTACTTCGCGGGCGGCGAAAACTACAGCGCCGTCTTCCGCGACAGTCCCATCGGGCTCTACATCCTGAACTCGTTCAAGATCACCATCCCAACCGTCATCCTCGCCGTCGCACTCTCGTGCCTGACGGGGTTTGCGCTGTCGACCTACCGGTTCCGCGCCAACCTGTGGATCTTCTTCATCTTCGTCGCCGGGAACTTCATCCCCTTCCAGATCCTGATGGTGCCGGTGCGGGATCTCAGCGTCCGTGCCGGGCTCTACGACACGGTCCTCGGGCTCGTGCTGTTCCATTCCGCTTTCCAGGTCGGGTTCTGCACCCTGTTCATGCGCAACTTCATCAAGACCCTGCCCTTCGCCCTCATTGAGTCCGCCAGGATCGAGGGCGTTTCCGAGTGGAGGATCTTCCGGCACGTCGTTCTGCCGCTGATGCGCCCGGCCATCGCGGCCCTCGCCGTTCTCGTCTTTACCTTTGTCTGGAACGACTATTTCTGGGCCACCGTCATGGTGCAGGGCCAGCACGCCATGCCCGTCACCGCCGGCCTGAACTCCTTGAACGGTCAGTGGGTCGCGGCATGGCACCTCGTGTCGGCCGGCTCAATCGTCGCCGCCCTGCCGCCCGTCGCGATGTTCTTCCTGATGCAGCGGCACTTCATCGCCGGCCTCACCCTCGGGGCGACCAAGGGATGACCCGCACGCTGCACCTTTCGGATGGCGCGCTGGCGCTCGCCCTGGCCCTGCCGCAGGAAGGCATGCCGGAGATCCTGGCGTTCGGTGCGGATGCCACCGGCGTCCGCTGGGCCGGAGAACGGGCCACCCGCGACAGCGGCATGGACGCCGACGTGCCATCCGCCACGCTGCTGCCCGTCCACGGCATGGGCTCCTTCGGATGGCCGGGCCTCTCTGGCCACCGTGACGGGGCCGCAAGCGTGCTCGCCTTCGGCAACTGGCGCTTCGAGGGCGACCAGGGCAGTGGCAGGCTGTCGGGCCGGGACGAGGTCGCACAGATCGACCTCGCCTTCGACCTCTCGATCTCCGACGGAGCCCTATCCGTTCGCACCATCCTGACGAACACGGGCGACGGCGTCTTCACCCTCGACCGCTGCATGGCGGGGGCAATGATCTTTCCGGAGGGACCGGCCGAGCTGACCAGCTTCACCGGCATGTGGGGCCGCGAGTTCCAGACCGGACGCGAGCCTCTGCTTGCCAGCCTCTGGCTTCAGGAGAACCGGCGCGGACGAACGTCACACGACCGCTTCCCCGGCGTCATTCTCTCCTCTCCTGCGGGCAGCCTCGCAGCACATCTCGGCTGGAGCGGAAACCACGTCGTCGCGATCGAGAGGCTCGACGACGGCAGGCGGCTCGTCCACCTCGGCGAACTCTTCGGGCCCGGCGAGATGCGGCTTGGGCCGGGCGAGGCGTATAGCAGCCCCCTCGCCTTCTTCGCACCGGACGCGGAGGGACTGCGCAGCCGCCTCAAGGCCCTGATGACCTGGCCGGGCGGCGCGATCACCCCACGCCCCGTGATGCTGAATACCTGGGAGGGGACCTATTTCGCCCATCATTTGCCGACGCTGATGGAGCAGGCGGACGCGGCGGCCGCGCTCGGCATCGAGCGCTTCGTGCTCGATGATGGCTGGTTCGGACGGCGCAACTCCGACGCGACGTCCCTCGGCGACTGGACCATCGACCAAACCAAGTACCCCGACGGCCTCAAACCCCTCGCCGACCACGTCCACGGCCTCGGCATGCAGTTCGGCCTCTGGGTCGAGCCCGAGATGGTGAACCCCGACAGCGATCTCTACCGGGCTCACCCCGACTGGGTGCTGGGCGTGCAGGGTCGCGCGGCCCTGCGCTCACGCAAGCAGCTGGTCCTCGATCTCGCCCGGCAGGAGGTCGCCGACCACGTGTTTCACGCGCTCGACTTGGTGCTGAACGCGACGCCGATCGACTACCTGAAGTGGGACATGAACCGCGACCTCGCGCCTGGGGCCGATGCCATGGGACGTACCCTCGTCTCTGCCCAGACCCGCGCCGCTTACGCCCTGATGGACAGGATCCGCGCCGCTCACCCCTATCTGGAGATCGAGAGCTGCGCCTCGGGAGGGGCACGGGCCGACTATGGCGTCCTCGCCCGCACGCACCGCATCTGGACATCGGACGGCACGGACGCGCTGGCGAGGCTGGAGATCCAGCGCGGTGCGCGCCTCTTCTTCCCGCCCGAGATCCTCGGCGCCCATGTGTCCGCGTCGCCCAACCACCAGACGCACCGCAGTGCCAGCCTGGACTTTCGTGCGCTCGTCGCCTTTGCCTACCATTTCGGCATCGAATTGGACCCAACCAAGCTGACCGATGAAGAGCGGGCCTGCCTTCAGGGCTGGATCGCACTTCACAAGCGGCTGCGCCCCGTTACGCACGAAGGGCGACAGTTCCATCTGGAGCCCATCGACGGCCGCTATGCCTGGGGGGCGTCGGACAACCAGACCATCGTCCTGGTGATGGCCCAGGGCCCACAGATGATGGGCGAGCAGCCTCCCCCGCTGCGATTGCCTGCCGGCCTTGCCGGCGGAGGCGAGTGGCGGATTGCAACTTGCACACCGGCCACGCCAGATTTCGTCCGCGTCAGCGCCGCCCAGCGCAAGTTTCTGGGCGGGGAGACTGCCGTATCGGCCGCGATGCTCACCGCCTCGGGACTGCCGCTGCCGATGCTGCGGCCGCAGAGCGGGTGCGTGCTGGAAATCACCCGGATCGAGGGAGACGGGGAATGACCCATGTGAATTTGCGAAGCGTCCGCAAAGCGTTCGGCGCTGTCGAGATCATCAAGGGCGTCGACCTCGACATCGCGGAGGGCGAGTTCTGCGTCTTCGTCGGCCCGTCCGGCTGCGGCAAGTCAACGCTGCTGCGCATGATCGCGGGGCTCGAGGACATCACGACGGGAAACCTGCAGATCGGCGGAGCGGACATGACCGATGTGCCCGCCGCCCAGCGCGGCGTAGCCATGGTGTTCCAGTCCTACGCGCTCTACCCGCACATGACCGTCCGCGACAACATCGGCTTCGGCTTGCGGATGACTGGGCATCCTCGCGCCGAGATCGAGAAGCGAACCGGCCGGGCGGCGGAGATGCTGCAGCTCGGCGCCCTGCTCGATCGCAAGCCGTCGCAACTTTCGGGAGGCCAGCGCCAGCGCGTGGCCATCGGGCGCGCCATCGTGCGCGAGCCGAAAGTGTTTCTGTTCGACGAACCGTTGTCCAATCTGGATGCCGCATTGCGGGTGCAAATGCGCACCGAGATCGGCAAGCTTCACCAGAGCCTCGCGGCGACGATGATCTACGTGACGCACGACCAGGTCGAGGCCATGACGATGGCCGACCGCATCGTCGTGCTCAACGGAGGGACGATCGAGCAGGTGGGGTCGCCTCTCGAACTGTACCACCGGCCGCGCAACGTCTTCGTGGCCGGGTTCATTGGCTCACCGAAGATGAACTTCCTGCCGGGACAGGTCGTGTCCAGCGACGCCGCAGGCATGACCGTGTCGCTCCCGGGCGGCTCGTCCGTCACTCTGCCGAGCCCATCACGCCACCTCCCGCTCGGCAGCAGAGTCACGCTCGGCATCCGCCCCGAGCACGTCCGCATGGACGCGGACGGATCCGGGGTGCTCGGCGGCCCTGTGCGCCTCGCCGAGCATTTGGGCTCGGAAACGATGTTCTACCTGTCGCTGGAGGGTGGAGTGGAACTCGCCGTCCGTGCCGATGGGCTTGCCAAGGGCCGCGTCGGAGAGGTCCGCCGCTGCAGCCTTCCCACCGAGGCCTGCCACCTGTTCGACGAGGGCGGTGCCGCGATCCTGAATGCGAGACTGGAAGACTGATGCTGGGCGTCTGCTACTACCCTGAACACTGGCCGGAGCGCTTCTGGGTGGAGGATGCCCGGCGCATGCGCGGCCTCGGCATCGATTTCGTCCGCATCGGCGAGTTCGCATGGTCCAGGCTGGAGCCGCGCCGCGGCGACTGGCACTGGGCGTGGATGGACCGGGCCTTCGCCGTGCTGAGCGGCGCGGGGCTCCGCATCGTGCTGGGAACGCCCACGGCGACGCCGCCGAAATGGCTGATGGACGAACATCCCGAGATCGTGCCCGTGGGAGAGGACGGGCGTCCGCGAGGCTTCGGCTCGCGACGCCACTACAGCTTTTCGTCGGAGGTTTACTTTCGCGAGAGCGCGCGCGTGGTCGAGGCGATGGCCGAGCGCTACGGCGGCCACCCCGGCCTCGCAGGCTGGCAAACCGACAACGAGTATGGCTGCCACGACACCGTGCTGTCCTGGGGGGCCGTCGACGCCGCCGCATTCCGCAGCTGGCTGCGCCGGCGCTACCAGACCCCGGAGATGCTGAACGAGGCGTGGGGCTCGGTGTTCTGGTCGATGGAGGTCGGAACCTTCGAGGAAGTGTCCCTGCCCAACCTGACCGTCACCGAGGCCAACCCGGCGGCGCGGCTGGATTTTCGCCGCTTCGCGTCCGAGCAGGTGCGGGCCTATAACCGCCTGCAGGTCGAGATCATCAGGCGCCATTCTCCGGGGCGCTGGATCACGCACAACTACATGGGCTTCTTCACGGAGTTCGACCATTTCGACGTCGGCGAGGATCTCGACCTCGCCTCCTGGGACTCCTACCCCATCGGCTTCGTCGAGCGCTTCCCCTTCAGCGACGCCGAGCGCCGGCAGTGGCACGATACCTCGCATCCCGACATTGCCCCGTTTCACCACGATCTCTACCGGGCGGTTGGAAACGGGCGCTTCTGGGTGATGGAGCAGCAGCCGGGGCCGGTGAACTGGGCGCCATTCAACCCCATTCCCGCGCCGGGAATGGTGCGGCTGTGGACGCTGGAGGCGCACGCGCATGGCGCGGAGGTGGTGAGCTATTTCCGCTGGCGGCAAGCGCCCTGGGGTCAGGAGCAGATGCATGCCGGGCTGAACCTGCCCAGCCTGCAGGAGCTCTCCCCCGGTGGTCACGAGGCCAGGCAGGCTGCCGAAGATCTCGCCACGCTGGGGACCCTTCCGGCATCGGCGCGGGCCCAGGTCGCCCTCGTCTACGACTACCAGGCCGCCTGGGTGTGCCAGACGCAACCGCAGGGCCTGACCTTCGACTATGTCGAGCTCGTCTTCCGCTGGTACGAGGCGCTGCGGCGGCTCGGGCTCGACATCGACATCGTACGCCCGGGCGCGCCCCTCGACGGCTACCAGCTGGTGGTCGCTCCGAGCCTGCCGATCCTCACGGATGCAGCTGCATCTGCCTTCGCGTCAGCGGATGCAACGGTCGTGTTCGGTCCGCGCACCGGGTCGAAGACACGCAACTTCTCGATACCCGACGGGCTTCCCCCCGGGGTGCTCCAGGACCAATTACCCCTGCGGATAACCGAAGTGTCTTCGCTCCGGCCGGGAGTGACGAAGCGCGTGTCGGGCACCATCTCGGGCACCGCGGAGCGCTGGGTCGAGCACATCGAGAGCGACGCGGCGCCGCTGTCCGTGTTCGAGGACGGGCGGCCGGCGATCGTATCCAGCGGCGGCCGGATCTATGTCGGGTTCTGGCCAGATCTCCCCACCCTGGCCGTCCTGCTGCGCCACGCCGCGACGCACGCAGGTCTTTCTGTCCTGGACCTGCCCGAGGCCGTGCGCCTGAGGCGCCTCGGCCCGCTGCGCTTCGCGTTCAACTATGGCACGGACCCGTGGAAGGCCCCCCTGCCAGGCAATCCGCTTCTCGGCAGCAATCCCGTCCAGCCGCGTGGTGTCACCGTCTGGCGTGACGACGGCAATTAGCCGGGCCGGATCTGGAAACCTCACAAACTCAACCATGCGTTCGTGAATACCAGTCATGCAGGCAATCGCGTGGCCTGCAAGCTTAACCCAGCCTTCAGCCGTCGTGTTTCAGATGGAGGAATGCGACGAGCACTGCGACAGGTCCTTCCGAATCCTGCCACAAGGCGGGGGAACGGCGTGGCATTCGTCAAGAACGTCGTGCCGGCCAGTATCGGAGCGTTGCTCTTCGCCTCCATCATCGTACTTGCGCTGTCCCTCGCGTGGTCGGGCGCGCAGACCGACCAGATCGCCCTGAACAGGCAGAGCGAGGGGCTGCTGCGGGCTCTGCGCTACAAGGGCCTGTCGCTCTCGCGTGAACTGAAGATGCAGACCGTATGGGGTGATGCGTACAGAAACACCGTCATCGAGCCCAGCCGGAGCTGGATGCGGCAGTTCTACGGCGAATACCTGAAAGGCCTGCTGGGCTATGACGGCGTCTTCGTCACAATGAATTCCGGGACGATGCTGATGGAATTCCCGCGCGAGGGCTCCTTCGAAAGCATCGTCCGTCCTGCGGTAGCGGACATGATCGAGGCTGTCCGCGGCTCAAACAGCGCAAGCGGCCTCGTGGCGCAGGTACAGTCCACCATCATCGCTCTGGGAAACAACGAAACGGCCGAGCATCGGACGATCTCCGACGTGCGCAGGCTCGGAGACCTGCCTGCGATCGTGGTCGTCGAAACGATCGTGCCGGACGTTTTGCCGGGACAGGCGCTCGCGCCGCCGGCCATCCTCGTCGCGGTGTTCGACATCGATGCCTCCTTCCTGTCCGAAATCGGCACCGTCTTCGACTACAAGGACCTGCGGCTCGCGGCCGGCGAACCGGGGCTCGTGGTCCGCGACCTGAACCAGCGCCTGGTCGCCGAGCTGTCATGGTCCGTGCGCCGGCCCGGACTTGCCATCATCGGCCGCATGGCCTGGGGGCTCGCCTTCGCGCTCGTCCTGCTGCTTTCGCTGGGCTGGACGGTTCTGCGCCTGATCAACCGGCAAACTCAGACCGTGCTGGCGGCGGAGCGGCGCGCGTTCGAGGCGGAAGCCCGACGTGCCGAAGAACGGATGGAAGAGCACCGCCGCAACCTGGCCCAAGCGGCCCGTATCAGCGAGGCCGCGCAGAACTTCGACGCCGAGCTGAACGGCCTCGCCGTCGAAGTTACCATGGCGGTCGAAAAGCTCTCTCGGGCCGCCTCGTCGATCAGGGCCGACAGCGAGCAGACGCACCAATCGTCGCTGGACATCGCCACCTTGATCCGCGAGGCGTCAGACTGCTCCGCGACTGTGGCCGACGTCGCTGCCCAGTTCGGCGAGTCGATCGCTTCAATGCGGGGAGCGGCCGGCCAGACGGCCGTGATCAGCGAACGGGCCGCATCGCACGCCGCGCTGGCACAGGGCGAAATGGACGCATTGTCGCTGGCGACACGGCAGATCGACCATGTGCTGAAGCTGATCAGCAGTATTGCGCAGCAGACAAATCTGCTGGCCCTGAACGCCACGATCGAGGCCGCGCGAGCTGGAGCGGCGGGGCGGGGCTTTTCTGTCGTTGCGACCGAAGTAAAATCGCTCGCCGGCGCTGCAGAGCAGGCGGTGGCCGATATCGGACGGCGCATCACGCTGCTGCAGCAGCGCACCGCCGGGGCTCAGGATGCGATGAACGGCATCCTCCACATCGTCGGCGATCTCAATTCGGTCTCTGACCGCGTCAACGACGCCCTGGGCGAGCAGGACGAGGCGACGGTCGCACTGTCGCGGGCCAGCGAGCAGATGGCCACGAGCATGCACAGCGTCGTGCAGTCCATCACCGCGGTTCAGGGCGCCTCCTCTTCCGCTCACCAAAGCGCCATTGCCGTGGCCGTTTCAGCCGACGCAGTCTCTGCGACGACGTCCCGTTTCGGGGAGCGCGTGCGCTCCGAAGTGAAGCGGATGGTTGCAATTTCTCCCGGCAGCTGAAGGCGGCCGGAAGTCTGGCGCGCGAGCACGGCCGTCGGTTGGTGCAGCGCCGCGAAGGTGACCCCTTCTGCCAATCGAAGCTTCGCCCGCTGCCGGGCCGAGGAAGATGGCGACCATCGGCGTGGAGCATGCCGGAAAGTGCGATGAAAGCGACTTGGGCTTGACCTTCACCTGATAAGCGGCGCAGACGACGTCGAAACGCCGCCGGGTCAGCCGCAAGTACGGGTCAGACATCAAGGAGCAGGACAGTGCTGGTCACCATGCTCGACGCCGTCGGGACGTTTGCCTTCGCACTAAGCGGGGGCGTCAGGGCGGTGCAAAACCGGATGGATTCGTTCGGCGTGGTTTTCCTGGCCTTTGTCGCGGCCGTTTCCGGCGGCATGTTGCGCGATGTCTTGATCGGCGCGACGCCCGTGGCAGCACTTCTCACCTGGTATCCGCTGGCACTCGCCGTGGCCGCCGGAGCCAGCTGCTTCTTCGCCTATCGCTGGATCGTGCGTCTGTCGCGCCCGGTCGCGCTGTTCGATGCGATCGGCCTCGGCCTGTTCTGCGTGCTCGGCGCCCGCAAGGCGCTCGATGCCGGGTTGTCGCCGCCCATGGCCGCCCTTCTGGGGATGATCACGGCCATCGGGGGCGGGATCGCGGCGGACGTGCTCACGGCCCGTACGCCCATGGTGCTGAGCCGCGAGATCTACGCACTCGCCGCCCTTGCGGGAGCCGCACTGCTGGCTTTCGGAGCGTCGATGGGGGTGCCCGACATCATCGGCGCGCCGCTCGGCGCCACGCTTGCCATCGGCCTGCGGCTGCTCTCACTCAAGCAGAACTGGCATCTGCCGCTTGCAGAACCGCGCTGACCATTGCAGGCGTGCAGATGCACGACGGCGCCCCTCAGGCCGGCAACGTGGCTCGTGACCCACGCGAGCCCCCGCACCAGCCCTCATGCAGCCGCAATGCCTGACCTGCCCGGATCAGCACCCGGCTGATCTTGCAAGACCGGACATGCAACGGCTAACCAAGAGGAGCATGAAGGAAGTCGGCTCCCGATCCGAACGGGTTTGTCGCATTCGGATCGCATTCCTCGTCGAAACGGTTCATGGCAGACGTCCAGCTCATCACCCAGCCTTTGATCTGCACCTGAAGGCGGGCGCGCTTGTCGATCCAGACCTCACGGGGACCGACCGCGAATAACGGTCCCGACACGATGTTTCCTCCCGCAAGCGCGATCACCCAGCCACCCCTGTCGGCGACGAAGACGTAGTAGTTTCCCGACTTCACGACGAAGAACTCACAGAACGGCGCCCTCTCCAGGACAATCTGCCCTTCCCGCGTGGCATCCGGCGGCGCAAGTGAAATGCTGAGAGCGGTGGCCAAGAGTGCGGCAGGCCAGACAGCGAAGACGAAGAGATAGGCCTTCATGGCGTTCTCCCTTGATCGTAAAACCCATTGTCCAATGAAATACGACCCTGCGATGTGCGATGCCACACGACACGCACACACGTCGAAATCAATTGCGGATATTATCCGGACATGCCTCGACCGCCGCGTCTAACGAGCCACGCCAAACTTAAGACATTGGATCATTCACTGAATTCTTTAGGCAGACAAAAGGGCCGTGGAAAGTCCTGCGCCTTGTCCAGTCTTCAATCCATGTGAACGAACGCAAAGCCCACGAGATCGGTGACCGCTCCACCGGCACCTGCGGGTCTCTCCAGCACAGTCTCCTGGTCGACGATGCTGCCGGGGACGTCACGTTTCGCGGGTGACCCGGAGGGCACCGAGGGCGTGTGATGTCCGCCCGATGACTGGGATGCCGGCCGGCCGCTGCTCCAATGCGGGCCTGCCGTGCGAACTTTCATAGCTGGTCGCGTATGATTTCCAAAGAGCCTCCTGCGCATTTCGCTCTCCAGATCTTCTGTTTCTGTGATTTGGCATGCGCTTCTGGCAGATACTCCGAATACAAAGCACTCTTCTACAAAATACCAAACAGTCATGATGTGACTGTACTCCGATCTTGAATTCAGAGAAAGCGCCGATTTCTGTCTGTAACGGATAGTCAGTCTTCGCGCAGAGGCTGTCCAACCGCTGGGTGCTTTCGAAGCCTCCCGAAGCTGCCCCGCCGCGGGCCTAGGGCGGACAAGTCCGGCATTCTGTCCGGATTTGCGGTGGTCCAGCTCCAAAATGCGGGACGAGAGAAATGTGCGGTTTCCCAACCAGTCGGGACGAACCAAGGCTGACCTGCAGCAGCGATCCGCCTCTCGTCAGTCATATTGGTCGACGATGGAACGCCCCCTTTCCCTCCCCACGCGCATCGAACTCAGATCGCTTCCCCAGTGCTCTCGACACGCAGTCGATGTCTGACCGGCTCAGCCCGATGTCCTTGAGCGCACGGTCATCCAATTTCATCAGTGCGCGCCTGGTGTGGGCCTCCGCAACCAGACGCTGCAAACCCGGCCGCAGCCATGCGATGACGGAAACGACGATTCGGACGAGGCGAACGCTTTGCAGGCGGAGGGACGCACCCGCCGTGGGAGCCGTCGTGGCGCCGTTCGTTATTGCCCGTGCGAACGGGACGATGCCGGGCATGGGCACCCGGCTCCTCGAACGTGTGGCGCCGCTAGACCGTCCGGCCGGGTCGCGGACCCCTGCCGAGCCGGGCGTAGTGTGGACTTGGAGTTTCGGTGTCATGGCAACCTCGCATGGTCCCGTCCGAGGACTACCGCGGTGGCCTGCGCGAGCGTTTCGATCTTGCTCGTAGCGACGCGCCTGCGGGGCCGCCTATGCTGGCGGGCACTGAACGGAGGGATCGATGGGCAGCACCACGGACTTCGCGGTCCTGGCTGCATTGATGGGCGACCCCGCCAGGGCCAGCATACTCGATGCGCTGATGGACGGCCGCGCACTGACCGCGACAGAACTGGCGCGCTGCGCCGGCGTCGCGCCGCAGACGGCGAGCAGCCACCTCGCGAAGCTCAGCGGCGCAGGCCTGATCACGGCGAGCCAGCAGGGGCGATACCGGTACTTCCGGATCTCCTCGCCGGCGGTGGCGAGCATCATCGAGCAGCTCTGGACCCTTTCAGACGAACTGGCGGCGGCCCGGCGTTCATCGAAGCCGGTCGTGGTCGGCCCCCGCGACCCCGCGCTCCGGTTCGCCCGCACGTGCTACGACCATCTCGCCGGCAGCCTTGCGGTCCAGATCTCCGACGGTCTCGTCCAGCGCGGATTTCTCGAGCTTTCCATGGAAGGCGCGGCGCTGACGCGGCCCGGGATCGATCATCTCGTCGGCCTGGGCGCGCGGATCAACCCCGACCAGGCCCGCGGGCCCGGAATCTTCTGCCGTCCGTGTCTCGACTGGAGCGAGCGGCGTCCCCACCTGGCCGGCGCCGTGGGCGCCGCCATCTGCACCCTGTGTTTCGAGAAGGGCTGGCTGGGACGGTCATCAGGACGAACCGTCACGCTGACGCCGAAGGGCCGTCTTGCCCTCCGGACTTCGCTGCTCGTCACGATGGATGTGCAAGCGGGCGATAGCCTCACGCAGGCCGATGCCGCCCTGTTGGAACGGGCCTTGCCCTGACCCGATCCGGTCGGACGGGTGCCGTACATGCAACTTCGCCTGCTACGACGTCGAGAGGTGCCGCAGCCCGCCCGGGACCAGTGCGGATCAGATCCGCGAGCCGGGAACACAGCGGCAACCACGGGCATCGCAGAAGGTTGACAAAGCCGCCCCTGCATCGCACAAGCACGCCGTCCGCGGCCCGCCCCGCGCGGCCATGCTGCCGTAGCTCAGTGGTAGAGCACTCCCTTGGTAAGGGAGAGGTCGAGAGTTCAATCCTCTCCGGCAGCACCAGTCCTTTTGCGAAGGATTACCGAAACTTGAGGCCAGGCATGGATTGGTGAGCGCCACCTTGGTCCACAAGGGTGGTACACGTGGTCCTCTCATGCCCCGGGCCGATCAAGTACGCCAAGACGGGCGTCTACCTCTACCGCCGGCGCGTCCCCGACCGGCTTCGCGCCCTTGTCGGCAAGCGGGAGGAGAAGCGGAGCCTCGGCACCAAGGACCCTGTCGAAGCCAAGCGCCGTCACGCGGAGATCCACGCCGACGTTGAGGCAAAGTGGCAGGCACTTGAAAGCCGGGCGGGCATTGAGGCGGCCAAGGAACGGATCGAGTTGTCCCACAAGCAGCTCGTTGCGCTTGCCGGAGAGGTTTACCGCGACACGGTCGCGCGTCACGAGGACGAGCCGGGCGATCCTTCCCGCTGGGAGGCGCTCGCCAGACCGGCATCGATCGAAACCTTGGACGTCCAGCGTCCCGAAGCAGGCCTGACAGGCGAATCCCCAGTCGTTGCGCGCTTGCGTTACGCGCTACGCCGTCGGCTGGCCGCGGAAGGATTGGAAGTCGATTCCAACGCCCTTCAGAAAGCGGCCCAGCTCGCGTCCAAGGCCGCCGTCGCCGCCGCGATGCGCCTTCGTCGTGCGGCCGAAGGCGACTACACGCCCGATGCCGTGGCAGCGTCGTTTCCTGCATGGGCATCCCCGAAAAGGTCGGCGCGGATCGGCGAGATCTGGGGTGCCTACGTCGCCGAAGCCAAACCGGCGCCCAATACCGTCAAGCGCTGGAAGCCCGTGTTGGACCGCTTCCGAGGGCACCTCGGCCACGACGACCTCGCCAACGTAACGGCGGATGACGTGATCGGCTGGAAGGAATCGTTAATCCAGTCGGGCCTGGACAACGAAACCATTCGCAAGGTCCATCTCGCCGCGCTCAAGCGGGTCTGCACGTTCGCGGTCGCGAACAGGCGCATTGCCGCCAACCCGGCGGAGGCCGTCACGATCGCCAAGACGAAGAAGGTCAAGCTCCGCGAGCAAGGCTTCACCCTGGCAGAGGCGCGGCTGATCCTGTCGAAGACGACCAAGCCGGTCGGCCCTCGCACGTCCAAGCATCACGCGGCGGCGCGACGCTGGGTGCCGTGGTTGTGCGCCTACACCGGCGCCCGGGTGAACGAAATCACCCAAGCTTGTGGGCGTCACGTCAAGGCCGTTGAGACGCCCGGCGGGGAGCCAGTATGGATGCTGACGATCACGCCGGAAGCTGGCAACCAGAAGGGCTACGAAGCCCGCGACGTGCCACTTCACCCGCACCTCATCGAACAAGGCTTCCTCGAGTTTGTCTCACGTTGCGGGAAGGGGCCGCTCTTCTACGACCCGTCGTCAAGTCGAGGCGGAAGGGATCCCGCTTACGCGCAGATGGGCTCGAAGCTCGCCAAGTGGGTTCGTGAAGTTGGGGTGAAGGATCCGACGATCGATCCTAACCATGCGTGGAGGCACCGGTTCAGGTCGGTGGCCCGCGACGTCGGAATGCCGGAAGGGATCTGCGACCGTATTCTTGGTCATGCGCCTGCGACGGTGGGCCAGCGCTACGGGGACCTCTGGCCCGGCGTGGCGCTGAGGGAGGTCAGCAAGGTGCCACCGTATCCCTCGCCCAATTGAAATTTGGTCCTTGCGCAGGGCTCGGCGAAAGACGGCCAGACGCCTTACACCGTCGAGCGAGAGGCTTGGCCGGTCCTGACCCAAGGCGGACCTTCCCTTGCACGCAGCCGGAGGTCCGAATCTGGCCGTTTAGCTCTCCCGCAGCATGGCTCGCATCGCGCTCGGAGTGAGGATGCGGATGTGACGGTAGGAGTGCTCGATGTGGCCTGCTCGAGCCAGCGAGCGGAGCATCGTGTTGGCGGTCGTCCGGCCGACATTCGCCATGTGGGCCAAGTCGCTCTGGCTCACGTGAACCTCGACGGACACCTCCGGGGTGGGTCCGTGCGACCGGCAGCCGCCGAGGCGCAACAGGATGGCGACAAAGCGCGGGAGGTGGCCGCGGATCATCAGGTCGTCCGCGGCGCCGATGGCGACGTCGAGGTGCAGGGTGGTGAGCAGCGCCACGGATCGCCACGCCGTCGGATCGTTGCCGAGGATCTCGTTCAGGCTGTGCAGGGGAAGGTGCAGGAGTTGGCAGGCGCTGGTCGCGGTCAGCCCGACCTGGCGCGGTCGGCCGGTGATGACCGCACCTTCGCCGAACCAGGTGCCCGGCTGCGCGAAGTGGGCCAGATAGGGACCGTTCTCGCCGGGCGCGATGGAGATGCCCAGGCTGCCCGATAGAAGCCCGTAGAGGCCTCCCGGCGCGTCTCCAACTTGATAGATGACTCCTCCTGGATCAGTCTCGACCAATTGGCTCCGCTCCAGCACGGCATCGCGAAACGAGGCCGGCGTGAGGCTCAGCCATCCCCGCCCCCCCGCGATGGTCCGGGCCCCCGAAAAATTCATGTCGCTCTCCGAGACCGTTCGCGCGCGAACAATCTCACGCATGAGGTTGTGCTAGCCAAGCTCAGACTTTGCGGGTTGAGTTCGATCAGGTGCAAGGCACGTGTCGACGGCTGATTGGTCGCGGCCTTTCGCCGGGTGTCTTCGAACGAGCAGCGAACCCACAGTGAACGGAGACGCCGGCCATGTCATGGCGTGCACTGCATTGCGTCCTGCGTTCGGGCCTCCTTGCTCTTGCCGCAGCATGCCCCGCCGCGGCCCAAGCCGCCGAAGCTGGCTCTGGCGCCGTACTTCCCTTCCCGCCGGTCCCCTCGGCAAGCATCGCGGGGCCGACGCTGCAGGACTCCAGGCACGTCCGACGGGCCGATTCGGACCACCTGCCGAAGGACGCGCCCAACGTCCTCGTCGTGCTCCTGGACGACGTCGGATTCGGGCTGCCCGACACATTCGGCGGCGAAATCGCGACGCCCACCCTGACGCGCCTCGCCAATGAGGGGATCAGCTACAACACGTTCCACACGACCTCGATCTGCTCGCCCACGCGGGCGGCGCTTCTCACCGGCCGCAACCACCAGCGCGTCGGCTCGGGTACCATCGCTGAGCGTGCTCTGGACTGGGACGGCTATACCGGCGTGATCCCAAAGAGCTCGGCCACCGTCGCCGAGGTGCTGCATCAGTACGGCTACAAGACCGCGGCTTTCGGCAAGTGGCACAACACGCCGGCCACCGAGACGACGGCGATGGGGCCGTTCGACCGTTGGCCGACGGGCTACGGCTTCGACTACTTCTACGGCTTCCTGGCCGGCGAGACCTCCCAATACGAGCCGCGCCTGTTCGAGAACACACGTGCCGTCGAGCCGCCGCACGACCCGAAGTACCACTTCACCGAGGACATGGTCGACAAGGCACTCGCCTGGCTGCATCAGCGCCAGGCCTTCTCGCCGGATAAGCCGTTCTTCATGTACTGGGCGCCGGGCGGCGCACACGGGCCGCACCACGTCTTCAAGGAGTGGGCCGACAAGTACAAGGGCAAGTTCGACACGGGCTGGGACGCTTACCGCGAGCGCGTCATCCTGCGGCAGAAGGCGATCGGCTGGATTCCGCAAGAGACACCTCACCGAGCGCGCCGACACCATGGCCGCCTGGGACAGCATCCCGGCCTCCGAGAGGCCGTTCCAGGAAAGGCTGATGGAGGTCTTCGCCGGCTACGTCGAGCACACGGACGTGCAGGTGGGCCGGCTCATCGACGGCATCGACCAGCTCGGCCTGAGGGAGAACACGCTGGTCTTCTATGTCTTCGGCGACAACGGCTCGAGCGCGGAGGGGCAGAACGGCAGCATCAGCGAGCTCCTGGCCCAGAACCAGATCTCCAACACCGTTGCCCAGCAGCTAGCGGCGCTCGACGGCATCGGAGGTCTCGATGCGCTCGGCGGACCCAAGGCCGACAACATGTACCATGCCGGCTGGGCCTGGGCGGGCGGTACGCCCTTCCGCCACACCAAACTGGTCGCTTCCCATTTCGGCGGCACGCGCAACCCGTTGGTGATCGACTGGCCGAAGGGGATCAAGCACGACGCGGCGCCGCGCGCCCAGTTCCACCACGTCAACGACATCGTTCCGACGATCTACGAGGTACTCGGCATCACGCCCCCAGCGGTGGTCTCGGGCGAGAAGCAGGATCCCATCGACGGGGTCAGCATGGCCTACACCTTCGCCGACGCCGCCGCGCCCGGCCGAAAGCACACGCAATATTTCGAGAACAACGGCAGTCGCGCGATCTATAGCGACGGCTGGGTCGCCGCCACCTTCGGCCCGCTCGTGCCCTGGCTGCCGGTTAGTCCGGGGCTGGCCACATGGGACGCGAACAAGGATCGCTGGGAGCTCTACGACGTCCGCAAGGACTTCTCGGAGTCGACCGACCTCGCCGACGAGGAGCCCGCCAAACTGGCGGAAATGAAGGCGCTGTTCCTCAAGGAGGCCGAGGCAAACAAGGTCTTCCCGGTAGGCGCCGGCCTGTGGACGCGGCTTCATCCCGAGGAACGCATCGCTGTGCCCTACCGGCACTGGACGTTCGACGCCTCGACCACGCGCCTGCCCGAGTTCGCGGCGCCGGGCCTCGGCCGCGAGAGCAACCTCGTTGTGCTCGACGTTGACGTCGGCCCGCAGGCCTCGGGCGTCCTCTACGCGCTCGGTGGGGTCGCAGGGGGACTGTCGCTCTACATGGACAAGGGCTCGCTCGTCTACGAGTACAACATGATGATGATCGAGCGGTACGTCGGCCGCTCGCCGCAGCCGATGCCACCCGGAAAGCACCGATTTACCGTCGACACGACCATCGCCCGGCCTGCCGCTGCGGCAGACGTCGCGATCGCCGTCGACGGGGCGGAGGCGATGCGGGTGGATGTGAAACGCACGGTGCCGGGAGCTTTCTCGGCGAGCGAGACGCTCGACGTCGGCACGGACCTCGGCTCGCCAGTCTCGCTCGACTACTTCGACCGCCGCCCCTTCGCCTTCGACGGGCGGATCGCGGCCGTCACCGTGGACCTGAAATGACAGAATACGGCCGTACTAGGCGCAGCCGATCCACGCAGTGGATCAGCAAGGGGAGAGCTCCATGAAGAGACTTCGAACCCTTCAAGCCGCCGGTGCGCTCCTCCAAGGTGATGGCGCCGGGCAGAGGGGGTGGCGGAACCGGTCCCGCCATCCCGACCAGGCGCTGAACGGCCAGGGTCCTGACCGACCGCCATTCCCGCGGCGGCCTGCCTGCGCCGGCTCCCCGGAAACGCGTTCTCGCGCGCCGAAAATAGAGGTCGACCTCCATGCTGCTCCTTCATGCCAGCCGCCGTGCAGCGATCGCCATCATCGGCCTCCTCGGATCCATGGGCCTGTGCTATGCGCAGGCCTCCGCCCTGAGCACGGCCGTGGCCAGGAACCCGACCATGCAGCCCTCCGTCCCGCTGCCGGCCCAGGAGCAGGCGGCGAACCTCAAGCTGGAGCAGCTGCTGGCGGCGAAAGGCCGGCGCCCCAACATCCTCTGGCTCGTGATCGACGACATGGGATGGGGCGATCCGGGCGTCTATGGCGGGGGAAGCGCGATCGGCGCCGCCACGCCGGCCATCGACAAGCTGGCCCATGAAGGCATCCAACTCACCTCGGCCTATTCGCAGCCGACCTGTACACCGACGCGCTCCGCCATCCTGACCGGGCGGCTGCCGGTGCGCACCGGGCTGACCAGGCCAATCCTCGCCGGCGACACCCTCTCGAAGAACCCCTGGGCGGACGAGGTTTCGCTGCCGAGGCTTCTGAGCGAGAGCGGCTACCGGACGGTGCTCTCCGGCAAATGGCACGTCGGCGAGCTGCCGGGCATGCGCCCCTACGAGGTCGGCTTTGACGAGTTCTACGGTTACTATGCGGCCGAAAAGGAGATCACCCAGCAATTCGACGAGCGCCGCTACCCCGACCTCGTGCTCGACCCCGAAAAGCTCGCGGCTTACCGCCGCATCGGCGCGAGCGATTCGCTAGTCCACGCCCTCAAGGACGGCACCGAGACGGTGGTGCGCGAGACGAAGGGCATCGAGGACATCGCCGAGAGCGACGGCATGCTGAAGGACTTCACGATCCAGAAGATCAAGGAGTTCGCCGGCGGCACCCAGCCCTTCTTCCTTGAGCACGCCTTCATGAAGGTCCACGCGGACACGTTCCCCGCCAAGGCGTTCAAGGGCAAGAGCGCCAGCAAGTTCCAGTACAAGGACTCCGTCGTCGAGGTGGATGCCTATATCGGCGAGATAGTGCAGGCGCTCGCCGACACGGGGCAGCTGGAGAACACCTTCATTTTCATCACGTCCGACAACGGCCCGCAGATGGACAGCTGGCCCGACAGCGGCTTCACGCCCTTCCGCGGCGCCAAGGGCACCACATGGGAAGGCGGCGTGCGGGTCCCGGGGATCGCCTATTGGAAGGGCATGATCACGCCCGGCCAGGTGAGCGACGACCTGTTCGACCTCATGGACCTCTTCAACACGTCGCTCGCGATTGCTGGCGCAGCCGACAAGATCCCAACGGACCGCTACATCGACGGCATCGACCAGACCCCGTTCCTGCTCGCCGACAACGGCAAGTCGGCCCGCGACAAGGTCTTCATGTGGAACGAGAGGACCCTGATGGCGATGCGCATGAAGGAGTACAAGATCCATCTCAAGGTGCTGAATGCCGAGCAGCTCAACCTCAACATCGACATGTCGACGATCGCCGATGTCGGCTTGGCGCCCTGGATCTTCAACCTCTACATCGACCCCAAGGAATCCTACACGGTCGGCCACCGCCTGAACGCCTGGACCGCCTCGCTGGCCGCCGAGATGAAGGGCCACGCCGCCACATTCCGAAAGTTTCCGCCCAAGGACATCGGCCTGGGGCAGTAAGCGGGGGTGGGCGCGAGTTCGCTGGCGAAATATCTGGGATGGCAACCTAGCCGGAGAGCGAGCCCTCCGCACGAGACGCCGCTCGCGGGACCAAGCGGACCTCTAGTCGCAAGGGTTTCCGCGTCTGCTGTTGGCGCGAAGCGGACTTGTGCGAACGCGTGCTCCTGACCCTAAGCAGAAGTTGGCTAGTTCTGCTTCGGTCCGTGGCTCAGTGCCATCCAATTGGGGGATGATGGCACTCCGGCGCCGCCCTCGTCCGCAACGCCCGGGGCAGCATCGGTGGGGCGATACCTGGCCCCGATCCTCTCCCGCGCTCCCCACGCGGCGCCGTCGTCTGAGATCACCCGACTTCCGAAACCTGACGGTAGGACGTTCACGCCGGCGGCGACTCCACGACGTGGCGCAGCCTCCATTGTCCGACCTAGGTCGTCGGCGTTGCGCTGGTGAGGTCCGAGCGGGGCTGCGACGGAGCAGAATGAGGCCGGCCGGCGCGGCGAACTGCACGACGGCCACGCTCACGAGGAACACGGTGCCGAGGCTCGCCGCGCCCGCGATCCAGCCGAGCGCCGGCGTCCCCAGTCCGAGGGCGACATCGAGGAAGGCCGTGTAGATCCCCATCGCCAGCCCTCGGCTCTCCCGAGGCGCGGCGCGCACCGCCTCGGCGCCGAAGCCGGGGTAGACGAGCGAGTAGCCGAAGCCCACTAGCAGCGCCCCCGCCTCGGCCGTAGCGATGCCGCTCGAAAAGCCGATTATCCTCAGGCCGGCGGCCTCGACGGCGAGGGACAGGAGCGCGACCCGCGCGCCGCTCTCGCGCAGCGGCGACCCCCGTTGTCCAATTGCGTGGGCTCCGAACCCCGCCCCCGCGAACCGAAGCTGAACGACCTCCGCCCGCTCGGCGCGGTCGAGGAACGCTCGACCCCTAGTCGCTGTCAGGACAACCCCGACACGCACCGGGTTCTTCCCGACTTGGCTCTGCCTACGCGCGATACCATTTCGATTCTGGTCGCGCTCTCGATTCAGGAGGCGAGCATGGAAGCCTTGTGGGTAGAAATCGGTCCCGGAGCATGGCAGCTTCTAGGAAGCGCTTCCGGTGAGACGTTTGCCGACGCATGCGACAATTTCATCAGACAACATGGTGCTCTGGAGAACGCATACGCAGAAGACGAACTGACGTGGTGCTCATTCGCTCTACTCTCCGAGCGATACGTAAGAGCGTCCATCACCCACAAACCCAGGCGGAACTATGGTCCGCTGCGTTTGTAACTTCGGGCAGCGGCGCTTCGGGTGTCCTGGAGTCCGGCGTCAGCACCGACCCCGACCGGTGTGGCGCAAGATCTGCCATTGATCTCCTGGCGTGTTCCGAACCGGGCCGGAATCCAGGCGACCGCGCCCAGCTCAGTAGGCCTCCGCCAGATACTCCGCGATCACCTTGGCGTCCGTGTCGCTGATCGGAGCCTTGTAGGTCTTGATCATCTTGGCCACCTCGGCCTCCCAGAAGGCCTTGCCCTTCCCGGGCGGCTGCATGGCCATGTAGTCGGCCGAGTGGCAGGCGGAGCAATTGTTCCGCGCCGTCTCCAGGCCCGGCCCGGGGCGGAGCTGGGCCGCCTCGGCCGGAAGCTGGTAGGTAACCGGCGCAGCCAGCGCGATCCCGGCGGCGACGGGGACAAGGCCAGCGACCGTGGCGATGATCAGGGCGTTCCGCATGGTCACCTCCTCATGCCGCCATGACCCGGACGGATTCGATCACGTTGCGCATGTAGCCGGCAGGGTTCCAGAGCGGCTGTGCCGGCTGCGACTGGCCGATGCGGTTGACCGCCCTTACCTTCAGCACGTGCTCCCCCGCCGCAAGCCTGGCTGTTGTCTGCCACTCGCGGAACGAGTAGCGGCCCAGATCCTGCCCGAGCGTGGCTGCCGCCCAGGTCTGCCCGCCATCCGCAGACAGCAGCACGTCGGTGATGCCGTACCCGCCGTCGAACGCGATACCCCGCACCACGACATCCTCCCCCGCCCGGACGGCCGCCCCGTCTCCGAGATTGGTGATGAAGGAGCGCACGTCGAAACGCCCGATCGGCCGCGTCTTCGCCGGGGCCTTGCCGGGCTCGACGCAGGCACAGGCATTGTCGGGGATCCGGTAGGCGGTCTGCATCCAGAATCCGTCGAAGACGCTGTCGACCACCTGAATCTCGTTGAGGTGCTTCACCCAGTAGGTGCCGTAGTGGCCGGGCACCACGAGGCGCAGCGGAAAGCCGTTGAGGAAGGGGAGATCCTCGCCGTTCATGGCGTAGGCCACCATCACCTCGCCATCGCGGGCATGGTCGAGGTCGAGCGCCTTGACGAAGTCCGGCGTGGCCGGGAGCACCGGGCCGTCCAGCCCGCCGAAAGTCACCTGCTTCGCCGAAGCCTGGACTCCGGCCCGGTCGAGAATCGCCTTGAGGGAAACGCCCCGCCATCGCGCATTGCCCATGGCTCCGTTGGCGAGTTGGCCGCCGGCCACCCGCGGCTCGAAAAAGCCGCGGCTGTTGCCCGAGCACTGGTTCACCGCGACGATTTCGACGGGTTCCATCGCGCGTATTTCCGCCATGGACAGGGAAAGGGGCTTTTCGACGTGGCCCTTCACGTCCAGGCGGAAGGTGTCGGGGTCGATGCTCAAGGGAATGTCCGCCAGATGGTAGCGGACGAAGAAGGCGTCGTTCGGCGTGATCGCACCCTGGTCGAAAACGGAGAATGGCGTCTCCAGCTGCGGCGGGCGCGCCGTCATCTGGATGAGGGGGCGCTTCTGCGGGTAGGCGACCATGGCCCGCTCTCCGGCGCCGAACGGGAGGGCCACGCTCTCTGCCGCCCTCGCCCATGGAACGGCCCATGCGCTCACCCCCAGCGCCGCCGTGCCGCGCCCGAGGCCCTGCAGGAATCGCCGCCGGTCCATGTCCGCCTCCTCCGTTCCACGCCCCCGCGTTCCACGTTGATTGCGTCCGATCCTTTCAGCATCACGGACTGCGATCAACGCTGTGTCGGCGATGGAACACGCCCCTGAGCGGACCGAGAGACGCCGCGTGGCCGAGCTCCGCTGCATCGGAATCGCTGCCTGTACGTTGTCTTGGCGGGACTCGGCAGGGGCCTGGCGATGAAGAGTTCAACCCCGATCGGACATCGCAGCGGCCCGCTCGCGTTTCTCTTCGTGGCGGTCGCCGCCACGGCGTCGGGGCGGGCACCGGCAGCGGAGGCGCCGGCCTTCGACACGCGGGCGAGGAACGCGATCGTGATCGACGGAGAGACCGGCTCGGTTCTTCTGGAGAAGTCTCCGGACGCGCCTTTCCAGCCCGCCAGTCTCGCCAAGCTGATGACGATCGACCTCACTCTGGAAGCCCTGTCGAGAGGGGATCTGCAGCCCGGCCACGAGGTTCCGATCTCCCGTCGTGCCTGGCAGGAGGGAGGAGCCGGCTCGGGCGGTTCGACGATGTTCGCGAAGGTGGGCTCGTCCGTACCGGTGATCGACCTGCTGCGTGGGGTCATCGTGCAGTCCGGCAACGACGCGGCCATCGCCCTGGCCGAGGCGCTCGCCGGTTCATCCGAGGCATTCGTGGCCCGGATGAATGAAAGGGCCGCCGCGCTTGGCATGACCTCGACCCATTTCGCCAATCCGACCGGCTATTTCGATCCAGACCAGAGAATTTCGGCCCGCAACCTCGCGATCCTGGCAAGGCACCTCGTACAGGCGCATCCGGCGGAGTATTCCCTCTTCGCCGAGCGCCAGTTCACCTGGAACAAGATCCGCCAACGCAACCGCAACCCGCTCCTCGACACGGTGCCGGGCGCCGACGGCCTCAAGACCGGCTTCCTCGAGGAGGCGGGCTATTCGCTCGTCGGTTCGGCCGTGCAGCAGGGTCGGCGCGTGATCGCCGTTCTGGCGGGCTATTCGACGGCACGGGATCGGGCCACGGATTCCGCACGGGTTTTCCAATGGGCCTTCCGCAACTTCGAGGTCCGGCATCTCTTCGATGCGAAGGCTGCCGTCGCCGAAGCCGAAGTCTTCGCTGGCTCGGCCTCAACAGTGCCTCTGGTGCTGCCTCATGGCCTCGATATCGTCGTCGAGAAGTCGGGGCCGCCTTTGAAATTGCGCGCGCGGTACGAGGGCCCGCTCCGGGCGCCTGTGAGGTCCGGCGAAGCGGTCGGCCAGATCGTGGTGCGCCAGGACGGCAGGACCATCGCCGAGGCGCCGCTGGTGGCAGGAGCGGACGTGGAGCGCGCCGGATTCGTGGGACAGGCGGCCGACGCGGCACTTGAACTCACAAAGCAGGGCTTTCGAGATCTGGTGTCGGAAGTGGAGCAGCGGTTCGGTGGATCGAGCTGAGGTCTTCCAGGACCGTCCGGAGGGAAGGAGATCACCCGTGCGACCTTGTGCCTATCTTGCCGTCCTCGGGATCTTCGCCGCCAGCGGCACCCCGGCCGCCGCGTTCGAGCGCGCCTTCGTGCGGGGTCCGGATGCGGTTACGTCCGACATGCGTGCCTGCGGTGTCCGCCCATCGGACGCCGTCGATGCCGTTCGTTTCACCCTCGTGCGCAAGGGCTTCGCCGTGGACAGGCACGCCCGGGAAGGCTTCCGGATCGACCTGCAGGTCTATCGCGGCACGGCGGGCGGGTGCTCCGCCCGGATCAGGCTTCTCCAGGTTGTGGCGGACCCGGACGGCCAAGCGTCGGAGGCGATCTGCGGGAGGGCCCGCATCCTCACCTGGGATACGGAGGACCTGTCCTTCGACCTCGCCGGCTATGCCGACGAGTTCGCGACGAGATGCCTGGCGAAGAGGGATGATCCCCCGCGCGTCGCGGCGACACGGAATCCGGAATGACCGCCGGGCCTTTCGGCCCGCAAGCCTCGCCTTGCACCTGCTGCGACTGCCGACACCCGTCCTGATGAGTGCGACGAGGAACGTTGCTTGCTCGCCAGCTGAGGAATGGGCGTACCTGTTCAGCGTTGTGGTTCAGGGCCTCAGCCTTCCCGCGGTCGCCCGGCTGACGCTCCCGCGCTCCCGGACATAGACAGCCGTACGCCTTCACGAGGGCGTGAGGGGCGTAACGTTCAAGACCCGCCCGCCGAACACGATGCACAGCCGATCAGGCTGCGCGCGGCAGTGAGTGGGAAACGACCATGACGATAAACAGGCGGCACGTTCTGGCGGCCGCAATGGCCCTTTTCTCGGGCATGGCGGCCAACGCGGCTTCGGCCGGGGAGGCATCGAGCTTCTCACAGGAGGCCTTTGACACGGCACGCAAGCAGGGCCGGCCCATTCTCGTGAAGGTGACCGCACCTTGGTGCCCGACGTGCAAGGCGCAAAAGCCGATCCTGTCCGGGCTCGCCACCGATCCGAGGTTCGCGAAGATGGCGGTGTTCGAAGTCGACTTCGACAGCCGCAAGGACGTGCTCAAGGAACTCGGCGTCCAGAAGCAGAGCACGCTGATCGTCTACAAGGGGCAGACGGAGATGGGGCGCTCGACCGGCGAGACGGATCCCGCCGCCATCGAAGCCCTGCTCGCCAAGGCAATCTGACCCGTGGCGACCCTCCTGCTGGCACTTTTGGCGGGCGTCCTGTCGACGCTCTCCCCGTGCGTGCTTCCGATCATGCCTGTGGTCCTCGGGGCGGCTAGCAGCGAGCACGGCTGGGGCCCTGCCGCACTGGCCGGGGGGCTTGCCCTGTCATTCACCGCCATCGGTTTGTTCCTCGCGACGGCCGGGTTCGCCCTGGGCATCGACGGCGACGCGTTCCGCTCGGCGGGAGCGCTCGTGATGATCCTGATCGGCGGCGTGCTGCTCGTGCCCGCCGCCCAGGTTCGCCTTGCAGCCGCCGGCGGACCGGTGGGCGACTGGATGGAGCGGCATGCGGGTGGGTTCTCGACCTCGGGCCTTTCCGGCCAGTTCGCCGTCGGCCTCCTGCTCGGGGCGGTGTGGAGCCCGTGTGTCGGTCCGACCTTGGGCGCCGCTTCGGTCATGGCCGCGCGGGCCGAGAACCTGCCGGCCGTCGCCGCCACCATGCTCGCCTTCGGGATCGGGGCCGGCGTGCCCCTGCTTTTGCTCGGCTTGGTGTCACGGACCGTCATGGTGCGGTGGCGCAGCCGCATGCTCGCCACGGGGACGGTCTTGAAACGTGTCCTGGGCGTCGGCTTCATCCTCGTCGGCCTGTTGGTCCTCAGCGGCCGTGACAAGGCCATCGAGGCATGGGCGGTCGAGGCCGCGCCGGACTGGCTGACAATGCTGAGCACCCGATTCTAACGCCGACAGCTGCGCTTGCAGGGGCAGCTGATACATCGCTGGAGCCCCGCCTGTGCTGACCATTGCTGTCATCCGCAGGATCGAGCGCGGTAGCGGAAACGGCGATCTCGGCAGCAACGTCGACCCAGCGGCCAGCCGCCGGGAGCGGCCCATGCATGTCGAGCCATGCGGACAGGCGTTTGGCCACTTCGGCGGTCAGCGCATTTGCGGAGCGCTTGCACCGCCGTAGCCTGAAATTGCCGCGCCCTCTTCCCAGCAAGGCGTTCCTCTACGGTCGGCTGTCAGCCTCATGCGCAGCAAGATGGTCGATGTTCTCGTCCGGTTTGCCGGACCTAGCTGCCGTTCCCTCGCTCGACGCTTTCTCGTTCCTTGCGGCCGACGACCGTGGTGTGCACATCGTTGAGGTGACGCGGCCGGGGAGGCGTTCCGTGCGCCGGCCAGCCCTCGCGCTGCCGCGCGCGGTCCCCGTCGATGTCCTCTGTCTGGTCGTGCAGCAACACCACGCGCGTCGGGAAAGGCATGTCGATCCCTGCCTCGGCAAGCGCGCCACGAATTGCGGGAATGACCCTCGCCTGGGCATGCACCACGTCAGAACGCCTCGACCCTGACCACCACCGGGCTCTGATCGTCACGGACGACGAGTCGAACGACCACGGGAGCGCGTCCGGCGCGGGATCGGCTGCCACCCCGTCCATCCCCTGCATGGCCTTCACGATGACCTCGCAGGCGTGGCCGATGTCATCGCCGTAGCCGACGCCGACGTCGCACTGGGATCGCCGTGCCGGAAAGGCGGTACGAACCGTGATGGCGCGCGTGTAGATGTCCGAATTCGGGATCACCACCTGCTGGCCGTCATAGGTGCGGATGAGGGTCGCCCGCGCCTCGATGGCATCGACCGTCCCTTCGAACTCGCCCGACCTGATCTGGTCGCCTCGCTTGAAGGGCTGGCGATAGAGGATGAGAAGGCCCGAAAGCCAGTTCTGCAGGATGTCGCGAAAGGCGAACCCGACGGCGACGGTTCCGATGCCGAGGGCAGACAGCAGGTCCGCCGGCTTGATCGACGGGAAGACGATCGTGGCGACCACCAGGAGCCCGAGAACGATCAGGCTCCACCGCGCCGCGCCCGCGAGCAGTCCACCAAGGTCGTCGCGATGACGCCGACGCGAAATCCTGAGAACCGTCCGTCGCACGACGGACCCGGCGGCCAGGAAGGCGAGGAACACGACAGCTGCAATGCCAAGGTTGGGCAGGAGCCAGAAGAATCCTTCGATCAGCCCCTCGATCTTCTGGACCACGGGTTCGGCGAAGTGCAGCACGTCAAAATCCTCGAAAAGGGCGGTCGCCCCGAACCCTCGTGGCACCACGATCGTTCCTCGAGGATCGAGCCATGCCAGCCGGCAAAACAGGCCAGGGCGGTCACCGGGCCGCCCGGTACGGCATCAGGCGAGGGGCATCGAGGGATCCAGGCGCGGTTGCCACTCGTTTCGGTTGGGCCAGAATGGTCCGGCCGCGCCCAAAACGGCTGCGAAAGGCGCGGGCGGGAGCTTCAGGAGGATATCCAGTGCACAGCCCATTCGCGACCGAGCCCCATGATTCCCGCCGCCGCGCCGTTCTCGGATGCGCAACGCTGTTGCTTGCCTTCGCAGCGCTGCCCAGCAGGGCATTCGCCGCGCAGGACTTCATCAACGTCCTGACGGGCGGCACGTCCGGGGTCTACTACCCGATGGGCGTGGCGCTCTCGAAGATCTTCGGAGAGAAGATCCCGGGATCGCGCCCTTCGGTGCAGGCGACGAAGGCGTCTGTCGAGAACCTCACGCTTCTCCAGCAGGGCAAGGGCGAGATTGCCTTCACCCTGGGTGACAGCCTCGCCTTCGCGTGGGCCGGGAACGAGGAGGCCGGGTTCAAGAGCAAGCTCGGCAAGCTGCGCGGCCTGGCCGCCATTTACCCGAACTACATCCAGGTGGTCGCGTCCAAGGACAGCGGTATCAGGACGCTCGCCGACCTCAGGGGAAAGCGCCTCTCGGTCGGCGCGCCGAAGTCCGGGACGGAGCTGAACGCCAGGGCCATCCTGCAGGCAGCCGGGATTTCGTATTCGGATCTCGGCAAGGTGGAGTACCTGCCTTTCGCGGAATCCGTCGAACTGATGAAGAACCGCCAGCTCGATGCCACGCTGCAGTCCGCCGGCCTCGGCGTCGCGTCCATTCGCGATCTCGCCGCATCCGTGGACATCGTCGCCGTCGAGATCCCTCCCGAGGTCGTCGACAAGGTCGGCCAGCCCTACGTCAAGGCGACCATTCCGGCCAACACATACAACGGCCAGACGACGGACGTGCCGACCGCTGCCGTCGTGAACTATCTCGTCACCCGCTCGGACCTCTCGGACGACCTGGTCTACGGGATGACCAAGGCCATCTTCGAGAACCTGCCCGAGATCGCTGCCGCGCACAGCGCCGGCAAGGGCATCACGCTGAAAGGCGCCCTGACGGGAATGCCCGTGCCGCTTCATCCCGGAGCCGAGCGGTACTTCAAGGAGCAGGGCATCGCGCAGTGACCGGGCGCGCGGGCCCGGACGGCGGCAAGTCCGGACGAGCCGAGCACGACGCGACGGGGGCCGTCCACATCGACCTCGCGGGAGCGGCGTCGCCACCGGCCGACCTCGATCCGGAGCATGGCTTGCCGCCGGGCTTTGGCTCTGGGCACGGCGGAAAGCTGCTGCACGGCATAGCCATCGCCTTCTCGTTGTTCCAGGTCAGCACGGCGTTCGGCGTGCCGCTGGATCGGCCGTTCCTTGGCATCACGCTCCTGCATCTGCTCACCGCAGGGTTCGCACTTTGGGCGGGATGGATCGGGGTACTGGTCGCGAGGGGGAGGCCGTCGGCTGGAGCCCTGGCGATTTTCGTGCCCTGCCTCGTCGTCCTGGCGCTGCTCGCGCGCTATTCCGGGGGCGTGCCGAGCCAGGTGCTGCGCGCCGTCCACGTGGGCTTCCTCGTGCTGGTGGCCTCGGCCCTTCTCGCCAATCACCGCGCCGCCGGCCAGCCCGGCTTCGTCGCCGGATGGGGCTTCGGCCTCGCCGGACTTGGTGTCGGCTTCTACCAGTGGTGGCTCTATGTCGATTTGATCAACCGGGCAGGCGACCTGACGACGACCGACATGACCATCGGCATCGTCAATATTGCCCTCGTGTTCCTGGTGGCGTGGCGGTTCCTCGGCCCGGCGCTGCCGATCGTGGCGGGTCTTTTCCTCGCCTACTGCGTGTTCGGCCAGTGGCTACCCGCTCCCCTCGACCATCGGGGCTTCTCGCTGGAGCAGGTCGTCGATCAGATGGCTTACGGGACCGAGGGCCTCTACGGCACGCCGACCGCCGTGTCCGCGACCTATATCTTCCTTTTCATCCTGTTCGGCTCGTTTCTCGAGCGTGCCGGCATGATCCAGCTCTTTACCGATCTCGCCATGAGCCTCTTCGGCCGCACCCGCGGCGGGCCGGCGAAGGTGGCGGTGTTCGCCTCCGCGCTGATGGGCACAATTTCCGGCTCGGGCGTCGCCAACGTGGTCTCGACCGGCCAGTTCACCATCCCCCTCATGAAGCGCTTCGGATACGCGCCGGCCTTTGCGGGCGGCGTGGAGGCGACGGCCTCGATGGGCGGGCAGATCATGCCCCCGGTCATGGGGGCAGTGGCCTTCATCATGGCCGAGACCATTGACGTGCCCTATGCCGCCATCGTCCAGGCGGCCATCGTGCCCGCCATCCTCTACTACGTCGCCGCCTTCTGGTCCGTGCATCTCGAGGCAGGCAAGCGCGGACTGGTGGGATTGCCCCGTGACATGCTGCCCAAAGCCGGCCGGGCGCTGGCCGAGCGCTGGCACCTGATCCTGCCGCTGGCCGTGCTGGTCTACCTGCTTTTCGCGGGCTACACGCCGCTCTATTCCGGCTCCGTTGGGCTTGCGCTCACCGTCGTCCTCATCCTCGGCGGAACCATCGCCGCGGGCCTTGGCCCGGCGGCCGTCCGCGTCGCCTTCTGGATCGCGCTCGGCATTGCCTGTGCCGCCTTTTTCCGGTTCGGCATCGCCGTGGTCCTGCTCGTGGTGACGGCCCTCATTCTGACAAGCGCACTCGTCCAGGGCGGCCGCGAGACGGTGGTCGCCTGCCGGGAGGCGCTGGCGGATGGAGCGCGCCAGGCCATTCCGGTCGGCATCGCCTGCGCCATGGTCGGCATCGTGGTGGGCACGATGACGCTGACCGGGGTGGGAACGATCTTCGGCGCCTGGGTCCTCGAGGTCGGCCGGAGCTCGATGGTTCTGGCGTTGCTGCTCACCATGGTGGTGAGCCTCGTCCTCGGGATGGGCATCCCCACCATTCCGAACTACATCATCACCTCCTCGCTCGCGGCGCCCCTGCTCCTGCAACTCGGCGTGCCGCTCATCGTCAGTCACATGTTCGTCTTCTATTTCGGCATCATGGCCGACCTCACGCCGCCGGTGGCCCTTGCCGCTTTCGCCGCCGCGCCCATCGCCCGGGAAAGCGGCTTCCGGATCGGCTTCCAGGCGGTCAGGATCGCCCTCCCAGGCTTCGTGCTGCCTTTCATGGCCGTCTATGATCCTGCCCTGATGCTGCAGCCGGTGCCCGGTATAGAAGGAGCGGCCTATGTCGCTGCGGTGGCATGGATCGTCGCCAAGGCCCTGATCGCCATCCTCCTGTGGGGCGCGGCTTCCATCGGCTTCCTGCTCTCGCCACTCTCGATTCCCATGCGTCTCGCCGCGGCCGTCGCGGCCGCGCTTATTGCGATTCCGGTGCCCGCGCCTGTCATCCTGCTCGAGCATTCAGGTGGTATGCTCCAGCGTCATCCCGCTCTTCTTGGAGACCTGCTCGGGCTCGCTCTCGCAGCGGTGCTTGTCGCCGCTCACCTTGCGAGTGCCCGAGGCGGCAGGGCCGGGCAGGCCGCCGGGTGAGTGCGCTTTGCATCCTGGCCGGAGGAGCGGCCGTGGCGAGGCTCGCCGGGGTGGCCGCGTTTGCCCTGGTCTGGATCCATTCAGTCGAGAAGACCGAGTGGCGCGAGGACTGGCGGATCACGCCCCGCGGCCTCGTGATTGCCGAGGCGAGCGTGCAGGGCAGCGGGGCCGGCATGGACCCGCCCGAAGGAGCCCGCCTGTCGCAAGGGCGATGGCGTTGGACGCCTTCGCTCCAGCCGCTCGCCTCGATCGTTCTCCGGCGATCCGGGGCGACGCGGGACTGGTCCCTCTGTATGGAGGGTTCATGTGCACCGCTTTCCCGTTGGGTAGGTCCGGACGCCGACCCCATCGAACTCGAAGCATGCAAGGTGCCCGACCGATGAACGGCAGCGCCTTCGCTTGAGGCGTGGCCGTTGCCGTGCGAAGCACGAGCGATGCGCGATCTCTGGACGAAGTTCTTCAAGCCAGTCCAGGTTCACTGGTCGCGCCAGGCCGTTTTCATCGCTGGCGGATTGCTGGTCGGTGCCGCCGCCGTGGTCCTTGCCCGCCTCTCGGACGTCGCCCAGGACCTTTTCCGGTCGCTGGCGATGCACTGGCCGCTGGCTCCGCTGGTCCTGACCCCGATCGGCTTCGTCTCGTCAGTCTGGATCACGGACAAGTGGTTCGCCGGCGCTGGCGGGAGCGGGATCCCGCAGGTGATCGTGGCGCACGCTACGGCGAGCCCGCTGCCGTCCTCAGCGACACGGACGGTGCGGTCCGTGTCCTTCTCGACCGGTCCGATCCGGCCGGACTCGTTGCTGCCGCTTTCGACGCATTGCGGCAGGCAGGCGGCTCGAACCCCGCAATCCTGATCCGGATGGCCGACGTGATCGGTCAGTTGGCGACTGCCGTTGCGGGGCAAGCATGGGCGCCAGCCCTGGCCGGGCAGTTGGTCAGGATTAGCGAAACGGCTCAATCAGGCGGGCTCACTCCGGCCGATCTCGGTGACGTCAATAGGCGCATTCACCAAGCATCGGACGCTCTAAAAAAGCCATTGCGTAACGAGACGTCAGGACACGCATCCTGATACGCCAGGGGCGGCGCCGGACCGTCAATTGGGTTCGTCCGACCCGCGTCGTCCGTTCACCCTACGGCCTAATCTGAGTTCGCTCAGACGCCCGTGGCGTCCTCGGCTCCGCTGAACCGGATCGACGAGGATCGACCTACGGCGGAATCCTGTCCGGCACCGGACACTCTCGAAAGCTTTCGCGAAACCAACCCACCCGTCACGTCCTTCGCTCCTGAGTCCGGCGCTCTCGACAGACTGCTAGTCGATCCCGGGCTGCACGACAGGAGACGATCAAATGCGACAACATCTTTGCTTTGGACTTGCAGCTGTCCTGTTGCTGGGCGGAACGGCGATCACCCAGGCGCAAACTGAACGTGACGGCGGAAGACTGTCTGCTGAGCAGAACTCCGACCGCGGCTGGGTCAACCGGCCGAATGATGTGGGACCGACGTTCCGCCCGTCCGCCAGCGCTACCCAGGCCCGTAGCGACAGGCCCGGCTGGAGCGGCAATGAGGCCGATGCGCAGAACTACTCGGATTGGATGAGCGATCAGAACGAGCGGGAATTCCGAAGCTGGTACCCTGACGAGGATCCCAGGAACCGGTCAGCCCGTGCCGACATGCCGGCACGCGTCAGCGAAAACTACGGAGACGGCAACGACGATGGCGGTTGGAGTTCCCGTGCGTCGACTGCCCCGCGCCAAGTGCTGACTGACCAATTGCGCCAATCTGGCCTTCGAAACATCCGTATCCTGGATACGACATATCTCGTCAGAGCGAAGACCCAGGACGGGCGAACGGTGCTGATGATCGTCGATCCGCCCAACTCGCCAAACGGCAGCCGAAAGGCTTCTTCACAGGAACGATCCTATCCGAGCCAACCCCTGAGCTACGACGAAAATGACGATTGCCGGAATGGAAGCGACCCGGCCGCCGGCTGCCAAGGGCGGATCGTCGGCGATGGTTCCATCATCGGGAAGCGCAGGCTTCGCGCAATGCTCCAGGCCCGCGGCTACTCCGATCTCACTGATCTCCATCGCCAAGGCGATACCTGGGTCGGCTCGGCGGATTGGTATGGCTCTCAGGTGAACCTGCGGGTCGATGGTCGCAACGGCTATGTGATCGAGCCAAGCCACATGTCGACCGACCAAGTCAAGGCGATGCTCGACGACCAAGGTTGGGAAAACATCGGAGAGGTCCAGCAGCAGGGCGCCAGTTATCAGGCCCATGCTTCTCAGGGCGGCAAGGACTACACGCTGTGGATTGACGGCCGGAATGGTAGGATCGACAAGCGCGTCGCCAGCAGCCAGGGTAGTTCCGGAAACGAGGATCAATCGACAGGGTCGACCAAGCCTTCCTCGTCGGGAGTTTCTGGATTGGGCGGTTCCAGCGGCGGCGGCTCCGAGCCCTCGGACATCGGCGGCGGAAGCTCGAACCAGTAGCGGCTCGATCGACGCTGGTGGGCCGCGCCCGTCCGGCCCATCAGCGGAAAGTATGGCGGGCGTTTAAACGCCGTCATCGTCAAAGGCGCGGCGGCCAGGCTCGCCTGGCCCTTCCAGCTGCAGCGGTACGGTGTCTCTGAAGTATTAACAACGGCTCCGGCCACGCTTGATCATCACATCGCCTCCTTGAGACCACGCCTCATCAGCCACCAGTTCACCGGATAGCTGGTCGCAAATCCGCAGATCATGGCGATCTGCATCATGAACCAGAATTCGGGCGAGGCGACTTCGAGCCTGACCCCCATCAGGCGCCGGAAAAGATAGAAGCTCGCAAGTGCCATGAAGCCGTACATCCCCACCTGCCATGCAGTTAGGGACAGCGCGTCGGCTTTCAGTGCCGTCTTCAGCCCGTCGCCTACGCCCAGGTTCCGCATGGGAGCGATGGTGAAGTACTGGAACACGATGCCGAACCCGAAGGCCAGCAGATAGTCCAAGACCCAGACCGCGAAGGTCTTCTCCGGGAAAAGCCACTGCCAACCAAAGGCCACGGCCACTGCGGGAACCGCGAAGGCGAGCCATTCCGCCACGATATCGCCCAACGTGCAGCCCGCGCCGCAATGCGAGGCACCTTCTGCAACCTTCCAGCCGAAACCTTTCTTTTTGCCTGGCGGGTCGTCGCTGCGAACCTTGGCATCCGCTGCGGCCTCCTCCGTGGAGAGTCTCCCGAAACGCACATAGCCCCACGTCCAGAAAACGGTTCCAAACAGAGCTGTGAGGGGCCAGACTAGGTTCATGATCCACATACGCTGCGGATGGCGGAACACGTCGAGCGCGACCCCGGCAGCGCATGCTCCGCCGAGGGCGAGCGAGCAGATGGCGAGCCAGTGCAGCCAGGACGGGATCATTGTCGCGGCCTTCTCAACCGAACGGCCGGGCGTCGAGTTGCTTCTAGCCCGGACGCTCGCCTAACAGCTCAACTGGTACGGCTGACCCTGCTCATCTCGTCGTGAAGCGATCAGGATCAGCGTCAAGTGGCGACCATGTGAGCCGAAACGAAGTGGGCTGCGCGCGGCAAGCGACGTGCTGCCGTCCGATCCTCCGGCCACTTTGATCAACTCCGAACCTCGCGGCAGGGAGCCTGTTCCGCCACGTCCCGCATAAGAGTCCGCGAGAGTCCGCGCGCGTACGGACATTCGCGGGGGCCTGCGCTCGGTCCAGCGCACCGGCGGGCTGCTCGGTCGTCTCTGTCTAGCTTGTTGGAGATTGTTGCGCGGGGTTCGCAAGACGCGATGAGCGATCGGACTCCAAACGTATCTTTCCGCCTCTCCCGTCGCCAGCAATGAACGGGTGCCAGTTTTGACTGGACAGGTCTGAACAAACCTCTCCGTCGCGCATTCAACAAACAGCTGGAGGGTCGGCCATGACTCCTAATCCTGATGATTTCACAATCGCGCGGGACTGTGGTGCGACTTTCGTCAGTTTCGGGCCAACGGGCGCCTGCTACCGCGTGTCCATCACGAGAACTGGACAACGCGAAGTCCGCCAAGTATTGCCGCCGCGGGGAACTCCTGGCGAATACGCTGACAAGGATGTTCACGACATGGCCGTAGCATTGGCGGCCAGAAACGCCGACGCGGGAGCGACCCGTCGTTCGACGCCCCCAGATTCGTTCAACAACGCGAAAGCAGAAGTATCCATGGGACAGCGATAAAGAGAGCCGCGAGGCTCGTGACCCAGAACGTCAAAGCCTTTCGCCGGGACCCCGGGCCGCTCCAACCGGCGGTTCGCCCCACGTACGCGGGGCCGGATGTTCAGGAGGCGCCACGACCGTCTCGGCCGGCAGGAGAAAGTGAGCGGCGGGTTCTCCTGCTCGTCGCCCTTGCTGCAGTGATCCCGGTCCTGTTGTTGACGGGATGGGCTGGCCTTCTCGCCGCCGGCCGTAGCCGGACCGAGGCGCGCGACCTGGCGTTCAAGACGTCCGAGCAGGTCGCACAGAAAGTGTCAGCCGAACTCGGCAAGGAACTCGAAATAGCGCAGACACTCGCAGCTTCCACGTCTCTGGACTCGGGCGACCTCGACCGCTTCTACCGAACGGCCTCAAGGCTCGTAAGCAGCCGCCCACTGTGGGAAACCGTTTCGCTTGCGACTCCGGACGGAACCCAAATCGTCAACCTTTTGCGACCGCTGGGCGCATCGCTCTCTGCAGACGCCGATCCCAGGTCATTGGCCGAGGTCATCCGCACCAAATCTCCCGCCATAGGAGGAATCGGCGGGGTCGGGCCGCTATCAGGACGCCGACTGGTTCCGCTCAGGGTACCCGTCATGCGCGACGGGAATCTCCGTTACGTCCTTACCATTGGGCTCAATCCCAGCCAGATCAGCGGCATTCTGCGGCATGCCGGAGCCCCTGACGACTGGATTGGCGCGATCGTCGATGGTTCGGGCAAGATCGTGGCTCGGACCGTGGCGGAGGAGTTCGAGGCCGGCCGGCTCGCGGCTCCATCTTCGTTGCAGGCCATCTCGGGAGGTCGCGACGGCTTCTATGCCGGGCGGACGATCGAGGGTCTCGAGATGGAAACGGTCCTTCGCTTTCTCCCGCGCACGGAGGGCTGGACGGTCCATTTCGGGATCCCAGTCGAAACTCTCGATGGGCCAATAAGACGCTGGATCATACTCCTTCTGGCCGGAGGAGCCACCAGCCTCGCTCTTGCGTTCCTGTTGGCCATGCTCATTGCGAACGACATTGCCCAGCGTAGAAGGGCCGCCGAAGAGCGGTCTCGCCTCGCCTTGTCGCAGAACCAGCAGGTCAAGCAGTTTGCGCAGCGCATGATCCAGGACCACACGCAGGCGGGCGAGCGTCTCAAGAGCGCGGCCCAGGGGCAGCAGATCCCCACCGACCTCGATCAGCAGCACACCGAGACGATGCAGGGGCTGCGCAACGCGAAGGGACCCGTGTTCGACAGGCGATACGTCCAGGCCCAGCTCACCGCTCACCAGGATGCCGTACAGCTCTACGAAGGCTTCTCGCGTTCTGCCCAGGACAGCCAGTTGAAGCAGTTCGCCTCGCAGACTCTGCCTACCCTTCGAGAACACCTACAGATGGCACAGCAGCTCCAGCAGGCACTGCCGCCTGACCGCGTAGGAGCGGCCGGTACGCCGGGAGAGGCTGGCCAGGCGCAGGAGCAAGGGGACCCGTCTCGGATCGTTGTCCAGGAGTCCGCGGCCCAGGTGCGCGTCGATCAGGCCGCTCCGCAGGTCACCGTGCGCCAGCCGCAGCCCGACGTCACCGTAAGGCAGCCTCGCCCGCAGATCACGGTGCGGCAGCCGCAGCCCACCGTGACGATCGACATCCCGCAGCCCGAAATCATCGTGCGCATGCCGCAGCCGGATGTGAACGTGGCCATGGCGCAGCCGCAGGTGCAGGTGCGGCAGCCGCAGCCTCAGGTGCAGGTGGTCCAGCCTCGGGAGCAGCCTCAGGTTCAGGTGCAGCGCGACCAGGCGAGCGTCCAGGTCCTTAAGCCGCAGTCGCAGCCGGACGTGCAGGTCCAGCAGGCACAGGGCGAGCCTGAAGTCCGTTACGAGCGCGCGCAGCCGCGGGTGGTCGTGAACCAGCCTCAGGGGCAGCCGAAGGTCACGTTCGAGGCCATGAACAGCACACAGGATCAGGCGGGTCAGAATGACCAGACCGCGCAGAACGAACAGGTCGGAGCCGCGGGCCAGAACCGGCAGGCTTCCGCCGCCACCGCCGCGACGCCTGCACCCGCTGCCCAGGCGCGATCAGCTCAGTCTGCTCCGACCTCGATGAGCGCCGCCGACAGGACCGACCTGCGCTCACGGATCAACGCCGGAGACACCGAGACGACCGGGACGGTCGGAGCAGGCGCGGCGGCGCAGACGCGGGCCATGGCGGTGAGCCGACTCGAGTACATGAATGTCTACAACGCGAAGGGCGAGGACCTTGGCAAGGTGGACCGAGTGCTTGTCGACGGCCAGGGACGCAAGTTCCTCGTGGTCGGCAATGGCGGCTTCCTCGGGATCGGGCGCGACCGCGCCGCCTTCCCGATGGACCGCTTCTGGTTGCGCGGCGACCGGCTCGTCATTCGCGGGGTGACCGAGAACGACATCGAGAGCATGGACAACTACCGCAGCCAGTCCGCCGGCATGCGCCGGGTGAACGGCACCGAGCAGGCCGATTTGCGCCTGTGGCAGTAACCGCCTGAGGACAGGGCCGCCGCGTGCGGCCCTGTTCACCTTTAGGGTGATCAGTTCATGCCGGACATGATGTTCGAGAGCTTCGGAGGACTGGGCCGCGTGCTCATCGTCGGAGCCTTCGCCTACGTGGCGCTCGTGGGTCTTCTGCTCGCAACGGGCAAGCGCACGCTCTCCAAGATGAACGCCTTCGACCTCGTGGTCACGATTGCTCTGGGCTCGGCACTGTCCACGACCATGCTGTCGAAGTCGACACCTCTTGCCGAAGGCGTGCTCGGGTTGGCTTTGCTGGTCTTGCTTCAATTTGCGGTGACGTGGCTGGCCGTTCGTTGGAAGAGCTTCGAGCAACTGGTGAAATCCACGCCCACGCTGCTCGTGCACCGTGGCGCCGAGATCCAGCAAGCCATGCGCCGAGAACGCATCACTTCGGATGAGATCATGGCCGCGATCCGAGCCAGTGGCCGCACGGGCCTCGACGAAAGCATCTCCGTCGTGTTGGAGACCGACGGGTCGCTGTCAGTCTTCGGCGCGCGCAGGGCGGAGGGTTCACGCGACGCAGCAGGCCGTGACGGCAAGGCTCCAGATCTTGCTAGCCCCCTGCGGTCGCCCGAGCAGCTCTTGGCGGACTGTCGGCAGCACAACTTGCCGAGGCCTCTATAGGCCCAGCCCGCCCACGGGCGACGACCTAAGCCAAGCCGGATCGAGGTCTGCTGTCGAGTGAACAAACTCTGTAGGACGCGGGATCCCAAGGCGGTTGACGCTGTACCGCATCGGCCGTTCGGCCCTGCCCTGTCTCCTTCAATGCTGGCAAGGTCTTATGATCTCGCCGGTTGCGCAGCGCGCTTTCGGAGAAGTGGCACACCATGCTCGAACTCGGCATCGTGCTGCTCGCTAGTGCGCTTTTAGCGAGCGCGCTTGGGTATTCAGTAGCTCTTAAAAATTTTGCTACTCTCGCCAAGGCAGCATCGTTCGTCCTGCTTGGGATCGCCGTTGTGATTTTTCTTCTGAGCATACTCGATGCTGTAGCGATCATTTAAGAAGGCGGTTCGGTGACGCTGGGCGCAACGTAAAAGGGGCGGCCAGCCGTGCGGCCGGCGTGTCGTTCTGCCGCTTTCGCGCTGTCCAGCCAATCTGCCGCGATCGCGCCCGTACTGCTCCGGGGGGCAGTCTCCGTCGGTTGCAAAGTTGGGTCGCTAGTGAACCGACTTCATCCGTGTCCGCGCGACCGTGGTGCTTCTGGCGAATTGACCCCGCTCTGGTCTTCCCGCGATCCGAACGGAGGGCACGACATGCAACACAGGACATACGACGAACTGCAACGCCTCGCGGATGTCCGCGCGGCACACCAAACGCTTTTCACTCGGCAACAACGTCTTTCGCGATGGGCAGAACTTCTGCAGCGCGATCCCGGTCGCCGTTTGCAGTCTCTCGGCGAGATCGAGTTCAGGACCGAACAAGAGCGAAAGGAAATGCGCGCCAACCAGTCACCTTTGACGGTGGCCTACGAAGACCCGCTGCTCCGGGAGGCAGGTCTCGCCAGCGACCGCCTGGGCGATGGAATGGAGTTTTTCGAGCTGTCCGAGCCGCAAGCTCACCGGTTGTTATGCTCGTGCATGAATGGCGCCACGATGACCGCGGCCAAAGTCACTGCAGGCGTGAAGCACCTGGCCGACCCCTATCCGCATCTGAGGACCGTGCTGTGGTTGGGAGGTGGGGCAGCAATTCTAATCCCGCTTCTGTTCCTGCTCGGCTGAACGGGTCCGCGACCGGAACCAGTTAAAGTGTCCAGGAGATGCAGCCATGAACACCGCTTTGCGACTGATCACGCTCCTTACTCTCGTAGCAGCGCCCGGTCTCGCCACCGCCAGTGAGGCTGGCGCGGCCATTGGTGGCGCTGGGGGAGCAGTTGCTGGAGCTGTCGTCGGTGGCCCGGTTGGCGCTGCGATCGGCGGCGCAGCGGGCGCCGCCGGCGGAAGCGCGGTGACCGACCATGACAATGATGCGACCGGCAGCACCGATTGCCGCTCCGCAACCGTTCACCACGAGAACAGTGCCGAGCAGTCGTCGACAACGACGAAGCGCACGTGTGACTGAGATTGGCCTTCGAGGGCGGCAGTCGCCTTGGTTGGCTCCGGTCGCGGTGGGCCATGACGAGTGAATTGGAACCTGCTCTCGGGCGGCGGTGGCATTGGCGGTGGCATTCCTGGGTCTGCGTCGCTCGCGACGCCGCAGCAGAGTTCCGCGCCGGCAACGGGTCCATCATTGCCTCTGGCGTGGCGTTTCGGGCCGTCCTGGCGACTTTTCCAGGCGTGGGCGTGCTTGTCTGGCTGGGCGGCATCCTTCTTGGTCGGGACAAAGTGCAAGCGGCGCTGCAGTCCTTCTCTTCCTCTCTGCCGGACAGTACGCGCGCCATTCTGACGGAGGCCATGTCCATCAGGCTTGCCCACGATGCGAGTAGCCACAATGCCGGAGGCCTCCTCAGCTCAACTGCACCCTTTTTCGGCCTCTTGCTTGCGCTTTGGAGCGCCAACAGTGGCGTGAAGGCTCTCTTCGTTGCGCTGAACGCCATTTTCGATCGGACCGAGAGCCGCGGCTTCGTTTGGCTCGCCGCCATGACGTTCGCCTTTACAGCAGCAGGTATCCTCTTGACGGTCGCCATCATGGCGCTCGTCACGGCGTTGCCCTACTTGGATTCATTGCCGGGCGTATCGGGAACATCGCTCACCTGGGTGAGCTACCTGAGATGGCCATTTCTCTACGCGCTCTTGGCCCTTGCACTTGGTGCCCTGTATCGCTACGCGCCGAACGGCAGAGACGAACGTCTGCCATTCCTTTCGGTCGGCAATCTCGGGGCAGCGTTTGTGCTGGTGATCGGCTCGGCTGGCTTTTCGTGGTTCGTGAACCGCTTCGCGAGCCTCGCCGTGACCTACGGCTCGCTCAGCACGGTCGTGGCCTTCATGCTCTGGCTCTGGCTCTCGTTCTCTGTCGTCCTCGGCGGCGCCGAAATCGAAGCCGCGCGTCTGCGCGAGAAAGATGCCCGGACGCGCTCGATCACCGAAGCCGATCGGATCGATCCGGCGCAAGTACAGAGATCGACATGATCTTCGCCGGCTTGCTCGCATTCATTCCGATCTCTATCGCAGTCAAGTACTTCCTTGGCGCCTCCGCTCTGATCGTCTTCGCGACCAGCGCGGTCGCGATAGCGGCGCTGGCAAAATGGGTCCGGCGGTCGACCGAACAGCTCGCTGCTCACTTGGGGCCGGCAGTCGGAGGACTTCTGACCGTCTCCTTCGGAAGCATCGCCGAGCTTGTTCTGGCTCTCTTCGTATTGATGCGCGGGCATGCCGACGTCGTTCAGGCCCAGATCACCGGATCCATCATGGGTACGAGCCTGCTGGGTCTGGGCCTCGCGATCGTCGTCGGCGGCGCGACACGCGAGCGCCAGCGTTTCAAACCGGAACGAGCCGGCCTGCTGTCGAGCATGCTGATCCTCGTATTGATCGCTCTTCTGTTGCCCGCGGTGTTCGACCTTACGACTCGCAGCTCTGGCCACGACGCTTCGCTCCGTCTGTCAGACGAGGAAGTCAGCTTGGGGGTCTCAGTTGTCCTGCTCCTCCTCTACCTCGCAAATCTCGGCTTCACACTGGTCACCCATCGCGATGTATTTTCTGCCGAAGAGCCCGCCGGCGGCGCAGAGTGGAGCGTCGCGCTGTCCCTGACTGTTCTGGTTGGCGCAACGGCAGCGATCGCGTTCGAAGCGGAACTGTTGTCCGGGGCGCTCGAGCAAGCCTCAAGCTCGCTCCATCTGTCGCCGATGTTCCTCGGTGTCATAGTCTTGGCGATCGTCGGAACGGCGGCAGATCTGTTCGCCGCAATCTGGTTCGCGCACGAAGACCGGATGGGGCTTGTCTTCCAGATATGCATCGGATCCGCCATCCAAGTCGCCCTCGTCTTGGCGCCGCTGCTGGTGATTGTCTCCTGGGCGTTGGGACAACCCATGAATCTGGTCTTTTCCAACCCGCTGCACCTCTTCGCGATAGCTTCGACCGCTTTCATCGTAAATTCCATCGCACGAGATGGAGAGACGACTTGGTTCGAGGGCGTTCTGCTCGTCGGCGTCTACCTGCTCTTTGGGCTCGCGTTCTTTTTCCTGGCTCCTGGATCGGGCGCATCTACCTGATCGGAGATCGCGGCGCGTGGTGACTCATCGGCGAGGAGAGTAAGACCAGATGGAGTCGCGAGGCTGAAACCAACGCGATCAGGTCCGAGAGGTGAGTCGGTCAGACAATCCACAACGAACCGGTCCGGACGGTTGGGAGCGCGTGAGCGCCTTAGTCCGGATCTCCGGGAATGGCGGTAAATTCACCGAGCGTATCGCGCATCCATAGCTTCTTGACCGCTACCGAGCACGAAACTGTCAGCGGAACGGCGAGGATCAAGCCGGCCCAACCGAAAATGACCGTGCTGACCGTCAAGGAGAACAGCACGACGACCGGCGGCAGCATCACTGCCCGCTTCTGGATCTGTGGCGTAATGACATTTCCTTCGAGCTGCTGAATGACAAAAATGGCTACGACCGCCCAAAGCACGGTCTGGACATCCACCAGGCTTGCGAGGACCAATACCGGGATCGCGCCCAGGATCGGCCCGGCGAAGGGGATGAAGTTCGTTGTTCCGGCGATCACCCCCAACGCAAGGGGAGAGGGAAGGCCGATCAGCCAGTAGGTCGCGGCGGAGATGGACCCGACGAGCGCCATGGTCACGAGCTGGCCCACGAACCACATCCGCAGCGCGGCGCCGGTCAGGCGCATGGCCTCGGCCACGTCCTCGTGGTGCTCGTGAGGGACCATCTTCACGACACCCCTGCGATACACTTCGGGGTCTGCGGCCAGGTAAATGCCGGCAACGATGACGAGAACGATATCGGCGAGCACACCGAAGACGCCATAGCCCAGACCGGCTGCCCTCGAAACAATGCTGGCATGAGACGGACCGGATACCGACGACGCCAGAAGCTGACTGGCATGGTGGACACCGAACCGCTCGCCTGCCGCATCCACCGCGCCGGGCAAAATGGAGAACACGTCAGAGAGCTGTCCTGCGATTTCGGTCCCGAAGAGAGCGAGAACGAGCGCCACGGCTGCGCCGGACAGGATCACGGCCAGCGTCAATGACCACGATCGTGCAATGGGCAGGTGTGATCCGATCTGTCCGGCCAAACCTTGGAGAAGGACGGAAACAAGAACCGCGCCAAAGCACAGGAGAAGAACGTCGGATGACAGCCACACAAGATAGACGAGCGTGCCGAGCGCGATCCCAATCAGCAGTCGTCGTATGAAACGGGCGTCTTCGTTGAACCAAGTGGCCGACCTGAACCGGGGTGCTCCCATCGCGCCACTAGCTCCGTCGTCCCGCGATTTTCTGAACGACGATCCTTGTGCTGGGCTCTACCACTACGATCTCTCGGCCAGAGACGAAAAAGCGGTAGCTGGTGATCCTGGGCACATCGCCCAGCATATCGCGCGGCAAGCCCTGAAGCGGAACGGACCGAGGCACGACGTCGCCCACATCCCAGGTGCCCGCTTTCCCGGCTTTTGCCAGTGGAGCTCTCCGCACTGCCCGCCTTATCCTATCCTGCGTGGCCCGATCGAGGGGCTTCCATTGCAAGGCGGCTTGCAACGCCGGCGTGCCGGCGTGCGCGCAGGCGACATAGCGATGGCGGCGTCTCTCGACATCCATGCTCTTGAGTGCCGCGGCGGCGTCCGACGACGGTACGCGCCGGAGGATGGTGATCATGCTTTCGCATCGCTCGCGCGGCTCCGCCCGGGCATGACCGCAAGTGACCATCGCCAGGCAGAGGGCGAATTGAAGGACGAGCATCCGGTTCATGAAACGCTTCCTGGAGGTTGCCCCGCCCGTTTGGGGCGGGGCGTTTCACGATGTCACTGCTTGTTGCTGCTGCTTCCACTCTGGCCGGAGTTGCCTTGACCGGCCTTCATGTCCCCTTGGGACCCCGAAGCGATCGAGCCGGTCACAGACTCGGGCGGGTTGATCATCATGAGGACGGTGTCGCCGTCCTTTGATTTCGCCTGGACCAGATAGGCGGCGTCGAGAATGGTGATGTTCTGAAAGCCGGCCTGCTGAAGGGTCTGCCGCAGCTTGTCCGGTGTCATGGCATGGGGATTACCGGCCTGTCCGGGAGTGGCCTTGGCCGACGAGCCGGACCCCGACTGATTGGCGGACGATTGGGCGAGCGCAGGCGATCCTGCCAATGCGAACGCCGCGAGCGATGCCGCGAGTGCGAGCTTCATCATTGGGTTTCTCCGTGGTCGAGACGTGCACGAATGCGCGCACGGACCAGCCGAACGGCCACCCCCGCCCGATGTTCGCATCGCCATGCGATGGATGGTTCGCCTGTGGACGAAGTTTTCGCACCGAAGGATCAAGTTCGTCGCCGATCCGACGCTCGCCGCGTTACCCGACCAGGGCTCTTGCCCTCTTCACCGGACCGCGGCGGAAAGGAAACAGAAATGAGCGAGCGCCATGTTCCACCGGCCGAACCGAGCGAAGAAGCAGGGCGTGTCGGCCTTGCACTCGCCCGCGCGCAGGGAGCCGCCTACGGTCTCGCTCTGAAGCACATGACGGATCTAGTCGCCGCCTATGGCGAAGCGAAACCCGCAGGCGATTATCTCGTCGGCCTCGCCCTGGAGAAAGCCGAAGGTTTACACGTCTGGACCGATGGTGCCCTTCTCTGGCAGGAGCCGGCGGGTGAGAACCTTCACGTCGAGATCGCGGTACGCGATGCAGCGGATGGCCGGTTCGTCCCGGGGCTCACCGTTCACATCTCCATCGCGGACGCCAAGGGGGGACAGCTCGTCGCATGTGAGCTCCCGTTTCTCTGGCATCCCACCCTGTACCACTACGGGAGGAACGTTCAGGTCTCCGCCGAACGGGAGATCACCATCCTGACGCGGATTTCTCCGCCGACGTTCGCGCGGCACGACAAGGTCAATGGGTGCCGATACCTCAGTCCGGTCGAGGCCAGCTTTGGACCGATCGGCCTTGGTTTCCTGCCTGACGGACGGAGCTGACGGCCGCCGCTTGACCGCGCTCCGATGCCGGAAGCCACACCTCTCTTCCTCGCATTGGCCGTCCTGGCGCTCGGCGCGGCATGGCTTCCCCTGTTTACTTGAGCGCATTCCGACATCCTGGCCCATGGTTGCTGTCGGAGTGGGTTGGCTTCTGTTCCACTTCGTGCTGCAGGACGTTGCCATCTAAGAACACTGAGAACCGCGGAAACACTGACCGAGGTCGCGCTCGTCCTCGCCGCGATGGGCGCCGGACTCCGCATCCACCGATCCTTCGCGGTTCGGGCCTGGGCCAGCACATTCCGGCTGCTCGGCCTTGGCATACCTGCCGCGATCGGCTTGTCGCAGGAGCGGCCCACATCCTCTTGGGCTTCTCGCTGGGACAGGCACTGCTCCTGGGAGCAATCCTCGCCCCCACTGACCCGGTATTCACCGCGGGCGTCCAGGTATCTCCGCCGGGAGGGGGCGGTCCGGACGAAGTCCGATTCTCGCTCACGTCCGAGGCGGGACGCGTTCATCACACGGGGTGGCGATCCTGACCATGTCGTACTTCGGGTGACGGAAGATCAGCTGAAGAATGCGCCCACCTTCCGAGCAGAGGACTAGTGGCACCCCCCGTCGCCGGTACCGGTAGGGGACTGGGCCGGACGAACGGTCCCGTTCGGCCGAGCTGTGCAGCTCCGCGTGGGCGGGCGCGTAACAGCAGGCCGGATCTGTGGCGGCAGAATTCCCCGTGACTCTCGTCGCCTGGCAGCGGCAGCCGCCCCAATCCTTTTCGCGAGGATCGCGATTTCGGCACATGCGCGAATGCGTTAGCCGCAAGGTTCCGTTCGCGCGCCGACGCATGACCTTCAGGACCGTAAGGAGCGCTCTCGGCGAGGCGTGGCCGCGCGTGAGGCTCGACAGGCGTAGTCCGGCACCCTGATGTGCTGGTGTACGGTTCGGTTGGATCCGCTCTCCTATCGGGGCAGGGCGTACACGACCAGTTGGTCCCCGACCTGGTCCTTAAGGATGGTGTTTCCCCCCGCGGCGAAGGCGACGTACTCACGCCCCTTGTACTCGTAAACGGCCGGGTTCGAGACAGCCGGAGCCTGGACGATATCCGACCAGAGCTCCCGCCCGTCGGCAAGAGAGTAGGCGCGGACCTTGGCGTCCATCGAGGCGCCGATGAAGATCACTCCGCCGGCTGTCACGGCGGGTCCGCCGATGGTGACGGATCCCAGCGATTCCGGCATGTAGAACCCCCATTTCTGGGAAGCGCCGATGGGGCGGCGCCACTTGACGTCGCCGGTCGTCATGTCGATCGCGGCGATCTCGCCGAAGGGCGGCTCCCAGCACGGCATTCCCAGCCAGTTCAGCGCGTTGTTGAGCGACATGCCGTAGGGCGCGCCCTCCTGGGGGTAGTAGCCCTGCTCGTTGCCCGATCCCTTCGCGAGCCGCTCATATTCGTCGCGGGGGTACAGCTTGATGTACTGCACGACGTGCGAGAAGTTGACGATCGCGACCTGCCCCTTGGGATCGTATCCAACGCCGCCCCATTGCACCCCGCCGGCGGAATCCGGGTAGGTGAAGGCACCCTCGCCCTTGTGGGTCGGAGGCGTGTACATGCCCTGGTACCAGAGCTTGTCCCACAGCCGCGAGCACTCGCCGAAGCCGGCGATGTTGGCGACGCTCCAGATGCCCGGCTTCTTCGACTGGTCCAGCAACGGCGCGGGCTTCGTCGGGAAGGGCTGCGTGGGCGCGTAGACCTCACCCTCGACGGTGCCGTCCCCGCCGGGGACCGGCCGCTCCTCGATGGGCCAGACGTCCTGTCCGGTGCGGCGGTCCACGACGAAGAGGAAGCCCATCTTGGTGGCCTGCATCAGGGCCGGGATCTGCTTGCCGCCGACAGTGATGTCCATGAGAGTGGGGGCGGAGTTGATGTCGTAATCCCAGATGTCGTGGTGCACCCATTGGCGCGACCACACGACCTCGCCGGTCTCGAGATTGAGGGCCGTCGTCGAGGTTGCGAGCGGGATCTTTTCAGTGCGGTTGCCGCCCCAGTAGTTGGGCGAGGGGCTGGACACCGGCAGGTAGACGAGCCCGAGTCCTTCGTCCACCGACATGGCCGTCCACACATTGGCGGTCCCGGTGCGCGGCGCGATCTCCCTGGGCAGCGCCGCGAAGGACCACTGCCGCTCGCCGGTCTGCGGGTCGAGCGAGAACACGGTGCCGGGAGGAGCTTCGGCATAGGCCCAGTCCTTGCCGGCCCAGCCCAGGATCAGGTGATTGCCGGCCACCGTCGGCGGCTGCAGCAGCGACAGCGGGTATTTGTTGTTGACGTCGTTCCACTGGTTGACGTTGACGACCCCGCCCTTTCCGAACCTCGGGCAGAGCTTGCCCGTGTCCGCATCCAGCGCAAAGAGCTGGGCGTCCATGGTGCCGAGGTACACGATCTTCTGGCACGGCTCGCCGGCGACCGGATTGGCCGCCTGCCAGTAGGCGACGCCCCTGTTCTTGAGCGCGGGCTGGGTCAGGGCCTTGAGGGTCGACTTGGAATCGAAGGCCCATTTGACGGCTCCCGTACCCGGTTCGAGGGCGATCACGCGGTAGAAGGGCGTACCGATGTAGAGCGTGTCATTGGCGAAGATCGGGGTCGCCGACCACACGGAGGTCGGCAGCTGGCCTGTCCCGTCCGAGACATCGCCTGTGTGATACTCCCATGCCTTCTTCAGCGAAGCGACATTGTCGGCCGTGATCTGCGTCAGCGGCGAATATTTCTGGGCGTTGAGCTGGCCGTGAAAGGTGTTCCAGACGGGCTGGCCGGCCACCAGCGGGATGGGCTTGGACTCCGGCAACCTTCCCGACGGCTGCTGGGCATCGGCATTGGCCGAACCCCCCGCAGCGCCGGGCGCCGCGTCAGCACCCGTTCCCGCGCCCGGCGCGCCTTGCTGGCCGCCGGTGGGGGGCGGACCTTGCTGTTGACCGCCCGTGACCCCGCCGGAGCGGGCCGCCGGATCGCCGTCGTCGTTCTGCGCCAGGGAAGGCGTGCCCAGCAGAATTAATCCGGCGGCAAATGCCACAGCGGGCGCGGCACGGACTAGCGACGCCACGGTCATGCCAAGGCTCCCCTCGGCTGGTTCCGCGTCCCGAGCGTGAGGAGCAGTCCGCAGAAAGCGACGACGCTGGCTGCGACCAGCCACCAGGAATGGAGGAAGGCGGCGGCGGCGATGGTGCCGATCGCGCCGAGGACCCCGAGGATCCAGAAGACCCAGAACACCGAGCCCTCCCGGGCACGCGCGAGGATGAACCCGTCGGCCACGAGCGCCAGGCATGAACCGATGACTAGCAGGGCTCCGGGCGTGCCTGTCACTCCGGTCAGGGGCGCGAGATAGGAGTACAGGCTCAGCGCCACGCCCACGGTAGCGGCGAGAAGTATGATCAGCGGACCAAGTGGCCAGCGGGCTTGCGCGTTCAACTTACTGCCTCCGCAAACGGTACTGCCGGGAGGGTGCGGCGGCCCGCAACTCCCTAGAGCTGAACTTCAGGGTTGGAGGACTGGTTCCTCGGCCCAGCTTGAGAGGCATTGATTACGGTACGCCCGCGAACGCATTCGATTGAGACGTGTTCGCACGCCGTCACCTTATGGCTTCCTCAAGCACGAACAAACCTGAGCACTAATCTCGCCCTGCTCTTTTCCCGCAGCCCAGGCTACGCATCAGGCCGGTCGACTTGAGTCAGCAACTCCCCTGCAGTGTTGTTTCGCCATGGTGTCCCGGCGCCTGCTGGGCCGGCCATTTCAGACAGCTTCTGGAAACGGCGCTGGACTGATGCTTGGGAGCTGACGAGTTGGGCGAGCCCACGTCGCGGCTCAGAATGTCAGCTTGCGGCGTAGGCGGTCATGACTGCTCTTGGCGCGATGCAGACGCCGTCGAGTGCCTGCATCGCGAGGGACCCCCGTCGCGCCGTCAGCCGGTGCCCTGCCGGATGTGGTCGACAAACGCGCGCAGCGGAGCCGGTACGAGGCGGCGGCCGGGATAATAGAGATAGGGGCCGGAGAAGCTGACCCACCAGTCTGGCAGCACGGGCTCAAGTTGCCCGCGCTCGAGCTGTGGCCGCACCCAGTCCTCGAACAGGGAGAGAATGCCGCAACCGCCAATAGCCGCATCGACGGCGAGGTCCGCCGCACCGCCGGGCTGCACGACCAGGGCGGCGGGCGGATCGACGAGCACGGTCTCACCGTCGCGCTCGAATTCCCACGGCGCGAGCGCCCGGTTGGGAAAGCGCACCCGGATGCAGGCGTGGTTCAGCAGATCCCGTGGCTCGCGGGGTCGTCCGTGGTGCTTCAGGTAGGCCGGAGACGCGACGGTGGCGAAGCGCTGCATGCGGGGTCCAATGGGAACGGCGATCATGTCGGGTTCGAGCCGCTCGTCGTAACGGATGCCGGCGTCGCAACCGGCCGCCAGCAGGTCCACGAACGTGTCCTCGGCGATCACCTCGAGGCGGATCTCGGGAAACGCCGCGAGGAAGCCGGGGATGACACCCGGCAGCACCAGGCGCGCCGCGCTGACAGGCACGTTCAGCCGCAGCGTTCCGGCCGGGCGGCCCCTGAATCCGTTGATCACGTCGAGCGCAGCCTCGACCTCCCGCAAGGCCGGGCCCAGCCGCTCAAGCAGGCTCTTTCCGGCCTCTGTCGTCACCACGGTGCGGGTGGTCCGGTTGAACAGGCGAACACCTAGCTGCGCCTCGAGGCGCCGCACCGCCTCGCTCAGGCCTGAGGCACTCTCGCCCGTGGCCCGGGCTGCACGTCGGAACCCGCCTGCACGTGCAACGGCGACGAATGCATCGAGATCGGAGAGGCTCACGATCATTGTCCGGGTTCCCGCACGGCCTGTGCACATTGTGCGGGATTATCGTTGTTCCGCAACCGGCCTATTTCCTGCCCATCACCAATCAAGGAGACACGCCATGACGACCTCCGATCCCGCCACCTTTGCCTTTGGCAGCCGGACTGTGAACCGCATGGGCTATGGGGCCATGCAACTCGCGGGGAAAGGCGTTTTCGGTCCTCCTCGCGACCGCTCGGAGGCGATCGCGGTTCTTCGAGAAGCCGTCGACGCCGGCGTGGATCATATCGACACCAGCGATTTCTACGGCCCACATATCACGAACGAGATCATCCGCGAGGCGCTGCACCCCTATCCGGAAAGCCTCGCCCTCGTGAGCAAGGTCGGTGCGCGCCGCGGCCCGGATGCCTCGTGGATCAAGGCCAGCGCGCCGGACGAACTGGTGGCGGCAATCCACGACAACCTGCGCAACCTCGGCGTGGAGCAGCTCCACGCCGTGAACTTCCGCGCCATGTTCGACGTCCATGGCCCGGCGGAGGGCTCGATCGGCCGCGAGGTCGAGACGCTGGCGCGCCTCAAGGACAAGGGCCTGCTGCGCCACGTCGGCATCAGCAACGTGACCGCGGCGCAGGTGGACGAGGCTCGTGGGATCGTGGAGATTGCCTGCGTGCAGAACCAATACAACCTGGCGCATCGGGGGGACGACGCCCTCGTCGATACGCTCGCGCGGGACGCAATCGCCTACGTCCCGTTCTTTCCGCTGGGTGGCTTCTCGCCCCTGCAATCGTCGGTGCTGTCGGATGTCGCAGTTGGGCTCGGAGCCACGCCGATGCAGGTAGCGCTGGCCTGGCTGCTGCAGCGTTCGCCCAACATCCTGCTGATCCCCGGAACGTCCTCGCGCGCCCACTTGCGCGAAAACCTCGCGGCGGCCAACGTCGTCCTCGACGGTGCAGCCCTGTCGATTCTCGACGACATCGAACGCCGTTCAGAGCGCCAGGTTGGGGATCACGGCAGCCAACAGTCTCGATGAAGGCGGCTTGGAACAGGACCGCCGTCAAAGGGCAGCCGGTGAACGGTGGAAAGCCTGAGAGCACCGTCCGGTATCATGGTATTGAGGTCGACGACGCGCTTTAGATGTCAGAGCTGGAGAAGATCTGAAAGTTTTCGAAGGCAGGCGCGATTTGCGCCCGCCGGTCGATTTTGACGCGTAGCGGAAGCTGCGCATCTCAGCTTGTTCGCTGAAGCCAGGCGTCAGATCCTCTGCCGACGCGCGTATGCTGCTGACGAGAACTAAGAGATCTGTACTTTCAGGTTCAAACCGTTTCGGATTTTCCTGTGTCCACCATCAACGACTGTCAGGATCGACGCCCAAGGTTCTTGAACGAGGCTCCGTCCGAAGTATTGGGGCCGAGCGAGCGCCTGTTTCCGCTACGTCGGCCTCCAGGCTTCGTGCCGGCTGTGCAGCGAGGGTCTGTGCTGGGCAAGTCCGCGGGGTTGTCTGTCGCCTTCTTTGGCGCCGAAGCGGACCGCCCCGACGATCTCCGAAGCCATAGTCTGCTGGACTGGGCAGCGCGTTACCTTCGTAACCATCCGTCGGGTCCGAGTTCCGTTGATTGTAGTGAAGTCGTGCTCCCTCACTCGCGAGCCACTCTCGTTTTCGGGGCGTACTGGCCGGACAGCAATCGGTTCAAACGCTGGACCGACGACGAAGATGCCGAGGCATGGTGGAACGACCCGGCGCGGCTGCTTGGCCCGCACGGATGCTGGCGCGAGGTCCTGCATGTGCCCTGGGACAGATGCGAAACTTCCTACTGGCGGGACTTTCCGCGGGGCCTGGGGCTCTGTCCCGAGGTTCCGCTCTATCCGACTCCGTATTGCGGATACTACGGAGCTATGCGCGACCGGCTGCTCGCCGCAGCGATTGATCCGCTGAAGCCCGAGGGCACAGCTCCCCTTGCGGATCTTGCCGGCCGGAAGGGCTTTGGCGAACGGTGGCTCGTGAACTTGCCCGGCAACATCTTAGTGATCCGCGGCGGGGCGAGTTGGGCCATGATGGATCCGGTCCAACGGGCGGACTACGATGACAGTCTTAGAGCCGCACTCCATGGCGGGATGCGTTATCTCGCGACGGAAAGCGTCGCGAGCGGCTGCTTGTGCATGCGTTTCATGCGCACGGTCGACGCCGACGGGGATGCCGAACCGGAAGAACATGCTCTCGGCGTCTTCCAGTCGCTCTCCGATCTTGAGCGTTGGGCGGAGGGGCACGCAACTCACCGGGCGATCTATCTTGGCGCGAAGGCGCGGCATCGTCGCTTCGGACCTGACAACCAGCTGCGCACCTGGCACGAGGTCTTCGTTCTGCCTGCTGGCAGCCAATGTGAGTACTTCAACTGCCACCCCGAAACAGGGCTGCTGCCTCGGTGTCATGGGACATGCGTCGCTTCCCCCATGATTATGCCTAGCGCGTGATCGTGGCCCATCGTTTCGATGCGGGTCACGCCCGGTCCAATCGCGTACGTTCGCTTGGCTAAGCTGACGTACTTCGCACTACACTGCGCGTCTGAACCGATAGGCGGAGGCAGCCGTGCGCCTTGCTTTCACCCTCGACGACATTCCCCATTGGCCTCGGTCCGAACCGCCGCCCGGTTTCAGTGTCTCGTCGATCATGCGCGACATCGGGGCAGCCCTGAACCGCCACGGCGCGAGAGGCTCTTGGGGATTCGGGAATTCATGGGCGCTCGACATGAATCCAGGCCTGGGCAAGGTTATGGACGAGTGGGTTGAAGCCGGTCACCACGTGGGCAACCACACCCACAACCATCCCGTCCTCACCGACATCGGGGCCGAGCGCTACTGCTGGGAGATCGACAAGGCTGACGATGCCCTATGGCGCTGGATCGCCCAAGCGCCGACCAAGGTCTTCCGCTACACGCTCTGCCATTGGGGCGATACGGAGCCCAAGCGTTCGCAAGTTGCCGACCACTTGCGCGCCAAAGGCTATGTCGCGGCGGACGTTACGACCTGGTGGCACGAGTGGCTCTGGAACCGGGCATGGCGCTATGCGCTGGAACGCGGAGACACCGATGCCATGGAGCGCCTGGAGCGCGACTTCGTTGAGGCGACAGTCGCCCAGGTGCGTTACGACCACGAGACGCTCTGCGGAGCGTTCGGCCGGGACGTGCCCGGCATCGGACTTGGCCATACCGTCCCGTTCTTCGCGGTCGTGGCCGACCGTCTGTTCGAGAGACTGGTGCAGGAAGGCGTGACGTTCGTTTCGCTTCAGGAGGTCCTATCGGATCCAGCCTACGACCAGGTCGGAAAGTTCGTCAGTAGCAAGTTCCTCGTCTACCAGCAAAAGCTGGCTGCGGCCCGCAAGGCCGCCGGACCGGTTATCGCTCCTGAGATCGCGGAGCTTCACGAAAGGATCGTCGCGGAAGCAAGCGGCCCACTTTGCTAGGCTACATGCTTTAGCCGGGTGCGCGGGCCCTAGGCACGGATCCTGAGTCGGCCGAGGGTTGCCGCGTTCATGGCCGCGAGATCAGCAAACCAGAGCTCCTGACCCTGAGCGGACCTGCCGCAGGTCTGCTTTCATCCAGGACTTTCGAGCACGCCGCCGCTTTGAGGGTCGTCCCTTCTTTCGACCGTCACCCCCGCTTAGGTTCAAGGACCACCGACCATAGAGCCTTGTCGGCGACGTCCTTGAGGGTCACCGTCATCGCTTCGCTCGAGCCATCGATGGCGACGTGGCCGAAGAATTGAAGGCCCTCGCTCGGTGGCAGGTTCTGGCTCTGCTCGGGTGTTGGCGCGAGCTGGTACTTGATCTGCGGCCCGAAAGTGTTGTCGAGCGGGTTCGGACCGAATGTCCCAGCGTGCAGGGGACCGGAGACGAACTCCCAGAACGGCTCGAAGTCTTGGAACTGCGCCTTGTTCGGGTCGTAGTAATGCGCGGCTGTGTAGTGCACGTCGGCCGTGAGCCAGACCGTGTTGTTGATACCCGCGTGCTTGATGAAGGAGAGGATCCCTGCGATCTCGAGTTCGCGGCCGAGAGGCGGGCCGTCGCCCTGCGCCACGGCCTCGCTGCCGAACTTGCGGTCCGAATCATAGGTCACGATCAGCCCGAGCGGCATGTCGGCGGCGATCACCTTCCAAGTTGCCGCAGAATCCGTGAGCCCCCGCTTCAGCCAGGCGACCTGCTGCGGGCCCAGGAAGTAGCACTCCGGACCATAAGTCTCCTGGCGGTTCTCGCCGTTCGCTCCGCGGTAGCTCCGCATGTCGAGGATGAACACGTCGAGCAGCGGACCATACGACACCTTGCGAAAGACCCGGCCCGGCTCGGCAGGTTCGACGCGTGTTGGTGTGTATTCATGGAACGCGCGTGAGGCGCGCGCCGCGAGAATCATCGCGTTCTTCTCGACGTATTTCTTCCGCTGATGCTCGGCGCGAGTCAGTGGCTCGTCCGGATACCAGTTGTTGGTGACCTCGTGGTCGTCCCACTGCATGAAGGACGGCACAGCCGCATAGAAGTCGCGCACGTTCCGGTCGAGCAAATTGTAGCGCCAGTTGCCACGGAACTCGTCCAGCGTCTCGGCGGCCTTGGCCTTCTCCTCGATGACGACGTTTTTCCAGACTTCGCCGTTCTTGAGCTTCACCTCGGCCTGGATAGGGCCGTCGGCGTAAATGTTGTCGCCCGAGTGGATGAAGAAGTCCGGTTGCGCCTTCAGCATGGTCGCGTAGGTCCGCATGCCGCCGCGCGCCTCGTCGATGCCCCAGCCCTGGCCGGCAGTATCGCCGGACCAAACGAAAGACACGGACCGCCGGTCAGCCGGCGCGGTCCGGAACCGACCTATGATGGGCTCGCCGATGATGGCGGGCTCGAAGAGGTTCTGCAGCCGCACGCGGTAGAATACGTCCTGCCCCGCAGAAATCCCGTCGAGGACGAGCTTGGCCGTGAGGTCGGCATCGGGGAGGGCATCGACGTATACGGTTTTCACGACGTCCTTGAAGCTGTCGGTCGTCGCGGCCTCGATCCAGACGCGGGCGGGCCGGTCAGCACGGGTCCAGACCACGCCCGAGGAAGACGTCACGTCACCCGACTGCACTCCGAGCGTCGCGGCGGGCCTGTCGCCGGCGCGGCTCACGGCCGGGGCGAAGACGCCGCCCAACGTACCGCCGCCGGCGATGACGGAGCTCGCGGCAAGGAAGCCGCGTCGAGTCAGGATCGGGCTTTCGGGCATGGTTCGGCCTCGCGTGGCGTTACGGAGCGACATTTACACGCCCTCGCAAACCTCTCGTGACGCGCAGGGCAAGGCTGTCGACATCAGGACGGTCGGCCGCGAACTCGGCGGGCGCGCAGTGCTAGAGGGCAGCATCCGACGCGCCGCGCATTTCGGGGGCCGCTTGCTGAAGGGCGAAAACTATCGGGGGCGCTACTGACCTATACCGGCCCTCCAGAACGTCTGCTCTCCGCGCCTCCAAATCGGCGCGGATCAAGCGGGCGGCATCCCCTCAAACGCCGACGCGACCACGCAGCCAATTCCACAAGATTTCGCACGCGTTCAGTTGTCTCGATTTACGTGGACGAACGACGTAGTAGTCGGCACTCCCACGCATGCTGACGTAGAACGCCATGACGGGAGAACACGGCGTCCGTGGTGTCATCGACCGTGACCGTGCCGTCGAAGTCGCACAGGATTGTCGGAGCAATTTGCACGTTCAGTGTCCGATTGGATCCGGGCTGGATCCCGTCGACCCGTCCGCAACCTCCGTGCCAGACGGCGCCGTCTTGGCAAGCCATTGAAAAGACACGGCTCGCGTGTCCGGTTCGCGGCCGGACGCCGTTCCGCAGCTACACGGAATGGAGCTTCTATCGCACTTGGGGGGAGGCTCAGTGCCGGCGCCAGGTTTGCGAGCGGCCAAGCAAGGGCGTGCCGATATAGCCGCGCACGTCGAGTGTACGGCCGTCGGCTGAGAGCTTCAGGCGGGCAGTATACTCCTTGCCGTTCTCCGGATCGGTGATGCTGCCGCCAGTGTAGGCGTCACCGTCGCGGCGCATGTTCTCGATGATCCTGAGCCCGATCAGCTTGGCGCCCTTCTTCGCGCCACTGCACTTCTCGCACGTGTCGGGAACCGGATCCTTCTGCGGAAGGACTTTGCTGATCACGCCTTCGACTACGCCGTTTCGGTCCGTGATGGTAATGAGGGCTCCGACCTCGCCATCCTCGTCCACCTGCTCCCAGACACCCGCGATCGGGTCTGCCGCACGCGCTGAGGCCGAACCAAGGACAGCCAGAGCGGCGAGGACGAGGACGGCCTGGATGCTGGGCCTAAGCATGACGACATGTTCCTTGATCTCGAGCATTGATCGATAGCCATCCCGAGTAAACGGTATCAATGCCCCAGTCCTCCTTTGGCTCTCCGCGCGAAGGGAGATGGGCGATCGGGCCAGACGTCGTTCAAAGAGGCGGCGTTGCCGGGGGCATGGAGCCATGATTCCGTCGTCTTCGCGGTGGGATGCGATTCAACGAAGGCAAAGCTCGCGGTTGAATGTCAAAGGGTCCATTCTCTTGATGAGGGTTGGGCGAAACCGTTCGGGAGCACACATGATTGATCCTGTCCTGGAACCGGTCGCGCTCCAAGACTTGCGCCCGACGCAGATGACAGTCGGCCGCCGAGAGGTCGACGAGAAGCGCAGGCATTGGCGAGAGACACTTGCGGGGGAACAGACGAAGGGCGGCAAGTTTCTCGGCTCTCACATGATTCCGGCTGTCCTGGGCCCAAGGGGCCAGTACTTCATCGTGGATCATCATCACCTGGCACTGGCGCTGCTCGAGGAGAGCGTCGGGCGGGTTCTCGTTTCGACGGTCGCCGATCTCAGCGGCCTGAAGAAGGACGCATTCTGGTTCGTGATGGCCCACAAGAATTGGATGCATGCCTACGACCGGAATGGCAGCTCTCACACATGGAAGAGCATTCCGAAGCGTCTCGAGGGGCTCACCGACGACCCTTTCCGATCGTTGGCCGGAGAGCTGCGCCGGGTCGGAGGCTACGCCAAGGACATGAGCCTTTACAGCGAGTTCCTTTGGGCAGATTTCCTGCGGTGTCGTATCAAGGCGGCCCTCGTGGAAAAAGACTTTGGGGCCGCGCTGGAAAAGGCCCTTACACTCGCCCGCACCGCGGACGCGGCCTATCTGCCGGGGTGGTGCTCCCGCTGAGTTCTCCAGCCGGCCCTCGTTGAAAGCCACCCAAGGGACTGCGGCTGGAGCTTGTTTCGTGCCACGGCCGGCCGCAGGTCGGGAAAGCCGTGTTCGCGCCTTCAGTTCTGTTCGACGCCCATGCCCCTTGTTCCCGCAGTTCGGCTCTCCGGCCTTCGGGCCAGTGGGCGATGCCTACGGATTGCCCTTGGAATCTCCCTGTTGGGGCAACCCGAGGTCATGAAGAGCCCGAATGATGATATCGGTTTCTGGACCCGGCTGTAGCGTGGTCGTACCCTTGTATTCGTCCAGTGACTTAAACGGTGCGATCCTCATGGCGCGCTGCATCGCATCGCGGGCGGCTTGGGCCTGGCCCGCATAATGGTATGCAACGGCGAGATAGAGGTTGCACGGCCACGAGTCGGGTAGCCTGCGGGTGCAGTCGGACAGCACCGAGATGGCCTCGTCGAACCGCCGGGTCAGCAGCAGCGCGCGGCCCCTGTAATTGTCGAACAATGGAGGATAGAGCGGATCCAACTGGATCGCTCGGTTGATGGAGGCCAACGCCTCCTCCCCCCTGTTGATCGAAAGCAGCACATTGGCCAACCCTGCATGCGCTTCGGGATCGTTTGGATTCAGTTCGGTGGCGCGTCGGGCGAACTTCTCTGCCTGGGCGTAGTCGCGTGCGATCAGGCGCAGATTGCCAAAGGTGACATTGGCGAATGCAAGACCCGGATCGAGCGACAGTGCGCGTTCCGCCGCCGCGGTACCGGTTGCAAGGGATACAGCGGCGTTCTCGGGTGCCCACCGCCGGGACAACTCGCGGTAGTAGGTGTAGGCCAGTTCCGCATGCGCAAGGGCGAAGCCGGGGTCGATCCTGACAGCCTCTTCCAGAAGGCGCCTTGCCCGCAGAGTGGCTTCCTTGCCTGCGTCGGAATACCGGATCTCCCGGGCGCGGAGCACGTCTTCATAGGCGGAGAAGTCGGCCGGTTGCCGCCCCATCGTTCCGGAGACCGTTGCGGCCTCAACTCTCGACAGGAGCCTCGCAGCGATGGCCCCCGCGATATCGTCCTGGACGGCGAAGACGTCGGTGAGGGGGCGGTCGTACTTGTCGGACCAGATAATCGACCCGGTCTCGATCCCGACCAGCACAGCGCTGACCCGGACCCTCTGATCGGCGTGCTGCGCGCGGCCGGCCAGGACGAACTTGACGCCAAGCCGCCGCCCGACCTCGGCCGGAGTTTCGCCCGGCTCCAGTGCGGCGAAGCTCGTGTTGCGGCCAATCACGGTCAGGAGAGGTGAACGGCCCAACGCAATGAGGATGTCGTCGGTGATCCCTTCCGAGAAGTATTTCTGGGCGGCGTCGCCCGTTGCATTCTCGAAGGGCAACACGGCGAGGCTGGGCCTTGCCGCAGCCGGCGATACCACGCCGCGGCCTGAGTTCATTCTCAACAGCGTGGTTCCGCCAATCGTGAGGACCGCGACCAACGCGGCCGCGGAGCCGACCCGCAGCATGGATCGTCGGCTTGGCGCCGCTGGCACTGGCCGGCGAGATAGGTTCGAATGGGTCGGCTCAGGTTCTTGAAGCGCTGCTCTCCGGCAGGGCGGAAAGAGACCGCGATCTTTCCGGCGAGCTGATCATAGGCCTCCCCCGAAATCAGCAGTCCTCCCGGAGGGCAATTCTGCTCCAGTCGTGCTGCGACATTCACACCGTCTCCGAGGATGTCATCGCCATCTGCCACGACATCGCCGAGGTGAACGCCGAGCCGTATTCGCAGCTGGTCGTTCACGGGGCGGCTCCCATTCCCCGTGAAGACAGCATCCCGAATGGCGACGGCGCACCGGACGGCGTCGACGATCGATCCAAACTCGGCGAGCACGCCGTCGCCCATGTGCTTGACGATCCGACCATCATGCGATGCCACGGAAGGGACCAGGATATCCGTCCGGAACGATTGCAGGTCAGCGAGCGCAGCTGCCTCGTTTGTTTCCACGCGCCGCGTATAGCCCACGACATCAGCCGCCAAGATGCCGACAAGTTTGCGTTGGGCAGACACTGCCACCCCGCTCCCATCCAACCAAAGCGCGGATAGGCACATTCTGCACCGGGACCGCAGTGGCGTCACGCTGCCGCTGGCAATTTCGGGTGAAGCTGCTGCAAGCGGCCCTGACGAGGTTCTACTTTTGCGACGAGATGCAGGTTCCGCTGATGGCGCGAGTACGACACAAGCGAACCGGCGCTCATGACCATGAGCGGAACTTCGGCCTAGCGCCAAGAGCCGACCGATATGCTTGCGCCACAAGCAGACGTTTGCATCCGATCCCAGGGGTGCTACTGGACGGACGCCTAGGCATCGCAGCGGCCCGGTTTGCTGGCCTCGCGTCGCATGACGATGATTCCGGTCATGGAGCCGTGCCGTTCCGGCGAGCACCAGACCATGCCCTCCAACTAGGTCGGAAGGTCTCGTAGCGCCTTGAACTTCGGGCGGTCCGCAGGGGCATCGTCCGGCAGAGGCCGGCCGGAGGAGTCGTAGATCCGCGTCTCGGCCCCGAGGCGACGAAGGATGCGCGCGGCAGCTGCGGATATGCCGCTCAGGCGAGCACGATACCGCCGTCGACGGACAGGACGGCTCCGGCGATGTAGGACGCCTCCGAATGGTCGGCGAAAAAGAGAACGGAGCGGGCGATCTCGGCGTAGCGGCGTTCCCGCACCATCGGCACGAGTCGGGCGGCTCTGGCCGATCGCAAGGCGAGGCGGTCATTCGATAGGTTTTGCCGCCGGTCGGTCAATGACGGCCCTGAGGAAGCCCGGGCAGACGGCGTCCGGCGGGCGCCCTTGGCGGTCGCGGACGGCTTGGTGCGCCGTTTGCTTGCCCACTGGGTCGGGTCGGCCAACACGGCCGCTTGCAAGGAGACGACGCAGATGGCCGCTTATCTGATCTCGCACGGCACACCCCGTGATGCATCGAAGCTTCAGGAGTACGTCGCTCTCTCCGGCCCGATTCTCGAATCCTATGGCGGTATTCGCCTGGCGGTAGGCCGAGTGACCGGCGTTGTGACGGGCTCGCACAGACATGTCCGGGCCGCGATTTTCAGGTTTCCTGACCTTGACGCCTGCAACAGATGCTTTGAAAGCCCGGAGTACAAGGCCCTCGAATCTTTGAGAAACGAGGCCTGCGATTTCGATTTCATCGTGATGGAGGAGGCATGAGGCGCGCCGCGCGATCCGCGCAAGCGTGACCGGTTGGAGGGTCTCCTGACCTGCACCAGGGAAGCGGACACTCGGGGCGCACAAAAAAGCAGCGTACAGTCTCCAGATTGCACGGAACGCCAGGTGCGAGACAGGGGCCGAGACCGCTGCAAGGGAGCGTAAATAACCAACCTTCTCAGGTGATTAGACAGAGCTACAGCAGGTCGCTGGAACCACAACTGTATACAAACCTGTATCCAATCGTGGATATGCTTTCGGATCGACGTTTTTTTACTCATATGTATCGCCAACGATTCTGCCATGGCGAATCTATAGGCAACCCCTCTCGTTGACCCACCGTCACATTCTTTTATTCTGGAGAAAGAGAGGGTGGGATGACCCTGATGGCTCCAGCAGTCAGATTATCGCGGCTTTGCAAGTCTTTCCCGGGCGGGGTGACTGCTATCGACAATGTCGCGCTCGACATCAACCCCGGCGAATACGTCTCAATCATCGGGCCGAGCGGATGCGGCAAGACGACGACGCTGAGGATGGTGGCGGGTTTCGAGAGCCCTACGTCCGGACGCATTGAAATCGGCGGGCGCGACTGCACGCAGCTGGAGCCCCATCGCCGCAACACGGCGATGGTGTTCCAGCACTTCGCTCTCTTTCCCCACATGACTGTCCGCGAGAACGTCGTGTTCGGCTTGCAGATGCGTCGTGTGCCGGCCGCCGAGCAGGAAAAGCGGGTCGGCGCAATCCTGGAGGCGGTCGACATCGCCTCCCTGGCCGACGGGCCCGTCACGCAGCTGTCCGGCGGGCAGCAGCAGCGCGTCGGGCTGGCCCGGGCCCTGGTGACGCGGCCGGACGTGCTGCTCCTCGATGAACCGCTCGGCTCGCTCGACGCCAATCTGCGGGAGCGCATGGTGCGCGTCCTCAAGCGCCTGAACAGCGAGTTCGGCATCGCCTTCATGCACGTCACTCACAGCCAGTCGGAGGCGTTCGCGCTGTCCGACCAGGTCGTGATCATGAACAAAGGGCGCATCGAGCAGGTCGGCCCGCCCGCATCGGTCGCCGAGCATCCCGCATCGCTTTTCGTTGCGCAGTTCGTGGGGAAGAACAACGTTATTCCGGGACGTTTCGTCGGGCAGGAGGACGGCGTCGCCACCGTCGAGACCGATATCGGCCCCTTGAGGGCGCGGGCGCAAAACGGGGATCTGCGCCGGGACTCGGCGTGCTGGGTCGTCTGTCCTGCCCACCATGTCGAGTTGCTGGACGCCAGCCCAGCCTACGACACGGCGCTGGAAGGCCGGCTCGCCTTCTCACTGTTCGAGACCTCCCACGTGGAGCTGAACGTCGAGGTCGGTCATGGCCGGCTGGTGAGGCTCGACAGGTTCGAGGACGCCGGACGCCTCGCCGCTTTGCCCATCGGATCACCAGTCCGCCTCGGTTGGAAGACCGGGAACGCCTTCGTGCTGGCGGCCTAGGCTATGTCCGAGAACCTGTCCGTTCCCCTGGAAGTCTCCGCGGCTACGGGCCGGACGCACGGAACCCGCAGCCTGGAGGGTCAGCAAACCCGGCGCGCCATCCTGCTGCTCGTCCTGCCGACGACGGTCATGCTCGTCGGGACGCTGCTGGGCCTCGGCTCGATCCTCGTCTTCTCCTTCTGGAAGGCCCTGCCCTACGGCATGCGGCCGGATTTCTCGTTCAAGAACTACGCGACGTTCTTCACCACGGGGACCTATCTCGACACCGTCGTCTTCACCCTGCAGGTGGGTCTCATCCTCCTGCCGTTAATGGTGCTCATCGCCTACCCGGCCGCCTATTTCATCGCCTTCCAGGTCAAGGGAGAGCGGGCCAAGCTGTTTCTGCTCCTGCTGTGCATCGTACCGTTCTGGACGAGCGCGCTTATCCGGATGATCGCCTGGCTGCCACTGCTCGGGCGCAACGGGCTCATCAACACGGCGCTTATGGGCGTCGGGATCATCGACGAGCCCGCCGAAATCCTCCTTTACTCGCGTCCTGCGATGATCTTCGCCATGGCGATGATCTGGTCGGTCTTCATGATCGGGCCGATCTATTTCTCGATGTCGAAGATCCCGCCGATGGTGATCGAGGCGGCGCGGGATCTCGGCGCCAGCCGATGGCAGGCTTTCACCCGCGTCATCCTGCCGCTGACCAGGCCGGGCCTGGCGACCGGAGTTCTCTTCGTCTTTGTCGTGATGATGGGCGAGTTCGCCATCCAGCGCTTCATCGGCGGCGGCAAGGCCTCGATGCTGGCCAATGTCCTCCTGCAGAACCAGGGCGCGCTGCAATGGCCGCTCGCCTCCGTCGTCGCCGTCGTCATCGTCGCGGTGACGCTTCCCGTCGCGCTCGCGATCCTGCGGGTCGCGGACCTGCGACAGCAGATTTAGGGGGCGACCATGGCCGACTACGCCAGCCGGGAAACCCGCCTTTCGCCCCTGAAGATCGGACTGGGCCTCTACTTTGCCGTCTTCGTTCTCCTGCTCTACGGCCCCACCGTGGTGATGGCGATCCTCTCCTTCCAGGGCGCCGACGGCGGACCGACCTTCCCGCTGAAGGACCCGGGCCTGAGCTGGTACGGCCGCCTTTTCGACCCGGATGGCTCCGCCAAGTCCACCGGCGAGTATATGGGCCGGCTGGGCCCGCCAGCATGGCGGTCCCTGGCCTTAGCGCTGATGACGGCCGCCATCTCGACCGTCCTCGCCACGATGGCGGCCCAAGCGTTTCGCACGCGGTTTCGCGGCGAGCGGATCGTCTTCAACATCTTTCTGCTCGGGATCATCATCCCCGGCGTCGCCCTAGGCCTCGGCCATGCGCTGGTCTGGCAATACGCCGGCGTCCAGAAAGCGTGGTTCTCGACGGCGCTGCTGGCGCATGTCGTCTGGTCCTTCCCGTTCTGCTTCATCATTCTGCTCGCCGTCTTCAACCGGTTCGACAGGTCGATCGAGCACGCCGCGATGTGCCTGGGGGCGTCGCCGGCGCAGACCTTCTTCCGGATTACGCTTCCCATCGTGAAGCCGGGCATCACGGCGTCAGTTCTGTTCGCCTTCACCCTGTCGTTCGATGAGTTCGCCCGGACCTTCCTCGTGAATGGGGCCGAGAACACGCTCCCGCTTGAGATCCTCGGCGCCACGACGGTGCGTGTCACGCCGCGCCTCTACGCGATGGGAACGATCGTCACCGCGATCTCGATCCTGGTAATTATCCTCATGGTTTACTTTCTGACCAAGGAAGTGAGGCGCGTGCGCTTCGTTGGACAAGAAGAACACGCGACATGAACTCCACGAATTCTTTGACGTGAACGAGGGCCACTGAGAGGGGGATTTGAGATGGACTCCAAGCACATCGAGGTCAGGCACCAAGCTTACATGAACCAACTGGAAGTGCAGGGTGAACGGGCGCGCGCCAAGCAGGAGCCGCTCAGCCGCCGGGCCTTCCTCGCCGCCGCTGCGGCGGCCGGCACGGCGGCGGCGGCCGCGCCCCTGCTGGGGGCGATCGGACCCGCGGAGGCCGGGGACGCCTTCGCCCCCCGGTTTGCGGGCATCAAGCAGACCAAACCCCTAAACATCATTGGCACCGGAGTGTCGGTTCAGGAGCGCTTCTTCACGAAGTTCAAGGAAGTCTCCGGCTTCGAGGTGACTGGAACCGCCTCGAGCCTGTCGGAATCGGTGCAGCGCTTCCTCACGGGCGGCAACGAGACCTTCGCGATGATCGAGACCAACTCGTTCCGCGCGCCGGCACTGAAGGATGGCGAGGTCGCCGCCCCAGTGCCGATCGAGAAGATCACCAATTGGAAGTATGCCGACGCCCTGTTCACCGACGCCGGCAACCCGGCCTCGGACCCGAAGAGCGGCTGGCCGTTGAAGGCCGTCTACTGGGACGAGAAGAAGAATTCGTTCCTGATGGTCCCGCAGATCTACAACACGGACGCGCTCGGGATCCTTCCGCAGAAGTTCGCGTCCGGTCAGAAGGACTACGGGATCCCCGACACGCTTGGCGTCCTCTACGAGGCCAAGTGGCGCGACATGACCTTCAAGGGCAAGACGGCGATCCAGAACGATGACCTGATCGGCCCGCCGCGCGCCGCGACCTACCTCGTCAAGAACGGCAAGATGGACGCGCCCAAGGTTTCGCTTTCCGATCTGCAACCCGACGAGGTCAACGAGGTCATCGAATTCCTGATCGCGGCCAAGCGCGACGGCGTTTTCCGCCTGATCTGGACCAACTACGGCGAGGCCGTGAACCTCCTCACCTCCGGCGAGGTCTGGGCCATCGACTGCTGGAACCCGGTCGTCGAGGACGTGAAGTCCCAGGGCGTACCCTGCGTCTATGTCGACGTGTGGGAGGGAACTTCGGCCTGGTACTACGGCATGACGATGAGCAACAAAGCCGCCGATCCCGAGGTCGTCATGGCCTACATGGACTGGTGCCTCGAGGGCTGGAGAGGTTCGGTCGACGCGACGCAGGGCTACTACTCGCCGGCCAGCGCCACCGTGAAGAAATACCTGACCCCGGAACAGTGGCGCCACTGGTACGAGGGCGCCGGGCGCGACACCGGCCCCCGCGAGAGACGCTTCGCCAACGTGGCGTTCTGGAACATCTGGCCCGAGCACGTGACCGACTACATCCAGGGCTGGAACCGGTTCGTGGCGGCCTGACGCCGACGACGAAAGAAGCGGGCCTTGGCCTTTCGGCCTGGGTCCGCCCTCGTCCCTCGGATCAGGGCGGCTTACTCATGCGCGAAACAAAGGACATCCTATTCGGCGACAAGGCCGCGACGGCGCTCGACGGCGGCCTCGCCCTCGCCGGCCAGCTCGCCGGGATCACGTTCGGGCCGCGCGGCCGCCTCGTCGCGATGGAGCGGACGAACGACTTCCCGCTGTTCACCAAGAGCGGCTTCGTCGCAGTTCGCGACCTGGAGCTCGACGCATCGCTCAGCCGGATCGGGCTGGAGCTGGCGAAGGAGGCCGCCACGCGCGTCCAGTACGCGACGGGTGACGGGACGGCGATGGCCATTCTGCTCGCCGCCGCTCTGTCGGGCGCCGCCTCGCGTCTTAAGGCCGCCGGCCATGATCCCGGCCGCATCGCGGACGGTTTCGGCGCCGCGCGCCACACGGCCCTTGGCAGCCTGACGGAGCAACGCCGACCCGCCATCTCGCGCGATCTCATCGCCATGCTGTGCGCGCGGGCGGGCGACGACGACCTGGAGCTGGCCGACATCGTCGCCGACGCCGTGCTGAAGGTCGGGCCCGACGGCATCGTCACAGTCTCTTTCAACCAGTCGGTCGACACGACGGCGCTCTACAGCACGGGCGTGGAGTTTGAGCGGGGCTTCCTGTCACGGGACTTCGCCGACGAGGGAACGACGCGCCTCAAGCTCGACCGGCCCCTCGTCCTGCTGTGCGAGGATCGGCTCGAATCCGCCGCCGACGTCTTGCCCGCGCTGGAGATCGCCCGCGCGGAGGACCGCCCCCTCGCCGTGATCGCTGAAGACGTCGTCGGCCAGGCCATGGCCATGCTGGTCGCCAATCACCGGGGCGGGATCGTGCGGTGCGCCGCCGTCAAAGGGCCCGGCTCCGGCACGTACCGGCACGAGATGACCGCCGACCTCGCCATCCTCACGGGGGGTCAGGTTCTCTCTTCGCGGACGGGCCGCCTGCCCTCGGGAGCCCGCAGGGACGACCTCGGCGGGACCGACATGATCGAGATCGGCAGCGCGTCCACCCGCATCCTCGGGGGAGACGGGGCGGACGAGGCCGTGGCCGCAAGGGTGCGCCAGCTCAGGGAAGCCGTGTCTCGCGAGGACAAGACCTACGACAAGGGGAAGCTCTCTCAACGCCTCGCCCGGCTCGCGGCGGGCGTTGCGAACATCCGGGTGGGCGCGCCCACGCAGTCCATGTGGAAGGAGCGCCACCGCCGCGCCGAAAGCATGGTCAGCGCCGCCCGCTCGGCGATGACGGGGGGCGTCGTTCCGGGGAGCGGAACGAGTCTGGTCCATGCGGCAGCGGCCGTTCGCGCGAGCCGGCCGGGAGACCCTGTCGCCTCGGCCTATGCCGCCGCCCTCACCGAACCCTTCCGGCATCTGGCGCGCGGAAGCGATCGGGGGCCGGGCCGCCTTCAGCAGGACCTCCTGGCCACCGGCGCAGGCGCCGGCTTCGACGCCGATCGGGGACGGATCGTGCCCGACGCCCACGGAATGTCGCTCGTCGACCCGCACGACGTGGTGGCGACAGCCCTCGCCCACGCCTCCTCGCTCGCTGAGCAAGTCGCGCGGGTCGGCTGCCTGATCCTGGCGCGCGGCCAGCGCCCCTCACGACCGGGAACACGCCCATGACGCATCACCTGACTCCACCGGGCGCAAAAGGCACCGACCCGGTCACGCTGGAAATCATCCGCGGGAAGCTGCTCGCCACCGTCGACGAGATGGGGCTCGTCCTGGCGCGAAGCTCGATGAGCCCGGTGATCTACGAGGTGCTCGACTTCGCTTGCGGCATCTGCGACCCGTCCGGGCAGCTCGTCGCGCAGACGAACGGGATCACGGTCTTCACCGGCACCTTCTCGACCCAGATCGGCGCCGTGCTCCGGAAGTTCGGGACCAACATCCACCCCGGCGACATCTTCATCATGAACAACCCCTACGAGGGCGGTACGCATCTGTGCGACGTGGCCGTGATGAAGCCCGTCTTCATCCAGGACCGGTTCGTAGGCTTCGCCATCGCCCTGGCCCATTGGAGCGAAGTGGGCGGGAAGACGCCGGGAAGCCTCCCTCCTGACGCGACCGACGTCTTTCAGGAAGGGATCCGGTTCCCCGCGCTCAAGCTCTACGATCGCGGCGTCCGGCAGGATGCGATCTACGACATCATCGAGTGCAACGTCCGGCTGCCCGGCATGTCGCTGGGCGACCTGAACGCCGAGATCGCGTCCGTCAGGATCGCCGACGTCAGGCTGGGCGAGATCGCCGCCAAATACGGCGTGGATCGATTGACCGGCGCTTTCGACCACATCCTCCAGACGAGCGAGCGCCTCAGCCGTCAGGCGGTCTCGGCCATGCCGGACGGGGTCTACGAAGCCACCGACTGGGTGGACGGCGACGGCATCTCGGCCGAGCGGTTTCCCGTTTGCGTTAAGGTCACCATCGCCGGCGACCGGATGATCGCCGACTTCACGGGCTCCTCGCCGCAGCTGGCCGGTCCGGTGAATTGCGCGCGCGGCGCGCTCGTCTCGGCAGTGAAAACGGTCTTCAAGGCTGTCGTGGATCCCAAGGCCCCCTCGAATGACGGATGGTTCCGACCGCTCGAGGTCGTCGCCCCTCCCGGAACCGTCTTCACTGCCGTGCTGCCCGCTCCCGTCGGATGGTATTACGAAGGAACGGGCCATGCTTCCGAGTTGGTCTGGAAGGCGCTGGCCCCTGTCCTTCCCGAGCGCGTCAGCGCCGGATCCAGCAACTCGCTTTGCGTGTCGGTGCTGGCCGGAACGGCTGGCGAGGACGGCGGCGAGCCGTTTGTTCTCGTCGAGCCCGGCATGGTGGGATGGGGCGCCACCGAGGACCGCGACGGCGCCAGCGTCGTCAGCGCCATCACGAACGGCGACACGTTCAACTATTCGATCGAGCTGCTCGAGGCCAAGTTCCCGCTGAGGGTTCATCGCTACGCGCTGAATGTCGCGGGCGGCGTGGGCGCAGGGCGCAAACGGGGCGGCTTCGGGTCAGTCCGAGAATACGAGATCCTCTCCCCCGACGCCATCCTGAGCGCGAGCTTCGGCCGCTCGATCGAGCGGCCGTGGGGAGCGGCGGGCGGGACCGAGGGATCCTGCAACCGGCTGGAGATCGTCAAGGACGGCGAGACCATCCACGGCGCGCGGATGCCGACGCTGTCGCTGAAAAAGGGCGACCGGGTGACCTTCGTCACGGGTGGCGGGGGCGGCTTCGGCGATCCCTCGGCGCGCCCGCCGGAAGAGGTCGAAGCCGACGTGGCAGGCGGCTACATGACGGCCGCCGAGGCCGCGAGCACCTACGGCGTGTCGTTCGACCGAGGTGGCGCCATCGACCTGAAGGCGACGGCCCAGGCGAGGTCTGGAAAGGGCGGGGCATAGATGGGACGGCTGGCGACAGACATCGGGGGCACCTTTACGGACCTGGTCTACTACGACGAGGACACCGGCGACCTCAGCGTCGCGAAGTCGCTCACGACTCCCAGGGATCTGACGCAGGGCATCGCCGACACGATCGGGCTGGCGGGCATCGACACGGCGGAGATTGACTTCTTCGTCCATGGCGGGACGACCGTCATCAACGCCATCACCGAGCGCAAGGGCGTGAAGACCGCGCTGGTGACGACGGCGGGCTTCCGCGACGTGCTGGAGATCGCGCGCGGCAACCGCCCGGACCTCTACAATCTGCGGTTCCGGAAGGAGGAGGCCTTCGTGCCTCGCGCGCTCCGGTTCGAGGTGCGCGAGCGTCTCGATGCGAAGGGCGACGTCCTCCAGCCGCTCATGCTGGAGGACCTCGACGGCATCGCCCAGGCATGCCGGTCCGCGGGAGTGGAGGCCATCGCCATCCTCTTCCTGCACAGCTACGCCGCCCCGGAGCATGAGCTGAAGGCGGCGGCGCGCCTGCGCGAACTGCTGCCGGACATTCCGGTCACGGCCTCCTGCGAGATCACGCGGGAATGGCGCGAGTACGAGAGAGCCAATACGGCCGTGCTCAACGCCTATGTCCAGCCTATCGTGCAGCGCTACTTCGGGCGGCTGGAGTCCCGGCTGGCCGACATCGGCTGCGCCGGCCCCTACTTCGCCATGCAGTCCAACGGGGGAACGGCGAGCTTTGACTGGGCGAAGGAGCACCCCATCACGCTGATCGAATCCGGTCCGGCGGCTGGGGTGAACGGCGCCGCCCTCGTCAGCGAGCTGGTCGGCGAGCCTAACGTCATCTATCTCGACATTGGAGGGACGACCGCCAAATGCTCGACGATCCAGGACGGAGCCGTCGACATCACGACGGAGTACAAGCTGGAGTGGACGCGGACCAGTTTCGGATACCCCGTCCGCACGCCGGTGGTCGACATCATCGAAATCGGGGCCGGCGGCGGCTCCATCGCCTGGTTTGACGCCGCAGGCGCGCTGCGCGTCGGCCCCCTGAGCGCCGGGGCCGATCCCGGGCCGGCCTGCTACGGCCGAGGCGGCACACTGCCGACGGTCACCGATGCCAAGCTCATCACCGGCGTCGTGAACCCTGAATACTTCGCCGTCGGCAAGTTCACGCTCGACAGGGCCAAGGCCGAGGCGGCCTTTCGACCCATCGCAGAGCGGCTTGGGACCAGCGTCGAGGAGGCCGCGGTCTCGATCCTGCGCGTCGTCGACGCGAACATGATCAACGCGCTGAAGCTCATCTCCATCCAGCGCGGCCACGATCCGCGCGACTTCAGCCTCGTGGTCGGAGGCGGCGGCGGGCCCATGCACGCCTGCGTGCTCGGGCGGGACCTCGGCGTCAAAGAGATTATCGTCCCGCTCTATCCCGGGTTGTTCTCGGCATGGGGGATGCTCGCGACCGAGCCGAGGCGGGATTTCGTGCGGACAAAACTGTCGCTGGCCGCCTCGACGAGCCTGTCCGACATCCATGCGCTGTTTGCCGCCCTGGAGGAGCAGGCCGCCGAGTATTTCGCGCGCGACGCGGGCGCTGCGGGCGATACGATCGCAACCCGGCTCTCCTGCGACCTGCGCTACCTGGGGCAGGAGCACTCCGTCACGGTTCCCGTCGACCTGTCGACGGCCACCGTCGACTCGATCCTGGCGACGTTTCACGACGTGCACGAGAAGACCTACACGTTCCGCCTCGAGGGCACTCCCGTCGAGTTCGTCACCTATCGGCTCCGGGCGAAGGCGCGCGTGCCGAAGCCGGAGATCCGACCGCTGGGTGCGGCCGGCCGCTCCATCGACGCCGCGTTCAAGGGCCGGCGCGTCGTCGATTTCGGTGACGATGGCCGGCACGAGGCGGTGGTCTACGAGCGGGACCTGCTGCCTCCAGGCGCGCTCCTGTCCGGACCGATGATCGTCGAGGAACCCACCTCGACGACCATGGTCCTGCGGGGCCAAGCCGTCCGGGTGGACCGGCACGGCTTCCTTCGGATCACCGAAGAGGCGTGACCGGGAACGGGCCGAGCAAGAGAACCGGAGGGTGTAGTGACGAGCAAGGCCGTAAGACTAGCCCAGGACCTCGTCAGGCTGGAGAGCATGAACCCCCCGGGAAACGAAGCCGGGTCCATCGGCTATCTCTCGGCTCTCCTGGAGGGAGCGGGTCTCTCCTGCACGGTCTCGTCCTTCGCACCGGGTCGGCCGAGCCTGGTCGCCCGCTTGCCCGGGCCAGCAGACAAACCGCCACTCTGCTTCACGGGCCATGTCGACGTCGTCCCTCTCGGAACGAAGGACTGGCAGTTCGAGCCGTTCTGCGGCGACATCGCGGGCGGCAAGCTCCTCGGGCGAGGGAGTTCGGACATGAAGGCGGGGGTCGCGGCCTTCGTCGACGCCGTGATCGAGGTCAAGGACCAGGCCCTGTCGCGGGGCATCTTGCTCGTGATCACGGCGGGCGAGGAGACAGGATGCGAAGGCGCCGCCTATCTCGCAAGGTCGGGCCTGCTGGAGCCCGCCCACCTCCTGGTCGTCGCCGAGCCGTCCTCCAACGAGATGATCCTCGCCCACAAGGGGTCCCTGCGCCTGGTCATCTCGGCATCGGGCAAGACGGCGCATTCCTCGATGCCCGACCTGGGTGACAACGCGATCTACAAGGCGGCGGCCTGGATCAGGAGTCTGGAGGGCTTCGGCTTCGACACTGGCGATCATCCCCTGCTCGGACGGTCGACCCTCGCGGTGACGACCATTTCAGGTGGCCTCAACATCAACTCGATTCCCGACAGCGCGACATTCACCGTCGATTTCCGCACGATCCCGACGGAATGCCACGCCGATCTCATCGCGAGGGTGCAGGATCTTCTCGGGATCGAGGCAAGCGTGTCCGCCGTGACCGACGTGCCGGGCTTTTCCACCGCCCCCGACCACCCGGCAATCGAACCAGTGAAAGCCGCCTTGGTCCGGGCCGTCGGGTCACAGCCGGTGCCGCGCGGAGCCCCCTATTTCACCGATGCCTCCATCCTGACCTATGCGCTCGGAGACGTTCCAACCGTCGTCATCGGCCCCGGCGAGATGGCCCAGGCGCACCAGACCGACGAATTCTGCTTCATCGACCGCATCGACGAGGCGCGAACAATCTACGCGGACATTATCCGGCACTGTTGCCGGGACTGACCGCCAGGAGGTCTGCCATGGTGAACTGGGCCGACATCGAGCACTGGGACCGCAAGTACTACCTGCACAACGTCCAGGGTCGCGACGACTACAGATTCGATGCCGTCGAATCCATGGACGGCAATTATTTCACGATGTCCGACGGCCGGCGGCTCCTCGATTTCCAGAGCCAGTTGATCTCCGACAGCATGGGACATCGCCATCCCGGCGCCTTCGACGCGCTGCGCAAGGCCATGGAACGGTACGGCCACGTCTATTTCGGGATGGCCAACGAGTACCGGGCCAGGGCCGCCAAGCTGATCATCGAGGACATTCTGGGCGGCGACGGGGGCTGGGCCGGCCGTTTCCGGCTGCTCACCTCGGGGACGGAGGCGGTGGACGTCGCCATCTCCATGGCGCGGCTCTACACGGGCAGGCAGGTCATTCTCACGCAGGCCCACTCCTTCCACGGGGTCACCGTGGGCGCATCCCTTCTCAGGGGATACCGCAACAATGTGACTCCGCCGGGCGGAGGCCGGGAGATCCGCGACGTGCCTGGCTTTCCGGTCGCCGGCTTCATCCCAATCCCGCCGCCGGAGTTCGAGGACTTCAGGAGCAATGGCAGCCTACCCTCGCTGGAGGCGACAGAGCACATCATCAGGGCGGTCGGGCCGCAGAACATCGCAGCAGTGATCACCGAGCCCATGTTCGGCGCCGGCGGGCTTTCCCCGCATCCCGACTACGCGCGAGAATTGCGCGAGCTCAGCCTCAAGCATGGGTTCCTCTGGATCGACGACGAGGTCCTGTGCGGGTTCGGGCGGCTGGGCGAGTGGTTCGGCTACCAGCTCCAGCCCGGCATGACTCCCGACCTCATGACCGTAGGCAAGAGCATCAACGGCTCGGCCCTTCCGGCAGGAGGGATCGTGGCCAGCAAGCCGATCGCGGAGTTCTTCGACAGCGCGCGCTGGTGGAGCGGCAGCACCTGGGACGGCCATCCGCTCGTCTGCGCCACCGTCGTCGGCAACCTCGAATTCATGCTCGAGGTCGACATCCTGTCGATAGTGCGGCGGCGCAGCGCCTACCTCCAAGCCAGGCTCGAGACCCTGCGGAGCAAGCATCCCTGCATCGGACGCATCGCCGGCCACGGCCTCTATTTCGCGGTGGACCTCGTGGACCGGGACCATCTCCCTATCGTCCGCGAGGACAGGTATTCCGGCTTCACGGGCGCGATCGCTGAGGAGCCAAACAATCTTGTCGCGCGGGAATGCGCGAAGCGAGGCCTCTTCCTCGGCGGCTTCGTTCCCAACACGATCAAGATCGGCCCGCCCTTCACGATCACGGAAGGCGAAATCGACTTCGCGATGGGGGTCTTCGACGAGGCATTGTCCGAGGTGGACGCCCGCTGGTGCTAGACCACGCGGCGCAGAGTTGACCCAACTGAAACCTTCTGTTTGAACCGCTGATCCGCCCGAACTTGACCCAAGGTGGACCTTCACGAGGTCTGCTCGCCGCTCCTCCAATCCGATGTGAATCAGGCAGGCGGCATCCGCTCGAATGCGGGAAGGGAGGGATCCACCCTGTCCCATGCATGGCCGCTGGCCGTATAGCCTGCGGCTTGTAGCGTTCCGGGTCGTCCAGGCTCGCGGCATGCACGGTGAAGACGTCGGGCATTGCCGCGAAGGTCAGGAACACGGGGGACCCGCATCCGGGGCAGAAGGCATGTGACTTCACGCCGCCGCTGTCGGCGACGATGTCGCGCCGCGCCGCCTCGCCCGACAGGGCGGCCGGCTGATCCAGCGCCTCACCGAAACCGTCGGGGAGTGCGTTGAAGATGGATACGCTAAACAGATCGAACGTTCACGGTGAAGCGTGGCACTGGAGTTGCGGTTCGAACTCAAGCACGCGCCTCGGCTGACTTGGTCGGCTCCAGCACGCACATTGTCATCCGGCTGCTCGGTAGCAGACCTTGCCGTGGTCAGCCTTGGGTCAGAATCTTTCGTTCAATTCCGCCTAGCGCCAGGAGCGGACTCGTCCACTGTGGTTAGAAGCGGACAACGAAACAACGCCGAGCAGAGCAAGCAGCTTCCGGAGCTTATGCCGCGGCGCTAGGTGTTAGGTATTCTCGTGACGTTTCTCCCGTCTCAATCCAAAGTGAACGGCAGTCCGGAGTGCGGAAAACCCCATGAGCCTTGGCGAGCGGCGGATCGTGGCTGTGCTTCACATGGACATCGCTGGATATTCCCGGCTGATGCGCGCGGACGAACCCGCGACGCTGAGAATAATGCGCGTCCTTCGGGATCTCGCCTTCAACTTGATCGCGCAACACCGGGGCGCGGTTGCAAACACGGCAGGCGACAGCATCTTGGCTGCCTTCCCCACCGCAACTAATGGCCTTGCTTGCGCCCTCCAGATTCAGGAGCGTGCGCTTGAGGTGAACGCGCAGCTGATCGAGGACCGTCGCGCCAATTTCAGGATGGGCCTGCATGCGGGCGAAGTGGAAGAGAGGGAAGGAGACCTGCTCGGTGATGCTGTCAACATCGCCGCGCGGATCCAGGCGACAGCCCGCGAGGGCACCGTGCACCTCTCCGGGCTAGTGCATGAGATGGTCCGTGTTGGATCTTCCGTCGAGTTCGAGGAGCAGGGACCTAGGTACCTCAAGAACATCCCGGAGCCAGTGACGATCTTTCGGGCGGTCCCACGTGCCGCCCCTGCGAATTCGCTTCCGAACACACATCGGGATCAGGAAATCCACTTGGCTCGTCGCTTCTTTGACGTGGTGTACGACGCGATCCGACAGGCTGAACAGGAAGTCGGACTAGATTATCTGGAGGCGCCTGTGCTGGCCACATGCGAGGACAGGCCTGGCCTTGGCGAATGTGAAATTGCCCATTGGCTCGGCTTACCCGAGGAAAGAGTGGGCCGACTGGTCCAAGACCTTGTCGCTCGTGGACTTCTGGAGCGACGTAGAAACGCAGATAGCGAAGGACTTTCGCTGACGGTTGCTGGTGCGGAGACCCGATCACGCCTGCGACCGCTCGCGCAAGCCGCGCAGGACGGTGTGATGACGTCCCTCTCGGAGGACGAGCGCATCCTGTTGAGAACACTGCTTGGGCGGGTCATCGCTGGAAACGATGCACTTCGGTCGTTCGGCAAGGACTGATGCACCTTGAATTCCGCCCCGCGTTATCCAGGCTCCGGGTTCAGCCGCTTCCCCAATTTGACCCGCCGCGTTGACGGCCGCCACCAACGCCCAGACCAGCCATGTAAAGAGGTGCGGGCGCACGCGGCCGCGCATGTTGCCCGCCACATAGGGCAGCGCACCGGCCACTCCGAGGAAGGCTCCCAGGTGGCCGAGTGACTCGTTCATTGTCCCGCACTTTCGACTCGGGACGCGGGCAGGGCCAGAAAGTTGCGCGACTCGTGCAGGATCGGAACTCATGCGCCTGCGTCCGCTTCGCGCCCCGCCGATATCGGACTGCGCGAGGACCAGCCGGCCTCCGCTGCCGTTACCGCCCGCAAGTGGGCTTGGGAACGCTTCCGGCCCTCCTCGCAGCAGTCCTTGGCTTCTGCCAGCGCACCTCGGAGCGCCTCCGGCATGCCTGACGCCGCCAGCCTCCGGCGGAACGCGAGTGTCTGGGCCGGAGCGCGCTGCTCCCAGACCGAAGCAGTGGGGATGCGAGGGTTACAGTGCTCAGGTGTAGTCCAGCCCTGACCTCTCCGCTGAGGTGGGCCTGACGATCTTCGCCGCGCCAGACAGCGCGAACCATTTAGGAAATGTACGGCAGAGCTGACGGTCTCCCGAGAGCTGGACAATTCCATCTCTCATGGCTCCATGCAGTGCGATGTCGCCCATCCAGATCTTTATCATCTCCCGTGCAGACGCCGTGATGTAGCAGTCGACATCCTTGCCGGGATTCTCGTAGCAGAGGTCCACGTCATCCTCGCCGATGATCACCCACCACTGCCTGAACTGCCTGTTGCTCAAGTCGGGAAACTGGAAGCACAGCACCGTCTCGCCATCCGGCATGGCAGATCGGTCAATGCGGCGCTGCACATCAAACATGAGGAAGGACACGTCCACATCCTCAGGTTCCATTTCGTCGCGTGCCCACCGCATGCCCCACACGGCCAGAGCTTCGACAATGGTCGACAGTTCGCGTCCCGCGGGCGTGAGGTGATAGGCGTGACCGCGCTGGCCGTTCAGCGGGCGCCTGACGATCACGCCCCGGTGTTCCAGCTCCTTGAGGCGGGTATTCAGGACCGTCGGCGAGATGCGGGGAAGCCCTCGCTGCAAGGCGTTGAAGCGGTTGCTCCCGAGCAGGAGCTCCCGCACGATCAGGATCGACCAGGGATCGCCGATGATCTCGGCCGACTTCGCGATGGGGCAGAACTGTCCATAGCGCCGCATAGGGGAATTCTCCTGCCGCGCGTCTTCTCCCGTCAACTACGCCAAGCGTAGTTCATTCCTGCGTCCGCCGCAGTACGAGATCCGATCTCAAGGCGGCTACGAGTTCACCCCCGCTGGATTGGCCGGCGCAGACGGAGTGAACGATGACGCGGTTTCTGATTTCGATCCTGGAAATCTTCGGCGTGGTATTCCTGCGGTTCCGCCTCATCCCGCGCCTCTGGTGCGTGTGGCTAGTCGCCGTAAACCTCGCCTGCCTCTTCTTCATCGCGCATATCGAGGCGCAGGTGGTTCTCGCGGTGACGCTGGCCGCCGTCCTCGCCCAGACCGTCCTCTACGGGCGCATCGGCTTCACGCGCGTGCTGGGTACGACTCACGTGCTCTGGCTTCCCATGTTCGCCTGGATGGCGACCCGGATCGACACGATCTGCACCGACCCGGCGCTCGCCCGATGGCTCCTGCTGCTGCTTGCCACAAACATGGTTTCGCTGATGGTGGACACGGTCGACGCGATCCGCTTCGCGCGCGGCGAGCGGGAGCCGCACTACCGCTGGAGCTACGCCGGAAAGAGCTGATGCGGCCCAGACAACGGGAGATCAATTATGAGACGACTCATCTCTTCAGGATCCCGCTTCGAGGCGGAAATCGGCTACTCCAGAGCCGTGGTGGACGGGGACTGGATCTTCGTCTCCGGCACGACGGGGTTCGACTACGAGACCATGATGATCGAGGACGACGTTGCGGCGCAGGCAGAGCAGACGTTCTTGAATATCGAGGCTGCTCTCCGTGAGGCGGGCGCGACTCTCAGTGACGTCGTTCGGGTCCGATACATCCTGCCCGTCGCATCGGACTTCCCGGCGTGCTGGCCCGTTCTGCGGCGGCGGCTGGGGGAGGCCTTGCCGGCCGCCACAATGATCGTGGCCGGTCTCCTGGATCCCAGGATGAAGATCGAGATAGAGGTCACGGCCAAGCGAACCATGCCCCTATCCAGCCTGTAGCGAGTAGATTGGCCCTCGATTTTCGCTCGGCCAGATGACGTTGGCCAGCGCCTTCGGCACGCAACGGCCCAAGAAAACGGCCATAGAGAGATCACCCGAGGCCGCGCTGACCTTACGCTTCGCGCGATGGCCTAACTTCGGATTACGACAGCGGACCTGGGGGACCTTCGCTCAGGGTCAGAACTGGTCTGTCAAGTTATGGCCCGTGAACAAAAAGCGATCGTGAAAATCGGTCTCCGCTGCGGCATCTCCATGGGCCAACCTCCTCTCGGTTGCCCGTAGACTTGGGTGTGACACCCCAGGATGCTAATCGGTGGTCTGGATAATGTTTATCCGAATTCCTGATGGATCTGACCCGGAACGACCTCAATCTCCTCATCGCCTTGGAGGCGCTTCTCGCCGAGCGGTCCGTTACTGGTGCGGCCCGGCGACTGGGGCTGTCGCAACCGGCGACGAGCGACGCGCTGCGCAGGCTTCGCGTGCTGTTCGGCGACGAGCTCTTCGTCCGGTCCGCGGGCGCGATGCAGCCAACGCCCCGGGCCCTGCTTCTCGCGCCGGGGATCATGGCGGCCCTGGGGGACCTTCGCGCCACCCTCGGCGCCGAACTGGCTTTCGACCCGCGTGGCGCAGCCCAGACCTTCACGGTTGCGGCGACTGACTACATCGCCCATGTGCTCCTGCCGGACTTGGTCGCAGACCTCCGGACCGAGGCTCCCGGAGCCGACCTCCACGTGGTCGGGTACGATAAGGACGAGGTCGACCGGATGCTCGCACGCGGCGAGGTCGACATCGCGCTGGGAGTCTTTCCGGTCCCGCCCGAAGCAGCCGTGAAGACCGGGTTGTTCGATGAGCACTTCGTCGGCCTGGCACGCTTTGACCATCCGGCACTGGCGGGGGGTGATCCGGACATCGTCGCCTTCGCCGCTCTTCCCCACGCGCTTGGTACAGCGCTCGTCTCTGGCAGGGATCTTGGATCGCCAGCGCGCTGGCGTTCGAATTCGCGATACACAAGGGTTGAAGCCTGCTCTAGCCTCAGATGATCGAGCACAACACCTCTCGGAACAATTTGCAGCGGCTACTCAAATTCCTCCACACGATGGGCGCGATCGGCTTCATCGGCTCGCTCGCGTGCCTTCTCGTGTTGGAAAGCGTCGTGCCTCCACCGAGTTCGGTGGCAAGTTACGGGCTCATCTGTGGCGCGATGGGCCTCATCGCGAACTGGATCTTTTTCCCCTCATTCTTGCTGACGCTCGTTCCAAGCCTCGTGTCCATGGCCATCGTTCCTGCATACCGCAGCGCCGGCTGGGCCCTGATCAAGGCGGCTTCTGGCATTCCGCTCTTCGCGGGCGGCCTGCATGCGATGGCCCCGCTCCAGGATGAGGCCCGGCTGAGTGCTGAAGTCCTTGCTGGCCGCCTCGACCCGTCCAAGCTCGAAGGCGTCTCAGCGGGCGCGACGGGCACCATGTGGGTCCTGCTGGCCATCGGGACCGCCAACGTCGTGCTCGGCATCTGGCGCCATCGCATCAAGCGCTAGGTGCGGCACGACCGCGACGGCGCAAGACAATGCCTTCTGCGACTTCATAGGGCACCGCGACCCGCGCCTCGTTACACGTGACGATGCCTTCCGCTGGCGCGATCAGCTGATCCTCTCTGGCATGACGGCCCGAACGGCGCACTATGGCCGGGTGGCGGTGAGCGCCCCCTTGGTCCACAGGGGTGGTACACATGGTCCTTTCCTTGCCAGGCCGATCAAGTACGCCAAGACGGGCGTCTACCTCTACCGCCGGCGTGTTCCCGCCGAGTTCCGTCAGGGCAATCAGCCAGCTGACCGGCGCCGTTTGCCTGGACGAGGCGCGACGCTGGTGCGTTGGGGTTGCTCGAGGTGCTCATGGCTCCCGTGCTCGCTCCCTTGATCCCGAAGTAAGCAGGCGATCCTGAGCGGACTTTCGAGGCTGTGTGTCGCCGCCGCGGCAGGCCCGGGCATGGGATTTGCGATCGCAAAGCCGTGCTCGATGACAGATCCACGCTTTACGGCACCGACGGCGCAGCGCTCGGTGCCAGCCACCGGAACGTAGCCGACGACTGGCTCGCAGGACACTTCGCAGACGTGGAAGGTGCGCGCGGCAACCCGACGCAGCGCGAAGCGGGGCTACATGGTAGTCGGAAAGGGCCGCCGCGTTCGCCTCTCGTCTCGACAAGGCATCTGTAGCTTCCAGGATCTGCCTTGCCTTGTCCGGCCGGGTGGAGACCGGAATGGTTTCGGGTTCGACCACTTTCGGCCGGCCGGCAGCGGCTTCCTCCGTCGTTGACAGGCCGGGAAGACGGTGTGAGCGTACGTTCAACATGAGAGTTCTAACTCATGTCGGAGGAAACCTATGAACCGGATCATGTCTGCCCTTTTGGGCACCGCGTGCATTGTCGCCGCATCAGCCGCTTCAGCCGAGACCCTCACGATCGCCACCGTCAACAATGGTGACATGATCCGGATGCAGGGACTGACCGGTGAGTTCACCAAGGCAAATCCCGGTATCGACGTGAAGTGGGTAACGCTGGAGGAGAACGTCCTTCGCGAGAAGGTGACGGTCGACATTTCGACCAAGGGCGGCCAGTACGACGTCCTGACGATCGGAACGTACGAAGTTCCGATCTGGGCCAAGAAGAACTGGCTCGTTCCACTCGACAAGCTCGGCGCCGACTACGACGTCGACGACCTGCTCCCGGCCATCCGCTCGGGCCTCTCCGTCGACGGCAAGCTCTATGCAGCGCCGTTTTACGGCGAGAGCTCGATGATCATGTACCGGACCGACCTGTTCGAGAAAGCCGGCCTGAAGATGCCGGAGGCCCCGACCTGGGACTTCGTGATCGACGCCGCGAAGAAGCTCAACGACAAGGCCAGCGGCACCTACGGCATCTGCCTTCGCGGCAAGGCGGGCTGGGGCGAGAACATGGCCTTCCTGACGGCCATGTCGAATTCGTTCGGCGCGCGCTGGTTCGACGAGAAGTGGCAGCCGCAGTTCAACAGCCCGGAGTGGAAGGACACCCTCACCACCTACGTCAATCTGATGAAGGAGGCCGGCCCTCCCGGCGCGAGCTCGAACGGCTTCAACGAGAACCTCGCACTGTTCAACTCCGGCAAGTGCGGGATGTGGATCGACGCCACCGTGGCAGCCGGCTTCGTGACCAACCCGAAGGACTCGAAGGTGGCCGACAAGGTCGGCTTCGCGCTCGCTCCCAACAAGGGCCTCGGGAAGAATGCGAACTGGCTCTGGGCGTGGTCGCTCGCGGTGCCGGCAGGCACCAAGAAGGCCGATGCGGCAGAGAAGTTCATCGCATGGGCCACGAACAAGCAGTATGCGGAGTTGGTCGCCTCGAAGGAGGGATGGGCGCAGGTGCCTCCCGGCACGCGCAAGTCGCTGTACGCCAATCCCAAGTACACCGAGGCGGCTCCTTTCGCCAAGCTGACGCTGGACTCGATCAACTCGGCTGATCCGAACCATCCGACAGTCAAGCCGGTGCCTTATGTCGGCGTGCAGTTCGTCGCCATACCCGAGTTCCAGGGGCTGGGCACGAAGGTCGGCCAGTTCTTCTCGGCAGCGCTGGCCGGATCCTCGACCGTTGATGGCGCACTTGCGGATGCTCAGACCGCGGTCGAACGCGACATGAAGCGGGCCGGCTACATCAAGTAGGTCCTCCCACGCGCGCAGACAGCGCGTTGACGAACTGCCCATCCGGCCTCAAAGCCGGATGGGTCTCTGAAACCGCTCTTGACCGTCCACGTTGATCTCCGGTCATGGCCGACGGGAGCATGAGCGCCGTGCCTCATGCCTTGTCCAACTCGGGAGAGCCGAAACCCATTTTCAGAATCTTGTTCGCCGGTGGGACGAAGGAATTGTGGAGGACGAGCTCTTGGCAACGCAGCAGACACAGACACTCGGCCGCTTTCTCGTATCTCCTGCCGTTGCGTTGCTTCTTCTAATTTCAATAGTCCCGCTTCTTGCTACAATTTACTTTTCGTTCCTGAATTACAATCTGCTCGATGCCGGCACGACCAGCTTTGCTGGTTTTGGCAATTTCACCTACTTCCTCACCGATCCCGCCTTCGTCCGCTCCCTCGTCAACACCCTCGTCATCGTCGGATCAGTCCTCCTCATCACGACGGTGCTCGGCACTCTTGTGGCGTTGCTGATGGACCAGGCCGTCGTCGGCCTCAACTTCGTGCGTCTCCTCGTCATCTCCCCGTTCTTCGTGATGCCGACCGTGAGTGCGCTGGTATGGAAGAACCTCCTGATGCACCCCGTATCGGGGTTCTTCGCGTGGATCGCGACGTCGCTGGGGCTGCAGCCGATCGATTGGTTCACCGATGTCCCGCTGCTCGCCATCATTCTGATCATCGCATGGCAGTGGCTGCCCTTTGCTTCGTTGATCTTGCTGACCGCGCTTCAGTCACTCGACGGCGAACAACTGGAAGCAGCCGAGATGGACGGTGCGCCCGCCTTCTCGAAGTTCGTCTACATCGTTCTGCCGCATCTTGCTCGGCCGATCACCGTGGTCATTCTCATCGAGACGATCTTTCTTCTGACGGTTTTCGCCGAAATCTACGTGACGACGGGCGGCGGTGAGCGAACAAACAATCTCGCCTTCCTCATCTATTCGGCAGCGCTGAAGCAATACGACATCGGGGCCGCGTCTGCTGGCGGCCTCGTGGCCGTCATCCTGGCCAATGTCGTCGCGTTTTTCCTCGTCCGACTCGTCGGCAAGAACCTGGACGCCTGAGCATGGCCCGCGCAGTCACTCCGGCCCGGCAAGCGGTCGTCACCGTCGCAGCCTGGCTCGTCGGTCTGGTGATCTCGTTTCCCATCATCTGGATGGTTCTCACGAGCTTCAAGACGGAACTGGAGGCGTTTTCGCTTCCTCCGAAGTTCCTCTTCTTCCAATGGACTACCGAGAACTACGGGATCGTCCAGGAGCGGAGCGACTATCTCCACCACGCGATGAATTCGATCATCATCGCGGGCGGCTCGGTCCTTCTGGCGCTGTTCATCGCCGTTCCCGCAGCGTGGGCCATGGCTTTCGCGCCCAGCAAGCGCACGCGGGGTACCCTCCTGTGGATGTTGTCCACCAAGATGATGCCGCCGGTCGGCGTCATGGTTCCCATCTACCTCTTTTTCCGCGACTGGGGACTGCTCGACACGCGAACCGGCCTGGTCGGACTCCTGTGCCTCGGCAACCTCCCCATCGTGGTGTGGATGCTGTTCACTTACTTCAAGGAAATTCCGAAGGACATTCTCGAGGCGGCGCGGATGGACGGGGCGACGATCGGCAAGGAGCTGATCTACGTCCTCACCCCGATGGCGATACCCGGGATCGCTTCAACTCTTCTGCTCAATTTTATCCTGGCGTGGAACGAGGCGTTCTGGACGCTGGTCCTGACGACGTCGAACGCAGCGCCTCTTACGGCTTTCATCGCCTCCTACTCGAGCCCGGAAGGCCTCTTCTGGGCGAAGCTCTCGGCTGCCTCGACCCTCGCAATCGCGCCGATCCTGGTGCTCGGCTGGTTCAGCCAGAAGCAGCTCGTGCGAGGCCTCACCTTCGGCGCCGTCAAGTAAGTCAGGGGTCCCCCATGGGCAGCATCGTCCTCCAGAACGTCCGCAAGTCTTTTGGGTCGATCGACATCATCAAAGGCATCGACCTGACGATCGAGGACAAGTCGTTCGTCGTCTTCGTCGGCCCCTCGGGATGTGGAAAGTCCACGCTGCTGCGGCTGATCGCGGGTCTTGAAGACATCTCGTCGGGGCGGATCCTGATCGACGGCGTGGACGTGTCCAACCTGCCGCCAGCACAGCGCGGGCTGTCGATGGTGTTCCAGTCCTATGCGCTTTACCCGCACATGACGGTGCGCTCGAACATCGGCTTCGGGCTCAAGATGGCGGGCATGTCGAAGGAGCAGATCGCACCGAAGGTACAGGCCGCTGCAGCCAAGCTCAACCTGACTGAATATCTCGACCGACGCCCCGGGCAGCTCTCCGGTGGCCAGCGGCAGCGCGTCGCAATCGGCAGGGCGATCGTCCGTGAGCCGAAGGCCTTCCTGTTCGACGAGCCGCTCTCCAATCTCGACGCCGCCTTGCGCGTGCAGATGCGGCTGGAGATCGCGACCCTGCAGAAAACCCTCGGGACCACCGCCGTCTACGTGACCCACGACCAGGTTGAGGCCATGACCATGGCGGACAAGATCGTGGTGCTCAGCGCCGGCAAGGTCGAGCAGTTCGGCTCGCCGCTCGAGCTCTACGAGCGGCCGGCGAACACTTTCGTCGCCGGGTTCATCGGATCTCCCAAGATGAACCTGATCACCCAGCCTGCCGCCACGTCGCAGTATCAGGCAGCAACGATCGGGGTGCGACCCGAACACATCAAGGTGGCAAAGGATGGCCCGGGCTGGCCGGGACGAATTGCCCTGGCTGAACATCTCGGCAGCGACACGTTCTTCTACGTCGACAGCGATGCCGGACAGATCACCGTCCGTGCCGCGGGAGAACTCGGGTTCGTCACCGGCGATGTCGTGAAGCTCCAGCCGGACCCCGATCGCATTCACCGGTTCGACAAGAACAATTTGGCGATCAGGAACTGATCTCTCAACGGGATCGTCGAGCAGCCCGAACACCCCGTCAGCGCGATTGGCATCCTGCAGGACGCTTTGAACGGGACTATTACGACGCCGGCTCCGGGCCGTGATCCAAAACTTCAGGTGCGTTACTCGGGGGCTGCCTCGCTCTTAGCTCTTCGGCTTGCATGGGAAACCTTACCGGTGCGCGATGGCGCCGCCACTCACCCGGTGGACGCCCCACGTGGCGCTTGAACGCGCGGTTGAAGGCAGCTTCGCTCTCGTAGCCAACCTCGGCGCCGACCTGGGCGATGCTGATGCCGGCGTGATCCAGCAACTGGGCGGCGCGCTGCATGCGCCATCGCGAGGCGTAGTGGGTTGGTCCGACCCCGATGAAGTGCGCGAAGCGTTCCGCCAGGACCGTCCGCGACAGGCCGACGCTCCGCGCCAGTTCGGCCAGAGGAATGTGCTCGTTGGGCCGGCTGTGAATGATCTGCAGCACCTTGCCGACATGCGGATCCCGCAGTCCGCTCAGCCAACCTCCCGAGTGCTCCGGAAGACGCTCGACATAGTGCCTTACGGCTTCCACGAACATCAGCTCGCTTGCCTTGGCCAGGATCGTCTCTCCGCCGTTGCGCGACGTGTTGCTTTCGTCGCAGGCCAGCTTGATCAGCCCGAGCCACATGCTGCGGGATGCGTCGTACGTGGTGTGCAGCACCCGGGGCAAAGCGTCGAGCAGCGGGTTGAAGGGGTGCGCGTCGCATCCGAGATAACCGCAGACGAAGTGGCATCGCGCCCCGCTGCTGCCGGTCTGGTGCAGCACGAATGGAAGCTGCCTGTCATTGGGCTTGTAGTAGAGGGCGTAGTCAGGATCGGCGCGCATGCCCGGCAACGAACTCAGAACGTTGGCATCGCCCCGCGGAAAGATGATCGCGTCGCCCTCCGACAGCCGGACCGGTCCCTCTCCCGCCTCGGTGCTTTCGGCCCAGCACGATCCCTCTAGAAGGACATGGAAGTTGATGACGTGCTCGGAGCGCGGCATCACCGAGCCCGCGATAGACGCCGTCGGCGGGGACTGTCCTACCCACGGCGGGAAGAACACCATGTCGAAGAAAATGGCGCCGTTCAGCCTGACCGTCTGAAGCACTTCCGAGAGCACGTCCATGGGCCAACTCCGCACGGAAAGAGTTTGGCGGCGATATGCATACCGAAATCACGGCGAGCGCCGGACGGGGGAGCAAGGATGGCGGACGCGCGAGCATACACCCACCCCGGCAAGGCTCCTAACTTTCGATGGTCACCAAGGGAGGTCCGCCATGAAGGACGCCATCGCTGAATTTGCCGGACAATTCAGAGGCACAACGATCAAGTTCGGCGAAGCCGACTATGATCGGAGCTGCAAGCTCTACAACGGCATGATCGACAAGCGCCCGCGTCTCATCGCCCGTTGCGCCGACGTGGCAGACGTGATCGCTGGCGTCCGCTTCGGGCGCGAACACGGCCTCGACATCGCGGTTCGCGGAGGGGGGCACAACGGCCCGGGTCTCGGCAGTTGTGACGATGGAGTCTGCCTCGACCTCGGAGCAATGACAGGCGTCCGCGTCGATCCCGCCGACCGCACCGTGCGCGTGGGCCCCGGCTGCACACAGGGCGACGTCGACCATGCAACCCATGCCTTCGGTCTGGCCGTCCCGGCCGGGATCGTATCGACGACAGGCATCGCGGGGCTGACGCTTGGTGGAGGCACGGGATATCTGACCCGTCAGTATGGGCTCACGATCGACAATCTTCTGGAAGCGGATGTGGTGCTGGCGGATGGCAGCTTTGTCACCGCGAACTCTCAGTCGCATCCCGACCTGTTCTGGGCGCTCCGGGGAGGCGGCGGCAATTTTGGCGTGGTAACCAGCTTCCTGTTCAGGGCCCATCCCGTCTCGACGGTGTTCGCCGGTCCAGTGCTGTGGAACCAGAGCTATGCCGGCGACCTGCTGAGGGCCTATCGTGACTTTTGCCCCAGGGCGCCGGAGGAACTTGGCTGCTTCCTTGGCCTGAAGACCGTTCCGTCCACCGACCCCTTCCCGCGCGAGCATTGGGGAACGCGCGTCTGCGGCCTGTTCACCTGCTTCAACGGTCCGGAGGATGCGGGCCATGACGCCATGCGGCCGATCATTTCGGCCATGCCGGCGCCCCTCATAGACTGGCGGAGCATGATGCCGTTTCCGGCATTGCAGAGCCTCTTCGACGGCCTGCTGCCAGCCGGCTTGCAGTGGTACTGGAAGGGAGATTTCGTATCAGAGCTGACGGACGCGGCCATTGCCGTTCATCTCGACCACGCATCGAGGACGCCCAGCGAGCTCTCCCTGATGCATCTCTATCCGATCGATGGAGCCGCGGCGCGGGTCGGCCCGCGGGAGACCGCATGGTCGGCACGCGGCGGCGGATGGTCGATGGTGATCACCGGTGTCGATCGCGATCCGCAGAAGGCCGGAGCGCTGAAGACCTGGGCGAGGGCATACTGGTCCGACATCCATCCCCACGCTGGGGAGGGCGCCTACGTCAACTTCATGATGGACGACGAGGGCGCCGCCAGAGTGCAGGCCAGCTATGGCGGGAATTTCGAGCGTTTGCGCGCCATCAAGCGGGTCTACGACCCCGACAACGTCTTCCACGTCAACCAGAACATCCCGCCGGCGGGCACCCCGGTTCATTGACGGGAAGCGCGCCGGGCTGATCGCCTCGGGCCCTGCCCGGCCGCAACCCACCTTGTGACCGATCAATGCAAAGCGTTCCGGAGACGGCCAGGATGCGCTGCGTCACGCATGGAGGCTCCCGTGGAATACACATCCCATCGGACCGTACACGGCCCGTTTGATCGGGTCGTCGCGCGGGTTGTCGAGGCACTCAAGGCTGAAGGCTTCGGCGTGCTCTCCGACATCGACATCCAGGCCACGCTGAAGGCAAAGCTCGGCGAGGACGTGCCGCCCTATCGGATCCTCGGAGCCTGCAATCCGCCACTCGCGCACGCGGCGCTCACCGCCGAACCCAGGGTGGGCGTCATGCTGCCGTGCAACGTCGTGGTGCATGAGATCGGCGACGGCGACGTCGAGGTGGCCGCGATCGACCCGGCTGCCGCCATGCAGGCGATCGGCAATCCCACGCTCGACGGCATCGCGAAAGAGGTCGGAGCGCGCCTCGCCCGTGTCGTTTCGTCCGTCTGACGGACGACCAAGACGGAAGGATCCGGAGATGCTTCGCCTGCACTTCCACGGCGCCGCGCAGGGCGTCACCGGGTCCTGTTTCCTGCTGGAATCGGATCAATCGCGCCTGCTCGTGGATTGCGGTCTTTTCCAGGGGTCGAAGACGGAAAAGGAGCTGAACTACAGGCCGTTCCCGTTCCGCCCCGCGTCCGTCGATGCCATGGTGCTCACCCACGCGCACATCGATCACAGCGGGCTGATCCCGAGACTGTTCAAAGAGGGCTTCGCTGGACCCCTGCATTCCTCGCCGGCCACTGCGGACCTGTGCTCGGTGATGCTGCCGGATTCCGGGCACATCCAGGAGATGGAGGTGATGCAGCTCAACGGGCGCAATGCCCGCCGAGGCCGGGCCGCCGCCGTCGAGCCGATCTACACGGCCGAGGACGCCAAGGCATGCCTGCGTGTCTTCAGGCGCCACGAGGTGGGGCAGTGGTTCGACGCCTGCGCGGGCGTGCGCGCCCGGCTCTGGAACGCCGGCCACCTCCTCGGGTCTTGCTCGGTGGAACTCGAGGTGACGGACGAGGGCCGGCTGACGCGCCTGCTGTTCTCGGGCGACCTCGGCCCTGCCCAGAAGCTGCTCCAGTTCGATCCCGAGGCGCCCGCCGGCATCGACTATGTCGTCTGCGAATCCACCTACGGTGACACGCTGCGAGATACCGTCGACCCCGGGCGGCGCCGTGCCCTGCTGCGCGACGAGGTGATCGCCGCACGGCACGGAAATGGCGGGGCGCTTCTGATCCCGGCCTTCGCAGTCGAGAGGACGCAGGAACTTCTCCTCGATCTCGTGGCCCTGATGGAAGAAGGAGACGTTCCCGACGCACCGATCTTCATCGACTCACCGCTCGCGACACGGGCGAGCGAGGTGTTCGCGGCCCATGCGAATGGCATCGAGAACGGGAAAGCGCTCGTATCTGCCCTGAATTCGCCCCGCGTGCGCTTCACCGAAACCGTCGAGCAGAGCAAGGCCATCGGCCGGGTGAGCAGCTTCCATGTCATCATGGCGGCGAGCGGCATGTGCGAGGCAGGCCGCATCCGGCATCACCTCAAGGACTGGCTCTGGCGCAAGGACGGCACGGTTCTTCTCGTGGGCTTCCAGGCGCAGGGCACCCTGGGGCGCATTCTTCAGGACGGCGCGAGCCGCGTCCGCATCCAGGGCGAGGATATCGAAGTGCGCGCCCGCATCCGGTCCCTCGACCTCTACTCCGGCCATGCCGATGCCGGGGAACTGACGGCCTGGGTCAAGGGACGCCTCCCGATACGGGCGAACCTGTTCCTCGTCCATGGCGAGGAGGCGGCCATTGCAGGTCTGGGCAGGAGGGTTTCGGCCTTCCTCCGACCCGGACAGGTCGTCGTCCCCGCGCTCGACGCCGTCTTCGCCCTGACGCCGGACGGCGCTGCCGAGAGCGAGGCTCCCCGCCGCATGGCACCCGAACAGGTGGCCCGGCTCGATTGGCACAACGACCTGTCGAGGCTGATGATCGACATCGACGAAGCGGTCCGCGCGGCCGCCGACGAGCGTGCACGTCGCGCCGTGATCCGGAAGATCAGGCGCGCGCTCGCGGATGACGGGCCCGCGGACCTGGACCGGTCCTGACGAGCGTTACGGTCTGCGTGTCGACAAAGGTCTCACCCGCCAGCAGCACACGGCCTCCGTTGCCGTCCCCGCTCCTTTCAGTCCAATTGATAATGCAATTGGATGAATTTATTGTCGAGCTCAGAAACTGATGTTGAGCTTGAGCTGAGCCAGTTTCGGGGAACCGCTTCAGGGATCCGCGATGACACGCAAGGGCAGCAATTCGGTCCAGGTGAGACGCTACAACGAGCGCGTCGTCCTCGAGGCGTTGCGTCGCCTCGGCAGCGCATCCAAGGCGGATCTGGCCCGGTCTGCACACCTCACGCCGCAAGCCGTGGCGGGCATCGTGGATGGGCTGGAAGCTGCCGGCCTCGTCGAGATGAGGGGCCGGAGGACGGGTCTGGTCGGCCAGCCCTCGGTGATGTTCAGCCCTGCTCCGGACGGGGCATTCGCCATCGGCCTGCACGTCGGCAGGCGGGCGCTGGACGCGGTCCTCGTGGACTTCACGGGAAGCGTGAGGCGGCTCGAATCCTTCGAGTACGACCACCCCGAGCCGCGCAGCATCGGCCGGCTCGCGACGTCCTACGTGGACACGCTGGCGGCTTCTCTGCCGCCCGCCCTGCGCGAGCGTATCGTTGGCGTCGGCGTTGCCATGCCGTATTTTCTGGGGGGATGGGCAGACGAACTCGGCTTTCCGCCCGCCATCGCCAACTCCTGGATGAACTTCGACCTGAAGGCGCATCTGAAGGAGCGAATTGATCTGCGCGTCTTCTTCGAGAACGACGCATCCGCAGCGGCCACGGCAGAGCTCGTCTATGGGCGCGGTCGCCAGTTCAGGACGTGGATCTATTTGTCGATCAACACCTTCATCGGCGGAGGGCTGATCCTGAAGGGCAATCTGGAGACGGGGCCGAACGGCAACGCGGCTGCCTATGGACCCTATCCGGTAGGACCCTCGCGCCTTTCGACCGTGCCGCGTCCACAAGGGCCTTTCGAGATCCTCCTGCGGCGCGCCTCGATATACGTGCTCATGAAACATCTCCGGTCCAACGGCGTCGCGATCAACCGGGCCAACGATCTTGTGGAGTTGGGCGACGCTGCCGAGCCCTATCTGGGCGAGTGGATCGACGACTGCGCCGATGCACTGGCACAGGCGATCGTAGGGTCGATCGCGGTTGTCGACGTGGAGGCGATCGTGATCGACGGAATCCTGCCCCGCGCCATTCTTGAGCGCACAGTTCGGGCGGTGAATGAGCGGTTTGGTGCAATCATGCCCGCAGGACTGTTCGCGCCGGCGATCGAGGTCGGCACGATTGGGAGGCATGCTGCAGCGGTAGGGGGCGCCATCCTGCCGCTCTACGCCCTTTTCTCGCCGGACAGCAACATTCTGCAGAAGTTGGAGCACCGGCGTCCGGCTCCCCTGATCCCCGTCTGAAGCTGGCCCTGCCCCGGTCGCGCTTGACGGACCTCACTCGCTCAATATAACAAATTGCTTTAATAATCTGTCCGGGAGCGAGATGCCCAATGACGCGCGTGTCGCTCGAGGCGAAGTCAGACCATTTCGCTTCCAAGGTGGATAGGACACCGGGCGACGTGGCGGCAGGCCTCTCGCACGCGACCAAAGTCTTCGGCGGCACTGTCGCACTGCGCGACGCAAGCTTCGACCTGCGTGCAGGCGAAGTCCTCGCCTTGCTGGGAGAAAACGGCGCCGGCAAGAGCACCTGCGTCAAGCTGCTCGCCGGGGTGTACCGCCCGGACGAGGGCACGGTTGAGATCGGCGGCAAGCCCACGGACCTCGCCTCGCCGCTCGATGCCCAGGGGCAGGGCATCAGCGTCATGCACCAGCATCCCGGTCTTTTCCCCGACCTCTCGGTGGCGGAGAACATTTTCATCGGCCATGCGCCGCTGACCCGGATCGGCTTGCTCGATGACAGCGCGATGTCGGCCGAGACTCAGGCGCTGCTGGACACGGTGGGATTGGCCTGCCGCCCGGACCAGCGCCTCGGCGCGCTGAGGACGTCCGAGCAGCAACTCGTCGAGATCGCCCGGGCCCTGTCGTCCAAAGCGCGCGTCCTGATCATGGACGAGCCGACCGCCGCGTTGTCGCAGCGCGAGGTCGAGAAGCTCTTCGCGGTCGTCGACCAGCTGCGCCGGCGCGGCGTGGCGATGATGTTCGTCGGCCACCGCATGGACGAGATCTTCCGGATCGCCGACCGCATTGCGGTCCTGCGCGACGGTCACCTGATCGGGGTGGAGCGCGCGGCAGACCTCGGCCGCGACCGTGCCGTCGAGATGATGATCGGCCGCCCGCTGAGCACTGTCTATCCCGCCCGGGAAGCGGCACTCGGAGAGATTGCGCTCGAGGTCGAAGGTTTGTCGCGAGAGCCCGCTTTTCGTGGCGTATCGCTGACGGTGCGCAAGGGAGAGGTGGTCGGGCTCGGCGGCCTCGTCGGGAGCGGAAGGACCGAGATTGCGCGGGTCCTGTTCGGCATCGACCAGAGGACAGCCGGAACCGTTCGCCTGCACGGACAGGACTGCGCGTTCTCATCTCCGGCCGAGGCCATGCAGGCCGGTATCGCCTATGTGTCGGAGGATCGGCTCGGGCAGAGCCTCGTGATGGACTTCCCCATCCTCGCGAACGCGTCACTGCCCGTCATCGCCGAGGCGACGCTGGCGGGGCTGGTCATGCGCAAGCGCGAGCTCGCCCTGGTCGAGCCGCACCTCACGAGGCTCAAGCTCAGGTTCCGCAGCCTGGACCAGCCCGTGAAGACGCTGTCCGGCGGCAACCAGCAGAAGGTGGTGCTCTCCAAATGGCTCGCGACGCAGCCGAGTCTCCTGATCCTCGATGAGCCCACGCAGGGCATCGACGTCCAGACCAAGGCCGAAGTGCACGCCATGATCGCGCAACTGGCGCGCCAGGGGATCGCAATCCTGCTGATCTCGTCGGAGCTCCCCGAGCTGATCGGGATGTGCGACCGCGTCGTGGTCCTGCGCGAGGGATCGGTCGCCGCGACCCTATCGGGCGGAGACATCGACCAGTCCCGCATCATCCGCGCAGCCACCGACATCGATGCCGCGCCACCGCGAGACAAAGGACCCGCCAGCCCGGACGCGGAGGTCCGCGAGGACGCGTCGGCTCCTTCCGTGCTCCGGCAGATCCTGGCGCGCCGCGAATGGGGACTCGCCTGCGCCATCGCGGTCGTCGTCGTCCCGGTCGCGCTGCTGAATCCCCGCATCTTCAGCGGGGCGAACCTGTCCTCTCTCGCCATGGACGCAGGGCTGCTGGTGATTGCCGCCGTCGCCCAGATGGTGGTCATGCTCACCCGCAACATCGACCTCTCCGTCGCCTCCGTCATCGGACTGACGGCCTACGGCTCGGCCGCCTTCATGCATACGCATCCAGATGCACCTGTCCTCCTCGGCGTGCTCGTCGCCCTTCTCCTCGGGGCCGGATGCGGGCTGGTGAATGGCCTGGTGGTCACGATCGGCAGGGTGCCGTCGATCGTCGTGACGCTGGGAACGCTCTCCGTCTACCGCGGGCTGAACTCGATCTGGGCCGGCGGCCATCAAATCAGCGCGGACCAGGTGCCCCAGGACTGGCTCGACCTCACGACGGCGTCGGTGCTCGGCGTGCCCGCCGTCCTGCTCATCGCTGTCGCCGTGATGGCTGCGGCGGGGCTGCTGCTCCGCCGGGCCCAGGTCGGGCGCGAGCTGTTCGCGATCGGATCCAATCCTGATGGGGCCAGGCTGATCGGCATCCGCGCCGGGCCGCTCGTGCTCGCGGCCTTCGTCCTGGCAGGGGCGCTGGCCGGTCTCGACGGGGCACTCTGGGCATCGCGCTACGCCACGATCGATGCGCGGGTCGCCACCGGCTACGAGCTGACCGTGATCGCGTCGGTCGTCGTCGGGGGTGTCGCCATCCGCGGCGGCTCCGGTACGGTGCTGGGCGTGCTGCTGGGTGCGCTGACTCTGCTGATCATCCGCAACGGGCTGACGCTCGTGCGCGTCGATCCGCTCTGGCTGCAGGGCGTCTACGGCCTCGTCATCCTCGTGGCCATCGCAGTCGATGCGTATGTCGCCCGGCGCTCGGCGCGCCGGAGGAGCGCCGCGCCATGACGAGCGCGGGTGCACGCCTGATCCGGATGGTCGCGAGCTGGGACGGGCTGCTGTTCTGCCTGACAGCGGCCGTGCTCGCCTATGCCTGCCTCCACCTCGACACCTTCGCCACCTCGTTCAACATTTCGCAGGCGATCGCCGGCAGCGCCGAGCGCGCCCTCATCGTGCTGCCGATGACGCTGCTGATCATCGCCCGCGAGATCGACATCTCCGTCGCAAGTATTCTGGCGCTGTCGAGCGTGGTGTTCGGGCTCTGCATCCAGGCCGGGACCGGGCTTCCCCTCGCCACCGCGGCCGGCCTGCTCTGCGGCGTCCTCTGCGGCGCTCTCAACGGCGTGCTCGTCGCCGGGCTCGGCCTGCCGTCCCTCGTCGTCACGCTGGGCACGCTGGCCATGTTCCGGGGCCTCGGCTACATCGCGCTCGGCTCGGCGTCCGTGAACATCTTCCCCGACAGCTTCACCGACTTCGGAATCGACACCGTGCTCGATTCCGCCCTGCCCTGGACCATCGTCCCGTTTCTGGTGCTGGCTCCGCTTTTCGCCCTCGTGCTCCACGCGACACCGCTGGGGCGGCGGATCTACGCCATCGGCGGCAACCCGGATACCGCGCTCTATTCGGGCGTGAACGTCGCGCGGATCCGCTTCGGCCTCTTCGTCCTGTCCGGCCTCGTGTCCGGACTGGCCGGGATCGTGTTTACGGCGCGTCTGGCGAATGCCCGGGCAAACAACGCGCTCGGCCTGGAGTTCGACGTGATCACGGTCGCGCTGCTCGGCGGCATCAGCGTCTTCGGCGGGCGGGGCAAGCTGTCAGGCGTCTTCCTCGCGCTCGTGCTCGTGGCGGCGCTGCGCAACGTACTCGGCCTGAACCAGATCGGCGGCGATGCCCAGGGCGTGATGATCGGCCTGCTGCTGATCGGCTCGCTGCTCGCCAGCAACCTCGCCGAAGGGTCGTGGTCGGCCCTGGCAGGGCGCTTTCGTTCTCTGCAACCCGGCGGACCGAATTCGGGCGGCCGGCCGGGACCCTCCCGAACACCCCCGAACTGAACACCAGAGGAGACGCACCATGACGATCATCCGCAGGCTCGTGCCCGTTATCGCGACGGGGTCCCTCCTGCTCTTCAGCGCGAGCGCCTTCGCACAGCAATGCGCAAGCGGGCCGGTCACGGTGGGGCTGCTGCCCAAGCTCGACACCGATCCCTACTTCCAGGTCGCCAAGACCGGAGCCGAGGAGGCGATGGGAGAGATCGGCGGGAAGGTGATCCAGCAGGCGCCGTCTCAGGCGACGGCCGAGGCCCAGATCGAGTTCATCAACAACCTCGTCGCGCAGAAGGTCGACGTAATCGCAATCGCCGGCAACGATGCCAACGCCGTCGCCCCGGCGCTCAAGCGCGCTGCAAAGCAGGGCGTGCGCGTCATCTCCTACGACTCCGACGTTTCCGCCGACGCCCGCACGGTGTTTCTGAATCAGGCGAAGGGCGACAGCCTTGCCGAGATGATGCTGGAAAGCATGGGCCAGATGATCGGCTACGAGGGTGACTTCGCCATCCTCTCGTCGACGCCGACCGCGACGAACCAGAATGCCTGGGTCGACTTCATGAAGGCGCGCCTGAAGGAGCCCAAGTACTCCAAGATGAAGCTCGTCCAGGTCGCCTATGGCGAGGAGAGCGAGCAGGTGAACCAGCAGCAGGCGCTCGCCCTCGTGCAGGCGTTCCCGTCGCTCAAGGGCATCATCATCCCCGCCGGCATCGGCCTGCCTGCCGCGGCGCGTGCCATGGAGCAGGCGGGATCGCTCGGCAAGGTCAAGCTGACCGGACTGGCCCCCGCGACGCTCATCAAGAAATACATCGAGAACGGCACCGTCCAGGACATCTGGTGGAACGTGAAGGATCTCGGCTACCTGACGTACTACGCGGCCCAAGCCGTCGCGCAGTGCAAACTGACCGGCAAGGACGGCGAGTCGTTCAAGGCGGGACGGCTGGGTGATTACAAGGTCGGTGCAAAGGGCGAGGTGGTGCTCGGACCGGCGCAGATCGTGACGCCGAAGAACGTCAACGAGTTCAAGTTCTAGGCCTGCACTCTGCTGCGCTTTGATCGGTCAGGCGTGATCAGGACCGGCGCAGACAGTGCGCCGGTCCGGGCGGATGTTACTCCGTCTGCTATCCCCCCAGCCGGTACCCGATCCCGGGCTCGGTCACGATCAAGGCGGGATCGTCCGGGTCGCGTTCCAGCTTGGCGCGGAGCTGGCCTACATAGACGCGCAGGTACTGGGTGTCGTCCTCGTGCGCCGGGCCCCAGACCGCCTTCAGGATCTGGCGGTGCGTGACGACCCTGCCGGCATGCCGGGCGAGGAAGGCGAGGAGGTCGAACTCCCGCGGCGTCAGTCGGACGGCTGCGCCGTCCATCGGGACACGATGGGCGGGCACGTCGACCTCCAGTCCTCCGGCGCGGTACCGACGAGTCCAAGAATCCTCGACAGGATCGTCGCGCTGCCGCAGGTCGCGTGGCCCGTTCCGGCGGGCCGGCCCCGCGCGCTCACCTGACCACCGCCGCACTCGAGCCTGCCTTCGCAGGGAAAGGCTTGATGCCGAAGGTCGCCGCCGGGTCCGAGATCTCCTTCCAGCCAGCCTGGTAACGGCCTTCCTGGAAGTCCTGCAGATGCTGCAGCAGACAGGTCTTCAGGGCTCCGACCTGGCTGCCGATCGTGCCGTCCGGCTTGAAGGGCCGCGTCACCAGCACATTGGGCGTGGCGAGGAACTTCAGGTTGAGTGCACCAAGGTTCTGGTAGGTCCGCTTGACGACGAGGTTCGGTACCTGCGGGGTCAGGTCGTAATCGACAAGGGCGAGGCCGCTGCTTGCCGGGATGCGGGAGATCGCCGGCAGCGGCCAGCCGCCGAGAGTGAAGATGGCCTGCGCCTCGCCGGCGCGAAGCAGGGCAATGGCCTGCTCGTCCGTATCGGCCGCCAGAATCGTCATGCCGTAGCCCAGCTGGTCTTCCAGCGAGCGCGCCATCTGCTGGGCGGTCCCAACGGCGGCGATCTTCAGCCCCTTGAGATCGGAAAAGCGGCGCACGATCTTATGCTCGCCCGTGTAGGGAAGAGCCACGCCTCCCACGACCGTCGCGCCGACGAGCGACCCATCCACCAGGGCCAGGACATGCAGCAAATTGTTGTGAAGCGGCATTACCGCCTGCAGGCCGGCAATGTTGTCGTCGACCCTCATCGCTTCCAGCACGTCAACCTGCACGATGCCGAGGTCAGCCTCGTTTGCCGCGAGGAGGGACAGATTCTGCGTACCGCCGGCGGACGGCAGGGCGCAGATCCGGACCGTTGATCCGCAGGCGGCCTGCATGTCGCGGATCATCAGGGCGTAGACCTTGCCGCTGGGACCGCCTGCTATCCTCAGATCACATCCGTCGTCGGCCGTTTGTGCGCGAAGCGCCGCCGGAGAGGAGACGAAGGCCAGGCTGGCTGCAGCCAGTGCGACTATGTAACGAAGCATGATGTCCTCCTGTGACTAGCGGTGAAGTTCGGGCGCGATGCGGATGGTCTGGCCGTCCGTCGGGCCCTGGGCTTTGCGGGTTGCCGCCCAGCCGAGGACGAGGAGCGCCAGGAAGGCGGCGGTGGCGCCCCAGCGCAGAGCGGTCCAGAAGGTCATGGCCGCCTCACTCTCGGATCCGTCCGGGCCAGCCCGAGCGCGTCGAACCCGACGCGGCTCTCGGCATCGAGAAGCCGGCGCGTCGGCGAGCCGATGGCGCGCATCTGGATGTCGAGTTCGGAGAAGACCGTGTTGAAGCGCTTCTGGACGGACTGGAGCGCCGAGTCGGTCAGCAGATCCTGGACGAGGTTCTCGAATTCACCGGGGTTCAGGGCCGCAAGGACGGCCTCGCCGCTGCGCGCGAACTCCCACTCGAAGATCTTCTGCTGGACGTGATGGCGGAACGTCTGGAGTGCGAGTTGGGCCTCGTCGAGGCGCTCGACATTCGCGGCGTGAAACCGCGTCATCCTGTCCAGCGCTCTCGACTGGCGATCGAGGACGTGCGCGGGGTCGGCGTGCCGCCGCTCCTCGATCATCTGGCCGAGCGTTTCGATCTGGCCGCCGATGGTGCCGAGCGCATTGCGGAAGGCCGCGAGCCGCTGCTCGCGCCGGATGCATTCATGCTGGAGCTGCTCGACCGGGTTGGCGGCCGCGACGCGCTTGCGAAACTTCAGCACGAACGTCTCGATCACCTGCATCGCGAGCGGGATCGACTGAAAGACGGCGGTTCCCGCGACGGCCATGATCGCGAGGGCGACGAGCCCGGCGCCCGCCGATGCCGCCGACCAGATGATCGGGGCCGACAATGCGAGCGCGGCGACGACGCAGGCGATCGCCGCAAACCGGATCGCCAGGACCTGCTGAACCCTGGCCATGCCGCCTTTTCGGAACAGCGCGACGATGTCCATGCTTTCCTCCCCACGGACCGGTCCAACCGGAGCGCCAGGGCTGGCGCGGGACCGTGCCACCTCCTGCGCAATGGCAGTGCCAAGGTGGGCCGGCACCTCCGGCGGGAATGATTTCGTCAAAATTTTCAAGCGGTTCATGAAGGCATCAAGATCGGTGGCCGCCGCGATGGGAACGGCTGCCAGGCAGAAATCTGCCGATCTCCCGGATCGCCGGTGCAGGAACCGGCCCGATCTTCTTCCACGCGCCGCAACACCGGACTCGCCGGCGGAAAGCCCGGCGGGTCCCGCGGGACTGTGCAGGATCTTGCCTATTGCCCGGTTCGCGATCGGCAGAATCCGTCACCGGGCGGTCCTGCGCGCGCGGTGCGCCCTTCTCCTCAACCGACTGCCGGGACGGGATTTTTCTTTCATTTCCCCGATGCCGGGAGCCGCTGGCATGTCCGGTGCTTGAAGTTACGCTCAAGTTCGACTTGCTATGCGTATCGGGTCGCGGCCAAGCTGCGCAACGCCGCTCGCGCCGGCCGGTCCTGGACGTAGAGACCAGAGCCATGATCGTCGGAATAGACCTTGGGACGACCAACAGCGCCGTCGGCGTCTGGAAGGACGGTGCGGCCGTCCTCGTTCCAAACCGGCTCGGCTCGGTGCTGACGCCGTCGGCCGTGAGCGTCGACACGACGGGAGAGATCCTCGTGGGCGCCGCCGCGCTGGATCGCGCGACCACGCATCCCGAGCGGACCGCGACCCATTTCAAGCGTTACATGGCGACAGGACGGACGATTCGGCTCGGGAAGCAGGAGTTCCTGCCAGAAGAATTGTCCGCCTTCGTCCTGCGAAGCCTGAAGGCCGACGCGGAGGCCTTTCTCGGCGAGCCGGTGAGCCAGGCCGTCATCACCGTCCCCGCCTATTTCAACGACCGGCAGCGCAAGGCGACGCGGCGGGCGGGCGAGCTCGCCGGCCTCACCTTGGAGCGGCTGGTCAATGAACCCACGGCTGCAGCCCTGTCCTACGGCGTGAACCAGCTGGACAGGCAGCACAAGTTCCTCGTCTTCGATCTCGGAGGCGGCACCTTCGACGTCTCCGTCCTGGAAGTTTTTGAGGGCGTGATGGAGGTGAGGGCGACCGCCGGCGACAGCCGTCTCGGCGGCCAGGATTTCAACGAGTTGCTCTTCACGAACTTTCTGGCGCGCGGCGGACCTGCACTGACGTTGGAGGCCGAGCGCGATCCCGCCTTCGCGGCCCGTGTGCGGGTCGCTGCGGAAGCTGCCAAACGGAGGCTGAGCGAACAGAACGAGACAGTCATGTCCGTTGTCGAGCGGGGGCGCACCATCGAAATGCCCATCTCGGCTGAGCGTTTCGAGACGCTGTCGGAGGACATCATCACCCGGATGCGAGCCCCGGTGCTCCGCGCCCTGAACGATGGCCGTATCGGGATCCACGAGCTCGACCAGGTGCTGCTGGTCGGCGGCGCGACGCGGATGCCCATCGTAAGGCGCGCCATCACGCGCATGTTCGGACGCTTCCCCTCGACGGCTGTCAACCCGGATGAGGCTGTGGCGCTCGGCGCAGCGGTGCAGGCCGGCCTCAAGTCGCGCGACGCTGCACTCAGGGAGGTAGTCCTCACGGATGTGTGCCCCTTTTCGCTGGGGGTTGGCATGCTCGAGGGCGGTGGCGAGGAGCTGTCTGAGCGCGAAGTGTTCTCCCCGATCCTCGAGCGCAACACGACCGTACCCGCCAGCCGCGAGCGCCGCTTCTGCACGGTCCGAGACAACCAGACACGGGTCGACATCACGATCTTCCAGGGAGAATCCGTCAGGCTGGAGGACAATGTCGAGATCGGAAGCCTTGAGGTTCCTGTCCCGCCGGAGTCGTCCGGAAGGGTGGCCGTCGACATCCGGTTCACCTACGACATCAACGGCATCCTGGAGGTGGACGTCAGCATTCCGCAGACGGGCGTCACGCGCCAGCTCGTCATCGTGAATGACGAGGAGATGTCGCCCGAGGAGGTCGCCAGGCGACGCGCCATCCTAGCCGGATACAAGCTGCATCCGCGCGAAAACGAAGCGAACCGGGCGGCGGTCGCAAGGGCTGAGCGCTGCTTCGAAACAACGCTGGGCGCCGAGCGCACGGCCGTGCGGCAACTCCTCGTGTCTTTCGAGCATGTCCTGAACCGTCAGGATCCGAAGGAGATCGAGAGGGCACGGGCCCTCCTCCTCAGCGAGCTCGACGAACTCGAGAGACGGGCCAAATGATCGAGAGCGACCCCTGGCCGATTCTCGGAATGGCTCCGACGGCAAACCGCGAGCTCGTTCGCCGCGCCTATGCAGCACGGCTGAAGGTTACAAATCCCGAGGATGACCCGGACGGCTTCCGAATTCTCCGCGAGGCTTATGAGTCGGCCCTGGCCCTGGTGGACACGCTCCAAGGCGGACCTCCGGGTTGGGCAGATCATGATCGCCCCGAGGTCGTCCCAGTCGAACGGGCCGGCACCTGGACCGCCGATGCTTCCACCATGGTGGAGCAGCAGGTCGACGACGAGGAGATCCGGAGGCTCATCGTTGCCCTTGCCCACCGCGTGCACGCAGAAGACCAGCCCGGCCTCGCAAGCGAGATGCGACAGATTTTCTCGGCCATCGAAGCCCTTTTACCCAGGATGACCCTGGATAGGGTGCGGTCGGTTGAAGTGGCAGTCTCGGAAATCGTCGCTTGCCATTTGCCGCGCTCCGCCCCGCTGGCGGCACCCGCCATCAAAGCGTTCGGGTGGACGCATGACTGGAAACGAGACGAAGCGGGCGCGAAGTATGTCCGCGCCATCGTCGATTTCCACTCTCCTCCGCCATTGAGCAACGCGCCGACCGAGGTTGCGCCGCGTCTGCCTAAGCCGGCAAGCCGCCTCCCGTATTTCCTCGCCGCGGCGCTTCTGTCTCTCCCGGTCTCGCTCGTGGTGTTGGATTCGGTCGGATCTGGCCAGCCTGTCGCGAATGCACTCCGGGTGATCGTTGGCATTGGCCTCGTCGTCGCATTCCTGTTCGTTGCTTTCGGATGGCTCCTCGCTCGTGCGACGCGCTGGCTTTCGGTTCATTCCACAATCCCGGAGAAGGTGGGACGCTGTACCGGGATTGCGATCCTGTGGGCATTTGTCGCCATCGGAGCCCTGTCCCATAGGCCTGCCTTTGAAGATTACCCGCCCCAGGCGACCGTCTCGGTTCCGGCACTCGTCAACCCGACGGTCGCGCTTCCGACTCTCGTCAGTCCGGCCAAGCCACCACCTCGGGTAACCGGGACGCTGGACGCCCTCAATGCCGCAGACCTCTGCCGGCTGGCGATCCAGGGCTACTCCGGTCAATGGAACCAGTCGCAGAACGAAGCGGTCGTGGTGGCGAGGAAGCGCGGGTTCACAGAGACGACCTGCCGGTTTTTGTCCGTCGAGATGCGAACGGAACCGGTCAAGTCCGTCGCCGCCCGTCAGCTGGAGTCTCTCGATGTGCGCGATCTCTGTCGGAGGGCGCTTCTCCCGGTTCTTGGCGGGTGGAACTACTTCGATGGCGCAGCCTGGCGTGCCGCCAGGGAGCGCGAGCTTTCGGAACAGTCCTGCAGGGCTTTGCTGGCTTGCTCTGAACCTGCTGCCCAGGAGTCCGACACGGCCAGGGATCCGCTCGCCTGCAACGTCAACCTCGTCTCTATCCCGACGGAAGACCTGTGCCGGGCGGCGATGCGCCCCGTCTCCCCCTTTTCGCGGCAGGACTGGACCATGGGGTTCGTCATGGACGAGCTGAGCCGAAGGCACCAATCGGTCCTCAGCTGTTCCTCCGTGCTGATCGCCCCGCCATTGCGTCCATCCTCGGGCCTGGGACGGCAATGAGCAGGACGGCGCGAGAGGGAGAACGCTCCTTCGCCGGGTTTGTCACGCAGCCGCGGGAAGGAAGGCACGCTTCGGTGGACTTGGACTTCCGTGGATGTGGAAGGCCGGCTCGGCGGCCGGTGAGGAGGGCGCTTCTGGCATGGTTCCACGGCGAGGTGGAGCAGTGCTGGCGTCGCGCAACGACCGGCCTGTCGGTGCTCACGGCCCTGTGCGCGCTTGCTCTGACCACCGCGACCGCGGAGGCCGCCGAGCCATTCCGGATCGGCCTCTCCCTCGGCTTGACGGGCCAATACGCCCTGCCAGCCGCCATGCAGAAGCGAGCGCTGGAGCTGTGGCGCGACGAGGTGAACGCGGCCGGAGGTGTCCTCGGCAGACCGGTGGACCTCGTCCTGGAAGATGACGGATCGGATGCGTCGCGGGCGCGGGCCATCTACACGCGCTACGTGGCCAACCGGGCGTTCGACGTGCTGCTGGCGCCTTATTCCAGCGATCTCACCAGCGCCGTCGCGCCCATCGCCGAGGATGCCGGCGTCCCGATGCTGGCGCCGGGGGCCGCGGCTGACGAGGTGTACCGCAAGGGCTATCGCAACCTGTTCGGCATACTGACGCCGGCCAGCCGCTACACGCAGGGGATGCTCCGCCTGGCCTATGACGCGGGGATCGGCACGGTCGGCCTGCTCTCGGCGGAGGACAGCTTCTCGCGCGACATCGCCGAGGGCACGCGGAAATGGGCGCCGTTCCTGAAGCTCAGGATTGCGTTCGACGAGCCCGTCGGCAGCGACGCGAGCCTTGCCGACGCGGTGTCGCGCATGCGCAGGGCGGGTGTCGGCCTCGTGGTCGTGGCCGGCTACATGGACGAGGCGCTGCGCGTGCGCCGCGCCATCGCAGCGGTGGCCTGGACGCCCGCCGCCTACTTCGCGACGATCGGCCCTGCCCTGCCAGACTGGCGGATCCAGGCGGGCGACCTTGCGGAGCGGACCTTCGGGACGTCCGTCTGGGAGCCGAACGACTCGTTCGCCTATCCCCGCTCGCGCGAATTCGCCGCTGCCTTCGCGGCGCGTTATGGCATGGAGCCGTCCTACCAGGCGGCAGCGGCCTTCGCCGCCGGCGAGATCCTGGCGGCCGCCGCGAGGCAGGCCGGCTCCGCCGACCGCGACGCTTTGCGCGACAGCCTCGGCAACCTGGACCTTTACACCGTGCTCGGCCGCTTCGCCGTCGACCGGACGGGGATCCAGATGAAGCGGCTGGACATGATCGTGCAATGGCAGAATGGGCGGAAGGAAATCGTCTGGCCGGCCGAGATCCGCACCGCGGCGCCTATCTTCGGGCCGATCCCGTGAAGAGGATACGCCCTTCGCTGCAGGTCGTGGTCCTCGCTCCCATCCTGGCCTTCGTGCTCCTGGCGGGCCTGGCCCTCTATGGCCTCGTGCTCAGGACCGTGTCGTCCTACGCAGATGCGAGCATAAGGCAGACGCTGGAGGCGCTGCGCCACGGCGCCGTGACCCTCGCCGATGCCGAGGTGGATCGCCAGAACAGGGAGGGCCGGGTCGAGAACGCGCGCGCCCAGGCCATCTACCAGCTCGACGCAAGGCTGCGGCTGGAGGCTTTCGCCCGCGACCAGGGCGTCGGACTGGTCGTGGAGGGTCCTGGCAGCCCGGACTTCGAAACTGGCCTGCCGGAGGGAGACGCCGCCTCCATCAAGGGAAGCGCGGGCCCTGAGGGAGCACGCCCGGTGCAGGCTCCGTCCGGCCGCTCCTACTACGTCGCCTCTTCCGTCTTCTCCCCGTGGAACTGGCGCATCGTGGTGGCGAAGGACTCCTCCGCCTTCGACGCGCTCATCCGTCAGGTGCGCCTCATCTATGGTGGCACGGCGCTGGTGCTGGCCGCGGTCGCGGGACTGCTCTTCGCCGGCGTCCGGCAGGCGGTGGTGAAGCCCATCGCTAGCATCGCGTCGGACTCGGCGAAGGGCGAGCCGCCGGCCTACCGCGGCGTCGCCGAGCTGGAGGACCTTTCCACCGGCATCGGTGACATGATCCGCTCGCTCCGGGCGAAGACCCTCCATCTCGAGACGACGCTCACCAGCATGTCGGACGCCATCAGCGTGTTCGATCCCGACATGCGCCTCGTCGCGTGGAACCCGCAGTTTCAGGCCCTCTACCGCTATCCCGACGGCCTGCTGCGCGAGGGCCTGACTTTCAAGGACATGATCCGCTTCAATGCGGCGCGCGGCGACTATGGACCCGGCTCCGCCGAGGCGCAGGTGAACGACCTCGTCGAGCGGGCGCGCACCCTCAACCCGCCGCAGTTCGACGTCGATCGGGCGGATGGTACGTCGGTGGAGGTGCGCCGGGCACCGATGCCGGATGGCGGCTTCGTGACAACCTACACGGACATCACGAACCGCAAGCAGCGCGCGCTCCTGAAGGCCGCGAACGAAGCCAAGGCGCAGTTCCTCGAGAACATGAGCCACGACCTGCGCAAGCCCGCTGCCGCCATCGTCGAGGAGGCGAACCTGCTCCTGTCCGATCTGCAGAAGGCCGACCTTCTCGGTGCGGCGCCAAGCGCGGTCGAGATGATGCGGGCCAACGCCACCCATCTGCTCGGCCTCATCGACGAACTCCTGGACATGTCCCGGATCGAGGCCGGACAGGTGAGCGTGACGCTTCGTCAGGAGGCGGTCGCTGCGCTGGCGTTGCAGGCCGCCCGCGTGACGCGCCCGATGGCCGAGGGCAAGGGACTGGCCCTGCGCTTCCAGGTCGACCCCGCTTTGGAGATCGCCACCGACAAGCGCATCGTCACGCGGATCCTGACCAATCTCCTCGTCAATGCCGTCGAGTACACCGACACGGGATCGGTGACCCTGTCGGCGCAACGCCATGATGGCGGCCTCGTTCTCGACGTCACCGATACCGGACGCGGCATCGCGGCCGACAAGCTCGACCTCGTGTTCGAGAAGTTCGGCCGCATCGAGAAGACCGCCGGGACGACGCGGCCGGGTGTCGGCCTCGGGCTCGGCCTGCCGATCAGCCGCCAGCTGGCGCGGCTGCTCGGCGGCGACATCAGCGTCGCAAGCGTGCCGGGCGTCGGCTCGACCTTTCGGCTGATCATTCCCGACCTGCGCCAGGAGAATGTGGCATGAGCGATGCCGAACGTGTCGTCCTCGTCGTTGACGACGACGTCGGCAACATCAGGCGGGTGGAGCAGGCGCTCGGGCCCGCCGGTTTCCGGGTGCGCGGCGCGCTGGGCGGCATGGACGGCCTGCGGGCGATCCAGGACGAGCCCGGTCCGTTCGGCTTTCCCGGCATCGTGCTCACAGACCTGAAAATGCCGGGACTGGACGGCCTGTCCCTGCTGGTCCAGGCCATGACGCTCGATCCCGACCTGCCGGTCATCGTCATCTCGGCCTATGGCGAGGTCGCGACCGCCGTGCAGGCCATGAAGTCCGGCGCCTACGATTTCATCGAGCGTCCCTTCGATGTCGACGACCTCGTCGGCAAGGTGACACGGGCGTGGGACAAGCGCGTCCTCGTGCTCGACAACCGGCGCCTCAAGTCGCAGCTCGCAGACCGCGCCGGCATCGCCGGGCGGCTCATCGGACACTCGGCCGGCATGAAGGCGCTGCGCGAGGAGATCGCCGCCATCGCCGCCACGGACGCCACGGTGCTCATTCACGGCGAAACCGGGACCGGGAAAGAGGTTGTCGCCCGCACCCTGCACGAGTGCAGCACGCGGGCGCGGGCACGCTTCGTGGCCATCAATTGCGGCGCGCTGCCCGAGACGGTGTTCGAGAGCGAGCTGTTCGGCCACGAGCCCGGCGCCTTCACCGACGCGCGGCAGCGCCGGATCGGCCTTGTCGAATATGCCAAGGGAGGGACCCTGTTCCTCGACGAGATCGAGAGCATGCCGCTGAAGCTGCAAGTCAAGCTCCTGCGCATGCTGCAGGAGCGTGTGATCGTGCGGCTGGGCAGCAATGCCGAGATCAAGGTCGACATCCGTGTCGTGGCCGCGACCAAGACGGACCTTCTCGAAGCCGCCTCCCGGGGCGAGTTCCGGGAGGATCTGTTCTTCAGGCTCGACGTCGCCGAGCTGCGCCTGCCGCCGCTGAACGACAGGCGGGAGGATATTCCGGTCCTGTTCGAGGCTTTCGTCCGGGAGTTCGCCCTGCAGGCGGGCAGGCCGATGCCAGACATTGCGAGGGAGGACGTGGAAGGCCTCATGACGCGCGACTGGCGCGGCAATGTTCGCGAGCTACGCAACGTTGCGGAGCGTTTCGCGCTCGGCCTCGGCCGCCGCCCGGGTCCGGCGCTGGACGCCGGAGAGACAAAGGGCGGCGGCCTGTCGGAGCAGGTCGACCGTTTCGAGGCCTTGCTGATCCAGAGCGCGCTGAAGGACCATCGCGGCTCGATCCAGGCTACCGCAGAGGCGCTCGGCCTCCCCCGCCGCACGCTCTACGAGAAGATGCGCAAGCATGGTCTCGACCGGCAGGAACATCGGGGATGATGCGGTCTGGCCTCCATCAACCGCGCGAGCGCTTCTCGCCGCGCAAACCTGACCTGGACGTGGTGCGCCTTGCACCGAGCCATGAGCCGGGTTGAGGTGCATTGCCGGTGGGAACCGCCCCCAGCCGCCGTGGACCAGCCAAGACGCCCAGCCACAAGGCTCAGACCTTGTAGTCTAGCCGACGCGGACGAGGCTGCCTCCATTGCCTTTCTTGGAATTGAAGGCGTAGTCGTTGCTGTTGTCGTTCAGCGCCTCGACCTTCGCGGTCCAGTTATTGGTGATTGCGTTCTCGACGCCGCCGCACGTGGCGTATCGCACATTGCTGGTCTATCCGTTTGCAGGCAAAAGCTAGTCAAAACCCCTGGCGCGCAGATCTCGAAGGTCTTTGGTGAGGGCGGCCAGATCCAAGCCGCGGGGGTAATTCAGACGTCCGGACCGGATTACCAGCCGGACATAAGGATAAATCTGCTCGGCAATTTTCGGAGAACTGTCCTTGTTTTTGTGCCAGTCTTCAACGATGTGCGCCTGCTGCTCGACGTTGTACGAATCCCAAGGATCGCCGGGCGTGTAGTCGTAGCCGGCACCTACGGTTTGCGCCCATGCAGATCGCGCCATCGTCCAGTTCGAGTCATTGAACGCCTGCCATACGTGAGTCATCTCATGCACGAGAAGGTCGCAAATTCTGCCGAAGTTGTCGCACAAGAGGCCAAACGTAGCGCTCGTCGATGTCAGGTCACTAAAAGCAACGTTGCCAATATTTATAGCGTACCTCATATTTGGAACCATGGAATTGCTGCCCCTGAAAAATGGCCCGTCGTTCGTCCACGGTCTCCCGCTCCCTCCCAGACCGTTTGTAATCGCGATTGAATCCCACGAGGGAAGTGTTGGGCCGAAAACGTTCAGCAGGAGATCTTGCTCTCTCTTGTCCAGCACGCGCGAATAGTCGGGTCGATTTGCTTCACATCGAGGTGGACTTGGGGATTTCTGGGGTGCAGGCCCAGCGGGTTGCGGAGACGGAACAGGGGTTGGCGAAGGAGTCCCTGGGGGAAGATAAATGATCCCTCCTCGCCAGCTCCCTTTCCCTCCCATTGTACCGGAAGAAAAGGCAAAGTTCTCGCGGTCAAGCGACGTCGCCTGGCAGCCCACGTAGTTGGCGAGGTACCAGTTCACCTGCCGTGTCGCTTGCTGATAGTTGCGCTGCTTGACGAGTTTAAGGCCGGGAAAATTGAACTCTATGAGGTCCCAGGGATCGATCCCCACGCGGTTGGCGAGTGTGATCCAGGTTTCCCCGGTAGTCGCTAAATGCCGTCGACCCGCCGGCGGTACATAGCTTTCGGGAACGGGGATTGAGGGCCTTTCTTGGTTCGGCATCTCGGTCCCCTGCTAAGGTTGAATGGGCTGACGGTTTTCGCTTGGATTGGGGACGGCGATCTCAGGAGTTGTCCGGTGAGGTCTTTGCCATTCTCCGCCGTGACACCATTGCAGCAGCGAAGTCTATCCCCGAACACACGATCCCTTCGCCGATATGGAGCTCGGAAAGTTCACATTTGAGCCGATGGTTACGTGTTCGACAAAACCGGCTTGCGCACTTTAGCTTAGTACGCACTATTCGATCCATCACTTGCTTGTCGTGGACGACAAACATTCCGATGGAAATCGACGCCTTAATCGGATTTTAGAGTGCCGGTCGCAAGATTTCAATCGCAGACTTGCATTTGGAAAAGGCGGATCCAACCATCTCGCAAGTCGGCATTCGGCCTCCTCAGATGCACCGGCGAAGAGCTCACCATGTCTTGGCACTCCGGAATGTTTCAACCCTCCAACGCCGGATTGAGCGCAGCCCTTGATCGCGCCTTGGCGACGATCGAGTTCACGCCGGAAGGGACGATCCTCACTGCCAACGCGAACTTCCTGGATTGCGTGGGTTACACGCTCGACGAGATAAAGGGAAAGCCGCACGGCATCTTCGTTGATACTGAAACCCGGGGGTCTGCTGACTATCGGCACTTCTGGCACACCCTGGAGGAGGGAGAATTCCAGGCGGGACGGTTCCGCAGGATTGCAAAGAACGGAAAAGCCATCTGGCTCCAGGCAACTTACAACCCGGTTCTCAACGGCCGGGGAAAACCGATCAAGGTCATCAAGTTCGCAGCTGACATTACCGAACAGAAGCGACGCGACGCTGCACTGGAGAGTCGCATGGCGGCCGTCGACAAGGTCCAGGCCGTCATCGAGTTCGATTTGGATGGGCGTGTGATCACCGCCAATCGAAATTTTCTCGACGCTCTCGGCTACAGCCTCGACGAGGTGAAAGGTCAGCACCACCGGATGTTCGTTGACCCGATCGAACGGGACAATCAAAACTACCGCCACTTCTGGGAGCGTCTCCGCCGTGGCGAACTCGACAAGGCCCAGTATCGTCGGATCGGCAAGGGGGGCCGTGAGGTCTTCATTGAAGCGAGCTACAATCCGATCCTTGACGAAGACGGGCGTCCCTGCTCGGTTGTCAAGTTTGCCACCGATGTTACCCAGAAGGTCCGGCTAAATCGAATGATGGAGACGGTGGTCCACAAGACCGCTGACCTCGTGGCCGCAGCCGGACAGAAGGACCTTACCCGGCGGGTGCCGACCGAGGACCTCGAAGGCGAGATCGGCGAACTGGCCACCGGCGTCAACGCCCTTTTGGACACCCTCGCCTACGTCGTCCATTCCGTACGTGGCGCAACCCGGACAACGTTGGCGTCGGCGGCGGAAATTGCCTCGGGCAGCAGCGAACTCGCCCGCCGGACGGAGCAGCAGGCCACATCCCTCGAACGAACCGTTTCCACGACCGAAGAACTCTCTTCGTCCGTGAAGGCCGCAGCAACGTCGTCCCGCCAAGCAGTAAACCTGTCGGAACAGGCTCTGGCCGAGGCCGGTAATGGCGGGCTCGTCGTCGGTGAGGCCGTCGACGCCATCGTGCGGATCGAGCAGGCCAGCCGAAAGATTTCCGACATCACTGACGTGATCGACGGGATCGCGTTCCAGACCAACCTTCTCGCGCTCAACGCAGCGGTCGAAGCGGCCCGCGCAGGTGAGGCAGGGAAGGGCTTCGCGGTCGTCGCGTCGGAAGTTCGCACGCTGGCGCAACGCTCGGCCTCGGCCGCCAAGGACATCACCCTCCTGATTGCCACCTCTGAAGCGGAGGTCGCAGAAGGCGTCAAGCTTGTGCGCAGGGCGGGCGAGGCCCTGACCAAGATAGTAGCGGCCTCACGTGAGGTGTCTGCGACCGTAAGCGACATCTCGATCGCGACCGACGAGCAGGCGAGCGGCATCGTCGGCATGAGCCGGGCCTTTTCGGAGTTGGACGAAATCACCCAACAAAACGCAGCCCTCGCTGAGCAGAGTTCAGCTTCGGCGGCAAGCCTGACCGAACACATAGAACAGTTGGATCTGCTCATCTCCGGCTTTCAAACTTCGCTTGACGATCGGCCGCAGGAAGACATGCCACAGGCGGGCAAGCACCAGACACCCATGCGTCGGATAGCCTGAACGGCGCCACCGGTTGGGCGCCGAAGCACAGGAGGAATTTCTATACTTCAGCAGTTTGCTGGCGCGTGCGTCTGCCTTGCACCCTTCTACCGGCTACCACGTCGGTGATTTGGAGCTGAGGTTTCTTGATTCATCGCCCTGCAGCGGGCTCGTGCAGGGCTTGCGCTTCGACATCCGCGCCGGCAAGCCGTTGTTCAGGGCTGGCGTCGCTCCGAACGAACGCGGCGATATACGCCACGACTCTTGCGTGCACCCTGCACCGCCGATGAGGGCGTTGGTCGCATACGGTCGAGGATCACGCCCACGTGGTGGAGAAAATCCTCGATCGGCGTGGACGCGGCGATCGCGCCTTTCGTCGTCACGATGCCCGGGACCGCTGCCACGAGGACATCAGACCTGGGCCATGCCGCCGTCGACGCAGAGTTCCACGCCGGTGATGAAGGTGCTTTCGGAGCCGACCAGGAAGTTGACGGCCGCCGCGACTTCCTCCGGTCGCCCCATGCGCCCGAGCGGGATCAGCCCGGTCAGGCTGGTCCGCACCTCGTCCGATGCGGCGGCCATCATGGGAGTGTCGATGGGACCCGGGCTGACCACGTTGACCCGGATCCCGCGCGGCGCCAGTTCGTTGGCCCAGGTGCGGGCGAAGGCACGTACGGCCGCCTTGGTGGCCCCGTAGACGCCATAGCCCTTTGTGCCGATGTCGCCCGCGATGGAGCCGATCAGCACAATCGCGCCGCCCGCCGGCATGAGCTCGGCCGCTTTCTGCGCCGCGAAGAGCGGCGCCCCGACATTGAGGCCGAATGTCCGGTTGAAGTGGTCCTCACCGACCTCGCTGAGTGTCGCGAATTCCGACAGGCCGGCGTTGACGACCAGGATGTCGACCCGGCCCGTCTCGCCGTGGATGGTCCGGAACACTTCGTCGAGATCGGCGCGGCTCGACGCGTCGGCCCGGACCGCGCGGACGTTACCCTCGGCCGGAGCCTGCGGCGATGCCGCACGGCTGGTGGCGAAGACGCGCGCGCCTTCCTCTCCCAAGCGCGCCGTGATGGCGCTGCCGATGCCGCCCGCGCCGCCGACAACGACGGCGACTTTGTCGTCGAGTGTGCCCATGTCCATCTCCTCTGGGGACCATGAGCTGATAGATATATTTTGTAGATCTACGGTCAACTACGCACTATGTTTAGCGTAGATATCGGAGAGTATATCGATGCCGAAGCCGGTGCCCCAGTGTGGAACTGAACCAGAAGGGCGGCGCCCCTCCGTTCGGGACGCGACCGATGAGGCGTTGATCGACGCGCGGCGGACCCGGCCTATCCTGGAGCACATCGCCAACAAGTGGTCGGTGCTGATCCTGACGGTGCTGTGCATGCGGCCGTCCCGCTTCAACGAAATCATGCGGCGGCTCGACGGCATCACCCACAAGGCGCTGGCGGACGCGCTGAAGCGCCTGGAGCGAAATGGCTTGATCAAGCGCACTGTGCTGCCCACAACGCCCGTCGGGGTGGAGTACACGATCACGCCGCTGGGCGCCTCGCTGCGCGAGCCGTTCGTCGCGCTCTATGATTGGGCGCTCACGCGAGGCCCCGAGCTGGAAGCCGCGCAGGACGCGTTCGACCGAAAGCACAACTGAGATCGTCGCCAGTGAACCGGCGATGGATCAACCATGAAGGATGTCGGCTTCGGGGTTCTGTCACGGCCGTGACGTCCGGCCGGCCGACCCGCCCCGGCTTTCTGCGGCCGAGGCCGGACGCCCGGGACACGATCGTTCGGTTCGACGACGTCGACCTCGTCGAGGACGCAGACGTTGTAGCTGTGCAGTTTGGCTGATGACCGGTCGAGCATCTGCGGCGCTACTCCCCGCGAACCGGCGAGACGCAGCTGAGCCGGGCAAAGCGGACGCGAAGCGTCCGTGTGCTAGCGTCTGGCTGATTGGGCAGGACGTTATATAGTCGGCAGTGGACGTCGAGGATCACCACCATTGAATACCCACGACCGATCCGGTGCTGCGGCGGAGCGAGCACTTCCGGCCCGGCTCAGTATGCGCCTGAGGCTGGCACGCCAGATGCGGGGCATGACGCTGAAGGCGCTCGCCGATGCTGCCGGTTGCTCGGAGAGCCTGCTGTCGAAAGTGGAAAACGGCAAGGCCTCGCCCTCCCTGCCGATGCTGCATCGCCTCGTGCAGGCGCTGGACACAAACATCGGCTGGATGTTTGAGGAAACCGACGGCGAGGAAGGCATCATCTTCCGCCGTGGCTCGCGCCCTTTCATCACGCTTGATCCGTTGCGCCGCGGCGACGGCATTACCCTGGAGCGGGTGATCCCGTATTCCGCCGGGCATCTTCTCCAGTGCAACATCCACCACATGGCCGTAGGCGGCCAGAGCGCAGGCCCGATCCAGCACGCTGGCGAGGAAGTGGGCTACGTCATAGCCGGCGACGTCGAGCTCACGATCGACGACCGGGCCTACCTGCTCAGCGCCGGGGACAGCTTCGTGTTCAAGTCGGAGCGCCCCCACCACTACCGCAACGTCGGGTCTGCCGAGGCCAGCATCTTCTGGGTGAATACACCGCCTACATTCTAGCCTTCTGCTCAGGTTAAGAGCCTTGACAGGCTTTCAAGGCTCTTGAATTCTTCCTTTCAGTCCCTGCGAGTGGCCGAATGGCGCCCCGGTGCGGGGCAGAGAGGGGAACAAAGAGCCATGTCTATCAGGAAGCAACTTGCGCTGTTTGCCGCGTCCGCGGCCATGACGATTGCCGCAGTATCCGCCGAGGCGAAGACGATCGCCCTGGTGACGATCAACCAGCAGGCCCTGTTCTTCAACCAGATCAACGATGGCGCCAAGGAAGCCGCCAAGGCAGCGGGCGTCGATCTCGTCATTCACAACGCCAACAACGTCGAAAGCTCCCAGAACGACGCGATCGAGAACTACATCGTCCAGAAAGTCGACGGCATCATCATCATCGCCATCGACGTCAACGGCGTGAAGCCGGCTATCTCCGCGGCCAAGAAGGCCGGCATCCCGGTGATTGCCGTGGACGCCCAGATTCCGAACGGCGACAACGCCGCCTTCGTCGGTGTCGACAATACCGCCGCCGGCGTCGAGATCGGGAAGTTCTACGCCGACTACGTGAAGAAGGAGATGAACGGCAGCGCCAAGATCGGCGTCGTCGGCGCGCTGAACTCCTTCATCCAGAACCAGCGGCTCGACGGCTTCAAGAAGGCTGTCCAGGAGAGCGGCGCCAAGGTCACGTTCCTCGACACGGTGGACGGCCAGAACAAGCAGGACGTCGCGCTCTCGGCGGGCGAGAACCTGATGACCGCGAACCCCGACATGTCGACCATCTACGCGACCGGCGAGCCCGCCCTGATCGGCGCGGTGTCCGCCGTCGCGGCGCAGAAGCGGACGGGAAACATCAAGGTCTTCGGCTGGGACCTCACTGCCCAGTCCCTGAAGGGGCTTGACGAGGGCTGGGTCGTCGGCGTCGTGCAGCAGGACCCCTACACGGAAGGCAAGGTTGCGGTCGAGACGATCATGAAGATCAAGAGCGGGCAGACGGTGCCCGCGGTGATCAACGTGCCCGTGACCATCGTCACAAAGGCCAATGCGGACAAGTTCCGCGCGATGTTCAAGTAAGCGCGTCGCCTACACTACAATCTTCCGCGGCGGGGTCGAGCTCCCGCCGCGGGCATGCTCCGACGTCCCGTCCCACCGAGTGGCTTCCATGAGCACTGCCCCGCCGCGGGTCAGGATGACCGGCATCAGCAAGCGCTTCGGTGCCATCCAGACGCTGCAGGACGTGAACCTCGTGCTGCAGCCGGGCGAGGTGCTGGGCCTCGTCGGCGACAACGGCGCGGGCAAGTCCACGCTGAGCAAGGTGCTGTCCGGCGCGATCATCCCCGACAGCGGAACGATCGAGATCGACGGCCGCCCCGTCAGCTTTTCCTCCCCGGCCGATGCGCGGGCACAGCGGGTCGAGATGGTCTATCAGGACCTGTCGCTCTGCGACACGGTCGACGTCGCCGGCAACCTCTTCCTGGGAAGGGAACCGCACCGATCCATCCTCGGCCTGCCCTTCATGGACAGCCGGCGCATGCACGCGGATGCACGCGCCATGCTGGAGCGGCTCGGCATCGTGATCCCCGACACAAGGCTGAAGGTGGAGAACCTGTCCGGCGGGCAGCGGCAGAGCATCGCCATCGGACGCGCCGCGTCCTTCGATCCCTCCGTTCTGATCATGGACGAGCCGACCGCGGCTCTGGCCGTGGCAGAGGTCGAGTCCGTGCTCGAACTCATCCGCACCGTCAGCCAGCGCGGGGTCAGCGTGATCCTCATCACGCACAGGCTGCAGGACCTGTTCCTGGTCTGCGACCGGATCCAGGTCATGTACGAGGGGCGCAGCGTGGCCGAACGCCGGATCGCGGACACCGACATCGAGGAGGTCGTGAACCTCATCGTCGGCCGAAAGTTCACGGCCCGCTCGGCCCGCCACGCGGCGACGGATACGGGAGCGGCACAGTGAGCGTCGAGGCCGATCCGAACCTGCATGCGGGCCCGGCCGGGTCCTCGCGGACGCGCCACCTCACCCTGCGCGACCGCTTCGTGGCGCTTGGTGGCGTCGCCTCGATCGCCCTGTTCTTCGCGGCCGTCTGCATCCTGTTCGCGCTGGTAACGCAGAGCTTTCTCACGTCGAACAACATTCTCAACATCCTGCGCCAGTCCGCGCCGCTGCTGATCGTCGCCGCGACCATGACGCTGGTGATCACCACGGGCGGCATCGACCTCTCGGTCGGGTCCGTGATCGCCCTCGTTTCCGCGCTCTCGGCCACCCTGCTCCAGGCAGGCCTGCCCTGGCCGGTAGTCGTGGTGGCCATGCTCCTCTGCGGAGCCATGATCGGCGCCATCCAGGGGTTCTTCATCGCCTATGAGGGCGTCCCCGCCTTCATCGTGACGCTGGCTGGCCTGTCCGTGATCCGTGGCTTCGCCCTGCTGCTGACAGGGGGCTATTCCATCCCCGTGGATCCGGCCAGTGGCTTCGGCGACATCGGCCGGGCCTGGATCCTCGGACTGCCGCTGCCGGCGCTCCTCGCCATGGCGGTCCTCGCGGTCGTGTACATCGTGTTCAACGCCACCCGGTTCGGGCGCTACGTGACCGGGATGGGCTCGAACGCCGAGGCGGTTCGCCGGGCCGGCGTCGACATCCGCCGCACGGGTCTCGCGGTCTACATGATCTCCAGCGCCTCGGCGGCGCTGGCAGGCGTCATCCTGACCGCGAGGCTCGGATCTGGCTCTTCCAACGCCGGCCTCGGCTTCGAACTCGACGTGATCGCAGCGGTGGTCCTGGGCGGCACCAGCCTGTTCGGGGGCCGCGGCACGGTGGTCGGCACCATTCTCGGCGCCCTCACGGTCGCGGTGATCGCGAACGGGCTGATCTTGTCGCACATGTCGCCCTTCCTCTCCCCGATCGTGACCGGGTTCATCATCCTCGGCGCGATCTGGCTGAACTTCCGCCTGTTCAGGCGCGCCTCGAAGACCCGCTGAGCCTCCGGAGCCACCGCGATGACATCGACCAGAGCCGCCGTCGGGGTTCGTTCCGGAACGGTGATGACAGTTCTCGGCCCCATCCCCGTCGAGGCCATGGGCGTAACGTTGATGCACGAGCACATCCTGCTGGACACATCCAGCTGGTGGAAGCGCCCCTGCTGTGCATCCGAGATCGCCATCGCGGAGCAGCCGGTCTCCATGGAGATCATCGGCGAGTTGCGGATGAATCCCTTTCTCAACCGCGACAATTGCTTCCTGCTGGACGTGGACCTCGCACTGTCCGAGCTGAACCGCTTTGCCGATCTCGGGGGGCACACGGTCGTCGATCCCACCTGCTTCGGGATCGGCCGGGATCCCCTGGCTCTGGCGCGCATCTCCAGGCGCACCCGCCTGAACGTGGTCATGGGTTCGGGCTACTATCTCGAGGCCTCACACCCCGACGACGTCAAGACCATGGATGTCGACGACATCGCCCGCGTCATCGTGCATGACGTCGGTGGCGGCGACGAGCAGCCCGAGATCATGGCGGGGCTCATCGGCGAGATCGGCGTCTCCAAGGATTTCACGGAGGCCGAGCGCAAGTCGTTGCGCGGTGCGGCGAGGGCCGCACGGCTGACCGGAGTTCCCCTGTCCATCCACCTGCCGGGCTGGGAGCGCAGGGGACACGAGGTGCTCGACGTGGTCGAGGCCGAGGGAGCCGACCTCCGGCATACCATCCTCTGCCACATGAACCCCAGCCACGACGACCTCGCCTATCAGGCGAGCCTCGCCGACCGCGGCGCCTTCCTCGAGTACGACATGATCGGCATGGACTACTACTATGCCGATCAGCGCGCCCAGAGCCCCTCGGACGAGGAGAATGCCAGGGCCATCGTCCGCTTGGTCGACAAGGGCTACGGGGATCGCCTGCTGCTCTCCCAGGACGTGTTCCTGAAGATGATGCTGACCCGCTTCGGCGGTTTCGGCTACGGCTACATCCTGCGCCACTTCGTGCCGCGCCTGAAGCGCCACGGGATGGACCAGGGCACGATCGACCTGCTCATGAAGAGCAATCCCCGCCGCGTCTTCTCCGACGCAGCATGACCGCGAGGCTGTCATGACGAAGAAAAGAGTTCTGCTCGCCGGGGAGTCGTGGGTGTCCACGGCCACTCACATCAAGGGCTTCGACCAGTTTCCCACGGTGACCTACCATACCGGCGCCAACGAATTCCTCGCGGCCATGAAGGGCGGCGACTACGACGTCACCTTTATGCCTGCGCACGAGGCCCAGCGGGATTTCCCCCAGACGGCCGAGGCCCTGGCCGCCTACGACGCCGTGATCCTGTCGGACCTCGGCTCCAACACCCTGCTGCTCCATCCCGACACATGGATCCACAGCCGCCGCACGCCGAACCGCCTTGCCGCGCTGAAGACCTATGTCGAGAATGGCGGCGCCCTGCTGATGTTCGGCGGCTACTACAGCTTCCAGGGCATCAACGGTGGCGCCCGCTATCACAAGTCTCCCGTGGAGCAGGTCCTGCCGGTCACCTGCCTTCCCGTCGACGACCGGGTCGAGGTGCCGGAGGGCTTCCAGCCCGTCCTCACCGGGCCGGCCGACCACCCGATCCTCGCCGCCGTCCCTGGCGAGTGGCCTTTCCTGCTCGGCTTCAACGAGGTGGTGGCGAAGCCTGGCGCGCAGGTGCTGGCGACCGTCTCCACGGCGTATGGCTCCCTGCCCCTTCTGGTCACCGGCACCGCCGGACGCGGCCGGACAGTGGCCTGGACCTCCGACATCGGGCCGCACTGGCTGCCCCCGGAATCCTGTGCCTGGGAGGGTTACGGCCGGCTCTGGACCGCAGCCCTCGACTGGGCCACGGCGGCGCGCTGACGGCATTCCGGCATGGGACCCGGCAGGCACCCTCTCGTCCACGTGGTGGGCAACGCCGGCATCGACACGACCTGGCGCATGCCGCGCTTCCCGCTCGTGGGCGAGACGCTCGTCGCCAGCGGCCTGCACCACGATCTCGGCGGCAAGGGGCTGAACCAGGCCGTCGCCGCGGCGCGGGCCGGCGCCGACGTGCGGCTGTGGGCCGCCCTCGGCAAGGATGACGGCGCCCGCCGCATCCGGGAGTTGCTGGCTGCCGAGGCGATCACAGACGCGACGCTGACGGCCATGGACCTGGAGACGGACCGTTCCACGATCTTCGTCGATGCTGCAGGCGACAACCTGATCGTCAGCTCCATCGACTGCGCCGCCGCCTACGATCCGCTCTCCACGCCTGCCCTGGACGCGGCCCTGGAGGAGGGCGACATTTTGGTCATGCAAGGAAACCTGTCGCCGGACGTGACCGAAGCCTGCCTGGCGCTGGGCCACGAGCGCGGTGCGGTGACCATCTTCAACCCGAGCCCCATTGCCACGGTCGCGTCGATGCCCTGGCCGCTCGTCACCTGGATCGTGGCCAACCGGGGCGAAGCCCAGATGCTGACGGAGCACGCCGACCCGGCGGGAAGCGCAAGGCGCCTCATCACGATGGGCGCCGGCGGGGTGGTGGTGACACTCGGCGCCGGTGGCGCCGTCCTCGTCGATCCCGGCGGCATCTACCGCACGGCAAGCCCCGGCGTTCGCGCCACGGACACCGCGGGGGCGGGCGACGTCGTCTGCGGCGTATTCGCGGGATTGCTCGCGCGGGGCAAGGAGGTGCGCCTCGCCCTCGACGTGGCGATCGCCGCGGCATCACTGTCCGTGGCGCGGCCGGGGACGTCCGGCGCCTGTCCCTCCCGCGCCGAGATCGATGCGCTGCTCGCCGGTGCGGATCCGCGGAGGACGACAGCCTGACCGGCTCCGTTACGAGGGTACGCTGCCTTCCCACCGCGCACTGGCGGCGTAACGTCCACGGCCGCGCCGGACAGTTTCAGCGCGGCGCGGCCTCGGCGTAGTCCTCCTGGAATTCGCGCAGCTCCGTCGGGTTGAGGTCGGACACGGCCCAGAACTGGAGGCCTGCCTGTTCCCAGGAGAGGATGCTGTAACCTTCCTCCGCCGCGGCCTTCGTCCGCGCGCCGGAGCCCGGCCAGACGAACAGGTTGATGACATGGCCGTTTCGCTTGTAGACGAGCGCGGCCACGACCTTCCGGTCGACGTAATCGAGCCGTCCGCCCTGCAAGGGGAAGCCGCGGGCGGCCAAGTCGATGACGGGTGGCGAGAAATCGACCTTGCCGTTGAACCACGGCTTGACCTGGTGCTGGTCCGAGGTCGTGACGTCGGTCAGGTGACTGGCCAGAAGCGATCGCACATGGCTTCCCACCAGCTCCGACTGGAGCGTCGCGTCGCCGCGTGGGGGCGCGAGGAAAAGCCCCGCGGCAACGACCAGTGCTGCCAGCGCGGGGGCCAGGCCCCATCGCCCCAAGCGGTCGACGAGGCCGAGGCGCGGGGCCGAAGCGGTCCGGTGAGTCAGGGCCGCGACCGTTCCCGCCTCCGCTGCGACGGCATTGGCGACGCGCAACCTCAGCGCGCCGGGCGCGGCGAGGCGGAAGCCTGGATCCGACAGAACTCGCTTGACCGATCGCAGCTCTTCCACGCGGCGCGCACAGCTGGCGCAATGTGCGATGTGGGCCTCGCATTCCAGTGCATGTGCGACGTCGAGTTCGCCATCGACATAGAGGTTCAGCAGGGATTCACGGTCTTCGCAGGGGCGCTGTCCGGCCTCGCCGCTCATGGCTGTTCTCCTGCGGCCATGCTTGAGCGCCAGCGTGCGGCGAACGCCTTCCGGGCCCGGGATATCCGCGACATCACCGTGCCCAGCGGCACGTCCAGCACGTCCGCGATCTCCCGGTAGGAGAGATCCTCCACGTCGCGGAGCACCAGGATCTCGCGGGCCTCGTCTGCCATGCCGTCGAGGACGGCGCGGACGGCGTCCGCCTCGCCGGCGTTGACGAGCATCGTCTCGGGATCGGGATCGTCCGCGGGGATCTCGTGGCCGTGTGCCACTTCGTCGCCTCCCTGGCCATCAGCGGAGCCGGACATCACCGACGACCTCCGGCGGAGTTCGTCCCGCCACGAGAGGTGGCAGTTGCGCACGATGGTGAGCAGCCACGCCCGGGCATTGTCTCCACGGAAACCGGCGAAGCCCCGGAAGGCCCTCAGGAACGCGTCCTGCACGACATCCTCCGCCGCGTCCCGGTCGCGGCAGAGATACACGGCGAGGGTGTAGGCGGCGTCGAGATGCGGCAGGACCTGCTGCTCGAAGCGCGACAGCGTCGACGGGTTGCCCGCGAGGCCTTCCGGCGTAGCGCGCTTGCGCCGCGCTCCAAACACCCAGGCCACCATCGCCGAGACCGCGGGAAAGGACAGCTGACTGGGCACAAAGGCAATGCGGTGGCGGGGACATGGAGAATGAGGCCCACGCACGCCAGTCACCCATGCCGTCACGGCAAGGTCCATCGCTGGTCTCCCGAACGTCACGAGGACCTCCCCAGGCTCGCGCACAGCACAGGCGCGCTCTTGGCCCCCGCTTCCCTGAAGTGCTCCCGCTTCGAGGTCACGGTGACCGAACCGGCACGCTCGCCCGGTCCGAAGCGGGGAGCCACATCCCTTGCGGCAATGCCGGCCAGCAAGACGGCCCAGATCAGGCAACCGGCTGCGATGCTACACCAACTCGTCCGGAAATCAGCGGGATCGTAGGTCATGGCACCGCGTGCCCCCCGCCCATGCTCGCTGCAGCAGCACCTCCCGGCGGCGGTTGCACTTTCACGATGCCGGTCATGTGCGGATGGAGCGAGCAGAAATAGGCGAAGTCTCCCGCGCCGGCGAAGGTGAACGAGAACCGGTCGCCCGTGTCGAGCGCGTGCGACCGGAAGCTCTTTCCCGTTTCCACGACAGTGTGGGGAATGTCGTCGCGGTTCTCCCAGGTCACCGTCGTGCCCGGCGTGATTGTGACTTCAGGCGGATTGAACGAGAAATTGTCGATCGTAACGACGATCTCCTTCGGGGTGGGAACGGCACGGGCCTCCTCGGCGCAGGCCGGAACGAGAAACCACTTCATGGCCATGACGGTGACGATGACGACGCGCCGGACCAGGCGCGACCGCTGACAGACGGTAAAGCGGAAAGACATGACGAGCTCCAGTTCTGGGTGGGGGCGGACGCGGCCTCGCGTCCGCCCTCCTGGGCTTCAGCCCATCAGGGGTTGATCGATGATGGCGAGGGGGGCGCCGCCCTGGACGAAGTCCACCGTTGCGATCCCGAGGAGCTTGCGCAGCTCGCCGGCTGGCACCTTCATCGGGCCGGGCGAGGATGCCGTTCCGGGCGCGGGCTGCGGAAACGCCGTGGAGCGGGCGGTGTGGAAGGCGACGCGGCCTTCCACCTTCTGCATCACCTGGTGGATATGACCGTTGAGCACGGTGACGGACCCGAAGCGTGCGAGATAGCCGAGCGCCTGGGCTCCGTCTGCAGTGCCCCATCCCCACTCCGGGTAGACGGACCACAGCGGGATATGGGCGAAGACGACGACCGGGGTGCTGGAGGACAGCCCGGCCACATCTTTCTCCAGCCATTCGAGCTGCTCGGCGCCGAGATTGCCGAGGCCGCCCGCCTTCAGGTTCACGACATTGACGAGGCCGATGAAGTGGACGCCGTTGCTGTCGAAGCTGTACCAGCCTGCGCCGCGGGAGCCTTTTGCGAAGCGGTCGAGATAGGCCTGGCCCTGGCCCTCGTCGAGCAGATCGTGCTCGCCGGGCACGTAAAACACGGGCACGCCGATGGCCTTGATGAGCTGTTCGGCATCATCGAATTCCTTCTCCTTCGAGAGGTGGCTGATGTCGCCCGTGTGGATGGCGAAGGACGGCCGGGATGGCAGGCCCCTGATGCGGTCCACCGCTTCGCGCAATGTCGAGAGCGCGTCGGGATTGGCCGGTTTGTCGAAGCCGACATGGCTGTCGCTGATCTGCAGAAACGAGAAAGGCGCCGGGGCGACCTCCCCGGCGAGGGCACGGTCGAGCCCCATCCCAAGAGGGAGGCCGGAGCTCAGGGTCCAGAGCACGCCTGTTCCCGCCCAGGTCATGCATTCGAGGAAGCCGCGGCGATCGAGCCCTTCGCGTTGTTCGCCGTCGTCACTGTGGTTATCGGTCATCTCCGCCTCCGGATCAGGTGTGGGATCATCCCCACGCAGATCCAGACCGGCGGACCGGCCCGTTTATTCCCTGGCCGAGCCTCGACGGAGCGGCCCAGCGGTCACGGAACGGTGAAGAAGGCTGGAGTGGCGGCGTTCTCCCCTACTGGGGATTGCCGGGTTCGCCTGGCGCGAAGAGCCGCACGCTGCCGGAGACGCCGCGCAGCTCGAAGGTGCCGAGATCACGCAAGGGCCGGGTGCATCGTCGCGCGAAGCGGTCGGAGACGACCAAGTTCACGCCCAGTTCATCGCACAGCTTCTCCATCCGGCTTGCCTCGTTCACGGCTCGCCCGATCGTCGTGAAGTCGAGGCGCTGGGACGTGCCGACATTCCCGTAGACCAGCGCACCGAAATGCAGTGCGATGTCGACGGCAAACGCCATTCCGGCGGGGCTCTCTCCACCGTGGAGGCCGGTCAGGCGCGCATGCGCCTCGACAGCCGCGTCCAGCGCCCTGTCGCATTCGGACGCGCCAGCTGGAGCGCAAGGGAAGATGGCGATGAAGCCGTCACCGGTGAACTTCAGGATCTCGCCGCCTGCCCCGGTCACGGCCGATCCCAGGGCGTCGAGCGACGCGTTCAGGGTGCGCACGACTGCGAGCGGATCTTCCCGGTCCGCGGTGGTCGTGAAGCCCTTGAGGTCGGCGAGCAGGATGGCGGCCTCGATCACTTCGCTCTCGCCGCGCCGGACCATCCCCTGGATCACGCGGCCGGCGCTCATTTCGCCGAGATAGGCGCCCAGCACGTCGCGAAATGTGCGGGACAGATTGAGCCTGTAGGCCGCCAAGCCCAGCGCGGGAACAAAGCGGTCGAGGTGGTCGATCTCTGCCTGGGTGAAACCTCCGGCCTGATCGGTCGTAAAGGAGATCGCGGCGCCCATCAGGGCCGTCGACGCGACGAAAGGGACGGTGCGGAGCAGGTAGTCGGTACCGCCTTGCAACCGGAGTTCGTCGAGCAGCGTGAACTCGGCGCAGCCTTCGCCCTGTGCGATCCGCCATCGTCCGGCGCGCTGGTCGAGTTGCACCAAATGGTTGACCGGGCTGCGGAGAAAAATGCGGTCGCCTTCCGGTCCGTGCGGCTGAGCATAGATCGAGCTTCCATCGCGCTTGTGCCAGGTGAAGCTCAGGGACCGGAAGTTCGGATCGATGGTGGGCGTGGCGATGTTGGCGCGCCAGATGGGCACGCCGTGGCCGGCGAGCGCCTCGCAGAACCCAGAAAGCAGGGCTTGCCCGTCCTCACTCGCGGTCGCCGACCGGATGAGCCAGTCGATCAGGTCGGCCGGATCGGGAAACACCCTGCCCACGGACCCGCCGATCATCGCCTCGCCCCGTCCGACCCTCGCGCCATGTCGTAATCCGCGATCTGCCGCTTGCCGGCGATCGATCGCCAGCGTCTGTCGACGAATGGCCGCAGCCGGTCAGGTGTCAGCCGGGAAAGGCGCGCCAGCACGATGGGATAATCCGTGTAGTGCGGCGTCGTGTGGAACAGCTCCGGGTCGGCCTCGATCATCATCTCGCGCTCGTCTCGGGGCACGTCGTGAAGGGTCAGGCTGCAATCTTCCGGTCTCAGCCGCGTCAGCAGCTTCCCCCTTACCTTCAGCGCGGGGGTTCCATAGCTCGTCGCTTCCTCGACCCCGGGAAATTGCTTTGCAAGAGCCACCACGTCGTCCCAGGTCACGGATCCTCCCCGATCGACTCCGTTGCGAGGTCGGCCGAACCGATCGTACCCTGGAATCCGGGCCTTCCCGCCGCTGCAGCTTACTGCAACGGGAAGAGGTGGTCATAGTCGCCTGCACGCTGACAACAATCCGGCACCATCGGGCGCTCTGTCCCTGACCCGTCCTTGCCGCGTGCACGTTTGAGCGATGTGCTTTTCGCGCAGGCCGTCGGTTCGTCGCCCCGCATCGCAACGACCCCGCATGCTTCGCCCTTGGATGCCAACCTCGTTCCAGCCTAGTCTCGCGCCCATGGTTGATCCGCAGACCCTGCCCGAGGCACGCCCGGTCGCTTTTTCAGACCGGGGCATGCAGAACATCCTCGAAGTTGCGCGCTCGGCGCATTCCACGCTGCGGAAGTCCGAGCGGAAGGTGGCCGATCTGGTGCTGGCGGAGCCCAAGCGGATCGTGCGCATGACGCTGGCCGAGACGGCGCTCGGTGCGGATGTGAGCCAGCCCACCGTCATCCGCTTCTGCGTGGCGATCGGATGCGAGGGGTTCCAGGACTTCAAGCTTCGCCTCGCCCACAGCCTTGCCCTGGGAACACCGGCCACCCATTCCGTGCTCGCGGATTCCGATCCACCCTCAGAGGTGGTCGACAAGATTTTCGACTACACGCTCACGAGCCTGGACTGGGCCCGCACCCACCTGGACAAAGAAGCAGTGGCGCGGGCGGTGGACCTGCTTGGACAGGCGACGGCGATCGAGTTCTTCGGCTTCGGGGCATCCGGTATCGTCGCCGCGGACGCCCAGCAGAAGTTTCCGCTGTTCGGCGTGCCCTGCGGCGCTCAGTCCGATTCCCACCAGCAGTTCATCGCAGCGGCCATGCTGAAGCCGGGCAGCGTCGCGGTGGTGATCTCGAACACCGGGTCGACCCGGTCGGTGATCGAGATCGCGCGCACCGCACGCGAGAACGGCGCGAAGGTCATCGGGATCACCGGGGCGCAGACCCCACTCGGCCGCGAGTGCGACGTGACACTGGTCGTGGAGGCGCTGGACAACACCAACATCTACACGCCGACCATCTCGAGGATCGCCGCGCTCGTGGTCGTCGACATCCTCTCTACGGCCGTTGCGCTGCGCCGCGACGCGGCACACGTCGATCGCTTCCGGCAGATGAAGAAGCGCCTGCGGGAGCTGCGATCGAGCGAGCGGCTCTGACGCTCACTCGCCGTAGGGGACCCAGATCGTCTTCACCTGCGTGGCCCGGCGCAGATAGTCTGCCCCCTGCCCTTCGCCGTCCGACAGCCAGTTTACGTCCCGGCACGCCCAGACCGGCTTGAGATTGCCGGCCGAGGCCTTCTCCACGGCGGCGGCTCCCTCGCGGGGACCGTGGTACCAGAGCGCTGCGACATCGTCGTGGTCGGCCAGCGTCCTCGCCAGCTCCTCGCGCGGACCCGTGACGATGTTGACGACCCCGCCGGGCACGTCCGACGTATCGAGCACCTGGTAGAAGTCGGTCGCGGCGAGCGGATGCAGCTGCGACGGAACGGCAACGACGCGGTTGCCCATTGCGATGCAGGGCATCACCATCGACACCAACCCGAGCAGCGGCGCCTCGTCGGGGCAAAGCACACCCATTACCCCGAACGGCTCCTGCAGCGCCACCGTGAGGTGGCGCGACCGGGTCGCATGCACCCTGCCATCGAACTTGTCCGCCCAGGCAGCATAGAAGAAGGTGCGGCGTATCGCGGTCTCGGTCTCGGCCAGCGCACGCTCCGCGGTCTGGCCGATGGAGCGAAGGCGGCCGACGAACTCGTCCTTCCTCGCCTCGAGGTTCTCGGCGATGAAGTATAGCACCTGCGCCCGGTTGTGGCCGGCAAGCCCGCCCCAGCTGCCGGCCTTGGCCGCCGCCTCAACGGCATTGCGGACATCCTTGCGGTTGCCGAGGCCCGCGAGCCCGATCGTCCCCGACGGGCCCTTCACAGCATAGCTGTAGCCGGAGTCGGGCCGGGCCTGCTTGCCACCGACATACAGCTTCGCGGTACGATCGATGGCGACGACCCCCGGCGCCTCGACGGGATCGCCAAAGGCCGTGTCGAAGGCCGGCGTCGCCAACTGCCCGACATCGCCGAGGGCCTTCTCCCAGCCCGGAACGAGGTACTCGTACAGACCCTCGCGCCCGCCTTCGCGACCGAAGCCGCTCTCGCGATAGCCGCCGAAGCCGGCAGCCGCATCGAAGATGTTGGTCGAGTTGATCCAGACCACGCCGGCCTTGACGCGAGCCGCCGTCTCGAGCGCCAGGTCGATGTTCTCCGACCAGATCGAGGCCGCGAGGCCGTAGCGCGTGTTGTTGGCGAGCTGGACCGCCTCCTCCGGCGTCCGGAACGTCATGGTTGCCGCCACGGGACCGAAGATCTCGACCTCGCTGACCGACGATGCCGGCGAGACGTCCACGAAGATCGATGGCGGGAAGTAGGTCCCGCCCGCCGGAAGCGCGCAAGCGGACTGCCAGAGCGTACCGCCCTCCTCGACGCCCTTGCCGACGAGGGTCCGGATCCGTTCGAGCTGCTCCGGCGCGACGATCGCGCCCATGTCCGAGGACTTGTCGAGCGGATCGCCGACACGCAGCGTGTCCATGCGACGCCGGAGCTTCTGGAGGAAGCGCTCCGAGATCCCTTCCTGCACGAGGACGCGAGAGCCGGCGCAGCACACCTGGCCCTGGTTGAACCAGATGGCGTCGACGACGCCCTCGACCGCGCCGTCGATGTCGGCATCCTCGAAGACGATGAACGGTGACTTGCCGCCGAGTTCCAGCGAGAGCTTCTTGCCCGTTCCCGCCGTGGCCTTCCGGATGATGCGGCCGACCTCGGTCGAGCCGGTGAAGGCGATCTTGTCGACGCCGGAATGCTCGACGAGGGCCGCGCCGGTCGCGCCATCGCCGCAGACGACGTTGACCACGCCCCGCGGCAGGCCGATCTCGCGGCAGATGCCGGCAAACGCCAACGCCGTCAGAGGCGTGAACTCGGCCGGCTTCAGCACCACCGTATTGCCGGCTGCAAGGGCCGGCGCGATCTTCCACGCGAGCATCAGCAGCGGGAAATTCCACGGGATGATCTGCCCGCAGACGCCGACCGGCTGGTAGCCGGGAAACTCGGTCTCCAGAAGCTCGGCCCAGCCGGCGTGGTGGTAGAAATGACGGGCCACCAGCGGCACGTCGATGTCGCGCGTCTCCCGGATGGTCTTGCCGTTGTCGATCGCTTCCAGCACCGAGAGGAAGCGCTCACGCTTCTGGACGTGCCGGGCGATGGCGTAGAGGTAGCGGGCGCGGACATGGCCCGGAGTGGCAGACCAGCCGGGGTAGGCTGCCCGCGCAGCCTGTACGGCGGCATCGATGTCGGCCGCGCCGCCCTGGGCGACACGGGCGAGCGGCGTTCCGCGGCCCGGCTCCCCCACCTCGAAGGTCGCGCCGTCGGCGGCGGAGGGCACGAACTCGCCTCCGATGAAATGGCGGAAGCCGTCGGCGTGGCTCGCGATCCAGTCGCGGACATGGGTGTCGGCTTCCGGCGCCGGGCCGTAGTCCATGGTCTTCAGAACGTCCCTGACGGTCGGCACGGGCGGCTCCTCAGGCGAGAGCGTGGTGGGAGGAGGCCGAGTAGCGGCCCGTGAGGAAATGCTCGAGTTGGCGCTCGATGTCGTTGAGCATGGAGCTCGCGCCGATGCGGAACAGGTCTGGCTCCACCCAGCGGCGACCGAGCTCCTCCTTCATCAGGATGAGCCAGGATACGGCGTCCTTGGCCGTGCGCAGCCCGCCGGCGGGCTTGAAGCCGACGGCCTCGCCCGTCAGTTCGCCATAGTCGCGCAGGGCGCGCACCATGGTCAGGCTGACCGGCAGCGTGGCGTTGACGTCCTCCTTGCCCGTCGACGTCTTGATGAAGTCGGCGCCCGCCATCATGGCGACCATGCTGGCCTTGTAGACGCTGCGGAGGGTGCGCAGGTCACCGGTCGCGAGGATCGCCTTCAGGTGAGCGTCGCCGCAAGCCTCCCGCATGGCCCTGATCTCGTCGTAGAGGCCGGCCCAGTCCTGGGTGAGCACCTGGGCACGGTGGATGACGATGTCGATCTCGCGCGCCCCCATGTCGACGGCGTAGCGGATCTCGGCCAGGCGCTGCGGCAGCGGCGTGAGGCCGGCCGGGAAGCCGGTCGCGACGGAGGCGACCGGGATGCCCGAGCCTTCCAGCGCCTTCACGGCCGGCCCTACCATCGTCGGGTAGACGCAGACCGCGCCCACCAAGGGCGGCTCGTCGGCGAGCCCCAGCCCTTCCACGATATCGGAGCGCAAGGGCCGCTTGGCCTTGGCGCAGAGCCGCTGGACGCGGCCCGGCGTGTCGTCTCCGGCAAGCGTCGTCAGATCGATGCACTGGAGAGCCTTCACCAGCCAAGCGGCCTGGTATTCCTTCTTCACCGTCCTGCGCGTGCCCAGCGTTCCGGCGCGGCGCTCCGATGCCGACAGATTGACCTGCACCGCGTCGAACCAGTCGACGCGGAGCGGCGTGCCCTCGTTTCGCCGGTGCGGCGCGTTGGACAGCGACACTTCGCTGCCGGCCGGGAGCACGACGCTGAGAGGCGGTGAGGCGTCGGGCAGCTTGGCCGCCGGCCTGCGGGTCTTTCCGGTTCTATCCATGGTCCGCATCGTTGAGGAGGAAGAGGGCGGTCTGCTCGTCCGTGACGAGCACGTTGACGTAGCCGGCGCGCAGGCAGGCGCGCACAACACGGTGCTTGGCCCGGCCGGCCGCAACCCCGATCGAGAGATCGCGGTCGCGGCAGCGGGAAAGTTCGAGGCCGATGGTACGGGCGTCGAGATCGGCGTCGACGATGGCGCCGTCCTCGTCGATGAAGCGGCTGAGGATGTCGCCAACCGCGCCTTTCGCCTGCAGGTCCTCGGCTTCCGCTTCGGACAGGAAGCCCGACTGGACAAGCACGCTGTCGGGGCTGATCGCGCCCATGCCGAAGCAGATTACCGGGGCCCGCGCCGCCATGGCGAGCACGCCGGCCAGGGTCGGGTCGTTCTCGAGAGCGGTCCGTGTCGCCGCCTGGCCGAGGATCGCCGGCACGGGAAGCAGCGTCGCCGTCCCGCTCGCCGACTGGGCAAAGCGCTCGGCGACATTGTTCGTCTGCGCCGCGGTGGACCGCACAGTGGTAGCGCCGTTCAGCAGCACGACCTCCATGCCTTCGTTCCAGAAGGGCGGAAGGTGATGCGCGACCGCGCTCATGGTGCGTCCCCAAGAGACGCCGATCAGCGAAATCCGGCCGAGCCCGGCGAGAAGCCTCGCTGCGGCCTGGGCCACCCGGTCGAGCTGGAGCGCTGCGTCGAGGTCCTGCGTGACGGGCACGACGACCGCGTCCCGCAGTCCCCACTGTTTTGCGAGGCGGCTCTCTAGATCCGGCTTGCGCGGAGCGCGCGGGACGATCTCGATGCGGACGATGCCCGTTTCCCGGGCCTCTCCGAGCAGCCGGCTGGCCTGCCAGCGGGTCAGGCCGAGCTCCTTGGCGAGCTCGCCCATCGTCATGTCCAGCTCGTAGTATCGCTTCGCGACCTGGATCATCAGCAGCTCGCGCTGCTCGGGCGAAAGTCCCCGAAACTGGACCTCGCGATCGATGTTCTCAACCGACATGGTTCGGTCTCCGCAGCTGACGCTCGGCCAGGCGCCGCGCGACCGGCGCGAGAAGTTCGGTCAGTTCCAGGTACTCCGCAAGCATCTCCGCATAGATGGCGTGGGCAGCAGGGTCCGGTTCTATGGTCGTCGTGGGCTGCACCACGGCAGAGGCGGCCTCGAACAGGTCGGCCACGAGACCGGCGCCCGCCGCTGCCGATGCGGCGGTGCCGACGATGGTCAGGTTGGCGTTCGACGAAAGCTGGACCGGCATGCCGATGGCGTCCACCGTCGCGCGCAGCCAGAGACGGTTCTTGGCGTAGCCGCCCGAACTCACGATCCGCCTGCAGGGCGTGCCGAGCGCCTGCATGTGCCGGATGACGTTGGCGGACGCCAGCGCCACGCCTTCCACCGCGGAGCGGTAAAGCGCGGCCCGGTCGTGCGACAGCGAGAGACCCACCACGGCTCCCCGGAGGAGCGGGTCGCGGAAGGGCGTGCGGTTGCCCATGAAATAGTCGAGCGAGAGAAGACCGGACCCGCCGACGGGCAGCGCCTCTGCCTCGCGCCAGAGTTCAGCGAGCCCGGCGGCATCGAGGCGGAACACGTCCTGGGACCACCACGACAGCACGCTCCCCGCCGAGACTTGGCCGGCCTCGACCAGCCAGTAGCCATCGACCAGCGCATGCGGGTACGGACCCCAGAAGCCCGGGACCGGTGCTTCTTCAGCCAGCTGGAACAGGCTGGCGACTGACGTACCTCCGATCGACAGAAGGTCGCCGGGCGCCAGCGTATCGGCACCGAGGACGCCCATATGGGCATCGATGCCGCCCTGCGCGACGACGGGCCGGTTGCTGAGCCCGAGATGATCCATGGCCCCGGCGCTGAGGCTGGCGATGGCGCCGCCGACCGGCACGATCTCTCGCGGCAGCTTGCTGCCGAGGTCCGGTACGCCGAACTCGGCAAACACCTCGTCGTAGAAGCGCTTGCGGACCGAGTCGTAGTTCCACTTGCAGGTGGCGTTCATGCGCGACCCGACCCAGTGTCCGGTCAGCATGAAATTGACGTAGTCCAGGCACTCGCAGATGACCTGCGCCCGCGCATAGGTGTCGGGCTCGTTGCGGGCGAGCCACATGGCCTTGGGAACGAGCCATTCGGCCGCGTCGCCGCCGCCCGAATAGGCCATCACGGGATGGCGGGAGCGGGCCGTGGCGTCGGCCTCCGCCGCGGCCCGGCAGTCCATCCACAGCAGCGCCGGGCGCAGCGGCACGCCGTCGCGCGTGCACACCACGACCGTCGATGCCGTGGTGGCCGCGCAGATCCCCAGGATTTCCGGCCCGCCGAGATCGCGCATCAGTGCGCGGGTGGCCCGGCCCGCGGCGTCCCACCAGTCGGTGGGGGACTGTTCCGCCCAGCCTGGCCGCGGGAAACGGGTGGCATAGGCCTCCTCCCGCTCGCCCAGCACGGCGCGCCGGTCGAGGTCGAATACCCCGACGCGGACGCCGCCGGTGCCGAAGTCCAGGCCCAGGAGCCTTGCCATGTGGTCCTCCCGCCCCGACCTCAGGGCCGGAACATGACCTTGGAGAAGAAGTCGTTCTTGCCCTTGAAGGTCTCGAACATGCCCGGCAATTCCTCCAGCCCGAGTTCATGGGTGATCATGAACTCCCACCGCAGTTCGCCCGAGCAGAGCTTGTCCAGCGTCACATGCCATTGCGGTCCCGGATAGGGAGCGCCGAAGGAGTTCCAGGCGCCGTGCAGGGACACCTCCTGGCGCAGGACGTGCTGGAATGTCCTGTTCTCGAGGGGGACCTCGCCGACCGGGATGCCGATGAACACGACATGGCCGCCAGGCGCAGCGAGGCGAGCCGCCAGGTTGATCGACGAGGGATGGCCGGCAGCCTCGACGATGATATCGCAGAGCAGGCCGGGCGGAGGAGCGTCGGTGACGAGAAAGGCGTGGGTGGCGCCGGCCTCGCGCGCCATCTCGAGCTTGCGCTCGGAGACATCGACCGCGACCACCTCAGAGCACCCCATCAGCTTCATCCATTGGATGGCGAAAAGCCCGATGGGGCCGCAGCCGATCACGCCGCCGCGCTGGCCGACGGTGGGCGGGGCCTTCCAGATGGCGTGGAGCGCGATGGAGGCCGGGTCGGTCATCGCCACGGCGCGTGGGTCGGCACCGGCCGGCGCCCGCAGGAGATTGCCGACGGGGACAGCCACGAACTCCGTGTAGGCCCCGTCCCTGCGGCTGCCGAAATAGTCGTAGTCGCGGCAACGCGAGAAATTGCCGGTCGCGCATTGGTCACAGACGCGGCACGGGATCATCGGGGCAACCCCGACAAGGTCGCCTTCCGCGAAGTCCTCCACGCCATCGCCGAGTTCCGCGACATGCCCTGAAAACTCGTGCCCGCAGATGATGGGCATCCGGTGCGCGCCCTTTGTGAGCATGCGCGGCAGGTCCGACCCGCAGACCCCGACGGCGGACACACGGAGAAGCACCTCGCCCGGCGCGGCGGAAGGCTTGGGCACGTCCTCCATCCGGATGTCCCCGGGCGAATGCATCACTGCGGCACGCATATCGGTCTTCTCCAACCCTTACGGAGCACTGTGGCGTTGAACCACCTTAGCACATTTGTGCGTACTGCTCCCATTTGTGAAACTAAGCACAGCCACTTTCCATTTCAAAGCCGGGCGTCCGGTTCATTGCGCGATACTGTCGAGATCGTCGTAGAGGGCCTGGCTATGATGATAGAGACGGTCGAAGACGGGCTGCATCCGCGCGTAGCGGTCGACCCATTCGGGGTCGGGCGCGATCTCTGCCTCGTGTCGCACGAGCGCAGCCACGGCATCCTCGAGCGATGCGAAGTGGCCAGCCGCCGTCGCGGCCATGGCGGCGCAGCCGATTACGCCGCACTCCGCCTCGCGCGGAACAAGAACGGGAACCCCATAGACGCTGGCCTTGATGCGCAGCCAGAGCTCGGTCTTCGCGCCTCCGCCGGAGGCGATGACCCGATCAATCCGCTGACCTGTGGCACGCTGCATGATGCCGAGGTGCCGGGCGGCCGCAAAGGCGACGCCCTCCATCACCGACCGGTGGAGGTGCGCAAGCCCGTGGGCTGCGCCTAGGCCGAAGAACTGCGCCCGCGCATTGCGGTGCTCGCCCAACCGCTCCCCCGCGAGATAGGGCAGGAAGAAGAGGCCATCGCTCCCGGCCGGAGCCTCGGCTGCCTTGGCGACGATCTCCTCATAGCCGAGCGCCCGCTCGTGGAAGGCCCTGCGGGCCCACCGCATCGCGTCTCCACCGGTTTCCAGCAGGACGAACGGGCCCCAGTGCCCCTCGACGGTGGCAACGTTGCAGATTTCGGGATCGATCAGCGGCGCTTCGGCGATCAGGGTGAGGATGCACGAGGTACCGGTGACGTCGGAGACGAGACCGGGGCTGCATGCGCCAGACCCCAGAAGCGCCACCGGGTAGTCGGCCCCGCCTACCAGGACAGGGATGCCCTCCGGCAGCCCCGTCGCACGGGCGGCTTCAGCCGTCACTGTGCCGAGTATGTCGAGCCCGTTGCGGATGGGCGGGAGCTTCCGGGTATCGAGGCCGAGCCGGCCGGCAATGTCCGCCGACCACGAAAAGCTCCGGGGATCCATGAGAAAGCTGCAAGAGGCATCGCCGGGATCCATCGCCCGCTCGCCCGTCAGCCTCAGGTTCACGTAGTCCTTCGGCATCAGGACCGTGGCGGCGGCGTCCCATGCCGGCCGGTCGTTCTCCCGGATCCATGCCATCTTGAAGCCGGGCCAGGCCGGCGCGGCCGGGTTGGCCGTCGCGCCGAGGTAGCTTGCGGCGGGGTTCTCGCGCTCGAACGCCTCGACGAGGGGGACGGTGCGCTTGTCGTTCCACAGCGGGGCGGTCGTGCGCGTCAGGGCACCCGCCTCGTCGATGAGCACGGTTCCGTGCATCTGGCCGCAGGCACACACCGCGGCGATCCGGTCGCCGGCGCCGTCCACCGCGTCCAGCACGGCGCGCGTGGAGTGCGCGACGCCGTTCCACCAGTCGTCCGGCCGCTGCTCGGCCCATCCGAACGCCGGGACGATCTGGGCGTATTCGCGGCTGGCGATGTGCAGGATGCGCCCCGACATGTCGACGAGCGCAGCCCGGGCGCTGCCGGTGCCTACGTCGATCGCCAGTGTCAGGTCGCGCGGCATCGTCTGGATCCGCTCAGTGCTTCAGAGAACCGGTGGAGTACTGGATCAGCATGGCCACGAGGATGATGAGGCCCATGTAGACCTGCTGGTGGTAACCCGGCACGCCGGCGAGGTTCATGATGTTGGCGATGATGCCCATCACGAGCGCGCCGAGCAGCGTGTTGATGACGCCGCCGCGGCCTCCCATCAGGCTGGCACCGCCGATCACGACCGCCGCGATGACGTTCAGTTCGGCGCCGACGCCGACTTGCGCGGACCCCACTCCCGTCCGGGCCGACGAGATGATCCCCGCCACCGCAGCGAGCACGCCGGAAATCACGTAGACCGCCATGACGTAGCGCGCGACGGGAATGCCGGAGAGCCGCACCGCCTCCTCGTTCGAGCCGATGGCCGTGATGATGCGGCCGAACTGCGTGAACTTGAGGATGACGCCGCCGACGATGAACACCGCGAACATCAGGATGACCGGCTGCGGAATCCCGAACAGGAAGCCGGACCCGAAACTGTCGAGCGCCGCGCCACCATCACCCAGCGGAATGGGCCGGCCGGCCGAAATGATCAGCGAGAGGCCGCGGGCAATGGCCATCATCGCCAGCGACATCACGAAGGACGGCAGCCGCAGATAGGCCACGAAGAACCCCGTGACGAGGCCGCAGGCAGCCCCGGAGAGCAGGACGAGGACGATGCTCACCCCGGTGCCGTATCCGGAGTTGGCGATGAAGTAGGCGACCAGGACGCCACCGAGCGCCGAGATCGAGCCCACGGACAGGTCGATGCCGCGCGTCAGGATGACGAACAGCATGCCGACCGCCATGATCCCCGCCCCCGAAGCCACCTGCCTCAGCACGTTGAGGATATTGTTGGCGGTCAGGAAGCTGCTGGACCACAGGCTCGCCACCACCACCAGGACCAGAAAGATCCCGAGCGTGCCGAACCGCTGGACGACCTCCGCCACGCTGATGCGCGAGCGGTGTTCCGGGTTTTCCGCAGCGATTGTCATGTCAGCTCACAGCCTCTGCGCTCTCGGTCCGCCGGATCATGGCCAGCGAAAGCAGGTTCTCTTCGGAATAGTCGGGCGGCAGCAACTCGCCGCGGATCTCTCCCTCGCCCATGACGAGGATGCGGTCGCACAGGCCGAACAGCTCCTGATGCTCGGACGAGATCACCAGTACGGCCTTGCCGCCCTCGGCCAGCCGGTTGATGAGCGCGTAGATCTCGGTCTTCGCACCGACGTCCACACCGCGCGTCGGCTCGTCCAGCAGGATGACCTCGCCATCGGCATGAAACCACTTGGCGAGCGCCACCTTCTGCTGGTTGCCCCCGGACAGGCTCGACACGGGTGCCTCGATGCTGGAGGCCTTCAAGCGCAGGCTCTTGCCGAGATCGGAGACGAGGCGGCGTTCCGCACCCGTGCGCAGGAAGCCGAGGGCGTTCACCACCGAGGTGAGGCGTGCCATCGTGGCGTTCACGCGGATCGGCTTGTCGAGGATGACGCCCTGCTGCTTGCGATCTTCCGGCAGAAGGCCGATGCCGGCCTTCACGGCATCGCGAGGCGAACGCAGCCTCAGGGGCTTGCCGTCGAGCACGACGGACCCGCTCGCCAGCCTGTCCGCACCGAAGATCAGCCGGGCCACCTCGGTCCGGCCGGAGCCGACAAGGCCGCCCAGCCCCACGATCTCCCCTGCCCTGACGCTGAGCGAGACGTTCTTCACCATGCGACCCGCCGAGGCCGACTGCAGGCTGAGACGCTCGGCACCGATCGTCCGTTCGGCGCGGTCGGGGAACATCGCGTCGAGCGAACGGCCGACCATCATGCGGATGACCTGGTCAATGGTGACGCCGGACGCCGGCACCGTGCCGACGCCCAGCCCGTCCTTCATGACTGTGATCCGGTCGGCGATCTTGAAGACCTCCTCGAGCCGGTGTGAGATGTAGACGATGCCCACGCCCTGTGCACGGAGCGAGCCGATGATCGTGTGCAGGCGCTCCGCGTCCTGGGCCGAGAGCACGGCCGTGGGCTCGTCGAACACGATGATCTTGACGTCGCGCGACAGGGCCTTGGCGATCTCGACAACCTGCTGGTGCGCGACCGCGAGACGCCCGACGGTCTGCGCGGGGTCGATGGAGAAGCCGAGGCGCCGGATGAGATCGGCGGCGCGCCGGTTGAGCGAGCCCCACGAGATCACCGGGGGCAACTCGCCGAGGAAGATATTTTCGGCCACGGTCAGATCGGGAGCCAGCGCCAGTTCCTGATGGATGACCGCGATACCGAGGGCGCGGGCGTCACGCGGATCGCGGAAGACCACCTTCTCCCCGCCGATCTCGATCTCGCCGCTGGTCGGCTCCATCTCGCCGCCGAGAATGCGCATCAGGGTCGACTTGCCGGCGCCGTTCTCGCCCAGCAGCGCATGCACCTCGCCGGGACCGACCGTGAAGTCCGCCCCCTTGAGCGCCTGGACGCCCCCGAAGGACTTGGTGATCGCGGTCAGTCTGACGAGATCGGTCATGTCCGTCTGTTCTCGAGGGAAAGGGTGACGGCGGGTTCGCCGCCGTCACCTTCACTGCCGGCTGGACCGGAATACTGCCTCAGAAAACCGCGTTGGGCTTGTAGTACTGCTCAACGTTTTCCTTGGTGATGACCGCGGGCGTCGTCAGGTACAGCTTGGGGAAGTCGCCCGGCAGCGTGCCGTTGAGGGCCTTGAGGCCGACATCGACGGCGGTGCGTGCGACGAGGTCGGGATCGTTGAGGCCCGTCGCGCCGTACTTGCCTTCCTTGATGGCGGCGAGCGCCTCCTTCTGGCCGTCGGCCGCGGCGAGCACGAGCATGTCAGACTTGCCGGCCGCCTTCAGCGCCTTCATCGCGCCGAGGACCATCGAGTCGTTCTCGCCGAGGACGACGTTGGCATCGGGATGAGCGGTGATGAGGTCTTCCATGGCCTTCAGGCCACCCTCGTCGGCCCAGCCGCCCCAGCCCTGACCGACAACCGTGAAGCCGGACTTGCCTTCGTTGGTGAGCTGACCTTCCACCACGCCCTTGAACACGCCGAGACGGCGGTCACGGCCGACTTCGTTGCCCTTGTCGCCGGAGAGCAGGATGATCTTCATCGGCTTGCCCTGCATCGTCTTGGCGAGCCACTGGCCGACGAGATAGCCGTTCTGGTCGTTCGACGAGCGCACCTGTGTGACGACGTTGGCCTTGGTGTTGATGCTGGAATCCATCACCACGACCTTGACGCCCTTGGCCGTCGCGGCGTTGGCGGTGCTGACGAGGCCCTCGGGGTCACGGGGGTTGAGGATCAACAGGTTGATGCCCTTGGACAGCATGTCCTCCACGTCGGAGATCTGCTTGCCCATGTCGTTCTGACCGTCCGACGTCGACACCTCGCAGCCAGCCTTCTTGGCCTGGTCCGCTGCGGCAGCGACCTGCGCGGCGAAATAGGGGGCGTTGAGCGTGTACATGGCGACGCCGACCTTGCAGTCGGCCGCCTGGGCAGATCCGACGGTCCCAGCGGCCAGCGCCGTCGCAACGAGCAGCCCCGCGATCTTCAGCTTCATGGCGATCCTCCTTCCCGTTCCATCTTGGAGGGTGTGTGCAACGGGTGGTGTAGCGTAAGAACAGGCATAACCGGCAGTCAACCTCTGCAAATTCTAAATTTGTGCAATCATCGCACCGATGTGAGAATATTGCGTCGCACAAGATGCGATGCTGCGCTGCAAACGTGAGATGCATTCACATCGGAGCGGCTGCCAAGTCTCTGCTGCGAGAATTATGTAGCATAACTACATGTGGGAGCTATCCTGGTTGCGTCTTTCAGGGGAGGAAGCAGCATGATGCGTGAGCCCGGCATCTGCGTCGTGGACGTGCAGAACGGTAAGCTGCGTGGAGCGACAAACCGCTACGTCAAGACACTCAAGGACCTGGACGGGCTGTACGAGGACGGAGACGCCTACCAGAGGGCACTCGGCGCACTCGGTGACACGGTCGTCTACGAGGTGACGGACTACAAGCCGTCCAGTGATCCTGGCGACATGATCATTGGCGTTACGCGCATGCTCCCCGGCAAGGTGGGCCGGGAGTTCTTCATGACCCGCGGCCACATCCACGCCAACCCGAACCGTCCGGAGATGTACTACGGTGAAAGCGGCACCGGGCTCATGCTGCTGGAATCGCCGGCGGGGGAGATCCGCCTGGTCGAGATCGGGCCGCGGACCATGTGCTACGTCCCGCCCTACTGGATCCACCGGTCGGTCAATACCGGCCCCGGCGAACTCGTGATGACTTTCGCCTACCCCGCCGATTCCGGGCAGGACTACACCATCATCGAGACGGCCGGCGGAATGCGAAGCCGCATTGTGGACGACGGCAAGTCCGGCTGGATGGCGGTCGAAAACCGCAGCTACCGCCAGCGACCGCCGGAGTTGGTGGAGGCAATCCTCGCCAAGCGCGGCTGAGGCCGAACTTCACCCTCAAACATGAAGGCAGGTCTCGTGACGTCCTACACTCCGGCCACCCGGCCAACCCTCTACTTCATCGGGGTGACGACGACGAAGAGCTCCATCATGCGTGTCTTCCCCCGCTGGGCGGAGCGTCTGGGCATAGGCGACGCCGAGATCAGGGGGATCGACTTCCCGCTGCACGCAGACCCGGCTTCGTACCGCGGCGCGGTCGAGTTCATCGCCAGCGATCCCCTGTCGCTCGGCGCACTGGTCACGACCCACAAGATCGACCTGTTCAAGGCCTGCCGGGATCTTTTCGACGAGGTTGACCCGCTGGCAGCGCTGATGGAGGAGACGAGTTGCATCTCCAAGCAGGGGGGCCGTCTCGTCTGCCATGCCAAGGACCCGATCACGTCCGGCCTGGCCCTCGATGGCTTCCTCCCCGACGGCCACTTCGCGTGCACCGGCGCGGAATTCCTCGTGCTCGGCGCCGGGGGCTCCGCCATCGCAATGACGTGGCACCTCATGCAGCCCCGGCGTTCGGCCGACCGCCCGTCGCGCATCATCGTGGCGGACGTAAATGCACCGCGGCTGGCCGAGATCAGGCGCGTGCACGAGGAGATGAGTGCGACGGTGCCCGTCGACTACCACCTCGTCCGGTCCGCCGCGGAGAACGACACCATCGTCTCGGGCCTGAAGCCGGGCTCGGTGGTCGTGAACGCTACCGGGCTGGGCAAGGACGCTCCCGGCTCGCCTCTCACCGATGGCGCAAGGTTTCCTGAACACGGGATCGTCTGGGAGCTGAACTACCGCGGAGATCTCGTCTTTCTCGCTCAGGCGCGCGCCCAGGCGGCAGCCCGGGCGCTCACCATCGTCGATGGCTGGACCTACTTCATCTTCGGCTGGACGCAGGTAATCGGCGAGGTGTTCCACGTGCCGGTGCCGACCGCCGGCCCCGGGTTGGACGCCCTGTCGGCGGTTGCAGCCGAGGCCTGAGCCTGGACGATGCTCATCTCCCGCCGGTCGGACCTGATCGCGACGTCAAACCGATGTTGCGCGGGTTCAGGCGTTGGGCATCGTCTCGAAGCGGGGGAGACTGGGGTCGAGGTAATCCCAGGCGTGCCCACGCGACGCGTAGGTCACAACCTGCGGCGCGAAGCGGGCCGGGTCGTCGAGGCTCGCGGCATGGATCGTGAACAGGTCGGGCATGGCGGCAAAGGTCAGGAACACGGGCGAGCCGCACGCGGGGCAGAAGGCGTGGCTCTTTACGCCGCCGCTGTCGGCGACGATCTCCCGCCGCTTCGCTTCGCCCGTCACCGTCACCTGCGCGCGTGAAGGGAAGGTGAGGTAGGAGCCGTGCCCGGTGCCGCTCACCCGCTGACAGTCGCGGCATTGGCAGTGATTCATGAAGATTGGCTCGGCCGTGATCTCGTAGCGCACGGCGCGGCAGGAACAGCCGCCGGTGAAGGGGTCGCTCATGGCAGTCTCCTCAGTCTGATTGACCTTCGCCGAGCGCCCAACGGGGCGTCCGGACGACTTGCGCCGGGGGCGCGCCGTCAGTCCTGCCCCGCGACAGCGTTGCCCAGGGCCGGCACGACCTTCTTCCAGCCGTTGCCCATGGTCTCGAGCGCCGACTGGTTGCGCGGCACGACGAAGCCGGCATGGACGAGGCGAATGCGCGTCCCCTCCGCCGTCGGGGTCAGGGTCCAGCTGACGGTGGTGTCCAGGGGCGCGCCATAGCCAGTGTTGTCGGGGTGCCCACCGCGCCAGCTGTAGACGAGCCGCTCGTGGGGAACAGCCTCCAGGACCTCGCAATGGATGACACCGTCCCAGGCGCCTCCAGCCTTGGTCTGGAAGGTGAAGCGCGTTCCCGGCACGGGCGCGAACCCGGTGGGCGCCATGAACCAGCGGCCAATGAGGTCGCCCGTGGTCAAGGCCTGCCAGATCGTCTCCGGCCGGTGCGGGAACGTCTCCTCGACCACGATCTCCCGCGTGGCAGTTGCGGCTTCGCTCATGGATCGATGTCCTTCAGGAGAGTGCTGAGATCGGCGAAGCGCTCGCGCCAGAACGCGCCGTAGTGGCTCATCCAGTCCACCAAAGGCTCCAGCCCTTCCGGCCGTGCGCGGTAGTAGACATTGCGCCCCACGGGCCGCTCCGCAACGAGACCTGCCTGCCTCAGCGCTTTCAAATGCTGGGAAATGGCGCCCTGCGTGACCCCACTGCCGCGGGTCAGCTCGACGACGGTGATCTCACCCGAGCCGATGATGCGCTCCAGCACCGCGCGGCGGGTGGGAACGGCCAGGGCCTGCATGACGGTGTCGACGGGATCGAGCATGCAAATAGATTAGCTTCGACTAATTCATGAGTCAATGCTGATTGTTTGTTCGTCCGGTCAGGGCGCTGTAGCATTCCCGGATGCACGGCCGGGCTGTATCGGTGGCCCGCTTCCCTGGAGAGACCCGCATGGCAAACCCACCCATTCGCCGCCGGCCGACCGATCCCCTTTCGATTGCAGAAGCCGTCTTCAAGCCGGCTTCCCCGCCAGCGCCCGATCCCGTGCGCGAAGCCAAGCGCGCGATCCCCGTTTCGAAAGAGCAGGTGTCGATCAAGCTCGACAGCGATTTGCTCGCGCATTTCCAGGAGGACGGTCCGGGCTGGCAGGAGCGCATCAACGACGCCCTGCGACACTACGTGGCCAGCCGGGCGTGATCGCACGATCGGTCCTCGCGACCAGGCCTTGATGGCCTCAGACTAGATCAGAACCGCTGCCCCCCGGCTTGGGACGGACGCTACGCCACAGTGGCGTCTCCTGGTGGGACCACGCCTCAGTCCTTCGCCACTCCGATTACGCCGCGGCCTTCAAAGTCCTCGATCCGGTCCGGAGCAAAGCCGAACTCGGCGAGGATCTCGGCCGAGTGCTGCCCGACGAGGGGAGCAGCCCGTTCGATGGCCGGAGGCGTCTCGCTGAGCTGGACGACGGGTCCGACCACCTTCACGGTCCCGGCCTTCGGGTGCTCGTAGGACGTGATGACGCCGCGGTGGCGAACCTGCTCGTCCTCCGGGACCTCGAGATGGGACTTCACCTCGCCGCACCAGATGTCGACTGCCAGCATGGCGTCCAGGAGGTCCTTCCTGATCCACTTGCGCGTCTCGGCCGCGATCTTCTCCCACACCTCGTCACGCTTTGAGAAAAGGATCTCGGGGCTGTCGTACTCCAGCAGTTCGGGCTCGCCGAGCACGCCCACCAGCTTCTTGAAGGGGCTCATCGCGATCGTCACCCAGCCATCCTTCGTGGGGTAGACGCCAAAGGGTGCGTCCATGCCGGGATGGCCTATGCCCGAGTTCGGGCGGGCGAAGTTCTCGTTGAAGTTCATCACCCAGACCATCTCCTGGTTCTGGTGCTGCAGGAGGCCGGACATCAGGTCGATCTTGATCTCCTGCCCCAACCCGGAGCGCTCGCGCCAGTAGAGGGAGGAGAGGATGGCGTAGACCATGTTCATCGCGCCGACCTGGTCGGCGAAGCCGGCGCCGACGGGAACCGGCGGCCCGTCGGCCCGCCCGGTGGCCGCGGCGAGGCCGGTCAGGCCCTGGATGAGCATGTCCTGCCCCGGCCGGGACAGGTACGGCCCGCTGTCGCCATAGCCGGACCCCGAGCAGTAGATGACCCGCGGATTGATGGCCTTGAAGTCCTCGTAGCCGAAGCCGAGCTTGGCCAGCACGCCCGGACGGAAGTTCTGCACGACGACGTCGGCCTTGCGCCCGATCTCGTAGAGGATCTCCTTCGCCTCCGGCGCCTTCAGGTCGACGGCAAGCGAGCGCTTGTTGCGGTTCCAGGCCAGAAAATTCGGGCTCTCCGTCCCGCCCACCCAGCGGTTCTTGAACGTCATCGTCCGGAACAGGTCACCCTGGCCGGGACGCTCCACCTTGATGACGTTGGCGCCCATGTCGCCGAGGAGCTGGGTCGCGAAGGGGCCCTGGAGGAGGTGGCTGAAGTCCAGGACGGTGACGTCTTGCAGGGCCTTGGTCATGGCGATGGGTCCGCTCGTTTCAGTGAGGCGCGTTCGACAGCGCGCGCGTAGGTGTCGTTGGCGTCCTGGATCACGGAGGAGGCCTTGCCATCCCCGGCGAGGAAGCGATGGACGAGGTCTCCCATGTGCTCGAAGGCATGGATGAAGCCGTCGAAGCGGGGGCGCAACCAGGCCTTGTCGAGGGTCTCCAGGGTTCCGGAGAAGAACCCGCCCGCTTGCCTGTCCACCTCGGCACTGGTCCAGGCCGCGCGCAGCCCGGGCTGGCCGCCGAAGGCGAAGTAGTCGCCGGCCTGGTGTCCCGGCGTGTGTACATGGCGGAGATAGGCGACCGCGGCCTCGACGTTCGCGCAGGACGAGGAGATCGCGCAGCCCGCTCCCCCCAGAATCGCGCCGGCCGCCGGATCCGGCCCCGGGCCAGCGATGGTGGTGAACCGGATCGGCTTTGCCACGCCGAGGCGTGAATAGTTGGAATAGCCGAAGGCGAAGGGCACGTAGACGATGTCGTCGCCCGTACTCATCGCGTCGTAGGTCTTGATGGGGTTCCAGCCGGTCGATGCGGGATGGGCGAGCGCCAGGATCTCCCGCAGGCGGTCGAGCACGGCTTCGAACACATCCTCCGGCAGGAGGAACGGCGTGTCCGGCCTGATCGGCGTCCCCATGTTGGCGCTCATGGTCGCGACGAGGCAGGCCGCGTCGCTCTGGCAGGCCGGCATGGCGAGAAAGAGCCCTCGCCTCCTGGCGTCGCGTCCGAGTTGCAAAATGTCTCCGAACGTTCGCGGCGGGCCTTCACGGCCGAGACTGGCCAAGAGGTCGGGCCGGTAGCTCGCAACCTGCGCCGCTGAGTCGGTGGGCAGCGCCCAAACCCCGCGTCCGAAGCGGTAGGACCGGGTGGAGGGTCCCACGCTCTGCTTTTCCAGCATCGCTAAGAAGGCCTCGCCGAGCAGGGGCTCCAGGTTCAGGAGGCAGCCGGTCGCCTCTGCGCGGCCGCAGAACGGATGGTCGACGACGATCAGGTCGAAGTTTCGGGCGAGATCCTCCACCGGCTGGACGCCGAAGTCCCGCAGGCTGCGCCGGGTCCAGCTCACCTCGATGCCGGGATGCGCGGCGGCAAAGCCGGGTGCACCCTTGTCGAGCGGGTCGAAGCCGCGCGGGTGGTCCCACGTCATGCCACGCAGGCGGATCGTGCTCATGCGTGCTTCTCCCGGCCGAGCCTGCCGGCGAGCGGTTCGGCATGCGTGTCCGTCTCGATCCGCGTGATGTGCCAGCGGCCGAGATTGGCGGCGTAGAGCACGGACCCGTCGAAGGCGATGTTGGTGGGATGGCACAACAGCGTCGCGTGCGGATCCTCGATCAGCACCACGGCCTTGCCTTCGGCCGTAATCCTGAGAACGCGCGAAGGCTCGTAACAGGACACGTGCAGCACACCCTGCCCGTCGACGGCGATGCCGTCCGGCAGCCCCGGCAGGTCCGTGGCCGCGCTGGTCCGTCCGGCAGCCTCGCCGTCGGCACCAATGGAGATCCGGCTGACGCGCCGGCCAAACGTCTCCACGACGAACAAGGCGTCGCCCGCTGGCGACAGCGCCATGCCGTTCGCGAAATCCATCGGATCCCGGCACCAGAGCCGTCCGCGGCCGGACGCGAGATCGAAGCGCCAGACGCCGGGCCCCTGCTCGCCGAAGCCGATGCTGTCGCTGACATAGAGAACCCGGCGTGCGGGATCCACGACAGGGTAGTTCGGGATCCGGATTGCGCCCTCCGTCTCTAGCCGTGTCAGGCGGCCCGTCGGGATGTCGACCCGCAGAACGGCGGCATTTCGCTGCTCGCAGACGTAGAGGGTGTCGGGCCCGTCGAAGGCGAGGCCGAGGACGAAGCCTTCGGTGGACGCCACCTTCTCGACGCCGGAACCGTCGGGCGCAATGCGGAGCACGTCTCCATCGGCATTGCCGCACCACACCGATCCGTCCGGCGCCACGGCGACCCCTTCGGGATGATGGATGCGCGGGGTCGAATACTGCCCGTCGAAGAAGACTGCAGCGCGGGACAGATCGAGGAGCGGCGCCCCGGCCGCGGGAAAGCGAGGCGCCGTCATGCCGCCCTCCCCATGGCCGGGATCCCGGGCAACCGCTCGCCGCCCGGACCGAAGAGGTGCAGCGCCTCGCGGCGGAAGCTGATCCCCACCGTGTCGCCCATGCGGGCCGGACAGTCCTTGTCCGCCTTCACGACGACGAAGTCGTTGCCGACCTTCACGGTGACCAGGGTGGCGTCGCCGAGCAACTCGGCGGTGAAGACCTCGGCCCTGATGTCGGCCTTCTCCGGGGCCTCGATCCGCAGATCCTCCGGCCGCTGGCCCAGCGTCACACGCCCGGAGGCAGAGACCGGGACATCGAGTGAAAAGGCCGGATTCTGCAGGGTGCCGGAGCTCGCCTCGCAGGGAATGAGGTTCATGGGCGGGCTGCCCAGGAAGCCTGCGACGAACGTGTTCTGGGGACGCTGGTAGATGTCGAGCGGCGTGCCGACCTGCTGCGCCTTGCCCTGCGACAGCACCACGACGCGGTCGGCGAGCGTCATCGCCTCGACCTGGTCGTGGGTGACGTAGATGGTGGTGGTCCCGAGTTCGCGCTGAAGGTGCTTCAGCTGGGCGCGCATCGAGACGCGCAGCTTCGCGTCGAGGTTGGACAGCGGCTCGTCCATCAGGAAGAGCTGTGGCGTGCGCACGATGGCGCGGGCCAGCGCCACGCGCTGCCGCTGGCCGCCCGAGAGCGCCGCCGGCTTGCGGTCCAGGTAGGTCTCCAGCTCGACGCGTCCGGCCGCTTCCCGCACGCGGCGGGTCCGCTCGTCCGGCGCGATCCTGCGGACCTTCAGGGGGTAGCCGATGTTCTCGGCCACCGTCATGTGGGGGTAGAGACCGTAGTTCTGGAACACCATGGCGAGGTCGCGGTCGCCGGGCGACAGGTCGTTGACCATACGTTCGCCGATGAAGATCTCCCCGTCCGTCGGGTCCTCGAGACCCGCGATCATGCGCATGGTCGTCGTCTTCCCGCAGCCGGACGGACCGAGGAACACGATGAACTCGCCATCGGCGATGTCGATGGAGAAGGACTCGACCCCAACCACGCTGCCCCAGCGCTTCGAGACGGACCTCAGGGTGACCGAGGCCATGATCAATCCCCCTTGATGGTGAGGCCGCCATCCACCCGCAGCACCTCCCCGGTGATGAAGGACGACCGGTCGCTCGCCAGGAAGACGACAGCATCTGCAACTTCCGAAGGCTGGCCGAAGCGGCCCAGCGCATGGGCGGCGTTCCAGCGCGCGATCAGTTCGTCGGGATCGGGCGACTCGCGGAACACCTTCTCGTTGAGCGGCGTCATGATTGTGCCGGGCGCGATGGCGTTGACCCGGATCCCGGCCGGCGCAAGATCGACGGCCGCCTGCTGCGTCAGGGCGTTGATCCCGCCCTTGGCGGCCGCGTAGGCGGCCCAGCCATGAAAGCCCCGCAGGCTCTGGACCGAGCTCAAATTCACGACGGAGCCGCCCCCCTGCCGTCGCATGTGGGGCACGGCCGCGCGCATGCCCCGCCAGACACTGGTGAGGTTGGTGGAAATCACCTCTTCCCAGGTGTCCTCGTCGATTGCATCCACGACGCCGCCGATGGCGCGTGCGGCATTGTTGACGAGAATGTCGATGCGCCCGAAGGAGGCCAACGTTGCATCCACGGCCGCCGTCACCTGCGCGAGTTCGCGGACGTCCGTCTGGACGAACACGGCCCGGCCTCCCGCGGCCTCGATCTCCGCCACGGCCTCGCGGCCCGCTTCCGCGTCGAGGTCGGCTACGGTGACACTCGCGCCTTCCCGCGCCAGGGCCAGCGCGCTGGAGCGCCCGATGCCCATCGCCGCTCCCGTGACGAGTGCCGCGCGGCCTGTCAGCTCACCCATCATGACCCCCTGAATTCCGGATTGCGCTTGTCGAGGAACGCTTCGATCCCCTCCTGCCCGTCGGCCGAGCAGTAGAGGCGGAACAGCACCTCCTGCTCCAGGGCGAGGGCCGTGGGCAGCGCCGCGTCCTGCCCGATGCGTAAAAGCCGCTTCATCTCGGCCATCGCGAGCGGCCCGAGCTTCAGCATGGCCCTCGCCTTGGCGAGCGCTGTCTCCCTGAGGGCGCCCGGCTCGCACAACTCCGCCGCGAGCCCGATCTGGTAGGCGCGTTCGCCCTTCAGGCGTCCTCCGGTCAGCAGCAGGTCGGCCGTGAGGTGGCGGCCGATGGAGCGCATCAGGCGCTGCGTGCCTCCTCCCCCCGGAGAAAGGCCCAGCAACCCCTCGGGAAGGCCGAGACGGGCGGAGGTGGACACGACCAGCACATCACAGCACAGGGCGATTTCCAGCCCTCCACCGAGCGCGTATCCGTTGATGGCGGCAATGGTCGGCTTGGGCAGGGCCTCCAGCCGATCGTTGATCCGCCGCCCTTCCATCTGGAAGGCCATGAACGCCGCCTCGTTGCGGCCGCGATACCCGGCAATGTCCGCACCGGCCGCGAAGGCTTTCTCCCCCGCGCCGGTCAGGATCACGGCGCGCACCGTGTCGTCACCGGCGAGCGCCGCGAGGGTCGCGTCAAGTTCTGCCAGCAGCGGTGTCGAGAGCGCATTCAGCTTGTCCGGACGGTTCAGCGTGACGACGGCGATGGCCTCGTCGACGCGTTCCAGGAGGACCAGGGAGTCTGGCATGCGAAACTCCGGGGCTCAGCCCTTGACCGCGCCGGCCGTGATGCCGGCGACGAACTGGCGTTGCAGGAAGAAGAAGACGACGATCACCGGCAGCGAGACGAGGACGGAGCTCGCCATCAACTCGCCGTACCGGATGCCGTACTGACCGATGTAGTCGTTCATGCCGACCGGCAGCGTCCGCATCTCCTTCGTTGACGTGAAGGACAGCGCAAACAGGAACTCCTGCCAGGTAACGATCAGCACGAACACCGTCGTGGCAACGATCCCGGGCCTGCACAGCGGGAGTACGATGTCGAAGAAGGCCCGCAGCGGCTTGGCGCCGTCGATGGCAGCCGATTCCTCCAGCGTGCGAGGCACGCCGAGCAGGAATCCGCGCAGCATCCAGATCGCGACGGGGAGCGTGACGGTGATGTAGGCGATGACGAGCGAGGCGTAGGTGTCGAGCAGGTTCGCCGCCTTTACCATCTTGTAGATGGGAATGATCATCGCCCCCGCCGGGAAGAACTGGGCGAGGATCACGGCTCCCAGGAACACCGTCAGGATCCGGAACTGGTATCGCGTCAGGCTGTAGGCGGCGAGCAGCGCGAGAGGCACCGTGATGAGCACGGTCAGCCCGGAGACGATGACGCTGTTGAGGAAGTAGCGCTGGAACTCCGGACGAAGCGCCAGGGCATAGTTTTCGAGCGTCGGCCGATCGGGCCACAGCGTGGCCGGCGTCGCGAAAGGCTCGTCGCCCGGCTTCAGCGAGACGCTGAACATCCAGAAGAACGGCAGCAGCACCAGCGCGGCGACGGCGATCTGCAGCAGGTGCATGAGGATGCGGCCGCGGGAGCGGCGGGCCATGGGCATGGTCTCACCCCGCCCTGGAGGCGCGGCGCTGCAGCAGCAGCAGCAGCGCGACGAAGACGACAAGGACGAGCACCGCGATCGACCCGTAAGCGGCCGCGTCGCCAAAGCGGAACTGGCCGAAGCCGAGCTCGAAGATCCGGGTCGGGAAAATGGCAGTCGCGTTCAGCGGACCACCGCGCGTGAGCACCCAGATCATGTCGAAGTAGTTGAAGGTCAGGATGGTCGTCAGCAGGACGTTGACGACAATGACCGGCCACATGGCGGGAATGACGATGTCGATGAGGCGGCGCAGCGGGCCGGCGCCGTCGATCTTGGCCGCCTCGATCTGCTCGGCATCCACTGACTGCAGCGCGGCCAGGAAGACCACCGTCGAGAATGGAAAGCCCTTCCAGAATGCGGCGAAGACGACGGCCGGCATTGCGGTGCCGGGGTCGGCGAGCCAGCCGGCGCCGTGCTCCGACAATCCCGTGCGCACCAGAAGCGAATTGATCAGCCCGAGTTGCGGGTCGAACATGAACCGCCACAGGATGGCCGCTACAACCCCCGGCAGAACCCAGGGCAGAAGCACGAGCGAGCGCAGGACGCCCTGCCCCGGCAGCCGCTGGTCGAGGAGAAGCGCGATCAGGAACCCGCCGGCGTTCTGAAGGAGGACGACCCCGAAGGTCCATGCGATCGAGTTGCGGACGACCTGCCAGAAGGACGGGTCGGCGAAGATCCGGCCGTAGGTTTCGAAGCCGACGAATTTCGGGTTCGGATTGATGAAGGAGCTGGTGAACAGGCTCTCCCGGAACGTGCCGATCATCGGCCAGTACATCAGGACCGCCACGAGCACGGCCGCCGGCGCCATGAAGCCGTAGGCCATCAGGCGCTCTCCGGCGCGGTGTCGCGCAATCCTGCGCTGGATCATTCCTCGAGCTCCAAAACCTGCCCTAGCGGGCGGGGCAGCCCCACGGGAGGGCTGCCCCGGCCGGGATCACTTCAGCGCGTCGATCGTGGCGCAGGCTTCCTTCGCGGCGGCCTCGACGGCCGTTCCCGACAGGATCTTCTGCACCATGTTCTGCTGCGCCTCGGACACTTCGAGGTAGCGCGTCGAGAGCGGCCGCGGCCTGGCGTTGTTGAGGTGCTCCAGGATCACGTCCGGCCGCGAACGGCTCTTCTGCAGGAAGCCCTTTGCCGCCTCGACATTGGCCGGGATCAGGTCCACGACAGCCGCGTTCACGTCCGGCCGCGTCATGAACTGCACGAACTTGATGGCGGCATCCTTGTGCTTGGAGTTTTCGTAGACGACGAGGTTCCAGCCGCCGAACGTGCCGACGGCCTTCTTGCCCTTGGGCGCGAAGCCGGCGACGAAGTCCCAGTCGACCTTGGACTTCTGCAGCGTGGGCTGCTCCAGCGCCGGCCACAGCTCCATGGCGAGCGTGCCGTTGAGGAACAGCTCACGCAGGGGCTCGTTGCCGGCGTTCAGGATGCCCGCCGGGGCGTAGGCGGTCATGTCCTTGTAGAAGTTCAGCGCCTCGATGGCGGCCGGCTGGGTCAGCGCGCACTTGCCCGACGCGTCGAGCACCGATCCACCATTCGAGTAGATGAACGAGTTGGTCATGACGACCGGGTACTCGCTCTTGTTGCCGGTGAGGCCGATGGCGAAGCGGCCCTTGGCCTTGTCGGTCAGCTTGGGCGCGGCCTCCTTGAGGGCCTCCCAGGTGGTGACGGTCGCCGGGTCGATGCCGGCTTCCTTGAACAAAGCCTTGTTCTGGAAGGCGAAGAACCAGACGTCGACGTTGAAGGGGACGCCCCAGAGCGCGCCCTTGTAGTTCGCCGACTCCCAGGCGCCGGGGAAGAAGGCGTCTGCCTTCACCGTGCCGGCCTTGACGAGATCGTCGAGCTTGGCGATCGCGCCGGCCTCGGCGAAAGCCGCGTTCCAGATTTGGTCGACGGTCGAGACGTCCGGTCCGTTGGCGCCCTGCACTGCCGTGAGCAGGCGCTGCTGGTACTCCGGATAGGGAATGGTGGTGACTTCCACCTTGATGTTCGGGTTTTCCGCCTCGAACCGCTTCACGGCCTCCTTCTGATACTCGCTGAGACCGGACTCCGTCTGCTGGTTGTCCCAGAAGCGAAGCACGACCTGCTCGGCGAATGCCGTGCTGGCCAGCATCGTCCCGGATGCGAGGCCCGCGAGCCAGATGGACACGCGTTTTGTCCTCTTTGTCATGTTTTCCTCCCCTTTTTGCCGTTCAGACTGCTTTGCGCATGGGCTGGCGCAAGTCCTCGGCCAGCCCCTCCTCTTCCTCGTCGTCGGCGACGACCACCCGAACGCCGGCGGCGGCGAGATCCAGACGGTGCGAGGAAAGCGTCCCCGCATCGGTGTAGACGGCATGGAACTGGTTCGGGCGGATGGCCTGAACATGCGCCTCGAAGCCGAGCACACTGTGGTCGGCGAGAACGACCACCTGCCGGGCCGCCAGGGCGAACCGGCGGCAGACGAGGGCCGCGCGCTCGTCCTGGAAAGACAGGCCGAAAACCGGCGAGACACCATCCGGCGACACAAAGCTGCGGTCGACCCGCATCGTCTCCAGCAGCGCTCCGACGCTCGGGCCGACGAGGCTGCGGGTGGCCGGCTGGAACTCGCCCCCGGTCAGCAGCACCTTAATGGGTGCCGCATCGGCGAGCGTCTCCAGCACGACGAGGCTGTTGGTCACCACGGTGAGGTCGCGGGGCTCTGCCGCAAGCGCCTCGGCCAGGAAGCGCGACGCCTCTCCGCCATCGAGCAGGATGGTCTCGTGCGGGGCGATGTCCGCCGCCACGCCAGCGGCAATGAGCCGGCGGTTCTCGCGAATCTGGTCGGCAACCTGATCGCCGGCGTTACGGGCCTCGAAGCGCAACCCGAGACTGGCGCAGCGCTCGCGCATTGCCGCGGCGAGCTTGCGGTACCAGTCGTGAGACGGGAAGTGCAGGACGAAGCTGACCGTCCTGTCCCCCGGCGGCGGGCCGGAATAGGCGTGCGGCGCTGCCATGCGGTCCAGCACGGCGGGGTCGAGACGCCAGCGGTCCGCCTCGCGGCGGTAGAAGTCCGGTAGCGTTTCCGGTGTGAGCACCTCCGCCGGGGTGATCACTGCCTCTCCGATCGCCTCGCCGGCGAAACACCGGCAGACCGTGTCGATGGCGACCCGGCCGACCACCTCGGGAAACAGGGCGAGCGTCGCGCGCAGCGGTCCACCGCTCGCCAATGTGTCGAACAGCGCATCGCCCTCGCCGCCGACCGAGTAGGCCAGCACGTCGCGGCCCAGCCGCTCGGCCATCTCGAGCGCGCCGAGGACCGTGTGGTCGTTCACGCCGAAGACCACATTGATGCCCGGGTGCGTCCTGAACGCGTCCCGTGCCTGGCGGACCACGTCCTTCAGGAAGCCGCGGCCCTGCACCTGGTGCGCCGTCACCTGCCCTGGAAAGGTCTCTCGAAACCCGGCCAGGAACCCGTTCATCCGGTCGGTGGCGTTGGTCAGTTCGTCGAGCGAGATGAGCAGGATCTCGGCGGCTTCGGAAACGCCGGCGACCTCGCGGCCGCCGTGCCGGCCAAGCTCGCGCGAGCGCGACCAGTTGTCGGGGCCGAGATAGAGGCCGCCTGCCTGCGGGGCGGACTCGGCGAGAAACGGCACACGGCTTCGCACGGCCTGCTGCCGGAGCGTCTGGGCCCAGCTTCCCGACAGTGGGGGAAGAATCAGTGCGTCGGGGCGAGCAGGTAACGCCGCGAGAGTCCGCTCGGCGGTGGACGAGGCATCCCGCGGTTCCACCCGGATCGCACCGCCTCGGGTTCGCCGGAGCCGGCCCGCCCGCTCGAGCCTCGCGAGATCCCGGCGCAGCGTCACCGATGAGACGTCCGGACAGGCGTGTGCGAGCGCCTGCAGAGACACGACCCCTTGCTCATCGAGCATCGAAATGATCAGGAAATCACGTTCTTCAGAGATCATTGCTGACAACTAGGGATCAGGCCGACTGAAACAGACAGTTTCACCCTCACCCAAACGCGTCAAGCCGGGAAAACTGATCAATTATGATCATCGTGGCAAGGGTGCGAGAGGTCACCCGACGCGAGCGTCGCCGCTTACCGGACCAGCCCTTCGATCCACATCCGAACACCTGCCGCCATGGACGCCCGATGATCGGCGGCGGAGAATCCCGAGACACTTTTGCGCGGGGTGAGGTCGTGGTCGCCGTCCGGCATCCAGAGCAGTTCGATAGACCGGGACAGCGTGTATCCCGTCACCTCCTCCTGGGCGCCGAAGGGATCGCGCGTTCCCTGGACGATCAGCGCCGGGCATCGCAGCGTGGCGAGGTGGGCCGTGCGCGTCTTCTCCGGCTGACCCGGCGGATGGAAGGGGTAGCCGAGGCAGAGCAGCCCGGACACCTCGCCGGATTCGAGGAGTTCGTCGGCCACCATCGACGCCACGCGGCCACCCATGGATTTGCCCCCGATGACGAGGCGCCCCGAGCCGAGCCGTTCACGCGCGGCGGCGACGGCGGCCCGGTACTCCGGAATGACGATCTCGGCCCTGGGCGGCGGCTTGCGCGCGCCGGTGCGCCGGGCGGCCATGTAGGCGAACTCGAAACGCAGGACCCGGAGCCCGGCCCCGGCGAGCGCCTCGGTCATGGATTGCATGCCTGCCGAATCCATCGCGCCACCCGCGCCGTGCGCCAGGAGCAGCGTGGCGGGAGCGTCGGAGGGACCGTCGTCTAGGAAGGTGATGGCGTCCATCGCGGCAGTGTTGCCGGGCGGATCGGATCTGGCAAAGCAAAGGTGATCTGCAGGCTTTGCCGAACGTCGCCGGACAATTGGCATGCAGATGCCGGTCGCTCCCGGTGAGAAAGGGCTGAAGCACGTTCAAACCGCTCAGGGGCGCGCCGCCGGCGCGCCCCATGCGTGGGTCCGCCACCGGCGTCCCGTCGTCTGCGAACGCCGCCTAGAAGTCCCGCTGGAACCTGATGCGGCCTTGCCAGTCGCTCTTGTTGTCGTTCGGGCTGTTGCGGATGAAGCCAGCCGGGGTGTCCGTGTAGGTCGTGTACACGGCCTCGATGCCGACTTCCGTTTTCTTGATGGGGAACCAGGAGACGCGCAGGGCGCCCGTGGCAATGCCCGCATCTCGGGTGTTTCCGAACTGGTTGATCTGGGCGTAGGTCCCATACAGCGTCGAGTTGATCGTCGGCGTCCAGAAATGCTGGAGCCCGGCATAGCCCTGCCACACCTGTGTCAGCTTCAGGCTGTCGCCGACAACGGTGGCGTCAGCCGTGTTCAGCCTGCGGCTTCCCGCCTGCACGCTCTCGCTGAACTCCGCATTCGTGGCCGTGCCGGTGTAGGCATTCGCGCCCCGCGAGTAGGCGACCTGCGCGACGATGTTGTCGCCCGCCGCCAGGAAGGGGAGGTTCACCTTCACGCCAAGCTGGCCGGCGTAGCCGTACTCGCTGTCGACCTCCGGCGTGGATGCGTTGGGCCGGATCTGGTGCGCGGCGCCGGTGAGCGCGACGACGCCCCACCCGGCGCCATATTCGATGCGCCCGACCAGGTCCGGCACAGTGGTGCCGCCATTCGCGGCGGGAGTAACGGTGGGCGCGCCCGGCGACAGGAACACGCCGCTCTGGCGGAAGTAGCTGTCCTCCAGAGCGATGGTCGCGGCGAAGTCGCCGAACTTGGCGGTGTAGGCGACGGCCGGCGGCGTAATCGCGCCGTTGGTCGTATCCGAACCGCGGCCGTTCGATGCGCCACCGATATAGGAGTTCTGGCTGATGCCACTGGCGTAGGCGAAGTCGTAGAACGAGTTGAAGTAGCGGCCGGCGGTGAAGCCCGCAGCCTGAATGAACGCGTAATCGAGATAGGCCCCGTCGGCGCCGGTACCCGAAGCCGTCGCGCCACCGGTGGTTTGCTGGATGTACATGCGGATGGCGGTTCGGACCACGCCGATCTCGGTCGGCGTCTGGGCGTCGAGCGTGAGGTAGCCACGCGCCCTGAAACGCTGGGTCGCCTGCTGGAAACCGCGATTGGTCGGCGAGGCCCAGAAACGCTCATTGTAAAAGGCGTCGAACCGCACGCGTCCGCCAACCGCGAGGCAAGTGTCGGAGCCGGGAATGACAAACCCGGCAAACTTGTCTCCGATCTTGCAGATCCGGACGTAGTCAACAGGAGCTGCTTTTCTGGAGGGCAGATCGGCAGCGAAAGCTGGCACGGAAAGCGTCGTTGCTACAACGGCGAGAGTAAAGCGAGATCGGCTCATGGTCAGCCCCGGTTGTTGTCCGGGCGTTGTACCAACCACTCAGATAGCCGAAGTGTCATAGTCTGTCATAAATCGACAGTGGCAAAACAAGTTGTAGCAGAGCAACAGCATAATGCGGCAGGATGACGCGATTTTATTTTTGTTCAACTGCTTACTTGTTATTTTTTATCTTCGATTCGAAAATCGTCAAATCTGTTTATGCTAGGTATTTTACGACGCTGCTGTCGCCGCGCGTCACGGTTCCCGATCCTGCCAACGCGCCCCTTCTCACGCTTGACCTCGGGTCTGTGCGGGGCTTCTCGATCACGCGGCCAAGTCGCAGCGCGGGTGAACCATGCCGCCGGCGCGACGGATATGATGAGCTGGCCCAAAAATCTGCGACGCAACTCTGAACTGAGTGAGAGCCTGAAGCATTGCCCGGGTGAATCTTCAACGGAGCGGATCGATGGCGACCAAGAAGCAGCAGGACAGCAAGGGTGCGGAGACCGGGGCAGCCAAGGAAAAGCGGAAGTCCGCGGCCAGCGACACCGCGCCGTCAAAGAAGGCGACACCGGGTAAGGCAAAAGGCGGGCTGGCGCAGCCGGTCACTCCGTCACCCGAGCTTGCCGAGGTGGTCGGCAAGGAAAAGCAGCCGCGTTCCCAGATCGTCAGCCGGATCTGGGACTATATCCGCAAGCACGACCTGCAGGATCCCGCCGACAAGAGGACCATCGTTGCGGACGACAAGCTCAAGGCGGTGTTTGGGAAGGATAAGGCGACGATGTTCGAGATGAACAGCCATATCTCCCGGCACGTCGCCAAATGAAGGTCGTGGCGTTCGCGAACCCTGCTCGCGCAAGCTCGGCGGGTTGATCAGCGGGCAGCAATGATACCGACGGTGGCCGGTGATCGGGGCAACAAGCCCATGAAAAAGTCTCAGAGTGCCGCAGCGATACCGACGTAGAGGGTTACGTCAGGCAGCGCTCCGGCACTCTGATTACGACGGGATGCAAATTTTCCAGAGACACCCGATAGCGACGGCACCATGGCCCTGGCCGACTTCCGTGTCAGCCAAAGGCGGGTGCCATGTCTCTCAGCGGCTTTAGCGCGGCATATACATGCACGGCTTCGTGCGGTTCCTGACCTCCCCCACGGGGGTCACGGCACAAGGCGTGATTTTTGCCGTCTCCGGAACGTAGAGGCACGGCTTGGCCCTGTTCCGATACTCTCCAACAGGCGCAGCCGGGCACATTTCCATTGTCGTGGTCGGGAAGTTGCCAATCGGCTTTACTTTACCGTTCATCGTGGAAGCCAAGCTCGGGCTCAAGCCGGCGGCGCAAGTAACAAGTATAGTGGACACCAGGATCAGGGACTTCATGTCTGCACCTCCAGCTAACGGCCGATTGATGCATCGAAGGGCGTGAGCGGATTGCAGAAAAGGCTGTTTTTTCTCATGCCTCAGGTACCTGAAACCGCCCGTTGCTCAGCGCGAACATGCCGGCCGTCCGTCCTTACAGCGCAGCATTCGCCGGTTTGCGCCAGCGATTCTTGCTGACTGGAAGCTCCGCGTCGGTCCGGGGGACCAACCCGCACTCCCGTCCCCACCGCCAGAACCAGCCTCGGCAGACTTCCAGCTTGCAAGACGTCTGACGATAGACAACTATTCTCGCTGTGGTTGTTCCACCGCGTGGCGCAACCAGAACCCCGGCGGGAATGCCGGCCGGGACAAGGACACAAGAACACCGAGGGATCGGGAGAAGCGCACCATGCGACATTTTCTTGCCAGCGCCATCGTCGCGGCGGGGTTGTTCGGGGTTGTAGAGGCGGCGTCGGCCGGCGAGACCCTCGACCGGGTCAACAGCACGCACGCCCTCAAGGTCGCCACCAACAGCGGCTGGCCTCCCCAGAGCTTCCTGGATGACAAGAACGAGCTCGTCGGCTTTGACATCGACGTCGCGAAGGAGATCGCCAAGCGCCTCGGTGCGACGGCCAGCTTCGACACGCCTGAATGGGCAGTGATGACGGGCGGACACTGGCATGGCCGCTGGGATGTCGCCGTAGGCTCGATCACGCCCACCAAGCCAAGGGCCGAAGTTCTCGACTTTGCGGGGATCTACTACTACAGCCCCTACGTCTTCGCTGTTCACAAGGACAGCAAGGCCCAGAAACGTGACGATCTGAACGGAAAGAAGATCGGCGTGGAAACGGGCACCACCTCCGAGGACTACGTCCGCCGGCAACTGCAGATTGATGCACCGGATGCTCCGAAGATCAACTACACGCTGCAGCCGGGCGACATCAAGACGTACGCGGACTCGATGCTTCCCTTCGACGACCTGCGCCTCGGGGACGGGACGCGCGTCGACGCGGTGATTGCGCCGGAACAGACCGCGATGGGAGCGATCAAGAACGGCTATCCCGTGAAGATCCTGCCCGGCGACTACGCTTTCAAGGAGCCGCTCGTCGTCGTCGCCGACAAGGGCGACGCCGAATGGACCGCCAAGCTCGGCGAAATCATCAAGGCCATGAAGGCCGACGGCACGCTGAGCACGCTGACCAAGAAGTGGTACGGCCAGGACTACAGCAACTGATCAGGATGCCGGGGCAAGGCGCCGGCCGCACAGGCCGGTCCCTGCTTCGGCTTCTCCCGGCGGGGCACTCCGCCCCGCTCTCTGCTCATGTTCTGGACCGGGGCTGGAATGGACTACATCGAAACCTATTATCGGGCCGGGGCGGGCCGCGAACTTCCGCGAGCCACGCTCTCCGGCAGTGTCGAAGCCGACGTCTGCGTGGTCGGCGGGGGCCTGGCCGGCCTGAGCACCGCGCTGGAGCTTCTGCGCCGGGGCAAGTCTGTCTGCCTTCTCGAAGCACAGCGCATCGGCTGGGGTGCGTCCGGCCGCAATGGCGGCTTCGTCTCTCCGGGGTGGTCGGCGCGCCATTCCTCCATCGTGCGGCTCGCCGGCGCCGAGGGGGCCGGCGCGCTCCATCACATGTCCATCGAGGGGGCCGGCATCGTAGAAAGGAACATCGACGACCTCGCCATGGCGGACGTCGACAAGGTGCAAGGAATCCTCTCGGCCGTTCGCTATCCCGCCCCGGCCGAATTGCAGTCTTATCGCGACTGGCTCCACCGCGAGTTCGGTTACGAGGTCGAATACAGGACGACGGAGCAGGTCCGTGACCTGCTGCTGTCCAACCGTTACTTCCAGGCGCTCTACAATCCCAACGGGTTTCACATCCATCCGCTCAACTACGCCCGCGCCTTGGCGCGCGAAATCGAGCGGCTCGGCGGGCGGATTTTCGAAGCGACTCCGGCGGTTACACAGGAGCGGCAGGGTGCCGCCCGGCTCGTCTCGACGGCAAAGGGAACGGTGAAGGCCCGCGACGTCGTCATGACCTGCGGCGGCTACACCGACGCACTGCTCCCGGCGCTGCGCCGGAGCTACCTTCCCATCGCCACCTACGTGATGCTCACCAAGCCGGACCGCGACAAGGTCGCGAGCGCCATCAGGACGACAGCGGCGATCGGCGATGACCGGCGGGCAGGCGACTACTACCGCATCGTCGACGAGGGCCGCCGGATTCTCTGGGGCGGCAAGATCACGACCCGGACCACGGAGCCCCGCCTTCTCGGCCGCCTCCTGCACCGGACCATGGTGTCGACCTACCCGCAGCTCCGGGATCTCGGGGTCGAGATGGTCTGGTCGGGGCTCATGTCCTATGCGCGCCACATGATGCCCCAGATCGGCGTGCTCGAGCCGGGGCTCTGGTACTGCACCGCCTTCGGCGGCCACGGCCTCAACACGACGGCAATCGGCGGCACGGTGGTGGCGGAGGCGATCGCCGGCGAGAGCGACCGCATCCGCCGCTTCGCCCCGTTCGGCCTCGCCTGGAACGGCGGGCTCGCCGGCCGCGTCGCCGTGCAGCTGACCTACTGGAGCTATCAGGCGATGGATCTCTACCGCGAGCGGCGCCGGGCCTAGCCGGAAGGACGCGATCGATGCACTACGCCGACAACGTCGACTACCCGCCCCTTCTCAGCCGGCCGGCCATCTTCGTGCCGGCCATCATCGCGATCTTCCTTGCCCTGCTGCACTGGAATGTCGGGGCGACGGCCCTGGGCAAGGGCATCGCCCAGCTCGTGGGCCTCGCGTCCGATTCCGTCGAGACACGCAACCTGCTCCTGGCGGCGCTCGCGACGGTGATCTTCGCCGTCAATGTCGGCATCGTCCTGCGCATGCCCCTGCGCTGGCAGGTCTGGGTCGTCTGGCTGGAGCTGGCGCTGCTCGTGCTCCTGTTCTTCTACTCCTTCGACCTCAGCTTCAGCTTCATCCGTCGCAAGATCGGGTTTTTGCTAAGCCAGGGCCTCGTCACGACCCTCTACATTTCCGCCGTGTCGATCGCGATCGCATCCGTGCTGGCGCTGGTGGGAGCGATCGCCAAGCTCTCGTCCAACGGCATCGCGCTGGGCATCGCGAATTTCTACACATCCCTGTTCCGCGGCCTGCCGCTGCTGATGCAGATCTACCTCATCTATCTCGGCCTGCCCCAGCTCGGGTACGTCGTGAATGCCGTGCCGGCCGGGATCGCCGCCCTGTCGCTCTGCTACGGCGCCTATATGACCGAGATCTTCCGGGCCGGGATCGAGAGCATCCCGCGGGGCCAGTGGGAGGCCTCGCGGGCTCTGGGATTGCGGCCCGGTAGCACCCTGCTGCGCATCATCCTGCCGCAGTCCATGCGGGTCATCATCCCGCCGACCGGCAACCAGTTCATCGCCATGCTGAAGGATTCGTCGCTGGTGTCCGTCGTCGGCGTCTGGGAGCTCATGTATCTCGCCCGCACCCAAGGCCAGACGGAGTTCCGGCACATCGAGATGATGATCACTGCCTCGCTCATCTACTGGCTGCTCTCCATCGTCCTGGAGCTCGTCCAGGGGCGGATCGAGCGCTATTACAACCGGGCGCACGTCCGATGAGGCGGGGCGTCGGTGCACACTTTCTGGATTGGCTGTCCGGCCACTCAGCAATTGCGGTCCAGGCCCGGGACGACGCGCCGGCCGTGCAGATCCGGGGCATGTCGAAGTCGTTCGGCTCGTTCAAGGCCTTGCACGGCATCGACCTGACCCTCGCGCGGGGCGAGAAGCTGGTGATCTGCGGGCCGTCGGGGTCCGGGAAGTCCACCCTAATCCGCTGCATCAATGCCCTGGAGAGCTTCGACGAGGGCGAGATCCACGTCGACGGGATCAGGCTCACCCGCGAGCCCGGCGTCGTGGAAGCGGTCCGCCGGCGGATCGGCATGGTGTTCCAGCAGTTCAACCTCTTTCCCCATCTCAGCGTCATCGAGAACTGCGCCCTGCCGTTGCGGCTCGTTCGCGGCTTGCCGCACGCCGAAGCGAACGACAGGGCGATGCACTACCTCTCGAAGGTCCGGATTCCCGACCAGGCACACAAGTTCGCCTCGCAACTGTCCGGTGGCCAGCAGCAGCGTGTCGCGATCGCGCGTGCGCTCGCCATGCAGCCGGGCATCATGCTGTTCGACGAGCCGACCTCGGCGCTCGACCCGGAAATGGTCAAGGAGGTTCTCGACACGATGGTGCAACTGGCGGCCGACGGCATGACCATGGCAGTCGTCACGCACGAGATGGGATTTGCGCGGCAGGTCGCTGACCGCGTGATCTTCATGGATCGCGGGCGGATCGTCGAGGAAGCGGAGCCGGAGTCGTTCTTCGCAAGCCCCAAGGAGGAAAGGGCCAGGGCCTTCCTCCAGCAGATTCTGAGGTGAACCGGCTGCGACAGGCGTCCGGCGCGACGGGCTCAGCGCCGGCTGAAATTGAACGCGAAGACGTCGCCGCGGTGGAAGTCGCGTGCGTGAACCACGGTATCGCCACCTTCCGTGAAGCAGGTCTCCGTGATCAGCAGCCAGGGTTCCTTTGGCGGCCGGCCCAGCGCATGTGAGGCGGCCTCCGGCAGGACCGTGGCCGAGATCGTCGCCCTCGACATCATCGGCCTGTTGCGGCTCAGGGCGAGGACGTCGTTCAGAGAGCCCTCGAACAGCCCCGGCCGCGGATGATCGGGAAGGAAACGGGACGGCACCGTCTCGACCGAATAGACCAGGGCCTCGTCGCCGTCCTCTCGCACCCGCTCGATTACGACGAGGGGCGTCGATGCGGGGCAGCCCAGCGCCTCCTGCGCCTCCGGCTGGCTGCCCGCCAGCGCCTCCCGGACCGAGAGGACGCGCGTCCTCGCTTCGTATCCGAGTTCGCGCAGCATGACGCTGATGCTCTCGTAGGTCGTGATCGGCCGTGCAACCTTAAGGCTCGCGGCGGCGGAAACGAAGCGCCCGCGCCCGTGCTGCGTCCGGATCAGGCCTTCCTGCTCGAGTAAGCCGAGACCCTCGCGAAGGCTGGGGCGGGACACCTTGAAGGCGGCGCACAGCTCGGCCTCGGATGGGAGGCGGTCTCCCGCATTCATCCCGTTCCGGCTGATCATGTCGAACACCGCGTCCCTGATCTGACGGCTGATCGACTTCTCGGTCCGCAGCGTTGGCAGAATCAGGCCATCCAAGGCGGTCACCTCCTCGCGCCGTGATTGTACCGGGACCCACCTTTGCGGCAAGACTGAAGCTTTGCCGCAGGAGGAACGCCAGATATTGCGTCCCGCCCTGTCAGGCAGTTATAAGACGTCTGACAACATTCGCAAGCGGGGCACCTGATGTTCAATTTCGACGAAGCCCGGTTCGAGAGCATTCAGTCCGGCGCCGTGGGCCTTGCGTCCCGCATTCATGCCATTGTTGGCGACGCGCTGGCGGCGGGGGTCGAGAAGGTGGTCTTCCTCGGCACGGGAGGCGCCGCCATCCTGATGCAACCGGCCGTCCTGCTCCTGAACCGACAATCCACGCTTCCCGCGATCCTGGAGATCTCGGCGGAAGTCGTGCTGTCCGGCTCGCCCTGGATCGGCCCCAAGGCGCTCGTCGTCATCCCGTCCCTCTCGGGTACGACGAAGGAGAGCGTTGCGGCGCTGGATTACTGCCTCACCCGAGGGGCCCACGTGCTCACGCTGGTGGGCCACGCCGACACCCCGCTCGGACGTGTGCCGAACGCGCTGGTGAACTTCGCCGAGGACGACACGTCGAGTGAATCCTTCTACGTCCAATCCCTGCTCATCGCGCTTGCCGCCATGGCCCACCGCGGCGAGTTCTCCCGCTGGGAGGAGACCGTGGCCGAACTGGGCGCCCTGCCGCGCGGGCTCATCGCCGCGAAGACCGCCTTCGAGCCGCGGGCGCAGTCCGTCGCCGGCTTCATCGCGGCATCGCCATGGCACATCATCACCGGGGCCGGACCGGCCTGGCCACAGGCCTTCTACTACGGGATGTGCATCCTGGAAGAGATGCAGTGGATCCGCACCCGGCCGGTCCACGCCTCGGACTTTTTCCACGGAACGCTGGAACTGGTCGATGGCGATGCAAGGGTCATCATCCTGAAAGGCGAGGACTCCACGAGACCGCTGGCGGAGCGGGTTGAGAACTTTGCCCGCCAGGTGGCGGGGGGCGTCGAGGTCATCGATACGAAGGATCTTCCCCTGCCCGGCATCTCCGACGAGACCCGCGCGTTGCTCGTTCCCGCGCTCCTCGCCACGGTGCTGGAAAGGGTGAGTGCCCATCTCGAGGAGCTGCGCAACCACCCCCTCACCACGCGCCGCTACTACAAGCGCATCGCCTACTGATCCGCCATGTCTGCCGGGGTCGCGACTGTCGGGGACAATTGCATCGATCGCTACCTGCCCCCGATCGGCCACTCGACGGTTGGGGGGAACGCGCTGAACGTGGCCGTGCAGCTGGCGCGACTTGGTCTTGTCGCAGGCTATTTCGGCGCAGTGGGGGACGATGAGGCCGGGCAGCGAACGCTTCGCGTGATCCGGGACAATCACGTCGTTCCGCATGTCATTGTTCGTCGCGGCCACGACACTGCATGGACCGACATCGGGCGCACTCCGGACGGCGATCGTATCATCGGGGCCGAAGAGTTCGGGGCCTGCAAGGGCTATTCACCCTCCCGCTCCGAGATCGAGGTGCTGTGCGGCATGCGGCATGTCCATGTCGGGTGGCTCGATGATGATGGACGGTGCCGGCGTGCACTCGGCGAGGCCGGGGTGCTGGTCTCGCAGGACATCTCGGTGAACCCGCAGCTGGACGGAGTTGCGATCGCCTTCGCCTCGTGCGGCGGGCCGCTGGACCAGGCCATCACGATGCTCGACCGCCTGCTCGGCCAGGGCGCGCGGATCGCCGTCGTGACCCGGGGTTCGTCGGGCAGTATCGCGCGGGACGGCCAGGACACCGTCTTGCTCGATGCCTTGCCCGTCACGGTTGTCGACACGCTCGGGGCCGGAGACAGCTTCGCGGCCGGTTTCATCCACGCCCATCTCGAGCAACGCGCCCTGCGGGAGTGCCTCGACGCAGGCCGCCGGCTGGCGGCCCGCACATGCACCCACTGGGGCGGGTTCCCGCAAGCGCCGGAGCCGTTTGGGGCTTAGGTCCCGGGAAAGCCTTGGCGAGGAGAGCCCGGCTGCGTGGGCTGCCCGCGGTCCCCTGCTGCCGCTATGGCCCGGGCTCCCGAACGCCCGCTCAGGTCTTCAGCGGGTCGTGGCCCCAGTTCATCAGCGAGTGGTGCCAGCGGGTGTCGGTGACATCGCCGGCCGGGCGCTGGGCCAGGTGACGGTGCACGTAGCCGATCACCTTGCGCATGTGGGCGAGGTCGTCATCGTCGATCTCGGCCTTCTTCTTGTGCGCGATCTCGACGATGCGGCGGCCGGAATGGTGCCCCACCGACTCCGGTCCTCCTGCCCCCGTCTTCTGGTGTCCGTCGGCCCAGCCTACCTCGCGCGACTGCTCCGTCTTCAGCCAGCGCTCCAGTTCCGCCGGGGTCATGTTGACGACCTTCCGGAACTCGGCGGCCGTTTCGTCAGGTGAGGTCTGGGTCATGGGACGCCCGCTCCTTGGTCGAAGATGGCCAAGCAACGGGCCTTCCGCGTAGCGGTTCCTGCGGGCTCGGCGTGTTCGACCCAAACAAGGGCCTGCGAAGTCCGGACGTGTGGTCAGCCTGCCCCGGGTCGAAAAGCTCGACGCGACCCGCGGCCCGATGCCGGAGGACGAGGGGTAGAGGATCAGAGCTTACTGGAATGCCTGGCGCGAAGCGGGGCCTACCGCATGGCGTCCCGCAGGCTGGCGAGGCCGCGCCGCATGGTGGTCTCGTCGGCAGCGGCGTAGCCGATGAGCAGGCCGTTGCGGGCTGGCCCATGGCGGTACTGGATGGAGAGCGGTGAGACGTTGACGCCGGAAGCGCGAGCCCTCGCAGCGACTTCGACATCATTCAGTCCATCCCCGAGGTAGCCGAGGATCTGGATTCCGGATTCGGTGTCGACCAGCCGGGCCAGCGGCGAAATCTCCTCGGCCCAGAGCCGTCGGAAAACCTGCCGGCGCTGGGCGTAGATGCGGCGCATCCGCCGGAGATGGCGGGCCATGTGGCCCTGCTCGATGAAGTCGGCGAGAGCCGCCTGAAGCAGGAGGGGAGCGAACTGGCCCGTGATGCTGAGCGCGCGGGATATGCCGGGGACCAGGCTGCGGGGCACCACCATGAAGCCCAGACGCAGGGCCGGAAACAGCATCTTCGCGAAGGTGCCGATGTAGATGACACGCTGGGCGTTGTCCGACCCCTGCATGGCCGGAATGGGCTGGCCCTGGAACCGGTACTCGCCGTCGAAATCGTCCTCGATGACCCAGGCGTTGCGGCTCTCGGCGATGTCGAGCAACCGGAGGCGTTGCTCCATGCGCATGGTGGCGCCAAGCGGATGCTGGCAGGAGGGCGTGACGTAGATGAGCCGCGGCTTCCGTGCTGCCGCCGCGTCGAAGTGCCAGCCATTCTCGTCGACGGGAAGCGGCAGCAGCCGGGCGCCGGCCGCAACGAAGGCCGACTGGGCGCCATAGTAGCCGGGCTCCTCCATCCACACGGTGTCGCCGGGATCCAGCAGCAGCCTCGCCAGCAGGTCGAGCGCGGCCTGCGCACCCGTCGTGACGACGATCTGCGCCGGGGTGCATCGGACGCCACGTGCGGCCTTTACATAGGAGGCGATGGCACTCAGCAGAGCCGGGTGTCCCGCAACGTTGTAGGTGCCGAACAGCGTGTCACCGGCGAAGTTCGACCTGCGGCTCAGCAGCCGACTCCAGGTGCCGAAGGGGAAGTGCTCGTTGTCGGGCATTCCGGGGTGAAAGATCATTCGCCCGGGTTCGCCATGGTGGGCGGGCTGGCGCATCATCAGCGCACCGCGCTCCGAGAGCGACTGGCAGTCCGGAACGGGCTGGTCGTCGGCGCTTCCCGCCGTGACGACGGGAAGGTCAACCACGCGCGGGCGCGCACCCTTGCTGCTGACGAGGTAGCCCTCGGCGACCAACTGGTCATAGGCGGAGGTGACGGTATTCCTCGCCAGGCCAAGGTCCTGCGCAAGGCCGCGCGTCGAGGGAAGTGCCGCGCCGCCCGGAAGGATCCTGCCGGTGATCGCCGCCTTCAGGGCGTCATAGAGCTGCCTGTGCAACGCGACAGGCGCTGACCGGTCCAGCATCAGGAAGTCCAGTTGAAGGCTGCCTTCACCGGCCATGCTGTCCCCTGGTCAACTCAGCGGAGCGTAGAACTGGATCCTTCAAATCGCAACAAACTGGCACTCGCTGGGGTGTCAGAACGGGAGGACAGTGTCCCAAACAGAGATCCGGGGTGGAGACGATGAGCGTCAAAATCGGCATCAATCCGATTACGTGGACGAACGACGACGTTCCCTCCCTGGGCGGCGACACCCCGCTCGAGCAGTGCCTGTCGGAGACCCGCCAGGCCGGCTACCGCGGCACGGAACTGGGCGGAAAATTTCCGCGCGAGAGCGGTGCGTTGCGCGAGGTGCTGGCCCGCCACGATCTCGAGCTCGTGTCCGGCTGGTACGACGGCCGCATCCTCGAGAAAGACATCGACGCCGAGTTCGACGCCGTCCTGCCGCACCTCACTCTCCTGAGGGACCTCGGCGCCAGGCACGTCGTTTACGCAGACACCTCGAACGGCCGGCACGACGGGATCTTCCGCCCCATCTCGGAGCGCCCTCGCCTCTCCGCCGACCAGTGGCCCGCCTACGGCGCGAAGATCACCGCCCTGGCCGAGCGCATGCGCGACTTCGGGGTCGGCATGGCCTTCCATCACCACATGGGCACGATCGTCGAAAGCGACGCCGAAATCGATGCCCTGATGGCGCACACGGGCGAGGCCGTCGGTCTGCTCTTCGACACGGGTCACTGCGCGTTCTCCGGCGGCGATCCGCTCTCCCTGATTGAGCGGCATCTCGGGCGCATCGTCCATTTTCACTGCAAGGACGTGCGCCCCGACATTCTCGCGCGAGCCCGTCGCGACGACATGAGCTTCATGGGCGCCGTCATGGAGGGCATATTCACGGTGCCCGGGGATGGCGCCATCCCCTATGGCACGCTCCTGCCGAAGCTCGCAGGCTCGGGCTATGCGGGATGGCTCGTCGTCGAGGCCGAACAGGATCCCTCGAAGGCTCATCCGCTGACTTACGCCACGATGGGCTACCGCAATCTTGCAGCCGCCGCCCGGGCTGCCGGCTTCACCGTGGAAGAGCACGGCAATGGCTGAGACGCCGAAGCTGATCATCAACATCGACGATATCGGCATGTGCCACGGGGCGAACGTGGCCTATCTCGACCTTGCCCGCAGCGGCCGCTGCGACTCGGGATCGGTGATGGTGCCTTGCCCGTGGTTCCTCGAGATCGCGGAGGAAGGCGCGAGGGACCCGTCGCTCAAGCTCGGAGTGCACCTCACGATCACCTCCGAGAAGCGCCACTACAGGTGGCGGCCGCTCACCGCACCTGCGCGCGAGGCCGGACTTGTCGACGACAACGGCTTTTTCTGGCGGACCGTGCCCGACGTCCGGGGCCGCGCAGATCCGCAGGCCGTGGAAGCAGAACTGCGGGCCCAGATCGATACGTTCCTGCGGGCCGGCCTCACCCCCACGCATTTCGACGCCCATATGGGCGCGGTCCTGGCCCCGGAGTTCGCGGACATCACGATCCGGCTCGGCCGGGAGTACGGCGTGCCGATCCTGTTCCCGAGGTCGATCGAGGGCTACGGGCCGATCCACAATCTTGGCCCGCTCGATCCGGCATTCTACACGTCGCGCTCGGCTGAACTCTCCCTCCGCAACGTGCTGTTGGTCGACCGGGTGCTGGAGACCCCATGGCACCAGGAGCAGCCAGCCGAAAGCCGGTACAGGGACCTTTTTTCGCAGATCGGACCGGGCGTGAACTTCATGGCGCTTCACGCCAATGCGCCCGGCGAGATCGAGGTCATCGAGCCCGCATCGGCGCGGATCAGGACAGACGAATACGACCTGCTCCGCACGGCGGACTGGCTTTCCTCGCTCCCTGCTTTGCGGGGCAGCCTCAAAGATTTCAGCCCTGACCCAATTGCGTCTTGAACGCAGCCTTTCGCCTCCTTCTGCGGGTGGGGCGGAATGGCCGGATTGGCCGCAGCAATGCCGAGTGAGGGGAAACTGATGTCGAGCAAAATGAAGCATAGAGGCCGGGCGGTCATGCTCGGCGCAGCCATGGCGGCGTCGGCGGTGTTCGGCTCCATCGGGTCGGCTGGCGCGCAGGCCAAGAAGGCCGAGGATGTCCGCATCGTGTTCGTCACGCACGGGCAGGCCAACGACCAGTACTGGACCGTCGTCAAGAACGGCATGATGGCTGCGGCCGCGGCCCTCAAGGTGAAAGTCGAATACCAGGCTCCGTCGACGTTCGACGTGGTCAAGATGGGCCAGATGATCCAGGCCGCCACGGCATCGAAGCCCGACGGCCTCGTCGTCTCGATCCCGGACGCGACCGCGCTGGAAGCTCCGATTGCCGCGGCCAAGGCAGCCGGAATCCCGGTCGTCGTCATCGACTCCGGCGAGGATCAGGTGAAGCCCTGGAAGCTCGACCTCTTCGTCGGGGGCGGATCCGAGTACGAGAACGGCAAGCAGGCCGGCGACATCATGGCGAAGGCCGGCGTCAAGGACGCAATCTGCATCAACCATGAGGTCGGCAACGGCAGCCTCGACCAGCGCTGCCAGGGTTTCGCCGACGGCCTGAAGCCCAGCGGTGCAAAAATGTCCATCGTCGCCGTGACGCTCGATCCCACGGATTCGGTGCGTCGCGTCGAAGGCTACATTTCCGCCCATCCGACAACCGATGGCGCCCTGATGCTCGGCACGTCTCTCGCCGGACCGATGCTGACGATGCTCGACGAGCGCAACTACTCGGGCAAGATCAAGGTCGGCGGCTTCGACCTCGCCCCCGAGGTGCTGGACGCTCTCGGCAACGGCAAGATGATGTTCGCGATCGATAACCAGCAATACCTGATGGGCTACTATCCCGTCGTGTTCCTGGCCAACAAGGCGATGTACAAGACCTTTCCGACCGACACAGTCCGGACCGGCCCTGCCTTCGTGACCAAGGCAGACGCCGCTCCGATCAAGACCCTCAGCGAGCAGGGCATCCGCTGACAGGAGGCGGCGGCCGACTGGCCGCCGCACTTTCCCGCGCGACAACGGACCCACCGCCATGACGAATGCCGCACTGCCAACCGATGCGCCGAAGGCGGCGCCTCCCGCCGGCCGGTTCGCACGCATGTTCGGCAGGATGATCAGGCGTCCGGAGATCGGGTCCTTCGGCGCCACGATCTTCGTGTTCCTGTTCTTTGCGATCACTGCCGGAAACAGCGGGCTGTTCAGCGCGCTCGGCATCGTCAACTTCCTTCAGGTGTCGGCCCAACTGGGCATTCTGGCCGCCGCCGTCGCCCTGCTGATGATCGGCGGGGAGTTCGATCTGTCGCTCGGCTCCATGATCGGCTTCGCCGGCATCGTCATCGGGATCGGCGTTACGCAGTTCCAGCTGCCGATCTGGCTCTCCGTGCTGATCGCCTTCGGGATCGCCTGCATCGTCGGGGCGGCCAACGGACTGCTGGTGACGCGCACGCGCCTGCCTTCCTTCATCGTCACGCTGGCCGGATACTTCGTGCTGCGCGGGCTGAGCCTCGCCACGACCCGCGCGCTGACCGGCCGCACGCAGATCCCTTACATCACAAAGAACACGACGGAAGGTGACTTCGTCGCGCTCTTCGGCGGGAAGTTCGCCACCGGGCTCTTCACCTGGCTCGGCCACATGGGATGGATCTCGACCCGTGCCGACGGGACGCCGCTCGTGACCGGCATTCCGATGTCGGTGGCATGGTGGCTCGGGCTCACGGCTCTCGCGACCTGGATCCTGGTGCGGACCGAATTCGGGAACTGGATCTTCGCCGTCGGCGGCGATGCCCAGGCCGCCCGCAACGTCGGCGTGCCGGTGGGCCGTGTGAAGATCCTTCTGTTCATGGGGACGGCCTGCGCAGCGACGCTCTTCGCGGTGATCCAGGTGCTGGAAACGGGATCCGCCGACACGCTGCGCGGCACTCAGAAGGAGTTCGAATCCGTCATCGCGGCGGTGATCGGCGGGAACCTCCTCACTGGCGGATACGGGTCGGCCATCGGCGCGATGTTCGGGTCGTTGATCTTCGGCACGGTGGAGATGGGGATCTTCTACACGGGCATCGACACGGACTGGTTCATGGTCTTCCTGGGCCTGATGGTCGTCCTTGCCGTCCTGTTCAACAACTTCATCCGCCGCAAGGCGACCGAGGCACGCTGATGAGTGTGGCCCGCGACCCAAGACCCGCGCTCATCGAACTCGAGCATGTGGGGAAGACGTTCGGCGTCGTCACCGCGCTGGAGGACATTTCCATCGCGGTCCAGCCGGGCGAGGTGCACTGCCTCCTCGGCGACAACGGGGCCGGGAAGTCGACCCTGATCAAGATCTTGTCCGGTGTGCACCAGCCGAGTTCGGGGGTCATGCGGGTCGATGGGGAGCCGACGTCGTTCCAGTCTCCCCGCGAGGCGCTCGACAGGGGTATCGCGGCCGTCTTTCAGGATCTCGCGATGATCCCGCTGATGAGCATCACGCGGAATTTCTTTCTTGGCCGCGAGCCGGTCATCGGGCGGTTCCTCGCCCGGCGTATCGACATGAAGCGGGCGGATGCGATCGTCTATGACGAGCTCGCACGCATGGGCATCAATGTCCGGGATCCACAGCAGGCAGTCGGTACGCTGTCCGGCGGTGAGCGGCAGTGCGTCGCGATCGCGCGGGCGGTGCACCACGGCGCGCGCGTGCTCATTCTGGACGAACCCACGTCCGCGCTCGGTGTGCACCAGGCCTCGATCGTCCTGCGCTACATCGCCCAGGCCCGCGCACGCGGCATCGGGGTGATCTTCATCACCCACAACATCAACCATGCCTATCCGATCGGCGACGTGTTCACCCTGCTCAACAGGGGGCGCTCGCACGGGACCTTCCGAAAGAGCGAGATCACGGAAGCCGAGGTCCTGGATCTCATGGCAGGCAAGCGGGATCTCAGGACTTTGCAGGAAGACCTCGACCGGCTTTCCGCTGCGCAGCCGAACGCCCTTTCCTAGAACGACACGCCAAAGGACGAAGCGATGAACGAGCGCCTCAGGATCGGCGTGATCGGCGGAGGCCTGATCGCGCAAGTCGAGCACATCCCGAACCTGCTGCAGCTGCCGAAGCGGTTCGACCTGCGCGGCATCAGCGACCCCTCTCCCGCCGTCCGCGCCACGTTGACCGAGCGCTTCGGCGTGCCGACCTATCCGCAGGCATCCGATCTCCTCGGTCTCGAGCTCGACGCGGTGCTCATTGCCGCGCCCGATCCCTGGCACGCCACGCTGGCAAAGACTGCCATGGAGGCCGGGCTTCACGTCTTCTGCGAGAAGCCGCTCTGCTACGGGCTGGCGGAGCTGGACGATCTCGCCGAGACGCAGGCGCGACAGGGCGTCGTGCTTCAGGTCGGATACATGAAGCGCTTCGACCCCAGCTATGAAGCCTGCCTCGATCTGCTCGGCGGCAAGGCCGATCGCCTGCGTTACGTGTCGGTGGAAGTGAACGACCCGGACGCGTGGCCTTTCGTGGCGCACCATCCCCTGGTGTCGGGTGGGGATGTCGCCGAGTCACTGATCGCCGAAACGGCCGAGCGCAGGCGCGTGCAGGTGGAAGCCGCACTGGGCTTTGCGCCGTCTGAACTGGTCTTCCGTGGGTTCGCGGGAGCCTATTGCTCGGCCCTGGTACACGATGTGAACGCCGTCCACGGCATGCTGGACGTACTCGGCATTCTCCCCGGACCCGTCCACGGTGCGACGTTGTTTGCGGGCGGCGCGGGAGGCCAGGCCGCGGTGGGACTGCGCGGCGGCGCGGCCCTGTGGACCATGACACATGTCGAAATCCCCAAGGTCGCCGACTACTCTGAGCGTATCGCCTTCTACTTCGAGGACGAGATCGTCGAACTGGTGTTTCCCGCCCCCTATCTGAACCACCATCCGACCCGCCTCGTCCGCCGCCGGTCCGATGGCGGGCGAATGGAAGCGACCGTCATCCGGCCCGGATACGAGGAAGCCTTCGTGCGCGAGATCGAGCACTTCTCCGATGCCGTGACCGGCCGCACTCCCGTCCGCAACGTGGCCGCAGAAGCGCGCCGCGACATGGCCCTCCTGATCGAGATGGCACGGCGCGCTGCGGCGTAAACTATTGCTCCGTATCCGCTCTTTGCAGAGGCCGGCGGGCCATTGATGCTGCCTAGCCGGACGAGCCGGGGTTGACCGGCCACGTCGATGTGGCGTGGTCGGGGTGCTGCCGGTTGGTGCTGCGGATCAAGTCGAAGCGCTCGGGCGTGTCGCCCTCGCCATTGTCGCCGTCCCCCGTCCGCGTGCCGGGAAGGCTGACGATCTCGCTTAGCCAAGGTTCGCACGATTCCATGCCGTACTGGAACTCGGGCCTCATTTCGCTGTGCCGGTCGAGCGAGCCGATCGACACCGAAATCCTCGGCCGCGAGATCGCCTTGTAGGTCAGTGGCGTGCCGCAGTCGCGGCAGAAGCCGCGCTCGGCGTCCTCGGAGCTCCGGAAGATCGACAGCGCCCCGCGCGTGACACGGAAATGGTCCGTGTGGGAGCCGGCGAAGGACCCGAAGAAGTTGCCGAACTGCTTCTGGCACATGCGGCAGTGGCAAAGGCAAGCATTGTCGGGCCGCACGGTGAACGCGTAGCGGACCGCGCCACATTGGCATCCGCCCTGCCAGAGCTCGTCGTCCATGCCTGGCCTCCGTCCAAAAGGTTGCGATCGGTTCTGAAGGAGAAGGCGGGAGATTGCCGGGTCGGGCCGGTCTACGCGTCCCGGGGACGTCGGATCGAGTGTCAGGCAGCCCGGCCATGTTGGCAAGACGTCCGGATCTGAACCGCGCAGCAGACAGTCGCAATCCCGCGAGGCTGAATGTGCCGACGTCGGCTTTGCTGTCCCTGGGCCGGCAAGAGCATGCGCCGCCACAATACCTGGGCGCCTGTGACGTCCCGGCTGCGCCCGTTTTCACAGCATCGGGCCCAAAAATGCTCTACACCGACTGTCGGGGCGGAGGGGCAGGACATGCGCGGCGGTTTGGGATGGCTTCGCGCCGTCTTCTCGTTGCTCGTGTTTCTTCTCGTCGTCGTGCCCCTCTGCGCGTGGGGCAGCCTCGCCCTCTGGTACAGGCTCCCCGGCCCCGACTGGCTTCGAATTCTGGTGGCGTGCGGGTTCGTGGCGGCTGGCGCACTCGCAGCCGCCTCGCTTCCCCGGCGCCGTCCTGTCTTGGCCGTGCCGTTCCTGGTCGCGCTGGCAGCGGTTCTGGGCTGGTGGGCGACGATCGAGCCGGTCGCAGCCGCAGATTGGGCTCCCGACGTGGCCCGCCAGACGACCGGCCGCGTGGACGGCGACACGCTCACGCTGACCAATGTCCGGGACTTCGCCTGGCATGCCGACGGTTCATTCGACGAGAACTGGGAAACCCGCAGCTACGACCTGACGAAACTGCGCTCGCTGGACCTGTTCATGTCCTACTGGGCTGGGCCTGAGATGGCGCACGTGATCATGAGCTTCGGCTTCGACGACGGCGACCAGCTCGCTTGGTCGATCGAGGTACGCCGCACCCGAGACGGCGAGTTTTCGCCCGTGGCGGACCTCTTCAAGAGCAATCCGCTCGTGGTCATCGCTGCCGACGAGCGGGACGTCGTCCGGGTGCGCAGCAATGTGCGCGGAGAGGATGTGAAGCTCTACCGCCTGCGCACGCCGCCGGAGGCTGCCCGCGCGATGCTGCTCGAGTATGTGGACGATGCGAACGCTCTTTCGGTGAAGCCGGCGTTCTACAACTCGCTGACGACCAACTGCACGACATCCATCGTCAAGCTGGTGAGGGCTGCAGGGCGCTCCATCCCCTTCGACTGGCGGCTGATCGTCAACGGCTACATGCCCGGCTACCTCTACGACCACGGTGCCGTCGACACCCGGATTCCGCTGGCCGAGCTGGAGCAACGCGGCAGCATCGATGCCCGGGCAAAGGCGGCGGATACGTCCGCCGACTTTTCGCGGCTGATCAGGGCCGGCGTGCCCTCCCCGCGCTGACGAGAACAGACGCCCGCGTCCGCTTGGGAGGGGCTGAACTGCACGGTGGCACCGTCCGCCGGCGCGCTCGCTGCCCTCGATGTCCATCGCCGGCGGCGCTTACCTCCTCTGGACGATTGTCTGATGGGCGCCGAATCCTCTATGCGTGCGGGTCGCAGCGGGGCTGGGATGAGCAGGCAGCGATCGGAAGACGGCAAGGCCGGGGGCGGCGCGCCGGAAACGCGGAACGACCCGCGCAAGGACCGGCTGGCTGCCGCCCTGCGCGAGAACCTGAAGCGCCGCAAGGCGCAGGCCCGGGGCAAGGCGGCAGGTCCGGAGCCCGCGCGGGACGGCGGGGGTGACCGTGAGGACTGAGCCGGAGGGCTGCGCCTTGGCCGCGCCGCAATCCCCCGCTCACAGGAGATGCTCGGCTTTATGCCGGGTGAATCGCGCCTCGGCGCGCATGCCGCCGGGTGACCGCGGCCGGACAGGGGTGGACCATGGACCGCATTCGCATCGTCGGCGGGCAGAAGCTCAACGGCTCCATACCGATTTCCGGGGCCAAGAACGCCGCGTTGCCTTTGATGATCGCGAGCCTCCTGACGAAGGAGACGGTGGTTCTGGAGAACGTGCCGCGCCTGTCCGACGTCAGGCTGCTGATGCGGATTCTCGGCAATCACGGCGTCGACGCCTCCATCGACGGCAAGCGGATCGGGCAGGCCGAGGACAGCGGCGAGACAATCCGCCTGTCCGCCAGCTCGGTGGTCGATACGACGGCTCCCTACGAGCTCGTCTCGAAGATGCGCGCCAGCTTCTGGGTCATCGCGCCGCTCATCGCCCGCATGGGCGAGGCCCGCGTCTCGCTGCCGGGCGGCTGCGCCATCGGCACACGGCCCGTGGACCTGCTGCTCATGGCCCTGGAGAAGCTCGGGGCCGAGATCCAGATCGACGCTGGCTACGCGGTGGCGAGGGCGCCCAAGGGCCTGCGCGGCGGCGAGATCGTCTTTCCCAAGGTGACCGTCGGCGGAACACACACCGCGCTGATGGCCGCGGTTCTCGCGCGCGGCACGACCGTGATCGAGAATGCAGCGCGGGAGCCGGAGGTGAAGGACCTCGCCGACTGCCTCGTCAAGATGGGCGCGAAAATCACGGGCGCCGGCACGGAGCGCATCATCATCGACGGCGTCACGTCGCTTGGCGGCTGTACGCATCGGGTGCTGCCCGACCGGATCGAGACGGGAACCTACGCCATGGCCGTCGCGATGACCGGCGGTGACGTGATGCTCGAGGGCACCCGGCCGGACCTGCTGCAGTCGGGGCTGGACGTCCTCGTGCAGGCCGGAGCGGAGATCACGGCCACCAACGAAGGCATTCGCGTGCGCCGCAACGGGCACGGCATCTCTTCGGTGGACGTGACGACGGAGCCTTTTCCGGGTTTCCCGACGGACCTCCAGGCTCAGTTCATGGCGCTGATGACGAAGGGGGGCGGCACCTCGAGGATCCGCGAGACGATTTTCGAGAATCGCTTCATGCATGTCCAGGAGCTCGCCCGCCTCGGCGCCCGCATCCGGCTGGACGGCGACCTCGCCGTCGTCGAGGGCGCCACGGCGCTGAAGGGCGCGCCGGTGATGGCGACGGACCTGCGTGCCTCCGTCTCTCTCGTCATCGCCGCGCTGGCCGCGGAGGGCGAGACGGTGGTGCACCGCGTCTACCATCTCGACCGTGGGTTCGAGGCGCTGGAAAAGAAGCTCGGCCGGTGCGGAGCGGAGGTGGAGCGCGTCAGCGGCGAACGCTGAGGGTCCAACGGGCCCGGAACGCGGGCACCGGCCCGCCCGTTGCGCACTGGCCCCGCCGACGCTACAGGGTCGGTCCTACAGGAGCCGCCCTGCCCCATGGAACCGCTGAAACTCGCCGCCCTCGATACCGACGACCTCGCGATCATGTCCGCCCACCTCCAGGATGCCGTCCTGAAGGTGGGCGACATGACCTTCATCCCGCGCGAGAAACGCTTCGCTCTCGTTGCCAACCGCTTCGACTGGGAAGGCGACCGCCGCAACCAGCGCCAGCGCCGTCGCACCGGGCTGCACTTCGACCGCGTGCTGACGGCACAGCGCGCCCGGATCCGGTCCGACGCGGCGGATGCGGTGCTGAACCTGCTCGCCATCACCTTCGAGGAGACGGACGCCCCGTCCGGGGTGGTGACGCTGCACTTCTCGGGTGGCGGCGCAGTGCGGCTGACGGTCGAGTGCCTGGAAGCGGCCATGCGCGACCTCGGGCCGGCCTGGGAAACCGGATCACGTCCCAGCCACGACACCGGAAGCTGACGAAGCCTATGGCTGCGCCCATCCGGTGCAGCCGCTGAAAAGCCGGTTTCCACCTTTTCGCAGCATGCTCTAGGTTCCCCTCGGAAGGTTGCCCGCCCCGGCGCGGGATCAGGAAGGATGCGTCATGCCGTTGCGGCTCTCCGCCGTCTCGTCGAGCTTCGAGGCTGATTTCGCGCGGCTCGTGGCCATGAAGCGCGAGATTTCCGAGGACGTCGACGTCGCCGTCCGCGCCATCATCGAGGACGTCGTGGCACGCGGCGACGCGGCGCTGGCCGAATACACGCTGCGCTTCGACCGGGTCGACCTCACACGCGCCGGCATGGCGGTGGGCGAGCGGGAGATCGAGGAGGCGCTGGGCGCCTGCGGCGGCGACGAACTGGCGGCGCTGCGCCTGGCACACGACCGCATCAAGGCGTACCACGAGCGCCAGAAGCCGCAGGACGGACGCTGGACGGATACGGCCGGGGTCGAGCTGGGGTACCGCTGGACGGCGGTGGAAGCGGCGGGGCTCTACGTTCCCGGCGGCACCGCGAGCTACCCGTCCTCCGTGCTGATGAACGCGGTCCCGGCCAAGGTCGCGGGCGTTCCGCGCGTGGTGATGAGCGTTCCCACGCCGGACGGGATCCTGAACCCGCTGGTCCTCGCGGCCGCTCGGCTCGCCGGCGTCGACGAGATCTACAGGATCGGCGGGGCGCAGGCCGTGGCGGCGCTCGCCTACGGTACCCGGACCATCACGCCCGTGGCCAAGATCGTAGGGCCCGGCAATGCCTATGTCGCCGCTGCTAAGCGCCGGGTGTTCGGCCAGGTCGGGATCGACATGATCGCAGGCCCGTCGGAGGTCGTCATCGTCGCCGACCGCAGCGCCAACCCGGAGTGGGTCGCCGCCGACCTGCTCGCCCAGGCCGAGCACGACACGGCGGCGCAGTCGATCCTGATCACCGACAGCGAGGACCTCGCGGATGCCGTCGCGGTGGCGGTGGAGGGCCAGCTCGCGACACTCCCTCGCGCCGCCATTGCGGGTGCGAGCTGGAAGGACTTCGGTGCCATCGTCGTCGTCCCGGATCTTCTGGCCGCCGTGCCGCTGGTGGACAGGCTGGCACCCGAGCATCTGGAAATCGAGACGGAGGATCCGGACTCGTTTGCCAACCGGGTGCGCAATGCCGGCTCCATCTTCCTCGGCAAGCACACGCCGGAGGCTATCGGCGACTATGTCGGCGGTCCCAACCACGTGCTGCCGACGGCGCGCTCGGCCCGCTTCTCCTCGGGCCTCGGAGTGCTCGACTTCATGAAGCGCACGTCGCTGTTGCGCTGCGGGCCCGAGAGCCTTCGTGCGCTGGGGCCGGCCGCCGTGACGCTCGGCCGTGCCGAGAGCCTGGAAGGCCATGCGCGTTCCGTGGCGATCCGCCTCAATCTCGGATGAGCGGAGACGGCGATGGGAGGGCACGGCCAGGGCAAGGGACATCCACGCCGCCGTCTCGTGGAGGTGACGCTCGACGAGGTCTCCATCGGCCGCGGGGCGCCCGAGCAGGAACACGAGCGCGCGGTCGCCATCTACGACCTGCTGGAGAGCAACAGCTTCGGCCTGCCCGGCCATGATGGCGGGCCATACCGGCTCGCCCTGTCTCTCGTCTCGAACAAGCTCGCCTTCGACGTGCGCGAAGAGACGGGCTCGCCCGTCGTCGCGCACATCCTCTCGCTTGCGCCGTTCCGCAAGGTGGTGCGCGACTATTTCATGGTCTGCGAAAGCTATTACGCCGCCATCCGCACAGCGAGCCCGGCCCAGATCGAAGCCATCGACATGGGCCGGCGCGGCCTGCACGACGAGGCGGCGCACATCCTGATCGAGCGCCTCGGCGGCAAGATCGAGATCGATTTCGACACGGCGCGCCGCCTGTTCACCCTCCTCACTGCCCTGCACTGGAAAGGCTAGGCATGTCCGGGGCGGCGGCCGGCCGGCGGATCGGGGCGGTGCTGTTTGCGTGTGCGCTCAACCAGGTTCGCTCACCCATGGCCGAGGCCATCGCGAAGCATTTCTTCGGCCGCTCCGTTTACATCCGCTCGGCCGGGGCCCGGAAGGGCGAGCTCGACCCGTTCATGGTTTCGGCGCTGGACGAGATCGGCATCGACGCTTCCAGGCACAAGCCGCAGACCCTGGAAGAGCTTGAGGACTGGGAGGGTCTGAACTTCGACCTCATCGTCACGATGAGCCCCGAGGCCCACCACCGGGCCCTCGACATGACCCGCACCGACGCCGTCGAGGTGGAATACTGGCCGACGCCGGACCCGACGCTGACGCAGGGCTCGCGCGAGCAGGTGATGGACGCCTATCGCGACCTCCGGGATTCGCTGGTGCGCAAGATCAAGGACCGGCTGCGCGCCTAGAGGCCCGGCCCGGAGCCCTGGGCTTCACCCGCAAGGACAACTCCGGGCTGGTGAACTGACCCAGCTTCCGGTCTAGCATGGTGGACCGTTTCCCCTGGAGCCGCCCATGGTCCGCGATCTCAGCGCCAGCGTCCTCGTCGCGATCGATGTCCAGAACGATTTCTGCCCGGGAGGCGCTCTCGCCGTGAAAGACGGCGATGCAGTCGTGCCCGTCATCAACCGCCTCGCTCCCGTCTTTCCGCACATGGTGGCGACACAGGACTGGCACCCGACGGGCCACCTCTCCTTCGCGGCCAGCCACGAGGAGCGAGCACCCTTCGAGACGGTGGACGTGCATTACGGCCCGCAGACCCTTTGGCCCGACCATTGCGTGCAAGGCACGGAAGGCGCCGCCCTGCATCCCGGGCTCGACCTGGGCCCGGTCGAACTCGTGATCCGCAAGGGCTTCCGGACCCATATCGACTCGTACTCGGCCTTTTTCGAGAACGACAAGAAAACGCCCACGGGCCTCGCCGGCTACCTGCGCGAGCGGGGGCTCACCGATGTCTACCTCGCGGGCCTCGCGACCGACTATTGCGTCGCCTATTCCGCCATCGACGCTGCCCGCCTGGGGTTCCGGGCGACGGTCATCCTGGACGCCTGCCGCGCCATCGACCTCGGCGGCTCGCTCGACGCTGCGCTCGCCGAAATGCGCAAGGCCGGGGTGGCAATGATCGGCAGCGAAGAGCTGGGGTGAGCGTTTTTTCTGACGGAGAGACAGGGCGCTTCTCCCGTGCCGCCCCGTCATCGGCCTTCCGTCGCTCAGCTCCTTCATTCTTCCCGCAGGCGGGGCAATGCGCCGGATGAGGGCAGGAACGGCGGCGGCCTCGTCGGCTCGCCCCTATTCCGCGGCCACCTTGGTGCGCCATTGCGCGAGAAGGGCGCGCAGGGCGGCGGGCTTCACAGGCTTGTGGAGGACTTGGACCTCGCGTTCCGCCGCCGCGTCGCGCACTTCGGCCGAACGATCCGCGGTGAGCAGCAGGGCCGGCAGGTCGCGGCCGAACTTCCAGCGGATGCGGGTGATGGCGTCGAGCCCGTCGCCGTCGTCGAGATGGTAGTCGGCGAGGATGATGTCCGGCCGCAGCTTGCGCCGGTTCAGTTCCTCCAACGCTTCCCGCGGATCGGCCGCCGTCACCACGGTGCATGACCAACCGCCGAGCAGCGTGCGCATGCCGTCCAGGATGGAGGGCTCGTTGTCGATGCAGAGCACCACGAGGCCGGCCAGCGGAGCGGCGGCGGTCGGGCGCACGGCACTGCCCGCGACTGCTTCGGGCAGAGGTGCTGCGACCGGCACCTCGACGGCGAAGACCGAGCCGCGGCCGGCCTGCGAGCGCAGGGTGACGGAGTGCTCGAGCACCCGCGCGAGGCGCTCGACGATGGAGAGCCCGAGACCGACGCCGCGCGCCGCGCGCGCGCCCTGGTCGAGCCGCTGGAACTCGCGGAAAATGACCTTCTGCTTGGAGGCCGGGATGCCCATTCCGGTATCCCAGACCTGGATGAGCATGCGGCTGCCCCGGCGGCGGCAGCCGACGAGGACGCGCCCTTCCGGCGTATACTTGATCGCGTTTGATATGAGGTTCTGCAACAGCCGGCGCAGAAGGCGCCGGTCCGAGCGGACGGTGAGCGAACACGGCACGAAGTCGAGGGCGAGCCCTTTCTCCCGCGCCACCGGATCGAACTCCAGCCTCAGCTGCGACAGGATGTCGGCAATGCGGAAGACGGACATCTCCGCCTTCATCGCCCCGGCGTCGAGCCGAGAGATCTCGAGAAGGGCGGTGAGGATCTCCTCCACCGCCTCGAGCGACGCATCGACGTTGTGGGCGAGCGCCGCGTTGTCGCCGTCCGCCGCACGCTCCGCCAGCGAGGTCGCGTAGAGGCGGGCGGCGTTCAGCGGCTGCAGGATGTCGTGGCTGGCGGCAGCGAGGAAGCGCGTCTTCGACGCGTTGGCGTCGTCGGCCTCGGACTTGGCACGGCCCAGCGCCTCGTTCAGCCGCATCAGCTCCTCGGTCCGCTCGCGCACGCGCCGTTCCAGCGTCTCGTTGGTGCGCTCGAGATCTTCCTCTGCCTCGACGCTGCGCGTCACGTCGGTATAGGTCGTGACCACGCCGCCATCGGGCAGGCGGGCGGACCGGATCTCGACGACGAGGCCGCTGGTGTGCAGGCGCAGGCGCACCGGGTCCGACTCGCCGACGAGGCTCTCGAGCCGCGCAGCGACGAAATCCTCCGGGTCGCCAGGGCCATACAGGCCGCGGGCGGCGTTGAACCGGACGATCTCGTCGAGGCCCACCCCGGCCCTCACGAACTCGGCCGGCAGCTCGAAGAGGTCCTGGAACTCGCGGTTCCAGCACATCAGGCGCAGGTCACGGTCGAACACGGTCACACCCTGGCGGGCGTGGTCGAGCGCGTGCTGGAGCAGGTCGCGATTGTGCTGGATTGCGGCAGAGGCATCGTCCAGCAGCTTCAGCGCAGTCTTCTTGGTGACGTTGCGCCGGCGCAGGAGAAGCGACAGGACGAGGCGCGAGGATGAGCCGCCGATGGCCGAGGCCAGCAGGTGCTCGGCGTATCGCAAGAGGTGGATGTCGGCGTCCTTCGCCGGATCCAGCACGAGGCCGCGGCTGCGAGCGAAGGCGGTGAAGGACGCAGCGGTCTGCTCCACGCCCAGGTAACGCGCCACCGTCGCCTGCAGGTCCTCCACCGAGACCGTCGCTCGCCACAGCCTGAAGGCCTGCGCCATCACTGGCACGTCGGGCGACACGAAGGCGCTGGCCTGCAGGCGCTCGATCGGCGTGGCCGGCCTTGCCAGCGAGAACGAGACATAGGCGGCCGTGTTCACGGCGAGGCTCCACAGCGCGCCGCGCGTGATCTCCGCGATGCCGAGAGAGGATCCGGCCGTGCGGCCGACGTCGATGCCCAGTCCGGCGAAGGCGGTGAGCCAGTCGGGGCCCGCGATGCTGGGCACCAGCAGCGTGCCTGCCCAGACGGCGAGGCCCGCGGTGAGGCCGGCGGTCGCTCCGAGGCTCGTTCCACGCCGCCAGTACAGCCCACCGAAAAAGGCCGGGGCGATCTGCGCGATGGCCGCGAAGGAGATAAGGCCGATGGACGCGAGCGCCGCCTCGCCGCTGCCCCGGAAATAGGCGTAGGCGAGCAGCAGAAGCGCCAGAATGGCGACGCGGCGAATGGCGAGGATGATGCCGCCCATGCCGCCAGACGGGCCGCTGCCTGCCCCCGCCGCCCGGCGCCGCAGCACCAGCGGCATGACGAGGTCGTTCGACACCATGATGGCGAGGGCCACGCACTCGACGACCACCATCGCCGTCGCGGCGGAAAGACCGCCCAGGAACGTGAACAGCGCCAGCACGAAGGCGCCCTGCTGCAGCGGCAGGGCGAGCACGGTCATGTCGCGGTCGACGCCGGCGGGAAGCAGCAGGTCGCCTGCCACTGCGAGCGGGATCACGAAGAGGTTGATGGCGACGAGGTAGGCGGGAAACATCCAGCGCGCCCGGCGCGCATCCGCCTCGTCCCGGTTCTCGACCACGGTGACGTGGAACTGGCGCGGAAGCAGCAGGATGATCAGTCCCGACAGTGCCGTCACGGCGAGAAACGATCCCCACCCGGCGCTGCGGTCGAGGATGGGCTTCAGGTCACCGCGCTCGGCAAGGCGCGAGAACAGGTCCGTTGGACCGTTGAAGGTGACGAAGGTGACGTAGATGCCGACGGCGAGAAAGGCGACGAGCTTGACCAGCGATTCCGCCGCCACCGCCAGCACGAGGCCGTCCTGGTGCTCGGTGGCATCGACGTGGCGGGTGCCGAAGGCGATGGCGAAGCCGGCCAGGATCAGCGCGACGAGGAGCGCCATGTCGCCGAAGAGCGGCACTGCGTTGGCAAGGTTGCCTTGCCCTGTGGAGGCCAGCACCGCCGTGAGCGAGGCTGCGATCGCCTTGAGCTGCAGCGCGATGTACGGGACCGAGCCGATCACCGCGATAAGGCTGACAAGTGCCGCGACGCGCTCGCTCTTGCCGTAGCGCGAGGCCACGAAGTCGGCGATGGAGGTGATGTTCTGGGACCGGGCAAGCCGGATGACGCGCTGCAGCAGTTGCGGCCCCAGCAGAACCACCAGGATGGGGCCGATATAGATGGCCAGGAAGTCGATGCCCGACCGCGACGCAAACCCGACCGAGCCGAAAAACGTCCAGGACGTGCAGAACACGCCCAGCGCCAGGGCATAGATCGTCGCGCGCGCCCTCCCCGCCATCCAGCGGCGTCCGGCCGTGTCGCCATAGTGGGCTACGGCGAACAGTCCGCAGAGATAGACGAGCGCCGTCAGGACGACGACCCAGCCGCCCAGCATGAACAACGAGCCTCCGGCAACGACCCTCTGGAGACTACACGGGGCTTCCGGCGTGGCGAAGCGCGCACAAAGACGTACCCGGCCCGGCGGTGAACCCGCCCGGCATCAGCCCGGCCTTGCCAGTGATCAAGGCCAAATCCGACATTCTCGGGCGCGCCAACATCGACTACGCTACACGCGGAAGCTGCATACGCAGACATCCGAGTCGGGGACGGACTGGAGGACCTTCCGCAGTGCTTAAGGAATTCAAAGAATTTGCCATGCGTGGCAACGTCGTCGATCTCGCGATCGGCGTCGTCATCGGTGCGGCATTCAGCAAGATCGTCGATTCCATCGTCGGCGACATCTTCATGCCGCTCATCGGCGCGATAACTGGCGGTCTCGATTTCTCGAACTACTTCATTCCGCTGACAGGCAACGCCCATCTCGGGCAGGCCTACGACGATGCCAAGAAGGCGGGGGCCGTCATCGGCTACGGCCAGTTCATCACGATAGCCATCAACTTCCTCATTATCGCATGGGTGTTGTTCATGGTCGTGAAGGGCATGAACAAGATGCGCCGCGCCGAGGCAGCCAAGCCTGCCGAGCCCGCGGCACCCACCACCGAGGAAAAGCTGCTCACGGAAATACGCGACCTGCTTTCCCGGCGCGCCTGAGGCCATGCCGGTCCATCACTCGCTGTGATGGACCGGATGGACAGAATTGACGGGACACGGCACGCGCCTTCGTGACAGAAGCGCAGGCTGGGTCCCGTTTCTCGTCCGCAGGGTCGTCATGAGCGCATCTTCCTTCGTCCCCGCTCCCACGGCTCCTGTTCTGGAATCGGTTCGCGCTGAAGCGCTGGGATCCCCGGTCAGCGGGATCGTCGAGGTGATGAACCACGGACGGGGGCGGCAGGGGCTGATCCCGCTCTGGGCCGGGGAGGGAGACCAGCCGACACCCGGCTTCATCTGCGATGCCGCATCAAGGGCACTCGCCGGCGGAGAGACGTTCTACACGTGGCAGCTCGGCATCCCTGTGTACCGGGAGGCGATCTCTCGCTTCATGTCGCGCCTCTACGGCCGCGATCTCCCCCCGGAGAGGTTCTTCGCCACGATTGGCGGCATGCACGCCATCCAGATGGCCGTGCGCATCGCCTGCGGCGTGGGCGACGAGGTGATCGTACCGAGCCCGGCTTGGCCGAACTTCGTCGGGGCGCTCAGCGTCTCGGGCGCGACGCCCGTAGAGGTGCCGATGAATTTCGACCCCTCGCGCCCGGACGGCGGCTGGTACCTCGACCTCGACAGGCTGGCCGACGCCGTGACGCCCCGCACCCGCGCCATCGTCATCAACTCGCCCGCCAATCCGACGGGCTGGACGGCGAGCTTGGACGAGGTTCGCGCCATCCTGGATATCGCGCGCCGCAACGGGCTTTGGATCATCGCCGACGAGATCTACGCCCGCTTCGTGCATGACGGCTCACACCGCGCTGCGTCCTTCCACGACGTGATGGAGCCCGAGGACCGCATCCTCTTCGCCCAGACGATGTCGAAGAACTGGGCCATGACCGGCTGGCGCGTCGGTTGGCTGGAGGCGCATCCTTCCCTGGCCCAGACGATCGAGAACCTCGTCCAGTATTCGAGTTCGGGGGTAGCGGCGTTCCTGCAGCGCGGCGCGGCGACTGCCCTGGACGAGGGCGAGGATTTCATCGCGGCACAGGTCGCGCGTGTCAGGACAGCGCGGGACGTGGTCTGCTCCGGCCTCCTCGCCACGGGCCGGGTCAGGCTGGCGCCGCCGGCCGGCGCCTACTACGCCTTCTTCGCGGTCGACGGCGTGGAGGATACGCGCGAGCTCTGCCTTCGCCTTGTCGACGACGCGCTGGTGGGGCTCGCGCCCGGCAGCAGCTTCGGCAAGGGCGGCCAAGGCTTTGTCCGGCTCTGCTTCGCCCGGCGCATCGACGAATTGCAGGAAGCGACCCGGCGGCTTGCCCGTGCATTGGGTTGAGTTGGTGGGCCCTTGCGCCGGTCCTGTGCTTTGGGCAGACTCGCACAAAATCACAGCAGCCGGGCGGAATGGCAGAAGACGTCGATTGCCCACCAAATCTCGCCGTCCACGAGGCGCGCCTCATCAGCGTTCTCGATACGGCCGTGGACGGCATCCTCGTCATCAACGAGCGCGGCGAGATTCTGGTCTACAACAAGGCCTGTGAGACGCTGTTCGGCTATACGCCGGCAGAGACAATCGGCCAGAACATCCGCCTGCTCATGCCCGGTGACTATGCCAGGGCGCACGACCGCTACATCGACAACTACCGGGCCAGCGGCCGTCGCAAGATCATCGGCATCGGGCGCGAGGTGCATGGCCAGCACAAGGACGGCACGGTCTTCCCCGTCGAACTGTCCGTCGGTGAGGCCCATACGATGGCCGGGCGACAGTTCATCGGCATCGTGCGCGACCTGCGGCCGCGCAAGGAAACCGAGCGGCGGGTCAGCGAACTGCAGGCCGACCTCGTCCACATGGCACGCGTATCCGCGATGGACGAGATGGGCGCGGCGCTGGCGCACGAACTGAACCAGCCGCTGACAGCCATCATGCTCTACCTGCAGGCCGCGACCAGGACGATCGAGAAGGGTACTGCCGCAAGCAACCCCGACCTCTTCCGGCAGGTGCTGGACAAGGCCGTCCACGAGGCCGAGCGGGCCGGCAGCATCATCTCGCGCATGCGGCACTTCGTGGAGAAGCGCGATCCGCAGCGCAAGCTGATGGACCTCAACCGCATCGTCGACGAGGCGGTCGACCTGACGCTCCTCGCCATCAAGACCCCCGGCCGGATGATCCGCCTCTATGGCGGAGACCTGCCGAAGGCTCTCGTCGATCCCGTCCAGGTGCAGCAGATCGTCGTCAACCTGGTCCGTAATGCCTTCGAGGCCGTCAAGTCGGCCGACAATCCCACGGTGACCGTGCGGACCGGCCAGGCAGGCGACATGCTCCTCATCGAGGTCGAGGACAACGGGCCGGGACTCAAGCCGGAAATCATCCCCAACCTGTTCAAGGCCTTTTCCACGTCAAAGCGGACGGGTATGGGTTTGGGGCTGTCGATTTCCCGAACGATCGCGCAGAATCACGCGGGAGACCTGACGGTCGACCCGGGTGGAGACGGACGGGGCGCTCGGTTCCGGGTACAACTTCCAGTCGCAAGCGATGCGGAGGTCGCCCTGGCAACGGCGGACCTGGAAGCTGAGGCCGGCAAACGGCCGCAAAGGCCCTGGTAAGGGGCCTGGGGAGACAGGGGAACGCGCATGGGAAACCTGCCCGGAGACCATGACGGCGAGATCTTCATCGTCGACGACGACGCCGCCGTCCGCGATGCGCTGCGGCTGGTCTTCGAGCTCGAAGGCTTCCGCGTCTCGGTCTTTTCCGATGGCGGCTCCTTTCTCGCCATGACGAAGTCCAGGCAGCCGGCCTGCGTGATCCTCGACGTGCACATGCCGGGCCGCTCGGGCCTGGAGGTGCTGACCGAGCTCGGTCCCCACTTCCCCGGCATCGTCTTTATGATTTCCGGCCAGGGCGATATTCCAATGGCGGTCGAGGCCGTGAAGCTCGGGGCGCATGATTTCGTCGAAAAGCCCTTCGATGCCGACACCGTCGTGACGCGGGTGCGCGAGGCGCTGGAAGCGAAGCGGAATTCCGGCCCGAAGTCCGGTGATCCCATACTCGCCCCCTTCGCCGGCGAGGATCAGCTGACGCCGCGGGAGCGCGAGGTGCTGGAACGCATCGCTCTCGGCGCGTCCAACAAGGAGGCAGGCCGGCAACTCGGGATCAGCCCTCGCACGATCGAGGTGCACCGGGCGCGGATCATGGAGAAGCTCGGTGCGCGCAACACCGCCGATCTCGTCCGCATTGTTTACTCTGACGTCCGAAGAAACTGATTTTGTGGCTATTTATCCGGGTTACTACCGATAGCTTGCAAGCGGTATACGGCTTTAACATTGACACTGATCAACGCGACCTCGGCCATGGGACATTGTCCTCGGCCCGATTTCCGCTTCTGCTGCCGCTTAGCCGGGTGACCTTTTGGCCATTCACATCCTCGAAGACGACCCCGGGGTCAGCGACAGCCTGCTCACCTTCCTGCGCGGCCTGGGCCAGGATGTGGTCGCCTATCCTGACGCCGAGAGTTTCTTCTCGACCGAACCGCCGGGTCCCGACGACACGATCATCGTCGACCTTCTCCTTCCCGGCATCAGCGGCGCGCGCGTGATCCGGTGGCTGCAGGGCCTTGCCCGGCCGCCTCGCGTCATCGCCATTTCGGGCCAGCCCCAAAAGGCCATCGAGCAGCAGGTGCGCGGGCTGGGGATCGTCGAGATCCTGCGCAAGCCGTTGAATTCGGCCACGATCGCCTCGATCGTCTGACCGTCGCCAAGCCAAGCCGCCTCGCCTCCACCTTCGACTTTCGTCGCTGAGTAGTTCTGCTTACGCAGCACAACAGATGGCGAAGGCTGGGCTAGCCGCTAGCGTGATCACGTTCCCGGGAGCGATCCCCTCGGGTCCGGTGGGCACCCCTACCCGCCGGCCACGTTCCGGAAGATCACCATGTCCCTCGATGCCCGCATTTCCGACCTCGACCGCATCCCGCCGAAGCACGATGCGCGCTGGACCCTCGGCATCACGCGTGACGCCCACCTGCCCGATCCGGTCGACCGGACCGGCCGCACCGTCGAGCACGACACGCGTGAGACGATCTTCGACGAGGGTGACAGGGCCCGCAGCATCTACCTGATCCTCGAGGGCGCGGTGATGCTCTCGAAGCTGCTGCCCGATGGCCGCCGCCAAATCATCGAGCTCCTTGGCCCGGGCGACGTGTTCGGCATGACCATGACCGGCACGCATGACGTCAACGCCGAGACGCTGCGCCCGACGCGCGTCGTCGCCTATGACCGCAAGGCCGTGGATGCTTCGCCCGCGCTGCAGATCATGATCGCCGAGCGGATGAAGACTCAGATCTGCGCGCTGCACGACCACGCCGTGCTCCTGGGTCGCAAGTCGGCCCGCGAGCGGGTCGCCACCTTCCTGATGCGGCTGATCCCCGGCCGTGGCGGAATGGGCTGCATCGGGGCGTCCCGGGGCAGGCAGGACTGCGCCACCGTCGCCGTGCCGCTGACCCGGCAGGAGATCGCCGACTATCTCGGCCTGACGCTGGAAACGGTGAGCAGGGCGTTCTCCCAGCTGAAGCGCGAGGGCATGCTGTCCTACGGAAAGCATGACGAAGTCACCATCGCGAATGTCTGCGGCCTCTGTCACCTCACCGGGTCGCACTGATCTCAACCGCAGCGTGCTGTCGCGGCGCTGCCTCTACCGCTAGACTGGCGCCGGCGCTCTCTGCGCCGGACCTGTCGGCGGCATGACGAACAGTCTCCCCTCCTGGCTTTTGCGCACCGCGGCGGTGATCGCTCCCGCGGCCGCCGGGATCTTGGTCATCCTGGCGCAGCCCTCCGCCGGAACGGCGCTCCGCAACATCGTCTTCGACAGCTTCCAGCAGCTTTCGCCCCGGGCCGCCGATCCCGCCCTTCCCGTCCGGGTGGTCGACGTCGACGAGGAGTCCCTCGCCCGCTACGGGCAGTGGCCCTGGCCGCGCGACAGGCTCGCGCAAGCGGTCAAGCGGCTCACCGACCTCGGTGCCGTGGTGGTGGGCCTCGACATCGTGCTCGCCGAGCCCGACCGCTCCTCCCCCAACCGCATCCTGTCGCGGGTGCCGGACGGTCCGGCGAAGCAGGAGGTGCTCGGGATCCTCGGGGGCGGCGACAACGACACGCTGCTGGCCGCCGCGCTGCGCGAGACGGCCGGAGTGGTGGGCTTCGTGCTCTCCGACACCGGCGGCAAGCCGCCCCCTCCCACCAGGGCCGGTATCGTCCAGGCTGGTGACGGGGCCTTGCCGTTTCTCGCCTCCTTCGGCGGGAGCGTTTCGCCGCTGCCCGAGCTTGCAGCAGCGTCGCGCGGCATAGGTGCCTTTAACTGGCTCGCGGAGCGCGACTTCGTGGTGCGGCGCGTTCCGCTCCTGCTGGCCGTCGATGGCCGCATCGTTCCGTCCTTCGCACTCGAGTGCCTGCGGGTCGCGCTGGGGTCGACGACCATCCAGATCAAGGCGTCCAACGCCAGCGGCGAGACCAGCTTCGGCCGGCCGGTCGGCGTCGTGGCCGTGCGTGTCGCCGGGCCCGGCGGGTCGGTGACGATCCCGACGGACGCGGACGGGGCCCTGCGGGTGCGCTACGCCGGCGCCCAGGTGCCGCGGCACATTCCCTACTGGAAGCTCGAGGAGGGGCTGGTCGGACGCGAGGACATCGCGGGACGCATCGTCCTCGTCGGATCAAGCGCCGCGGTCCTCAACGATGTCCGCGCCACGCCGCTCGACCCCGCGGTGGCCGGGGTGGACATTCACGCCGAGACGATCGAGCAGATGCTCGCGGACGCCCCTCTCCTGCGACCGATCTCTGCGCCGGCGCTGGAGATGCTCGGCACCCTGCTGGGCTCGCTGCTGGTCGGCGTCGCCGTATGGAGGCTGCGGCCCCTCGCATCCGCCTCGGCACTCGTTCTCCTGCTCGCGGTACCGCTCGCCATCGCCTGGTACGCCTTCAGCCGTTTCGGCTACATGCTCGACCCCGTCGTGCCGACGCTTTCGGTTCTCGCGACCTATGTCCTGGGGACGCTGCTGCGCTTCCGCCTGGCGGAGACGGAGCGGCGAGCCGTTCGCGAGGCGTTCAAGCACTATGTCGCGCCGGAAGTGGTGGACCGCCTCGCCTCCGACCCGGGCCTGCTGCGGCTTGGCGGGGAGACGCGTGAACTCACCGTGCTGTTCTCGGACCTGCGGGACTTCACCGCCAGGGCGGAGACCATGTCGGCGGAAGAGGTCGTGCGCTTCCTGAACGCGCTCCATACGCCGCTGACCGGAGCGGTTCTCGCCACGCGAGGCACCATCGACAAGTATCTCGGCGACGGCATGATGGCGTTCTGGAACGCGCCGCTCGACGATCCCAACCACGTCGAGAACGCCTGCAGGGCGGCGCTCGCCATGCTGGACTGCCTGCCCATGCTGCGCGACCGTTTCGAAGGGGGTGGCACCGCAGCGCCCATCGAGATCGGGATCGGGCTCCACGCCGGCTCCGCCTGCGTCGGAAATCTCGGCTCGGACCAGCGCTTCGACTATTCGATCGTCGGCGATGCGGTGAACGTCGCAGCCCGGCTCGAGCCGCTCTCGAAGGTCTACGGCGTGCCCATAGTGGCGTCCGAGGCGGTGGCCTCGCGTGCGGCGATGGCGGGCTTCGGCTTCGTGCCGCTGGGTGACGTGGCCCTGAAGGGCAAGTCGTACCACACGACGATTCTCGCGCTGCACGGCGGCCCGGAGGCCTGCGGACCGGAGTTCATGGCCTTCCTCGCCGACCACGTCGCGGCATGGGCGGCCGTGCGCGAGGCGGACGACGCGGCACACGAGCTCATCGAAAAGGCCGAGTCACATCTGGACTCTGCCGCCTACGGCCGCCTGTACAGGCTCTGGCGTGAGAGGCCCGCGGCAAAGGAGCCGGTCGCCTCCTGAATCCAGCGCAACCAGAGCCATCCAGCCGCGTTGACTGGCGTCTGAAGGCAGGAGGCTCACATGGCCACCACGAAGCAGAGCGGGTCGAAGCAGACGTCGTCGAAAGCCGAGCACAAGCCGGCCAAGGCCGGCAACCACGAGGGCAAGGCGATGGAGGCCGGCTCCGAATCGCGCAAGCACGTCGCCAAGGCGCCGTCCGGAAAGAAGTAGACGTTGTCGGATCGCGCGGATCCGGCTGCCGGTGCGGCAGGTCCCGGCCCGGACGGCCAGTTCCTGACGCGCCCAGTCGACTACCGCGCGCTGCGGATCGTCCTCACGACGCTGCTGATCGGCGACGTTCGGGCGGACCTGCACGTGCTCGCATCCGAATTGCAGATCCTGCTCGACGAAGCCGAGCGCTCTGCCGACAAGGAGCGATGGGACGACAGGATCCTCGTTCGCTGGGCGGAGTTCGAGGCCGCGATGCGCGACGCCAAGCGGCAGGCGGGCTGATCCAGCCACACAAGGGAAACGCCCGGCACAGCTCCCCCGAGACCGTGCCGGGCGCCCCTGTCCACGGCGACGTATCGCCATGGTAGCGCTTGGACGACCGGCCGGCTGCTTCGCTCCGGCCCTTTGGCCGAGGCGATCCAGTTCGCCGGCCATCCATTGCGGCTACCTTGCCAAGCTGCAGCGGAGGCGTCTTTGATCGAGGTCAATGGTGCACTTCCGGAAAGCCTTTCGTGCATGCTTGCGGAAATGCACCTTGCGCGCGCATGATCGCGCGAAGGCCGCGTTTGCGGCCGGGGCTTTTTGGGGAGAATGACTGATGAGGATCGCCGCGCTGATACTGGCCGGAGCCTTGCCGATGTTGGCAGCCTGCAGTTCGGGGCCGCACTGGGCTCAGCCGGTGATTGCGCAGGATGGCTCGTTCGCGGGGCCTGCCGTGGCAACACAAGGGCATCTTCCCCTCCGGGCCGACTACGAGGATGCCTGCGAGACCGGCAGCGGCAAGTGGAGCCATGGCGGATGGCGCAGCTACGGCCCGTGCCCGCCGCGCGGTGCAGTGGTGCGCGCAAGCTACTGAAGACGATTCGTGATTCGCCGGCCGGGCGCGGAACCGGCTGGCCCGCCTGTGGTTGAGCGGTCTCTATTTCTGAAGAGGGACCAACACCATGGCAGCCAAGGAAAAGACGCTCGAGGACCTGTTCCTCGAGACCCTGAAGGACGTCTATCACGCCGAGAAGCAGATCCTGCGCAACCTGCCGAAAATGGCCAAGGCTGCGCAATCGGAGGAGCTGAAGCAGGCCTTCCAGCGTCACCGCGACGAGACCGAGCAGCAGGTCGAGCGCCTGGAGCAGGTGTTCGAGCAGCTCGGCAAGCCGGCCCGTGCCAAGACCTGCCAGGCCATCCTTGGCATCATCGAGGAGAGCCAGGAAGTCATGGAGGACTTCAAGGGCTCGCCCGCGATGGAAGCCGGCCTCCTCGCCGCCGCCCAGGCAGTGGAGCACTACGAGATCTCCCGCTACGGCACGCTGAAGACCTGGGCCGGCCAGCTCGGCATGAAGGATGCGGTGAAGCTGCTCGACCAGACGCTCGCCGAGGAGAAGAAGACGGACGAGTTGCTCAGCAAGCTCGCCGAGCAGACCGTGAACCAGAAGGCGGCCTGAATCGCCGGGCCGTCCGGCCCACCGGACGAGCCGGTGGAGAGGTCCTGCCGAGTTCGTCGAAAGCGGCGGACAGGCGTAGACCGAGGCATTGGCTTTCTAACGACACGACGGGCCGGTTTCATGCCGGCCCGTTTGCTTGTGCGCACCGCACCGGGCGATCATGGCAAGAGGATCCTTGCACCTGCGCAAGCTGTTGATGCTGGCCACTGGGCCGTCGCGAGCTTACGTATCTTTCGTGCTCCGCATCATTGCGGTAGCCGGAATGAGGACGCCGCCATGAATGAGCAGACCGCGAACCCGCAGCTGAAGGGCTTTCCCCCGATTGCAGCCGGCACCCGGATCGGCCACGTCCACCTGAAGGTCGCCGATTTGCAGCGGGCGCTGGCCTTCTACTGCGGCATCCTAGGCTTCGAGGTCCAGCAGTTCTACGGCGACCAGGCGGCCTTCATCTCCGCAGGCGGCTACCACCACCATATCGGCCTCAACACATGGGAGAGCCGCGGAGGGTCTCCGCCGCCGCGCGGCACCACGGGCCTCTTCCACACGGCCATCCTCTACCCGACGCGGCGTGACCTTGCGGACGCGCTGAACAGGCTCGTCGTGGCCCGCTATCCCCTGACGGGAGCGTCCGACCACGGGGTCAGCGAGGCGCTCTACCTCGACGACCCCGACGGGAACGGTGTCGAGCTCTACTGGGACAAGCCGGAGAGCCAATGGCCGAAGAACCCCGACGGCACGCTCGCCATGGTCACCCGCCGCCTCGATCTCGACGGCCTGCTGGGCGAGCTCGCGTAAATCCCTGGAGCGCGCGTCTTCAGACACGCACCTTCCTGCCGGGCGGGTCTGAAGACCCGCGCTCCGGGCAAGGGCGGGCACGGCTCGTGATGCTCATGCGAGCTGGCGCAAATCCCCGGAGCGCGCGTCTTCAGACGCGCACCTTCCTGCCGGGCGGGTCCGAAGACCCGCGCTCCGGGCAAGGGCGGGCCCGGCTTTTGGAAGCTTTATGCGCTTTTCAGGCCGCCATCGCCGGCGCGAAGCGCCCGTAGAAGGTCTCCCCCTGAGCCGCCATGTCGCGGAGGAGGGCAGGAGGCGCGAAGCGGGGACCGTGTGCCTTTTCAAGGGCCTCGCACATGGCCACGAAAGCCGGCAGGCCCATGCCGTCGATGTAGGACAGCGTGCCGCCGGTGAACGGCGCGAAGCCGAAGCCCAGGATGGATCCGACATCGGCCTCGCGCGGATCGGTGACGATCCCCTCCTCCACGGCGCGGGCGGCCTCGATGGCCTGCACGGCCAGGATGCGGCGACCAAGCTCCTTCACGTCGAGTGTATCCGGATCCAGCCGCTCCCCGGCGATCCCGGCGAGGCCGGGCCAGAGCCGCTTCTGCCCCTTCTCGGGATAGTCGTAGAAGCCCTTGCGGTTCTTCCGTCCGAGGCGCCCATGCTCCTGCACCATGGCTCGCAGCAGCTTCTCCTGCCTGGGATCCACGGCCTCAGGCCCGACCTGGGCCTTGGTCGCGTCCAGGATGCGTAGCGCGAGGTCGATGGCGACCTCGTCGGTCAGCGCCAGCGGGCCGACCGGCATGCCCGCCATCTTCGCCGCGTTCTCGACCATGGCGGGCGGCACGCCTTCCATCACCATCAGATGGGCTTCGAGCAGGTACGCGCCGACGCAGCGGTTGGCATAGAAGCCGCGCGCGTCGTTGACGACGATCGGCGTCTTGCGAATGGCGCGCACGAAGTCCAGCGCGGTGGCGAGCGCCACGTCGCCCGTTTCCGGCCCCCGGATCACCTCGACCAGCATCATCTTCTCGACCGGCGAGAAAAAGTGGATGCCGACGAAGCGGGCGGCCGGGCCGGCATGCCGGGCGAGCCCGGCAATGGGCAGCGTCGAGGTGTTGGACGCGAACACGGTTTCCGGTCCGAGCGCGGCTGCGACGCGCGAGAGCACATCGGCCTTCACCGCCGGATCCTCGAACACGGCCTCGATCACGAGGTCGCTGCCGGCGAGGTCCGCGACGTCGCCCGAGGCGGTGATGCGCGCCAGCAGCGCGTCCCGGTCCGCCGTCTTGGCGCGGCCTTTCATGATCTGGTCGGTCACGAGCTTGTGGGAGTGGGCCTTGCCCTTCTCGGCTGTCTCGAGGTCGCGGTCGACCAGCACGACGTCGAGCCCGGCGAGCGCCGCCGAGTAGGCGATGCCCGATCCCATGAAGCCCGCGCCGACCACGCCGATCCGCCGCAGCGTGCTGCGTGGCACGCCGGCAGGCCGTCGTGCTCCCTTCTCCAGCTCCTGCTTGGAGAGGAACAGCGAACGGATCATCGCCGCCGCCTCGGGAGAGCGCAGGATGCGGGCGAAGTGGCGGCTCTCGACCGTGAGCGCCAGATCCATGGGCAGCTGCAGGCCCTCGTAGACGGACTGCAGGATCGCCTTCACGGCCGGATAGTTGTCGTGCGTCTCGCGGCGGTAGATGGCGTTGGCGGCTGGCCAGGTCATCATCCCGGCCGGCGAGTAAACGCGGCCGGAGGGCAGCCTGTAGCCCTGCTCGTCCCAGGGCGCGACAGCCTTGCCGCCTCCGAGGATCCAGGCCCGCGCCCGTTCCACGATTTCGCCGCGCGGGGCAACCTCGTGTACGAGGCCCATGCTGCGGGCCGCGGCCGGGCGGATCTGCTCGCCCTTGAACAGCATCTGCAAGGCGTCGCCGGTCTGCATCAAGCGCGCCACGCGCTGCGTCCCTCCCGCACCGGGGAAGAGACCCACCTTCACCTCGGGAAGGCCGACGCGCGTGGAGGGATCATCGGAGACCACGCGATGGTGGCAGGCCAGGGCCAGCTCGAAGGCTCCGCCCATGCAGACGCCGTTGATGGCGATTGCGAAGGGTTTCCCGCAGGTCTCCAGCCGACGGTAGAGCAGCGTCAGGCGGCGCGTCTCTTCGAGGAAGAAGCGCATCGCCTCCTCCTCGCCGCGCTCCTTGCGCAGCCGGGAATATTCGGCGCCGAGCCCCTGCAGCATGGCGAGGTCGGCGCCGCCGGAGAAGCTGTCCTTGCCGGATGCGATGACACAGCCCTTGATGGCGGTGTCCTCCGACACCCGGACAATCAGGCCGGCGAGTTCCTCCATCACCTGCGGCGTGATGACGTTCATCGAACGCCCCGGCATGTCCCAGGTGGCGAGCGCGATGCCGTCGCCATCGACCTCGAAGCGGAACTGCGTGAAACCCGTCATGATCACACCCGCTCGATGATGGTGGCCGTGCCCATGCCGGCGCCGATGCACAGCGTCACGAGTGCGGTCGACTTGCCGCTACGCTCCAGCTCGTCCACCGCCGTGCCGAGCAGGATCGCGCCGGTCGCGCCCAGCGGATGCCCGAGTGCAATGGCGCCGCCGTTCACGTTGACCTTGTCGCGATCGACCCCGAAAGCCTGCAGGAAGCGCAGAACCACGGCGGCAAAAGCCTCGTTGACCTCGAACAGGTCGATGTCGCCGATGTCCATGCCGGAACGCTTCAGCACCTTTCGTGTCACGTCGACGGGGCCCGTCAGCATCAGCGCCGGCTCGGAGCCGATATTGGCGAAAGCGCGGATCCGCGCCCGCGGCTTCAAGCCGGCGGCCTTCCCGGCCTCGGCCGTGCCGATGAGCACCGCAGCCGCGCCATCCACGATGCCCGAGGAATTGCCGGCGTGGTGGACGTGCTGGATGGCCTCGATCTCGGGATGCGCGTCGATGGCGACGGCATCGAAGCCCCCCTGCTCTCCCATCATGGCGAAGGAGGCCTTGAGACCGGCGAGCGACTGCATGTCCGTCTGCGGGCGCATGTGCTCGTCGCGGGCCAGGAGGGTCAGGCCGTTGACGTCGCGCACCGGCGCCACGGCGCGGTCGAAGCGGCCGTCGGCCCACGCCGCCGCAGCGCGGCGCTGGCTCTCGACGGCGTAGGCGTCGACGTCGTCGCGGGAGAAGCCGTACTTGGTGGCGATGAGGTCGGCCGACACGCCCTGCGGCATGAAATAGGACTTCACCGCGATGGAGGGGTCGACCGGCCAGGCGCCGCCGGATGCGCCGATGCCGATGCGGCTCATGGACTCGACGCCGCCCGCTACCGCCATGTCCTGCTGGCCGGCCATCACCTGCGCCGCGGCGAAGTTCACCGCGTCGAGCCCGGAGGCGCAGAAGCGGTTGATCTGCACGCCGGGAACGCCGTTTCCGTAGTTGGCCACGAGCGCGGCGGCGCGCGCGATGTCGCCGCCCGCCTCGCCCACCGGATCGACGCAGCCCAGCACCACGTCGTCGACGAGGGTGGGGTCGAGGCCGTTGCGGTCCTTCACCTCGCGCAGGACGTGGGCGGCCAGCGCCAGCGCGGTCACCTCGTGGAGGGCGCCGTCGGGCTTGCCGCGTCCCCGCGGTGTGCGGACGTGGTCGTAGATGTAGGCCTCGGTCATCGCGGTCTCCTCGGCGCCGGCGCGCGCCAGAATGGTCCCCGGCGCAGGGCGGCACAAGCCGCGCCTGCGCCCCCCGTCAGAACAGGTCCGCCGACAGCGACATCACGGTGTCGGCGCCGGCCGTGATCCGCGCGAGCCGCAGGCCGGTGCCGGGCAATTCGCGCTCGGCGAAGTAGCGCGCCGCGGCAAGGCGGGCCTTGTTGCCGGGCGCATCGGGATCGCGCAGCGCGGCCCGGGCGATCTGCGCCGAGACATGACCCAGCGCGACGAGGCCGAAAAGGTGCATGTAGTCCGTGGCCCCGGCGCCCGCATTGTCCGGCTTCGCCATGGCGTTCTGCATGAACCACATCGTGCCTTGCTGGAGATCGCCAAGCCCCTTGCCCAGCGGCTTGACGAAGGGCTCCATGGCCGGATCCTCGCCGGCCTCTTTCACGAAGCCGGCCACCTCGCCGAAGAAGGCCATGGCGGCGCGCCCGCCATCCTTCGGCAGCTTGCGGCCGACGAGGTCGAGCGCCTGGATGCCGTTGGCCCCCTCGTAGATCTGCGTGATCCGCGCATCCCTGACGAACTGCTCGAGCCCCCATTCGGCGATGTAGCCATGGCCGCCCAGCATCTGCTGTGCTCGCACCGTGTTGTCGAAACCCCAGTCGGTCAGCACGCCCTTGATGACGGGCGTCAAAAGGCCCAGCCGGTCCTCGGCCGCCTGCCGCGCTGCGGCATCGGGCGAGCGGTGCACGATGTCGCTGGCCATGGCGGCGCCGAGCATGAGCCCGCGCGCAGCCTGGTTGAAGGCCCGGATGCCGAGCAATGTCCGGCGCACGTCAGGGTGCACGATGATGGGGTCGGCCGGCTTGTCCGGCGCCTTGGCGCCGGTGAGCGAGCGGCCCTGCAGACGGTCGCGGGCGTAGTCTGCAGCGTTCTGCAGCGCCACCTCGGACTGGGAGAGGCCCTGGATGCCGACGACGAGCCGCGCCTCGTTCATCATCACGAACATGGCGGGCAGGCCGCGGTTCTCTTCGCCGACCAGCCAGCCTTTGGCGCCATCATAGTTCAGCACGCAGGTGGAACTCCCGTGCAGGCCCATCTTGTGCTCGATGGAACCGCACGACACGCCGTTGTCCGTTCCGGGCGATCCGTCTTCCCGGGGCAGCCGCTTGGGAACGAGAAAGAGTGAAATGCCCTTGGTGCCGGCCGGCGCGCCCTCGATGCGGGCCAGCACGAGGTGCACGATGTTGTCGGTGAGGTCGTGCTCGCCGCCGGAGATGAAGATCTTGGTGCCGGTGATCGCGTACGAGCCGTCACCGGCCGGAACGGCCTTCGTCCGGATCAGGCCGAGGTCGGTGCCGCAATGTGGCTCGGTGAGGTTCATGGTGCCGGTCCACTCGCCCGTCGCCATGCGCGGCAGGTAGGTGGACTTCAGCGCCTCGGACCCATGCGTGTAGAGCGCGGCGGCGGCGCCCATGGTGAGCCCGCCATAAGCGCCGAGCGCCATATTGGCGGAGGCCATGAACTCGCTGACCGCGCAGGTCACAACATAGGGAAGTCCCTGCCCCCCATAGGCGGGGTCGACGGACAGCCCGATCCAGCCACCCTCGGCAAAGGTGCGGTAGGCCTCCCGGAAGCCGTCCGGCGTCGTCACGCGACCATCGGCATGGCGGGTGCAGCCCTGCACGTCGCCGGTCCGGTTCAGCGGCTGGAACACCTCCGAGGCAAGCCGCCCCGCCTCGCCGAGAATGACCTCCACCGTGTCCAGCGGTGCGTCGGAGAACCCGGGCAGATTGCCCAGCGCCTCGTAGCCGAGGACTTCCCGCAGCAGAAAGAGCATGTCGTCCGTCGGGGCGGTATAGCGGGGCATGGCGGTCGTCCGGCGCCGCAGGGCGCGGCATCAGTTTACATATAAACTATCCCTCCTCCCCGCCCAAGCGGGAGCCTTGCCGCATGGTTGAGATGCGGGATTCAGCCGTGCCTTAACGGCTTATTTACTCTGTTTGCGAAAAGTCGGGCATGACGCGGCCTGCGTCGGCGAAGCGGTCGCCGGTGCAGCGTCGCCAGGAGCAGTCCCGTCACATCGGGATTCGACCAAAGGGGACCGAAGTGCCGCCCCAGACGAGCGCAACGACGAAGCCCAGCATTCCCTGGAGCGTGAAGGGCGTCGACCTCGAGACGAGGGAGACTGCCAAGGAAGCTGCGCGCAAGGCGGGCATGACGCTCGGCGAGTGGCTCAACACGGTCATCGCGGAAACCTCCGACGAGGGCGCGCGGCGCCGCGCGCGGCGGCTGAGGGACGAGGCCGAGCGCGAGGAGCTGACGGAACGCATCGAGCGCCTGGGCCGAATCGGGCGGGAGGCAGCCCGTCATGCGGCGGGGCCGGACATCACCCCTTCGATCGAGCGGCTGATCGAGGAGTCGCGATACCGGAACGATGCTCTCGAGCAGAAGACGGCCACCGCCATCGGCGCGCTCGTCGGCTTCATCGAGCGCTCCGACCAGACACGGCGCAACGAGGTCGGTGCCATCGCCTCCGCACAGGAGCGAACCTCCTCGGCCTTGCGCGAGGCGCTGCACCTCGTCACGCAGCGGCTCGACATGCTGGAGCGCAACGTTTCAGGGGGCGCCGGCGAGGGCCTGACGCCGCTCCGCCAGGCGGTGTCCCGCCTCGAAAGCCGGATCGACGACCTCGGCACCCGCGAGGCGGCCGGACAGTTCACCGGGCCCATCCATGAGACGATGCGCGGCCTTGAGCAGCGCCTCGTCGAAATCGCCGAACGGCTCGACAAGGGGGGCGTGGCCCCCTCGACGGGCACCGAGGCGGACGCGCAGCGCATCGAGCGGCTGGAAGCCGCCCTCGGCGCGCTCGTCGACCGGCTCGGCCCCATGGGCGAAGGCGAGGCGATCGGCATGCGCCTTGCGGGCCCGGATCCGCTTCTGACCGGCCTGCGCGAGGACGTGAAGGGCCTGTCGACCCGCATGGAGCAGCTGGTTAAGGCGCATGCCGAGCAGGAGGCGCGCGCCGTCCCGGCCGTCGAAGCGCTGCGCGGCGATGTCGGCTTTCTCACCAAGGTCGTCGAGAGCCTGCCGGCCCGCATCGACGTGTCGGTCATCCATCGCGAGCTCGCCTCCATGCGCAAGACGGTGGACGGCGTGCAGGCTGGCGGCGGCGAGGCTGTCGGCGAACGCCTGGACGCGGTCATCGAACGGCTGGACAGAATGGGCGAGGGGTCGGTCACCGCCGCCTCGCTCAGCCCCCTGCAGGAAGCCGTGGAGGATCTTCGGGCTCGCCTCGCGGACCAGGGCGATGCTCCCGGCCCGGCTTCGCTCGATGCCCGCTTCGATACGCTCGAGGCCCGGATCGCGGCGCTCGACCATGGCGCAGTCCTGGACCGCATCGATACGCGGCTGGATTCCATTCGCGCGGGGTTGGAGACCGATTCCGCCGCGGAGCAGGACGGCTTCGCCGCGCTGGCAAGCCGCGTCGAGCGAATCCTGCAGGCCGTCGAGTCTCCCCCCTCCGCGCCGGACTTCTCGCCGCTTCAGGCCGAACTGTCGGCCATGCGCAAGCAGATCGAGGCGGCGAGCCGGCCCGATGCCGGCTCCGGTGCTCTCGACGCCCTGCAGGCCCAGATCGCCTCGCTTGCCGAGAAGCTGGACCGGCCGGACGACCCCGGAATCGCTGCGGTCCTGTCACTGGAGAAATCCGTCGGCGAACTCTTCTCCCGCATAGAGGAGGCGAGGCGCAGCACCGTCGAAGCGGCCGATGCGTCAGCCCGCAGGGCGGCCGACGAGGCCCTCGCCAAGGCGAATGGAATGCCCGCGATGTCCGGGGAAGCCGTCGCCGAGCCCGACCCGGGCACCCGCGCCATGCTCGACACGGTGCAGGACACGCTGGAGCGCATCGTCGATCGCCTCGCCGCTCTCGAATCCGACATGGCCGGCGACCGCGTCAAGCTGCTCGAGGCCCTGCGCAGCGCGGCCGAGCGCGGCCCCGGCGAGGCCGCTGCCCCGGCACTCCCGGAGCAGCCCACCGCGCAGCAGAAGATCGCGGCGGCCCTCGCCGCGGCTGAGGCTGCACGTGCGCTCGGACCGAAGCCCGCCGCCGGGCCAAAAGCTGCCCCCGCTGCCCAGGACATGCGCCCGGCGCCTGCTGCTGCTCCTGTCGAAGCGCCCCCCGCGTCCGACACGATGTCGTTCGACGCTTTCCTGAACACTCCGGAGGTGACGCCGCCGGTGGCCGAGGCCGCCCTTCCGGCGGCCGACATTCCGCTCGAGCCAGGGACGGGGCGCCCTGCCGCCCCGCTGGATACCGCGCCAGAGCCGGAGATGCCTGCGCCCGAGACGGGCAAGTCCGCCTTCATCGCCGCTGCCCGCCTCGCCGCCCAGACCAGCGGAGCCCGGAAGGGCAAGACCGACGCCAAGCCTGCGGCAAAGGCGGAGGCCGAAGCGGTGGCGGGGGAGAAGGCCGCTGCGACGACCAGCCGCTATCGCCGCCCGCTCCTGATCGGCCTGGCCGCGATCGTGCTCGCCTTCGCTGCGGCGCAGGTGGGCCGCAACCTCCTCGCCAACGGTTTCCTCGGCGAGCGCCTGTTCGGCGGCGGTGCTTCCGCACCCGACGCCGGCGCCCCGGCGCCGGACCAGGGCAGCGCTCCGGCCGCCCCCGACGCGGCGCCCGCGCCCGACGCTGCCCCGGCCTCGCCTCCCCCTGCCGGGGAAAAGCAGTCCAACGCCACCGGCGAACTGCCGCCTCCGCCACCTTCGGCTGCACTGGAGCCGACCCCCAACGGCCAGCCGGGCAGCTTCCAGGCCTCCGCGCCCGGACCGGACGGATCGGGCTTCTCATCCCGTGACCCGGAAGCGGTCGGCGCGATCACGGCAGCCCCGTCGCTCGACGGAGTGGGGGCCAAGGTGCCGGTGCCGGCCATGCCGGCGCAGGGACTTCCCAAGTCACTGCAGCGCGCCGCAGCCGACGGCAACGCCGGTGCATCCTTCGAGATCGCGTCGCGCTACTTCGAGGGCAAGGGTGTCACGCGTGACACCAAGCTGGCGGCAGCCTGGTTCGAGAAGGCCGCGCTGGCCGGCTCCGCGCCGGCGCAGTACCGCATCGGCAGCATGTACGAGAAGGGCGTGGGGGTGAGCGTCGATCTCGTCCGCGCCCGCACCTGGTACCAGCGCGGCGCCGAGGCGGGCAACGTCAAGGCGATGCACAATCTGGGTGTCGTCCTGGCCGACGGGGCCGGCGAGAAGCCCGACTATGCCGCCGCGGGCCAGTGGTTCCGCAAGGCGGCTGCCTACGGGCTGCGCGACAGCCAGTACAACCTCGCCATTCTCGCCGCGCGCGGGCTCGGCATGGAGAAGGATCTCGCTCAGTCCTGGACGTTCTTCGCCCTCGCCGCCGTGCAGGGCGACACGGACGCTGCCCGCAAGCGTGACGAAGTCGGCAGCCGGCTCGACCCCGACAGCCTCGCCAAGGCCAAGGCGGCTGTCGACGGCTTTGTCGCCATGAAGCCGGATCCGGCAGCCAACGAAGTCGCCGTGCCGCCCGGCGGCTGGGACCGCGAGCAGACCGGCGACGCGCGTAAGGATAAGCCGAAGTCGGCGCGCCTGTGACGCAGCGCCGGACACGCTTCACTCTGCGGCATTGACGTTGCCCTGCCCGCCGGGGTTGATGCCTTCAGCGTCGCGGCGGCCTCGTCGCGCCGACGTGTAGCTGTTCCGCCACGCCAGGACCTCCTGCGGAGGGCGGGAGACCCGGATTGATGGCGTGCAGATCTACCTGCCGATAGCCGACCTGCCCGTCAGCATCTTCCTCGTCCTGGGGCTCGGGGCCGCGGTCGGGTTTATCTCCGGCATGTTCGGCGTCGGCGGCGGGTTCCTGATGACGCCGCTGCTGATCTTCATCGGCATCCCGCCGGCGGTGGCCGTGGCCAGCGAGGCGGCGCAGATCGCGGCCTCCTCGATGACGGGCGCCATCGCCTACTGGCGCAGGCTGGCGCTCGACTTCAAGCTCGGCACGGTGCTGCTGGCCGGCGGCATCGCCGGGACCGTGCTCGGCGTGCTCTTCTTCAACGCGATGCGGCGCGTCGGCCAGCTCGAACTGGTCATCGTGCTGTCCTACATCACGCTGCTCGGTACCGTCGGCGGCATGATGCTGGTGGAAAGCCTTCGCTCGATCCTCTCGGCGAGGCGGGGCGTCGTGCCCCCGCGGCGGCGCGCCGGGCCCAGGCCCTGGTACTTCGGCCTTCCGCTGCGCATGCGGTTCCATCGCTCCCGGCTCTATGTCAGCGTCATTCCGCTGCTCGCCCTGTCAATCTCCGTGGGCTTCGCCGGCGCCGTTCTCGGCATCGGCGGCGGGTTCATGATGGTGCCGGCGCTGATCTACATGTTCCGCGTCCCGACCGCCGTGGTGGTAGGCACGTCGCTGTTCCAGATCCTGTTCACGATGGTGGCCGCCACCATCCTGCACGCGGCGACCAATGCCTCGGTCGACGTGGTGCTGGCCATGCTGCTCGTCATCGGCGGCGTCTTCGGCGCGCAGTTCGGTGCGCGGGCCGGCCGCAACATCAGCGGCGAGCAGTTCAGGCTGCTGCTCGCGCTCATCGTGCTCGCCGTCTGCGTTCGCTTCGTCGCCGAAATCGTGGTGCGGCCAGACGACCTGTTCTCCGTCGGCATCGTGGACCCGCGCTCATGAGGCTGCGGGCACTGCTTCTGGCCGCCGGGCTCATCCTGGCGCATGCCTCCGGCGCGCGGGCCGAGCGGATGATCGTGACCCTGTCCGGCGACCAGGTGCACATCACTTCCACCTATACGGGATCGGAGCTCGTCGTGTTCGGCGTCATCGAGCGCGACAGCGCCAGCGGGCCGCGCGTCGAGCCCTACGACGTCGTCGTCACGTCGATAGGCCCGAGCGTGCGCGCCGTCGTGCGCCAGAAGGAGCGCGTCGGGCCGGTGTGGGTCAACCTCAACCAGCGCAAGTTCTTCGACGTGCCGTCGATCATCGCGGTGCTCGCCTCCCGGCCCCTGCCGGAGATGACCACCATCGAGTTCCGGCGCCGCTTCCGGTTGGGCATCGAGCCGATCATCGAGAGCACCGCCACCGACTCCCCCGACGTCCAGTTCCAGGAGGCCCTGATCCGGCTGAAGAAGGAGGCGGGGCTTTACCGCGAGGACGGCGAGGGAGTGCGGTTCCTCACGCCTACCGTGTTCCGCGCCACCGTCCCGGTGCCGGCGACGGCGCCGGTGGGTCGGTATGCGGTCGACATCTCGCTGCTGGCCGGCGGGGTGCAGGTGGCGCGAGCCGATACGGCGTTCTTCGTCGACAAGGCGGGATTCGAGGCCCTCGTGGTGCGCAGCGCGCGCAGCAACCCCGTGGTCTACGGCATCGCCACCGCCGCGATGGCTATCGCCTTCGGCTGGCTCGCCAGCATCATCTTCCGCCGCGACTGACCTTTCCGGAGATCCGCATGACCCACACCCATCCCGGACATATCGACCCGAAGGACGACCGCACGATCCCGGCCGTGGCGCTGCTGCTCGGCCTCGGGGGCGTCGTGCCCTTCGCCGCCCTCGCAATCGTAGCCTGGTTCGAATGGGAGCGGCACGCGGGCTTGCCGCCGGGCGCCGCACGCGCCGGCCTGGTCGCCTATGGCGTGGCCATCGCGTCCTTCCTCGGCGGGGTGCGCTGGGGCGTGGGCCTGATGCACGGGGATCACGGCCGCAGGGCCTGGCTGCTCGGGATGTCGGTGCTGGCGCCGCTGGTTGCGTGGCTGGCCCTGTTCATGCCGCGCCCGCTCGACCTCGTCGTGCTGATCGGCTGCTTCCTGGTGCTCGGCGTCTCCGACGTGGCGCTGGCCTCGCGCGGCACGACACCGCGCTGGTACGGCTCGCTCCGGCTGATACTGACGGCGCTGGTTGTTGCCGTGCTGATCTTCGCCCTCGCGATGCTGCCGCTGTCGCAGTACTGAACGGCGCTCAATCAGGCCAGAGCTGGCGGCCGGCAACGGCGTAGACCCGTCCGTCGCCGAGCATGTGGGCAATGAAGTCGCGGCCGGGGAAGAGTGGCGCGAAGGCGTCGTCGAGCACGTTCAGCCCGCCGGCATAGCTGCCGAAGGCGGGCATGACGCAGCGCCGCCCGTCCGAGACGAAGCAGCGGCGGCGCACGGCCCTGCCCCGCCCGCGCACCTTGCCTGCGGGGTGCAGGTGGCCGGCAATCTCCGGGCCATCCGCCCGCGATCCCGGGGTGTGGCGGAAGGTGACGCCGGCCAGGCTGAGGATCTCGAAGACACTGCCGCCCAGTTCCACCGGCGGCTCGGGATCATGGTTGCCGGCGAGCCAGATCCAGTCCCGTCCCGTCTGAAGCGAGCGCAGAGCGGCGAGATCCTGCTGATCCATGCGTGCCATGGCGCCACGGTCGTGCAGACTGTCGCCGAGCACGCAGACGAGGGACGGGTTGTAGATGCCGACCACGCGGGCGAGCGCCGCGAGGGTTGCGCGGCTGTCATAGGGCGGCAGCATCTGGCCGCGGGCCGCGTAGGCGGAGCCTTTCTCGAGGTGCAGGTCGGCGACGAGCAGCAGGCTCTCGCTTTCCAGGTACAGCGCCCCCGCGGCGTCGGCGACGAATTCGAGCCCGCCCACGGCGAGCGAGCGCACCGGAGGCTCCGTGCCTGCCGTGCCGTCTCCGATCCGTCCGGGCCACACCGTCACGCGCCAGCTTCCTCCATCAGAACGGCCTCGGCCTCGGCCAGAATCTGGTCGGAGGCTTCGCCGTAAACCGTCTCCCGGCCGATCTCCAGCATCACCGAGATCGAGAGCGGCGAGACCCGGTCCAGAGCCTTGTGCACGATTCGTCCCCTGATGCGCGAGAGCATTGCGGCGAGACGCCGCAGATCGAGGAGGCCGGTGGCGGCGTCGGCGCGCGTCGCCTTCAGAAGAACGTGCTGGGGCTCGTGCCTGCGCAGCACGTCGTAGAGAAGGTCGGTCGACATCGTCACCTGCCGACCCGTCTTCTCCTGGCCGGGGAAGCGGCGCTCGATCAGCCCGGCGATGATGGCGCAGTGCCGGAAGGTGCGCTTCATCAGCGCGGACTCCGCCAGCCACTCCTCCAGGTCGTCTCCCAGCATGTCCTCTCCGAACAGCGCGGACAGCGACAGCCGGCCCTTCTCGATGGCGAGCGAGATGTCCGACAGGCCCCAGACCGCGATGCCGTAGTCGGTGGCGACGAAGCCCATCGGCTTCAGCCGCGCCCGCTCCAGCCGCCGCGTCAGCAGCATGCCCAGCGTCTGGTGCGCGAGGCGGCCCTCGAAGGGGTAGGCGACGAGGTAGTACCGTCCGCTGCGCGGAAACGTCTCGACCAGCATCTCCTCGCGCCGCGGCAGCACCGACTTTCGCCGCTGTGCCTCCAGCCAGTCGGAGACGCCGCCGGGCATGCGGCCCCACTCGCGTGGATCGGCGAGCATGCCGCGCACGCGGTCGGCGAGGAAGGTGGACAGCGGGAACTTGCCGCCGGCATAGGAGGGGATCATCGGGTCGGTGCCCGGGGAAGCCCGGGAGACGAGCACGTCCGTTTCCGCCAGCGCCTCGAAGCGCAGCACCTCGCCGGCGAAGATGAAGGTGTCGCCTTGCCGCAACGTCTCGGCGAAGTACTCCTCCACCTCGCCGAGCACCCGTCCGCCGCGGATCGGGGCGGCGGGCATTCCGGCCCGGGCAGGGCGGCCTCGGCCCAGCCGCACCTTGAGCATCGGCTCCTCGACGATGGTGCCGACATTCATGCGGTAGTGCTGGGCAAAACGTGGGTTCGCCACGCGCCAGAGCCCGTCGCGTCCCTTCCGGATCTTGGCGAAGCGCTCGTAGCTTCGCAGCGCGTAACCGCCCGTGGCCACGAACTGGACGACGTCGTCGAAGTCCTCGCGCTCGAGCCCGGAATAGGGTGCGGCGGAGGCCACCTCGGCGTAGAGCGCGTCCGCGTCGAAGCCACCCGCACAGGCCATGCCGAGCACATGCTGGGCCAGCACGTCGAGGCCGCCCGTGCGCGGCTCAGGCGTGTCCTGCGCGGCGGCTTCGACGGCATCGAGCGCTGCGCGGCACTCCATGATCTCGAACCGGTTGGCGGGGACGAGCAGCGCCTGGGACGGTTCGTCGAGGCGGTGGTTGGAGCGACCGATGCGCTGCATCAGCCGGCTTGCACCCTTCGGCGCGCCGATGTTGACGACGAGGTCGACGTCGCCCCAGTCGATGCCGAGGTCGAGCGTCGAGGTGCAGACGACGGCGCGCAACTGCCCGGCCGTCATCGCCGCCTCGACCTTGCGGCGCTGGCCGACGTCGAGAGAGCCATGGTGCAGCGCGATCGGCAGGGCCTCTTCGTTGATGCGCCAGAGCTCCTGGAACATGAACTCCGCCTGCATGCGGGTGTTGACGAAGATCAGCGTCGTGCGGTGCGCGAGGATGGCCCTGTAGACGGCGGCCATGGCGTGAAGGGCCGTATGGCCCGCCAGCGGCAGCTTGTTAGCACCTTCCATGATGCGGATGTCGGGCCTGGCGCCGCCGACCACCGTGACGAGATCGCCCATCGGCTGCGCGTCCCCGGGTACGCCGGGCACCTGGGACACGAGCCACCGCCGCAGCTCGTCCGGCTCGCGGACGGTGGCGGAGAGACCGACGCAGGACAGGCCCGGCGCCAGTGCCCGCAACCGTGCGAGGCCGAGCGCCAGCAGATCGCCCCGCTTCGACGTGACCAACGCATGCAGCTCGTCCAGCACCACCCGCCTGAGGCTGGAGAACACGTCCGCAGCCTCGCGGTGAGCCAGCATCAATGCCAGCTGCTCCGGAGTGGTCAGCAGGATGTCCGGCGGGCGCTCCATCTGCCGCGTGCGCTTGTGGGCGGGGGTGTCGCCCGTGCGCGTTTCGATTCGGACCGGCAGGTCCATCTCGCGGGCGGGCGCCTCGACATTGCGGGCGACATCCACCGCGAGGGCCTTGAGCGGGCTGATGTAGAGGGTATGGAGGCCGGGCTTCGCGACCTTCCGCCCGCTTTCCTGGCGCCTGCCGCCGGCCAGCTCGACGAGGCTCGGCAGGAAGCCCGCCAGCGTCTTGCCCGCGCCGGTGGGAGCGACCAGCAGCGCCGACCGCCCTGCCCGCGCATGGGCCAGCAGGGTGCGCTGGTGTGGCCTGGGCTCCCAGCCCCGGCTCGCGAACCAGTCGGCGAACAGCGGCGGGAGTTCGTCCTCGTCGTTGGCGAAAGCGGCAGCGGCGTCTGACACCCGCCAGAGCTAGCGCGGCGGTGGCTGACTGTCATCCCCGCAGGCGCTGGGCAGCATGGCTACTGGCTGGCCCAAAGGATGCGCGCGATCCACGTCACGTGCTGTAATGGGATGGTGCGCGGCTCGTGCAGCGGGTTCAGGGAGGTGAGCTCGATCACCTTTGCGGTCCGGCGCGCCAGTTCCTTGACCAGCACCTCGCCCTCGGTGGTTTTCACCACGACGCGGTCACCCTTCCGAACGGCGGCAGAGGGAGAGCAGATGATGCGGTCGCCGTCGCGATAGAGCGGCAGCATCGAATCGCCGGTGACCTCGAGCGCGTAGACGTTGCCGTCGGGCAATTCGGGGAACACCACCTCGTCCCACCCCTCGCCGACCGGGAAGCCCCCGTCGTCGAAGAAGCCGCCCTGTCCGGCCTGGGCGAAGCCGAGGAGCGGGATCGACCGGCCCGCGAGGCGCTGGGCTCCCGCGGAAACGATGGACATGAACTCGTCCAGGCTCGCACCCGTGGCCTCGAGCACCTTGGCCACCGACTCCGTCGAGGGCCATCGAAGCCTGCCGTCGGGCGAAACGCGCTTGGACTTGTTGAATGTGGTCGGGTCGAGGCCTGCCTTTTTGGCCAGGCCCGATGCGCTCAGGCCGTACCGCGACGCGAGCGTGTCGAGCGCGCTCCAGATCTGATCGTGAGAAAGCATGGACCACTCCGGAAGGATCAATGTCCCGGAGAAAGGAATTAAAGCCTTTCCTGACAAATTGCAACCGGGTTGTGCGCCGCGCCGGGAAATCGCCGTTGCAGCCGCGGTTCCGGCCGCTTAAACCGGATTCGGGAGCGTCTGGTCACCATGATCTTTAAAATCTGTCCGAAGAGCCTGTGGGAAGAGGCCGTCGCCGCGCGGGTGTTCTACGGAGCCCCCGTCGATCTTGCGGACGGGTTCATCCACTTTTCCACAGCGACCCAGGTGGCGGAAACGGCGCGCCGCCACTTTGCCGGGCAGCACGATCTCGTGCTCGTCACGGTCGAAGCTGCTGGTCTCGGCCCGGCGCTGAAATGGGAAAAATCGCGCGGCGGCGAACCTTTTCCGCACCTCTACGGTCCGCTCCCGATCAGCGCCGTCATGCGGACCGATCCGCTGCCGCTCGGCCCGGACGGCGAACACGCCTTCCCCGCCGATCTCATCCCGGGCGGAGCGGCGTGAGCGGGAGGCTCGCGGCCGCCCTGGGCGGCCTGGCGCTGCCGGTCCTGCGCCGGCTAGATCCCGAGACCGCCCATGGCCTGACCATCCGCGCGCTGGCCGCCATGCCGCCCGTCCCACCCGGCCCGGCCGACCGTCGGCTGCGTGTCAGCGCTTTCGGGCTCGACTTCCCGCATCCGGTCGGCCTCGCCGCGGGGTTCGACAAGCATGCCGAGGCGCCTGCGGCGCTGCTCTCGCTCGGCTTCGGCTTCGTCGAGATCGGCACCGTGACGCCTCTGCCGCAGCCCGGCAACCCGCGCCCTCGGCTGTTCCGCCTGCCCGAGGACGAGGCAGTCGTGAACCGCTTCGGCTTCAACAGCGAGGGCCACGCCGCCGCGGCGCGCCGGCTCAGGTCCGCCCGGCCCAAGGGGGTCGTCGGGGTCAATATCGGGGCCAACAAGGACAGCACGGACCGGGCCGCGGACTATGTGAACGGCATCGCCGCCTTCGCCGGCCTCGCCTCCTATTTCACCGTCAACGTCTCCTCGCCGAACACGCCGGGTCTTCGCGACCTGCAGCACGAGGCGGCGCTCGACGATCTCCTCGCCCGCTGCATGGAGGAGCGTGAGCGTTCGGCACCGGGAACGCCCGTCCTCGTCAAGATCGCACCCGACCTCGCGCTGTCGGACCTCGACGCGGTGGTCTCCGTGGCGCGGCGCCGCAAGGTCGACGGCCTTATCGTCTCCAACACCACCATCGGGCGTCCCGCCGGATTGCGCGGCGAGGCCAGGGGCGAGACGGGCGGTCTATCCGGGCGGCCCCTCTTCCCGCTCGCCACACGCATGCTGGCGCAGACCTACGTGCGCGTGGAGGGCGCATTCCCCTTGATCGGCGTCGGCGGCATCGACTCTGCCGACACCGCCTTCACGAAGATCGAGGCGGGGGCGACGCTGGTGCAGCTCTACACCGCGCTGGTGTTCAAGGGGCCGGGCCTCGCCGGCGACATCGCCGCCGGCCTTTCGCGGCGGCTCGCGGACGAAGGGCTCGACAGCCTCGCCCCGGTCGTCGGACGGCGGGCTGCCGCCCTCGCCGCTGCGCCCGAAACGGTCTGAATCTCAGGCGAAGGAAGTACGCGCCAGCCGCGGGAAGAACGCTGCCTGGCCGATGGCGCGGACCGCCAGGAAGGCCAGGAACGCCGTCCAGAGCCCGGCATTGCCGAGTCCATTGAGCGAGAACAGCACGGCCGCGTAGAGCGCGAAGCTGAGGAGCATCAGGTCGCGCATGGCCCGAGTCCACGTCGCGCCGATATAGATGCCGTCAAAGGCGAAGGCGGCCGCCCCGGCGATCGGCGCGGCAGCCGCGAATGGCAGGAACACCCGCGCCGCCTCGCGCACTTCGGGGCTCGTCGTCAGCGCGTCGATGAACAGTCCGCCGAAACCATAGGCCAGCGCCGAAATGGCGAGGCCCGTGCCGACGCTGAGCGCCAGCACCAATCGAACTGCCTTGTGGAAGCCCGCGCGGTCCCGCGCGCCGACGGCCTGCCCGCAGATCTGCTCGGCCGCAGTGGCGAAGCCGTCGAGAAAATAGCTCGAGACGAGAAAGAGGTTGTAGAGCACTGCGTTGGCCGCGAGCGTGAGGTCGCCGGCGCGGGCGCCCTTCGACGTGAAGATGCCGAAGGCGACGAGCAGCGTGACCGTGCGGATGGCGATGTCGCGATTCACCGCCAGCATGCGCCGCATCGCCCGCCAGTCGAAGATCTCGGCCGACGACAACCCCAGCGAGAAGCCGCCGATGCGCCGCACCAGCAGGAGACCGGCGACCGCTCCCAGGATCTCGGCGATCAGCGTGGCCAGCGCCGTGCCGGCGATGCCGAGCCCGAGCACGGGAACGGCGATCAGCGTCAGCCCGATCTTGGCAACGTTGATGCCGACCTGCAGCATCAGCCCGAGGTCCGTCCGCGCCCGGCCGATGAGGGCGCCGAGCACGGCATAGTTGGCCAGCGCAAAGGGCGCCGCCCAGATCCGCACGCCGATGTAGGTGCGCGCCGCCTCGGTCACTTCAGGGCTGGCGTCCATCAGCCGGAACGCGATCGCCATGATCGGAGCCTGCAGCGCGATGAGCACCACGCCGAGGGCTCCGGCGAGCGCCAGGGCCCGGGCCAGCGCGCGGGCAACCTCCCGGTCGTCGCCGGCACCGTGGGCCTGCGCGGTCAGCCCCGCAGTGCTCATGCGCAGCGAGCCGAGGCCCCAGAACAGCAGGTCGAAGACCACGGCGCCGATGGCGACGGCGCCGAGCAGGGGCACCGAGCCGAGCCGGCCGATGACGGCGGAATCGACGATCCCGAGCAGCGGCTCGGTGACATGCGCAGCCATCATCGGCAGCGCGATCGTGACGATCCGGACGAGGCGTGCGTCGACCTTGCGCGCCCGTGTGGGCGCGCCGGTGTCCGCTTGAATCACTTCCGGCCGCTCATCAGCCTGAGCACGAGCCAGACGGGGATGACGATCACCGCGCCATAGATGAAGTAGGTGCCGACTGTGCGGATGGCGCCGAAGCCGAGATTGTAGAGGTGTTCGGCGAGCTCGCGGATCCCGCGCAGCAGATCGGGCGGCGTCAGGCCGAACAGGGCCAGGAATGCGCCGACCACGATGGACATGAAGATCAGCTTCATGGCCACGGCGGCAGGCGGTCCGCCCAGCAAGCGCGTCAGCGTGTTCGACATTCCTCGTCTTCCCGCATGCTTTCAGGTTCGGAGACGGCCGGTCGCGCCCGTCGCGATTTTCATGGCAAGTTGCCGCCACGAACGCAACCTCGCCGACCGGAGTCTCCGATGTCCCTCGATCCCGAACCGTTCCGGCCCGACGCTATCGACGCCGAGACGGCCGCCTTCAACGCAGACCTGCTGGCCACGCTGAAGAAACTGCCCGACATGTGGTCGGTACCGCCGCAGGTTGTAAGGGACAATCGCAAAAAAGGGATCGGCCCTTTCCCGTTCGCGCCCAAGAGCCCTCGCGCGCAGATGATCGAGATCGAGGGCAAGGGCGGCCCGATTCCGCTGCGTGTCGTCGCGCCTGAAAAGCCGTCGGGGGCCTATCTCCATATCCATGGCGGCGGCTGGACCGTGGGCAGCGCCGAACTCCATGACGACATGCTCGAGGAGTTTGCGACCTCCTGCAATCTCGCCAGCATCTCCGTGGAGTACCGGCTGGCGCCGGAGGACCCCTACCCCGCCGGGCCAGACGACTGCGAGGCTGCGGCACTCTGGCTGGTGCGGGAAGCGCAATCCCGTTTCGGAACCACACGCCTGCTCATCGGTGGCGAGTCGGCCGGTGCGCACCTTTCGGTCGTCACGCTGCTGCGCCTGCGCGACCGGCACGGGATCGTTCCCTTCGCAGCCGCCAACCTCAACGCCGGGTGCTACGACCTCGCTGGCACTCCCAGCGCCCGGCGCTGGGGCAGCGACAAGCTGGTGCTGAACACGCGCGACATCTTCCAGTTCGCGGCATTCTACCTCCGGGCCGGGGGCGACCTGCGCGATCCCGACGTTTCGCCCCTCTACGCGGACCTTGCGGGCCTGCCGCCTGCGCTCTTTACGGTGGGCACGAATGATCCGCTGCTCGACGACAGCCTGTTTATGGCGGCGCGCTGGACCGCGGCCGGCAACCGGGCCGACCTGGCCGTGTGGCCGGGCGGCGCGCACGTCTTCACGACGTTCGAGACCGGGCTCTCCCGGAAAGCGCGACGCAGGATCACGGATTTCCTGGCGGCGGCGTGAGGCTCAGGCGAGCGGCACCGGCTGTCCCGCGGCGATCTTCGACGCCGCGATCACGGCCTGCGTCCGGCTCTCCACCCCGAGCTTCTGCAGGATGGCGGAGACGTGCGCCTTGATGGTTGCCTCCGAGACGCTGAGCTCGTAGGCGATCTGCTTGTTGAGGAGGCCCTCGGACAGCATCATCAGCACGCGCACCTGCTGCGGCGTCAGGCTGCCCAGCCGCTTCACGAGGTCTGTCGTCTCCCGGTCCACGGGACCGTTGAGATCCACGTCCGGCGGGGTCCAGGCACCGCCGTCCAGCACGGTGCGGATGGCGCCGCGCATGGTCTCGACGTCCACGGACTTCGGAATGAATCCCGACGCACCGAACTCGATGCAGCGGCGGATGACGCCACGATCCTCGTTGGCGGACACGACGATAACCGGGGTGCCCGGGTGCTGGGCCCGCAGGTACATCAGGCCGGAAAAGCCCTGCACGCCCGGCATGCTGAGGTCGAGCAGCACGAGATCGACATCCGAGCCGCGGCCGAGATGGCCCGCCACTTCCTCAAAAGTCCCTGCTTCCAGCACGTCGGAGCCGGCGACCACGCCCGTCACCGCCTCGCGGAGAGCGCCGCGCACCAGGGGATGGTCGTCGGCAATCAGGATCGAGATGTCGCTTGCGTCGGCCAAGGTTTCCCCCGTTGTCCCCTGCAGGTCTGCGCGCTGAGCTTTCGCATTTTTCTTTCTTATGTTCCGCAAGGCACAGGTCCCGCAACCGTGTTTGCCCGTATGCGCCTGCGCATTTTTGCCGATGCTGCGCAAGGTCGGCCGCTTGCGCCCGTCGTCCGGCGCTCCCAAGGTGCGCCGCATGGGACATGAGTCGAGAGAAGCGTGATGCCCCCGCCGGGATCAGGGCACGCCAGGCTGGCCGGGCTCGGCCTGTTCGTCGTGGCGCTGTCGTCGGTGCTGGGGCTGGTGCTCGACCGCATCGGCGTTTCGCCGCTGCTGCTGGCGACGCTCGCCACGATCATCGCGACCGGCTGCGTCCTCCTCGCCGGGATCACCGGCGGCACGATGCGCTTCCCTGATTTTCTCGACGCGGGTCGCGGCATCAGCGGCTCGAGCGGCTCGCTCGTCTTCGCCATGGTCGCCGCACCCGCCTTCGGCCTCGGTTCCGGCGCGCCGGTCGCGGTGGGCCTCGTGCTCCTTGCGGTGGCCGGCGGACGGATCCTGCAGGCGAGCGGGGCGGCGGGTTGGGCGGACTATGTGCGCATTCGCTTCGGCCATCGCCCGCTTTCCGCCCTGGTGGCGCTGCTCGTCGCCGCGGCGGCGCTCGGTATCGCCTGCGCCGGCGCGGCGCGCCTCGTCGACCTCGTCAGTGCCGCCACCGGCATCTCGCGCGGCGTCGCGGCCATCGCCTGCGCCGCCATCGTTGCGGTCGTGGTGGTTCCCGGCGGTGCCAAGGGGCTCGTTCGCTCCGCGCTGATGTCGGGCATCATCGGGCTCGCCTGCGGCATCATCCTCACGGCGGTCGCCGTCAGGGCCGGCGTGCTGCGCGGCACCGACCTGACGGCCGTCTTCTCGGGCGCGGACTGGATCGTCCCGGCGCTGCTCGCGGCGATGCTTCCGTCGACGGCCATGGCGGTCGGCACGGCACGCAACGCGGGCGCCGCGAGCCGCGGCCTGCTCGGCGCGGCGCTGCTGGTGCTGATCCTCGACCTTGTGACGCCGACCACCGGCGCCGGGCTCATCGGCGCTGCCGCCCCTGCCGTGCTCGCCTTCGCCGGAACATTCACCGCGGTCGCCGGCCTCTGCCTGGCCGCGGGCGCCGCGGTTTCGCGCGACCTGCCCGGGCCGCCGGCGCGCTACACGCCGCTGTCACGCCGCTTCGCTGCGTTGCGCCTGGCGACGCTGCTTGCAGCGGTTGCCGCGTCGGCCATCGGCGGACTGCGCCCGGACCTCGCCCAGCTGGCGTGGGACCCTGCCGGAACCGTGCTGCTCGCCGCTGTACTTCCGGCTGTCTTCACGGGCCTGCTATCAGCCCGTGCGGGGCCGTCCGCCGCCTGGGCGGCGCTCGTCGCGGGAGGCGCGGTTGGCGCTGCCGTCCAGGCCGGCTGGGTCGTCCTGCCCGGCGGCGCGCCGCTGGCCGGTGTCTGGGGAGCCGCCGCCGGGCTCGCCGCAGGCCTGACCATGGCAGCGATCCGCCCCTCCGGCATGGCCTCAGGCGGCTTTGACGAGGCCCCGCGAGAGGAGGCTCCATCCGCGCAGGGCGAGCCAGACCAGCGTCACGACATTGCCGAGGATCATCAAGGCAACGACGAGGGCGAGCGCGACGAGAGGGCGTTCGACCAGGAAGAAGAGCGCGGCGGCGGCGAGAAACCCGGCATAGAGGTCGACGAGCATGACCGTGCCCCAGCGCTCGCGGGCCACGATGGCAACGGCGTCGAGGAGCCCGGTCGGGCCGAGACTGGCCCAGACGATCGAAGCGCCGAGGGCGAGGGCCGCAACAAGGAACAGAACGCGTAGGACCATGGTTGCTCTCCCGCCGGGACGGGAGGTCTACGTGCCGTCGGCCGTTGCGGTTTGCACGCGGCTCTGCTCAATGCGCCGGATCAGCCGCTCGAGCGTCTCGAGCCGGTCGGCCTCGGCAGGGGGCTTGTCCCACCGGATGCGGGCGACACGGGGAAAGCGCATGGCAACACCCGACTTGTGGCGGGACGATTTGGCGATGCCCTCGAAGGCGATTTCCAGCACCAGCCCGCGCTCTGGCTCATGCACCACCTCGCGCACGGGGCCGAAGCGGTTCACCGTGTTGCGCCGGACGAAGCGGTCGAGTTCGGCGAGCTCGGCGTCGGTAAAGCCGAAATAAGCCTTCCCTACCGGGACGAGCTCGGCGTCTCCCTCCGTGTCCCGCCAGCAGCCGAAGGTGAAGTCGGAGTAGAAGGAAGAGCGCTTGCCGTGGCCGCGCTGGGCGTACATCAGCACGGCGTCGACGACGTGCGGATCGTGCTTCCACTTGTACCAGAGCCCCTTCGGCCGCCCGGGCACGTAGGGACTGTCCGCCCGCTTCACCATGCAGCCCTCGACGGCCGCCGCGTCGTCGCCCGCCCCGGCTCCGGCCGGATCCGAGCGCGCCGCGGCGAGATCGTCCCAGGTCGAGAAGGGAATGAGAGGCGACACGTCGAAGCGCGGGCGTGGTTGCGCGAAGAAGGCCTCCAGACGTTCCCGGCGCGCGCGGAACGGCATCGCCCTCAGGTCCTCGCCGCCCAGCGTCAGGGCGTCGTAGGCCCGGACATGGGCGGGGAATTCGACCAGCATCTTGGGCGACACCGCCACCCGGTTCAGCCGCTGCTGCAGGATGTTGAAGCTCTGCACCCGGCCTTCGCGCACGACCAGCAACTCGCCATCCAGCGCGCCGTCGAAATCGATGGCCTCCACGACGTCGGGAAAGCTGCGGGAGATGTCCTCGCCGGTGCGCGAGTAGAGCCGCGCCACGCGCCTGCCGTCCGGCCGCGTGCCGCCGACGGCCTGCACACGGATGCCGTCCCACTTCCACTCGGCCGTCATGGCGGCGGGGTCGAGGGTGTCGAAGTCGCTCTCTTCCAGCCCGTGCGCCAGCATGGGCGGGCGGAAGGGCGCCGGGTCGCTCGCCTCGGGCTGCGGACCGCGACCCTCCGCCCAGGCGAACAGCGTCTCGTAGGGTGGCTCGAGTCCGTGCCAGACCTCCTCGACGTCGTCGGGCACCAGCGACCCCAGCGCCGCCACCGCGCTCTTGGCGAGGCGGGCGGAGACGCCGATGCGCAGGCTCCCGGTGATGAGCTTCAGGAGGGCCCAGCGGCCGGTCTCGTCCAGCCCGTCGAGCCAGCGCGCGAGCAGCCCGGGCAGCTCCGACTTGCCGACCGTCTGCAAGCGCTCGACCACCTCGGCGAGGCTGGGCGGCGGAAGGTTGTGACCCGGGCCGGGGGTCTCGGACGGAGCAGGCCATAGCAGCGCGACCGTTTCGGAGAGGTCGCCCACGTAGTCGTAGGAGAGGCCGAACAGAACGGGATCCGTCCGTTCCGCGATCAGCGCGCGGATCAGCCCCGGCTTGGCGTTGGCGAAGCTCAGTCCGCCGGCCATCGCGGCAAGGGCGAAGCCGCGCTCCGGGTCGGGCGTCGTGCGGAAGTAATCCGTCATGAGCCGCAGCTTGGCATTGCGGCCGGGCTCGTAGGCCAGGCGGTCGAGGAGGGCAGCGAACCGGTTCATGGGGTGGCCGGACGCTCCGAGAGGAGATCGGCCCCCGGCGCGGCGGCGTCGCCGGGCGTGCCCTCCGGCTCCGCCTCGCCCTCGTCGCCATAGCCGACGAGGTGCAGCGGCCGGGCGCGGATCCCACGCTGGATGCACCAGTGCACCAGGGCATCCTCCTGGCCGTGCGTCACCCACACCTCTCCTGCCCCGGTCTCCAGGATGGTGCGGGTGAGGTCGTCCCAGTCCGAATGGTCGGAGACGACGAGCGGAAGCTCGACGCCCCGCTGGCGCGCCCGGGCGCGAACGCGCATCCAGCCGGACGCGAAGGCGGTCACGGGGTCGGGGAAGCGGCGCGACCAGAGATCCTGGATCGAGCCGGGCGGGCAGACGACAATGGCGCCCGCCAGCCCGGCCCGTTCACGGAGCCCAACCTTGGTGACTTCGCCGAGGTTGATCCCCTCCGACTGGTAGTAGGCGGTCAGCTTCTCCAGCGCGCCGTGGATGTGAATGGGCCGGTCCCATCCCGCCTCGCGCAGAAGCGCCATCAGCCGCTGCGCCTTTCCAAGCGCATACGCGCCGACGATGTGCGTGCGCTCCGGGAAGAGCCGGACCGAGGCGAGCAGCTTGGCGACTTCGGCGCGCGTGTCGGGGTGCCGGAACACCGGCAGGCCGAAGGTCGCCTCGGTGATGAACACGTCGCAGGGCACCACCTCGAACGGCAGGCAGGTCGGGTCCGGCGCGCGCTTGTAGTCACCCGACACGACGATCCGCAGCCCGGCCGCCTCGATGGCGATCTGCGCCGAGCCGAGCACGTGTCCCGCGGGATGAAACGTGGCCGTGACGCCGCCCAGGCCGATGGGGAGCCGCAACTCGGCCACCTGGGTCGAACCGGCAAAATCCTCGCCGTAGCGGACCGCCATGATGGCGAGTGTCTCGCGCGTGGCGAGAACGGCGCCGTGGCCGGAGCGGGCATGGTCCGAGTGACCGTGCGTGATCAGCGCTCGCGCGACGGGACGGACGGGATCGATGTGGACGTCCGCGACAGGGCAATAAAGGCCCGCCGGCGTGGGCGTGAGGAGGTCGCTCGGCCGCATCCACCCAACATAGGGCGGCCTGCGGCAGCTTTCCACGCGAGGCGTGGCACCGGACAGAAAAAGGCCCCGCCGGGGCACGGCGGGGCCTGAACGGGCGGTCGGGAGGGCTGGGACAGGGGACCGCCCGAACTCGATTACTCGCAGATGGTGCGCCGCTCGATGCGCCAGGCGTTGCCGGTCCAGACCTTGCGGCGGACCTGGTAGCACTCTTCGGCCGGCTCCTGGATCAGCGTGGGCTCGCGGCTGGCTTCTGCGATGGCACCAAGCGCAAGCGCTCCGGCGGCGACCCCCGCGACCCCCCAGCCATATTCGGATTGCCACCTCGCCTCAGCCGGGCCGCAGGCGGCGAGCGCTGCTGCGGCGAGCACCACGGCGGCCACCAGGCCGGGGGCGCTGCGGCGGTAAAAGCCGGTCACGGAGTGCTGCGCTGTCATGCGGCGCCTCTCGTCGATCTCTTGGCCGGCTCATCCGGCCATGTGATCGATCATGAGGGGTCCGGCAAGAACGGGCTGTGCGGCACCGCACATTGCAGGGGTTGAACCGGCACAAGTCAGGCGTGCGGCATGCAGCGTTCTATCTCGAACGCCGCTGCCTCGCAGCCTCGGCCGTGCGCTGTCACGCAGCAGGCTTGCGTTGCGACAGGAATGCCTCGTGCTCGCGGGCCAGGTCGCCCGACAGGCCCTTCTCGATCAGCGCGCGGGTCTCTGCCACGCCGTAGAGCGCGATGAACGAGCCGAATCGCGGGCCGCGCTCGGCGCCGAGCAGCACCTTGTAGATCGTCTGGAACCAGCGCTGGGACACGCCGGGCCGTCCGTCAGGGCTCTTCGACTTTCCGCTCGTGTCCGGGAAGTGGCGGCGGCCGACCTCGTAGACGACGGCCTGCAGCGCGTCCGCGTCGGTCGAGCCCTCGTGGGGGGCGAGCGTCGCGGACAGGTCGGCAAGTGCCGCCCGCTCCTCGTCGTCGGGCATGTGGTAGACCTTCGACGGGCGTACGAAATCGCGGAAATAGGCGACCGCGTAGCCGACGAGTTGGTCGAGGCGGGGATGGTCCGCCGGGGACACGCCCGGCGCATAACGGCGGATGAAGCCCCACAGCACCTGCGGATCCTCGGAATTCGCCACTGCCACGAGGTTGAGCAGCATCGCGAAGGACACGCTGGTCGCCGGCGCCTCGCCCCCTGCGGCCTGCAACGTCTCGGGGAGAGGCGGATTGCCGGTATGGATGTGCCAGACCGGGTTGCCGAGCCGCTCCTTCACGGCCTGGCCGGGATAGCGCTCGAGAAACGAGAGATAGTCGTCCGCCTGCCGCGGAATGACGTCGAAATAAAGCTTCTTCGCCTCGCGCGGCTTGTTGAACATGTAGAGGGCGAGGCTCTCGGGGCTGGCATAGGCCAGCCAGTCGTCAATGGTGAGCCCATTGCCCTTCGACTTGGAGATCTTCTGGCCCTTCTCGTCGAGGAAGAGTTCGTAGTTGAACCCCTCCGGCGGTGCGGCGCCGAGCGCGCGGCAGATCTCGCCGGAGAGCTTGACGCTGTCGATCAGGTCCTTGCCGGCCATCTCGTAGTCGACGCCGAGCGCGACCCAGCGCATCGCCCAATCGGGCTTCCACTGCAGCTTGCAGTGCCCGCCCGTCACCGGCGTCTCGTAACGCTCGCCCGTGGCAGGGTCTCGCCACGTCACCGTGCCCGCTTTCGCATCGCGCTCCTCGATCGGCACCTGCATCACATGGCCGGTCACAGGGTGGAGGGGCAGGAAAGGCGAATAGGTCTGCGCCCGCTCCTCGCGCAACGAGGGCAGCATGATCGCCATCACCTCGTCGTAGCGCTCCAGCATCAGCAGCAGCGTCTTGTCGAACAGGCCGGCGCGGTAACACTGCGTTGCCGAGAGAAACTCGTATTCGAACCCGAAACGGTCGAGGAAGGTGCGCAGGCGGGCATTGTTGTGCTCGCCGAAGCTCGGGTGGGTTCCGAACGGGTCCGGCACCTTGGTCAGCGGCAGGTTCAGGTACCTGGCGACCATCTCCTTGTTGGGGATGTTGTCGGGTACCTTCCGCAGCCCGTCCATGTCGTCGGAAAACGCGACGAGGCGGGTCGGAATGCGGTCCTGCGTCAGCACGCGAAAGGCGTGGCGGACCATGGTGGTGCGCGCCACCTCGCCGAACGTGCCGAGATGCGGCAGGCCGGAGGGGCCGTAGCCCGTCTCGAACAGCACCTGCTTCTGGCCGGTCCTCTCCACCCGCGCCACCAATTTGCGCGCTTCCTCGAACGGCCAGGCCTGCGACTCGGCCACGGCGGCGGCGAGGTCTGCGGGCGCGAGCATGTCAGGGGAGGCGTGGGGCGCGGTCATCGGTTTGGCTTTCGCACGGAAGTTGGACCGCCGGACCCGTTCCGGCGGAAGCGGCGCACACTAGGAAGCGAAAGCGCGGGAATCAATCGCGCAACAGGCCACAACGCGTCAGTAGAAGCCGACCGGGAAGTAGCGCAGGTAGATTTCTGCGAACGTGCCCTTCTCCGCGAGCTTCTGCAGGGCGTAGTCGACGGCCCGTCGCAGGACGGGCTCGTTGCGCCGCATGGCGACGGCGACGCCCTCGCCGAAGTAGCGGCTTTCGGTGTAGGGACCGCCTGCAAAGGCGCAGCAGCCCGCGCCCTGGTCGCTGTTGAGCCAGATCGCCAGCGTCAGCCCGTCCGCGAAGACCGCATCGGCCTCGCCCGCCACCACGGCTCCGCGTGCCTTTTCGAGGTCCGGGAAGGCGACGACGACTGCCTTGGGGAAGAACGACGCAAGGAACGCCTCGTGCGCGCTGCCGCCCAACACCGCGACCTTGCGTCCCGCAAGGCCTTCCGGTGTCGGATCGAGTTGCACGCCTTTCTTGATGACGAAGCGGGCCGGCGTGCGCAGATAGGGCGAGGTGAAGGCAAAGTCCTTCCGCAGGGCCGGGCTTGGCCGCACATTGGCGATCACCGCGTCGCCCCTGCCCTCCTTCAGCGCCTCGAACAGCGTGTCCCACCGCCGTGCCTGGATGGTGCAGGCCACGTTCAGCACATCGCAGACGGCACGCGCGAGGTCGACGTTGAAACCGGCGAGGCGGCCATCCTCGGTCTGGAAATTGAGCGGCGGATACTCGTCCTCGGTCATGAAGCGGATGACACGCAGGCCCGCCATGTCGGGCTTCTCCGGCCGGAGCGACGGGTCCCAGAAGTTGGGAATCGCGGGAGAAGCCGATTCCGAGGCGAGTGCGCGCGGAGCGAACGCATTGCCGTGCCACGCAAATATCCCGGCGAGCACGATGGCCGCTACGGCAGCCCGGCGCACGCGCCGATGCGCGCGCCAGTTCCGAGCGGGTTGGTGGAAGGCGGCTCTCACTCGGCGCATCATCGAGAGGTTCCGTTCATTCCGGGGCCTCGTTCCGCCAGCCAGCGGAGACCAGCATGTTGCATTGGGCGGTCGGCTCGCGTCGAAAATCCGGTCCTGCGTCCTCGCCGGCGCTGAAGGCAGCTGCCATCGCCGCCGGTGCTTCCCTGCCGGGACTTGCCCGCGCCGAGTCGCTGGCGGCATCTCTTCGTGTTCCTCTCGACGTCGTTCTTGTCAACGAGGGCATCGTGTCGGAAGAGCGGCTTTACAGGGCCGTCGCTTCGCTGCTGCGGCTGACTTTCCTGCCCGAGTGCCCCCGCCTTGCACCGCCCGGCGATCCCAGCGCCGCCCGCACCGCCGGCTCGGCACCTTGCAGCAACCCGCGCGAGGCCGGGTTCGACATCGTTCTGGCGCCGCGCGGCCGTGCGCTCGCGCTCCTGCTCGACACGCTCCGGGAGGCCATGCCGCCGGGCGCCCGCATCGCGGTATCCACCCCATCCGCCTTTTCCGCCGCCCTGAGGCAAAGCGACGAGCGCCGCATCGCGCGCAGCGCAGCGCGGACGGTGGCGGGACGTTCGCCAAGCCTGTCTGCCCGCGGCCGGCCAAGGACCTACACGTTCATGATCCTTCCCGCCGTGATGCTGGCGCTGGTGCTGACCGCCGTCCGCTGGCCGGCAGTCGGCGACATCGTCGCGGCGTTCTTTGCGCTGCTTTTGCTGTCGACGGCGTTGCTGCGGATCATCGGCGTCGTGACCCCGCGTTCAGCCTGGATCCCGGCCCGCCTGAAGGATCGGGACTTGCCGGACTACACGGTCCTCGTCCCGTTGTTCCGGGAAGTCGAGATCGTGCCGCAGCTCATCGCCGCGCTGCGGGAGCTGGATTACCCGCGCGCCCGGCTCGACGTGAAGCTCCTGCTGGAAGAGGACGACCGGCCGACCCTCGCCGCGGTTCGCGCGATGCGTCTCCCCGGCTTCATCGAGGTGGTCGTGTGCCCGCCGGGCGTACCGCGCACCAAGCCGCGCGCCCTCAACATCGGCCTCGCCAGCGCCCGGGGCACACTTGTCTGTGTCTTCGACGCGGAGGACCGGCCCGACCCGGGCCAGTTGCGGTTGGCGGCGGAACGCTTCGCCTCGGATCCCGATCTGGCATGCCTCCAGGCCTCGCTGATCATCGACAATCCCGGCGACGGATGGCTCGCCCGGATGTTTGCCCTGGAATACGCCGTCCTCTTCGACGTTCTCCTGCCCGGCCTTGCGGCGCGCGGGCTTCCGCTGCCGCTGGGAGGCACCTCGAACCACTTCCGGCGTGCGGTCCTGGAACAGGCCGGAGCGTGGGACGCCTGGAACGTGACCGAGGATGCCGACCTCGGCCTCCGGCTGGCGCGGCTCGGCCTGCGGACGGAAACGCTCGCCTCCGTGACGCGGGAAGCCGCGCCGGCCCGCCTGCGCGTCTGGTTCTGGCAGAGGACGCGCTGGCTGAAGGGCTGGATGCAGACGGCGATGGTGCACGGCTTCGCTCCCGGGCAGAGCCTCGGCGGCTACCGGCTGGCCGATCGCCTCACCGTGCTGAGCCATGCCGCAGGAACGGCGGGCACCGCTCTCTTCTTTCCGATCGGTACCGTCGCCCTGCCACTCTGGCTCATGGAGGAAACATCAGCGGACGAAGGGCGGGTGCTCCACGCGGTCTCGGTGTCGCTCGCCTGCACGGTGCCGCTGCTCGGCTTCTTCGCGATGATATGGCCGCCATGGCTCGCAGCACGGCGCCGCGGGCTGCGCTTTGGCGTTACGGACGCGCTGCTCCTGATACCGTATTACCTGCTGGTCTCGGCGGCGGCGTGGACGGCGCTGGTCGAACTCTTCACCGCGCCATCCCACTGGCGCAAGACCGACCACGCCCCGGCAGCAAGCACCGGCCCGGCGCACCTCACATCATCTGTTCCAGCTGCTTCGCCGCGTCGGCCGGCGGCTGCGAGAGGTTGAAGCCGTTCACGAACTGCCCGTTCTTGTCCATCAGATAGACCAGGGCCGTATGGTCCATGGTGTAGTCACCGCCTTCGGTCGGGACCTTCTTGGAGAACACCCGGTAGGCCTTCATCATCGGATCGAGTGCGGCCCGATCCCCGGTCAGGCCCCGGATGTGCGGGTCGAAGCTCGACAGATAGGCCTTGATATCCGCGACAGTGTCGCGCTCGGGATCGACAGTGACGAAGAAGGTCTTCAGGCCGTCGGCCTTCGGTCCCAGCGCCTTGTAGATGAGCGTGATGTCCTGAAGCGTCGTGGGGCACACGTCCGGGCAATGGGTGAATCCGAAGAAGACCAACGATGGCGACCCGGCCAGGTCCTTTTCCGTCACCGTCTTCCCGTCCTGGTCGACGAGTGTGAACGGGCCACCCACGGCGCTGACATGGGTCGCGCCCGGACCTGACGGCGCGAAGACGACGTAAATGGCGAGCCCGAGCGCCACCACGCCGAACAGGAAGGCGAGGAGCGGAAGGGCGAGGCGGGCGGCACGCGAGGTCATGTCGGTTCCATCCGGCGGTCACATGCACCAGGCCAGCACGGCCGAGTCACGGCGCCTCCCAGCGTCCGCTTTCGCCGGAGCGGAAAAACGCGTCGATGATGCGCATGTTCTGGACAGCATCCTCGATCGGCCAGTCCTGCTGCGCCTCGCCCAGCACCATGCGCGAAAAGGCGTCGCCCTGCAGCGTATACTGGTCGCAGGGCGCGATTTCCTCGGTGACGATGCCGCCGCCCTCGAGATCGGATCCATCGTCGACGAACAGCCGCGTGACGGCATTCGGCGGGGCGTTGAACGGAATGCGCACCTCCACCCGGCCCCGGGTGCCGCAGATCTGGACGCGCTGGTAGGGCACCAGCTGGGTCGCGCAGCAGAAGCTGAGCTGGCGCCCGCCCGGGAACTCGGCGAGACCGCTCGTGACGCGGTCGATCCCCATCACGGGGTCGCGGTCGAAGACGCCGACCACGCGCTGCGGCTCGGCCCCGAAGATGTAGCGCGCGGTGAGAATGGCGTAGCAGCCGACGTCGTAGAGACCGCCGCCGCCGATGTCGGCCTTGTTGCGGACGTTGTCGGGATCGGTGAGGTGATAGCTGAAGAAGGTCTGGATGGACCGCACCTCGCCGATGCGCCCACTCATCGCGATCTCGCGCGCCCTCTGCCACTGCGGGTGGAAGCGCACCATGAACGCCTCGGCGACGATCTTGCCGGTCCGCTCGCGCGCGTCCACCAGCTGGCGCGCCTCCTCGGCGTTGAGAGCCACCGGCTTCTCGCAGAGGACGTGCTTGCCCGCCTCCATGGCCTGGATCGTCAGCGGCACGTGCAGATGGTTGGGCAGCGGATTGTAGACCGCCTCGATGGCGGGATCGGCCAGCATCTCCTCGTAGCTGCCATAGGCCTTGGGGATGCCGAGCGTGGCAGCGACGTCCTTCGCCCGGGCGAGATCGCGCGACGCAATGGCGTCGATGCGGCTCACCTCGCCCCGCATCATGGCGGGGATCACCTTCTCGGTGCCGATCCGCGCCGTGCTGATGACGCCCCAGGAAACCGTCCGGCTCATGCCTCATCCTCCCTCGGGCGCCCATTGACGGCGCCGCTCGTTCCTCGTCCGTCGATAGGCCGTGCCGCCGCCGCGGGCAAGCTTGGACAGGGCATCTGGTGGCCATCGATGCGCACGAGCGAAGTTTTCGTCCGACCAGTTTTTTCCAGTGCCGCCGCTCGGGATTTTCGATCCGTTTGCCGCACGGGAAGACGGCCAAGCCCGTGTCTTCCTTCTCAAACCCGCCCCGGCACCCTACATCCAGCCTCGATTGCGCCCCAGTGGACAGCTAGTCCAGAGTGGCGCACAGAAGAGCGGGCGGATCCGCCTGCGCCACATGGGTCGCCACTTGGCCAAGACTTCAGCATTGTCACGCCTCGTCGAGGGAATTCGCCGGGAGCCGCACGACTATCGCGCCTCCCTCCAGACATTCCCCGACCTCAACATCCAGCGTGTCGCCTCGGACCTCGACCTCGCCTTCCAGGGCAACAAGCGCGGTGGCCGGAACGAGCCGGCGGAGTTCTCGTCTTCGTTCGACAGCGTCGAGGCGGCTGTCATCGAGCGCGTCGAGGGAGAGCAGAAGGCCGCGCATACCTCTCTCCTGGACGAGTTGCAGATCTTCTCGGAGCGCCTCGCAGGGCTCGATTTCGAGGGCCGGTTCTCGACCATCCGGCAGGCTGCGCCCGAGGCTGTCTCGAACCTGCGCGCCGCCGCGGCGCAGGGACGCGACGAGCTGAACCGGCTGCGGCGCAACCTGCGCGGCTTCGAGGAAGAGCGGGAAACCTTCCGCCGCAGCCACCGGCTGGACCGCATGGCGCGGCCCTCCACAGGCGGCGGCACCGTGTTCAAGATCGGCCTCCTGCTGATGCTGTTCGTGATCGAGGTGGTCGTGAACGGTGTCTTCCTGTCGAAGGGGAGCGATCTCGGGCTGGTCGGCGGCGTCGTGGAGGCCTGTACCTTCGCCGCGCTGAATGTAGGCGTCAGCTTCGCCATCGGGGCCGTGGGAGCGCGCCAGCTCAATCACCGGAGCTGGTTCCGCAAGCTCATGGGGCTGGCGTCGGTGCTCGTCTATGTCGCCTTCGCGGTAGGGCTGAACCTCGCTTTGGCCCACTACCGGGAGGTGTCGGGAAGCTTCGTCGAGGATGCCGGCCGGCAGGTCGTGGCCCGCATCGCCGAGCACCCGCTCGGGCTGGGTGACCTGAAATCCTGGCTCTTCTTCGCGATCGGCTTCGCCTTCTCCGCCGTGGCCTTCGGCGACGGCGTATCCTTCGGGGACCCGTATCCCGGCTACGGTGAGCTTGAGAAGCGCCTTGCCCAGGCCCACCAGATCTACATCGACCGCAAGGGCGAGCTCATCGGCGTGCTGGAGGATATTCGCGACGAGGCAAGCGACGTGCTGGAGGAGGCGAACCGCGACCTCACGGTCCGGCGCGGCGAACACGACACCATCCTGGAGCATCGTGCCCGGCTGGTGCGGCTCTTCCTCGCCCACCAGGACCAGCTGGAGCGCGGCGCCAACGCCCTGCTCGGGGTCTACCGCGAAGCCAATGTCCGCGCCCGCACGGCGCCGCCGCCTGCCCGCTTCGCCGAGGCTTACAGACTGCCGCGGATCCCGGTCGACCAGGAGCTCGCCAGCAACACCATCCGCGAGGATCTGCGCGATTCCATCGCTTTCTCGCAGGAGCTGCTGGCCAAGCATGTCGAGGCGATCCACGCCGAGTTCGAGAAGGCCGTGACCGGCTACCACCAGATCGACGATCTCCTGCCGGAGGCGATGCATGGCACGCCAGCGGCGACGGCGGCGTAGGCCGGGCGCGTCCGGCGACAGGGCGCTGGCGATCGGCGGCGTCGCGCTGGGCCTCCTCGCCCTGGCCATCCTGGGTGGTGTCGGCTGGGTGTTCGCGACGGCGGAACGCCCGCCGCAGCTCGATCGCACGACATTCTGCCCGGTCGCGGGACCGCGCGCCGTCACTGCTATCCTGCTCGATGCCTCGGACGCGCTTCCCGAGATCGCGCGGAAAGAGGTTACGACCATCCTCGTGGACGCGGCCGAGAAGACGCCGACCTACGGCCTCCTCGAGGTGCGTGTTCTCGATCCCGTCTCCCCTGGCGGACGGATCCTGTTCAGCCGCTGCAATCCGGGAAGCGGCGAGGGCCTGAGCGAATTCACTGCGAACCCCGCGATGGCGCGCAAGCGCTGGATGGAGAGTTTCCGGCAGCCGCTGGAAGCAGCCCTGCGCGGCGGCCTCGACCCCGAGGCGGCGACCACGTCGCCGCTGATGGCGACGATCCAGTCCATCGCCGTCGACCGGTTCGCAGGCGAGAGCGTCGCGAACGCGCCCAAGTCGCTCGTCATCGTGTCCGACATGATCGAGCACGGCCCGGACTATTCACAGTACCAGGGCGATCTCTCCTATGCGCGCTACAAGGCATCCAAGGCGTACAGGAAGGTCCGCACCGATCTGAAGGGCGCAGACGTGACCATCGACTATGTGCAGCGTCAGACGGCCAAACCCATCGACAGCGCCGACCACATCCGATTCTGGAACGAGTGGGTGCGGGACAATAATGGCCGCCTCGTCGGCGCTACGAAGCTGCAGGGGCTGGGCTGATGGCAGGGTGGACCGGAACGCGCGAAAGCCGCGGCGCCCTGCTGTTCTTCGCGATCGTGGCTGCGGGCTGCGGCTACATCGTGCTGGCCAAGATCTGGGGCGTCTCCCAAGCCTATGTCACGTTCGTGCCCGTCGGGCTCATGGTGGGCTATGCGCTGCTTCTGGCCGGCTGGCGCAGCATGAGGCTGCGCGACGACCAGGCCGGCGACAACCTCTATTATCTCGGCTTCCTCTACACGCTCACGAGCCTCGGCGTGTCGCTGTTCCAGTTCTCCGCGAAGGACGCGGCGGCGGATCGGATCGTGCAGAATTTCGGCATCGCCATCGCCACCACGATCGCGGGCGTGGGGCTGCGCATCGTCTTCAACCAGATGCGCCGTGACCCGGTGGAAGTCGAGCGCGTCGCCCGGCTGGAGCTCGCGGACGCGGCGCGACGGGTGCGAAAGGAACTCGACGCCACCGTCGTCGAGCTGGCCCACAGCCGGCGCGCGACGCAGCAGGTGGTGTTCGAGGGCCTGGAGGAGGTGGCGAGGAAGGTCGACCAGGTGGCAGGCAGGATCGCCTCCAGCCTGGATGGACTGTCGCGCCAGGCCAATGCGACCGTCGAGACCACGGCCTCGGCGCTGGCGCAGGAGGTTCGCACGCTCTCCGCAGGGGTCGGCCGCATCGTCTCCGCGCTGGAGGCTTCGGAACCGGCGGGCGGCCCGAACGGGCAGAAGCTCGGCGCCACCATCGAGGAACTGTCGCGCCGCCTCGCCGAGGTCGCCGAACAGATCGAGAAGCGCGAGACGGCGGCCCGCGACACGTCGGCGACCCCTGCTGCGCGGGACGAAAACGGCGCTGCCGAGGACGGCAAGGTGATCCGGCTCGGGCATGCCGGGCGGCGTGGCGACGAGGGAGCGTGATGCGCACCACCATCCAGGGCCAATCGGCCGCCTACCGCCAGGGTGTCGTCCTCGGACTCACCATGGCCGAGATCATGCTGCTGCTGGTCTTCTGCCTTCTCGCCGTCACGGGCGTCCTGCTCGAGCGACAGCAGGACGCGACCACGCGGGCGGAGCATCGCACCGCCGAATTGCGCAAGGCGCTCGCCCAGAACGAGGGCGTCATGGAAGCCCTGCGGTCCGACGAGAAGCTGGCGCGGCTGGTGCAGGCGCCCCGTGCCGGCTCCACCCCCAGCCAGTCGCTGGACGATTCATGGACGCGCATCGTGGCCGCCGACCGGGCCATGGACGACCTCGAGCAGAAGGGCCTCACGCGCGAGGCGCTGGCGGAGGGCGCCGGGTTCTTCGCCGAGGTGGACGCCCTGCGCAGGCAGGGGGCGACGGCGGAGAAGGTGCGCCGCGACGCGGAGATCGCCCGGGCCCTGGAGGCCGAGCTCGGCGCCGACGCCGCCGCCAAATTGTCCCCCGACCAGATTGCAGAGCTGGTGCGAAGCGCGCTGGCATCCCCCGCTGCCTCGCAGGCGGTAGCGGCCAGGAGCAGCAAGGGCCCGGGGGGACATGACTGGCCCCCGATCATCCGCCTGAGCGAGGCGAACGGCTACTTCTTCCCCGTCGGCAGCGCGGAAGTCGACCCCGGCCTCGCGCAGCGCCTGCGCACGGCGGTGACGCAGCGCCTGGCTGATATCCTGAAAGCGTATGACGTGGATGTGATCGAGGTGATCGGCCATACGGACGACCTCCCCGTAGCCCAGAAAGCGTCCAACCTCGACCGCGGCCTCTCCGACGTCCTGCGCAACGGCGCGCCGGTGGCCAACCTCGTTCCCGCGGACAATGCCGGGCTCGGCTTCGCCCGGGCCGTCGCCGTGGCGCGCGTCCTCATGCAGGACCCGAAGCTGGCCGGCTACCGTATCCTGCCGCTCTCCGCAGCGCAGATGACCGGCACGGACGAGCGTCTGTCCTTTCCCGGCGGAGGCGACGTGAGGGAACGCCGGCGCATCGAGATCAGAGTCCGGCGCTCCTCGTCCTGAACTGCCACGCTACAGCCCGGCCCGACTTTCGCCGCAGAACGCCGCCATGCGAAGGGGTATGCCGGTGACCCCGCCGCCCCCACCCCTCCGTTCCGTGACACCATGAGCTTCACCAGCGGCGTCCTGCGCCGAAGCGGGGCGGGCACGGGCGCGCACGCCGGCACACGGGCCCCCACCTCGCGCCCCTCACGCGGGGATCTCACCCGCGCGCCGCGCGCCGTGGACACCACCCGCGAGGCGGCGAGGCCCGCCGACCTCGTGGGCAGCGCACTCCGGGTGCTCGACGGCCCCGCCCCACCGTCACTCAGGGCGGTCACGCGGCTTGCGCTTCCGGTCGAGACGGCGGTACCGGCGATCGAGTCCGCGCGTGGCCTCGGCCCTCCCGGCCGGCGGCTGGTGAGCTTGCGCTGGCTCGGCGCCGTGGCGCTGGCGGGTCTCTTCGGCATGGGGCTGCTCGGCTTTGCCCTGTTCGTGGCGATGGACGGCCAGCTCGAACTCGCAGAGGCACCTCGCGCCGCCTATACCGGGGCATCCTCGTCGGATCCCCTGCCCCGTGGTGACGCTCTCGTTTCGCGGGCGACCGTCGTCGGCGCCAAGCGACTGTTCAGGGCGCCATACGGGCACCTCGCCAACGGCCGCGAGACGATGGCGTCCGCGCCCTTCCTGCGCCTTTCGACACGCCTGCTGCCGTCCTCGGTCGGCCTGGAGGCGGACGTGCCGCCCCTGCGGCAGGCGGACCTGATCCGCGAAGCCGGCGTGTCGGCGGGCGACGCTGCCCTCGCGCAAGCGCCGGCGGACCCCGCCGAGGAAGATCTCGGGGACGTCTCGGTTGCGGTGACGGAGATGCCTGACGATCCCGGCGAGGAGGGGCCGGTGCTGCCGGAAGACGTGGCAGCGCGCCAGGCGAAGGCGACGGCCGACGCGGCACGCACGCTGCAGCCGCTGGCGAGCTTTTCATCACAGTCGACGCTGGGCGTCTCCATTCTGGCGGGGACGCAAGCCCCGGCCGAATTGGATTCCCCCTTCGCCTCGATGGATGTGCGCATCGTTCCCGAGAACATCACGGAGATCGCCCGCCGCCCCGATGGCAATGCCGGCCGCCGGGCCGTCGCAGTGGACGTCGCTCCCGGTGAGACCCTTGCCGACCCGCTGCGACAGGCCGGCGCCAGCGAGGACGATGCCGCGCGGTTCGGATCGGCGCTCGGCGGCTCCTCGGGCCGCCATCCCTCTTCCGTCGTGGCGGAGTTCGAGGCGGTGGACGGCGGGCGGCGCCTGACGCGCGCGACCCTGAAGGAGGAGGAGCGAACCGTAGCCAAGGTGGCGCTGGCCGATAGCGGCGCCGTCGTGCCGGTGATCACGCAGGATCCCGCCTATGGCGTAGGGCCGGGGATCCTCGGCCGGCTCGCCGGATCAGCGTCGGGGAACGAGGGTGGGGGCGGCGAACGGCCTGACGCCATGTCTATGCACCAGAGCCTCTACCAGACGGCGCTGCTCAACGACATCCCGCGCGAGACCATCGAGGAGGTGCTGCGGCTCTTCGCCTTCGACGTGGACTTCGAACGCGCCGTAGGCCCCGACGACCGTATCGACCTGCTGGCGCGCGAGGATGCCGAGGGTCACGGGCGGCCCGTCCTCGTGTATGCCGCTCTCACGCTGGACCGGGAGCGGATCGCCTACTGGCGCACGCCGGCGGAGAACGGCGGGACCGTTTTCGTCGACTCGGAGGGCCGCTCCAACCGCCGAATGCTCGTGTCGAAGCCCATCGTCGAGGCGCGGCTGACCTCGGGCTTCGGCAGCCGCTACCACCCGGTGCTCCACTATACGAGGCCACACAACGGTATCGACTGGGCCAACAAGGTGGGAACGCCCATCTTCGCGGCCGGCGACGGCGAGGTGATCGAGGCAGGCTGGCACTCGGGCTACGGCCGCCACGTCGAGATCCGCCACGGCGACGGGTTCGTGACGACCTATTCGCACATGTCCGCCATCGCCAAGGGGATCGAGCCCGGTGCGCCTGTCCGACTGGGCCAGACCATCGGCGCCCTCGGCCAGACCGGGCTCGCGACAGGCCCGCACCTGCATTTCGAGGTCAAGCTGAACGACACCTTCGTCAACCCGCTGACCGTGCGCGTGCCGCGTGCCAACCGGCTCGGGGGCGCGGATGCCGAGCGGTTCAACCACGAGCGGTTGCAGATAGATCGGGTTCTCGCCTGCAGCGAGCATGGATCCTGCCAGGGTCCCATCGAGACGCCGCCGGCCCATTGAGGCTCGCCGGCACGGTTTCGATTGCTTTAAGCTCGTTAAGTACTCTTTCTGAATTTCGGTTCATGGTCCCATGTCTCGGCGCGGGGACGTCGGCATGTTGGAACACGCTTTCCGGGAATTCGCCCCTTTCGCTGCCGGCCCCATAGAGGCCGACGGCAACGATCCCCCGTTCCGGATCCTGATCGTCGACGACGACATCACCACCCTCGGCATCCTGCGCCTCGTCGCCGGCCGCATCGGAAACTGCGAATGCGAGATCGAAAGCTCTCCCCAGGCGGCCCTGGCGCGCTGTCAGGCGGACCCGCCGGACCTGCTCGTCGTCGACCATGTGATGCCCGAGATGACCGGACTGACGCTGGTGAACTCGCTGCGCGCCGATCCGCGCACCTCCAGCCTGGCCTGTATCGCCATTACGGGACTGCACGACCCAGTGCTGGCTGAGCTCCTGCGGGAGCGGGGCGTCATCAGGGTCTTCTTCAAACCCCTGGACATCGCAGCGTTTCGGTCGGAGATTTTGCTCGTGCGCGCCACTCTTCGGACCCGTCAGTCGCGCGAGGCACTCGGGCACGGTTAACACATCCTCCACGTTTCCACTGCATCCTGCACACGTTTTAGTGGCCATGCCGGGCTTTCCGGCGCCTTCGGGCAGAGCCAGGGATTTGAATGAGCAAGGATGTTCGCCTTCAGGCGTTTCGCCTGATGATCGTTTACGGGCTGCTGCTGGCGCTGGTCACGTGGAAGCACGCCTTCGTCACCCAAGGCCTGATGGCTAACGTCTATCTCAACGGCCTCATCATCACGGTCTTCCTGTTCGGCTCGACCCAGGCGTGCCTGGGCCTCGCGCGGCTGCGCAATGAAGTCCTCGCCTTCCGAGCGTTGCAGGAAGTCTACCGGGACGCCGTCGACCAGCGCACCGACCACCCCGAGGAGGCGGCAGCACGTCTGGCGCGATGCCACCACCCCGGCATCGTCATCCGCTCGCCCAAGCTGCTCGGGCATGTCTACGACCTCGCGCTCGAGGAGCTGCTGCGCACCCGGCATGTCCGCATCAGCGTCGTCACGATGCAGAACCTGGTGCAGGCGGTGTCGGAGCGGATCGCCGCCGATCGCTCCCTGGTCGTCTACATCACCGGGATGTGCGTGTTCCTGGGCCTCATCGGTACCTTCATCGGGCTGATGGAGATGGTCGCCTCGGTGGGCGGCATCATCGGCGGGCTGGCCAGCGCCGGAGCGGCGGACGATGGCGCGATGATGCGCCTGATCCATGACCTCGAAGCGCCGCTCAATGGCATGGCCACGGGGTTCTCGTCATCGCTGTTCGGCCTTTTCTGCTCGCTCGTGCTCGGCCTTGCTGGGCGCTTCGTGAACTCGGCCGCCCTGAAGGTGAAGGACGACTTCGAAGGCTGGCTCGCCGGCATCTCGCAGCTCGAGAGCGAAGGCGGTTCGCCGGAGGCCCGCGGAAATGGCGCGGCCATGGATCCGGCCGTGCTGACACAGCTGCGCCGGTCCGGTGACGCCATCGAGATGACCGCCGCTGCCGTCCGGCAGCTCGCGGAGCGACAGGCCGAGAGCGCAGTGGCGCTGGTGCGAGCGACGGCGCAGACCGAGGCGATGGCCGCGCGCTATGTCCACGTGGCGCGCGCGCTGGACAGGATCGACGACGTCGTCGCCGGGCTCGCAGGCCAGCGCACCGCCATCGGGGACCTCGCCTCGTCGCTTGCCCACCGGATAGAGACCACCGTCTCACGAGCCACGGCCTCCTCGGAATCCCGGCACGGAGAAGTACTCGCGGCTCTTTCCGCCGTTTCACGGACCCTCGCCGAGGGGTTCGCGCAAACGCAGTCGGGGATAGCCGACGCGGCTGGAGCGACGCGCGAGCTGGCGCGGCGGCAAGAGGACATCGGCAAGGAGACGCGGCAGGAACTGTCGAGCCTCCACGGCGCGGCCCGTCATCTGGCCGCGACACTGGCGCTCACGGTGGGGCGAGCCGAGGAGTTGGCCCGGGAAGCGGTCGGCAGCGTCGCACCCCGCATCGGCGCCCTGTCCGAGAGCTCCTCGCAGGTCGAGGCCGCGGCAGAGCGCATCGAGGACTCGATCGCCCGGCTGCTGGCCGTTGCCGGACTGCAGGCGGGTGGCGCGGCGGAGAGCGCATCGCTGCTGCGCCGGCTCGCAGAAGGGCAGGCAGAAAGCCGTGATCTGCTGGGGTCGCTCGCCGTCGCGCTCAGGAAGGAGCCGCAGGCCCTCGCGCTCGCGCTCGGAACCGGACTCGCGGACCTGTCGCGCAGCGTCGCCGCTCTGGAACATGCGTCGGAGCGAAATGCCATGGCACATGCCAGTGCATGGAGCGCTGAACTGAAGAGCGCACGAGGCGCGCTGGAACAGACATTTGCGAGCAGCTTCGGTGATCTCGCCCGCTCCTTCGAGGCGAGCTTCATGGCCTACGCGGAACTGCTCCGGCGTGTCTCGGCAGAGCCAGCTCACGATGGCCGCCACGCTGCTCCAGCCGCGGCACATGACGGATCCGTCCCATGACCCTTCGCGACATCGCGCAAGCCACCCACCAACAGCTGCTTCGCCTGGCGGGCCGGCCGACCCTGAGTGCGAGCTTGCGGCGGTACCCCCGCTATCCCTGCTTCGTCCCGGCGAAGCTCACCCTCGTCGAGCGGGGCTACATGCTCGAGGGCGCGATCACCGAGGTGTCGAGAGGCGGGCTGCGGTTCCGCGAGGCGACGACGTACATCCTCGACCGCCGCGTCTGCAGGATCAGCATCGCCCTGCTCGGCATCGCTGCCGAGGGCACCATCGTCAACGTCTCCTCGCTGGGATACGGCATCAGCCTGTCGGCTTTGCTTGACGACGACTATGTCGAGACGCTGATGGACCTCACCCCGGCATCAGCCGAATAGCGGGTCAGGTGCCTGCATCGACGAAGTCGGCAAGTCGCCGGTTCCAGGCCGAAAGGGTGGGCCAGAGGTCGGAGTGGATGGCCCGCAGATCCGCGTAGCGCGCCACCCGCGGTGCGTCCGGCTCGAACGTCCGCACCGTGCGGCTCGCCATCGCCGCCGCTGCCTGGGCGAGGCTGGGGTACCAGCCTGCTCCGCCTGCCGCGGCCATCGCGGCACCGAGAGACGACGCCTCGGTGGCGGTCGAGCGCCTGACCGGCCGGGCCGTGACGTCGGCAAGGATCTGCGCCCAGAGATCGGAGGATGCTCCGCCCCCGATCGCGACGAAGTGGTCGATGGGGTTGCCCGTCGCCGCCTCGGCCCGCGACAGCGCGAAGGCCTGATCGAGCGCTATTCCCTCGAGCAGGGCGCGATAGACGTCGCCCCGGCGTGTCGAGCCGGACAGGCCGGCGATGACGCCGCGCGCGGCGCTGTCCCAGTGCGGGGTCATGCAGCCCTGCCAGTACGGCACCAGCACGACGCCCCCCGCCCCCACCGGGCTGGCGGCTGCCTCCTGTTCCAGCGCCGCAAGCTCCGCAGCACGGCGCTCGCCGGTGACGCCGAATAGCTCGCGGGCCATCCAGTCGACCAGGAATGTACCGGAGCGGAGGCAGGTCTCGAAGATGTAGCCTTCGTCGGCGATGGCCGTCTCGGTCCGGAAGGCGGGATCGTAGGCGTACTCCCGGCCGTAGGTGCCGGCCACCACGGCGGTGCCCAGGTTGATGTAGGCTCGACCGGGATTCAGCACGGCGACGCCGGTTCCGGCGCATTGGCCGTCGCCACCGCCTGCAAATAGCGGCGTGCCCGGAAGCAGCCCCGTTTCGCGCGCCGCCGCTTCGCTCACCTCGGCGAGGAACGCGCCCGGGCGCTCGAGCGGCAGCATCTTCTCCCTGGAGATCCCGGCGGCATCAAGGATCTCGTCCGACCAGTCGAGGCGGCGCATGTCGAGCATGCCCGTCGGATCGGCCGATGCGGTCGAAGATGCCCACCGGCCGGTCAGGCGGAAAACCAGGTAGCCATGGACTTCGGCGATGCGGTCGGCACGCGCCAGCAGTTCGGGCTGATGCTCGCCCAGCCAGATGACGCGGTAGAGGCACGGGATGACGTCGAGAGGCTTGCCGGAGATGGCATGCACGCGTTCGGCCCCGAAGGTCTCGCCGAACCGGCGCTGCTGCGCCCGGGCACGGTCGTCCAGCCAGACCATTCCCGGTCGCAGCGCCGTCCCATCCTCGGAAAAGATGCTGAAGGTCTCGCGCTGGTTGGAGATGGCGAGGCCCGCAATGCGCGAAGGATCGACCTTGCCGGTCAGCTCCCGCAGGGCCTTCGCGGTGGAAGACCACCACTCCCCGGGATCCTGCTCGAAGTAGCCGATTTGCGGGTTGCTGAGCGCGATGGGAGCGCGGCCCTCGGCCACGGCGTTTCCGTCCCGATCCCAGGCAATGGCCTTTGTCGCGGAGGTCGAGCTGTCGATGCCGACGACGAGATCGCGGTCCATGGCGGTGCGTCCGGAAAATGCGGGGCCGGCACCGGCCGGCCCCGCGAATGCGAGCGGATCAGTTCAGACCCGCTTCCTTCACCTTGTCGTCGACCAGCTTGGCGACGGCGTCCATGCACTTCTTGGCGTCGCCGTCATAGGCTTGGCCGGTCAGGAGCTTGCCGAGCTCGGTCGGGATCTCGTTGGTCGAGAGACCCGCCCACAGCGGCATGTCGGGCTCGGATGCCATGACGTTGTCGATCGTCCACTCGACGAGGTCGAGGTGACGCGTCGTGCCGGGGCCGACCTTGGCCTTCGCCTTGACGCGCGGGTCGTGGAAGGACGACAGGCGCATCGGGGCGAAACCACCGCCCAGGGTGCAGCGTGTCATGATGTCCTTCGAGCAGGCCCACTGCATGAAGATCCAGGCCGCGTCGGGGTTCTTCGAGTACTTCGACAGCGAGATGACCGAGCCGCCCTGGTGGGCGAGGTTCGGGATTTCGCCGAAGCCCGCATCAGCCGGGGCACGCAGCTTCTTGGCGGTCAGCGGCTTGGCCGGCTGCCAGAGGCCCTTCACCTTGGAGTCGTCGGCGTCGAGGCCCGGGAAGAACTCGTCCCAGCTCTGTACCAGCGCGACCTGGCCCGACACCATCATCTGGAACTGGCCGTCCCAGGTGGAGGTGGTGGAAGCCGGCGGGGCGTTCTTCAGGAGGTCCTGGTACCACTTCAGGCCGGCGATGCCCTGCTCGTCATTGCCGGTGAACTTCTTGTCCTTGCCGAAGATCGAGCCGCCATGGCCCCACACGGCCTGGGTCCAGTCGCATTCCAGCGAGTAGTGGCCGGACTTCGCCTGCAGGCCCGTGCCGAAGACTCCGTTGCCCTTCTCGGCCGCGGTGATCTTGTGGACGGCGTCGGTGAACTCCTCGTAGGTGGTCGGCACCGGGATCTTGTGCTTCTCCAGGATGTCCTGGCGGTACATGAGGATGAAGATCGGGATGTCGAAGGGAATGCCGGTCCACTTGCCTTCGTACACCGCAAGGCCTTCGACCAGCGGCTTGGAGAAGTCGGCCCAGTCGAAGCCGGGCATCGCGAGGTCGGGCTTGTCCTTGTAGTACTGGGTGGGATCGATCACGTCCGGCTGGAACGTCGCGACCCAGGACTGGTCGAGATAGTAGAGATCGTAGGTGCCGAGCTGGCCCTGTGCGTCCTGCGTCGCCTTGGCGAGCACCTGCTCGAGCGGCACGATCTCGACCTCGACCTCGATGCCGGTCAGATCCTGGAACTCGCCCTTGATCTGGTTCAGCACGACCGTCGGCGGGGTGGCCTCGGACGTGTAGCGGATCTTGGTGCCCTTGAACTTGGAGCCGACATCCTTCAGCCACTTGTTCATCTCGTCGGCCGTCTGCGCTTCCGCAGGCGATCCGACCAGGCCGAAGCGGTTGGGCGAGCGCGTGTTGCCGAGCAGGCCGGCCGCGAAGGCCGAGAAGCCAATGCCGGCCATGCCCATCTTGGACATGAAGTCGCGCTTGCTGATGCGGCGTTCCGTGAATGCGTTCGCCGTGTCGACGATGAACGTCTTCTTGTCGTGTTCCTTGAAGCTCATCAGTTTCCTCCCGAGTTGAGCATCGTTCTCGTCCACGGTCACTCCTTGACGGAGCCCAATGTCAGACCGCGAACCAGTTGGCGTTGAACCAGCAAAATGAAGATGAAGCTCGGCAGGATGGCGGACGTGCCGAGCGCCGAGATGAAGCCCCACTCCGAGCCGGTCGATGTGACGAAAGTCGTGATTTTAACCGGAAGAGTGCGGATTGAGGTCGTGAGAAAAAGAGACAAAAGGAATTCGGTCCAGCTGAATATGAAGCACAGCACCGCAGTCGCGGCCACGCCACCCTTCACCATGGGCAGAACTACCTTGATGAATGATTGCCAGCGCGATGCGCCGTCGATCAGGGCCGCCTCGTCGATGTCCTTCGGGACGTCGTCGAAGAACGACTTCATCAGAAGCACCGCGATCGGCAGGTTGATCAGGGCATGCACCAGGATCATGCCGAGCCGGGTATCGCGCAGACCGGCGTAGTGGAACATGAAAACGACCGGCACGATGATCGCGATGGGCGGCATGAAGCGTTGTGACAGAACCCAGGCGAGGTAGCCCTCCCGCCCCCGGAACGTCATGCGCGAAATGGCATAGGCGGCGAGAATGCCGAGGACCACGGTGAGCGCCGTCGACCCCACCGCGATGATGATGGAGTCGAGGATCGTCTGCCGGCTGTCATAGGAGCTGGCGCCGCCGACACCGAAGGTGTTGCCGGACTCCATGGCGAGTTCGGAGCGCGACTTGCCCAGCAGGGTGACGCGGTAATTGTCGAGCGTGGGCTCGAAGTCGAAGAAGACGATGTGGTCCTTGTTGAAGATCGCGTTGATCGGCTTGATGGAGGTGAGCCCCCACCAGAAGATCGGAAACATGAACAGCGCCACGACCGTGATTGCCACGGCGTAATGCAGGACTGAAAGGACCGGGTTCCTGTTCATCAGAACCTCACCCGGAAGAGCTTGATGAAGACGTTGGCGGTGATGATCACCAGGATCAGCGTGAAGATCGCCACCGTCGACGCGTAGGGGAAGTCGGCGTTCTTGAAGTAGACGGTGCCGGCATAGGCGGTCAGCGTCTCCGTCGCGGTGCCCGGCCCGCTGTCCGTCATGACCTTGATGTAGTCGTAGATGCGGAACAGGTCGACGCCGCGGATCAGCATGGCGAGCGCGATGATCTTGGAGAGCATCGGCAGGGTCAGGTGGATGAAGGCCTGGACCGGGGTCGCCCCGTCAATGGCCGCGGCCTCGTAGGGATCCTTCGGCAAGGCCCTGAGTCCGGCCAGCATGATCAGCACCATGAAGGGCGTCCACTGCCAGATATCGGCGAGAAGGATGCCCGCCAGAGCCGTCGATCCGGTCCCCAGGATGGGATTCTGCGGCGAGATGACACCGACCGCGTAGAGGCCCCGGCTGAGCACGCCGAACGAGCTGTCGAGCATCAGCAGGAACATCATCCCCGTCACGGCAGGCGGCACGACGAGGGGCAGGGTCATCAGCGCCCGCATCAGGCCGAAGCCGCGCTTTTCGCTGTCCAGCAAGAGCGCGATCGCCATTCCGAGGATGAGCTCGACCACCAGAGCGACGATTGTATAGGTGAAGGTGTGCCCGATGGCGCCCCAGACGCGATCGTCGTTGAAGAGCTTGATCCAGTTCCAGGCAGGATCGAACAGTTCGCGCCGCGTTGCCGGGTTGCGCCTGTAGAGGGAGAGCCAGACGGCATAGAGCAGCGGATAGATGCCGAACACGACGAGCAGCGCCGTGGCGGGGAAAATCCACGGGAACGGGTGCTCGGAGGTGAGAAAGCGCGGCAATGCGAGACGCGAAGTCTTCTGCACCGGGATGGCGGCGTCGCTCACGCGCGATCTCCCGAGGGCCGCACGGCCCATGAACGTCCTGTCGCGTCCGGCTTACCCACCAATCGTCCTCCCCGCAACACGACTGCCGCCAGCGGGCTCTGCGTCCCGTACCTGGCCGTTGTTCTCCGGGCCGTTGCCGGCCCGATCCTTCTAGTCCTGCGCCAGCAATGCCTGCGCTGTGATCTCGTCAGTCACCAGCACCGTGGCGTAGCCGCCAGCCAGCATGGCCTTGATGGCCTCGACCTTGTCTGCGCCGCCAGCGACGCAGATCCGCTCCGGAATGGGGATGATCTCGTCCAGCGTCAAGCCGATGATACGCTCGTCGAGCTCGCCGAGCACAGGCTTGCCCTCGCGATCGATGAACCGGCCGGAGACGACACCCGCCGCGCCCCGCTCGACATAGGGCTTCACCGCGGCCGCGCTGAGATAGCCGCTGCGGAACACGGTGCTGCCGGAGCCTATGCCGGTGACGCCGAACAAGATCTTCGAACAGGAGCGCAGCAGGTCGAACTGCGCCACCAGCGAGGGCTCCTGCATGAACAGCTTCTTGATCTCGGGCCGGGACACGATGCCGGGCGCATGCAGGTTGACGCAACGGGCCCCGATGCGATTGGCGATGATGGAGGTGCAGAACTCCGGCGTGAAATCCTCGGTCCCGATGGCGCTGCCGGCGATCTGGACGACGGAAACGTGCGGCAGCTCGGCCTGCGTCAGCGCCTCGCCGAGGGCGAGCACGGTGCGCCCCCACGACACTCCGAGCACGTCGCCGGGAGCCAGCACCTCCAGAAGGTAGCGGGCCCCGGCCCGTCCGATGCGCTCGTAATCCGGGCTGCGGCCGCCGTCGTCTGGCACCACAACGCACTGGGACAGGCCGAAGCGGCCGGCGATCTCGCGGGCGATTCGGACCGTGTGCAGGTGGGAGGACGAGACCGCGATCGTGACGATGCCGCGTTCGCGGGCTTCCTGCAGCAGGTTGACGACGGTTGCGCGGGAGACGCCCAGCCGATCGGCGATCTCTTCCTGCGTCAGCCGCTCCTCGTAGTACAGCCACGCGGCCCAGACCACGGGATCGCCGCCGAACTCCGCCGGTGGGGCGAGGTCCCTGCGCCTGATCCTGGAATGTACGAGACGAGCGACCATTTTTCCTGCTGGGGGAGCTTTTACGCTGCCGGTTTGCCAATCGACACAAGCCATTGACACCTGTCAACGGCCTCATTAGTCACTGGCGGGTGTCATCTGTCAACGCGGCTTTGCCGCCGCTCGAGGCAGGTCCGGACGGCGGGACCCCAGGGAACCCGGCGCCACGCGTTTCGCGCTGCCGCTGACCGGCGGCGCGCTGGTTCGGGGGGGCCGGAACTCCACAATGACCGCTGCCACACCACCCCTCTCATGGACGGCGCTGATCGACGACATGGTCGCCGGGCGCTGGATCAATCCGGAGACGGGCAAGCCGGGCCGCATCCCCTACGAATCCGTCGTCATCGCCGACTCGCTCGCAGGCCGCGAGGCGGACCTCGTCGCGGCGCTCGGAGCGGAGGGACCCTTCGCGGTCGTCTGCGACGAGAATACCGAGGCGGTGATGGGTGCCCGTGTGGCCGCTGCCCTCGGCCGGCTGGGCAAGGTCGACACCGTTCGCCTCGATCACCCGCATGCCGACGAAGCCACGGCGGCCGAACTCTCCGCCCGCACCCGTGGTGCCGCCATGCTGGTCGCAGTGGGTTCGGGGACCATCAACGATCTCTGCAAGTACGTGACTGCGCTGGACGGGCGGTCCTGCTGCGTCTTCGCGACGGCGCCGTCGATGAACGGCTACACCTCGACCACGTCGTCGATCACGCTGGCCAGCGGGCTCAAGGTCTCGAAAATGGCCCAGGCGCCGCGTGGCGTCTTTATCGACCTCGCCGTCAATGCCGCGGCGCCGACGCGCCTGATCGCGGCCGGGTTCGGCGACTGCCTCGTCCGCTCCGTCGCGCAGTTCGACTGGTGGCTCTCGCACCGCCTTCTCGGCACCTACTACACGGACCTGCCCTTCGCACTCGAGCTGCCCGACGAGGCCGAGCTGATGGCGCGCGCGGCCCTCCTGCCGACCGGCAGCATCGAGGGTGTGGGCTACCTGCACCGCGTGCTCACCTTGTGCGGATTCGGCGTCAGCTTCACCGGCATGACCAACCACGGCTCGATGGGCGAGCACCAGATCTCGCACTACATCGACTGCTTCGCCGGCGACCTGCATCCCGGCACCGTGCATGGCCAGCAGGTAGGGGTGGCCACGCTCACCATGGCGCGGCTGCAGGGTGCACTCCTCGCCATGGACCGGCCGCCCCGCGTTTCCGCGACACGCGTGGACGAGGCCGGCATGCAAGCCCGCTTCGGCTCCGATGTCGCGGACATCTGCAAGGCCGAGCTGGCCCACAAGGCGCTCGACGAAGCCGGCGCGGCAGCCATGAACGACAGGCTGGAGAGCCTCTGGCCACAGCTCAGGAACGAGCTCGCCGCGATCCACATACCGGCCGGGGAGCTGAAGGCCACCCTGGCCTCGGCCGGCGGTGCCACCGATGCGCGCGAACTCGGCCTCGATCCCGGCTTCTACCGCCAGGCCGTCCTGCACGCGCGCGAAATCCGCCGCCGCTACTCGGCGCTGGACCTCGCTGCGGACGCTGGCCTCCTCACGGATTTTGCAGCTGGGGAAGGCTGAAAGGCCGCTGTCCGCCGGCTCCGCTCACCCTCTGCCGGGGTCGGTGAAGGAGGCCCGCAACCGCCCCCAAAGGCCTTGACCGGCGCATCTCCCGGCGCCATGGTGCGCCTCGCGCGGGCGTAGTTCAGTGGTAGAACGACAGCTTCCCAAGCTGTATGTCGAGGGTTCGATTCCCTTCGCCCGCTCCAGCCATTTCACGCCGGCCGGTTATTCCCCGTCCTCCTCGCTCTCCCCATCGTCGTCTTCATTGACGGGCTGAAGCGACCTTGGATTGTACTTTCCAGACAGCTGCTCGCCCGCCGCATTCCGAGCCTGGACCTTGTAACAGCCATCGTCGGTGCGGATGGAGAGGACCGTCAGCCCTTGCGCGACAAGCTTTGCCTGCAGCGCCTCGCGAGGCTGCCATTCCGCGAGCGGAACGCGGCAATGCGAGCCCGCGGCGGCCGGCTGGGCCACGCAGGCCATCAGGAGAAGTGCCAGCCTCGCGCGTCCGGCCATGCCGTCCCCCTCATGCAACCGCCCGGTCCGATCCCGCATGCTGCCACGCCAAGCTGACGCGCGGCTGAACACTCCGCAGAAATCCCAGCGTCACGCGGCGTGGACGACGCTGTATCCTGCGCCGGGGCAAGAGTGACCGGACGTGCGCATCCTGCTGATCGAAGACGACGGCGTGCTCGGCATGGCAGTGCGCGACCAGATGACGGCTGACGGCCATTCCGTGGACTGGATGCAGAGGCTCGACGATGCCCGGGCCGCGATCCGGACCGCCGTCTACGACCTCGTGCTGCTCGATCTCATGCTGCCCGACGGCCGGGGCATCGATTTTCTCAAGGCGCGGCGCGTGGCGGGCGACGTGACGCCGGTCATGATCCTCACGGCACGCGACCAGATCTCGGACCGCATCGCCGGGCTGAACGCGGGGGCGGACGACTACCTGGTGAAGCCGTTCGACTTGTTCGAGCTTTCGGCGCGCGTCAATGCCGTCGGCCGGCGCTATGCCGGCAACCCCAACCCGCTCGTCACCGTCGGCGATCTCGATGTCGATCTCGCTGCCCGCTCGGTGCGGCGCGCGGGCAGGCCGGTGCCGCTCACCGCCCGCGAATGGTCGCTCTTCGAGGCGTTCGTCCAGCGTCCCCACACGCTGCTGTCGAAGGCGCAGCTGGAGGAGCGGCTCTATTCGTTCGACGCAGAGGTGGAGAGCAACACGATCGAGGTTCACATCGCCCGGCTGCGGAAGAAGATCGGGGCGGACATGATCGAGACCGTGCGCGGCATGGGCTACCGCCTTGGCACGCCGGGGCAAGGCGCGTGACGGACACGCGGACAACGCGCCACCCCAGCCTGCGCCGCCGCCTCGCCATCGGCCTCGCGCTCGGCGTCGCCGTGCTGTGGCTGGTCGGCGCGGCGGTGGCCGGTTTGCTGCTGCAGCACGAGATCGAGGAGGTGTCCGACAGCGCCCTCCAGGAGGTGGCGCAGCGCATCCTGCCGCTCGCCTATTCGGAGCTTCTCTCGCGCGACGCGGATGGCGGGCCCCAGCGCATGCCACCGGTCGGGCCGCACCGGGAATACATCTCCTACGTCGTGCGCGATGCGAACGGCAAGGAACTCCTTCAGTCAAGCGACGCCGACCGGGCAAAGATACCGCGCGGCCTGTCTCCCGGCTTCCACACCACGGACCATCTGCGCACCTACACGGAGACGGCCGTCCAGGGCACGATCTTGGTGACCGCGGCGGAGAATATCGGGCACCGCAAGGCAGCACTGATGCGCTCCATCCGGGCGCTGCTCGTGCCCCTTGCGGCGCTCGTGCCCATCGCGATCGGCGTCGCATGGCTCGCCGTGCGGCTGGCATTCGGGCCGGTGGTGGCCTTCCGCGCGGCGCTGGAGGAGCGGGACCGGGGCAACCTCACGCCGGTGGACGCGACGGGTCTGCCGGACGAACTCACGCCAGTCGCCGCCGCCGTGAACGCGCTCATCGGCCGGCTCAGGGGGGCGCTGGAGGCGGAGCGCAGCTTTACCGCGAACAGCGCGCATGAGTTGCGAACGCCGGTGGCGGCAGCGCTCGCCCAGACGCAGCGGCTCGTCGCGGAGTTGCCCGACGACGCGCGTCGCGAACGTGCCCAGGCTATCGAGAATGCGCTGCGGCGCCTTGCACGCCTGTCCGAGAAGCTGCTGCAGCTCGCCAAGGCGGAAGGCGGCGGGCTCATCACCACGGCACCATCCCCGCTCGGTCCGGTGCTTGCGCTCGTCGTCGACGAAGTCGGCCGGCAGCCGGGGGCGCGGGGCCGGATTGAACTCTCCATAGCACCGGACGACATGCCGTCCGACCTAGACCCGGATGCCTTCGCCATCCTCTCCCGCAATCTCATCGAAAACGCCGTGCGGCATGGCGATCCCGACACGCCGGTGAAGGTGGCGCTCTCGTCGGGGTTCCTGGAGGTCGAGAACCGGGGACCCGTCGTCCCGGCGGAGCGGCTGGCCGAGCTCACCCGGCCCTTCGAGCGCGGCCCCACCGACGCCGAGGGATCTGGGCTCGGCCTCGCCATCGCCTCCGCCATCGGCCGCGGGGCGGGGCTCACGCTCGAGTTTGCCTCCCCCGTCCCGGGCACGGAGGACGGGTTCCAGGCCCGCGTCATGCTGTCGACGAGCCGTTCCAGAAGCTGACGTCAGGCTGACGCCCCGCATGGCTCGGCTTCAGGTCCGCGTCAGGACGGGAGCGGATGGTCCCCGCAGTGCAATCGCTGCAGGTGAACCATGCGCAAGTCTCTGCTTCTCAGCGCCGCCTTCCTCCTCACCACCTCCGCCTTCGCCATGTCGGTCCCGGCGGGCCGGCATCTCCTTTGCGACGAAACTCGCCTTGCAGCTCCGCGGGACGCCTACGTCCTCGCCAGCGAACATGGCGAGCGCAAGCACGGCGAGCATCGCCGCTACGCCGAGGAAGACGAAGACGATGATGACGTGGGCGGGGGCGCCACCGCGCAGCCACGCCCGGCTGATCCGAACGCCCCGGTGCCGGACAACGGCCTCTTCAACGGCAAGGCCCGTCCCAAGGTCGAGGTGCAGTGAGCCCAAGGGCTCCGCAATCGAGGAACATACCCATGAGGCTGCTTCTTCCCGCCTTCGCCGCCGCGACCGCTTTCGTCGGGCCCTGCCTGGCCGAGGCCCGCCCCGTCACCTTCCAGACGACCCTGAAGAACTACGGCGGGAACGGCGCCTACGTCGTCTTGTACGTCACGGACAAGGCCGGCAAATACGCCGGCACGCTCTGGATGGCCGGCGGCAAGGCGAAGTACTACCGCCACCTCTCCGACTGGGAGCGCGTCTCCGGCGGCGCCACGGCCGAGATCGACGGCATCACCGGCGCCAGCATCGGCTCCGGCAAGACGCTGAAGATCAGCCTCGACCTCGCCGACGCGATGATCGACGCCGGGTACCGCGTCCATGTCGATACCGCCGTCGAGGACGGGGCGGACACTCCTGCCGAGGTCGTCGTACCGCTCGACACCAGTTCCTCCGGCACGCCCGCGCCGGGCAAGAGATACGTGAAGTCCTTCAGCGTGACGTTCTGACCGGAAGGACCGAGCCATGCTCCGCCGCCTGCATTCCCTGCCGGGTCTCGCCCTCGCCCTGATGCTGGCCGTCACGGCAGTGAGCGGGGCGGCCCTGTCCCTCGTGCCGGCCGTTGACAGGGCAAGCCAGCCCACGATCCCGCCCGGGCAATCCGTGGGAGGCCTGGCCGCCTCCGTCGCGGCCCGGCATCAGGCGGTCGACAAGATCGTCGTTCGCCCGAGTGGCGCGGTCACCGTCGCCTATACTGATGGCGAGGCCAGCGGGATCGAAGTCGTCGACCCCGCGACGGGAAACAGTCTCGGGCTTTGGCAGCCATCGGGAACGACGCGCTGGCTGACGAACCTGCACAGGTCGTTCCTCGCCGACGACACGGGACGCATCGCCGCCGCGGTATCGGCGGCGGGCATGATGTTGCTGGCCCTTTCCGGCGCCATCCTGCTCTGGCGCCGGGCAGGCTCTCTGCGCGCGTTCCTCGGACCGGTGCGGGGCACAGCCTCCCAGCGCTGGCACGGCGAACTCGGCCGCGTTGCGGCCATGGGGCTGCTGCTGTCGGCCCTCACCGGCCTGTGGATGTCTGCGGGTACGTTCGGCCTGCTGTCCGAACGCCAGCCGCAGCAGCCGACCGTGCAATCGGCCGAGGGCCGGCCCGCACCCGTCGCCGCGCTCGCGGGCCTTCGCGCCGTCGGCCTCGCCGACCTCAAGGAGCTCGCTTTTCCCGCCGCCGACGATCCGGCCGACGTGTACCGCCTGCGGACGGCCGCTGGCGAGGCGAGCATCGACCGGGTGTCCGGCCGTGTGATCGCCTTCTCCCCCGCTTCCGCCTGGGAGAAGATTTCGGGCGTCGTGGTCATGCTCCACACGGGGCGTGGCGCGTGGGTGCTGGGGCTTTTGCTCGGCCTGTGCGCGGCTTCCGTGCCTGCGTTCGGCGTCACGGGCGCCGTGATCTGGTGGAGGCGGAGGGTCCGCAGGGGATCAGCCCCGGTCCAGGCTCCGGCCGAGGCAGCCGATACGGTGATACTCGTGGGCAGCGAGGGGCAGTCCACCTGGGGCTTCGCCGCCACGCTGCATGCCGCCCTCGCGAAGTCGGGGTGCCGGGTGCACACGGCGGCAATGAACGACGTCTCGCCTGCCCACCTGCAAGCCGGCCGCCTTCTCATCCTCGCCGCGACGGCCGGGGACGGCTCCGCGCCGTCTTCCGCCGACGCTTTCCTGCCGCGCCTGGGCGCGCTCAACACCCGGGTCCCGGTCGCGGTTCTCGGCTTCGGCGACCGCACCTTCCCGCAGTTCTGCCGATTTGCGCAGACCGTGTCTGAGACGCTTGCGCGGGATGACTGGCCCATGCTCCTGCCGCCCAAGCGCGTGGACCGCCAATCGGCTCAGGAGTTCGCGGAATGGGGCCGCGACCTCGGCGCCGCGCTCGGGTGCGAGCTCGTGCTGGAGCACCGCGGCGCGACGCCGGCGACCGCCTCCCTCGAACTTGTCGGGCGCCAGGACTATGGCGCCGAGGTCGGCGCGCCCGTCGCCATCCTGCGCTTTGCGGCGGCCGCCCAGGGGAGACGCTCGGGCCGGCTGCCCGCCTTCGAGGCCGGCGACCTCGCCGGCATTGTCCCGCCCGGCGGCGGCATGCCCCGCTTCTACTCGCTGGCCTCCGCGTCGCGGGACGGTGCGCTCGAGATTTGCGTGCGGCTTCGGCCCGGCGGGGTCTGCTCCACGTACCTGCATGGGCTCGCGCCGGGCGGCAGGATCGACGTGTTCATACGCGAGAACCCGCGCTTTCGCCCGGCCGAGGGCCGCGTGCCCCTCATCCTGATCGGCGCTGGCGCCGGGGTTGGCCCGCTGGCCGGGTTCGTGCGGGGCAATACGGAAGGGCGACCGGTCCATCTCTATTTCGGCGGCCGCAGCCCGGCCTCGGACTTCCTCTACGAACACGAGTTCGCCCACCACCTCTCAGAGCGCCGCCTCACCTCCCTGAGAACCGCGTTCTCGCGGACCTCGGAACCAAGCTATGTGCAGGACCGCCTCGCCGCGGACGCGCCGCATCTTCGCGAACTGATCCGTCACGGCGCCCAGGTTCTCGTCTGCGGCGGTCGGGAGATGGCGCAGGCGGTCTCTCATACGCTGGAGCGCGTGCTGCACCCGCTGGGAACGGATCTCGCCACCCTGAAATCGGCAGGACGCTATCTCGAAGACGTCTACTGAACAGCCCGGCCGCCTCGCGCTGAACGGGCCGACCATGGGCTCGCGCTGGACGGCCGTCACGCATGCACCGGCCGGGTTCGACCGGGACGGGTTGCAGCGCGCCCTGCAGGCGGCCGTTGACCGCGTGGACCAGCAGATGTCCAGCTGGAAACCGGAGTCGGACCTGAACCGGCTGAATGCCGCGCCCGTCGGAGTATGGATCGAGATTCCTCACGAGCTCGCCTTTGTGCTCGCGGCTTCACTCGCCATCGGTGAGGCATCCGGCGGAGCTTTCGACATCGGAGTGGGCGACATCGTGTTCGCCTGGGGCTTTGGCGCACCCCGCCGGTCGCCAGACCCGGCGCTGATCGGGATGGCCTCGGCGCGACGTGACACCCAGGCCCACAAAGCCCTGCAGGTCGACAGCCTCACCGGACGTGCCAGGAAGCTCGTACCGCTCACCCTCGACCTGTCGGGCATCGCCAAGGGCTTCGGGGTGGACGAACTCGGGCGGGTCATGACGAAGGCCGGACTGGCCTGCTGGCTCGTCGGGATCGACGGAGAGATGCGGGCAGCAGGCTGCAAGCCGGGAGGCCGGCCATGGCTCGTCGGCCACGAACGACCCGCGCCCAGCCGGCGCGAACTGGCCGGCGTCCTGGAACTGCGGGACTGCGCCGTCGCCACCTCCGGAGACTACCGCCACAGGACGAAGTGGGAGGGCCGCATCGTGTCCCATACGATGGATCCGCGCTCGGGAGCGCCGCTGGCAGGCGACGTGACCAGCGTCAGCGTGTTGGCGCGAGACTGTATGGCGGCGGACGCCTGGGCGACCGCGCTGATGGTGGCCGGAGCCGAGAAGGGCTGCGACCTCGCTGACAAGCTCGGCCTGAGCTACGTCATGGCGCTGAGCGACGGCAGTGTGAAAACGTCGTTGTGAGCGCGACCGCAACGGCGTGGCAACTTTTCAAACTGGATTGGAACAGTGCATGCGCCCCCTTCATCGCGAGTCGCATCTCATTGAGCGGATCGGCTGGCTGCGTGCCGCCGTGCTCGGAGCCAATGACGGGATCATTTCCACCGCGAGCCTCGTCGTAGGCGTCGCGGCCGCGGCGGCTGGCCAGAGTGAAGTGATCGTGGCGGGAGTAGCCAGCCTGGTCGCGGGTGCCATGTCCATGGCCGCCGGTGAGTACGTATCGGTGAGCTCCCAAGCGGACACCGAGGCGGCCGACATGGAGCGCGAGCGGAAGGAACTCGCCACGATGCCGGAGGCCGAACTCGAGGAACTCACGCAGATCTATGTGAGCCGCGGGGTGGAGCCGGCCCTGGCGCGCCAGGTGGCCGAGCAGATGACGGCCAAGGATGCATTCGCCGCCCATATCCGCGATGAACTGGGCATTGCGGCGCACGTGGCAGCAAGGCCCGTCCAGGCCGCCTTCACGTCCGCCCTGACATTCGCGGGCGGCGCCCTCCTGCCACTCGCCATCGCCATTCTGGTCCCGCAGCAATGGACGGCGGCAGCCGTCTCGGGCGGTTCACTCGCAGGGCTCGCGATCCTGGGCGCGGTCGGCGCGAAGGCGGGGGGCGCGGGCCTTCTGACGCCGACGATACGGGTCACATTCTGGGGCGCGGTGGCGATGGGCGCGACAGCGCTCATCGGTGCATTTGTCGGAAGGGCAGTCTGACCCGGGCCGGCCTGACCTCGCCCATCGCCTTTGGTGCGGCATGACAAGCGGCACGAGGCATCAGGATCTTCGTCGCTCCGCCGAGGCGATCACGCTGCTCACCGTCCGCAACAAGACAGTGCTGGGCATGGTCTATCCGGCCATCTCCCCGGATGGATCGCCAGACCTGCCGCGTATTTCCCTGTCGGGGTTTTCAGCGATCACATTCCACACGCAAAAGTTGCCTTAACCTGATCCTTTAATCCCCACGCACTCTCCATCGCACGGCCCCGCAAAACGGCACGTCAAGGGAAGACGACCGCCGTCCCAAGCTGGAGCTCGGCAGGGTTTCTTGCACGCTTTCCGCGTCGGCTAGTTTGGCGGCACGCTCAACCAGGGGGATGCGATGTCGACGCGCCGTGACTTCATCAAGAGCCTGCCCGCGGCTGGGGCCGCCTTCTCGGTGGCCGGCAGCTTCCTCGCCGAGAACAGCGCCGCAATCGCCGCCGAACCGCCGTTGCAGGGGCATTTCCATCCCAAGGGCAAAGCGCCGTCCCGGCACACGCGCGCGGTGCTCGCGGAAGCCGGCAAAGGCCTGCCGTTCTCCGACACGCGCGATTTCGAGGAACAGAAGCGCGGCCTGATCGCGTCCATGAAGGACATGAAGATCATGGCCGATGCCGGCCACGTGGCCTGGGACATGGAGCAGTTCCGTTTCCTCGACGAGCGCGACGAGTTCGACAGCATTCACCCGTCTCTGCTCCGTATCGCCAAGCTCAACAACAATTACGGGCTCTACGAGGTCATTCCCGGCATATACCAGGTGCGCGGTTTCGACCTCTCCGACCTCACCATGGTGAGGGGCAAGACGGGCTGGATCGTCTTCGACCCGCTGGTCAGCGCCGAGACCGCCCGTGCCGCCTGGGCGCTGTTCGAGGAGCATGTGGGCGGCGGGCTGCCGATCTCCGCGGTGATCTACTCGCACACGCATGGCGACCATTGGGGTGGCGTGCGCGGCATCCTCAAGGAAGAGGATGTCCGCTCGGGCAAGGTGCCCGTCATCGCCCCCGTCGACTTCATGACGCACACGGTCGCCGAGAACGTCTATGCCGGCAACGCCATGAACCGGCGGCTCTTCTACCAGTACGGGCTGCTGCTGCCTGCCGCGCCGCACGGCTATGTCAGCCAGGGGCTGGGTCAGCGCGTCTCGGCGGGCGCCTCCGGCTTGATCGCGCCGACGCGCTTCGTCGAGAAGCCGATCGAGGAGTTCGAGGTCGACGGCGTCAGAATGATCTTCCAGAACACGCCGAACACCGAGGCGCCGCGGGAGATGAACACCTACATCCCCGACCTCAAGGCGCTGTGGATGGCGGAGAACGTCACCGCAACGCTGCACAACATCTACACGCTGCGCGGCGCGGCAGTGCGCGATCCCCTCAACTGGTCGAAATACATCGCCGAGGCTCTCTACCGCTTCGGCCTGGAGGCGGAGGTGATGTTCGCCTCGCACCATTGGCCGCGCTGGGGCAATGGTCGGATCCAGGACGTGCTCCGGGCGCAGCGCGACCTCTACGCCAACATGAACAATCAGGTGCTGCACCTCGCCAACCAGGGCGTCACGATCAACGAGATCCACAACGTCTACGAGGTGCCCCAGGGCCTGCAGGCCAAGTGGGAGTGCCGCGGCTATCACGGCTCCCCGGAGCACAACAGCCGGGGCGTCATCCAGCGCTATCTCGGCTTTTGGGACTGCAACCCGGCGACGCTGATCCCGCTGTCGCCGTCGGAAAGCGCGCCGCTGTACGTCGAGATGATGGGCGGTTCGCAAAAGATCCTGCACAGGGGCAGGGAACTGCATGAAGTGGGCAAGTACCTCCTCGCCGCCGAGATCGTGAACAGGCTTGTGCAGGCCGAGCCGCACAACGCGGACGCGAAGAATCTACTGGCCGACATCTTCGAGCAGATCGGCTACCAGCAGGAGAACCCCGGGCTGCGCAACTCCTTCCTCGCCGGCGCCTACGAGTTGCGCACGGGGATCCCGCAGGGTGAGGCGGCGAGCTCCAGCAGCCCGGACGTCATCCGCGCCATGTCGACGGAGCTCTTCCTCAATTTCCTCGGCATCCGGATGGACAGCCGCAAGGCCGAGGGACTGCGCTTCACCATCAATCTCGTCACGCCCGACAATGGCGAGCGTTTCATCGTCGAGCTGAACAACGCGACGCTGACCAACATCGCGGGCTTCCAGGCCGAGAAGCCGGACCTCACCCTCACCATCAACCGTGCCGACCTTGAGCAGACGATGATGGGCGCGAAGACCCTCGAGGCCCAGATCGCGGACGGTACGGCCAAGGTGCAAGGCGACGTCAGCGTGCTTGCAAAACTCGCTGCGACGATGGTCGATTTCGACCCGCGCTTCGAGATCATGCCGGGCACCCAGTCAAAGGCGCCGCCCGCACCGGCCCACGCGGCCAGCTATGAGGCGGTCCCGGGGAAGCCGGCGATCGAATGATGTGACTTCAGCCTGGCCGGCGATGTCGCTACGGAGGGCGGAGTTGGCATGGCTTTGTTGAATCGGCCCTCGTGGCGTCTCTGGGCCTGGCTTCGGCCGCCGCCGGATTCCGCTTCACCGGCAGTGACGATCGGCTGAACCATCCGGATCACGCCGTATAACCGCGGGAAGGCAGACAGAAACCTGCAGGCCCCTGGGCTGCGCGTCGTCAAGCACAACGCTTCCGCCGTAGAGCTCAGCCAGTTCACGGGCAATCGGCAACCCGAAGCCGTATCCCGCGCTCGTCTCATCCAGGCTGTGTCCTGGCCGCATCAATTCATCCTTCAGTTCGGGCGAAATTCCATGCCCGTCGTCTTCTATGCGCACGCTGACCATTCGTCCCGCCAGGCTGAGCTCGGCGCGAACCCGGGTCTCGGCATGCCTGAATGCGTTGTCGATCAGATTGCCGAAGATCTCATTGCAATCCTGCGGCTCGCACAGTGCAAACACCTTCCCGGACCGTTGGAAATCGAACGCGATCCGCTTGTGGCCGTAGATCTTTCCGACGGCGGCGGCGACGTCGTCGATGCATGCGGAGATGTCCGTCTGGCTTCGCGACGGTCCGCCCAGCGCCGACGCCCTGGCCCGACCGAGGTGATGCCGGATCAGGCGATCCATGGAGGAGACGCTTGCGGTGAGGTTTCCGTCGGGGTCGCGGCCGGGCTCGCTGAGGGCGACCGACATCGTGGCCAACGGGGTCTTGAGGCCATGAGCAAGGTTTGCGACATGCCGTCGTGCTCGTTCAAGCCCTGCCTCGTTCTGATCCAGCAGCGTGTTCAACTCGTTCAGCACCGGCAGGATTTCCGACGTGTGGCCGGTGGTGTCGACCCGTTTCGACTGCCCCTGCCTCACTGCAAGCAGATCGCGCCGGAGATTGAGAAGCGGCCGCAGGCTGGCCCTGACCCCGAACCACAAGACGGCTAGCAGGAGGGAAGCCAGGGCACCCATCGAGAGAAGAAGGGGAGCGAGCATGTCCCCGAGGGGCCCCGAGACGGACGATGCCGGCGCTGTTGCCACGATCCGGATGGCCGAACCCTCCACGACCCTGTCGGCGACACGCGCGATCAGATCGTCCCCTCGCGGCCCCTTGAGCCGGGCTGGCCATGCTTCGCCGGGCCGCAACCGCGGGGGCGGCCTGATGCCATCCCCACGCACGACCAGCGCTTCGCTGGACAGCGTGGGAGATTTGTACGTGAACGTCGGACCCGAAACCTGCCAATACCATCCGGGCCCAGGCATCCTGGACGAGGGAAGGTCGAGCGCGCCGTCGAGGGCGAGATATCCTCCGGACGTGAGCTTCAAGGCTGCCGTGATAGCCGCTAACTCGCCGTCGAGCCGGGCGTCGATCTGCCCCTGGACGAAGCGCTTCAACAGCACGGCGTTGATCAGGCCGGCTGCCGTAACGCTCACGGCGACCAAGAGGATGGCCGCCAGCATCAGCCTGCCAACCAGTGATTGCGGGACCGGCACTCTGAGCCGTTCCACTTCAGGTCCGATCGGGCATAAGGCGGTAACCGCGGCCGCGCTCGGTTTCGATCGTCAGGGGCGCAATCTTTCGCCGCAGGCGCGTGATGATCACTTCCACCGAATTTGAGTCGACCTCGGCATCGCGGTCATAGACACGCTCGAGCAGTTCGGCGCGCGGCAGCACAACGCCCGCCCGGAGCACCAGCGCCTCCAGGACGCGCCATTCGAGCGCCGTCAGCTTCACAGGAAGCCCGCCCAGCTCGAAGGTCCCGAGCTGGGCATCGAAGGCGAGCGATCCGCATGTGATGCGCGCCTCGGCATGGCCGGCGGCGCGACGGACAAGGGCCCGCAGCCGCATCATAAGTTCCTCGACGCGGAATGGCTTGGTCAGGTAGTCGTCCGCTCCAGCCTTGAAGCCGAGCACCTTGTCGGTCCAGACATCGCGCGCCGTCAGGATGAGCACGGGGACCTTCACCCCGGCGTCTCTCCACCCCTTCAACACCGCGAGGCCGTTGACGCGGGGCAGGCCGAGGTCAAGGACGACCACGTCGAAGCGTTCCGTTCCGCCCAGGTGGAGGCCGTCTTCTCCGTTCGAGGCGATGTCGACCGCGCAGTTCTCGCCGCGCAGGTAACGGGCGATGCCGTCGGCGAGCGCGTCATCGTCTTCCACCAACAGCACACGCATGGACACGGCTCCTCTCGAGCCTGGCTAGCCTGCGTCGTTAAACCGAAGCTGAACGACTTGGTTCAGGCTGGGGCCAGCACGCCTCCCCTAGAACGGCCCTGTCGCAATCAACCGATAGGAGCTCCCCATGGAGACCGACAAGGACAAGCCGACCGCCGTTCCTGCTCCCGAGACAGTCGTCCCCGGGAAGCGCGCCAGACTTCCCCGGAAGCCCTGGTCTGCGGGACTCGCCGCCATCGCACTGCTCGCCGTCGGCGCCGGTGCGGGCGCAACAGGGTACGGGTACACGCACCGGGCTCCCCCGACATTCGATGCCAACCTGTCCACGACACCGATCGGCAAGCTGTCCGAAGGATCCCCGGTCGAGGTTCAGGGCAACGTGGTGGAGATCTATGGCAACAAGTATGTCGTCGAGGATGCGACCGGCCGAGCACTTGTCGAAACAGGCCGCACCGGTGAAGGCGGTTCGCTGATGAAGCAGGGGGAGGGCATCACGGTGCAAGGCCGGTTCGACAAGGGCTTTCTGCACGCCACGTCGCTACAGCGGTCGGACGGCAAGGTCGAGGAACTCCGCCCCCTACCACCGAGGCCTCCCATGCGCGATCTGCCGCCAGCTCCGTGACGTGATGCCCGAGCCAAGAAGACCGAGACCAAAACTCCACGATGAGCGAACAGTCTGGGAAGCACTTTCGGCCATTCCCCAGGAATTTGGCTCGGTCTTCAACGGCCAGCGTGACGGCTGGCCGAGTTCTTGCGTAACTGGCCCCGCCGGCTCCCGAACCGGCGGGGCCAAGTCTTCGTGAAAGCCAAGTCACGCGGGACGGCAGCAGCTAGCGTGACGACCTCTGGCGGCGCCTCCTCCTGACCGGGGGTTCGAACGGCGCGACCGCTGCGCCGATCCAGGCTTGCTGACGGGCCTGCCTATTCACCATGGGTTGCGGACTTAGTAGCGTGATTGCCCGCATTAGGCTGCAGTGTGGTCCCAGTGGAGGCGTAAAGTCCTCGAGCGTGAGATGAAATTCTCGCCACGACATTAGTGTGTGGTTTGCTCGATGGACCCGAAAGAGGTAGTGAACAGCCCGTCAGGTGCCGAGTTTCCCTCTGGTGTGAAGCGGCCGTTGCATCTCAGCAACCGTCGCAGGAAAGACGTAAGGTTGGCGAGCGACAACCTTTGATTAGGAAGCGAGCTCATGGAGCAAGCCATGCCTGGACGCGACGTCGCAGTGCTGAGTGGCTATTCGATTCCGTTCGATTCGATGCTGAACGAGGAAATACTGGCCGACGCTGAGGCGCTTCACGAGAAGCTGGCCGGCGCGGCGCCCTACCCGCACCTCGTGCTCGATGGCCTCTTCTCGTCCGACCTGCTCTCCGCCGTCGTACAGGAGTTCGGCCGTGTCGACCGGGCGGCCTGGCGGGCAAGGTCCAACCTCAACGAAAAGACGTTCCGGTCTCGGCCGCAGGCTCCGATCGGCCCGGCGGCGCAGATCTACATGGGCCTCCTGACGTCGCAGCGCTTCGTGCAGTTCCTGCAGCAGGTGACGGGTGTTCCCGGCCTCGTTCCCGATCCCCTGCTGAACGGAGGCGGGCTGCACGAAAGCAGGGCGGGCGGTCATTTTGGCATCCACGTCGATTTCGACACGCACCCTGTGACTCTGTTGCACAACCGGCTCGTTCTGATCACCTATCTCAACCCGGGGTGGCGGAAGGAGTATGGAGGTGCTCTCCAACTGTGGGACGAGGAGCGCTGCGTCGAGGAGGTGGTCCCGGAGTTCGGAAGAACGCTGATCCTGATGCACTCCGACAGAAGCCTGCACGGCCACCCGGACCCTGTTCAGCATCCAGACGACCTGCCCCGCCGGTCTATCGCCGCGTACTTCTATTCAAACGGCCGCGATGACGAAGCGACCGGGCAGCGGATGAGCACGCATTTCGCCAATCCGGCCGATCCCCGCTGGCCAATCTTCGGGAAGATCGCCCGGGCTGTCACGCCCCCCGTCCTCGTCTCAGCGCTGCGGACAATCAAGCGGTCACGACGCCGGTCTCGCGCTCGCGCAGCCTAGCCGCGTGATCCAAGTGGTCCCGGCCGGATGGCACGGCGCATTCGGGTGCACGGTTACACAGAAACAGGAATTACTGTTAATAAAAGGCTGTCGGGCGATCCCGCCGCCAAGCAAAATTGCGCGCCTCGAACGCGGCGCCCTGCCGCTTCGGGCACCGTGTAAGCAATTCCACGTACGGGAAATTTCCTGCATCAAGCTCAATTTCATCAAGCTCAATTCTTGCCATGATAAATACCTGCCACGGCTGTGATTTTTTTATTCTTAGGGCCAGCTTGTTAATGGCTACGCTCTAGTCTCCTTCCGTCTGAACTCCCGGCCACCCCCGCCTGGAAAAGGACCCGCTCCAACCGCGGCCCTCTTCGGCGCTGTCATGCGACGCATCCGGTCGATCGCCCATGGACACGGATGCTTCTCATGCGGACGCATTCCATCAAGACCATTCTCGTCGGGGCGCTTGCACTCATTGGTGTCGCCTTCTTGCTGCAGAGCGCGGTCGGGCTCACGGCATGACCGTCTGGTTCAGCGCGTCCTTCAGCTGAGGCTTCCTCGCTGGAGGAAACCGCGGCCACGACCGAGCAACTCGCCGTGCTGCTCGGTGCGCCCGGACAGGTCGTTGGCGCCAGAGCGGATTTCGTGGGCAGCGGTATCGACCTCGCGGGCCGCAGCCTGGATGGTGGTTACCGTCTGGGACAGCGCATCCAAACAAACCTTCTCGCCCTCAACGCCGCCGTCGAGGCGGCCCGCGCCGGGGATGCCGGCAAGGGCTTCGCGGTGGTTGCTGCAGAGGTGCGGACTCTGGCGCAGCGCTCCTCCGAAGCCGCCAAGGACATCACCGGGCTGATCAGCGCCTCCGGTGCGGAAGTGACGCAAGGGGTTCAGCTCGTGCGCAAGGCGGGCGAAGTCCTGGAGTCGATCGTTTCGGCCTCGCGCAAGGTTTCCTCGACCGTTTCGGAGATTTCCTCGGCATCGGCGGAACAGGCGAGCGGCATCGATGAAATGAGCCAGGCCGTCGCGCATATGGACGAGATGACGCAACAGAACGCCGCTCTCGCCGAAGAGAGCGCCGCCTCGGCCTCTGCGCTGACGGAACAGATCGCGAGGCTTTCCGATCTCGTCGGCGAGTTCCGGACCCGCGGCGGCCAGCAGTCCGCAGCACCTGGCGGCAGAGCCGGGCAATTCGCACCGGCTCGCCTGCGCCGCACCGGGTGGAGGCTCACCGGCAGCCGAAGCGCCTCGGTCGCAGGCTGAGGCGCTCGACTGCTCCCCTACCCGATCGCCCGCCGGGGCTTCGCACGAAACGAACAGATACGCAGTTGTGACCGGTGCGAGGCTGGCATGGGCTGGACAGCAGCCCATGCCAGTCTATCTCGGGGGACGACATTCTCCCCTGATCCGGAGTGACCATGCACAAGCTGTTCGAACCCACGCGCCTCGGTGGCCTGTCCCTTCAGAACGCCATCGTCATGGCCCCGCTCACGCGTAGCCGTGCCGACGCCCACGGCGTGCACCACGCACACGCCGTCGACTACTACCGCCAGCGCGCCTCGGCGGGCATGATCATCGCCGAGGGTACCCAGCCGAGCTATGCGGGGCAGGGCTATGCCCGCACGCCGGGCATCCACACGCGCGAGCAGATCGCAGCATGGCGCAAGGTGACGGACGCCGTGCACGCCGGCGGCGCATCCATGGTGCTGCAGATCATGCACACCGGCCGCATCGCCCATCCGCTGAACCGACAGATTCCGGACGCCCCCGTCGCTCCGTCAGCCGTGAAGCCTGCAGGCGAGATGTGGACCGACCAGCAGCAGATGCAGCCCCATCCCGAGCCGAGGGCCGTCAGGACGGACGAACTCCCCGCGCTGCGCGAAGAGTTCGTCCTTGCAGCGCGCAATGCTCGCGAGGCAGGCTTCGACGGCGTCGAGCTTCACGCGGCGAACGGCTACCTGCTCAACCAGTTCCTGGCCAGCAACACGAACCTGCGCACCGACGGCTACGGAACCGACGTCGCAGGCCGTATCCGCTTCGTGGTCGAGACGACCAAGGCGGTGGCCGACGCCATCGGCGCGGATCGCACGGGGATCCGCGTCTCGCCCGGCCACATGTTCAACGACATTGCGGACGCCAATCCCGTCGAGACCCATGTGGCGCTTCTGGATGCGCTTCCCACAGCCGACATGGCCTATGTGCACGTGATGAAGGCCGACTCCTTCGCCGCCGCCCTGAACAATGCGGGCGACCCCGGCGAGACGCTCGCCGCCATGCGCGCGCATGTTCGTGGCCCGATGATTGCCGCTGGCGGCTACACGCCGGAGACCGGCGAGGCGGCACTCGAGGCGGGCACGCTGCAGGCCGTGGTCTTCGGCCGGCCCTTCATTGCCAATCCCGACCTCGTCGCGCGGTTCAAAAACGGGATTCCGCTGGCCGCGCCGAACCCGGACCTCTTCTACACGCCCGGGCCCGAGGGCTACAGCGACTACCCCGCGGCATCCCGCTAGGCTGCGAAGCCGTCGGGCATCGAACAGCGGCTTTCTAGCTCCTGTGGGCAGGGGTCCGGAACAACTGGACCCCTGCCTCCTCCACGTCCGGCTTGGGAACCGATGAGGTAGCCGTGTCAGAGCCGGCGAACTTCCGCCTTTGCTACCGCCGCAGGCGGACGACCCTCCCCCGCATGGGCTGAACGACGTTCTCGACGGCGGTCGCGAGGTCTGACTGGCGGAACGGCTTGGGGAGTTGGTCCAGTCCGAGATCGAGCTCGCCGCCGGCATAGCCCGTGATGACGAGCACCGGGAGGCCGGGCTTGATCCGCCGCGCCTGCTCGGCAAGATCGGCCCCGTTCATGTGCGGCATCATGTAGTCGGTGACGAGCACGTCGACGTCCAGCCCGCGCCCCAAAAGTGCCAGTGCCTCCACTCCTCCGGATGCCTCGTGGACAGCGTGGCCCATCTCCCTGAGCATTTCCGCGGTTCCCCGCCGCACGAGATCCTCGTCGTCGGCGAGCAGGACCGACAGGGGCCGCATGGGAGGCATGGGAAGCAAGCGCTCCACCGTGCTCGGCTCGGCCGGCCGCTCCGCCACCGGCAAATAGAGATCCGCACGGGTCCCCTCGCCCGGCGCACTGGTGAGCGCGAAGGCGCCTCCGAGCTGCGCGGCGAGGCCGTGCACCATCGAGAGACCGAGGCCCGTACCCCGGCCGACCCCCTTGGTCGAGAAGAACGGCTCGACAGCCCTTGCGACCGTCGCCTCGTCCATGCCGCAGCCCGTGTCGATCACGGAGATGCGGACATAGGCGCCAGGCTTGAGGGCCTCGGCACTCCGAGGACCCAGCACGACCCGGTCGGCAGCCACCGTCAGCACGCCGCCGCCCTCCATCGCATCACGCGCGTTGACGCACAGGTTGAGAATGGCGAGTTCCAGCTGGTTGGGATCCGCTGCCGCGGCCGGAAGATCCTTTGCCACGGCGGTGCGGAGTTCGACCGAGGAGCCAATCGAGCTCGCGATCAGGTCCTGCATGCCGCCCAGGAGATCGGAGACATCGACCGGACGCGTCTGCAGTGCCTGCCTGCGGGCGAAGCCGAGCAGCCGGTTCACCAGGATCTTGGCCCGCTCGGCCGACTGCAGCGCCCCGTCCAGAAGCCGTGCTGCCCGGGCGTCCCCGTCGGCGTAGCGCCGGTTCAGGATGTCGAGCGCGCCAGTTATGGGGGTGAGCAGGTTGTTGATGTCGTGGGCCACGCCGCCGGTCAGCTGCCCCAGCGTTTCCAGCTTCTGTGCCTCGTGCAGCTGGGCCATGGCGACCGCGCGTTCGCCCACGGCATCCTCGACGCGCCGCTCCAGGGATTCGTTCAGCTGGCGCAGGGCGAGCTCGGCCCGCTTGCGCTCGGTCACGTCCTGGAAGATCACCGCGACTTCCCTGCGGCTCGACGGCTCGACCCGGAACGAGGCCAGTTCGAGGTGCCTTCCGGTCGCCACCAGCTCCCGCTCGAAGCGGATCGGGTCTCCTGTGACGAGAACGCGGCGGTAGAGGTCCACCCAGCCATCGGCTTCGGCCGGCACCAGGTCTCGGACCTTCCGGCCGACCACGTCGGAAATGCCGGCGTGGCGCTCATAGGCGGGGTTGGCCTGGACATGGAGGTAGTCGCTGAGCGGCCCTTGCGGACCGTCGATGAATCGGATGACGCAGAAACCCTCGTCCATCGTGTCGAACAGCATGCGATAGCGCGCTTCGCTCTCGCGCAGCGCGATGAGCCTGCTCCGCGCCTCGTATTGCCGCTTGCGGCCGCGCAGAGCCGAGCGGGCCAGGCTGATCAACGTCGTGGGATGGAAGGGCCTCTCGAGAAAGGTGACGTTCCCGAGCAAATCGAGATGGCGCACGGCCGAGGGATTGCGCTCCAGGCCTCCGCCCCGGCTGGTCAGCAAAATGAAGGGAAGGTCGGACCATTCCTCCTGGTCCGCGATCCACGCCGAAAGCCCATGCAGGTCGGCGGTGGCGATAGCCTCCTCCGTGACGATGACGAAGGCCGCGCCGGCGTCCAGCTCCTCGACCAATGCCGCAACCGTCTGGCAGACGTTTCCGCTGATGCCCGCCTCCGCCAGCATGGCCATGGCGATGCCTGCATCCCGTCCCACCGGAGCCAGGATGAGCGCACGCTCGGAGAGCGTCGTACGCTTCATGCCTCCTCGCGATCCAGTAGTCCGTCCGAGCCCACGAGGACGGGGACACCCCGGAGGATCCCCTGGAACCCCGACAGGGGTGCGCCGAGGGTCACCCCGTTGCTGTCGATCTGATATTCGCGGATCGTATCCTCGTGCGGGCCAGTCCTCTTCTTGACCACCGAAATGGCCCGGCGGACCCGGCCGAGAGCCTCGAAGTACCTGAGCAGGATGACCGTGTCGGCGAGATAGGTGATGTCGACCGGCGTCTTCATGTCGCCGACGAGCCCGTGCTGCGCGACAGTGAGCAATGTGGTCGCGCCCTTCCGGTTCAGGAACTGAAGCAGTTCATGCATGTGCAGGACGAGGGCGTGCTCACCCGGCATTGCGGCCTGATAGCCGTTCAGGCTGTCGACAACGACGGTCAGCGCGCCATTCGTTTCGACACAGACCCGGACCCGCTCGGCGAACTCGCCGGGAGTGAGTTCGGCCGCGTCCACCTGCTCCAGGACCAGGGAGTTCGCATCGACCATCGCCTGTAGGTCGATGCCGAGCAGCATTGCACGCTGGATCAGGAGGCCGAGCTCCTCGTCGAAGACGAACATGGCGGCCCGTTCACCGCGCTGGACGGCATTCTTGAGGAAGGTGAGCGCGACGGTCGTCTTGCCCGTGCCGGCAGGTCCCAGGATGAGGACGCTCGAGCCGCGTTCCACGCCGCCGCCGAGCAGCGCGTCCAGCTCAGGCGATGCCGTCGGCAGCAGGTCGCGAGAGAAACGCATCCTGTGTTCCGCCGAGACGAGGCGCGGGAACACACGCGTGCCACCCGTCACCAGGGCAAAGTCGTGGAAGCCCCCGCGGATCCGGCGTCCGCGATATTTGAGAACCCTGAGCCGCCTCCGCTCGGCTCCGTATTCCGGTGAAAGTTCTTCGAGGCGGATCACGCCATGCGCGATGGAGTGCACCGTCTTGTCGTTGGCGTCGCTGGTCAGGTCGTCCAGCATCAGCACCGTCGCGTTCTGCCGCGCGAAAAAGTGCTTGAGCACGAGGATCTGGCGCCGGTAGCGCAGGGAGCCCTGGGCCAGGAGGCGGATCTCCGAGAGGCTGTCCAGGACCACCCGGTCCGGCTTCACGCGGTCGAAGACCTCGAAGATCCGCTTTGTGGTTTCGCCGAGTTCCAGGTCCGACGAATAGAGCAGGCTCTGCTGCTGCTCGTCGTCGAGCAGGCTTTCAGGCGGCACGAGCTCATAGATGTGGATCGCGTCCAGGGACCATTCGTGCGAGACGGCCGAGGAGCGAAGTTCGGGGTCCGTCTCCGACAGGGTGATGTAGAGGCAGCTTTCCCCGAGCGCCGCACCGGCCAGCAAAAACTGCAGAGCGATCGTGGTCTTGCCCGTGCCCGGGCTCCCCTCGAGAAGGAAAACTCTTCCCCGTTCCAGACCTCCGCCGAGGACGTCGTCCAGGCCGGCGACCCTGGTTTCTGCATCACGCTCCGCCCGTTCCATCCAGTACTCCCGGGTCGACTGGGAGGTTGTGCTTGGCAGGCGTACCTCACCTTTAACGGTTGGGAACGCTCTAGTCCGCGGCGCAGTTCCAGGGCAGGCGAACTCAAAGGAAATAAATTTCCAAGACGCAGAGAGCTTCGGCGCGTCTGCGCCGCATGAGCGCTTCACTCTTGCAAGCAATGTCGAACCGGCGGCGTACCTGACGGGCTGCGCTGCCCCTTGGACTCCTGCACTTCCTGCCCGCATTTGGAACCAGATGCCCCCTATCCCATTGACCGCGACCGACCAAGACGGAGCACGGCGATGGAATATCTCGGCATCATCCTCTTCCTCTGGATCCTCGGCGGCACGGGCGTCATCGCATTGTGGGCGAACCGGCTCGCCCAGCGAGGCGACAACGACATGCTGTTCCTGTCCGCCGACGAACGTTGGAACCGCGGGCTTGGGAGCAGAAGCGAACAAGTCCTGCCCAGCCGCTAGCAATCCGGGAAACCTTCGCGGTCTCCAGAATTGATACGGCAGATCAGCACCAGCGGAGTACGGCCATGAGCGAGAGTTGGTTCGGCTTTTTGATTTTTCTCTGGATCGTTCTGGCCCCGACAATCGGCTTCGGCCTGATCGGGCGAGGTGGAAGCGGCCCCATCCGGAATGACCGGGAGCCGGTTTCCAGGGTCTGAGCCCGTCGGAGTTCCGGAGAGCGACCCACGCAGCTGCCCGAGCGATCTCGGACAGTTGAATTCGAGCTGCTCCGGCGCGTCTTGCGCCGGTGCGGACGTTAGGTCTTCCTGTGTCCAGGAGGATTCGATGGAAATCGGCGACGATGCGGAACGACTTCAGCGGCTGCGGCAGGCAATAGGGCCGGACCGATTTCGTGCCTTTCTCGGTGGCGTGATCGGCGAACTCGTGAGTGCGCGAGTCACCAGGAAACAGGCACTCGCCGGATACCTGGAGCTGTGCCGTAGGTTCGACGTACTTCCGGATCCATTGCCTTTGTGTCTCCGTACGGGCGCGCCTCCCGAGGCCTGCATGCCCGGACGTCCCGGGACGGCACATCGGGCCCCCACGACACGGCGGTGGCGAGGCTCCTCGCGCAGGCGATCCATGGTGACGCGGAACCTTCCCCGGACGCCCTGGCATGCCCCGGTTGGTCCTGCGCCGTCGCCATAGGCCTGCCGGCCACAGCGATCGCATTCCGCCATTCGGCACCGGCTGAGCGCGCCTTCGCACCCATCTCCCGCGACACCATGTCCGGCTCCAGGCGGCTCGCATCCGGAACCGCCGTCGATGGCCTCCGTTGGGCCGCTCCCGGCGCGTCGCGCCGATGCAGCGGAGTATCCGGCGTGCAGCCTGCCCATATCAACGCAATCGCGACGAGCGTACCCGCGCACGCCTGCCACGACGCCTTCATCGACTTTGCCCGCGGCCAGGTTGGCCCGGAGAGACGCCGCAGAATGGCATTCGACCGGATGGTGGCGCGTGGCGGCATTGCCCAGCGCTACTCTGTCCTGCAATCCGCCCCCAGCGGTGGAAAGTCCGTCGATGCCGAGGGCTTCTACACGGACGGCGACTTCCCGAGCACGGGCGAGCGCATGACCCGCTTTGAGCGGCAGGCGCCAGAACTGGCGGCCGAGGCGGTCGGCCGCCTCGCCGGCATGGAGAAGCTGGACGACGTCACGCATCTCGTCGTCACGACCTGCACGGGGTTCTCAGCCCCCGGCATCGACTTCGACATCCTCCGGCGCTGCGGGCTGCCCGGATCACTGGAGCGCACGATGGTGGGGTTCATGGGCTGCTACGCGGCCGTGAACGCTCTCAAGCTCGCGCACCACATCGTCCGGTCGGAGCCCGAGGCGAAGGTGCTGCTGGTCAACATCGAGCTCTGCACGCTGCACCTGCAGCAGACCGACGATCTCGAGACGCTGCTCTCCTTCTACCTTTTCGGCGACGGCTGCGCCGCGTCGCTCGTCTCGGCCGAGCCGCGTGGCTTCGCCATCGACAGCTTCCGTGCCTACCTCGCGCCCGAGACCAACGACCACATCACCTGGAAGGTCCGGGACAGAGGTTTCGACATGACGCTGTCCGGCCGTGTGCCGGCCGCCATCGAGGATACGTTGCGCGCCGAGCGTGACCGGTTGACCGGGAGCAACAGCGGGGCGACGGATCTGTGGGCCGTCCACCCCGGCGGCCGCACCGTGCTGGATGCAGTCGAGCGCGCACTCGATCTCGAACCGGACGCGCTCGGCGTGTCGCGAAGCGTCCTCCGCGATTTCGGCAACATGTCCTCGGCTACGGTGATGTTCGTGCTGCAGCGCATGTTGGAGACCGCCCGCAAGGGCGAGCGCGGCTGCGCCATGGCGTTCGGCCCCGGCCTCGTGGCAGAGACGATGCGTTTCCATGCAGCCTGACATGCAACTCGCCGCGCGCCGGATCGAGCCCGAGTGGCTGGACGAGCTGCCTCCCTCGGATCCGCGGGCACTACGCTCCCGGGCCGATCTGCGGCGCGTCAACGCTGTCATGCTGCAGGCCGGCGCCATGGCGCGCCTGCTGAAAAGGGCTTCGCCGGGGCCAGCCGGGATCATCGACATCGGCGCCGGGGACGGCCATTTCCTGCTGCGGGTCGCCCGCCGGCTCGGTCCCGCCTGGTCGGGCAGCCATGCAGTGCTGCTGGACCGTCAGCCTTCCGTCTCGCCCACAGTCCTGGACGGCTTCCGCGCCCTCGGCTGGACCCCCAGCGTCGAGGCTGGCGACATCCTGACCTGGGCCGGCACCCTGCGCGCCGGTACACCCGGGAACGCCAAGGCTACCATCGCCTGCGCAAACCTCGTCCTGCACCATTTCGACGATGCGGCGCTGGCCGCGCTCTTCGCGGGGTTGGCCGGGGCAGGCGTGGCACTCGCCGCGGTCGAACCTGCCCGCTCCCGGCTGGCGCTGGCAGGATGCCGCCTGCTGCCGCTGATCGGTTGCGGCGACGTCACCCTCCATGACGCCGCGGCCAGCGTGCGAGCCGGCTTTGCGGGGGAGGACCTCTCTCGGCTCTGGCGATCGGCCGCGGCCGATGCCCCCTGGACGATCTCAGAAAAGCGCGTCGGGCCGTTTTCCCATGGCTTCGTCGCGGTGCCGGAGGGACGGACGCATGGCTGAGATCACCGAGTTCCTCGTCGTGGGCGGCGGACCCGCCGGAGCGACCACCGCGCTGGCGCTGGCGCTGGCCGGGCGCAGCGTCGTGCTGGTGGAGAAAGCCGCCTTCCCGCGCCGCAAGGTGTGCGGCGAGTTCATGTCGGCCGGCAATGGCGCGCTGTTCGAACGCCTCGGGCTGTCGGACCTCTGGACCGCAGCCGGGCCCCCGGTGGAGCGCGTCGCGCTCTTCGCCGGCGAGACGGTTGCGGATGCCCCGATGCCGGCCGGCCCCCGTCCGTGGCGCTGGGGCCGCGCCCTCGGCCGTGCCGAACTCGATACCGCGCTCCTGGACGCTGCATCCAAAGCAGGCGCGACCGTCCTGCAACCGGCTCGCGTGACCAATATCGAAATCGGCGACAGCGGCCGCTGGGTGAGCATCGAACAGGACGGCGAGAATCGCCGGATCGCAGCCAGGACCATCATCGCCGCCCACGGCTCATGGGAGCGCGGGCCCGTCCCCGTGGAGGCGCATCGCGACTTCCATGCCGCGTCCGACCTCCTGGCCTTCAAGGCGCACCTGGACGGCAGCAGGCTTCCTCCCGGGCTCATGCCGCTGATCTCCTTCGCGGGTGGATACGGCGGCATGGTGCACTTGCCGGGAGGTCTCGCCAGCATCAGCCTGTGCATCCGGCGCGACAGGCTGGAGGCGGTTCGCCTCGCCCGGCATGGCATGCCCGCCGGGGAGGCCATCCTGGCGGAACTGCGCGACAATGTGCGCGGCATCCGCGAATCCGTTCCCGCCGGTGCGGTCAGGGGCGCCTGGCTGGCGGCGGGACCGATCCGGCCCGGGCTGCGCGCCTGCTACGCCGACGGCGTGTTCCGGGCCGGCAACCTCGCAGGCGAGGCGCATCCCGTCGTCGCCGAAGGGCTCAGCATGGCCATGGAAGGGGGAGCACTTCTTGCCTCCCTTCTCCTCTCTCTTCCCCATGGTCCAGGGCGGAGCGAAGCGGAAGCGCAGGCGGGCCGAGCCTACCACGCCGCTTGGCGGGCGAGCTTCGCGCCACGCATCCGCGCAGCCGCCGCCATCTCCGCCTGTGCGACACGGCCGGCGCTGGCTGCCGTAGCGGTGCGGATCGCGGCGGCCCTCCCGCAAGCCGTCTCGGCAACCGCGCGCCTGGCTGGAAAGTCGGCTGCGCCGCCCGTCGTTTCCGGGCCGTATGGCCACTGAGTCCGGCTGGACGGCACTCTGCCGGTCCGGGCTGGACGCCGCACCTGTCTGATTGTCCCGATCCTGTGCCACGCCTCTTCGGGGCAGCAGCGCCGTGTTACTCACGATCCTGCGAGAATACCCCTATGGAAGCCGAAACGGCTGAATTGATGAACTTTCCCGGGATCCGGTCCCGGAACCAATCCCAGCCCTGACTGTTGTCGGCTCGTACGTCAGGGTTTGGAGAGTTTCCGAATGACGAAGTCGAGGAACGAGCCGCACGCCAGGCGTCCTGATCGTTTCCGTCCGTCGGGACGGTCCTTTGCTTCCGAATGCTCTCGCCGTGGCACCTCGGGTTTCAGGCGACATCCCTGATCCCATAAAGCGCGATCCATCCTCAACCTAACCACGCTCCCTGCCAGTTCAGGGGGTGCGCTGTGCCGTGCGGGCACGAAATCTCACGAAGGAGAATGACATGATCGACAAGAGCAGAATAACGGGCGCCCTCGACGAGTTCGGCGGCAAGGTGCAGAGCGAGATCGGCGATCTTGCGGGTTCGTCCGAGGATTCGCTGGCTGGGCGCGCACGCACGGTCCAGGGCCGCGCGAAATCGATGGTTGGCCTGGCCAAGGACGCGGCCCGGGACGCGGCGGACGACGCGTCGGAGTTTGCGGCCGATGCCTACGAGAAGACCGAGCGTCAGCTGGCGGCGACGGGCCGCGACGTTGCTGTTCGCATCACCGACCATCCGCTGAGCGCCGTTCTCGTGGCCGGCCTCGTCGGCTTCGGCCTGGGCTACCTGGCGCGTGGCCGCGACTGATCAGCGCCGCCGCCAAAACTTTACTGACCACTGAGGACCCGGAGCCCTCCATGTCGAACACCGTAGTCATGTCCCCAGTTGCGGACCAGCCCGTGCTCACGCGGGAAGTCTCCTGGGGTGCCATTCTCGCCGGCAGCGTGACGGCCCTCGTCACGCAGGTGGTCGTCAATCTAGCCGGCGTCGGCATCGGCCTCGCGGGAGCGGCACCGGGCTCGGATCAGTCGGCCACCACCCTCACGACCGGCGCCGGTGTCTGGCTGGTGGCGTCGGGCGTCGTCGCCTCATTGGCGGGCGGCGTTGTTGCGGGCCGCATGGCCGGCGCACGTGGGATGCGGACGGCCGGCCTGCACGGGCTGGTCTCGTGGGCCGTTACCACATTGGTCGTGCTCTATCTGCTGAGTTCGGCGGTGGGCGGCGTGGTCGGGGGGGCTTTCGGCGCGTTGTCGAGCACACTGGGCGGAGCGGGACGTGCAGCGGGCGGGGCGGTGCAGACGGCCGTCGCCGGAGCGGCGCCCAGCCTTGCGCAGGCGGCCAATCCGCTCGACACGATCGAGAAGACCGTGCGTGAGCAGACGGGCGGGCAGGATCCGCAGGCATTGCGGGACGCGGCGGCGCAGGCCGTCCGAGCCATGTTGTCGGGTGACCAGGCGGAGCGCCAGCAGGCCGCCGACCGGGCAGCCGAAGCGCTGGCCAAGGCGCAGAACATCCCGGTCGATCAGGCAAAGCAGCAGGTGCAGCAGTACCAGGCGCAGTACGAGCAGACCGTCGCAGCAGCGCGCCAGAAGGTGGAAGCCGCGACCGAGGCGACCCGCTCGGCGGCGACGAAGGCCGCGTTTCTCGCCTTTGTATCGCTGCTGCTGGGTGCCATCGCCGCGTTTGTGGGCGGACGCATCGGTACTCCGAAGGGCGCGGCCGTCCTTCAGCCCTGACCGGGCACCGAGCGCGCCGAATACATTCCTGCAGGAGCCCCCGCCAAAGGTAACTTTGGCGGGGGCTCCGTGACATTCGAGGCGCACGACACCGGCGGTTGCACCGCGCTAGATTGGGCCGTGGCGCAAGGCCCGCTCCGGGCGCGCCGGGAGGATGCACCCGTGTCCGACTTCACGCTCCACCACGTTTCCCTCTACGTCCGCCACGTCGACGCCAGCGCGGGCTTCTACATGAAGGCGCTCGGCCTCGAGGAGATCCCAAACCGGGTTGGCCGGTCCGACATCCGCTGGTTCATGCTGGACGGGCTTCGCACCCTTCACCTCATCGGCACGGATCCCGAGCACGAGCGCGCCCGGCCGATGTCGACTCATTTCGCGGTCTCCACCACCCGCTTCGACGCCGCGCTGCGCCGCCTCGACGAAGCCGGGGTGACGTGGATGAACCTCGCCCGCAGGCCGGGCGAGGTGCATGTGCGGGGCGACGGGAAACGCCAGATCTACTTCCAGGACGTGGACGGGCACTGGATCGAGATCAATGACGCGTCGGAAGAGCCCTGACCTCCTTCACGGCGCCGCCACTGGCGAAGGCGGGTGGCCCGGGCCGCGGTGCAGGAAGGTGAGCGACAGATAGGCGCCGATCCACGACCCGCCTGCCGCGAAGAGCACGTATACCCAGTTCTCCGTGTAGGTGATCACGGCGAAGGAGGAGAGCATGTACCAGACGCTGCTCCAGTTCGACGCGGCCACCCGCTTCCTCGCCACCACGGACGACGTGAACATGACGTAGCAGGCGTCGGTCGCCGCGGTCGCGACGAACACGCCAAGAGCGATGAGCGGATCGATGGCGGGGAATTGCACCTGGACCTCCTGAAGCGATTTCGCGCCGTCAGGGTGCGTGTGCGTGCGGCAAGGAGCAAGCTTGGAGAGCGGGCGGGACCTGCTCAGCCGACGTCGCTATCCCCGGGCGTCGGCGGAGCAATGGGCGTGAACAGCGTCCTGTCGGGCTTCAGGTCGAGCAATGGCGTGCCGTCGAGGCAGTCCAGGCCACGAACGTGGAGGACGGCACCCTCGACTCGAAGCAGGGTCGCGATGGAGCTGCCGATCGGGTTCGGGCGCACCGGCGAGCGCAGAGCGAAGGTGCCGCGCACCGATCCGTCGTCGCGCGGGCTCTGCAGCACGAGGTCGCGGCGGGAGCGGTGCAGCCAGTACAGGACCTCCAGCCGCTCATAGGCCTCGATGCCTGCCAGCGCCTCGAGCCAGGGATCGAAGAGCTCGATCCGGCACACCGGGCCATCCGCCCGGCCCTGGCGCGGGCAGTCCATGCGCGACGTCCAGGGCGTGTGGATGACGCCGATATAAACCAGCCCTGCATCGGCGGGCGCAGGCGCTTCGACGGCGCGCTCGGCGCGGCGGATCTTGTCCTCGCGGACCATGCCTCAGTCCACGGCCACGAGGACATCGGAAGCCTTGATCACGGCCGAGGCGGCTTGCCCTGTCTTCAGCCCGAGTTCGTCCACCGCCTCGTTGGTGATGGACGCCGTGACGATCGCGCCGCCGATGTCGATCCTGACATGCGAGGTGGTCGCGCCTTTGACGACCTCGACGATGGTGCCCTTCAGTTGGTTGCGAGCGCTGAGCTTCATGGCAAACCCCGGTGCTGTTGAAACCGTACGTCCGGCGTTATATAGCCGGACTACCGTTGTATAGCCGCCCTATATGAGCGGGGGAAGCGTTCCGATGTCCGTTCATGCCGCCTTGTCCCTGGTTGCCGAGAACCTGCCGCCCGTAGGGCGGGACAGGATCCGCCTTCTCGAGGCCATTGCCCGGGAAGGCAGCATCAGCGCCGGGGCGCGGGCCTTTGGCCTCACCTACAAGGCCGCGTGGGATGCCGTGGAAGTGATGTCGGCGCTGTTCGGGGCGCCCATGTTGCGCCGGCGTACGGGGGGCCGGGCGGGCGGCGGCTCGGAGGTCACCGAAGCAGGCCTGGCGTTCATCGCCGCATTCCACCGCATCGAGGCGGAACTGGTGCGGGCCGTGCGGGCTGTCGAAGACGGTGTCGCGCTCGACAAGGCTCCCGGCTTCCTGATGCGCACAAGCGCCCGCAATGTTCTGCGCGGCACCGTCAAAGCCGTGTCGCCGCGTGCCATCCGCGTCGAAGTGATTGTCGAAACCGCGCCCGGCGAAACCATCCGGGCCGTCGTGACACGCGACAGCGTCGACTCGCTCGGCCTGTGTCCCGGGCGGCCCGTCGCGGCTCTCGTGAAGTCCTTCTTCGTCTCGGTCAGGCCGTCGTCGGATCCTGCGCCGGCTGAGGCCGCCCTGAACACCCTGGCCGCCACGGTGCGCTCGGTCGAGACCGACGGGACGGCCAGCGAAGTCGTCCTCGCCATCGGCGGCGGGCGCAGCCTCACCGCCTGCCTGCCGGCTGGAAGCGAGAGCGCGCCAGCCCCGCGTCCGGGCGAGGCCGTGCTCGCCGTCTTCGATCCAGCCGACGTCATCCTCGCCATCGACTGAAGGGAGCCCCGATGTTCGTGACCCGCTACCTCAAATCCGCGGCTGTTGCCGCCGGCCTGCTCATGGCGATCGCCGCCCCGGCCGCCGCCGGGCAGATCAACGTCGCTGTCGCCGCCAACTTCACCGAGCCCGCCAAGGAAGTCGCGAGGCTCTTCAAGGAGAAGACCGGCCACGAGGCGGTGCTGAGCTTTGGTGCAACGGGGCAGTTCTACACCCAGATCACGCAGGAGGCGCCGTTTCAGGTGTTCCTGGCAGCCGACCAGGAGCGGCCCAAAAAGCTGGTCGAGGGCGGCTTCGCCGTCGCAAGCAGCCGTTTCACCTATGCGGTCGGCAAGCTCGTGCTGTGGAGCAAGACGCCAGGACTGGTGACCGGCAAGGACACGCTGACAGGCGCCATCGAGAAGATCGCGATCTGCGATCCCGCAGCGGCGCCCTACGGTGCCGCGGCGGTCGAGACGCTGAAATCACTCGGCGCCTACGACAGGCTGAAGCCGAAGCTGGTGCAGGGCGCCAATATCTCACAGGCCTACCAGTTCGTGGAGACGGGCAATGCCGAAATCGGCTTCGTTGCCCTGTCCCAGGTGGCGAAGTCCGACGCCGGCTCGCGCTGGATCGTGCCTCAGGAGCTCTATGCGCCGATCCGGCAGGACGCGGTGCTGCTCAAGAAGGGGGAAGGGAACGAGGCGGCCAAGGCCTTCGTCACGTTTCTGAAGGGTCCCGAGGCGCGCAAGGTGATCGAGGGCTACGGCTACGCGCTGGACGGCGGCGCTTGACGTGGCTCTGAACCTGCCGCCGGACCTCTGGACGCTCGTCCGCCTCACGGTCGAGCTGGCGGCGATCACCACGCTCATCCTGCTGGTGATCGGCACGCCGCTGGCCTGGTGGCTGGCGCGCACGAAAGTCTGGTGGAAGGAGCCGGTCGCGACCGTGGTCGCGATGCCGCTGGTGCTGCCGCCGACCGTGCTCGGCTTCTACCTTCTCGTCCTGCTGGGCCCCGCGGGGCCGGGAGGGTGGCTGGCGGGGTTCTGGGGCGCGCGGACCCTCGCCTTCACCTTCACCGGGCTCGTCATCGGGTCCGTGATCTATTCGATGCCCTTCGTCGTCCAGCCCATCCGGAACGCCTTCGAGGCATTCGGCGACAGGCCGCTGGAGGTTGCGGCGACCTTGCGCGCGCGGCCCCTCGACACGTTTTTCAGCGTCGCACTGCCGCTGGCGCGCCCGGGCCTGATGACCGGGGCCGTGCTCGGCTTTGCCCACACCGTGGGCGAGTTCGGCGTCGTGCTGATGATCGGCGGCAACATCCCCGGCCAGACCAAGACGCTCTCGGTCGCCATCTACGACTATGTCGAGACGCTGCAATGGCGCGAGGCCAACATCCTCTCAGTGGGCATGGCGCTGTTCGCGTTTCTGGTCATCCTCGCGATGACGCTGATCGACAAGCGCGCGGCGAGAGCCGGGACCTGATGAACGCACCCTCCCTGACCACCGGCCGGATCGACGCAAGCTTCCGGGGATCCGTAGGCCAGTTCAGACTGGATGCGTCCTTCTCCATCCCCGCGACCGGGGTCTCCGCCCTGTTCGGCCCGTCAGGCTGCGGCAAGACCACGGTACTGCGCTGCATGGCCGGCCTTCACCGAATCGCACAGGGCGAGTTCCGGCTGGCCGGCGAGGTGTGGCAGGACGCCACCACCTTCCGGGCGCCTCACCAACGGGCCGTCGGCTACGTCTTCCAGGAAGCCAGCCTCTTCCCGCACCTCTCGGTGCGCAAGAACCTGCTCTTCGGAGCCCGGCGAGCCGGCGCGCCGGACGGGAACGGCGCCATCCGGCTCGACGAAGTTGTCGATCTCCTCGGCATCAGCCGCCTGCTCGACCGGGCGCCGCAGAACCTGTCGGGCGGCGAAAGGCAACGCGTCGCGATCGGGAGGGCGCTTCTCTCGCAACCACGGATCCTGCTGATGGACGAGCCGCTGTCAGCGCTCGACCGCTTCACCAAGGACGAGATCCTGCCCTTCCTCGAAAGGCTGCACGACTCGCTGTCGCTGCCCATCGTCTATGTCAGCCACGATCTGGCCGAGGTGGAGCGGCTGGCCGATCATCTCGTGCTGATGGAGAATGGCGGGGTGCGGGCGTCCGGACCGCTCCAGGACCTGCAGAGCGACACGTCCCTGCCGCTGGCGCGCGGGCGCGGAGCGGCCGTGACGCTCCCCGCCACGGCGTCGGGCTACGACCCCCGGTACGGGCTCCTGACCCTGCTCGTCGATGGCGGCCGCTTTCTCGTTGCCTCGCCGCCGGCCCAGCCCGGCCATGGCTGGCGGCTTCGCATCGAGGCGGGGGATGTGAGCATCGCTCGGGCGCAGCGGACCGACAGCAGCATCGTCAATGTCCTGCCTGCGCTGATCGTCGATGCGGCTCCCGCAACCGACGCCGAGTTGGCCGTGGTCCTGCGGCTGGGGAGCGACGGACAGGGCGCGCGCATCCTGGCCCGCGTCACCCGCCTTTCCTGGGATCAGCTCGGCCTTGCGACCGGCATGCACGTCTTTGCCCAGGTCAAGGGCGTCGCCCCGACGCCGGGCCGCTCACGCCTGGGCGGATAAGGCCCGTTCAGTCCTCTGCCAGTTCGCTTTCGTAGAGCCGCGAGCGCGCCGTGGAGGTCATGATTTCCGGGTCCAGCGTATAGAGGTTCTGTGCACGCCCCACCCCTCTCAGGGCGTAGCGGCCGACATTGACGAGTTCGTCTGCGAGCGAGGCCGGCAAGGCATCGCGGAAATCCGCAGAGACGAGCAGGCCCCGGTCGACGGAGCGGCAGAGGGACGCGATCCGGCTGACCTCGTTCACCGCCGGCCCGATGACCGTGAAATCCAGACGCTCGCGGCTGCCGATGTTGCCGTAGAACACCTCGCCGACATGCAGCCCCACATAGGCCGTCGTCAGGGGCCGCCGGGAATCGGTGCGCTCCTCGTTGATCGCGGCCATGCGGGCGCGCATGGCGTGCTCGGCGCGCAGCGCGCACCGGCAGGCCTGCCCGGCATCCTCGGCGGGGAACATGGCCAGCACCCCGTCGCCCATCAGCTTCAGGACGTCGCCGCCCGCGTCGTGGACGGACTCGATGGTCGCCTCGGCATAGTCGTTGAGGAGGGGAATGATCTCGTTGGGATCCGCGGTGTCGCTCAGGCTGGAATAGCCGCGCAGGTCCGAGAACCAGAGGACGGTCGCAATGTGGTCCGCGACGCCCCGAACGATGCGGCCGCCGAGCACGCGCCTTGCCGGATCCTGCCCCAGGTAGACTTCCGCCAGCGTGCGCGGGACGCGCGCCAGGGCGGCGCTCTTCATGGCCAGCGTCAGCGCCGGGACCAGCCGGCGCAGGCCCTCGACCTGCCCATCGGCGAACCCTTCGGGCTGGCGGGTGGTCCAGTGCGAATAAATGCAATCCATCTCGCCGATCACCGCGTCCGGCGAGACGCGATGGACGAAGGCGAGGTAGTCCGTGATGCCCTCGTCGGCGAGTTCGGCGACGACGGGATAGTCCCGCCCCTCCCCCGCCGAAACGCGCAACCGGATCTCGGACAGGTCCTGCTGGAGGGCGGCATAGAAGGGCGAGCGGCGCCACGAGGCCGCCGCGTCGCCTTCGGAGGTGCGGCCGTACTCGACCACGCTGGGCAGGTTGCTCGAAACGTCCCTCCAGCGATAGGCGCGTCCCTCGAAGCTGGGATGCAGCGTGTCGAGAAGCACGAGGCCGCGCGAGACGCCCAGGCCAGCCTTCTTGGCGCGGGTGCAGAACCCTTCCAGCAGGTCCGCCTCGTCGGCTCCGGCGAGGCCCTGGGCGATCACCCAGTCACGAAGGGCGGCTTCGACCTCAGGGGGCATGCACTCTCCGACACACGCATGAAGTGCTTCCCGGGAGTTATGCTGTCCCGCTGCGGCGAGCGCAACGCCGTCTCAGACCCCGTCTGGATGCCGAGCCCCGGGCCCGCGTGCAAGCCGCATCAGCCGATCAGGCGCGCCTCGCTCTCCACGACGGCGTCACCTTCGCGCGCGGCACGCTCCGCGACGCGCCGGCCGAACGCTTCGATCTCGGCCGTCAGCCGATGCGTCTCCGAGCCGATGGCCGCTGCGAGTTCCTGCAGGTCCGAGGCGAGCTTGCCCGTGCTCTGGGCTTCGCCCGCGGCGGCGGCCATCTCGCGGCTGAGCAGCTTGGCGTCGCCGGAGAGGCCGGCGGCCGTGCTGCTGATGTCCTCCACGATCATGCCGTGGCCGGTCGAGGTGAGCTTGGCGGCATCCGCCAGTTCCTGCATGGCGCGGGAGATCAGGCGCACCTGCTCCATGGCTGCCACGGCGTTGGTGGACGCGGCCGTGATGCTGCGAAGCTTCGTGGAAACCTCTGCCGTGGCGCGCGTCGTCTGCGAGGCCAGCTATTTCACCTCGCCGGCGACGACGGCGAAGCCTCGGCCGGCATCACCGGCGCGGGCCGCCTCGATGGTGGCGTTCAGCGCCAGGAGGTTGGTCTGCTCGGCAATGCCCTGGATGAACCCCGCGATCTGGCCGATCTGGTCGCACGCGGCGGAAAGCTGCTGGATGCCGGTCTCCGCGAGTTCGATGCGCTGCGTGGTCTCGGCCGCCTTGCCCGCGACCTCGACGATCTGAGCCGTCGCGTAGCGCATGCCCGCGTCGAGCGTCCGCACCTTGCCCGCCACGTCATCGACGAAGGCGGCAACGAGGTGCGACTTCTCGCTCACCTGGCGGGTGACGTCGAAGGAGCCGGCGGCAGCGCTCTGCATGGTCGAGGCGCCATCGCGCAGTCGCTCGGACGAGGCCGCAAAGACCCGGACGGCAGAGGCGACCCGCCCCTCAAACTCGCGCAGCATCTGCTCCAGCACGTGCTGGCGCTCCCGCTCGAGGCGGAGCTTCACCTGCATGCGGTCGGTCACGTCGCTGACGAAGCCGTCCCAGACCGTCGTGCCATCCTTGTGCCGCTGGGGAGCGGCCTGCCAGCGCACCCACACCGTGGCTCCGCCTTCCAGCGTGTAGCTGCGCTCGAAGACGAACGGCGCGAGGCGGGTGGCCGAGGTTTCCAGGACCTCGCGGAAGGCGGCGAGGTCTTCCTGGTTGCCGGGAACGACGAGGCCCGGGCCCTCGCCCGCCGCGAAAGGCGGGAAGGTGTGGCTGATCTGCAGGAGTTCGGGATCGCCCTTTGCATCTTGCCGCAGGCGGAACAGGGCACCGCGCGCATTGCGTGCGATGCTGTCCAGCCGCTCCTCGCTGCGCCTGAACGCCGTGAGGCTTTCGCCTCGCTCCCGATGCCAGAGCAGCAGCAAGCCGATCATCTCGAGGCCGAGCGCATTGAACAGGACGGACCAGCCGATTGTGCGGAACGCCGGGCTCGGGACATGATCGTCCAGGAGCAGCAAGCCAAGGCTCACGCCGGTGGGAACGATTGCGGCCAGCAAGGCGAGCGAGTGCGCGCCACGACGCGTGCGCAGGTTCCCGAACCGCGCCCACCACAGCACGCTGGCGATGGCGGAGGCGAAGATGGCGATGAGCGCCACGGACGCGATGGGACCACCGATCGTCCAGCGCATGATGCCCAGCATCGCGGTTGCGACGATCGTCGCGACGGGTCCGCCGACCGGGGCCGACAGCATGATCACGACGTGGCGGGCATCGAAGAACAGGCCGCCGCTGGTGCGCACGGGGTCGGCCATGGAGAGCATGCCGACGCAGCCCAGCACCATCCCGATCATCACGCCGCGGAGGCGGCGGTGCGTCATCAGCCAGCCGTCGAGGATGCCGAGCGCCGCTGCGGCGACGACCAGCACGGACATGCAAGAGACAAAACGAACAATCAAATCAATATCGGCCACGGACGGATCGCCCTCCCGTGTCTCACCCTAGCAATGAGAGGTTAACGAGCATCGACGGCCCGATGCCGACTAACGAGCACTCAGAGCGCCCTGACGCGGGTGAACGCCAGCTTCCCTGCAATCGGCGCGGCGATCGAAGCGGCGAGATCGCGCGCGAGGCAGGCATAGCCCCGGTCGTTCAGGTGAAAGCGATCGGAGGCGAGCAGCGCATCGAGCCCGCCTTGTCCCGCCGCCGCCCAGATCCGCATGGCTGCAAAGCGCGAGAAGAGCGGCACGCCTTGAGCGCGTGCCTGCGCTGCCACGGCCGAGACGAAGCGCCGGTAGCGCACGGGGTCGGCGATGCTGTCGAGGTATTGCTGGTCCATCAGCACGAGGTCGGCGCCCGACACCTTCACGGCTTCGATGCCTTGGCGCAGGTGCACCAGGAACGCGTCCTCGCTCCCGCCGCGCACGGCATCGTTGGTCCCGACTTGCCAGATGACGAGGTCGAAGCGGCGCTGCGCCGATATCCTGCCCAGCCGTCGCAGCGTCTGGCCCGCCGTCTCGCCACCCACGCCGGCATTCTCGACCTTGATGTCACCGTGTCCCAGGAGGGGCGCGAGCTCCACTTCGAGCCGGGCGGGGTAGGACGAAGCGGGCGAAGTCGCCCCCACGCCCTGCGTGGAAGACGAGCCGATGGCGAGGATCCGCAATGGCCCCGCCTCCCCCAGCCTTGCCGCAACCCGCGGCAAGCGAGGCAGCTGCTGCATGGCGGAAGGCACATCGCAGGCAGTCCGAGGCAGGACCGGTCCGGCGTAGGACATGGCGGGCGCGAGCGCCGGAAAGAACAGCGCCAGAACGGCGCTGTACAGAAGCTTGGGCAGGATGGGCGTCATCAGGTGTCCAGAGGGCCGGTCGCGCCCGAGCGATCCGGTGCTCGCATGCGGTGGCCCCGGACGCAATCCCGTCGAGTACGCATGGCTGGGGGTGTCGAGCGGCTCGCTTGTCTCCGTAAAATTGCTCTGGAACCCGGACCTGCCTGCATTCAGGCTCATATCCCGCAGACATCGAAGGTGACGTGGAGCGCGAAATTCGGCGGCATCGTCCTTATCGGAAGTTTGCCAGCAAATTGACGGACGCAAACCAAGTCATTCCTCAGCCAAAAGCTTGAGCTTTCGCTGTAATTCGCCGACACTGGCGCAATCGGTGCGCTGAGTTGCACCGGTCGGGGCAGATGGACTTGGCGACACGTTTGAGCTTCCGGCAGGCCTGGGTCGCGGGAACACTTCTGTTCGCGCTGATTACAGGGGCGCTTGTGGCGGCGATGATCGTCGCCGACCGGAATGCCACACTCGACAACGCCGCCGACCGCACGCGCTCCGTTTCCCGCCTTCTGGGTGCTCATGCGGACTCCATGCTGGAGGACGCCAACAAGATGCTGGCGGCCGTCGTCCCGCTCGTCGAGAGATGGGACCTCGCAGATCCCGAAGTGGGCCGGCGGGTTTTCGAGGTGTTGCGGGGCCTCTCGCCGGGCAGCCCCCAGATTGCCGCGGTCGGCGTTCTGGATGCGTCCGGTACAAACCGCGTCAATACCTGGGCCTTCCCGTCGCAGCAGGTGAACGTGTCGGACCGCGTCTTCTTCAAGGCGCACCTCGCGGGAGACGCGGATCCGGTGATCCTCGGCGACAGCAAGCCGGGCGCCATCTCCGGCAGGCCCCGCTTCACGTTCAGCCGGGCCGTGCGCAACCCGGACGGCTCACTGAAAGCCGTGATCGTTGCATCGATCTACAACGGCTATTTCGAGCGTCTCTACGCCGAGACCGTTACCTGGCCCGGAGCACGCACCGGGCTCTACGTCGAGGATGCGCCCCCGGAGGCCTCCATCCTGGCGCGGCTGGCGACGGCTGACCGTGCGACGCCCGCGTTCCGCGAGAAGGTGAATGCGGAGGTCAAGCTGGCCCCCACCGGAACCCTGATGCTGCAGGACGGTCCATCGCAGCGGATCGTATCCTGGCAGCGCAGCGAGAGGTATCCCCGCCTCTTCGCGACGGCCTCGCAGCCGATCGACGCGGCGCTCGCCCAATGGCGCTGGCGATCGGGAGTGGCCGGCCTTTCGGCCGCACTCGCCATTGCCGGCTTTCCAGGGCTGGCCGTCTTCGCGGTGCGTGCGGCGGAAGCACGGGAGGCCGAGCGCTTCAAGGACACGCTTGCCCTGGAAGTGCACCACCGCGTCAAGAACTCACTGCAGATCGTCACGGGCCTGCTGCTGATGCGGGCCAGCCGATCCAGGAACCCGGAGGTCAAGCTGGCCTTGCAGGACGGGGCCCGGCAGGTCGGCGCCATCGCCAGCGTGCACGAGATGCTTCAGCTCTCGGGCCGGCTCGACAAGGTGGAGGTCAGCCACCTCGTGTCCGAGCTCTGCGCCAACCTGGGCAAGGGCGCGGACAGGCGCGTCGTCGTCCGGGCGGGCGATACACTCCTCATCGATCCATCCCAGGCGAGCACGCTGGCGGTCATCTGCAACGAGCTCGTCACCAATGCGATCAAGCACGCGCGGGAGGGCGTGGAGGTGCAGCTTGCCGTCGACGGCGACGAACTCGTGCTGACCGTGAGCGACGACGGGCCGGGCCTGCCCGAAAACTTCGAACCGCGCGATACCGGCCGCTTCGGCCTCGTGACGGCGGCACGCCTGTGCGCCCATATCCGCGGTCGCCTGTCCTGGGATAAGCCGGGAGGCGGCGCCGTCTTCCACGCCCGCCTTCCCGTGCGCGCGCTGACGTAGCGGAGGAACCTTCGCCGCTGCTCCGTCTTCTCCCCGCATCACATGGGAGACAAACACATGGCACGCGGATTTCCGTCGATGACAGCGCTTTTGGGGCTCCTCGCCGTTGCGGGGTACCAGAACCGCGACAAGATCGCAGAGATGCTGGGCGGGGCCACCGGCCAGGGCGCCCAAGGCAACGGCGGCGCCTTCGGCGGTGCCGGCGCGGCGGGCCGGCCTGATCACGGCGACGGTACGTCCTCCTCCGGAGGCATGGGAGGTCTCGGCGGCCTCCTCGGCGGGCTGACCGGAGGCGCCGGAGCCGGCGGTCTCCTCAGCGGCGGCCTCGGCGAACTCGTCGACCGGTTCCGCGAGAACGGCCATGGCGACACGGCGGACAGTTGGGTCGGCACGGGCCCGAACCGCGAGATCGCGCCCGGCGAACTCGAGCGCGCCATCGGCCCCGACGTGCTCGATACCCTCACCGAGCGCACCGGCCTGCACCGGGACGAGCTCCTGGCGCGCCTGACGCGCGAGCTTCCGAAGGCCGTAGACGGCTACACGCCCGACGGCAGGCTGCCCTCGGCCTGACGCGGTGTAACGGAATACGACGAAGGCGGGCCTTGTATTACAGGGCCCGCCTGTCTATATGCACGTCACGACCGAACAGTCGGACATAGCCGCAGCGGCGCCGAGGCGCCCGCGGGTTCCGTTTAAAGACAATTCGTCGTTTTCCTGCAACCTTCGATGAGGGTTGCGCTCCGACATCATGCCTTCATGATGCCGCTTTACTCGCGTCCCTTGAGGACGCAATGGACACAATGCTGAACGATACGAAGAACAACCACGCCGCCCGGAACGGGCGGACACATCACGTCACCGTGTCTGCCGCCCTGGCGCGGACGGACCGGGACGGCACTCCGCGCCGGCTGGCGCGCCCCGCCGAATGGCGGCCCGAGACCACCTCGCTGACGCGCGCCGAAATGCGCCGCATCGTGGCAGAAATGATCGGCTGAAGCCGATCGGTTCCACCGGTCTCCGCAGTCAGGCCGTGGCCCGTACGGGCCCCGGCCGCCACTCCATCACCTCGCAGTTGCGCAGCCACCGCCCGGTCAGGGCGTGGAAGAACGTGCCGTGGCCGATGACGGCCACGCTGTCTTCCGGCCGCGCCGCGATCCACTCCACGAACTCCGCGACGCGCCGCTCGAATACATCGAGCGGCTCGATCACGAACGGCCCCGACATGTCGGGATCGTGGTGCCACCACGGATCATCGAGGTGGTCGAAGACGAGGTTGGGGAAGTGCTCGCGCAGCAATGCGGGCGACTGCCCAACGTCGCAGCTGCTCTCCAGCCGCTCCCGATGATGATGCGTGACGTGCACGGGCACGCCGCGTTCGCCGAAAATGCCCAGCGTCGTCTGGATCGCACGTGTCAGCGGCGAGCAGACGGCGAGGTCGACGTGCGTATCCGCGAGATCCTTCCGGACCTGAGCCGCCTGCGACTGGCCGAGATCGGTCAGGGGCGCATCGAAGTGACCCGGATCCTGTCCGGTCGCCTCGTAATGGGCGTTGAAGGTGGATTGTCCGTGACGGATGAGAAGAATGTTTCTGGGCATCGGTCCAGTTTTCGCAGATGTGTGGGGACGGGCCAACACGCGTGAGGTCCCGCCCTCTCTAACCCCGAACCGTGAAGATGGTGCTGCGCCCTGGCGCAGACCAACTCAGCCGCTCCGGAAGTGCTTGGAGAGCTTCAGGCCCTGCGCCTGGTAATTGGAGCCGAGCCCGGCGCCGTAGAGGCGCTCCGGCCTCTCCGCCATCCGCTCGTAGACGAGGCGTCCGACGATCTGGCCATCCTCGAGCACGAACGGCACGTCGTGGGAGCGCACTTCCAGCACCGCGCGGCTGCCGACGCCGCCGGTCGCCGCGTGGCCGAAGCCCGGGTCGAAGAAGCCCGCATAGTGAACACGGAATTCGCCCACGAGCGGGTCGAAGGGCGTCATCTCCGCCGCGAAGCCGGGAGGAACGTGAACCGCTTCCTTGGACGCCAGGATATAGAACTGCCCGGGATCGAGGATCAGCTCGCGCGCCTTGCGCACCGACAGCGGATCCCAGAAATCCAGCACGTCACAGCCGCCCACCACGTCGACATCGACGAGACCCGTGTGGCGCTTGGCGCGCCAACCGACGACGCCGTCGCCGCCCGGTCCGGCGAGATCGACGCTGACAGCGATGCCGGTCTGGATCGACGGCTCGGCACTGGTCACCAGCGACTGCTCGCGGTGCAGGGAGGTGAGGTCTTCGTCGGACAGCCGCACGAGACCGGCCCGAAACCGCACCTGCGACAGCCGCGATCCGCTGCGCACCAGGACCGGGAAGGTTCGCGGCGCGATCTCCAGATAGAGCGGCCCGTGGTAGCCCCGCGGGATCTGGTCGAATTCAGTCGCCCCGTCGACGATGAGGCGCGTGAAGACGTCAAGCCGCCCCGTCGAGCTCTTGGGGTTCGCAGCCGCGGCGAGGCCTGCGGGCAAAGCCAGGCTCTCGGCCACCTCGGCGATGTATACGGCGCCGGTTTCCAGCACGGCACCCGCCGACAGGTCGATCTCGTGCAGCGCGAGTTCGGAGAGCCGCGGGGCGACCGGTGCGTCTTTACCCGGCAGGAAGCTCGCCCTCACCCTGAACACCCGCCGGCCGAGCCGCAGGTCGAGGCTCGCAGGCTGGACCTGGGCATCGATGACCTCCGGCTCGGCACGCACGTGCCCGGCCGCGATCAGCGCCGCGATGCTCTGGGAAGGAAGCGTTCCGGAGGTCGGGATCAAGCCGTTTGCCCTGCCATCTGTCATCAGCCTGTCTAGCCCGCGGGGGCACCGGGGTAAACGCTGAGCGGCGGAGGCTCACAGGAGAGTCTGCAGCACCGCCGCGATGGCAGGCAACGAAGCAGCCCGGAATTGGAGCGGTCCATCGCGCCACAGGCGGGTTGCTTCGCTTCGCTCACAGTGACAATCCATCCGCTTTCATCCCGCAGAAAGAACGATCGTTCGGATTGACGAACGATGCCCGGAGGCATACACGACGAGACTTCCCGACGCAGCCTACCGTCCGCGAGACCTCGTCATGTCCAGCGATGCTCCCGACCACGCCGCCCTCCATCCGGAGACGCGCCTCGTCCATGGCGGGACGATGCGCTCGGGGTTCGGCGAGATGTCGGAGGCGCTGTTCCTGACGCAGGGCTTCTCCTACGACACGATGGAAGCGGCGGAGGCCCGCTTCAAGGGCGAGGCCCCGGGCTTCATCTATTCGCGCTTCTCGAACCCCACCGTCGCCATGTTCGAGAAGCGCATGGCGCTTCTGGAGGGGGCCGAGGCGGCGCGCGCCACGGCGAGCGGCATGGCGGCCGTCACCGCCACCATGCTTGGCCTAACGCGGGCCGGCGATCACGTCGTCGCCGCGAAGGCGCTGTTCGGATCCTGCCGCTACGTTGTGGAGGAGCTGCTGCCGCGGTTCGGAGTGGCCTCGACGCTCGTCGACGGCACCGACCTCGCGCAGTGGCGCGCTGCGATCCGGCCGGAGACCAAGGTGCTCTTCCTCGAGAGCCCGACGAACCCGACGCTGGAGATCATCGACATCGCCGCCGTCGCGGCCCTTGCGCGCCAGTGCGGCGCCAAGCTCGTCGTCGACAATGTGCTGGCGACTCCCATGCTGCAGAGCCCGCTGACGCTCGGCGCCGACTTCGTGGTCTATTCGGCGACCAAGCACATTGACGGGCAGGGCCGATGCCTCGGTGGTGTCATCCTCGCCTCCGAGAAGCTGATCGCCGACCACATCCACAATTTCCTGCGCCAGACCGGACCCGCCCTTTCGCCCTTCAACGCCTGGGTGCTCCTGAAAGGGCTCGAAACGCTGCCATTGCGGGTAGAGAAGCAGACCAGCAACGCGGCAATAGTGGCCGACGCGCTGGCCGCGCTGCCCGGCGTCCGCCGCGTGCTCTATCCCGGCCGCCCCGACCATCCGCAGCACGAACTCGCCGCCCGCCAGATGCGCGGCGGCGGTACGATGGTGGCCTTCGAGGTGGAAGGCGGGCAGGCCGGCGCCTTCCGCCTCGGCAACGCGCTTCGCCTCGTGCGCATCTCTAACAACCTCGGTGATGCCAAGAGCATCGTCACCCATCCCGCCACCACGACCCACCAGCGCCTCACGCCCGAGGCCCGCGCCGAACTCGGCATCGGCCCGGCCCTACTGCGCCTGTCCCTGGGAATAGAGCACCCCGCCGACATCGTCGCCGACCTGCAGCAGGCCGCGAAGACGGTGTAGCAGCCGTTCGCCTGGAGCGCGGGTCTTCAGACCCGCCCTTCTTCGTTCCAAGCCCACATCCTGCCCAACCAAACAGGCGCGTCTGAAGACGCGCGCTCCGGACCGCAGCGCTTTGGAGCGCGGGTCTTCAGACCCGCTCTTTTTCCGTCCAAGCGCACATCCTGCCCAACCGAACAGGCGCGTCTGAAGACGCGCGCTCCGGACCGCAGCGCTATGGAGCGCGGGTCTTCAGACCCGCTCTTTCGTATTGAAAAAGCTGCGGGACACTCACCTTGTTCGAGACCGTGCTGAAGACCACGGCCAGTCCGCCGGGGTGACGCACAATCCTGCCCGGCATGGATTGTGTTCGACGTACGCGACGACCGCCTCCAGCTCGCGCTCGTTCCGGACATAGCGATCGAAATAGTCGGGAGCCCAGAACGGTCCCGACCTGCGGGCCTCCGCGTTGATTGCCCTTGCCGTCCAGGCTTTCCAGCTCTTCACCACTGGCCCGAGGCTCTCACCAATCTTAGTCTCCAGCACGGCGTGGACGTGGTTCGGCATGATGCACCATGCCACGAGCCGATAACGCTTCTGGTCGAAGTGCAGCAGTGCTGACTGCACGATTCCGGCAGCAGCCGCGTCGGCGAGGGTTGAACCTCCCACACCTGCGTCCAGCCAATCATTGAAACTTCTGCCGCGCGCGATGGGGTCTTGTGGAGCACTGGCGAGGAGGTGCTTCGGCAGGCTCTCAGCGGTCCTGAAAACGACGTGCTGAACAACCTCCGGCGAGTCGAAATGAGGCAGGTATCCCCGGCTGTGCCAGCCTTTTGGGTTCATCGCCGATCCTCCGGTCCGGGGATCATCAAATGGACAGTACTGACGGAGCTACGCATTTGCGGTTGCCGAAAAGACAGGAATGCGCGTCTGAAGACGCGCGCTCCCAAGTGCCCTTTCAGGCACCCAGACTTCGCCAGGCCAGCGCGAAGCGGGAGACGGCGGTGACGAGGCACATCGCCGCGAAGATCCAGGCGAGCAGCGGGAACCAGGCGGGGAACAGCAGCATCAGCGCGAAGCAGGCGATCGTCTCGGTGCCTTCGGCGAGGCCGGCGGTGAAATAGAGGCTCTTCACGCCGCGGTTGGTCGTTTCCATGCCGCGCCGGGCGGCGACGGCGGCGTAGGCGAGGAAGGTTGCACCGTTGACGTAGAAGGTGAACAGGAGCACCGCCGCGGGAAGAGCGTTCACCACCGGGTCGCGCGCGGCGAAGGCGAGGGGTACCGCGCCGTAAAAGGCGAAGTCGGCGACGATGTCGAAGAAGCCGCCCCGGTCGGTGCGCCTTGTCAGGCGCGCCACCGCGCCGTCGAGGCCGTCGCCGAGCCGTCCCAGCGCGAGGAGGACGAGCGCCGCGGCATCCCAGCCGAGCGCCGCGCAGAGCGCGCAACCCATGCCGAGCCCGAACGCGCCCGCCGTCACGACGTCCGGCCCGGCCCCTGCCCGCACGAGGCCCCGTGCGGCAAGGCGCAGAGGCGGATCGATCAGGGTGCGCATCACGCCGTCGAGCACGCCACCCCTCCTCGCCCGCAGGACGCGTTCAGCCTTCCGCAGGCCTGCGATTGACCCGACTCCTTCATGGTTCTAGTGCAGTGACCGTCGCCTGCGCTGCCCCCGAGGGCCGGTTGACGAGGGAGCACCATGTACCGGGCCGTCACCCGTTCGATCCAAGTCACCGTCACCCCCGCCTTCCTTCCCGACGAGTCGTCGCCGGAGAAGAGCCGCTGGTTCTGGTCGTACACGGTGGAGATCGTCAACACGGGCGAGGAGCACGTCCAGCTGCGCTCGCGCTACTGGCACATCCGCGATGCCAACGGGCGCGTGCAGGAGGTGCGCGGCGAAGGCGTCGTCGGCAAGCAGCCCCGCATCGCCCCGGGCGAAACCTTCGAGTACACGAGCGGCTGTCCCCTGGAGACGCCGGGCGGCATCATGTCGGGCCATTATCTGATGCAGACGGACAAGGGCGAGACGTTTGCCGTCGAGATCCCCGCTTTTTCCCTCGACGTGCCGCAGACGACCCGGATCCTGCATTGAAGCGCCCAAAATGCGGAGCGCTGTCCCGGGACACTTGGCACTGAGTGCCTGGATCCCGGCTTTCCGCTTGGCTCCGGCCGGGATGACGACATCCCTGAGAGGGGATCACTCCTAGTCGTCGCCTACGCCGACCTCGCCGGGCGCGACGACGTATTTCGTCGAGCAGAACTCGCAGGTGATGCCGATCTGGCCGTCGTCGCCCACCATGTGGCGGCGCTCGTCGTCGGAGAACTGGCGCAGCATGGAGACGATGCGCTCGCGGTCGCAGCGGCACCGCTCGACCATGGGCTGCGCCTCGAAGACACGCACCCCGCGCTCGTGGAAGAGACGGTACAGCAGCCGCTCGCTCGACAGCATGGGGTCGATCAGCTCGTGGTCCTCGATCGTCTCGACCAGCGATCGGGCCTCGACCCACGCATCGTCCTCGGACGGGGGAACCGAGGCGGAATCGTCCGACGCGTCGCCAGGGTCGAGATCGGCCTGGCGCTGGCGCTCTGGCGAGTTCGGCAGGAACTGCACCAGCAGCCCGCCGGCGCGCCAGGACTGGTGCTGCTGGCCTGCGGCGCCCGTCACGGTGGCACCCACGGCGATCCGCACCCGTGTCGGGATCTGCTCGGACTGGCGGAAATACTGGTGCGCCGCTTCCTCGATGCCCTGTCCGTCCAGGGCGACGATGCCCTGGTACCGCGTCATGTCGGCGCCCTGGTCGATGGTGAGGGCGAGGTGCCCCCTCCCGAGCAGCACGGCCGGGCTCGCATCCTCGCCGAGGCTCGCCAGCCTATCGGCGTCGAACCGGGCGTAGGCTCGCACGCGGTCGGGAGCCTCGAAGTCGACGACCAGCATGTCGACCGGTCCGTCGCTGCGCGTCTGCAGCTGCAGGCGGCCCTCGAACTTCAGCGAGGTGCCGAGCAGCACCGTGAGCACGATCACTTCGCCCAGCAGGCGCGAAACGGGCGCCGGATAGGCGTGCCGGGCGAGGATCGTGTCCACCATCGGCCCCAGCCGCGCGACGCGGCCGCGCACGTCCAGTGCCTCCACGGCGAACGGGAGGACGCGGTCGTCGAGCTGTGTTTGCGGGTGCGCCGTCATGCGTCCAGCGCGCCGAGGCACCAGGCAAGCACGCCCTTTTGCGCGTGCAGGCGGTTCTCGGCCTCGTCGAAGACCGCCGATTGCGGGCCGTCCATGACCTCGTCGGTCACCTCTTCGCCGCGATGGGCGGGCAGGCAATGCATGAAGATCGCCTCGGGCCCGGCTGCGGCCATCAGCCGGCCGTTGACCTGGAACGGCGAGAGCAGGTTGTGCCTGCGCCCGGCGTCCTCGTCGCCCATCGACACCCAGCAATCCGTGACGACGCAGTCCGTCCCCTCGACCGCGTCGAAGGGGTCGTGGGTCACGGTCACGCGGGCACCCTCGCGGCGCGCCCAGGTGATCAGTTCGGCGGGAGGGGCGAGTTCCTCCGGCGTGCCGATGTTCAGGCGGAAATCCAGGCGTGCGGCAGCATGCACCCACGAGGCGAGGACGTTGTTGCTGTCGCCGACCCATGAAACCGTCTTGCCGGCGATGGAGCCGCGTCTTTCCTCGAAGGTCATCACGTCAGCCATGATCTGACAGGGGTGGGAGAGCTTGGTGAGCCCGTTCACCACCGGAACGCTCGAATAGGCGGCGAGTTCGCTCACAGCCTTGGCGTCGAGCATGCGGATGACGATCGCGTCGACGAAGCGGGAGAGCACGCGCGCGGTGTCGGCGATGGTCTCGCCGCGGCCGAGCTGCATCTCGCTGCCGGTCAGCATGATGGTCTCGCCGCCCAGCTCGCGCATGGCGATATCGAAGGAGACACGGGTGCGCGTCGACGGCTTGTCGAAGATCATCGCCAGCGTCTTGCCGGCGAGTGGCCGCTCCGCCGGCGGCTGACCGCGGCGGCGTTCCGACTTCATCTTCGCCGCAGCGTTCAGGATGGCCCGCAGCCGCTCCGTCGAGTGGTCGGGAATATCGAGGAAGTGCCGGAGCTGCGTCATCACGCGGCTCCCCGCGCCTTCGCGGACTCGAGGGCCGAAGCCGCGCGGTCGAGCCTCGCTACGGCTTCCCCGGCCTCGGTTTCGCTGATGATGAGCGGCGGAAGGAGGCGCAGAACGTTCTCGCCCGCGGGCACCGTCAGGAGCTTCTCGGCCCGGGCAGCAGCGGCGAGATCGGTGTTCGGCACGACGCAGCGCAGGCCGAGAAGCAGCCCCTCGCCGCGGACCTCGGCGATCACGCCCGGGTGCCTGTCGGCGAGTTCGGCAAGGCGCTGCTTCATCAGCAGGCCCATGCGCTCGACATTCTCGAGGAAGCCAGGCGCCAACACGACGTCGAGCACGGCGTTGCCCACCGCCATGGCCAGCGGATTGCCGCCGAAAGTGGTGCCGTGCACGCCGGCGGTCATCCCCTTGCCGGCTTCCTTCGTGGAAAGGCAGGCGCCCATGGGAAAGCCGCCGCCGATGCCCTTGGCGATGGCCATGATGTCGGGCTCGACCCCCACCCGCTGATGCGCGAACAGCCGGCCGGTACGGCCGACGCCCGTCTGCACCTCGTCGAAGATGAGCAGGAGGCCGTGCTCGTCGCATAGCTCGCGCAGCCCGCGCAGGCACTGCGGCGGCACCGGCCGCACGCCGCCCTCGCCCTGGATCGGCTCGATGAGGATGGCGCCCGTCTCGGGGCCGATGGCAGCCTTCAGAGCCTCGTGATCGCCGAACGGCACCTGGTCGAAGCCGTCGACCTTGGGTCCGAAACCTTCCAGGTACTTTTTCTGCCCGCCCGCGGCGATCGTCGCCAGTGTGCGGCCGTGGAAAGCCCCCTCGAAGGTGATGATGCGGAAGCGCTCGGGCTGGCCATTCGCCGAGTGGTACTTGCGCGCCATCTTGATCGCGCACTCGAGGGCCTCGGCGCCGGAGTTCGTGAAGAAGACCTGGTCGGCGAAGCTGTTGTCGACGAGCCGCTGCGCCAGCTTCTCGCCCTCCGGAATGCGGTAGAGGTTCGAGACGTGCCAGAGCCTCGCGGCCTGCCCCTGCAGCGCCTCGACGAGGTGCGGATGGGCGTGGCCGAGGGCGTTCACCGCGATGCCTGAACCGAAGTCGAGGTAGCGGTCGCCGGAGGCCGTGATGAGCCACGCGCCCTCGCCTCGCTCGAAGGCGAGATCGGCGCGCGCGAAGGTCGGCAGCAGCGGCGAAGTCGTCTCGGTCACGGCAGGGCTCTCGATCTTGGGTTGGCTCATCGGTCTGACCCCTTCGGGTGCCAGAAAACAAAAGCGCCGCCCACCGGGCGGCACTGCCGGGACTATGATTTCCAACGGCTGCGCTGTCAACGAAAAGCCCCGGTCCGGCCCTTGCGGGAACGGGCCTGTACGCGCCACCATGGTCCCCATGAGCGATGATCCAGACCGCCTTGCCCGCCTGGAGCGTGTCTACGCGGCGTCAGGGCGCGACGAACTCGCTTCCGGCTACGCCGCCTGGGCGCGTGACTACGACGCCGACGTGATGGCGATGGGCTACCAGTCGCCCAACATGGTGGCCGCCATGGTGATGCGCCACGTGCCCGCGCCGGGTGGCACGGTTCTCGACGCGGGCTGCGGAACCGGGCTGCTTGGAGTGATGCTGCGGCCCTTCGGCTACGTCCCGATGATCGGCATCGACATGAGCGAGGACATGCTGGCGGCAGCCCGCGCCCGCCGTTGCTACGACGGTTTGCGGCGGATGGTGATGGGCGAGCCGCTCGACTTTCCCGACGGCGCCTTCGGGGCCGCCGTCGCGTCGGGCGTGTTCACGGCCGGCCATGCGCCCGCCAATGCCTTCGAGGAGCTGACCCGTGTGGTGCGCCCGGGCGGCCGCATCATCTTCGGGCTGCGCCATGACGGCGCTTACGGCGATGCCTATCGCGAGGCCTGCGACCGGCTGGTTACCGCCGGGCGCATGCGGCTCGTGGAGGAGAGCCGGCCTTTCCGCGCGTTCCTGCTGTCGCCGGAGGAGGCGCATGTCCTCAATGTGGTGCGGGCCTACGAGGTCGCCTGAGCCGCCCCGGTGCGTGGCACGCGGCCTTCCAGCGGGTAGGCAGGGTCCGTGTAGCCCGGCGAAGACGGGTGGCCCGCCGGCACCAGCCGGTCCACCAGCGCCTCGTCCTCCGCCGTGAACCGGTAGCCGAGACCGGCGATGTAGTCCTCCCACTGCTCCAGCGTGCGCGGGCCGCCGATGACGCTGGTCACGAAGGCGTTGTTCAGCACCCAGCCCAACGCAAAATGGCTGGCCTTGGCGCCCTTCGCCTCGCAGTACCGCTTGATCTCCTGCGCGATCTCCAGCGACTCCGGGCGCCACTCGGTCTGCATGATGCGGGTGTCGTTGCGGGCGGCGCGCGTGCCTTCCGCCGGGGGCTTGCCGGGATCGTACTTGCCGGTGAGCACGCCGCGGGCGAGCGGGCTGTAGGGCACGACGCCCAGCCCGAAATAGCCGCAGGCCGGCAGGTGCTCGACCTCGGGCATGCGGTTCATGGCGTTGTAGTAGGGCTGGCTCACCACCGGGCGGTCGATGCCCGCCTCGTCCGCGAGGCGGCAGATCTCGGCCACGCGCCAGGAGCGATGATTGCTGACGCCGAAATACCGCACCTTGCCGGAGCGCACGAGATCAGCCACGGCGCGCACCGTCTCGCCGAGCGGAGTCGTGTGGTCCTCCTTGTGCAGGTAGAGGATGTCGATCCAGTCTGTGCCCAGCCGTCTCAGGCTGGCGTCGACGGCGAGGTTCAGCCAGCGGCGCGAAAGGCCGCGGCGGTTCGGGCCCTCGCCCATGGCGTTGGCCGCCTTGGTCGCCAGCACCCAGGCGTCCCGGTCGCCCCTGATGGCGCGGCCGACGATCTCCTCGGATGCCCCGTTGTTGTAGACATCCGCCGTGTCGATGAAGTTCACGCCTGCATCGCGGGCGCGACCAATAATGCGGGCGGAGGTCTCCTCATCCGTCTGCGCGCCGAACATCATCGTTCCCAGGCACAGCGGGGAGACGTGGAGGCCACTGCGGCCGAGCGTGCGCATCTGCATCGGAATTCACTCCTGGACGGACCGGACCTGCCGGGCGCCGGAGAGTGGCGCGGCCCGCCGCGAGGCGCAAGGACGCGGCCGCATGGCGGGGAGGAACCGGGTGCGGGTCGGCACGTTTGCCGCTACAGCCAAGCCAGGAGGGTTCACATGCCCCACCCCATTCCCGACATTCCGCTTCCCGGCGGCCCCAACCCGGGTCGCAACCCGGTCCCGGGCGGGATCCTGCCGGACGAACCGCCTCCCGCGCCCGAGGACGACGAGGTGCCGGTGCCCGGCCCCTCGGGACCGCGCACGCCCTACCCCGTCGATGATCCCGGCATCACCGACCCGACGGGCCCCGGCTCCGAGCCGGACTACCTGCCCGGCCAGCCGACGGATCCCGGCATTCGCCTGTGACATTGGCGTCCCCCGCCCGCCGCACTTGCGCGCGGGCGGGTTGAAGGGCAACGATCCCAGCCGCAGAGCGGCCCGCGCGAGAGGCCGCCGTGACGGGAGGTTGTCGTGGGCGATCCGTTTTCACTTGCCGGCCGCGTGGCCGTGGTCACCGGCGCCTCGCGCGGCCTCGGCTACGCGATGGCCGAGGCGCTGGGACGCGCCGGCGCCACCGTCGCCCTGAACGCCCGCGCCGGTGGTGGCCTGGACGACGCCGTCCGCAGGCTGAAGGATGCCGGCCTCGAAGCGGAGGCCCTTCCCTTCGATGTCGCCGACGGGCAGGAAGGCCCGGCTGCGCTGCGCGACGTCGCCCGGCGTCACGGAAGGCTCGACATCCTCGTCAACAACGCCGGCATCCAGCACCGACGCCCCGTGCTGGAGTGGGAGGACGCCGATTTCGAGCGCGTCCTGACGGTCAACCTCGCGGCCTGCTTTCGCCTGTCACGGGAAGCCGCACGGCTCATGATCCCGGCGGGGTTCGGGCGCATCATCAACACGGGCTCGGTGGCCGCCATTCTCGGCAGGCCCACCATCCACGGCTACGTGGCGGCGAAGGCCGGCCTGCACGGGCTGACCCGCTCGCTCGCAGCCGAACTCGGCAAGTCCGGGGTCACGGTGAACGCGCTGGCGCCCGGCTACTTTGCCACTGAGTTGAACACCGCTCTGCTCGACGACAAGGCCTTCACGGCGTGGGTCGAAGCACGGACGCCGATGGGCCGCTGGGCCAAACCGGCCGAACTCGGCGGCGCTGCCGTCTTCCTCGCCTCCGAGGCCGCGTCCTACGTCACTGGGCATGTCCTTGCCGTCGACGGCGGCCTGTCCACCTCGCTCTGAGCGGAACAATCCCCCGCGGCCTGCCGCGCCGGCGGCCTCCCGCCGAGCAGAGAGACACGTCATGACCGAGAGTTCATACCTCCACGTCCACCACGACCGGCTGCGGGCGGCCGTCCGCGCCATGTTCGCCGCGGCGGGATCCTCGCCGCGCGAACGTGCACTGGTGGCCGAACATCTCGTCGAGGCCAATCTGCGCGGCCACGACTCCCACGGCGTCGGCATGATCCCGGCCTATGTGGAAAACCTGGGTGCGGACGAACTGAAGCTCAACGCCGAGGTCGCGGTCGTGAAGGACGGCGGCGGCTTCCTCGTCTGCGACGCCGGGCTCGGCTTCGGCCAGGTGATGGCGCACGACGCCATGGCTCTCGCCATCGCCCGGGCAAAGCAGACCGGCTCGTGCATCCTGACCCTGCGTGACAGCCACCATGTCGGGCGCATCGGGCACTGGGCCGAGCAATGCGCGGCAGCAGGCCTCGTGTCGCTCCACTTCGTCAACGTGGTCGCCGACCCGCTCGTGGCGCCCTATGGCGGCAGGGCCGGGCGGCTGGTGACCAACCCGGTCAGCATCGGCTTTCCCCGCCCGGGCCACCCGCCCATCATCGTCGACTTCGCGACGAGCAAGCTGGCCGCCGGGAAGGTCCGCGTCGCCATGAACAAGGGCATCGAGTTGCCCGACGGTGTGCTGATCGACGGCTCGGGCGAGCCCACCAACGATCCCGCCGCCCTGTTCCTGGAGCCGCGGGGAGCCCTCCTGCCGTTCGGCGACCACAAGGGCTGGGGCCTCGCGCTCGCCTGCGAACTCCTGGGCGGCGCGCTGTCCGGCGGGCACGTGATGCAGGGACCGCGGACACGCAAGGCGATCATCAACAGCATGTTTTCGGTCGTGGTCGATCCGGAAGGACTCGGCACGGCGCCTGCGTTCTTCGCCTCCATGGAGGCCTTCCTCGCCTGGGCGCGGCAGCCGGCGGACGGAGCAGAACCGACGGTCCTCATCGCCGGCGAACCCGAGCTGGCGCATCGTGCCGAGCGGGTGCGGACGGGTGTCCCGATCGACCCTGCGACATGGGAACAGCTCCTCGTTTCCGCCGACGCGACGGGCCTCGGCAGGGCCGAGTTCGCCCGCATCGCCGACGACCAGGAGGCCGGCCGGGGCGAGAATGGCGACGAGGTCGCGGCGCGCGGGGCTTGATGCGCGCAACGCGCAAAGCGATATAGGCCCCATCGAAGGAGCCGGCGGCCACGCGACAACCCCGTCGCGCAGGCGCTCCGGGACCGCCCCGCCGCCCATCGGCTCGAACCGGACGAGGCATGTCAGACACGCCAGAGACGCAGGTGTTGGCGGACGATGACCGCGAGCCCATCCTTCCGCCGGAGCGGCCGCGCCGCTTCGCCTGGGTGGGCACGGCGATCAGCTTGCTGCTGTTCGCCGCCTCCATGGCCGTGCTGTACAAGATCCTGTCCACCGTCAACCTGGAGGACGTGAAGGAAGCCTTCCGCAACGCCACGCGCGACCAGCTCGCGATCGCCGGAGGGCTCACCGCGGCCAGCTACCTGCTGCTGACGTTCTACGACGTGCTGGCCCTGCGTCAGCTCAAGCTGAAGGTGCCATACCGAAAGACGGCTCTCGCGTCTTTTACGAGCTACGCCATATCCTTCACGCTCGGCTTCCCGCTCGTGACGGCAGGCTCGGTTCGATACTGGATCTACTCACCGCTCGGCGTGTCGGCCGGCAAGGTGGCCAGCATCACCTTCATTGCCGGCGTCACCTTCCTGCTCGGCATGGGAACGATCGTCGGGCTCGGCCTCATTTTCCGGGCCGACGCGCTCGCGGACCTCAACCACCTGCCGGTCGAGACCAACCAGCTGATCGGAGCCGCCGCGCTCGGTGCCATCATCGTCTACCTCGTCTGGGTCGGGGCGAGGCGCCGCGCCGTCCGCGTGCAGCGCTGGCGGCTCGAGCTGCCAAGCTTCCGGGTCTCGGTCGGGCAGATCCTGCTGGGCATGGGAGACGTGTGCTGTGCAGCCGGCGTGCTCTACGTGCTCTTGCCTCAGGGCTATGGCGTGGAGTTCGCCACCTTCGCCGCCGTCTACGCGTTCGCCTGCCTTCTCGGCATCGTCAGCCACGCGCCGGGCGGGCTCGGCGTCTTCGAGGCGACCATGCTGCTCGCCTTCTGGCGGCTGCCCTATGAGGGGCTGATCGGGGCGCTGCTGCTTTTCCGCATCTGCTATTATCTCGTGCCGTTCGTGTCGGCTCTTCTGCTGCTGGGCGTCTACGAGATCTTCACCCGGCTCGCCGCCTACAGGACGCAAAAGGACGACGCGGCAGCACAGGACTGACATGTGCGCGTGAGAATCGTGTCTCATGCAGTCGCCGGACTGCAGAGGATTCGGGACATGGCCGCCCTTGAGGGCTTTGATGCGGGCGGGATCGTGGCGGCCACCCTGGGCGCCATCGCCGATCCCGTCATCCTGACGGACGGCCGCGGCACCGTGCTCCTGTTCAACCCGGCCGCCGCCGAAGCCTGGCCATCCCTGTCCACGGGCTGGCCGCTGTCCTTCTCGCTGCGAGCGCCGGACATCGTCTCGGCCGTCGAGCGGGTGCTGGCGGGGGAAGCCGCCGTCACCGGCGAGTATTCCGAGCGCGTGCCCGTGGAGCGGGTCTACGCCATGCGCGTCACCGCCATCACGCAGCAGACGCTGATCCAGCGCAACCGGCCGGCGGCGATGATCGTGCTGCGGGACGTGACCCCCGAGCGCCGGCTCGAGGCGATGCGGGTCGACTTCGTCGCCAATGCCAGCCACGAGCTGCGCACGCCCCTGGCCTCGGTGCTGGGCTTCATTGAGACCCTGCAGGGCCCGGCACGCAACGATCCCGCAGCGCGCGACCGGTTCCTCGGCATCATGCGGGTGCAGGCCCAGCGGATGGCGCGCCTCATCGACGACCTGCTCTCCCTTTCGCGCATCGAGATGATCGAGCACCGGCACCCCTCCACGGCGGTCGACCTGTCGGGCGTGGTGCGGCAAATGATCGACACGGTCCGCCCGCTGGCCGAGGAGCGCGGCGTCGTCGTCCACCCCGATCTGCCGCAAGGGCGGGTGATCGTGGCGGGTGACCGCGACGAGTTGCTGCGCGTCTGCGACAACCTGATCGAGAACGCGATCAAGTACGGCCAGAGCGGAGGCAGGGTCGACATCACGCTGGGCACGACGGGCGAACAACAGGCCTGCCTGGCTCAGCTGGCCGTGCGCGATTATGGGCCCGGCATCGCGCCGGAACATCTCCCCCGCCTCACCGAGCGCTTCTACCGCGTCGACACGGCCGACAGCCGCGAAAAGGGCGGCACCGGGCTTGGCCTGGCCATCGTCAAGCATATCGTCAACCGCCACCGCGGGCGCCTGACGATCGAGAGCCGGCCGGGCGAAGGCGCCACATTCCGTGTCACGCTGCCTCTGGTGACACAAGCACAGGAAGCAAACCCCTGAGCTGCAACGCCTAAACACGTCAACAGAACGTCACGCGCCGGTCATAGAAGAAGGTCCGTCAGAAGCCAGCGGAGTGACAGATGGCAACCGCGCCGCAGATCCTCATCGTCGAGGACGAAGAGCCCTTGACCATGCTTCTGCGCTACAACCTCGAGGCGGAGGGGTACGGCGTCGAATGCGTCGCACGCGGCGACGACGCCGAGGTGTCGCTGCGTGAGCGCAACTTCGACCTCGTCCTGCTCGACTGGATGCTCCCCGGCCTCTCCGGGATCGAGCTCTGCCGCCGCCTGCGGCAGCGCCCCGACACGCAGCGCCTCCCGGTCATCATGCTCACCGCCCGTGGCGAGGAGAGCGAACGCGTGCGGGGACTGGCCACCGGCGCCGACGACTACGTGGTGAAGCCCTTCTCGGTCCCCGAGCTGGTCGCCCGCGTGCGCGCCCTGCTGCGCCGGTCATCGCCCGGGCGCGTCGCCAGCCTGCTCGAGGCCGGCGACATCGTGCTCGACCGCGAGACCAAGCGCGTGCGCCGGTCCGGCCGCGAGCTCCACCTCGGCCCGACCGAGTTCCGCATGCTCGAGTTCCTGATGGAGAAGCCCGGCCGCGTCTACAGCCGGGCCCAGCTGCTCGACGGCGTCTGGGGCATCGACGCGGAAATCGACGAACGCACCGTCGACGTGCATGTCGGGCGCCTTCGCAAGGCCATCAACCGGCCCCGCGAGAAGGACCCGATCCGCACCGTGCGAGGGTCCGGTTATTCCTTCGACGAGACGTTCGGAAGGCGCTAAAGCCGGACCGCGCGTCTCCAGACACGCTTTGCGGCTGACGCTTGGGAAAAGAGCGGGTCTGAAGACCCGCGCTCCAAGGCTCACCGACGGCTCGGACCGCGCGTCTTCAGACGCGCTTTGCGCTGGCGCTTGGGAAAGAGCGGGTCTGGAGACCCGCGCTCCGAGGCTCACCGACGGCGCGGACCGCGCGTCTTCAGACGCGCTTTGCGGCTGGCGCTTGGGAGAAGAGCGGGTCTGAAGACCCGCCCTCCCAGGCTCACCGACGGCTCGGACCGCGCGTCTTCAGACGCGCTTTGCGCTGGCGCTTGGGAAAAGAGCGGGTCTGGAGACCCGCGCTCCGCGGCGCGCCGACGGCTCGGACCGCGCGGCTTCAGACGCGCGTTGCGGCTGGCGCTTGGGAAAAGAGCGGGCCTGGAGACCCGCGCCGCTGTCTGGCGTCAGCCGTGCGCGACGCGGACTGGCGGCATACCCTGGGCCTTGCGGTCGCGGCGGCGCTCCAGGGAGGGCTGGTAGGCGATCTGGGAGTGGTAGGGGCAGTAGGGCGTGCCGGGCGGTGACTTGGCGCCGCAGAACCGGAACTCCTCCGACGTGGGATCGCCATGCGGCCAGCGGCACATGGACTCGCGCAGCTCCATAATGGTGACGCGCTCGGAGATCGGGATCACCACGTCCGGCGAGGGAGCCGGCGCGATCTCGATGACCGGGGCGGGCATGGCCGGGGCGATAGGCTTGGGGCTCAGCGCCAGGTTCCCCCGCACGGGTGGCGAGTGCATCATCGGGTGGCTCGGAGCACGCGTCGCCTTGCGCGGACGGGCCGCCTGCGGAGCCGGCGCCTTGGTGCGACCGGACAGGCCCAGACGGTGAACCTTGCCGATGACGGCGTTGCGCGTCACGCCTCCCGCAAGTTCGCCAGCGATCTGGCTTGCGCTGAGACCCTGGTTCCAGAGCTTCTTGAGCAGTTCGACACGCTCGTCGGTCCAGGACATAGGCCTCATTCCCCGATTATTCTCAGTGCCTCGTACGTCGAATCCGGAAGTCCTCGCCGCCCCGGTATTCACGGGGCACGTGGAACACTTCACTCGACCTGTGGCTTGCCGCACCAGATGTCGTATTCGACAGGGGCGAACCTACGATATGGCGCGACTCCGGTGCAAGAGTCGGGCGACTCCTGATGGTGTTTTCCCCAGCGAACGTGGCGGGAAAGACTCACTTTCGAGGCACGCCAAAGGGTTGTAGCGGGCAAGCCCTTCATCCGATTCAGGAAATCGGAAACGAGCTCGCCAGCGACCTGATCGGCCCCCTCAGAAAGCCTCTTCCCAGCTGCGGCTGAGCCGCACGGCGGCGTTGATCAGGCCAACCAGCGAATAGGTCTGCGGGAAGTTGCCCCACAGCTCGCCGGTGCTGAGGTCGGCATCCTCGGAGAACAGGCCGAAGCTGTTGCGCTTGTGCAGGATGCGCTCGAACAGCTCGATCGCCTCGTCACGTCTTCCGATGGCGGCGAGTGCGTCCACATACCAGAAGGCGCAGACGAGGAAGCCCGTGTGCATGCGGCCGAAATCGTCCTCCACCGCATAGCGCAACAGCAGGTCTCCCCGCCGCAGATCCCGCCCGATGGCGTCCACGGTGGCGACGAAGCGCGGGTCGTCGGCCGCCAGGAAGTTCAGCTCGGCGAGCAGCAGAAGCGTGGCATCGAGGTCCTCGCCGTCGAAGGTCGAGACAAAGTGGCCCTTCTCGGCATTCCAGCAGCGCTCCTCGATGACGGAGCGCAGCCGCCGCGCCTGGTCGGCCCAGTACTCGCGCCGGTCCTCGCGGCCGACGGCCCGTGCAATGCGCTTCAGCCGGTCGCACGCGGCCCAGCACATGACGCTGGAGAAGGTGTGGACGGAGGCCTTGGTGCGCAGCTCCCAGGGGCCTGCATCGGGCTTGTCGAAGACCTCGACGGCCCGGGCGCCCAGCTTTTCCAGATGCGCGAAAAGCGCGTCGTTGCCGGCGCGGATCAGCCGCTTGTCGAGGAAGATGTGGGTGGCGGCGAGCACGACCGCGCCGTAGACGTCGTTCTGGACCTGCGTCCAGGCGGCATTGCCGACGCGCACGGGACCCATGCCGCGATAGCCGGCGAGCGCGGGGGCGATGCGCTCCTCGAGGTCGGCCGAGCGGGTGATGCCGAAGAGCGGCGCGATGTCCTCGATGTTGCCGACCTCGGCGTCCTCGACCACGTCGGCGATGAAGCCGAGATAATCCTCCATCGTCCGCGTCGTCCCGAGCCGGTTCAGGGCCTGGACCACGAAGTAGGCGTCGCGCAGCCAGCAGTAGCGATAGTCCCAGTTGCGCTGCGTGCCCGGCGCCTCAGGCACCGAGGTCGTCAGCGCCGCGACGATCGCGCCCGTCTCCTCGAAGTTGCAGAGCTTGAGCGTGATGGCGGCGCGGATCACCTCGTCCTGCCAGTCGAAGGGGATCGACAGGGAGCGCACCCAGCCGCGCCAGAAGTCGATCGTCTTTTCCAGAAACTCCCGGGCTGTCGTGTCCGTCTCCGAGCGCAGCGGCTCGTCGGTGCCGAAGAAGAACGACATCGGCCGCTCGACGGTGAAGATCCGCTCCTCCGCCACATAGGCGATGGGCGCATCGGTCGTCAGGCGCAGTGCGCCCTCGGCGCCCACGAAGCGCATGTGGTTGCTGCCGCGGGTCAGTTCGGGCTGGCGCTCGCCCCAGTCGTAATGCGGGCGCAGCTTGACGCGGATGCGCGGCCGGCCGCGCAGCGGAAGGATGCGCCGCACCAGCTGCGGCGGCCGGAACAGGCGGTCGAAATGGTTGAAACGCGGCGCGAAGTCGAGGATCTCGACGGCATTGCCGCGCTCGTCCTCCATCACCGTCGACAGGACGGCGGTGTTCGGCACGTAGCTTTGGGTGATGGACGTGACGCCGTAGAGCTCGATGGCGAAAACGCCCTGGTGCCCCCCTTCGGGCGGATCGCCGGCCAGCAGCGCCGAGAAGACGGGCTCGCCGTCGAAACGCGGGAAGCAGGACCAGACGAAGCTGCCCGAACGGTCGACCAGGGCGGCGATCATGCAATTGCCGATGACGGCGAGATCGAGGGAGCTCACGAGATGTCCTCTTTGAAAAGAATGGTTCCGTGGAGGGCGCAATCGGCCAGCCATTGCCGCAACACCGCGGGACTGTCCATCCGCCGCGCGGCAAGCGTGTCCCCGGCGCCGATGCGGATACCCGTTCCGCCCATGGCAGCGACGATGCCGAAGCCATGCTCGTCGGTGCGGTCGTCGCCGATGAAGTAGGGCGTCCGGCCGCGATAGGGCTCGCTTTCCATGAAGCGGGCGATGGCCGCGGCCTTGGTCGCGAAACGCGGCAGCAGTTCCAGCACGTCCTTGCCGTCCTGGACGCGGTAGTCCGGTCCCAGCACGCGCTCGGCCTCGGCCACCGCGTCGGCGGCATAGCCCGCAAGGGCCGGCGCCAGGCGCCAGTGCAGCGCCACCGAGCGGCCCTTGTCCTCGACGATCAGGCCGGGCCGCCCTTCGGCACGCTGGCGCAGGAGTTCGACAGCCTGCCGCAGCCGGCGCGCATCAGGCATGGGTTCGACCGCGACCGCGCCGCCGATGCGCTGCTCGGCGCCGTGCAGGCCGGCGACGTCGAAGCGGTGCGGGGCGAGGTAGAAGTCGATGACGGACAGCGGCCGGCCGGAGACGATCGCGAGCGCGCCGCCGAGATGGCCGCGCAGCCGCTGGAGCAGGTCGGGCAGGCCGTCCTGAACCACCACCGCGTCCGGACGCGGCGCGATGTCGACGAGCGTTCCGTCGAAGTCCAGGAACAGCGCGGCGCCGGTTCGGCTCGCGGCCACGTCTTCCGGCAGGCGTATGGAGCGCGCGTCAGGCATTGGCATCGCCGGACGTCTCGCCGATCTGCGCCACCCGCTGGCGCTTTCGCAGCCGAGCGGCGTCGATGAGCATCTGCCCTGCCCAGCGGTAGACGTTACGGGCCCGCACCTGTTCACGCATCAGGCGCATGCGCTCGCGCTGCTCGGATGGCGGCATGGACAGGGCCCTCTGGATCGCGGCAGCCATGGCGTGGGTGTGATACGGGTTGACGATCAAAGCCTCGTTCAGTTCCCTCGATGCCCCTGCGAAGGCGGACAACACGAGCACGCCCTCCTCGTCGTCGCGCGCCGCCACGAACTCTTTGGCGACGAGGTTCATGCCGTCGTGCAGCGATGAGACGATGCACAGGTCGGCGGCGCGGAACAGCTCGAACACTTCGGCCGGCTCGTGGTGACGGGCGAGCAGCACGATCGGCTTCACGCCGTCGACCTCGTGGCGCGCATTGATGTCCTCGGCCATCGCCGTCGCCTCGTCCTGGATCTGCTTGTAGCTCGGCAGCTTGCTGCGCGTCGGCGCGGCCACCTGCACGAAGCTGAAGCGTCCGCGCCAGTCCGGATTGTCGGTGAGGAACTGGTCGACCGCCATCATCCGGTCGGTGATGCCCTTGGTGTAGTCGAAGCGCTCGATGCCGATGCCGAGGGCGACGTCCGGCTTCAGTCCCAGCCGCTGGCGGACGCTCTGGCGGGCCTCGGGAACTGGCGCCTGGCCGGCCATCGCCGCTGGCGGCCACTCGATGGAGATCGGATAGGGGCGCACCACCGTCTCGTGACCGCCGAAGGTGATCGATGCCCGCTCGCGATCGATCCGGCTCTCGAGGAAGCGGTCCACCGTGTCGAACAGGTTGTTGCAGTGGAAACGCGTGTGGAAGCCGAGAATCGAGCTTCCCAGCAGGCCCTCGATGATCTCGTCACGGTAGGGGCAGATGCCGAACGTCTCGGAGTTCGGCCAGGGAATGTGCCAGAAGGTCACGATCGTGGCGTTGGGCAGGCGCTCCCGGACGAGCCGCGGCAGCAAGGCGAAGTGATAGTCCTGGACCAGCACGATGGGGTCCGGGGTCTTGGCCTCCGCCACCACCGCGTCGGCGAAGCGCTCGTTCACCTGCCGGTACATCAGCCAGTCGCTCTCGCGGAAGATCGGGCGCACGAAGGCGATGTGGCAGAGCGGCCAGAGCCCCTCATTGGCAAAGCCGTAATAGTAGCCGTCCTGCTCCTCCTCGCTCAGCCAGACACGGCGCAGCGTGTAGGTGGGCGCATTCGGCGGCACGGCCACGCGGTCGTTGGCATCGACCACGTCGCGGTCGGCGCTGCCGCTGCCATGGGCGATCCAGGTGCCGCGGCATGCGCGCGTGACCGGCTCCAGCGCCGAGACGAGGCCGCTCGCCGGGATCTGGAGCTGGATCCCGTTTTCGGTCCGATTGTGGATGTAGGGCTCGCGGTTGGAGACGACGATGACCTCCGCCCCCGGCAACTCGTTGGCGAGCGCGACGGAGAGCGTGTCCGGCGTCCATTCCGTGTGGGTGACATCGATGCCCCGGCGCAGGAAATCGAGTTCGTCGAGCGCGTTCTGGATCTCCTGGCCGACGCCGAGCAGGTCGACCCCCGGCTTGGCCTCTATGCGGCCGGCGCGCAGGTCGTCGATGGCCCGGCGCAGCGCCGCCAGCCAGCGCCGCACGGCGATGAAGCCGATGAGTGCGGCGAGCGCCGCCCCTCCCAGCGCCACCGCAGCCAGGGCAACCAGCACGTAGGAGCGGATGACGTTGCTGCGCTCGACGGAGAAGCGCATGTCGTGCAACAGCACGATGCGGCCCGGCTGGCTCGGCAGCGTGAAGCCCGAGATCAGCATGTCGCGGTCGCCACGGTGGACGGTGGTGAAGGCGTCCTCGCCTTCGGCCGGCAGGGCGGAGCAGGTGAGCGCCGGAGGCGCCTCCTTTGAGGCGAAGCGCAGCCCGCGCGCGGGATCGCAATAGCCGGCGGCCACCAGCCTCTCGTCATCGGACAGGCGCTGGAACAGGGTGTTCAGCGCCTCCGTGTCGTCCTTGCGCAGCAGTTCGTCGACGCGGTCGCGGACGGATGCGTTGACGAGGCGGGCCCGCAGTTCCACGTCGCGCCGCGCGAAGCGGTCGAACGCCGCCGTCATCAGCGGCAGCGCCGCGACGGCGACCGTGGCAGCCACGAGCAGCGCGACGACGATGGTCCATGTGATGACGCGAACGCGCCTGTCGCTACGCTCCGCGGACGTCATGCCCGGCCTCTCCCGAGGCGGCGTGGCGCTCTCGGGAAAGGAACGAAAGGGCTTTGGACGTCGGCGGGCATGGAACCTCCGGGCGTTGTTGCGCTCCAGATGAAACGCGGAACGAGGCAAAAAGAAGCAGCGCGTCGGGCAACGTTGCGCCGGCGGCTCAAGAGTCGTTGAGGGATGCGCAAGGGACCGCCGCAGCCGGGCCAACATAAGGCATTCAGTTCACGAACCCGTGATCAAGCTCCCGTTTACCAGAGCCGGCGCGCGACAGGCCGCCGCTGAAACCCCTCCGGGTACAGGCCGTTGTCTGCCGCTGAAACAGTTTCGAGGAGAACGGAATGAAGCTCTTGATCGCCGGTGCCGCTGCCGCCCTGTCCGTCCTGGTCATGTCCGCGCCCGCCGGCGCCATGCCGGCCGCACCGCAGGGGGTGCAAGCGCCCTCGCTCCTCCAGGAAGCTGCCTGCGTGGTGCGCCGGGAGCGCGTGGTCAGGCCGAACGGACGCGTCGTCTACCGTACGGTCCGCCGCTGCGGCGTGGGCGCGGGCTACCACCAGGGGCCGCGCTATGGCTACGGCAACCCCTGCCGGATCGTTCGCGAGCGGGTCGTCCGCCCGAACGGCAACGTCGTCGTGCGCGAAGTGCGCCGCTGCCGCTGAGCCGGCGCGGGCCGGGGATGATCTCCCCGGCCCTTTTCACGCTGCCTTGTCGCGGACCTGGTAGTCCTTCACGTCGGTGAACTGAATGGCGGGCCAGCGCTCCTCGTCGTAGCGAAGCTGGAAGGCGCTGGGCGACAGGAAGACAGGCGAGCCGTCGAGGTCCGCCGCCATCGACGAGTTGTTGCCGGTCACGAACTTGTCGAGCTCGACCCGATTGTCGCTGTCGACCCAGCGGCAGATTGCGAACCGGGTCTGCTCATAGTCGATGGGAAGGCCGTATTCGGCCGCGAGACGCACCTTCAGCACGTCAAGCTGCAGCGCGCCGACCACGCCGACGATGGCGCCGGAGCCGTCATAGGGCACGAAGAGCTGGACGACGCCCTCCTCACCCATCTGCTGCAGTGCCTCGCGCAGCTTCTTGGCCTTCATGGCGTCGTTCAGCTTGATGCGGCGCAGGATCTCCGGCGCGAAGCTCGGCACGCCCCGAAAGACGAGGTCCTCGCCTTCCGTCAGCGTGTCCCCGATGCGCAGCGTGCCGTGGTTGGGAATGCCGACCACGTCCCCGGCCCAGGCCTCGTCGGCGATGGCGCGGTTGCGGGCGAAGAAGAACTGCGGCGCCGCAAGGCTGATGGGCTTGCCGGTGCGCACCAGCTTGGCCTTCATGCCGCGCGTCAGCTTACCCGAGCAGACACGGATGAAGGCAATGCGGTCGCGGTGGTTGGGATCCATGTTCGCCTGGATCTTGAACACGAACCCCGTCATGCGCGGCTCCTGCGCCTCGACCAGCCTGATGTCGGCCTGCTGGCCGCGCGGCGGCGGGGCGTGGGCCGCGAGCGCGTCGATGAGGTCGCGCACGCCGAAATTGCGCAGCGCGCTGCCGAAGAAGACGGGGGAGAGGTGCCCTTCCAGGAAGTACTGCTCCTCGAACGGCCGTACCGCATCCTGCGCCAGCATCACCTCGTCGAGCCAGGCTGCGCGCTCGTGCTCCGGCAGCAGGCCGAGCACGGCGTCGTCGTCCGGGCCGGAGGCCTGCAGGGGCTCCTCGTCGTGGTCGAGGCGGCGCACGACGTTGGTCTTCAGGTCATAGGTGCCTGCGAAGCTCCTGCCGCGCCCGATCGGCCACGTGATCGGCGCGGTGTCGAGGGCCAGGGTCTTCTCGATCTCGTCGAGCAGCTCGAAGGGATCGCGGCTCTCGCGGTCCATCTTGTTGATGAAGGTGACGATGGGGATGTCGCGCAGCCGGCAGACCTCGAACAGCTTGCGCGTGCGCGCCTCGATGCCTTTCGCCGCGTCGATCACCATCACCGCCGAGTCCACCGCGGTCAGCGTGCGGTACGTGTCTTCCGAAAAGTCCTCGTGGCCTGGCGTGTCCAGGAGGTTGAAGACGCAATCGCCGTACTCGAACGTCATCACCGAGGTGACGACCGAGATGCCGCGCTCGCGCTCGATGCCCATCCAGTCGGAGCGGGTCTGGACGCCGTTGCGCTTGGCCTTGACCTCGCCGGCGAGCTGGATGGCGCCGCCGAACAGCAGCAGCTTTTCGGTCAGCGTCGTCTTGCCCGCGTCCGGGTGCGAGATGATGGCGAAGGTGCGCCGCCTGGCGACAGGGGCGGTCGGGTCGGTCATGGCCGTCGGAAATCCCGCGAGAGCAAGGGCCGGCATGCGAGCCGGCAGGCCGGACGTAGCGATTCAGGAGCCCGCGATCAAGTTCGGGACCTCCCTGACGGACGCGCAGTGCCGGCCGCGCTTTACATTCGGAGCCATGCACCCCACTCTCTGTTCATCGGCAACGAACGAAAGGAGGTGATCCAGTGAAAGTCACAGTTTGTCACGGGACTTCACGGGCGGTCATTTCCGTAAGGAAATTAGCGCGGTAAGCCCGCGACAATCACGGGTTCCCCCGCCTTTTCACCGTCGGTTGCGCCCGATCAGCGCCCGGAAAACAGGTACTGTGGTGCGTATCGAGAGAGGCGGAAAAGACCAGCCGCCGCGCAGGCATCCCTGCGCGGCGGTGTCGTTTCGGAAGGGCTACTTACCCTTCTTTTCGTCCTGCGAGAGGACGGACGCGGCCAGCTTCTTCGCCTCGGTCTTGGTCGGCGCTTTGCCACCCAGAACTTTTCCGGCGATGCTGGATACGCTTGATGACGACTGTTTTTTAGCCATCTAAGAAATTCCCAGTTTGTCCGATGGACGGACGATGAGGTGTGAACTAATACAGGCCGTGGGAGGGAGGCCGAATGGCCTCCGCCCACGGCAAGGCTATCTTGTGGCGGCTTGCCACATGGGATGCTCCTTTCTACCTACTCGAAGACATTGGGCCCCGGCGCGTCACCGCCGGGGTTCTTCGTTTCCGCTGGAGGCGGCCCGAAGAACCAGATGAGCTTGTCGCGGTGGGCGTGGCCCTCTTTGGACAAGCGGTAGAGAGTCATGCCGACCGTTTTATCGTGGACGACCTGACCGTGCTCCGTTTCAAGGTGTTCGCGGATGGCAGACGCTTTCGTCCCGGCAGCGCCTGCTGCCTGCAGATAAGCGATGGCAACCTCGCGGATGGTGGGTTTCTTGCCGGGAGGCGGCGGAACTACCGTAGCTGCCTGCGCTTGCGGTTCCGCAACGGCGGACTGAGAAGATGCTTCCACTACGGCTGCTGCATGATCTCGGGCTACAAGCCGCTCGTGCACAACCGTTGAGTGAACCGTCCTCGGTACTGTATGTTCGATGGCCACGTTCGCGCCGCGCTGCAAGCCGCGCTGGACGGCCAGCATGCGCTCGTACTCGTCACGTTCATCCTCGGGAAATTCCACCTCCACCCCGAAGACGCGCGCAGCCGCTTTGCAGTCGGCAAGCTGCCGGTCAAGGGTTCGCAAGGTCGCCATGATCTCAGCGCGCCGCTTCAGCAGCGAGGTACGCTCGGCGACGATGGCGTCGCGCTTCTTGATGATCTTCGCCTTGGCAGCCTGGCTGATGTCGTCCACGACTCGACTCCTTCGCCGTCGTACATGACACAACAGCAAGAGTCCTACAAGTCTGTAGTAGTCAGTCTTTTGACGCTTCTCCACTGTAGGATGTAGGCACCCTGCTTTGCAAGATTGCGCTCCGCCCGCCGCTTGTCTTCAGGTGACTTTGCATCCCTTTCGCGGGCGCGGAAGATGAGCGGCAGCTTCTCCCGAAGTGGCATCTGGTGCTCGGGTTCGGCTTGGCGGGATTTCAGAAAGATGACCAAGCAGCCATGGTGCCATCACGAAGTCAGATCAACTCTATCTGCGTCGGTGTTGGGGAAGGCGCGCTCTGGACGAACATGTCGCCCTGCCTCTGCGCCTGCTCGATGCGGTGGCAGGCGATCTCGAAGTAGCGCGGGTCGCGCTCGCAGCGCGACGGCGGCATTGCGCAGTAATTGCCACCTCAGCGGCCGGGATGACAGACCTCAGGCTGCCCCCTTGAAACCCGCCGAACCCCTCCCCACCTCCGCTCTGTCCCGGATCCGGGCCCCTCTGGCAGGCAACAGCCTGCGATGTCGGATCCTTCACCTGCCGCGCCGCGGCATCTGGAGGTCCGATGCTTTCCTCTCCCGCACTCCACGCTGAAACCGGTCCGCTCGAGCGGCACCGGGCCTCGGCGTGTGCCGCCGCGGGCGCGGGCGCATCGGCAACCTCCGGTTACCTCCGGGAGGACCTGATGACTCACCTTGCCCCTAGCCTGTCCACGACGGCCGCCATCGACTGGGCCGAACTCGACACGCGCACCGGCCTTACCGCCCGGCGCAACGTGCTGTTCGGCCTGTGGGCGGCCAGGCGGATGGGATTGCGCGCCGAGCAGCACGAGGCCTTCGCGTGGAGCGTGCACTTCGCCGATCTCAGCGAGCCCGGTCATGACGACGTGGTCAGCTTCGTCTCACGGGCTCTGGAGAAGGCGGGGATCGCGGTCCCGGAGCGGCACCTGCGCTCGCAGTTGCGCGAGATGGAATTGCGCGCCGCGCTCGACCTCGACGCGACGGGGCCGCGCTTCCGCCGCCGGCGCGGGGGCCGGGCATGACGGGCGTGGCCGCGGGACGCAGAGAGAGCCTCGCGCCGACCTGGTGCATCGACGAGGATACCCGCCATGCGGTCCTCGCCCGCCGCAACGCGCTGCTCGGCCTGTGGGCCGGGCGGCTCATGGGCCTCGCGGGCCCGGAGCTCGAGCGCTACGCCGGGCAGGTGCACGAGGCGGATTTCCTCGTGCAGGGTGACAGCGACGTCGTCCTCAAGGTGACGGCGGACCTGCACCTCGCGGGCCTTCCGGTGCCGCCCACTGCGGTCCGGAAGCGGCTGCAGGAATGTCACAAGCAGGCCTGGGTGCAGGCCTCGGCGACGGATTAGCCCGTCATTGGACCTGCGAAAGCTTCCGGTAAGCCTGCCGCCGCAAAATGACGGGGCGAGGCGGACCTTTTGCCCGCATGCGTCGTTGTCAAGGCGCCGCTTGATTTCCGGCGGCGATGACTTACGCAGGGCTGAGATGAAACAGGATCGCGCCATCAAACCGCAGTCCGACGTGCCAGCTCCGCTGGACGCGTGCCCGGTGCAGTTTGGCGCCCTCCCCGTGCGACGCACGAAGGACGGGTCTCGTATCCTCCTCGTGACCTCGCGCGAGACCGGCCGCTGGATCATCCCGAAAGGGTGGCCCATGGCGGGCAAGAAGCCGCATGAGGCAGCAGCCCAGGAAGCTCTCGAGGAAGCCGGGGTCAAAGGTTCGGTTCAGAAGAAGCCGCTCGGCGAGTTTCCGGCATTCAAGCGCTTCGACGAGCATTTCGTGCTGTGCACGATCCGGGTTTTCCTCCTCGAGGTGCAGGAACAGCGCAAGACCTGGAAGGAACAGCACCAGCGCAAGCGTGCCTGGTTCACGCCCGCCCAGGCCGCGGCACTGGTCGACGAGCCCGGCCTCGCCGCGCTGATCGAGCAGTTGCCGGAGAAGACGTGAGCGCGCAGGTCCAGCCCGCAGCCGGCCTTAGTCTCCGGCCCTACCGCGCGGCCGACCGTCCGGCCTGCGAGCGCATCTATGTCGAGGCACGGCGCAAGGCTTTCTGGTGGTGCGACCCCGCACGGTTCGTCGCGCAGGATTTCGCGCTGGATTCTTCGGGCGAATCGATGACGATCGCCTCGGTGGATGGTTGCGTCGCGGGCTTCTCCTCGCTCTGGCTGCCCGACCACTTCATCCACCTGCTGTTTGTCGAGCCGTCGCTGCACCGGCGCGGCATCGGCTCGGCGCTGCTCGGGCACGCCATGCGCCGGCTGTCGCCCTGGGCGTGGCTCAAGTGCCAGGCCCAGAACGAGACCGCGCTGGCCTTCTATCGAAGCCAGGGGTGGGTCGTCGGGGGCGGCGGCACCAACGAGATCGGGCCATGGGTCGCCGTCTCATGGAATCTGGCCAACCGCGACCGGCGGCGCCGGTAGCCATTCCGGCCGTCGGCGGAGCCCAGGCTTCCCGCACCACCACCACCCGTGCCATTGTCCCCGCCGTGCCCATTCGGATTCGTCTTTTTACCGTTCTTTTCGCCGCCTTCGTCGCGGCCGCCTGCCTGACCGGCGGGTTTGCGCTCGCCCAGGCTCCGGCCGAGGCGCCGGCCCGGCCGCCGATGCGCATCATCATCGAAGTGCCGGACGACGCGGCCGGACGCGCCTTCGTCAACGACAGCGTGATCCCGAAGCTGACGCCGGGTGCGGCGTCTTCCGCCCCTGCCGCTGCCCCCGGTCCGGCCGAACCGCAGCCCGCCAATGCCCCGCCGCAGCGCGCCGAGGCTTCGACGGGCGACCTGCCGATGATGATGTCAAGCCACCTGCAGCAGGTGCGCGCCCGCGCCGAGGAGCTGGTACGGACGGCCCCCATGGTGCCCGGCGCCATCGCCGACGGCTGGCGCACCGTGCGGGCCATGGAGAGCTCGGTCGACCTGGTCTGGCTTGTGGCGGCGGTGCTCCTCTTCGCCGGCGGCGGCATGGCGGCACAGCGCATCGCGTGGTGGTCGGCGCGGCCGCTGCTGGCCAAGGTCCTGGATTCGCCCGGCGACACTGTATCCCAGCGGCTGAACACGCAGGCGCTGCGCATCGGTTTCGCCATCTACGTGCTGACCGCCTTCCTCATCGGCAGCCTCGGTGCCTTCCTGCTGTTCCCGTGGCCGCCGCTGTTTCGTGACCTCGCGCTGGTCGGCCTCGCCGCCGTCCTGATGACGCGACTGGCCGTTTCACTGGGGCGGATCACTCTCGCTCCGGGGGCGCGGCACCTTTATTTCAGGCTCGTTCCCGTCTCGACGCCGCTCGCCTGGTTCTGGCACAGGCGTCTCCTCGTCACCGTCTGGGTGTTCGCCACAGGGTGGGCGCTGGTCTCCATCCTGCGCATCGTCGGGATCCCACCCGCGGCGCGCGACGTCGTGGCGGCACTCGCCCTGGCAGCGCTCGCGATCACGCTGATCACCGTGATCTGGCAGCGCCATGCACTCACGGACGAACCGCCGACGAGCAGGCTCGGCACCGTTTTGCTGACGCTCGCGATCATCGTCGGCTGGCTCTTTGCGGCACTGCGCATGGACGCTCTGTTCTGGACGCTGGCGGTGGCCGTCACCGCGCCGCTGGTGGCGCGCCTTGGCGGAAGTATCATCGCCACGGTGGCAGGCCGCGCCGATGCCGAAGAGCGCGGCGACACGCGGCTCATCACCTGGGTCGTCGTGGCCGAGCGGTCGTTCCGCAGCCTCGTGGTGATCGCCAGCGCCTTCATCCTCGCGCGTGCCTGGGGGATCGACATCGGCGAGATCGCGATGGGCGAGACGGCGCTGACTCGCACCATGCGGGCGATGCTGCGCATCCTGATCGTCCTCTTGGTGGCCGACCTGATCTGGCGGCTCACCCGGGCCCTCATCGACGGGTCGCTCGCGGGCCCGGTCACCAGCACCCACATCGACGACAGCCCGGAAGGCCGCAAGCGCCAGCGGCTGCACACGCTGCTGCCGATCCTGCGCAATTTCATGCTGGTAATCATCATGTCGGTGATGGTGCTGATGGTGCTCGACGCGCTCGGCATCCAGATCGGCCCGCTTCTGGCCGGCGCCGGCGTCATCGGCATCGCCGTCGGCTTCGGCGCGCAGACGCTGGTGAAGGACATCATCTCCGGCATCTTCTACCTGCTCGACGATGCCTTCCGCGTCGGCGAGTACATCGAGACCAAGAGCTACAAGGGCACGGTGGAGAGCTTTTCGCTGCGCTCGGTGAAGCTGCGCCACCATCGCGGGCCGCTGACGACGGTTCCCTTCGGCGAACTGGGCGCCGTGCAGAACCTCAGCCGCGACTGGGTCATCGACAAGGTGACGATCGGCGTCACCTACGACACGGACCTCGACCTCGTGAAGAGGATCATCAAGGACGTCGGTAAGCAGCTCGCGGCGGACCCGGAATTCGCGCCCAGCATCCTCGAGCCGCTGAAAATGCAGGGCGTCGAGCAGATGGGCGACTTCGCCATCCAGATCCGGCTGAAGATGATGACCAAGCCGGGGGAGCAGTTCGTGATCCGGCGCCGTGCCTACGCGCTGATCAAGAAGGCGTTCGAGGCAAACGGCATCAAGTTCGCCTTCCCGACCGTGACCGTCTCCGGCGGAGCGGGCGGGGACAGCATGACTGCCGCGGCACAGCGGGGCTTCGAGCTGACCCATCCCGCTCCCGCACCGCAGGGCAGTCCCGCCGAGTGACGCCTCCTGATCAGGCAATGCGGAGCAACATCGGTCCCGGGAAAGCGGCGGCTACGGCGCGGTGCCCAGCCGGTTCACGGCCCCGAGGGCGTTGCCGTAGAGCTTCTCGGCATCTGCACGGAAGGCGGAGCGGGCAGCATCCCGCATGTAGAACATGTGCCCGCCGCGATAGACCGACAGATCGAGCCGGCCGTCGAAGGCAGGCAGCTGGTTGAGGATCAGCCGGTTCTCGAAATAGGGCGTGACGAGGTCGTAGCCGCCGTGCACGACGAGCACGTGCAGCGCCTTGTCAAGGGCCAGCGCCTCGCGCAGGTCACCGACCGCTTCCGGTGCCGTGCGCCTGCCGCCCCACTGCCAGGATGCGCCAACCTCCTCGCTCAGGAGTTTGTAGGGCCGGTCGATGCGCCATCCGAGCCGGCGGTAGAGGTCCGTCATGGCGCTCGAGAGAGGCGCCTCGCTGCCGTCGAGCACAGGGTCCTCCGGCCGCGACACGGCTGCGGACGGGTTGGGGTCCGGCCCGACGACGGTGGCGTCGTAGAGGCTGCCGACCTCGCGGGTCTCGCGTCCCCGCTCGCGGACGAAGGTGGCGGAATCCACGCGCCCGGAGAGCCGCTTGACCAGCGCGATGTCGAGCCCGGTGAACCCCGACACCCTTGCTGCCATGCGCTCGACCGCCTGACCGTCGTTCACGCCGCGCAGCAGGTCGGTCATGAATTCCCCGGCCGCGTAATCCTCGACGTCCTTCGTGTCACGGGGATCGATCACGTCGGTGCCCGCGGGGGTGTTATCCCGGGCCGCCGCCGTCATCGAGGGCAGCTCCGTCACCCAGCGCATCGGCGAGTGCCGGTCCTGGAAGCGCCAGCCGAAGTCGAGCACCGGCGAGACGAGCACGAGGCCGGCGACACCGACGCCCTGCCCGGCCTGGAGCTGCCGTACGATCTTCGGTCCGCGGAAGCCGCCATAGCTCTCGCCGACGACGAACTTGGGCGAGTCCTGCCGGTCGTTGCGCTCGATCCATTTGCGGATGACGGTGGCGAGCGACTGGATGTCCCCGTCGACCGAGAAGAAGCGGCGACGCGAATCCTCCCCCCGTCCGCCGCCCCATGAGTATCCCGTGCCGACGGGGTCGATGAAGACGAGATCGGTGAAGTCCAGCCAGGTCTGCGGGTTGGGAACCGTCATCGCCGAGGCGGACGGCGCGATGTGCGAGAGCGGCAGGCGCCAAGGGCCGATCGCGCCGATGTTGAGGTAGGCCGACGCCGCCCCGGGTCCTCCGTTCAACAGGAAGGTGACGGGCCGCGGGCGCCCGTTCTCGGCCGGGCGCGTGAACGCCATCGTCGCGACCTCCGCAATCAGGGGGCCTCCCTCGCCATCGTAGAGCGGCACGGCGCCGAGCGTCGCGGTGAACTCCAGCCGGCGGTCGCCGAGGTCGAGCGTGTGCTGCGTGACCGACGGGGCCGGAAGGCGCATCGCCTGCTCGCGGCCACCCTCCCCGCCTGCTTCCTTGTCGCCGCCGTTCGGGCGGTTCTCGCCGGCCCTGGCCTGCTCATGCGGGTTCGGCTGCTGGGCGGCGAGAGGCACCGCGCCGAGGAGCAGGAGAGCGAGCGCCGCGGCGGCACTGCGGGCAAACGGGATCGGCATGGTCGCTCCGGCGGGGCTGTTTCAATCGGACGTGGCACCATGGTGGGGGTGCATCATGGCGAACACATGCCTGCAGGCGTGCGACGGTTCCGCGCGCGCCCGCCCTTCAGTTAAGGCTCCGCAGGTGGCTCCGCATCCTCGTACCGGCTGGAGGGATCGCGGTCGTGCTCGTAGCGGTGCGCCAGGGGAAACCGCGGCAGCCAGGCTTCGCGCCGGACCGTCCAGCTCTCATAGGTCGGCATCAGCTGGTCGGGAGCGTCGAGAGAGCCGAGACTGATCTCGATTTCGTCGTCGCTGCGGGCGAACACAGAAGAGCCGCAGCGCGGGCAGAAGTGACGTCCGCCGTATGACTGCGTCTCGCCCGTCACGCTCACGGCCTGCTCGGGGTAGATGGCGGAAGCTTGGAAGAGAGCGCCGTGAAACTTGCGGCAATCCAGGCAGTGGCACAGGCCGACGCGGTAGGGCTTCCCCGCCGCCTCGTATCGCACGCCGCCGCACAGGCAGCCGCCCGTCAATTGCTCCATCGGTCACCTCCCCAGGGTCCACATGGCGGGCCAGCACGGCCCGGCCTGGAACCTTGGTCAAATCCGCTCCGGCAGCCTAGTGTTCCGCTATGTCTCAAGGTTCATCCATGCCCGGCGGCCGCGAGCCGCCATCCGCTGCCCGCATCGCCGCTGCTCGTGCCGCGATCGACCCCGTCTTCCTCGGCTCGCCGCTCGTCCAGCACTCGACGCTGGACGATTTGCTGGAATGCCGGCTGCAGCTGAAGGTCGAGACGCTGAATCCGATCCGCTCCTTCAAGGGGCGGGGAGCGTCGTGGTACGTCGCCGGGCGCCAGGACACGGGTCCCCTGGTGACGGCGTCGGCGGGAAATTTCGGGCAGGGCGTCGCCTGGGCGGCACGGGCCCGCGGCATCCGCCTCACCGTGTTCGCGGCCACCACGGCCAACCCGCTGAAGCTCGAGGCCATGCGCCGGCTGGGCGCGGAAGTGAAACTCTCGGGTGCCGATTTCGATGCCGCCAAGGCGGCTGCCGTCGCCTTCGCCGCTGCCGGCGGCGGGACGCTTGTGGTGGATGGCGACGAGCCGGCCGTGGCCGAAGGCGCCGGGACGATCGCGGCCGAGCTCACCGGGGCCGGCGCGCGGCCGGACGTGGTCCTCGTCCCGCTCGGGAACGGCGCGCTCGCGACCGGTGTCGGCGCCTGGATGAAGGCCGAGAGCCCGGTGACGCGCGTCGTCGGGGTCGTCGCCAAGGCAGCACCCTGCATGAAGACGTCGTTCGACACCGGAATCCCCGTCGAGACACGGACGGCCGGCACCATCGCCGACGGCATCGCCGTACGTGTTCCGGTACCCTATGCGCTGGAAACCATGCGCGGCACCGTGGACGAGGTGGTGGAGGTGTCCGACGAGGACATCCTCGCCGCCATGAGGCTCTGCCACGAGCGGCTGGGCCTCGTGGTGGAGCCCGCCGGCGCGGCGGGGCTCGCGGCCCTCATCGCCCGGCCGACGGTCTATGCGGGGCAGCAGGTCGCGACGATCCTGTGCGGAGGCAACCTCACCCCCGCCCAGATCAGGACCTGGCTGCTGCCGGAGGCATCGCGATGAGCGCCGTCGAGGATCCCGTCGACCTCCTGACGGCGCTCGTCGCCACCGAATCCGTGAACCCCGATCTCGTGCCGGGTGCCGTCGGCGAGGCGGCCATCGCCGCCTTCTGCGCCGAGTGGCTGAAGCGGCACGGCTTCGAGGTGACCTGGATCGAGGATGTGCCGGGCCGCCCTTCCGTCGTGGGCGTGGCCAAGGGCACCGGCGGCGGCCGCTCGCTGATGTTCAACGGCCACATCGATACCGTGACCTTGGCTGGCTATGACGGCGACCCGCTCGACCCCGTCATCGCCGACGGCCGGCTGTACGGGCGCGGCAGTTTCGACATGAAGGGCGGGGTCGCAGCCATGATGGTTGCGGCGGCGCGCGCCGCCCGGGCCGGCCTGCGCGGCGACGTGCTCGTCGCCTGCGTCGCCGACGAGGAGCATGCCAGCTTCGGGACGGAGCAGGTGGCAGCCCGTTTTCGGGCCGACGCGGCCATCGTTACCGAGCCCAGCCATCTCAAGCTCACCATCGCCCATCGCGGCTTCGCCTGGTTCGAGGTCGCGGTCATCGGCCGCGCCGCGCACGGCTCGCTGCCGGAGGCAGGCATCGACGCCATCGCCAGGGCCGGGCACGTGCTCGTCGCCATCGAGGCTCTCGACCGCCGGCTGCGTTCGGCCGAGACGCACCCTCTCCTGCGCTGGGGCTCGGTGCACGCCTCGACGATCCGCGGCGGGCAGGAGATGTCGAGCTATCCGGCCGAGTGCGTCATCGGCCTGGAGCGCCGCACCCTGCCTGGCGAAACGCCCGCGGCGATGGAAGCCGAGATGCGGGCGCTGCTCGAGGACATCGCCTCCCGGGTGCCGGACTTCCGCTACGAGCTGCGCCCCGGCCTGCACCGGCCCGCCTTCGAGACGCCGGCCGATGCGGCCATCGTCAGGGGCGTCTCCGCCGCAGGTGCCGCCGTGATGGGATCCGCGCCCGCGCTTCGCGGCGAACCGTTCTGGACGGACTGCGCAATTTTGGCCGAGGCGGGCATTCCCTGCGTGATGTTCGGAGCCCATGGGGCGGGCGCGCACGCCGCGACGGAGTGGACCGACATCGCCTCCGTTCGGACGCTCGCCGGAATCCTGGAGCGCACCGCAGTCGAATTCTGCGGCTGAAGAGCGCAATCGTGGCAGCACAGCGGAACGGGTGAGGCGTTTTCGCGTTCACCTCGCCGAACACGAAGTTCGGTATGGGACGCAGCCATGAAGGGCGGATGGTGGGTACTCGCAGGCATCGTGGCCGGGCTCGGATGGCTCGGCCTCATCGCTTTCGGCGCCTGATCCCTTCCGGCGCATCCCCGATCGGGATCGACCGCCATGAGCGCAATCAAGGTCGCGCTGGCAGGGCTTGCCGCCCTCGCCGGCCCGATGATCTACGTCGCTGACCCCGTGCGGCCCGAAAGGCAGCCGCCGGTGTCGGAGCCCGTCAGGCTGGCCCAGGCGCAAGTGCGTCCGGCCGCGGTCCATGAGGTTCGCCCGGGCATTCGGGTCATCCTCGCCTCGCCCTTCGACGCGCCGGGCACGCGGCAGGAAGCCGCTCCCGTGTCGCCGGCGCTCGGCGTGCCGGAGGTGCTCTATGCGCAGGAGACCCAGCCGGTCCAGCAAGCCGGGCTGACGGCCACGGTTCAGACTGTCACGAACGATGAGCCGATCGTCTCCAAGTCCCGCCGGGTCACGCGGGTATCGGCCCGGCCGCAACGGAAGCGGGAGCCGCGCGGTCTTTTTGCCGCGCCGTTCTTCGCCTGGCTGAGGTGATGCAGGACTGCATCACTCGTCAAGTTAACGTAATGTTCGCCACGCATTGATCCAATTTGGTGGATTATCGGAACTTCGCGCCGCAAGGCGCCGTTCAAGCCCTGCGTAAGTGACGGAGCCCCGCCTGATGCCCTTCTCCCCCGACCGCCGCCTCTTCATCCTGGGGCTGCCTCTCGCTCTCGCCGGATGCGTGAGCGCGGGCCCGCCGCCCTACGTGATGGCGGAGCCGGGGCCTGGCATGGACCCGTTCGGCAACGACACCTATGCGGAGCTCGACAACGAGCCCTTCCCCGTTCCGGCCGTCGACGTCAGCCGGATCGACCCGGTCTTCCTGCGCCAGGTCGTCGCCTATGACGGTTCGGAGGCACCCGGAACAGTCGTCGTCGACCCCGCCGAGCGCTTTCTTTACCACGTCGGAGAGAACGGCCAGGCCGTCCGCTATGGTGTCGGGGTAGGCCGCGAGGGCTTCGGCTGGCAGGGCAACGCCACCATCCGCCGCAAGGCGGTGTGGCCGACCTGGACGCCGCCCAAGGAGATGATCCTGCGCCAGCCGGAGCTTCGGCAGTACGCCAACGGCATGCCGGGCGGCCTCGAAAACCCGCTCGGCGCACGCGCGCTCTACCTCTACCAGGGTGACCGGGACACGCTGTACCGCATTCACGGCACCAACGAGCCCGAGACCATCGGAACGCAGGTTTCTTCCGGCTGCATCCGCATGATCAACCAGGACGTCATCGACCTGCACCGCCGCGTACCGACCGGAACAAAGGTGGTGGTGCGCGGCATGGGCGTGGTCTGACGCGGGGCGTTGCAAGCCATCGTCCAAATCCGCCAAGCCTGTCCCCGATAACGCTCCCCCTGTCATCCCCGGCCGGAGCGCCGAAGGCGCGAAGGGGAAGGGGAGCCAGGGGCAGGATGTGAGCCCTTCTGCCCCTTGGGATTCAGGCTAGGAACAGGCCTGGATCCCCTTCCCGGCCCTGCGGGCCGCCGGGGATGACAAGGGGCGGCTCTACCGTTCACCGAGCCGAGACCACTCAGCCTGTCATCCCCGGCCGGAGCGCCGAAGGCGCGGAGGGGAAGGGGATCCAGGGGCCGGGTGTGAGCCCTTCTGCCCTCGAGCATCCGGGCGCAACACAGGCCTGGTTCCCCTTCCCGGCCCTGCGGGCCGCCGGGGACGACACACACACTTCGCGCTCAGCCCAGCGAGGACGCCAGCAGGAAGCCTGAACCGCCGCCGAGGCCGGGGCCGGGGTGGGTGGCGGCCCCGATGTGGTGCAGGCCGGCAACGTAGGTGGCGTGGTTCACCGAGCCCTTGAAGGGCCGCCAGAGGAAGAACTGGTCGATGCCGCAGAAGCCGCCATAGGGGTCGCCGCCGACGAGGTTGACGTTCATCGCCTCGAGGTCGGCGGGGGAATAGGCCCGCCGCGCGACGACGCTGTCGCGGAAGCCCTCGATGTGCTGCGCCAGAATGGCTTCTACCCGGTCGGCGTAGCGCTCGCGGATGGCCTCGGTCCAGGCACCGTCGGGAGGCGTGGCGATCTCGCCGGCGGCGTCGCCCTTGATATGGCGCGGCGCCTCGGGCAGCTGCAGCCAGAGCACCGCGCCGCCCTCCGGCGCACGGCTGGGGTCGAGTGCGGTGGGCTGGCCGACACAGATCGTCGGCTCGGCCGGGAGCATGCCGCGCTCCGCCTCGTTGGCGGCGCGCGAGACGCCGTCGAGGCCGGGCGTCAGGTGCAGCAGCGCGACCTTGCCGAGCTCGTCTCCGCCCTTCCAGCGCGGCGGGGCCGAGAGGGCGTAGTGGACCTGCATGTTGCCCTTGCCGTAGCGGAAGCGCTTCATTCCGTCCCGCACTGGCGCCGGCGGCGGTGTGGGCCAGTCGCGCAGCAGGCGGCCATAGAGCTGCTGCGGGGTGACCGAGCAAATCACGCCGCTGCGCGCGGTGACTGTCTCTCCGCCGGCCAGGCGTACTCCGGCGGCCCGGCCACCCGGGCCGGGGATGACGGCGTCGACCTCCGCGCCGGTGCGGATCGCGCCGCCATGGTCACGGATCAATCGGTCGAAGCCGTCGAGCAGTCTCTGCGCGCCGCCCTGCACGATGGGGCAGCCCGCGGCCTCGATGGCGAAGGCGATGACGCGGGCCATGGCGCCGGAATAGGCGCTCTCAGGGCCGAGCCCCGTGTGCAGCACCCATGGAGCCCAAAGCGCGCGGGAGAGATCGGATCCGTAGGAGGTCTCCAGCACCGCCCTGGCGCTCGTCAGGGCCTCACCGAACCAGGCAGCGAGCCCGCGCGGGCCGCGCTTCCACATCTCGCGCGCCATCGTCTTCAGCGTCGCAGCCGACCAGAGCTGGCCGCCGAGCAGCGCGAAGAGGAAGGGCGCGTCGGCGCCGAGGGCGTCCATCTGGGCCGCGAACGAGGCGCCATCGCCCTTCGTGAGCGCCTCCAGCGCAGCGACGTTCCGCGACCGGTCCTTCGTGAAGACCAGGTGCGATCCGTCCGGGCGCAGCACGCCCGTCGGCCTGTCGGCATGCGCGAAGGCGACGCCCCGCGCCTCCAGGTCCTTGCCGACGGCGCCATAGGCCGGCGACAGCAGGAAGAGCACGAAGGTCGTCGCCATGACGTCGTGGATATAACCCGGCGCCGTGCATTCCTCCGTGCGGATGCAGCCGCCGATCCGGTCGTTGCGCTCCAGCACCAGGACCTTGCGGCCCTTCTTGCCCAGCATTGCTGCCGCGACGAGCGCATTGATGCCGCTGCCGACGATGACGTAGTCGTGCTCGCTCATGCCGTGGCCCCGGCCCGGATCATCGCTCAGGAAAAAGGGAGGAGCCGCGGCGCTGCTCCCCCGTTGTGGTGGCTCAGGCTGGAGCGAGCGCCAGCGCCCGCACCGGCGAGCCCGTGCCGTTGACGAACTTCAGCGGCGCCGCGATCAGCACGGCGCCCTTGGGCGGCAGCTGATCGAGCTGGCACAGGCTGGCGAGGCCGTACTTGTTGGCCTTGTGCATCAGGTTGTGGGCGGGGAAGGGAGGGTTCATGCCGCCGGCCGAGCCTGCATCGGTCCCGACCGTTTCCGATCCCCAGCCGATGATGCCCTTCGACAGCAAGTACTCGATTGCCTCGGCCGTCGGGCCCGGCGAGTGCGGGCCGTTCGCGTCGGCGTTGAGGAAGCTCTCGGACGAGCCGTTGCGCTTGTACCAGTCCGTCCGCAGCAGCACCCAGCTTCCCGCCTCGATGGCGCCGTGCTGGCCTTCCCACTCCTTGATGCTCTCCACGGTGAGCAGGTAGTCAGGGTCGGCGGCGGTCTCCTTCGAGCGGTCGATCACATTGACTGGCGCCACGAAGTTCTGCGGCGGGATGCGGTCCGTCGTGCCGTCGGCGTAGTCCTTGCCGGTGATCCAGTGCACGGGCGCGTCGAAATGCGTGCCGGTGTGCTCGCCCAGCTCGAGCCAGTTCCAGGCCCAGTACGGCCCGTCCTGGTCGTAGTGGGAGATGGTGTGCACCTTTACGGGGGGCGTGTTCTTGCCGATCTGCGGCGGCAGGTAGATCACGGGTGTCTCCGGCCCGAGCGGCGCGGAAAGGTCCACCACCTTGACGGCGCCCGACAGGAGCGCCGAGCCGAGGCCGGCAAGCACGTTCGCAGAACTCATCGAAATCGTCCCCCTGGATCGCGGCGCCTACGGGCCGGTCGGCCGGGCGCCTTGCGGCGCGCGATCCTAAGCAAGCGCGGCGGCGCTGGGAACCGCTTTCGCGTGGCGCACGCGCTGGCGGGATTGCGCCGGAGGCCTGGCCTGTGCCACCCCTCGGCGCGAAGCTAGCTGCGGGGGCGGGGCATGGACTACGACGCGGTTGTCATCGGCGCTGGGCACAATGGTCTCGCGGCGGCGGTGCATCTCGCCACCAGAGGCTGGTCGGTGTGCGTCGTCGAGCGCAACGACGAGCCGGGTGGCGCGGTGAAGACGCGCGAGCTGACGCTGCCGGGCTTCCGCCACGACGTCGCGGCCATGAACCTGTCGATGTTCGCGGGGTCTCCCTTCTTCGCCGCGCACAAGGACCTGCTGCTCTCGCACGGCCTCGGTTTCGTGCCCGCCTCGCATTGTTTCGCCAGCGTCTTTCGTGACGGCACGCATCTCGGCGTCGGCACCGACCTCGAGGAGACGGCGTCGGCCATCGCCGCGCTCTCTCCCACGGACGCCGCGGCCTGGGGGGCAATGGTCGCCTCCTTCGGCGAGGATGCGCCGCACATCTTCGCCCTGCTCGGCTCCCCCATGCCGTCGCGGGCGGCGGCGGGCGTGGTGTGGAAGGCGTGGCGGCAGAAGGGGGCTGCCTGGGTCTACGATACCTTGCGCCTGCTGCTGGCGTCGCCGCGGGACTTCCTCGACGCGCGCTTCGCGAATGACAAGGTCAAGGCAATGATGGGGGCGTGGGGCCTGCATCTCGACTTCGCGCCGGACGTCGCTGGCGGCGCGCTGTTCCCCTACCTCGAATCCATGGCCAACCAGTGCTTCGGCATGGTCATCGGCCAGGGCGGGGCGGACACCATCGTCAAGGCGATGACCGGCGCGCTGAAGGCGAAGGGCGGCGAGATCCTGCTGGGCTCGCCGGTCGAGCGCATCGAGACGAAGGGCGGCGCGGCCTCGGCGGTGCGGCTTGTGGACGGGCGCACCATCGGTGCCCGGCGCGCCGTGATCTCCAACGCCCATCCGCAGCTCGTCTTCGGCAAGCTCCTGCCGGCGGATCCCGCCCGCGAGACGTTCGACCGCAAGGTCGCCGGGTTTCGGGCAGGGCCCGGCACGATGATGATCCACCTCGCCATGGACTCGCTTCCGGACTGGACGGCGGGCGAAGCGCTGAAGCGCTACGCGTACGTCCATGTTGCGCCCGACTTCGCGATGATGTCGCGGGTGTATGCCGAGGCCGCGGACGGGCTCCTGCCCGCCGAACCCGTGCTGGTCGTCGGCCAGCCCACCGCCGTCGACCCCTCCCGCGCGCCGGAGGGCAAACACGTGCTCTGGGTGCAGGTGCGGGTACTGCCGGCCGCGATCAAAGGCGATGCCTCGGGCGCCATCTCCGCTCCGGACTGGGACGGCGCGAAGGAGGCCTATGCCGATCGCGTGGTCGACCTCCTCGACCGCTATGCTCCGGGCGTGAAGGGCAAGATCCTTGGCCGCTGCGTCTTCTCCCCGCTCGACCTCGAGCGGGAGAACCCCAACCTCATCGGCGGCGACAATCTTTCCGGCAGCCACCATCTCGACCAGAACTTCCTGTTCCGGCCGGTCGCGGGCTGGTCGCGCTACCGGACGCCGGTCAAGTCGCTGTATCTGTGCGGCGCGCCGACCTGGCCGGGAGCCGGGACAGGCGCCGGGTCGGGCTTCATGCTGGCGAAGATGCTGGCCGGGTGAGCTCCGCCGCGATCTCGGCGACTGCGCGGAAGACAATGTCGGGAGCCGCAGCCTCGAGCGCGTCCAACCGCGTGTAGCCCCAGCCGACCGCGCCGAACCGCATGCCGCAGGCGCGCGCCGCCTCCAGATCCCGCAACTCGTCGCCAATGCAGAGCACGGCCTGCGGCGGCACGCCGGCCTGCTTTGTGACTGTGCGGAATTTCGCCGCCTTGCCGAAGGTGGAACTGCCGCAGGAGAAGATCGCGATCCGCGAGGCCGAGGGACCCAGCGTGCGGCGGACATTCTCCTCCGAGTTGGACGTTACGATCGCGAGCGTCAGGCCCGAGCCGGATAGCTCGTCCAGCATGTCCGCCACGCCAGGGAAGAGCCGGATCCGCTCCGCGTCACGCGCCGCCAGCCCGCGCATATGGCGTGCGACGAGCGGCAGCTTCCAGAACGGGATGCCGAGATGCGCGATGATCTGCCGGGCACTGCGCCCGCGCAGCATGTCGACCTGGTCGCCGCGCACGCGCCTGAAGCGATAGCGGTCCGCCACACCGTTCAGGACGTCGAGGAACCACGGAAAGCTGTCAGCCAGCGTTCCATCGAAGTCGAGGATGACGAGGCGGATGGGGGACATGGCGAACCGGATCACGGAGCCCGTGTGATGCCCCGTCCGCCCAGCACGGGCAACCCGGAGGGCAACCTTGTCCGCCACCGGCCCAGCCCTTGTCATCCCCGGCCGGAGCCGCGCAGCGGCGGAGGGGAAGGGGATCCCGTGCAGGGGCAAGAGGCCCGGCCCGGCAGGCGCCTTGGAGGAAAAGACCTGGATCCCCTTCCCGCGCCTGCGGCGCGCCGGGGATGACAGAGGGGGCCTTCAGTTCGTCAGTTCGCGGATGATCAGCGCAGCGCCTGACGCGAAGAGGAGGATCAGCACGACGATCCTGAACTGGGCCACGCTGGCGCGCTTGAAGAGGGCGGCGCCGATGAGGGTGCCGACGATGACGCCGGGCGTCGAGATCGTCAGGTCGCGGACCAGCACGGCGCGGTCGACATAGGGCAGCAGCAGCGGGATGCCGGCGAGCTGCATGGCGACGAAATAGGGCGCGTAGACGCCGCGCTGCTCGGCGATGGTCCAGTCCTTGAGCGAGATCCAGATGGTGGTGAGCGCGCCCGAGAACCCCGCGAGGCTGCCGAGCACGCCACCAGTGAAGCCCGCGAGGGCGTCGGCCCAGACGGGGCCCCAGCGCAGCGGCCTGGGATGGCCCAGCGCCACCACCGCCAGCGGGTAACCGATGAGGAAGACGCCCAGCCCCAGCCGCAGAGGGCCCACGGGCGTGCGGGTGACGAGGTAAAGCCCGATCGGCAGACCGACGAGGCCGCCCGCGACGAAGGGCGCGAGCTTGCGCCACTGCGTCTGGATGCCCAGCCGCGCGATGCTGATCATCTGCGAGACGAAGGACAGGGCGAGCACCAGCGCGGTCGCGTCGACCGGCCGGTGCACCTGCATCAGGAAGCCGCTCGCCACCAGCGCAAAGGCGAAGCCGGCCAGCCCGGAGACGAGCGCCGCCAGCGCCGTGACGCCGGCGACGAGAAGGTCGGCGTGCGTCACATCGCGCGCAGGGTGCGGTCGAGGACGTCGACCATTCGGTCGATGTGGGCGGTCTCCATGACGAAGGGCGGCGCGATGACGGCCGAGTCGCCGGTCGTCTTCACATGCAGGCCGTTGTCGTAGAGCTTCTTCTGCAGGACGTGCCCGGCTTTGCCGGGCGTGCCCATCGGCGCCACGTCGACACCGCCCATCAGGCCGTAGCCGCGGATGTCGGTAACCGCCGGGATGCCCTTCAGCGAGAACAGACCCTCGAGGAAGTAGGCCGACATCTGGGCGCCGCGCTCGAACAGGCGCTCCTTCTCGTAGATGTCGAGGGTGGCGATGCAGGCAGCGCAGGCGGCGGGATGCGCCGACCAGGTGTAGCCGTGGAAGAACTCGATCGTGTCCTGCGGCGCCTTCTCCATCATCAGGTCGTAGATTGAGGTCTTGGCGGCCACGGCGGCCATGGGCTGCGCGCCGTTGGTGATGGCTTTGGCCATGGTCATGATGTCCGGCGTCACGCCAAAGCTCTGCGCGGCGAAGGAGCGTCCGGTGCGGCCGAAGCCGGTGATGACCTCGTCGAAGACAAGCAGGATACTGTGCTTGTCGCAGATCTCGCGCAGCCGCTTCAAGTAACCCTTCGGCGGCACGAGCGTGCCCGTGGATCCGGCGATGGGCTCGACGAAGACGGCGGCGATGGTGTCGGCGCCATAGGTCTGGATGATGCGGGTCAGGTCGTCGGCGAGGTCGGCGCCGTGCTCGCCCTCGCCGGGCACGAAGCGGTTCTCGGGGATGTGGGTGTGGCGCATGTGGACGGCGCTCGGCAGGCCCATGCCGAACCAGCGGCGATTGTTGACCATGCCCGACAGCGCCACGCCGCCGAAATTGACGCCGTGATAGGCCCGCTCGCGCGAGACGAAGAGTGTGCGCTGCCCCTCGCCGCGGACGCGGTGATAGGCGAGAGCCAGCTTCATGGCGGTGTCGACCGCCTCCGAGCCGGAGTTGACGAAGAAGATGCGGTCCAGCCCGGCCGGGGTCAGCTGCGCCACGCGCTCGGCCGCCTCGAAGGCCTTGGGATGCGAGCGCTGGAAGCTGGAGGAGAAGTCGAGTTCCAGAAGCTGCTTGTGCACCGCCTCTGCGATCTCGCGGCGGGCATGGCCGGCGGGCGTGGTGAACAGGCCGGACGAGCCGTCCAGCACCTCGCGGCCCTCGGGCGTGTAGTAGAACACGCCCTCGGCGCGGGCGAACATCTTCGGGTCGGCCTTGAAATCCCGGTTCGGCGTGAACGGGATCCAGAACGCATCGCCCCCCTCGCCCATGCCAGTGGACTGGACCATCGACCGCCTCCGTCAGACAAAAGTTTCGGCGGCGGCGCGGATCGCGCCACCTTCACGCTGGCGGATGGTGCCAGTTGCGGGCATTCTTGCTTAGGTCCAGTCCAAGGGCTTCGCATGGAACACCCCGCCGAAATCGAGGACAGCACTTCTCATGCCGACCCGCCGGGCCGAGGCCCGGGCGACGAGGCCGTCATGTGGCGGGCGCTGTTCCGCGACTTCGGACAGTCGGACCGTCCCCTGCAGCAGCAGATCCGCCAGACCGTCGTCGCCGCCATCGAGGCTGGACGCCTGCAGGCCGGCGCGCGCATGCCCTCAAGCCGCCGGCTCGCGGACGTGCTGGACATCGCCCGCAACACGGCCGTCCTCGCCTATGCCCAGCTGGTCGAGGAAGGGTTCCTGGTGGCCCGGGAGCGCTCCGGCTACTACGTGGCCACCGCGGGCCGGCGCACCTCGCCGTCCCGAGGGGGCGTCACAGGCGGGCGATTCCGTCTGGCAGGCGAGGCTGGCGCGCCACCCCGCGGCAGAGCGCAACATCGTCAAGCCCCGCGACTGGCTGCGCTACCCCTACCCCTTCATCTACGGACAGTTCGACCCGACGCTGTTTCCCACCAATGACTGGCGCGAATGCGCGCGCTCGGCCCTGTCGGTGACCGAAATCCACAACTGGGCCCGCGACCTCGTCGACGGGGACGATTCCGAACTCGTCGACCAGCTGCGCCTGCATGTCCTGCCCCGGCGCGGCATCTGGGTGTCGCCCGACGAGATCATCATCACCATCGGCGCGCAGCAGGCGCTGTTCATGCTGGCCGACCTCCTGGTCACGCCGGAGACGCGGGTGGGCATCGAGGATCCCGGCTATCCCGACGCGCGCAACATCTTCGGGCTGCGCACGCGGCGGGTCGTGCCGCTCCCGGTGGACGATGGCGGGCTGGTTTGCGGCGAGGCGCTCGCCGGCGTCGACCTCGTGATGGTGACCGCCGCTTCCCATTGCCCGACGACCGCGCCGATGGGCACGCAGCGCAGGGAGGAACTGCTGCGGCAGGCCGAGGCGCGGGACATCCTGATCGTCGAGGACGACTACGAGGGCGACCTCGTCTCCGAGGCGGGCGGGCTGCAGTCCCTCAAGGCGGCGGACCGTGGAGGGCGGGTGCTCTACATCGGCTCCCTGTCGAAGTCGCTGGCGCCGGGACTGCGGCTCGGCTACGTCGTCGCCCCGGCTCCGGTGGTGCGGGAACTGCGCGCGCTGCGGCGGCTGATGCTGCGTCACCCCCCTCTCAACAACCAGCGGGCCGCGGCGCTTTTCCTGTCCCTCGGGCATTACAGGGCGCATCTGCGGCGCATCGCCGTGGGGCTCGGCCGGCGCGCCGACGTGCTGACCGCCGCACTGGCGAGGCATTTGCCGGATCATCGCGGGCACGGCGTTTCGGGAGGGTCGAGCTTGTGGGTGCAGGGCCCGACCTCCCTCGACGCCGGGCGGCTCGCCCGGGCCGCAGCCGGAAGGGGCGTGCTGATCGAGCCCGGCGAGATCTTCTTTGCCGGGCCGGATGCGCCGCGGAATTTCTATCGCCTGGGCTTTGGCTCAATTCCGGCCGAACGGATCGAGCCGGGCATCGCCGCGCTCGCGCAGGCTGCGAGGGAGGCCTGAGTGTCTGGCACCATCGCTGGCGCGCGGCCTGGAACCAGCCTGGCCCCACGACATGGCGGGACGCTCCAGCTAGCTTGAGCGCCGACGCATCGAGGGGCGAACCGCCCCCATTTCCGCGCGCGCCGGAGAGCCGCGCCCGAACAGGATCGAGGAGACGCCCATGCCGAAGATGTCCGCCAGCGAGGCCTTCGTCGAAACCCTCGTCGCGCATGGCGTGACCGATATCTTCGGCATTGTCGGCTCGGCCTACATGGACGCGCTCGACCTGTTCCCGACGGCAGGCATCCGCTTCATCCCGACCGTGCACGAGCAGGGCGCCGCCCACATGGCCGACGGCTACAGCCGCGTCTCCGGCCGTCACGGCGTCTGCATCGCGCAGAACGGCCCGGGCATCACGAACTTCGTCACCGCCATCGCGGCCGCCTACTGGGCGCATTCGCCGGTGGTGGCGATCACGCCGGAGACTGGCACGGGCACGATCGGGCTGGGCGGCTTCCAGGAGACTGAGCAGCTGCCGATCTTCTCCAAGATCACCAAGTACCAGGCGCATGTCTCCAAGCACCCGCGCATGGCCGAGCTGCTGGCGCGCTGCTTCGACATGGCAATGAGCGAGCGCGGGCCGACGCAGTTCAACATCCCGCGCGACAATTTCTACGGCGAGGCGGACTACGACATCACCGTGCCGAAGAAGATCCTGCGCGGCCCGGGCGCCGACGAGAGCCTCGACGAGGCGGCCGACCTGCTGGCGCAGGCGAAGTTCCCGGTCATCGTGTCGGGCGGCGGCGTCATCATGTCGAACGGCATCCAGGAATGCGTGGCGCTGGCCGAGCAGCTGAAAGCGCCGGTGGTCAACTCCTACCTGCACAATGACAGCTTCCCCAGCGACCATCCGCTGTGGACCGGTCCACTGGGATACCAGGGCTCGAAGGCGGCAATGAAGCTCATCGCCGAGGCTGACGTGGTGCTGGCGCTCGGCACCCGGCTCGGTCCGTTCGGCACCCTGCCCCAGCACGGGCTCGACTACTGGCCGAAGAACGCCAAGATCATTCAGGTCGACAGCGACCATCGCATGCTCGGCCTCGTCAAGCAGATCTCGGTCGGGGTCGTTGGCGATGCGCGCGAGGCGGCCAAGGCGCTCGCCTACCGCCTCGCCAACCGCAAGCTCGCCTGCTCAGCCAACGCGCCGCAGCGTCTCGACCGCATCAAGGCGGAGAAGGACGCCTGGGAGCGCGAGCTCGATGGCTGGACGCACGAGAAGGACGACTGGTCGGTCGAGATCTCGAAGGACTCGCCCTTCATGCACCCGCGCCAGATGCTGCGGGAGCTGGAAAAGGCGATGCCGCAGGATGCCATGGTGTCGACCGACATCGGAAACATCTGCTCGGTCTCGAACTCCTACCTGCGCTTCAAGAAGCCGAACTCGATGTTTGCGGCAATGAGCTTCGGAAACTGCGGCTACGCCCTGCCCTCGATCATCGGCGCCAAGGTCGCGGCTCCCGACCGCCCGGCCGTAGCCTATGTCGGCGACGGCGCCTGGGGCATGAGCTTCGGCGAGATCCTCACCTGCGTGCGCGAGGACATCCCGGTCACGGCCGTGGTGTTCCACAACAAGCAGTGGGGCGCGGAAAAGAAGAACCAGGTCGACTTCTACGACACGCGCTTCCTCGGCGTGAACCTGACGAACCCGAGCTGGGCCGAGGTGGCCCGTTCCATGGGCGCGGAGGGTGTCACCATCGACAAGCTCGGCGACGTCGGCGAGGCACTCGACAAGGCCTGTGCCGCGCAAAAGCACGGCAAGACGACGGTCATCGAGGTGATGGTGACGCAGGAGCTCGGCGACCCCTTCCGCCGCGACGCCCTGAAGAAGCCGCACCGGCTGCTGGAGAAGTACGCGCACACCAACGTCGCGTAATGCCGATCGTCATCCCGGGCGCGCCGCAGCGCGAAGCGATGCGGTGCTGACCCGGGATCCAGGGCCATATCGCATGGAGTTCCTGGATCCCGGCTCTCCGCTTTGCTTCGGCCGGGATGACGGCGCTTGGCCCTCTTGCCCGGGGCTCCACGTTCAGCTATGCGCGCCCGACGACGCGCGGTCCGGCGTTTGTCTGGACCGCGAGCCTCCAGGCCCGCTCTGCACTCGCCGAGCGGGTCCAAAGATGCGCTGTCCGTGACTACTGCCAGTCGTTGAGCATGCGGGCCCGGATCGTGCCCGGCAGGCCGCGGATCTCCTCGACGACGGCCCGCCCGTCGAAGGCCGAGCCGTCGGCGTCGAGGACGACGTAACCGACCGAGCCGTCGGTCTGGTAGTACTGCGCCGCGATGTTGACGCCGCGATGCGCGAAGACCTCGTTGAGGCGGCCCAGCATGCCCGGCATGTTCTCCTGCACCTGGATGAAGCGCGTGCCCGAGGGCCGCGGGGGCAGCTGCACCTGCGGGAAATTCACCGCGCCCAGGGTCGAGCCGACGTCGCTGTAGTCGACGAGCTTCCGCGCCACCTCGGCGCCGATGCGCTCCTGCGCCTCTTCGGTCGAGCCGCCGATGTGCGGGGTGAGGATGACGTTGTCGAGGCCCTGCACCGGCGAGCGGAAGACTTCGCCATTGGCCGACGGCTCCTCCGGGAACACGTCGACCGCCGCACCGGCGAGATGGCCGGAGCGCAGGGCCGCGGCCAGCGCGTCGAGGTCCACCACGGTGCCGCGGCTGTTGTTGATGAGGAAGGAACCCGGCCGCATCAGTGCGATTTCGGCGGCGCCGATCATGCCCTGCGTGCCCCGGTTCTCCGGCACGTGCAGGCTCACTACGTCGCTGGCGGCCAGGAGATCCTGCAGGCTTGCCACCGGCTCCGTGTTGCCGTGGCGAAGCTTGTCCGTGAGGTCGAAGAAGATGACCCGCATGCCGATGGCTTCCGCCATGGTCGAGAGCTGGCTGCCGATATTGCCGTAGCCGACGATGCCCAGCACCTTGCCGCGCACCTCGCGGCTGCCCTTGGCCGACTTGTCCCATTCGCCGCGATGCGCCCCCACCGAGCGCGGAAAGATGCGGCGGAAGAGCATGATGATCTCGCCGATGACGAGCTCGGCCACGCTGCGGGTGTTGGAGAAGGGAGCATTGAACACCGGCACGCCGCGCGCCCGGGCCGCGCCGAGCTGGACCTGGTTGGTGCCGACGCTGAAGCAGCCGATCGTGATCAGCCGGTCGGCATGGGACAGCACGGTGTCCGTGATCTGCGTGCGCGAGCGGATGCCGAGGATGTGGACGCCTTTCAGCGCCTGGTGAAGCTCGTCGCCGCCGAGCGCGCGGGTGAGCCGGGTCAGGCTGGTATAGCCCGCGCCTTGGAAGAGCTCGACGGCGCTGTCGTTGACGCCTTCAAGAAGGAGGACGCGGATCTTGTCCTTGGACAGGGACAGGCGGTCGGACATGGCGGGAACACCCTCGTTCAGGGGAGGTCTCCCATAGCGGAGGCCTCACCGCCTGTCATCCCCGGCCGGAGCTGCCCGGCGATGGCCGCCGTGTCGAGGAGGATTGCAAGGCTGGATCCCCTTCCCCCGCCTGCGGCGCGCCGGGGATGACAGGACGCAGAGCCCTCCCCCGTGTCATCCCCGGCCGGAGCGGCGCAGCCGCGGAGGGGAAGGGGATCGAGGGGCGGCAGTACTCTCCCGTTCCGCCGTTGTCCGCCCCGGCTCTGACGCCGTTGAACAGGCCTGGATCCCCTTCCCGCGCCTGCGGCGCGCCGGGGATGACAGGGCGCGGAGCCCTCCCCAAGTCATCCCCGGCCGGAGCGGCGCAGCCGCGGAGGGGAAGGGGACCCAGGGGTGGCAGTACTCTCCACGTTCCGCCGTTGTCCGCCCCGGCTCTGACGCCGTTGAACAGGCCTGGATCCCCTTCCCGCGCCTGCGGCGCGCCGGGGATGACAGGGCGCGGAGCCCTCCCCAAGTCATCCCCGGCCGGAGCGGCGCAGCCGCGGAGGGGAAGGGGACCCAGGGGTGGCAGTACTCTCCACGTTCCGCCGTTGTCCGCCCCGGCTCTGACGCCGTTGAACAGGCCTGGGTCCCTTTTCCCGCGCCTGCGGCGCGCCGGGGATGACACGGCACTTGCCGGTGCACGCAGGGGACCTTGACGCCCGCGATGGTGATGCGCTGGACCCAGCAAAGGCGGGCCAATCCGCTTGCGCCCGGGCCGGTTTTGCGGTGCAACCGGGCGAGCGGAGGGCGACATGGCCGGGCATGCTGGATACGACGTCGCGATCGTGGGGGCGGGCATCGTCGGGCTCGCGCATGCGCTCATGGCGGTACGGCGGGGCAAGCGCGTGGTGGTGATCGACCGCGATGCGCAGGCCAACGGCGCGTCGATCCGCAATTTCGGCTTCATCACGGTGACCGGGCAGCAGGCGGGCGACTGCTGGCGGCGGGCGATGCGCTCCCGCGACGTATGGCTGGAGGTGGCGGGCCCGGCCGGGATCAGGGTCGAGCACGAGGGCCTCGTCGTCGCAGCACGGCGTCCCGAGGCCAAGCGTGTGCTGGAGGCATTCTGCGCCACGGAGATGGGCCGCGACTGCGCCATGCTGACACCGGCCCAGGCCATCGACCGGGTGCCTGCCCTGCGTCGCGAGGCCATTGAAGGCGCGTTGTGGTCGCCGCACGAGCGGCGGGTCGAGAGCCGGCAGGCCATCCCGTTGCTGGCGCGCTATCTCGAGGAGGGGCTCGGCGTCACCTTCATGCGCTCGACGCTGGTGAACGCGGTGGAGACGCCACGTCTCTCGACCACGCGGGGCGACGTCCGGGCCGACACGGTGATCGTCTGCCCCGGCCACGACCTGCAGACGCTCTTCCCCGGCCGGCTCGCCCCCTACGGCATCACGCATTGCAAGCTGCACATGATGCGCGTCGCACCGGCAAGCCGGGCGCCCCTGGGGGCAGCCGTCATGTCCGACCTCGGCCTGGTGCGCTACCTCGGCTATGCCGAGCTGCCGGAGGCGGCTGCGCTGAAGGCGCGGCTGCAGGCCGAACAGGCGGATGCCTTGGCCCACGGCGTTCACCTCATCGTCGTGCAGTCGGCCGATGGATCGCTGGTCGTGGGAGACAGCCACCACTACGGCGAGACGGTGGATCCGTTCGCGCCCGAGGAGGTGGACGACATCATCCTGCGCGAGATTGACGTCGTCCTCGACCTTCCCGGCCGGCACGTGACAGAGCGCTGGACAGGGACCTATGCATCCGCATCCGACCGGCTGATGCTGGTCGACAGGCCATCTCCGGCCGAGCGCATCGTGATGATCACAAGCGGCACGGGTGCTTCCACATCCTTTGCCATCGCCGAGGAGGTGATCGGCGAACTCTTCGGATCGCAAACGCAGGAGCAGCGCGCATGACGCTCAAGGCCGCCATCTTCGACTGGGCCGGCACCACCATCGACCACGGCTCGCGCGCCCCCATGGGGGCGTTCGTGCAGGTGTTCGGCGAATTCCAGGTGCCGATCTCCATCGCCGAGGCCCGTGGCCCCATGGGCCTGCCGAAGTGGGACCACATCAAGGCCCTGCTCGACAACCCTGCGATCGCTGCTCGCTGGACGGAGGCCCACGGCAAGGCTCCGGCGAAGGACGACATCGACCGGATCTACGACGTCTTCGTGCCGCTCAACACGAAGGTCGTCACGGATTACGCCGACCTCATCCCCGGCACCGTCGAGATGGTGGCAGAGCTGCGCCGGCGGGGGATGAAGATCGGATCCACGACAGGATACGTCCGGCCCATCATGGAAAGGCTGCTGCCGGCGGCTGCGGCGCAGGGCTATGCGCCGGACAACCTGGTCTGCGCCGGCGACCTCGCCGACGGGCGGCCAAGCCCGCTGATGATGTACAAGTGCTTCACCGACCTGAATGTCTGGCCGGCCGGCGCCGTGGTGAAGGTGGACGACACCACGCCGGGCATCGCCGAGGGCATCGCGGCCGGAAGCTGGACCGTCGGCGTCACGCTGTCGGGCAATGGCGTCGGCCTGTCGCGGGAGGAGCTGGCGGCGACATCCACGGCCGAGAAGGATCGCCTGCGGGCAATCGCGGCGCGCGACCTGCTGAGGGCGGGGGCGCATTACGTCATCGACAGCATCGCCGACCTTCCGCCTGTCCTCGACGCCATCGAGGGAAGGCTGGCGCGCGGCGAGCGCCCCTGAGGCGCACGCAGGCGCTCACAGGCGCTCTCCGGAGCGCGGGTCTTCAGACCCGCAGTTCAACGCGCGTCCGAAAACGGGCGGTCCAACGAGCAACAAGCATCCGTCATCGTCCCAATGGCGCCCTTTATTGAGCCCGGCCAGTATCGAGAGATGATTCGCCGGGCGCCCGTGATGCCAAAACGTGACATGGACCTCCGGCTCGGCGAAGTGGTCGGCTCGATCATTGCGGCGTGTGCCCTCGTCGTCGTCGCCTTCCTGCTGATGGCGATGATGGCGGGGTAGCCGCCGGAAACAAATACTCACCCTGATTACGGTTTTCCAGGTTGGCTTATCGCGGCGTTCAAGGTCGTAGCTGCATAAGCCTGGGAATGGTCTGCGACGGAGCCAAGGCGGCCCTCGCGAGACGAGCCACGGAAGTCGGGGGCGGGCATGTGTGAGTGTTGTGTGTCATCCACGGGGTTGTCGCGCCGGGCGATGCTGGGAGCCGGCCTGCGCGTGGCCGGGTTAGCGGCCGCCGCGAGCGTTCTGCCGCTCGGCGCGGTTCGCGCCGACGAAGCGGACGCGGTCATTTCCCGCCCCAACGCGATCCCGCCCGACGAGGCCTTGCAGCGCCTCGTCGCGGGCAATGCCCGGCATGCCGCCAACATGTCCACGAACCGGGATCCCTCGGCCGGCCGAATCGCCCGGGCGTCGGCCCAGTATCCATTCGCTGCCATCGTCAGCTGCGCGGATTCCCGCGTCGTTCCCGAATTCGCCTTCGACCAGGGCTCCGGCGATCTTTTCGTCGTCCGAGTAGCCGGCAACGTCGTGGACGATGACGGCCTCGCAACCCTCGAATACGGGGTCAAGGCGCTGGGCGTTCCCCTCATCCTGGTGCTCGGCCACAGCGGCTGCGGTGCGGTGGCGGCGACCATCAAGGTCGTAAAGGAGGGCGTGACGCTCCCCGGGCACCTGCCCGGCCTCGCGGCCGCGATCAGGCCCGCGGTGGAGACGGCCATCGAGGAGCACCCGGACGACCTGCTCGTGGCGGCAACGCGTGAGAACGTGAAGCACGTCCTGAAGCGGATCGGCGATGCGTCGCCGGTGATCGCCGGCTTCCTCGCCGACGGCAGCGTGAAGGCTGCGGGCGGCGTCTACGACATCGCAAGCGGCAAGGTCACGCTGCTCTGAGGCGGAAGGGCGGGGCCGCGCTGGCCCCTGCCCTCACCCTCGTCAGCGCACGGGCGGCGCGTAGAGGATGCCGCCCATCGACCAGAGCTGGTTGATGCCGCGCGGTATGGCGAGCTTCGACTCGCGCCCGACATTGCGCTCGTAGATCTCGCCGTAATTGCCGACGGCCTTCACGGCCTTGGCCACCCAGTCGTTGGACACGCCGAGGCTCTCGCCGAGCTTGCCGTCGGTCCCGACAAGGCGCTGGACGTCGGGCTTCTTGGAGGCGAGCGCTGCATCGACGGTGGCCGTGGTCACGCCCAGTTCCTCGGCATTGACCAGCGCGAAGCCGACCCACTTCACCAGCGTGAACCACTTGGTGTCGTCGGCGCGCACGACGGGACCGAGCGGCTCCTTGGAGATGATGTCGGCAAGGATGACGTGGTCGCCAGGCTTCTCCAGCCGCAGCCTTTCGGCGTGGAGCTGGGAGACGTCGCTGGTGAGGACGCCGCAATTGCCTTCCGAATAGGCCTTCAGCGCGTCGGCGGGAGAGGACAGCTCGACCAGCTCGGCCTTCATGCCGTTCTGGGCGAAGTAGTCCACTACGTTGTCCTTCGTGGTGGTGCCCGCCTGGACGCAGACCTTGGCGCCATCCAGCTCGAGTGCCGAGGTGGTGTTGGCGGCCTTGGGCACCATAAAGCCCTGGCCGTCATAGTAGGTCACGCCGGTGAAGGCGACGCCGTACTCCGTCTCGCGGCCGAGGGTCCAGGTGGAGTTGCGGGCGAGCAGGTCGACCTTGCCGCCCTTCAGCGCCTCGAAGCGCTCGGCCGCCGAGAGCGGCACGAACTTGACCTTGGTGGCATCGCCGAGAGCGGCGGCGGCTACGGCGCGGCAGAAGTCCACGTCGAAGCCCGACCAGTTGCCCTTGTCGTCCGGGCTGGAAAAGCCGAGCAGTCCCTGGCTGACGCCGCAGACCAGTTCGCCGCGCTTCTTGACGGCGTCGAGCGTCTGCGCCGCGGCCGGCAGCGCGGAGACGAGGAATGCCGCCCCGGCGGCGGCGAGCGCGAGACGGAGCCCGCGGCGAGTGGCGTGGCTCTTCCCGGCGGCGAGATGCGGCATGACGACCCCCGATGATGATTGGACGGGCGGTCGCGCCTGGTTGCGCCGGTCCGCCGGAAAACGCGACGCGTGTGCGGGCGGCGGGGCACACCCCGCCGCCAGGGCCGGCCTCAGAGGCTGGCCTGTTGCCTGACGACGACCTTGGTGCCCACCGGCACGCGCTCATAGAGGTCGATGACGTCGTTGTTGACGAGGCGGAAGCATCCGGAGGACACGGCGTGGCCGATCGTGTCCGGCTGGTTCGTGCCGTGGATGCGGTAGACCGTGCCGCCGAGATACATGGCGCGCGCGCCCATGGGGTTGCCCGGTCCGCCGGCCATGAAGCGCGGCAGGTAGGGCTGGCGTTCGATCATCTCCGGCGGCGGGCGCCAGTCCGGCCATTCCTGCTTGCGCACGACCTTCACGAGGCCGTTCCACTGGAAGCCGTCGCGGCCGACGCCGATGCCGTAGCGCAGCGCCCGGTTGTTGCCCTGCACCAGATAGAGGTAGCGCTCGCTGGTGTGGACGACGATCGTCCCCGGCGCCTCTGTGGTGCGGAAGAAGACGACCTGCTTCTCCCAGGGACCGGAGAGCTGCTGGCTTTCCTCGGACGGCACCAATCCCGGCTGGTCGGGCACGTCGACAAAGTCCGGAGGAATGGGCGGGCTTTGCGCCGCAGTCGGCAGCACCCACATCATGGCTCCCGCGGCGAGCGCGGCGAGCACGGCCGTGAGATGCTTCCTCCGGGGGGCTTCTTGCGTATGCATCATGAGGCCCTCGTTCCTTCTTGTTGAGGTTCTCAGGTCTTGGCAGCCGCGGGCTTGGCGGTTGCCGGTTTGGCTACGGCGGGCTTGGCGCCCCCCGGCGCGCCGCAGCGGACATAGATGAAGGTGCCGTAGCGGCCGGCCACCTCGGGATCCATCCAGGCCATGGTCATGGTGTCGCCCGTAAAGGCCAGGATCTCGCGGTCAAAGACGTCGCCCGGAGGCGTCCCGTCCGGACCCACGAAGGTGCGGCCGCCGGCCGTCTTCACGATCAGCTCGCGCGGCTCCTTCTCGTCGGCAAGATGCATCATCACGCCGCCCGTCGGGCCCTTGTTGATGACGTAGGGATTGGAGCACTGGGCGCGCGCCTCGTTCTGCGTGCGCGGCTTGTCCTTGTCCTCGCGGTAGGAGGCGAGGCCCCAGCGGCCGAGGAGCTGGTCGGCCGTAACGGTCGGCCCGGGCGGAGGTTGAGGCATGCTCGACCCCGAGGGGTTCATCAGCATGCCGTCGGACGCGCATCCCTGCAGGAGCGCCGCGAAACCCGCGACCGCGACGAGGGCCGCCAGCGAGCGGCCCCGGACCTGTACAAGCGCCATGTTCCCCCCTCGCCAAGTCTCACTGCGCGAAAGCCGCATCAAGGACAAGCTGCAGTTGCAGCGGACTATAGGCGAGCGCCGGCGCCGGCGTCCATGACCTATGTGAAGCGGCGGGCAGGCACGCAGCAGCTGTCCGGCATTGCGTCGGCCGGAGCCGTATAAGCCTGCCGGACAGCCTGGCAGAGCCACAAAAGTTCAGTTTGACTTGTTTAGTGGAGCATGATCCCCTGAACAGGAATGGGCCCTCAACCTGCCGCCACAAGGCATGGGTGCCCGAGGAAACGCCGTGTCCCACGGCCATCGGATTGGCGCCCAGCAAGGCGCGCAGGGGTCAGTCAGCGTCTGCCGGCGCGGCCGGGCTGCTGCATGCCTGTGCCGGCCGCGGCGGTTTAGTGCGCAGGGGGAGGATAACAGTATGACGATGCTTCAGGCTCGCCTGATCCCCCTCACCGCCACCTGCCGTCCGCACATTCCACGGACTGCAGATCGCGCTTCGCAAGCGGGATGTCTTGACGCCCGGCGACCCGGATTCGGGGCTGGAGCGCGGTGATCGTGCTGCCATCAACTTCCCAGATTTGCTCTTCTTCGCTGCGGCCGGCAACCGGCTGCGGGCCTGAGGAGTCCATGATGAAAGACGCATCGACGAGCACCGGGGAGTGACAATGGACGCAGCCCTTCTCGACCGGCTGATCGATGCCGTCGCCGGTGCCGTCATCGCCCATGCCGACGAACTCACGGATCTCGACCAGGCCATCGGTGACGGTGACCACGGCATCAACATGAAGCGTGGCTTCGAGGCCGTGCTCGCCGACAAGGCCGCGATCTCCGCCAAGCCGCTGCCGGATGCGCTCAAGGCCATCGGCACGACGCTGGTCATGAAGGTCGGTGGCGCCTCGGGCCCGCTCTACGGCACCCTGTTCATGGCGCTGGGCAAGGAAATCGGGCCCGCCGCCAGCCGGGACGACTTGGACCGGGCTTTCCGGGCCGCGTTCGAGGCGGTGAAGGCGCGCGGCAAGTCGGAAGTCGGGCAGAAGACGATGCTGGACGTCCTGGCCCCGGTCGCGGACATCCTGGCCACGGCCAACCCCGCGGCCATCGCGGCCAGGGCAGCACAGGCTGCCGAGGCGACGATCCCGGTGAAGGCCATCCGGGGCCGCGCCTCGTTCCTCGGTGACCGCTCGATCGGGCACATGGATCCCGGCGCGCGCTCATCCTCACTCATGATAGCGGCCGCGTGCGGCGTTCTCGGAGGCAAGGCATGAGCGGCAATGTCGGCATCGTCATCGTCTCGCACTCGCCCAAGGTGGCGGAAGGCGCAGCCGACATGGTCCGCCAGATGGTCGGCGAGGACGTGCCCCTTGCCTGGGCCGGGGGCAATCCCGACGGCGGCCTCGGCACCGATGTCGGCCGCATCATGGAGGCGATCGACACAGCGTGGTCGGAGGCGGGCGTCGCCATCCTCGTCGATCTCGGCGGTGCCGAAACGAACAGCGAGATGGCCATCGAGATGCTCGACGATGCCAAGCGCGAGCGCGTCGTCGTCTGTAACGCACCGCTGGTGGAAGGCGCCGTGATCGCTGCGGCCGAAGCTTCCGGCGGGTCCGACCTCGAGACCGTGCGGCGCATGGCCGAGGAACTTTCCCCCCAGTGACGGCGCCGGAGGACACCCGATGAGCGACACGGCAAGCGGCTCGGCCGTGCTGACCAACGAGGTAGGACTGCATGCCCGCCCCTCGGTGAAACTCACCCAGCTGGCGAAGAGCTTCGCCTGTGCGGTCGAGGTCGCCCTCGGCCCGGAGGGACCTTGGTTCGACGCCAAGAGCCCGGTCAAGATGATGCGCGTGCGCGCCGGCAAGGGTTCGACCCTGTTCATCCGCGCCACCGGCGAGGGAGCCGGCGCGGCGGTAGCTGCGGTCGAGGGCCTGATCGAGGACCGTTTCGGCGAGGACGAGCCTGCGGGAGGCGCGACCGCCCATGCCTGACGGCTCGTCCGGACGTCTCCTGAAGGGCCGGCCGGCTTCGCCCGGCCTGGCGGCTGGGCCTGTGCACGTCCTCGCCGGGCAGCATGTGACGCGCGTGCCGAGCGGTGATCCCTCGACCGAGGCCGCCGACCTTTCGGCAGCCATCGCGTCCGCGTCCGCGGCCCTTGAGACACTTGCCGCAGCTTCGGCCGGCGAGGCGGCGGACATTCTCGGGTTCCAGGTCGCGCTGCTCTCTGATGATGAGCTGTCCCGGCCGGCTTTCGCCGCCATCGCGGACGGGGTCTCGGCGGACCAGGCGTGGTCCGCCGCGCTCGACACCGAGATCGCGGGCTACCAGGCGGCGGAGGAAGAGTACTTCCGGGCGCGGGCTGCCGACCTCGTCGATCTTCGTGACCGGGTCCTTCTGACGCTCGCCGGGGCCGGCGCGGACACTATTCCGGCCGGCGCCGTCGTGGTGGGCACGGACCTGCCGCCGTCCCGCTTCCTCGGTATCGACTGGTCGGCCGGCGGTGCGATCGTGCTCACGGGCGGCAGCCCTTCCAGCCATGTCGCGGTGCTCGCCCGATCCCGAGGCGTGCCGATGGTGGTGCAACTCGGCGGTGACCCCGCCGCGCTCGGCGACTTCGCGCTGGTCGACGGTGGTGCGGGCGAGATCGTCCCGGATCCCACCGGGCCGGAGCGCAAGGCTTTCGCGGTGCGCATGGAAGACGAGCGCGCCTTGGCGGAGAAGGCGGCAGAGCTTCTCGACAAGCCCGCTGTCGCGGCTTCCGGCGAGCGCATCCTCGTCAACCTCAACATCGCCGATCCCGGCGAGCTGAAGCGGATCGACCCCGCTCATTGCGACGGCGTCGGGCTGGTGCGCACGGAGTTCCTCTTCCACGACCGTCCACAGAGCCCGGGCGAGGAGGCTCAGTTCGGCGTGTACCGCACCATGGCGGAGTGGGCGCAGGGCCGGCCAGTGGTGATCCGCACCCTCGATGCCGGGGGCGACAAGCCCATTCCCGGCCTGACGCCCGCGGGCGAGAGCAACCCGTTCCTCGGCGTCCGCGGCATCAGGTTGTCACTTCGCCACCCCGAGCTGCTGCGCACGCAGCTGCGGGCCTTGTGCCGGGCCGCGGCCTATGGCGAGGTCAAGGTGATGCTGCCGATGGTGACGGTGCCCTCGGAGGTCATGGTCACCAGGAGAATGATGGACGAGATCGTCGCGGAACTCGCGGCCGAGGGCCGGCCGCACAGGCGCCCCGCGCTCGGCATCATGGTCGAGGTGCCGGCGACGGCGCTGGCGCTGGACGCCTTCGACGCGGACTTCTTCTCCATCGGGTCCAACGACCTCACGCAGTACGCCACCGCTGCGGGCCGTGACATCGGCGAGGTTGCAGAACTCGCCGACCCGCTGCACCCCGGCGTTCTCAGGCTGATCCGCGCCGTCGCCGAGCAGGGCCGCGCCCTCGGCCGCGACGTCAGCCTGTGCGGCGAGGCAGGCGGCGATCCCGCCGTGCTGCCTCATCTGCTCGCCGCAGGACTGCGGTCGGTGTCCGTGTCACCGGCGGCGCTGGCCCGCACCAAGGCGGCTGTCGCCACGCTCGACATCCCGGGGCTGACTGCACCATGAGCGAGGTCGAGAACAAGCCGGACCTGGACGGAGGACAGGCGGCCGTCTCGCCGGTCGCAGCCTACAAGGCGGTGCTGCGTAAGGTGCTGGACAGCCGGCCATCGGGCACGCGCCAGCGGCTCGCTGCGACGCTGGGGAAGAACCGCTCGTTCGTCTCGCAGATCGCCAATCCCGCCTATCCCGTGCCGATCCCGGCGCAGCACGTCGAGCCAATGTTCGAGGTCTGCCACTTCTCGCAGGAGGAGCGGCGCGCCTTCCTCGACCTCTATGCCAAGGCCCACCCGCAGCGCATCGACCCCGGCCGGCAGCTGCCGCGCATGCGGTCGCTGACCCTGACGGTGCCCGACCTTCAGGACGCCCGCAAAAACAGGGTGCTGGACGAAATGGTGGTGGATGTCGTCCGCCGGCTGATGCGGGCCATCGACGACATCACCTGACGAAACAGCGGGGAGGAGACCATGAAGAAACTCATCAATGGCGTCGACGCGGTCCTCGACCAGGCGCTCGACGGCTTCGCGGCATCGCATTCGGACCTCGTCGTGCTGGGCGAGGGGCGCAAGTTCGTGCGGCGGAAGTCCCTGAAGCAGGGCAAGCCGGGGCTGATCTCGGGCGGCGGATCCGGCCACGAGCCGCTGCATGCCGGCTTCGTCGGCCTCGGGATGCTTGATGCGGCTTGCCCCGGCCAGGTCTTCACCGCGCCGACGCCCGACCAGATGATGGAGGCGGCGCAGGCCGTCGATACCGGCGGCGGCGTGCTGTTCATCGTCAAAAACTACGAAGGCGACGTGATGAACTTCGAGATGGCCGCCGAGATGGCGGGCGGCGAGGTCGCCACGGTGCTGACAGACGACGACGTCGCCGTCGAGCGGTCGACATGGTCGACCGGCCGCCGCGGCGTCGCGGGGACCATGGTCGTGGAAAAGATCGTCGGCGCCGCCGCTGAGGAAGGTCGCCCCCTGGCCGCGCTCGCCGACCTCGGCAAGGACGTCAACGCGCGCACCCGCTCCATGGGCGTCGCGCTCACCTCCTGCACCGTCCCCGCCGCCGGCAAGCCGACCTTCACGCTCGGTGACGACGAGATGGAGATGGGCGTCGGCATCCATGGCGAACCCGGCCGCCGGCGCGTCAAGCTGGCCTCCGCCGACGCTATTGCCGAGGAGATGCTGGCGGCGATCATCGAGGATCTCGGCCTGAAGGCGGGTACATCCGTCCTGCTGCTGGTCAACGGATTTGGCGGCACGCCCGCCATGGAACTCTATGTCATGGCCGACGCGGCGCGGCGTTTCCTTGCCGGTCGCAATGTCGGCATCGGCAGGTCGCTCGTGGGCAACTACGTCACGTCGCTCGACATGGCCGGCTGCTCGCTGACGCTGACGGTGCTGGACGACGAGACGGCCCGCCTGTGGGACGCGCCGGTGCACACCGCGGCCATGAGGTGGTGATGCCGGCTCCGGATGCGGGCGGCGGTCGTGCCGCCTCCCGCATCCAGGCTGCCGTCACATTCCGGCGTGGGCCTCGCCCGTGATCTGCTCGACCATGCGGGCGTGGGCCTGCAGAGTCGGCAGGGTGCGGGCTGCGAAATTGCGCAGTGCCGGGTCGTCGCCGTTGCTGGCGTAGCCGGAGAAGAGCGCCACTGCGTCCTCGTGAGCCTGGGCCTGCATGGTCATGTAGGCGGCGTCGAAGCCGTCGGCCGGGGTGGCACGCAGCTGCTCCAGCATCGCGGCGTGGCGGGCGTCGAGGCTCGGAGGCGGAGCCTGCATACCGTTGCGGCGCAGCACCATGGCCATCTGCCGCGTGGCCCGCGTGTGGTCCGCTATCATGCGGTTGGCGAAGCGACGAACCTGCGGGTTGCTGGCGCGCTGCAGGGCCAACTGGCTGGTCTCGATCTCGAAGGCGTTCGAAACGGTCGCCATCTGCACGAAGTCCATGGCGTTGTTGGCCATGGCCGCCGGAGCGACGGGCGGCGGAGCCGTGACGCAGGCGGCTGTGGACAGTCCCAGCACGGCGGCAAGGCAAAGGGCAGCGGCTTTCATGGGCAATCTCCGGTCGTATCGTCCCCCGGCCCCATGAACAGTGCTGCCGGGGCTATGTTCCCGCCCGAACGTCTTCAACCCGCCGGGTGCGGCGCAGGAGCCACAACCCGCCTGCCAGCATCGCGGCTCCCCAGGCGAGGAATGCGACGTCCCACGCAAGCCACTGGTCCTGCGGAGCCGTCTCGTTGACGTGGTGGATCCCGAGGATCTGGTGGTCGATGAGACCCTCGACGAGGTTGAAGGCACCGAAACCGATGAGAAGCGTCGCGGCCAGTTCGGCCGCCGGCCATCGCTGATGCGGGCGCCGCGCCGCGCGCCAGAACAGAACCAGCCCGGCCACGACGAACATATAGGTCGTGGCGTGAAAGAGGCCGTCCGCCAGCGTGTTCAGCCGCAGCCCGTCCACCGTGTCGGCGGGGACGCCGGCATGGGACAGAAGGTGATGCCACTGCAGCAGTTGGTGCAGCACGATGCCGTCGAAGAACCCGCCGATCCCAAGGCCCAAAAGAATGCCCGAAGCGACCGGGAAGTGCGGCCCCGCCTCGTCCCTTCCCGCCTCCGCAAAGGCCGACGCGGATGCCGCGGAAGGCCGGCCATCGATGGCGCGCAGGTGAGGCTTGCCTGGCTGGCGCTGCACCTGCCCGGGATGCTTCCTGCTCTGACCGGCGGAGGAGCCGGGACCTGAACCGAAAGACATGCGGACCTCGGATCGACGGCGTCGCGAATACCTCCTCAACGCGCCGGACCCGCCGGCGTTCGGCAATGGAAATGCGATGGCGAGAAGCTGTCGATGTCATCGTGGCGCGATGCGGAACCGGCAGGGTCGGCGGGCGTTGTGCGCTGCACAATCATCATCGTCACCTGACGACGGACCACTGGTCCGCAACGAGGAGCATTGACATGGCAAATCCCGCCCAGACCCTCGCCGACGAGACTGCCCGCACCATGGCTTCGGCCGCGCAGGACGGCGCACGCCACGCGGAAGGCCTCGTCGATGCCGCCGGCGAGGCAATCCGCAGTTCCGCCGACAATGCCGGCACCGCGATGCGCCAGATGACCGACGGACTGCAGCGCAGCCCCACCGAGGCGATGTCGGCTGCCTCGGAGGTCAATCGTGCCATGATGGAAGGTGCCCAGGAGATGGCGCGCGAGTGGGTGGAGTTCATGCAGTCGGGCTACAAGCGCAGCGCCGACCGGATGGGCCAGGCGATGAATGGCGGGTCGCCGGCCGATCTCGCCATGCTGCAGCCCACGCTGGCGCGCGAAGCCATGGAAAACTGGATCGGCATCGCGACCCGCATGACCGACATCTCGATGAAGATGGCCGACCGCGCGACGAAGGCGTGGACCAGTTCGGCGTCCGGGGCCATGCAGGGCAACGGTTCGCAGCGTCCCTTCGGCTGACACAGCTCGCAATCCCGACCCAAAAAGAGAGCGCCCCGCGGGTTTCCGCGGGGCGCTTTTTCATGCGCGGCTTGCGATCAGACCCTGACGTCACGGGCAGGGATGGCGCAGCCCGTCATAGCCGAGATAGGTGCCGCTCGCCGGATCGTAGGAGCGGAAGCGCTGGGCGCAGTACCCTACCGCATCGCCACCGCCGCCATACGCGGGATAGCCGCCATAGACGGGCTCCTCGACAACCGTGCGCGGCTGCGACAGCACGCCGCCCAGGATGGCACCCGTCGCGAGACCCGCGATGCCGGCCGCGGCGGCCGCGCCGCCATTGTCCCATCCGCCACCCCAGCCGCGGCGATAGCCGTAGCGCGGGCCGCCCCAGCCGCGGTGGCCGTAGCGGTTTCCGTAGCGCCAGCGATCATTGCGCCACTGAACGTCCGTGAGCAGCGGAGCGGTGCCGGATGCGAGCACCTGCGGCGCCGCGCCGGCAGGCATGGCGGATGCCGGAGCGGATGTGAGGCCGACGCCCGCGAACAACGCGGCGCCGGCGGCAGCCATGGCGAGGCTGCCCGAACGTGTGAGAGACTTCATCTTACCCTCCGTGTGACGGTCATGACCGTCCAACGCGGAAGCCGCAGGAAGGCTCCGGTGCTGAGAAAGGCTGCGACAACGCCGCATTCTTCCCGGCGGCATGCCGCACACACATCAGGCCGGATGCCTGCTCACGTCCGCCAGTGCGGCTCCGGGCCCGCGTGACTGGCTCATGAGACGGCCCATCGCGGCGAGCGCACCGGGCGCGCCGTGCGTGCGCGTGAAAACGGGTGACGCACTTCTTGTCGCACTTGCAGCAATTCTTCTCGCATTCGCGAAAAAATGACGCCATGATGACGCCTTGCGTTTTCCCGGAGAACGCCATGATGCTGAATCTTCCCTGGTCCGTGGACCTCGACAGGCTCGTCGCAGAGAACGACGACGCTCGCGTCGACTTCCGCATTCGCGAGGATGGCCGCATCGGGGTTGCAGACCTCACCGCCAAGCGCCTCGCCTTCGTCGACTACGAACTCGCCGCCGATGCCCGTCGCGCCTTCGAGCGGCTGGCCCGCGCCGAAGGCCGCATCCCCTCGGCCTGACTGCTCACGCCGGTGCAGACGCCGCTCTATTTCGTGCTCGCGGCGTTGGCCGAGATCGCTGGCTGTTTCGCGTTCTGGAAGGTTATGCGCGACGGCGCCAACCCGGCTCTCCTGGCAGCGGGCCTCGCGGCACTCGCAATCTTCGCATGGTTGCTGACCCTCGCCGATGCACCCGCCGCGGGCCGCACCTTCGCGGCCTATGGCGGCCTCTACATCGCGGCGTCGCTGGGCTGGATGTTTGCAGTGGAAGGCATCCGGCCGGACCGCTGGGATCTCCTCGGCGGAGCGATCTGCCTGGCCGGCGCGGCCGTGATCATTGCCGGACCGCGAGCTTGATCCCCGGTGCATGCCCTCGCGGAACCGCATCGCTCCTGCCCTCGTTTCAGACTCGGCACAACCGAGGACGCAGGCATGACGGACGAACCCTTCCGGCGCGACCGGCTTGGACGGAGCGAACTCTCGCCGGTCGAGGCGATCATGACGGGACTGCTCGGCCTGGCAGTCGCGGTGACGCTCGGCTACGCGGTGGGTGGGTTGCTGGGGGCTCTCTCCCCCTGATTCGATCCAGTTGCGCAGGCTCTGCGTAAGGTGAATGTAACGTAAACGCCTGCCAGCGTATTCGCTGACACATTACCGCCATGTTTGCTCAAGGCTTCTCATCAACCGTTAAGTTGGTGGCCCTTACACGTCAAGATGGGACCAGTGCAGGAATGCAACACGTCTGGCGTTGACTCGGCCGTGTCACATCAGGCCTGTTTGTTGTCTCGAAATGTCAAGCACGAGCTCAGCCATGCGGGCAGACTCCTCGCCATACAGAGGAGTTTCGACATGCGTCTATCCCGCGTCCTGGCTACGGCCTCCGCTCTCGCCCTGATGACGGCCGCCGGCCATGCGGCGGACCTTCCGTCCCGTTCTGCGCCTCCGGTCGTCGTCCCGATCGCACCGCTCTTCACGTGGACGGGCTTCTATGTCGGTCTGAACGCCGGCATCGGCTGGACCAATGGCGGCAACGTCACCATTGACGATCCGATCCTCGGCCCGGCCGTGATCTCCACCGGCAGCCACTCCGGCTTCGTCGGCGGTGGTCAGCTCGGCTACAACTGGCAGGTCGACCACTTCGTGTTCGGCGCCGAAGCCGACATCCAGTATGCCGACCTCGGCAACAACATCGCCTGGGGTGACTACTCCCGCTTCGGCATCTCGTCGAGCTCGAACGGCCAGTATCTCGGCACCGTCAGGCTGCGTGCCGGCTATGCCATGGACCGCGTGCTGTTCTACGTGACGGGCGGTCTTGCCTATGGCGGCCTGAACTCGACGGGCTTCCACTCTTCGACCAGCAGCGCGGGCTACGCCCTCGGTGCCGGTGTCGAGTACGCCTTCACCAACAACTGGACCGCCAAGATCGAGGCGCTGTACATCAACCTCGACAGCGGCAACAAGTCCCTGACCATCCAGGACGGCGGCCGCGACTACACCTTCTACGCCAAGAGCGGGAATGGTGGCGGCGTCGCCCGCATCGGCATCAACTACAAGTTCTGATCCGGTCTCGCCGGTCAGCAAGGGCGGGCTTCGGCCCGCCCTTTTCGTTTGAGCCGCGGCTCTCCGGGAGCCTTGGCATCGCGCGAGCAAGCCGGTTCTTCCCAGCTGCCGCGAGAAGCGCATGCGCGGGCCCGGCGTCCCGACGAGCGCGAGTGCGGAACGCGCGAAGCGTGAGGATCGGCCATCGCTGCGTGATCTGGCACAGGACACCGACCACGCGCCGATCTGGCACACAGGCCTGCCGCCCCCGCACTTGTGGAACCCTGGAGCCCATGCTAAACGCGCCGCCGACCACCGGCTCGCTCCGGCGCAGACGACCTCTTTCGCGGAGAGGTGGCAGAGTGGTTGAATGCACCGCACTCGAAATGCGGCATGGGTGCAAGCCCATCGGGAGTTCGAATCTCCCCCTCTCCGCCAGAAGCCTTTCCATCCCTAGCCAATGACGCCCGACCGAGGCCGCGGTTTGCTTGCGCGCTCAGAGATTTTTTGTGCGAGGGGGTGTAATCGTGTCCGCCATAGTCCATCTTAAGGCGCGAGGCCCGCTAGGGTCGCGGCTAGGGATGGGTCCAAGGGATGGCAAAAGGCGAATTCATACTCACCGCTCGCGGCGTCGCCGCGCTCTCGAAGCCGGGCCGCCATTCGGACGGGAACCGGCTTTACCTCGCGATCTCGAAGACCGGCCGGAAGACGTGGTCCTTCTTCTACAAGCGCAACGGCGTGCAGCGGGAGATGGGCCTCGGCTCCCTCGATGAGGTGACCCTCGCCGAGGCCCGCGAGAAGGCCGCAGACGCCCGCAAGCTCCTGTCCCGTGGTCAGGACCCGCTCGACGCGAAGCGGGCCGCCAAGCCCTCCGCACCGACCTTCGGCAAGGCGGCGGCCGACCTCGTCGCCTCGCTCGAACCCTCGTTCAAGTCGGCGGTCCACCGGGCGCAGTGGCGGACGACCCTCGGGATCGACCCCTATGTCACTGACCGGGTCCGGATCGATCGCCAGCTTCACGAGGCGCACGTCACGGCCCTGACGGCTCTCCGGGAGAAGCGGGTTGACGAGGTCGCCACGACCGACGTCCTCGCCGTCCTGTCGCCTCTCTGGCAAGTCGCCCCGGAGACCGCCTCGCGGCTCCGGGGCCGCATTGAGCGGGTGCTCGACGCCGCGAAGGCGAAGGGAGCCATTCCCTCCCCATGGGAGAACCCCGCCCGGTGGCGCGGTCACCTCGACCATCTTCTCTCGAAGCCCTCGAAGCGCGATCGCGGTCACCACGCCGCGCTCCCCTATGACGAGGTCGCCGCCTTCGTCGCCCGGCTCCGGAAGGTCGAGGGAGTGTCCGCCCGGGCGCTCGAATTCGCGATCCTCACCGCGGCCCGCTCGGGCGAGGTGCTCGGCGCGACTTGGGGAGAGATCGACCTCGACGCGAAGCTCTGGACCGTCCCCGGCTCCCGCATGAAAAGCGGCAAAACGCATCGCGTCCCCCTGTCGGCCGCCGCGATCGCGATCCTGACCGAGATCGCCTTCCTCCGCCGCGACCCCTCGAACCCGGCCGAGCCGGTCTTCCCCGGCCGCGTCCGCGGCAAAGGGCTCTCGCCGATGGCGCTCGAAATGATCGTCCGCCGCCTCGGCGTCGAGGCGACACCGCATGGGTTTCGCTCCGCCTTCCGGGATTGGTGCGGCGACGAGACGAGCTTCCCGCGCGAGGTCGCCGAGGCGGCCCTCGCGCATGCGATCGGCGACAAGACCGAGCTCGCCTATCGCCGGTCCGACGCCCTCGCGAAGCGGCGGGACCTGATGGAGGCGTGGGCGCGGTACGTCGAGCCTCAGGCGGCCGGGAACGTGGTCTCGCTCAATCGGGCCGGGTGACATGGCGACAAAGCGGACAGGGCGGCCGAGGGGCCGCCCGAGCCTCCCGCTCCTCTCCGACCCGGACCGGTACGCGGTCGCCTTCGCGCTCCATCAACACTGGAACGGTGCGAGCATGTATCGGGCGTCATGGCTCGCCTCGCTTGCCTTCCTCGGCGCTGAGGTGCCACCGCCTCCCGTCCGTCGCGGTGAAAAGATGCCGCCGCCCGGGTCAGTGCCATTCTCGATGGAGAAGAGGAACGCCCCCGGCCTCGCCGCCACATTCGACGGGAAGGCCCGGACGATCCGCAGGAAGATGACGGCCGAGTATCCGCCGGACGAGGCGCATTGGCTTTCCGTGATGATGTCGGCATTCGATGCGGCTCGGCACGGAAAGACGCAACTCGCTCGACACGTGGTCGCCTCGCTCCTCCGCCCGATCGGCGAGATCAGGTTCGGCGAGACGATCCTCTTCGCGATGATCGCCGAGCGCGAAAAAATCGCGTCGCCCGATTTTATGACCAATCCGCAGCAGGGCTGATCCCCCTAGTCTCCTCTCAGACGCCGACATGCCGCGTCGGATGACAGAGGAGAAACCGATGCTTGAACAGGCTGAAGAGAAGAAGAAGAGGCCCCGCGCGAAGCGACGTGATCTGAGCACGTCCATCGATTGGAACGCGCCGTTCTATCGAATGTATGACCTTCAGAAGCACGGCCCTCTCTCGAAATCGAAGATGTACGCCGACGCGAAGGCGGGAAAACTTAAGATCAAGCGGCTCGGCGGGGTCGCGGGCGTCTTCAACGAAGATTTCCGCGAGTATCTGAAGAGGGAGGCCGCGTGATGCTCGCCTCCGCAAAGCGAAAGATCGCCTCCCTCTCGGCCCCCGTCCTATCCGGGACACTCGCCGCTCTCGACCGGGCGCGAGCCTCGGTGGAGAGCCTCAACCGGCTCGACGCCCGGATCAGCAACCGGCCTCGTGAGGCCCGGGAAGCGGCAAGCCGTGTGGCCGCCGCCGAGCGGCGCCTCGCGATCGCCGAGCTCGCCGAGGACGCCGAGGGAATGAACGCGGCACGGGCGGAGATTGCCAGCGCGGCGATCCTCGCGCCCTTCGAGCGCGACGTCGCCCAAGAAGCGCACCGGGCGGCGGTCGAAGCGGTGGCAGAGGCCGTCCATCAGGCACGAGCCGAATTCCAGCGTGAGACCTCCGACCGGCTCGCCGAGGCCGAGGCCGCCATTCGGCACCACGAAGAGGGCCTGTGGGCGGCTATGGTCATCCGGGCCGCCCTCCGGTGCGAGCCGCCTCCCCCGCGGACCCTCGAACGGTTCCGGGCCGATGAGTTCGGACCGTGGGACCGGCCCCTCCCGCCCGACGCGGAGGCGCTCCTCGCGGTCATCGCCGAGCCCTCCCGCCAGATCGAGCGGATCACGCGCGCCTCGGAGCGGCGGACCTTCGCCTGATCCACCTTCCCCGCCGTCTCCGCGAAGACGGCGGGAGAGCAAGCCGGGGCGTTCCTTTTGAGGGCGACGGCGGCCCGCCCAACAACGGAAAGCCGACCTCCGCGCCCCGGCGCCTGTCAAAGGCCAAAGCGGCGGACAAGGTCGGCAAGGCCGCCACTCTATTCCGGGCTCTCGCCCCTTCGAGGCACCATGAGCGACGCCGAATTTGATCCCCTCCGAGCCGCTGATCAGCATCGATGGCAAGACGCCGTCGCGCTCGATCCCGGACTTCCGGATGGTGCTCTCCGGGTGGCGCGATGCCTCTTCGCCCATCAGGGGCAGGACGGACGGATTTTCCCGAGCGGAGAGACGATCGCGGCGATCCTGTCGATCTCCGACCGGTCGGCGTGGCGGTTTCTGATGGCGCTCGTCGGGCGCGGATTTCTCGTCCTCGTCCGGCGCGGAGGCGGTGCTCGATCGAACGAGTACGCGCTCGCTCTCCCGCCCGGGTCCCGGACCATCTTGGAGCGCGGAAGGGAGCTCGCCGAGTGTCCTCAGACGTCCATGTCTGCCAAATCTGGCACACATGCGAAGACTGACAGAACTGGCACACATGCGGGCCTATGTCTGCCAAATCGTGTCTCTAAGTCTGCCAGTTCTGTCATAGGAACCCCTATAGAACCCATTAAGGGAGGGGGAAGGGGTTCCACCCCTTCCCCCCGACCCCGTATCCCCGGGGGTGTGGGGGTTCGGGATGACGGGATCGGGATCGCGCCAGAGGCGCTCCCCTCCCGCCCGGGATTTCAGAGCTTCCTCGAAGCCTATCCACCTCCCCGGTCGGGCTCTTGGAATAGACCGGCGATCGACGCGGCTCGGGTCGCCTTCGAGGCCGCGGTCGCCGGGGGCACCGACGCCGCCACCATCCTCGCCGGGGTCGGCCGGTACGCCGAAACGGTCGAGCCGCGGTTCCTTTCGACGCCCGCCAAGTGGATCGCCCGGAAGGGATGGGAGGACCGCCGCGTCGCGTCCTCGACCGAGCCTCAGGACGACGGCGAGGAGGAGCCGACGATCGGCTACGTCGAGCGGCCTGTGATCCCGGAAGGGCTCGACCGCCGCCTCGCCGAGGCACTCCGGGAAAATCTCGACGCGCACGAGCGCGACCTCGCGAAGGGCTACCTCGATGAAGAAACGCTCTGGCGGGCCCGAGCCGAGACCGCCGCACAGATCCAAGACCACCTCTCCCGGGAGAAGAGACATGCAGGACGTTGAACCCGCGGCCCCGCTGAAAAAGCGGGAGAAGCCGACCAAAGGCCTCCCCCGCCTCGGCGAGATTGGCCGCTACCGCCTCCTCGCCGATGAGATTGGCGACCTATCGAGGTTTGCGGACTGGCACGAGATCAATGCCGAGGACGTTGCGGCCTGTAGGGCGCTTCGGGCTCAGGCCATCGAGCGGTTGTCCGAATTGCCTCCAATGAAGCTCATCGCTGATGCGATGAACTCGGCGTATGACGCGCTCGAAGAGGAGAAGGGGTCGAAGTCCACGGTGGCCGAGATCATCAAGATCACGAGCGATCTCCTCCCGGTCCCGCGTGGGCTCGACAAGGCATCATTCGTCGCCGGGCTCATCATGGTTGCCGAGGAGTATCCGGCCGCGATCCTCGCCGCGACATGCGGCAGAGCGGTGCGGTTGCTTCGCGAGCTTCCCCTGATCTCGGACCTTCCGAGGCTCGTTATCGAGGAGCGCCACCGGGCGACGGCCTCGTACAGAATGCTGTCCCGTGTCTTCGATCTTCGGTGTGACGCGGTGAGCGTTCTCGACACGCTCGGCGACGACGCGATCCTCAGAAGCTTCGGCGAGGAGCCGTTCGACATGAGCGGATGGGAGTGACCCATGCGCGACCGTCACCTCCGCCTCATCCCCCATGACCCGGCCGCGACCGCCGAGGCGAAAGCCCGCCGACGCGCGATGGACGCCGATGATCGCCGCGCCGAGTTCGACATTCGCCATCGCCGCGGCGATCGCATCCGGATCGAGCATCAGATCGCCGGGACCCTGTTTGGGCTCGACTATCTGACAATCCGCGAGAAGTACGCCCGTCGCGAGGTCGGCGATTGGATATGGGCGAGCGGCTCGGCGTATCTCGACCCGGACGCGATTTACCGAGCCCGCGCTTTGGCGATGGGGCAAATCCCGCCCCCTCGGGAGACCCCGAAGACCGCGAGCGAAATCTACGCCTTTCGCCGCGACCCGAAGAACTGGCGGCGCTGACCGCCTGAGGAGACCATCATGCCTGACATCGATCACGACCTCTGGACCGAAGGCCGCGAGGCCTCGTGGAACGCGATGACCCCGGAGGACAAGGGTCGCGAGTTCGACGCCCGCCTCGCTCGCGGCGATCGCCTCGCCCGGCGCGATCCCTACTCGTCGGCCCTCCTCGACCGAGAGGAGGCTCGCCGCATGTTCTCGACGGGAGAGCGAGCCTTCGACGTGTTCGAGCACGGGTCGCCCGTGTTCCCGCTCCTCGCCGGTCCCGGCTCCGCCCGGCCGGTCTCTGCCGCGCCAATCCCGGCGAGCGGAGGCGGCCCCCGGCCGCCCGCCGCGTCGCCCCCCATCCCGAACCCGGCACCGACCCATTCCGTCACGCCGAGGTCCGCCCCGGTGGCTCCCCCGACCCCGCCTCGCATGTCGCTGCATGACCGGGTCTTTGCCGCTCGCCGCGCCGTGGTCGAGGAGGCGATGACGGGCCGCAAGGCCGCCGAGGCTCCCGCTCCTCGCGGTTCTCGGGCCGACCTCGGGGGCCTGTCCGATCGTGTCCTCGCCGATCGAGCCCGCACCGTCCGCGAGGGGAAGAGCCGGTGATCTCGACAGGGAGCCCTCAGGACGGGCGATCGCCTCCGGAGCTACCCGTGTCGCCCGGAGAGGGCGATCGGCCGGTGGCGGCCACTAGGAGCCCCGGGAAACCGGCATCCCGAGCCGTGGGTCACCTCGAACGACTTTTCGGGGTCGCCTGACTGCCGAATATCAACGTGGGTCCTCCCGGGGACTTTGCAGGGATGCGGCGCCGAGCGACCCGGTTTTCGAATGTTTTTGCACTTCTGAAAACAGGCCTAATGGAATGCCCCGCGTAGAGGAGAGACACGTGACCGCCGACCTCGACACCACAAAAGCGCTCCGGAGCGCGCGCATCACGACGACCGTCGCCGCCGAGCTCCTCGGAGTGACGAGCTCCCGCATCTCGCAACTCACGATGTCGGGGGTTCTCCCGCCGAAGGAAGGGAAATGGTTCTCGCTTGCCGATGTCGTCACGGCATTCGTCGGAAACCTTCGCAATGACGCGCGGCGGACGACGATCTCCGCGTCCGCGTCTCGAAAAGATGACGCCCGGACGCGCGAGATCGAGCTCCGGATTGCGGAGAAGGAAGGGCGATTGATCGACCTCGAAGAGCACGACGCGATCCTCGATGAGGTGATCTCGACGGTCGTCGTCGGGCTCAACAGCCTCGCTCCCCGTGTGACCCGGAACCCGGCGATACGGGCGACGATCGAGCAAGCAGTGAACGCGATCCGGACGGAGCTCGCCGACAAGATGCAGGCACGGGCTCGCGAGCTCAACGCCGCCACCAAGTGACAGGCGGAGGCGGCCTCCCGGCCGCGCGACGCCGCTCTCTCGAACGAAACAGGTGGCAGCGATGCCGGACAGAGTGATGACCGCCGAGGCCCGGATCACCGCGCGAGATGCGACGGGCCGGGTCTTCGACCAAGTGGCGCAAAAGATGAAAGGGGTCGAGCGGGCCTCGAAGGGGCTCAACGCCTCGATGATCGGAGCGGCAAGCCGGACACAGAGCATGATCTCCGCGATCCTGCCGACCGCCGCTGTAGGGGCTGCAATCGCCGATGGCGTTCGCCGGGCCGCCGAGCTCGAACGTACGACGACCCGGCTCGGCATTACGTCGGAGGCGACGGCTGCACAGGTCGCGAAGGCACAGGCGGTCTTCTCGCGGGTCGGCCCCGCCTATGGTGTCACGAGCCGGGAGGTCGCATCGGCCGCCGAGCAATACGTCGCCGCGGGTCTATCGTTGGAGACCGCGACGGGCTCGATGGATGCGACGCTCCGCGCCGCGAAGGCGACCGGGTCCGAGGTGAACGACATCACGTCGGCTGGTATCTCGCTCATGCAGCAATTCGGCGTGTCGGTTGACGAGCTCCCGGCCGCCTTCGACCGGATGAGCAAATCCGCGAAGCTCGGAAGCTTCGAGGTGAAGGACATGGCTCGCGAGCTCCCCGCGATCCTCTCCGCCGCGAGCCGGGCTGGTCTGACGGGTCTCGACGGCGAGGCGCAAGTTCTCACCGATTTGCAGATGGTCCGGAAGGTCACTTCGAGCGGCTCGGAGGCAGCAAATCGCTACTTCAATCTTCTGACCAAGATTTATTCGCCCGAGACATCCCGCAATTTTAAGAAATACAACGTCGATTATCTGAAGGAGATCGAGAAGGGCCGCAAGGCGGGCGTGAACGCGGTCGATACCACGCTCGGACTGATCCAAAAGCTCACGGCCGGGAAGAACAAGACCGAGAAGGAAGGCATCCTCGGCGCGCTCTTCGGAGACATGCAGGTCGGACAGGCCCTCGTCGGGCTCCTGTCCAATCTGGACGAGCGGGCTCGTGTCCTGAAAGAGACGCTTGGCGGTGCCGCCGGGAGCATCGACAAGGACCTCGGGAAGGTGCTGGACACGACCGCGTCGAAGATGGAGCGGTTCGGGGCGAATTGGGATCGCCTGATGACCCGGATCGGATCGGGCGCGGCGACCGTCCTCAACCCCGTTCTCGAAAGCATCAACAGGACGGCCGACGCGGTCGAGGGTCATGATCCGGACTACCGGAAAAAGCCGCCGCAGACCGACGCCGAGAAGAAGGGTAACCGCTACTTCAACCTCCTCTTCAACGGCGTGGACAGCACCGATTGGCCGAGCGATGTCCGCGAGCGGCAAGCCCGCGAGCGTGGCGACGCGAACCTCGATGCAGGATTGAAATCGGCGAACCGCGCGGCGTGGCTGGACGTGGTGGGCGAAGGTCAGGCGGCGGTCGATCGCGCGAACAATCCGGGTCTCCCGGAAAGCTGGTACACGAGCCGCCGAGATCGGCGCTACCGGTCGCACGACCGGTCGCAAGGTCTCGAATATGACCGGCTGCGGGCGAACCGCATGTCGCGGGAGTACGCCGAGGGTCAGGGGATGCTCGCCGCCGCCCGTGCGGCTCAGGAGCGGCAAGCACGGGTCTCCGGGGCGTTCACGCCCGGGCCTTTCTCGGGCGTCCTCCCGGGAGGCTTCGGGTTCGGCGCGTTCGGCACACAGGGCCGTGACGCGGTCGTGGGCGGGGTCCCGGCGCCGGGCGTTCCGATGCCTCTCGCCCGGTCGGAGCCGACCGTACAGGCGATCGCCAGCCTCGAAGAGGCAATGAAGACCGGCGCCGTCAAGGCGACCCTCGAAGGTCAGGCGACGATCGTGATCGCGCTCGACCCCGCGCTTCGGGCGCAACTCAACGCGGCGACGGCCGGACCGAACATCGCAGTCACGACGAATGGTCCCGGCTCGACCGGGTCGTCCTCCCCGGACGCGGCGGCCCCGGCCCGCCACGTCGGCCGCGGCGACCTGTGAGGAGGTGACGATGCATCGGTATGAAATGCTCCTCGGGGAGGAGCACGTCTCTGACCCCGAGCTCATGAAGACGATGACGAGCGGCCTCATCGCCTCGGTCGCTCTCGGGGTCTCGGAGGAGAAGGCGGAGGTCGTCGCCCTTGCCATGCTTCAGGGCTCGATCGACGCCCTCCTCGCGCTCGCCCTGAAGGCGGCCCTCCGGGGCTCGCCAGTAGGCGAGGACCCGAGCCGCACACTCGCGGCAGGGCTCGAACGCACCGCCGCCCTGATCCGCGCCAGAGGCCTCCTCGGGGCCGCCGCCGCCGACGAGGTCGCCAACTGAGGGGAAGGGAGGGGAAGCCCCCGCTTTCCCCTCCCCAACGGGCTGGTTTTCGGCGCACTTCCCCCGCTCTCCCCGGATTGATTTCCCCTGCCGATCTCGCGGACCATCGAGGGGTCACAGGAGACCCGAACGATGATCGCTCTCGACCTCGCCCGCCTCGACTTCCTCGCCGCCGACGAGCTTTGCGCCGACCTGTCCAGCGATGGCGGGGACGCTTACGAGCTCGCGTGTGCTCGCCGCTCCGAGCTCGCGTGGGGCCTTGCGACGAAGCCGGTCCTCACGCCGCGCGACCGGGCCGCCCTCGCCCTCCTCATCGCCGAGGACGGGCTCTCGATGCCGGGCCTCGTGGACGCGCTTCGGCTCCGGTCGGGAAGCGTTATTGCCGCGGCATAGACTGGTGCAGGAAGCCCGCGGTAGGGCCGGGGCCCCGTAGGAAGCCCCGAGCCAGAACGCCCCCTCCCGAGCCGCCTGCTACTCGCGCTGAAGCGCTCGCGAACAGCAAGCGCGGTCGCAACCTCGATCACAACTCCGTTGGGATGGTACTACTCCCGATGCGCACATTTCTCAGAAGTGATGACTTTCGTCCCCGTCGCGAACCGGTCGGTTATGATCGCCATCGGGTAAAAGCCGCTTCTCGACAGCCCGGTTTCGTCGATCCACCGGGCACCACTTGTCCGCCGAACCGATCGCCGAGCGGGCCGACCTGACGGACCGCCGGAAGACGCTTTACGAGCGGGAGTTTCCGGAGACGACGCCGACCTCGGACGGTGGAGCCGGGAGGGCGAAGGCAACTCGTCGCCAATCTGGCGACGAGACCGCGGACCGCTTCACGAAGGAGCCTCCGACGCGGCAAGGAAAAAATCCGCCCGAAGGTTGCTCAGAATGAGCAATCTATCGCCGACCGCTTCAGCGGGCCGACCTTGGCAGCGCGGCGCAAGCGCCAAATTGGCGGATGCGTTCCCCTCCGACGCGGCTCGGCGCAAACCAGCACACGAGGGTTTCGCAACCTGCGAAACCCTCCGCCGGGGGGTTGAAGGAGATACGCACCGAAGTCGCTAGATTGGCGCGGTCGGCCGCGGTGGAAAGAGTGCGCAACTTGCGCACTCTTCGCCTGACCGCTTCACGCGGGACGTTTCGGAGACGAAGGTCGGGGCGACAGGCAATTGCCGGGGGAAGGTTCGCCATTTTGGCGAACCTACTTCGGACCGCTTCACGAAGGACGCCACCGCCGCGGCGATCGCCGAGATCGATGAGAACTTGATCCGCCGGGACCTGTCCTCGTCGGAGCGGGCCGATCTCACCGCGCGCCGGAAGACGCTTTACGAGCGGGAGTTTCCGGAGGCTCCGCGGGGACGAGGAGGGGACAGGAGATCAAAAGACGTTTTGTCGGTTGATAGCTTCAACTCCGACGTCGCCGCGAAATCCGGCCGCACAAAGAAATCGATCGAGCGCGACGCGAAGCGCGGCAAGGCTCTTGGGACCGCCACGCTCGCCCGTGTGCAGGGGACGAAGCTCATCGGAAATTTCTGCCGTGACCCTGTTGATTGACCGACACCAACTGCTGACCGTCGAGGAACGCCTCTCCGTTTTCAAAGACCAAATTCAGGTCAGGTCGATCGGCAGCGAGGGCAAGGCAAGCTTCGTGAAAGCTCCGACCTTTCGCTTCTCCGAGGTATTGCAAAGCGCCGGGTGCGAGTTCGATGGCGATGCGCCAAACGAGTTCGTCCATGACGAAATCCGATAGCCTATCAATTGATGTTTTAGGAATAGCATTAGCTGAACCATTCGAGCAAGGGCTCGGCCGTAGCGAAGTTCTCTTCCGCGGACCGCAGGCACGAAGCCGAGGCGGTCTGTGAGGCTTCAGCGCATCGCGAGGAACGCCCCGCCGAGAGTGATGCATCCGAGCGCGAAGCACACGAGAGCGCCGATCGCGGCACCGAGCGCGAGGCCGTACGAGCCACCGTGGCGACGGTGGGCGTCCGGCGAATAATCTGAAGGCCAATGATCCCGGGGCGTGATGATGTGTTGCGCGAGCTTCTGAGGTTCGGCCGGAATGCCGCTGGCGATCCGGTAGTTGAGGAACGCGAAGAGCATCGCCCCGAGCGTGAGGAAAAGGCCGACGCCGAACCACGAGAACGGCGTCACAAATGCCGCAGGGCTCACGTCCGGCTTGCGGCCGGACAAGGCTCCGATGAGGGCGAGCGTCGAGACGACGGCCCCTCCGTTCGCGAGGAAGACCGAGCGAAGAGCAAGCTGCGCATACCCGACATTGTGGCGGTCGAATTGGAGAGCTCGCTCGCCCTCTTGCCGGGCAAACTCGACGTTGGCGGTCCTCTCGGTCTCTCGGAAGAATTTCCATTCCTCGAAGCTGCGTTCTTCAGGGCTCATCGAGCCGCTCTCCGGTTTCAGGTGACCGGAAGCTATGCCCGAACTCGGCCGGAACGCGACGCCCCCTGACGCTTGTCCCCGATGCACACAGGAGGGTCCGCCCGCCTCGACGGGGCCGACGCCGGGGCGATACCCTGAGGCGCGGCGGCGCGCGGCATCAGGCGATGCCAAGGTCCCGGGCGAGCTCGTCCAGAGGAGGCGGAGGGGCTCCCTCGGCCGGGAGGCTCGATCCATTGACGACCGCCCGCTCTCTGACGTCAGGCGCCCAACACGCCACGACGGCGAGCACGGTGCGCAGCGGCGCATACATGAGCACGCGCTCTCGACCGCCTCGCTCGCGGAGTGCGAGCGTCACGAACTCTTCGACGTCGGGCCTGTCCATATGCGAGCCTCCGGGACCGATCGAGCCCGAACGGCCGAGGCGGGATGAGGTTCTCGGGTTGACCTGACGACCGCCCTGCCATGCCGCGAGAGAGAACCCGGCGAGAGTGCAAGCAATCGCACGGACTAGGGATGCGGCTAGGGTCGCCGGATTTCTCTCTCAAAAGAGTGAACGTTTTCAACTTGCTCTGGCAATAGTGAGAAGGACCCCCTCTCCGCCAATTTCCCGATCTCCTGAAACCGGCAAAGTCCTGCGAAATCAGGCCTTCTTGACGCGCTGCGGACGCCCATCCGGAGCGTTTTGCCGTGCCTGTACCAGCAAATGTACCAGCGATTGTACCAGCCGCCGACCTCTCCGGCAGTCCCGATGAAACGCCCGCGGCCGAGCCGCCGCGCGCGGCGCCCGCCGCCCGGCCGGGCCTGGCCCGAACACCGAGCTACCTGACCGGCAACCCGTCCGGCTGGCGTTTCCAGATGCGCCTGCCCGGCTGGCTGAGGGCAGATTCGTGGGTTGCTGGCTTTCCGGCGACGTTCAAAAAGTCCCTCGGTCCTGGCCCGCGCCGCGAGGCCGAGCGGACGGCGAGGATGCTCGCCGCCTTGTGCGCCGACATCCTCGCCCGGAACCGCGCGGCGCTGGAAGGACAGGACATGGATCAGGTTTCAGACATGACGGGGGAGCAGCGCGCCCTCGCCGAAAAGGTCGTCGACGCGTGCCAGACTGCGATCAATCGTGCGCTGGCCGACCCCGTCAGGAGCATCGGCCTGGCGCGGACCCTCGAGACGGCGCGATCGTCGCTTCTCGGCGTGCAGGCCGAGGTCGGAAAGGGCGACGCGGGTCTCCCGACCATCCGCAACAATGCCGAGGCCATCACCCGCGACGCGCTGGCGAGCGTGCTCGCTCTCGCGAGCGATCCGCTGAAGGCGGCCGACTTGCTGCGGGCTGTCGCGGGCATTGCGCCGAGCGCCGAAACCGTTCCGATGCCGACGCCCGCCGCACCGGCGGGATACCCGGCGGGCGGGGCCAAGGAAGAGCTCCTGAACGGCACGGCGCCGAAGATGCCGCTCTTTTCGGATGTGTCTGCGGCCTACATCGCCATGCGCAAGGCCGCCGACGGCCCGGATCACAAGGACATCCGCTATCTCGAGCTGCGCCGACAGACTTTCCTCGACGTTGTCGGGGACCGGCCGGTCACGGAGTACTTCCCGAGCGACCTGCAGGACTACGTTTCAGCCATGCAGTTCTGGCCGGCCAACGCGACCAAGCGGGCCGAACTTGCCGATAGATCGATCCGGCAGATCCTCGAGGAGAACAAGGACCTCAAGCTGAAGCCGCTGGCGCGCAAGACCATGAAGGAGGGCTACGTCGCCAACATCCGCACGATGATGCGGCACGGCATGCAGAACCATCGTTACCGCGATCCGTTCGCGGGAGCGAAGCTGAAGTACCCGGCCATTCTCGCTCCATCAACGGTCCGCGAAGGATCATCGCTGAACAGAAGGCTACAATGGTGATCGAGCGGTTGGCTTATGACGGGCTGGCCGAACGCTACGACGTCGATATCTTCACCGCGAACCAGACCGGCCAGGACTTTTCCAAGGCCTCAGCCAAGCTCAAGCGGCATGTGTACGATTACGTGGTGACCGACTCCGAGATCGAGCGCAAGTTTGCCGACGAGCTGGATACTGCAAGCGAGGTGGTGGTCTACGCCAAGCTGCCGCGCGGTTTTCTGATCCCGACGCCGGTGGGCGACTACAACCCCGATTGGGCGATTTCCTTCAAGGAAGGAAGCGTCAAGCACATCTACTTCGTTGCCGAGACCAAGGGCACAATGTCCTCGATGAAATTACGTGAAGTGGAAAAAATCAAAATAGATTGCGCACGCAAATTTTTCCTTAAGATTGAGCAATCATTCGCAACAGACCGCATCAAATACGATGTCGTAACGAGTTACAGCGAACTAATGGGCATCGTTTCATGAACGTAAAGCCAAGCCGTCAATGGAACGCCGTTACTCTTGCGATGGCCCACCAACTCGAGTGCTGTCTATGACAACCATAGTAGGCGGCATGTCAAATACAATCTCCGTATTCCCATTGTTATCCCGGCCGATAGCGCCCCGCCCAACAATTGTAACCTTTGCACCATTTTCGTGCGCACCGGCGATGACAATCTGCGCATCGTCGCCGGACCAGGAATCAAATTCTCCAGCACCTTCAACACTGACATAGTACTGATAGCCGAGCTTGAACCGCTCGGGAACATCCATGTCGTCCTCATCTATGATTTCGTAACGCCCCTCTTCGACGACTACGACAGGGATCTGCTCAACGGGCACTGGGTTGTTTTCGCGGATGGCCGTTAGGTGGGCGTTCTTTAGCCGAAACCGGAAAACCGTGCCTGCCCAGGGATTAACGTCATCAGGCACTCCACACGCTCCTTTCGTCACTTCGTCGTCTACCGTTGCTGGAGGCCAAATTGGATATCGAAATTGTGGATCCCGGCAAGGAGACCGAAGGCGCAGAGATCACGGCGAGATGGCTGCGCCCGGCGACCATCCTGAAGGGCTAGAAGCGAATCGGAAGATGTGTCAGAGTCGGCTCGCGATCGTTCAGTCGGTCGCAGCGCCTCCTTCCGTGCTTGCACGGTTTTGTTTCCTCCGTGCTCGCACGGGTTCACGAGCAACGACCTCTGCAGATCCATTGCAGCGGGCATCTCGTGGCATGCAGATGTGAGCATCTGCTTGTGAAACCGCGAAGGAGCAGACACTGTGCCAACTTTCATAAGCAACATTTCGAAGCGGAGCGTCAAAGCGCCTGACCACCCCACCGCGGCCACCATCTTTGCCGAGAGGCTGGGTCGAAGAGAGTATGGCCGACGGGCCGGCTGTGTAAGTCTGCGCAGAGACGGAGCAGATGACGACGGACTGCGTACTTACTGGGACGCGACGGTTGGACTTCCCTCGTCCAGCAAACGCTGGTTTGGCCGTTTTGTGCATTTTGTCGTCAAGATCAAGAATTCCGAATAGGGGCTAAGTCTCTTATAAGCTCATTTTGCTAGCTCAGCAGTGCGGGGCGAAGTTCGCTAGACTTCGCCCCGCCACAAATACTGAGAGCGCCTCACATTCTGAGCGGCCGTCGACTTCATCGGTACATCTAATGCGAGATCAAGCTTTCACTCCGGAGGCCGGTGCAGCTGCGCAGTTACCAACTGCCGGTTCGCCAATGACTGTTCCATTGTGTTTGTCTGCTTGGCTATCGAACCTAATTTCCCATCAAGCACCGGGAAGCCAGCTCGCGTAGCTGCCCTGGTGCCGTTCTGATGTCCTTGAGATCGATGGTGCCCACAAGAAGCTCATCATCGCTGCCGACAATGCGGTGACGGCTTAGCAAGCCCGGCACCTCGCCGAGCCGCGCATGGTGAGGGTAGAGCAGGAGCAGCTGCGGGCATCGGTACAGCCGACCGTAGGCCATCATCTGGTAGACATCGGCCTGCGAGACGCCCTGCTTCGGATCGTCCACGACAGGCGCGAGGCGCTTCCATTTCGTGTCGATCAGGAGCGTCGTTTCGCTATCGCGTTTCACCAAGATATCGGGCTTCGTGCGAAATCGCCGGGCGCCGCTTGCCGCATCTTCTAGACAATGCAGCAACCCACCCTGCGCCACCACCCGCTGCCCGCTGCCCGGCAGCGCGCGGGCAAGCACGCGGGCGACGTACTCCTCAAAGAGCTCGTGCATTGGAAAAAGGAGGGAAAACCCGGCCGTCCCGCCGCCCGAAGTGGTCTGGAAACGGCCCTGCAGCAGCAGGCGCGTAAGGACCAAGAGGTCACGCCAGCGTGAGTTCGTCCGGTCGAGCACCACGGCGTCGAACCGCAAGGCCTCGACCGAAACCGTGGCAACGTCGGCGTAGACGAAGGCGAGCTCGCGCAGGGCGCGCCGTGCTTCCGCGCTTCGCGCAAGCGTCAGCAGGCGCAGCACGGCCGCTTTCATGATCTGGTTTAGGACGATGTCGGGAGACAACGCGTCGTACCGGCATGCCAGGATCTGGGGGCTCGCGGCAAGCCGCGTAAATTGGCGTGTAGCGTCGAGGCGTCCGCGCAAGACACCCAGGTTTTCCTCGTGGCCAATGTAGCGCCGTGGAATGCCTCTGCGCACGGCCTCGGTAAGCATCCCAGCGAAAAGGCGGATAAGGATTTCGAGGAGATCGTGCCGCTGCCAGTCGAGTGCGGTCATTGCTCCCGCAGACACGTCCAGGTCGTAGGTTGCTGCAAGCATATGGACGAGCTGGCGGCGAGTGCCTCCGTCGTCCAAGCCGTCAATCTTCGGCAGGATCTCCAGCGCACAGCCCTCCGCCGCAAGGACGCCGACCGCCTGCCCGGCCCTCAGATCCTTTCGGGTGAGGCTGAGAATTCCGCTGCCGTCCACGCCCCCAAGCGGCAGTGCCCGGGCGACGGTCGCCAGCCGGACAGCGGCGGCTTCGTCGATCTGCCCGTCACCGGTGCCGTAGGCTATTCGGCCCCATTCAGACACCGTCCTGCGGATCACGAGAGGGCCTGGTAGGCATCGGGAGCGAACGATGATCGGACGGACCAGCGCGCGCGTTCCTCGCCCCCCTCCTCGGCAAGACCAGCGGGCGGCTTGAGAGAGGTTTTTTGCAGGAACAAGGCTCCCGCCGGATCTCCAAGGGCGAGCGCCACCTTGCCCCAGTCCTCATAGAAATATTCGGCCAGCAACGGGATCACGCGGTGGCGCATGACCGCGTCCACGTCGGCTCGGCTGCCGCAGTCGATGAAGTAGGCGTGCCCGATCTGATGTTCCCGGTCAAAGAGATACTCGATGCGTGCGTTGATCTCAGTAAGGAGCGCTACCAGGTCGATGCCGCACTGCTCACTTGCTTTGGCGAGAAGCTCCGGTTGGGCATCAGCTCTTCGAAGCTGAATCGGCGGCGCAGGGCCGTATCAAGGAGCGCGATGGACCGGTCGGCGGTGTTCATCGTGCCGACGATGTGGAGGTTATCCGGAACCCCGAAGTTGTCGCCAGATGCCGGAAGGCGGACCGTAATTTCCCCAGGGCGTCCCAGCCGCTTATCCGGCTCAATCAGCGTGATCAGCTCACCGAAGACCTTCGAGATGTTCGCCCGGTTTATCTCGTCGATCACCAGCACGAACTGGTCGGGTGCTGTGGGTGTGGTCGCCGCTGGCTCGCCTGGCAGAAGGCGGGCAAGGGCCTCCCGCTTTAGGTGTTCGTCAGACAGGAGATAGCAGGACGCCTGTGAGAACTGCTTGCCGTAGATTTCGTCCACCGGGAGTGGCTCGCTCAAGACGAGGAGCCAGCGAACGTCCCGCCGATGCGCATAGTCGCGGACGGTCGTCGGATCGTAGCGGTAAGGACCGGTCACCTCGCCCACGGCGCGGAAGCGCGAGTTTCCCTCCGATACGACGATGAGGTCGCCTACCTGCATGGAGCGAAAGCGCCAGATCTGTGCGATATTGCCGGAATTCCCGGACGTGCCGGGCTCAATCTCATTCCACTTTGCGAAGACCTCCTGAAAATTCTCGAACTTCGGGTCTGACCAGTCTTCGGAGCCGCCCCAGCCCAGAACCGCGTAGCGGCCCGCTATGGCGGCTTCGTAGATATAATCCTCGCTCCCGGCTCGGCCGAGCGACATTTTGAACACGCGCCGCCCACTGAGGTCGAACGGAGCCGATTGGGCTCCCTTCTTTCGCGCCTGTTCCGCCAAGGTTGCGATCTCCCGGAATATGCCGCGCCGCGGCTCCAGCCGGAATCCCGCTCCGTCATCCCCTGCGCTGGTCACAGGCCTGAGCCCTTCGACGAAATCTTCATAGGCGTAGGATTGGTGAAACGTGACAAATCGGATCTGCCCAGCTTCGGCAAGCGCGCGATAGCGGGCCATTGTCGCCACACGCGTATCCGGGACAGTTCCGTCGCACAGCCGAACAGCCTCGGCGGCAGTCCTGAAAGTTTTCCCGGTTCCGGGAGGGCCGTAGAGGATCAGGTTTGTGGAGTTTGGCATCGAGAATGGAGCCGACGTTTCGGGTTGAGGTGTGACTGCACGACTTCCGCCTTCGATCGGAAGGTCGAGAGCATCGGCGATGTCTGGGCGGAGACGGTAAGCGACAAGCTTTTGGGGGAACTTGAGGTAACTTGCTCCTTTCTCGCCGGCTTCCCGTATCCGCACGGAACGACCCTCGACCAGGAGCGCGCGCGCTACTTCAAGGATGTCCTGCTCTTCAATCGCTTCCTCGGTCTCGTTCGATGCGCCCGCCGGCTTTATCCGGTAGGCTTCGATACCAGTGGCGCGATTCAGCATGCGAACTGGCCTGAAGACATTGCCATTTGCATCGAAGAGAACCACCGGGTCCTCGTCGGCATCGACCGGCTCGCCCCTACTGAAGGCGGCGTAGCGGCGAAGCCAGTATAGATGCCCGTGTAGTCGCGGAACCGGGTTCGTGGCATCGGGCATAAGGATGCGAAACCGCTCGCCGCCGGCTCGAGCATTATCCCGGACAGCTTCAAGAGCCAGACGAACCTGTTCAAGGCCGTCAACTGCGAACGCCGCATCAAGATCTCTGTAGGACAAACCTAGTTCAACTAAGTGCCGCTCGATCCGGAAAATTGTGTTGAGGCCCGTACTGACGGCATTTGGTGAATGCTTCGGCTCTAGCCAGGATCGGAATTCTTCACGCCGCAATGTGTGTCACCCTTCCGGAGTCATAGGCTAAAGCGGAGAGATCTTCATGTCGCCCTGGGATCGCCGCTGGACAGCGAAGCTCGGCCTGGCCCGAGGTAGCGGTTTCAAATCGTGGAGCCGAAGCGATTCGAACCATCACATTGGTAGTCTGAAGGTTCTTAAGGCCGCAACGGCTGTCAGCCGTGGAGCCGCTTTCGCCGTCCGTGACGACACGGGATTTGGCGCCCATCGAATTCATGTTCGCGCCATAAGCGGAAATGGGCGAACTTCCAGAAAGCAGACGAGCAGATACACAGGGGTCGCGCGCGTAGCGGTCGGAATGCGACCGTGCCGATCGAGAGCAGACCCGCGACGCGGACTGCAGACCTCCATCATGGTTCACCTTCCCAGTACGGCGGCTCGCCGAACGCCTCCCTGAGATGGGCCACAAGCGCGCGGATCTTTCCGGGCGTTTCGTGGTCACGCGGATGCGCGACGAACAGCTCGGCATTCTGTGGTACTCGGTCGAGCGTGACGATCCGGAGCGTGCCATTACGTAGATCGTCATGGACCATGAAGCGGGGGAGGAGTGCGAGCCCCAGTCCGGCGAGGGCCGCGCCACGCATCATCAGTCCGTTGTTGATACACCGAGGGCCCGGCGGCGAGGGTTCCCGCAAACGGCAAGACACTTCACGTTCGGATCGGGGGGCATGGGCCGGCCGTGGTGCTGCTGCACGGCTATGGCGAACCGGCGACATGTGGGGACCGCTAGCCGCGGACCTCGCCAGGGACAACACGGTCATCGTGCCGGACCTGCGCGGCATGGGGCTCTCGGCCCGACGCGCTGGCGGCTGCGACGAGAAGACCCAGGGATAGGATGTTGCCGCCGCCCTGCGCGAGCTGGGCGTCACAGAGACTGATCTGGGCTTGGCGACAAGAAAGCGGCGCCGCTGCACAGCTTCCGGCATCGCTTCAAGTCGGTCGCCCGCGAGGTGGGAATAGGCAGGGATAACCACGAGGGCATTACCGGCCACCGGGCGGGGCGCACGCGAGGTGACGATTACGGCGAGGTGCCACTCAGCGCTCTCTACCGCGAAATCCGCAAGCTGCCGCGGATTGTCCTGACACGGCCCGAAGCACTAGCATGTCACGCAGAGAGCGCTGTCGCCGGTGCATTCCGCCACGCCCAGCCTGTCTTTCTCGACTGAGCCAGGAACGTGTGAAGGACTGCATTGAAAGCTACCGGGTGCGTCATGTGGGGTGCGTGCCCTGCACCTGAAATCTCCAGCGGCGCGCCGCCCATTGCCCGTGGGAGGTATTGGCTGTTAAGCGCGGAGAGATCCACGAGAGGTTCGGACGCACCGTTCACGATGGCTAATGTTCCCGCGAAGCGCTGCGCGGTCTCGAGCTGGTTTGAAATCCGCCCCTCGACGAGCGCCGCCATCATCGTCGTCCGCGCTCGGCCATCGGCACGCAGCACAGCATTTACTAGGAATTCGCTGTTCGTCGTGCAAGTCGCCGATACGAAGCAGCGCGCCTCCTCAGGCGACAGCTTCTCCTGGCCCGCAAGGCTTAAAACAGGGCTGGGTCTGAACGAGGAGCAGATCTGGTTCCAGTCGGGTGTCACCAAAGGCGTACCGACTAGGCAAAGCCCGACAACACCAGGAAACCGGATCGCCAGTTCGAGAGCGACGTGGCCGCCGAGCGACCATCCAACAATCGCAACGTGGTCGATGTCCATTGCTTCGAGCACTTCAACGATCGCGTCAGCGTAGCCAGGCATCGTGTAGGACGCTTCCGGAGACGGGCTGTCGGACGAAGCCCCGTGCCCCGGCAGATCGACCGAAACCGCGCGGAAATCCCGGGACGGGAGGCTGGCGACCTGCGCCGCGAACACCTCCTTGCAGAGGGAATTGCCATGCAGGAACAGAACCGGGAGCGCGCCTGAGCCGGCCTCCTCCACGGACAGGGTTCCGTGGCTGGTCTCGACGAAGGCCGAAACATGGGTTGCCTTGGATTTGGCGCGCATGACCTGCTCCGATGCCACAAACGGCGATCTTCGATCGATGAAGAGCTATCGGAATCTGATAAAAACACTGGCTGGAGATTGCAGATGTTTAGCGATGCCAGTTTCAGGAAGAATTAAGCCCTATGACAGGCAAAGCCAGCCGCAGTAGAATGCGGGTCAAGTGTGAACGCATGGGGGAACGGGTGACGGATTCGCCTACCGCTTCGGATCAGGAATACGTCCTGGGTCACTCGAATTCAGAGCTGGAGAGATTGCGGGAACAAGGCACGATTTTTGAGGAGGCGACCCTGTCCGCCTTGCGCGCGGCTGGCCTTTCCCCAGGAATGCACGTGCTCGATCTGGGCTGCGGCGTCGGAGACGTCTCTCTTCTGGCCGCCAGCCTCGTCGGGCCCACCGGGTCCGTGCTGGGCGTCGATCAGGCCGACGTGGCGCTGGGCTACGCCAGAGGCCGTGCTGCCAGTTCAGGCCATCACAACGTCACCTTCATGCAAGCCGACGTCGAGGCGCTTCACCCGGTGCAGCCGCCCGATGCCATCATCGGCCGCTTCATCCTGCTCTACATTCCCGAGCGAGCCGCGCTGCTGCGGCGCCTGGCCAAACTGCTTCGGCCCGGCGGCGTCCTCGCCTTCTGCGAAATGGATGTCGGCTCGGCGCAATGCAGCGCTCCGATGCCGCTGTTCGAGGAAGGGCTTGGCTGGGTCGAATCCGTGTACAGGCGGGCTGGCATCGAACCCAACATGGGGTCGATGCTGCACCGGACATTCCGGGAAGCGGGCCTGTCGCCCCGATTGACGGCCCAGGCCGTCGTGGAGGGGGGCAAGGACTCGCGCATCTTCCGATACTTCTCCGAGACGCTGCGCAGCCTGGCCCCCAGCATCGTCGAGAGCGGGATCGCCGACATGGACAAGGTCAAGCCCGACAGCTTCGGCGATCGCCTGCGGGACCAGGCAGACGACAATGTCTGCTTCTTCTTCCCGCGCCTCGTATCGGCCTGGGCAATAGCCTAGCTGGCGCTTTTAGCCGAGAGCGCGCCCCGGCCCGGCCGCCGGGTCTGCCACATCGGCGGAGCGTGTTCCAAACAGCGCTTCGCGCTCCGCAGGGGAGGACTCGAGAAAGGGGTAGCGCGTCACCACGCGGGCGCGGGCCTCTTCGTAGTCCACGGACATCAGGCTGATCGGCTTCTTCAGGCCGGGATAGGCTACCGCATCGACCAGAACGCGATGACCGAACAGGCGCCGGTAAAACGCCTGGTGTTCGATCCGCACCGTTGCAAGCAACATCTGCGCATCGAACCATGCGCAGGCCATCCAGGCCAATCGAACGGTCGCATAGGGAAGCTCAGGGTAGCGGCGCGAGTAGAAGACATCGGTGACGAACCGGGTCGGGTCTATGATGGTTTTCCCACTGTCCAGCTCGGGCCGGAGGGCATGGCCGAAGACCTGCAGGGCCGGCATGCCCGGGGATTCTCGTCCTCCCACATGCATGCGGATGGAACTCGCCAAAACCCCATCGAGATAGACGCCAAACGTCCAGACGTTGGGTGAGTCGTCGTAGCTGTCGGCAAAGCGCCGCAACGGGTTGGGCTCGATGGCACCCTCCCTCAGATACGCGGCGTATCTCAGTCGATAGACTTCTTCCAGGCCCTGCGGAGGTATCCGGCGCGCGGATGCCTGGCTCAGGAAGCCGGCAATTCGTGTATTGAAGCCGTTCAGGCCTGTTCTTCGCGCTTCCATCGGCAACCCCGCTCCGCATAGGCGAATGATCGAGGCAACCGACAGATTACTCAAGGCCGCATAGATAAACGTGATGTTTGCGGCAGCTTAATAGTCAAGGCTTCGGTTAACTCGGAAACGGGGCAAGGCTTGCATAAATAGTAGCCTTGCACCTCGTCGACATAGGGCTCTGCTGCCACGAGCTCGAATTGCTCTTGGGTCTCGACCCCCTCTACGACCACTTTCATCCCGAGGTCCGCGGCAAGTCTGGACGTGCCACGCAGAAGTGTTGTCGTACGTTCGTTTGTCCCCAGGCCTTTCAGGAACGACCTATCGATCTTGATCTTGTAGAAACGGAACATATGGAGGTAGCTCAGGCTCGAGTATCCGGTCCCGAAATCGTCCAGCGTGATCTTGACGCCCATGTCGCGCAGCGTCTCGAGAGCGAGCCGCGTCAGGGGGAGATCCTGCAAAAGGACGGATTCGGTGACTTCCAGCTCGAGCCTGTCAGGCCTGAGGCCGGCCTCTTCCAGCGCTTGGCGCACTGCCGTGACAATTGTCCCCGGCCGGAACTGGATCGGTGAGAGATTAACGGCAACCGATACGTCCGACGGCCACTTTACACATTCACGGCACGCGGTGCGGAGCACCCATGCGCCGAGATCAACGATCAGTCCCATCTCCTCGGCAATGGGAACGAAGTCGCCCGGCGAGATGAGCCCCCGCGTCGAATGTCGCCAGCGGACCAGACCTTCGCACGTCTTGTACCTGTTGGAGCGTAGGTCCAGGAGCGGCTGGAAATAGACCTCGAAATCTCCCTTCTCGATCGCGGACCTCAGGTCGTTCTCGATGTTACGGCGCACCTGCGCGCGTACCATCATCTCGCTCTCGAAAAACTGCCAGCTGCCGCGCCCCTCCAGCTTCGCCTGGTAGAGGGCCATGTCCGCGTTCTTCAGCAACTGGCCGGCGTCGTGTCCGTCCTTCGGGCACATGGCTATGCCTACGGTCGCGCCGATCACGAGTTCATGGTGATCGATACGGTAGGGCCGACTCAGCCCCCCGATCAGATCCGCGGCGAGCGCCTCGATCTCGTCCTTCTGCACCGATTGGTGCAGGATCACGAACTCGTCCCCTCCGAACCGTCCCACGACGCCCCGACCGAGCGCCAGCGCCTCGAGCCGCTCGGCCACGAGGCAAAGGAGCCGGTCGCCGGTCGTGTGTCCCAGCGTGTCGTTGATTTGCTTGAAGTGATCCAGATCCACGAAGAGCACGGCGAACCCGGCCGCGCCATAGAAATAGCCGCCCGCGGGCTTCAGAAGACTCCCGAGCTCCTCCTCGAGGACCGTGCGATTCGGTAGTCCGGTAAGGGCGTCGAACCTGGCAAGATGCCGGATCCGTTCCTCGATCTTTTCCCGCTCGGTGACGTCCTCGACAAGCATTAGGGCGCCGCCGTCGTGCTTCTTCTGGAACGCGATCTCAAGGATCCTGTCTTCCCGCGACCTCAGGACAAGCCGTTCTTCGAATTTTCCGGACAGCCCTGCCGTCAGGGCGGACACGACGTTCCCCGTTGAGCCATACTTCTGGGATCCGAGGGGAACCGCCTCTCGAACCAGGGCCTCCAGAGAAAAATTCGAGTAATCGGTTGTGGGGTTGAGAAGAAGCAGTTCGACGAAGCGCGTATTGGCCACCAGAAGTCGGTGTTCGGCCGTGAACATCGCCAAGCCGTGCGGCATATTGTTTAGGGCGGTGTCGAAGAGACGGGCCAGGAAACCGAAATCATGGGCACGGTTTGCAGAATCGAGCAGGACGCCCCGAAGCCTCACCGCGATGAACTTCGTGCTGAGGAACAGAGGCAGGAGGACGATGAGGATCACCGCCGCATACTGATAGCCGCTGATCACGAGAGCCCCGGACAGTGGGATGGCGGCGGCGGCGATCTGAGCATTGACCAGCGTTTTGCTTGAAAAGTTCCTGCCGGCTATGCCCACCACGTAAGCGAGCACCAGCGCAAAGCTCAGCAGCCGGACGAACCCGTCTTCCGTGAGCCAGAAGCAGGCGAAACAGTAAGCGCCGAGCAAGGCAACGTGCGTGACGGCCCCGACCGTATAACGCATCTCCCACCGCCGGACCGTCGCCATCGAACGGCCGGGTCCCAACGAGTTCGCGTAGCGGCGCATGTCGACGCTACGGATTACGCCGACCAAGGTGATGGCGGCGGCAAAGCCGAACAGGACGTATTCGCCTGTCCAGACTGCCGAAATCAGCGTCGTCAGTACCGCTGCAGTCACACCGATAAAAAAGGACCGACCGTCGAGGTACAAAGCATCCACCAAGGATGCGTAAACATCTGGTGGGAACTGGTAGGGCGTTGACGAGGCTTTCGGAACTGACTGCATGCGTATTCTCAGAGCCTCTATGACAGTACACTCCGGAAGTGAATGAATTCAAACCCTGGGGAGGGCAGGCAAATGGATGAGCTCGAGCCTCAGCTCCCAGTACCTTGCTCAGCGGAGGGCCGCCGACGCCGGAATGCGCTGAAAGCGGCCGCATGCGCCTACCTTGGAACGAACGAGAGGCGGTACCGTCGTTCCGCATTGCGATTGTTTGGTTAGCGGGGACTTAAGGGCGGCAGATCAACCTTGCAGTCGCTGCCGGGGCCGGCTGGCAACCCGTCATTTCGCCAACAGCACATTCACCGGGAGCAATCTCGGCTTCAACCGCAACGATGTGGTCTTTGGGACCTCTACCATCTTGGCTGCATCAAGGTTTTTGACAGCCCTACCTGGGAGCTGGGTGGGTCAAGCGGACGTTCGCAACGACCGCTACGGGTCAAGATTCCTCGTTTGAACAGGTCCGCCTCGCGCCAGAAGCCGAACTGCGGGCCTGGCTCTGGAGCAGACATTGGCCGGCTCAAGGAACTGCTTCGCTGGATTCAAGGCGGTCGTGGGTACAATCCTGTGGACGATCGCCGTGCCCGTTCCGAAACGGTCCACCCCTTTCCTGAGTACGGCAGAGCAGGTCGATCATTCATACTGAAACCGCTCGGACCAGCACCCCACAGCGGTCCCGCGGCGAAGATGCTACGCGACGTGCGGACCTGGTCGAGATCGTCTGGCAAGCGCGTGTCGCCAGCCGGGTCGCCTCGCAAGCTTCGATTCTTGCACAAGCCCCAGTCACATCCGAAGCTGCGGCCCGACTGGTTTTACCTCTCTTTACTATCGCGCCGGCTAGATCGCTGGGAATCTTCTTTGGCGGAGGAGGTCCAGTGGAAACGCTGGACCAAGAGCGAAGCCAAGCGCCGGCATCCGGGATCTGTCGTCTCTCACGCGCGGTACAGGTGCCGCCCGATGTCTTCGGATTGGCCTCAGACCGTTTCGCGGAGGGTGATATGTCCAAACGCAAGGTACTTGTCGTCGGCTCGAACGCCAATCGCATCGAAATCCAAGGTGGCGGGACCGGACCGACGGGCCAGTACCTGAACGAACTGGTCGTTCCCGTCATGGCGCTCATCGCCGCGGGCTACGAGATCGTATTCTCCACACCGAATGGAGAAAAACCCTTCATCGACCCGGTCTCGGATGAAGCCGTCCACTTCGGCAACGACGAAGAAGCCCATCTGAAGGCCAGACGCTTTTTCGATGACGACCCTTCCATGAACAACGTCAGCACGCTTCGCGCCACCATCGACGGCGGGCTCGACGGCTATGTTGCGTTCTTTACACCCGGTGGTCAGGCACCCGTCGTGGATCTGATGCAGGATGCGGAGCTCGGCGAAATCCTGCGCCACTTCCACGACCAGAAAAAGCCGACAGCGTTTCTCTGCCACGGTCCGATCGCCACCGCTTCTGCCATGCCAAAGGCCAAGGAGTTCAGGGCAGCCCTGATCGCAGGCGACCAACGGCATGCCGCCGAGGTTGCCAAAGACTGGCAGTATGCCGGGTATCGCATGACAGTTTACTCCGCCAGCGAAGAAAGGCCGATCGAAGACAACGTACTGCACGGGAAGATGTACTTCCACATGCCTGAAGCCCTCACGCTTGCCGGCGCCATCGTCACGACCGGACCCGATTTCGCGCCGAACGTGGTGGAGGATCGGGAGCTGATCACCGGGCAAAACCCCCACTCCGATCATCCCATCGCGAAGGCCCTCATTGCCGCGCTGGATCGGCACTGAAGCGGCTGTTCGGCTGAACTATCGCTCCGGAGGCTCCAATGGGACGTGAAGTACGGGTCGTGGCCGTCCTGGTCGCCAAGCCAGGGGTGCGGGACACCCTAATGACCTTGATCGACGGCATGGCCGGGCCCAGCCGAGCCGAGCCGGGCAACCTGAGATGGGAAGCCTGGCAGGATCGAGACGATCCGAACCGCGTGTTGCTCGACGAGGCGTATCGCGACGACGCAGCCGCGGCCGCCCACCACGCGACCGAGCACTACAAGGCCTATGCGGGCCAGGTCCGAGACCTCGCGGAACGGACCGTGATGTCGCTCGTGCCCCGCGACCTCCCGCAGGAGGCCCATTCGAAGGCCCCAGCATCACCAAGACAGGAGACTGAACCATGAAGAACGCAATCGGAGGACTTGTGATGTCACTCGCCGCATCCGCTCTCGCCACCCCCGGAATCGGCGCCCCGAGCCGCCCGGTCTCGATAGTCCTCGTGCATGGGGCCTTCGTCGACGCCTCCGGCTGGCGAACCGTCTACGACTCGCTGACGCATGACGGCTACGAAGTCCTCGTCGTCCAGAATCCCACCGTGACCCTCGATGGCGACGTCGCGGCCACCAGGCAGGTGATCGCGAAGGCCCACCATCCCGTGGTGCTGGTCGGGCATTCCTACGGAGGCGCGGTCATCACCGAGGCCGGCAACGACGACAAGGTGAAGAGCCTCGTCTATCTCGCCGCCTACGCGCCGGAAGTGGGAGAATCCGTCGAAACGGCGACCAAGCCCATCCCAGGTGAGTCCTCGGCTCCTCTCCTTCCGCCGCAGGACGGCTTCCTCCTGGTCGATCCCGCCAAGTTCCCGACGGCCTTCGCCGCGGACGTCGATCCCGGTCTGACGCACTTCATGTCGGCGGCGCAGGTGCCGTGGGGCTTGCCCGCGGTCCAGACGAAGATCACGCGGGCGGCGTGGAAGGACAAGCCGGTCCACTTCCTCCTGCCCACGCACGACAAGATGATCGCCCCGACCTTGCAGCGCATGATGGCGACGAGGGCGAAGGCGCACCTCGTCGAGATCCAAAGCAGCCATGCCGTGATGCTGGCCCATCCCAAGGAGGTGACATCCTTCATTCGGGACGCCGCGAAGCAGCTGGAGGGGACGGCGAGCGCCGCTCAGTAGCGGCTGCCGGGCGGGCGATCGGACGAGCCCTCGCCGGCGGCACGGCTCCGTCCCGCGCGTCCGATGCGATGCCGGGGGCAGGCGACACCCTGCTCCCGACGGGCCGCCGCCGGCGGGCCGGCCATCATGATCCCTCAACGCTCAATGCCGCGGAGACGCTGCCGTGACCGGACATGACATGGGTCTCTCCAGGCGGGGATTCTGCCTGTGTTGCGTCAGTGCCGGGGCCTTTGCGGCCACCGGGAGCTGGCTCAGCCCTCGCCAGGCTTTCGCCCAGGCCAGGAACGCCGTCGATGTCTTTCGCGAACAGGCGGGGCGGGCGCCGATCAATGTCCACAGGCTGCGCGGCGGCGTGATCGTGCTGGAGGGCTCGGGAGGCAACGTCGCTGCCTTCGCCGGCCCGGACGGCAAGGTCCTGGTGGACGCTGGCCTGACGGCATCCAAGCCTCGGATCCTGGACGCGCTGTCGGTGCTGGGAAACCAGCCGATCAGGCTATTGATCAACACGCATTGGCATTTCGACCATGCGGACGGCAACGAGTGGCTGAACGCCGAGGGCGCCACGATCCTGGCTCACGACAACACGCGCAAGCACCTGCTCGCGACCCAGCGAGTCGAGGACTGGGACTTCGACTTTCCGCCGGCGCCTCGCGGCGCCGTTCCGACGGAGGTCTTTGCGGACCGCCGGTCCGTTGCCATCAATGGCGCTACTCTCGACCTGGCCCATTACGAACCCGCCCACACGGACAGCGACATCTCCGTCCGGTTCGAGCCGTTCGACATCCTCCACACCGGGGACACGTACTGGAACGGCTTCTATCCCTTCATCGACTACTCGACAGGCGGCAGCATCGACGGAGCGATCGCGGCCGCATCGGCCAACGTGGACAAGGCAACGAAGGAGACGATCGTCATCCCCGGCCATGGATTTCCGGCAAGCGACAGGGCCGGCCTCGTCGCGTTCAGGGACATGCTCACGGCGGTCCGCACCCTGGTGAGCCGGCTGAAGGAGCAAGGCCGCAGCCTGGAAGAGACGGTCGCGGCCCGTCCCACCCGGGCGTTCGACGAGACGTGGGGCCGGTTCGCCGTCACGCCGGCCGTATTCACGAAGCTCGTTTACGAGGGGGTGTGAAGAAGGGTCACCTCAGGCGAAACGAGGCGCGAACGATCCACGCAGATCCCACCACGGCGCCGGTGACGGCCCAGCGCATGTTCTCAAACCGGGGAGCTTCCATGTCCTTCACCCACAACACGTTGAAGGAGAACGTCCGCGTTCGGTCGGCCTCGCTGCTCAACCGGCACCTGGCGGCAGCGATCGACCTCCACGCGCAAGTGAAGCAGGAGCGCTGGAACGTGAGAGGTCCAGGCTTCTTCGCCATCCACGAGCTGTTCGACCGGATCGCCTGCGAGGTGGAGGACTACTCTGACCTGCTTGCCGAACGGGCTCAGACGCTCGGCTTCGCGGCGCTTGGAACGATTCAGCGGGCGGCTCCGAACAGTTTCCTAGTGAATTATCCGCTGGAGATCGCGGACACGCGTGAGCACCTCTTTGCGGTCGCTGGAGCCCTGGCGGCGTTCGAGCAATCGGCGCGCGATGAGATCGACGCAACCGCCAGCTTCGGCGACCCGGAAACGGCCGACGTCTTCACGGAGATCGGGCGCGGATTGTCCAAGCAACTCTGGTTCGTCGAGTCCCACTTGGCGGCGCACTAGGGTCGCGCCCAGTGGCCACGTGGGCACCGCCGTGCTCCTACCACGTCTCGGGCCGGGGAACGTTGGCTCGGAGCCTCGCCTTTACCGCAGGGTTCGTGGACACGTGTGGGTTCATCGCGCTGTTCGGATTGTTTACGGCCCACGTGACCGGCAACCTCGTCCTGATCGGGGCTGAACTCGTGGGCCCTGATCGCGGCATTCTGACGAAGCTCACGGCCCTGCCCACCTTCGTCGCGGTGGTCGCCGGCACGCGTTTCACGGCTGGCCGCCTGGAAGCCGCGGATATCTCGCCGGTCCGGCCGTTGCTCCTGCTCGAAGCGGCGCTGTTGTTCGGGTTCATGGCTCTTGGCATGGCGATCGAACCTCCCCGCCACGCCAACGCGTGGCCTGAGATGGCGGCTGGACTCGTCGGGGTCGCCGCTATGGCCGTTCAGAATGCCGCGGCCCGCATCCTCTTCGCATCAGACCTGCCATCGACGGTCATGACCGGCAACGTCACGCAGGTAGTGATCGATCTGGTGGACCTGTGCCGGCCTCAGCCAAATCGCGAGCGCGCCAAGATCGTGGCGCGCGTCGCGAAGACAGCCCTCGTCGTTGGCTCGTTTTCACTGGGCGCTTTGTCAGGGGCGTACGGATTTTCGACGTGGGGCTTCGTCTGCCTTGCCGTGCCCGCGCTGCTCGTCCTGGCCCTCGGCACATTCAGCGGACGGCGGTAATCCCGTGTCGAGCCTTTCACTGATCACCGTTCTCGTTTCTGCGCTGGTCAGCGTTCTCACAGGCTACATCGGCTCATTGCTGAGCATAAACCGTCAGAGACGCAGCGAACGACGCGTCTATGGCCTCGCGCTCCTTGCCGAGATCAAGGCCATCCAGCGCGGCCTTCTGCGTTACAGCGCCAACATCGGTCGATATTCGGGAGAGACGCCGGAACTCTCCAATCGACTTCGGCACCAGTTGGCCTTGTGGCGTCACGACCTCTCGGTCTATGCCAACAGCTCGGGCCGCATCGGGCTTTTCTCGGTGCGCACAGCCATCGAGATCATCGAGTTCTACCATCGGATCCGCTGGCTGGACGCGCTGATCGGAGAGCTGGAAGACCGGGATCTGTGCACCCCCGAAATATTCGCCCAATGGATCAAGCAGCACCAGGAGTCGCTCCGTCGCGCGCGGCTTCACGGACGGTATCTCAGCCGTTTGCTGCTGCGCGACGTCCCGGCCACCTGGCCGGAAATCCTCATGGCGATCCGTTCGGGTCGTCTGAAGCGCCCGCCTCTCCGCCACTTGTTGCGGGTTCCCTTCTGATACTCTTCTCGGCCGAGAAGGCTGTCGGGAGCAGACCCGTCGGATCAGCCCCGAGCAGCCGGCGCATCAACCCGCTTGCCTGCGAAGGCGGCGTGGATCTGGGCGACGACTGCGGCTCCTTCTCCGACCGCGGCCGCCACCCTCTTGGTGGACCCTGCGCGGACGTCGCCTACCGCGAACACGCCGCGGCGGCTGGTCTCGAGAGGAAAGGATCCGGGCTCCGCGCCGGTTCGGATGAAGCCCGCTTCGTCCAGCGTGAGGCAGTTGCCCAGCCAGTCGGTATTGGGGTCGGCGCCGACGAACAAGAAGAGGTGCCGCAGGGACCGGCGCTCCTCGGCTCCGGACGCACGGTTCCTGAAGACCGCCCCTGTCAATCCGGTTTCGCGGTCGCCATCGAGTGCAACAATCTCCGTCTGGCGGTGCAATTCGACGTTGGGGAGTGCCTGGATTCGGTCGATCAGATACCGGGACATCGAACTCTCGAGGCCTGCACCTCTCACGACCAAGTGCAGCTTTCCTACGCGGGGGGCCAAGAAAACTACCGCCTGCCCGGCCGAGTTGCCTCCTCCGACAAGAGCGACCTCTTGGCCTTCGCAGAGACGCGCTTCGATTGACGAGGCCCAATAGGACACTCCGGCTCCCTCGAAGGCCGCGAGATCGGCGATAGCCGGTCGCCGGTAGCGCGCTCCGGAGGCGACGACAACGGCTCGGGCCTGTACCATGGCACCTGTCGAGAGCGCGATTCCGAAGGGACGCTCGGTGACCCCGCAATCCAGCGATAATGCTTCGAGTGGAATGGCAAGCTCGGCGCCGAACTTCTGGGCCTGGCTGAACGCGCGGCCGGCGAGGGCATGACCGGAGATTCCGGTCGGGAAACCAAGGTAGTTCTCGATCCGGGCGGAGGCGCCCGCCTGGCCTCCCATCGACCTGCAGTCGACAACGAGCGTGGAGAGGCCTTCCGAGGCCGCGTAGACCGCCGTGGCCAGCCCTGACGGGCCGGCTCCGATGACGGCAACGTCGTAGACCTTGCCAGGGTCGAGATCTGGCAGCATTCCCAGGCACGTCGCTGCCTCCGCGTCCGCCGGGTTGCGAAGGACGGTCCCGTTTGGGCACAGGAGCAGCGGCAGGTCAGCGCTCGCCACGCCCAGCTTCGCGACGAGTTGGCGGGCTTCGTCGTCCCGTTCCACGTCGATGATCGAGAGGGGGTGGGCATTGCGTGCCAGGAAACCCTGCAGGCGCAGGAGATCGGCCGAGCCTGACCGCCCGACCAGGACGGCGCCGGCATTCTGGCTTTCGAGCAGGCCGACGCGGCGCAGGATCAGCGCCCGCATCATGATCTCGCCGATCTCCGCAGACCCGATCAGAAGCGCCCGCAGATGGGGCGCATCGAAGGGAACAGCGGTGCAGCCTTCCGGTCCGGCTCTCCCCATCACGAGGGATGCCCGTCCCCCAAGTTGGCTGACCTCGCCGGAAAACTGGCCTGCCCCTTCCCGCACGATCGGGGTCGTCCGTCCGAGGCCATCCTGGCGGGAGACGTCAATGTGGCCTTCGGTGACCAGCCAGATCGGAGCTGCCCGGTCCCCGACGTTGTAAAGAGCAGCGCCCGGCTCGAACCGTCTCGGTTCGCCACTGGCGAACCGCATCGCGACGGCAACCTGTGCTGCGTTCAATGTTGGAAAGATCTGATCTCGTCTTGTTTCAGCGACGCTCATTTCCCGTCCCCGAAATGGCGCTCAGCGAGACGCCTCAGCTCAAGTTTAGTAGAGAAGAGCAGCATGCCCCCAGTAAGGCAAGATATGCTCTTCCAGGAGATAATTCTGATTTTCCAGACTAATGCAGAGGCGCCGCCTTCGCCAATCGTGATCGTCGGGATTTACGAGTTTTTACCTGCTGCAGATCGGATTTCTCCTTAGGCTGGCAGGGCTGAACGACGTCGGAGGCTAACCGTCCCGGTCCTCATCGCGAACACGCCCTCACGGAAAAGCCGATGAAAACGCCTGATCTGAACCTCTCGCGCCGCGAGTTCGTGGCCGGCGCATTGACCACCGTCGTGCTCACGGCAGCACCCCCGACGTTAGCCAGGGCGGCTGTCCCTGAGGCTTCGGCGGACGCGGTCCACGCCATCCGGATCGCCTTGCACGTCAACGACACGAAACACGCCCTGACGGTTGATTCCCGGACGACGCTGCTGGACGCGCTGCGCGAGCACTTGCACCTGACCGGCACGAAGAAGGGTTGCGACCACGGCCATTGCGGGGCTTGCACGGTTCACTTGAACGGCACGCGCATCAATTCCTGCCTCAGCCTCGCCGTCATGCACGAGGGCGACAATGTCACCACGATTGAGGGGCTGGGCACGCCCGACAAGCTCCATCCTCTTCAGGCCGCCTTCATCAAGCACGACGCCTACCAGTGCGGCTATTGCACGCCCGGGCAGATCTGCTCGGCCGCCGCGCTCGCCGCCGAGGTGAAGAAGGGCGTGCCGAGCCACGTCACCGCCGACCTGACCGCGCCGATGGGTCTCGACAACGCCGAGCTGCGCGAGCGCATGAGCGGCAACATCTGCCGCTGCGGCGCCTACTCGAACATTGCCGAGGCCATCACCGAAGCGACGGGAGCGCTCTGATGAAGCCCTTCACCTATGAGCGGGCGAAGAGCCCGGCAGATGCCGTGCGAGCCGTCACCACGACGCCCGGGGCCCGCTTCATCGCCGGCGGCACGAACCTGCTGGACCTCATGAAATTCCAGATTGACACGCCGGCCCATCTGGTCGACGTGCGTGGACTGCCCTTCACGACGATCGAAGACACCAAGGACGGTGGGCTGCGCATCGGCGCGCTCGTCACCAACACCGACCTCGCCTCGCATCCACGTGTGAAGCGCGACTACGGCGTGCTGTCGCGAGCCATCGTGGCCGGGGCCACCGGCCAACTGCGCAACAAGGCGACGACAGCCGGCAACCTGCTGCAGCGCAACCGCTGTCCCTATTTCTACAACACCGACATGCCCTGCAACAAACGTCGACCAGGCTCTGGTTGCGCAGCGCTGGAGGGGGTCTCGCGCTCGCTGGCGGTCATCGGTACGAGCGACAAGTGCATCGCCCAGAACCCCGGCGACATGGCGGTCGCCCTGCGGCTGCTCGATGCCGACGTCGAGGTGCTGGATGCCTCCGGCAAGACGAGAAGCGTCCCGATCGCCGATTTCCATCGCCTGCCTGGCGATACGCCGGAACAGGATTTTGCGCTCGGAAATGGCGAGCTGATCACCGCCGTGACGCTGCCGCCCCCGCTCGGCGGAACGCATCACTACCACAAGGTCCGGGATCGCGCGTCCTACGCCTTCGCGATCGTCTCAGTCGCGGCCGTGCTCCAGAAGGACGGCAGCGGGCGGGTCGCGTTCGGAAGTGTCGCGCCGAAGCCCTGGCGCATGACGGCGGCGGAAGCGCTCCTCCCCCAAGGGCCTCCGGCCGTCACGGGGCGGGCGTTCCAGGGCGCCAGGCCAACGAAGGACAACGCGTTCAAGCTCATCCTGGCCGAGCGGACGCTCGCGCTGGTCATCGACGAAGGGAGGCGATGAGCCATGGAGTTCATTTCCCCAGCCGGCCCGAACCCCATCGATCGCCAGGCGGTGGTCGGACGCCCCACGTCGCGCGTCGACGGTCCGTTGAAGGTCACGGGCACCGCGCCCTACGCCTACGAACGCCATGACGTCGTCGCGAACCCGGCCTACGGCTGGATCATTGGCTCTTCCGTCGCGAAGGGGCGCATCACTGCCATCGACACGACTGCTGCTAAGGCGGCAGCCGGCGTGGTTGGGATCATCACAGCCCTCGAGTACAAGCCGGCCGATCCTCCGTCGCGGCAGGCCGCGAACCTCTTCGGAGGTGACGAGATCTCCCACTACCACCAAGCGGTGGCGCTCGTCGTCGCCGAGACTTTCGAGCAGGCCCGGGCGGCCGCTGAACTCGTCCAGGTCCGCTATGACACGTCGAACGCGACGTTCGACCTTGCCGCCGCGGCGACGCTTGCCAAGCCAACGGCCGACGCCAATGAAGGGCCGAATGCGAAGGTGTACGACCGCCTGGGCGACTTCGAGGCGGCCTTCGCAACGGCGCCCGTCAAGGTCGACGAAACCTACACCACGCCGCACCAGACGCACGCCATGATCGAGCCGCAAGCCTCGATCGCGGCCTGGCAGGACGGCAAGGTCACGGTGTGGATGTCCACGCAGATGGTGAGCTGGACCCAGACGGGACTCGCAAAGATCCTCGGCCTGCCGGAGAGCGACGTGCGCATCGTCTCTCCCTTCGTCGGCGGCGGCTTCGGAAGCAAGCTCTACCTGCGGGCCGATGCCCTGCTGGCGGTGTATGCGGCCAAAGCCCTGAACCGTCCCGTGAAGGTCACCTTGCAGAGGCCCTTGATCATCAACAACGGCACGCACCGCTCGGCCACGATCCAGCGGATCAGGCTCGGCGCGGGCAGGGACGGCAAGCTCACGGCGATCGGCCACGTCGGCGCGAGCGGCAACCTGCCGGGCGGGGCGCCCGAGGGCGCGGTCGCGCCGACGAAGCTTCTCTACGCGGCGCCCAACAGGGAGATGTTCCTCACCCTGGCGGAGCTCCACCTCGGCGAAGCCAACGACATGCGCGCACCCGGCGAGGCTCCCGGCCTGATGGCGCTCGAGATGGCGATGGACGAGCTCGCGGAGGAGCTTGGTATCGATCCTGTCGAGTTGCGCATCCTCAACGATACGCAAACCGACCCGCGCGACCCGAACCGGAAGTTCTCCGAACGTCACCTCGTCGAGTGCCTCAGGACCGGGGCGGACAAGTTTGGCTGGTCGCGGCGCCATGCGAAGCCGGGCTCGGTCCGCGACGGCAAGTGGCTCGTCGGCATGGGCGTGGCGGCCGGCTTCCGGCTCAACCTCCTGACGCCGTCCGCGGCGAGGGTCCGGCTCGAGACGGACGGCCGGCTTACCGTCGAGACGGACATGACCGACATCGGAACCGGGAGCTATACGATCCTGGCTCAGACAGCCGCCGAGATGATGGGCGTGCCGATCCAATCGGTGACCGTGAGGCTCGGCGACTCGGCATTTCCGAGGGCGGCCGGGTCCGGAGGGCAATGGGGCGCCAACAATTCGACCTCCGGCCTCTACGCCGCCTGCGTCAAGCTGCGGGACTCCGTGGCGGAAAGGCTCGGCATCCGCGGCAACGACGTCCAGTTCGCGGACGGCAAAGTCTCATCGGGCGGACGATCGGTGGCACTTGCCGACGCAGCGAAAGGCGGCCCTGTCGTGGGCGAGGACGGCATCACCTATGGCGACCTCGACAAGACCTATGTCCAGGGCACCTTCGCGGCTCAGTTCGCCGAGGCCGGCGTCGACAGCTTCACCGGAGAAGTTCGCGTGCGCCGCATGTTGCAGGTGGTCGATGCCGGCCGCGTCCTCAATCCGCTCACCGCCCGCAGCCAGGTGATCGGAGCCATGACGATGGGCGTGGGCGGCGCGCTCATGGAGGCGCTGGCGGTCGATCCGCGCCACGGGCTCTTCATCAACCACGACCTCGGGGGATACGAGGTCCCGGTCCACGCCGACATCCCGCACCAGGAGGTGATCTTCCTCGACCATCCCGATCGCTTCTCCTCGCCCATGAAGGCGAAGGGGATCGGCGAGATCGGCCTGTGCGGCGCGGCGGCTGCCGTCGCCAACGCCGTCTATAACGCCACAGGCGTGCGCGTACGAGACTACCCGATCACGCTCGACAAACATCTCGGAAAGCTGCCTCCGATCTCGTGAACGCCGTCCGAAGTCGCCGGAGGAAGTCATCGGCATCGTTAGAGCGGTCACGCTCGTCGTCGTTGCCGCGGTCATGTCCGGGCCGCCTCCGGTCGGCGCGGCGGACCGGGCGGCGCCAGCCGCAGTTCCTCGATCGGGAGACGTGATCCCTCGTTCGGTCCGCATAGCCGGGGTCGATGATCTGCCGACACCCCGGGCATTTGGGCTCGTCGTGATGGACAACCAGATCGTCATCGTCGTCGAAAGCGGCTCGAGAAAGGTGGTGCAGGTGTACTCCCAGCCTGAACCGGACAGCGTCTCGACAGGCATGGGTCCCTGGAATATAAAAAATGGTATGCCGCTACTGACTCACGCGCACCGGGTTGAGGGCAGCGCACACATCAGTGAGCCGATCGAGATGGGCGACGTCCGGATTGAGAACCGGATGATCGAACCCGCGTTTCTGAGGCCGGCCGTGTTTAAGAGTCATGCCGTCGTCGTGGCTTTGAGCGGTCGCTCACCTGTGCGCAGGAGAGCTCAAGGACTGACCCGCCAAGGCATGATCCGCCCCGGAATGAGCTGTGTTGAACCTTTCGGTTTCAATGAAACCGAAGTCGAAATTGCCGCTCCGATCGAGTGTCTCTACGTCTATCTGGCGCCTGAATTGGTGAACCGAAGCACGCTGCAGGACTTTGGCATCGACCCAAGCGGCACTCAGCTCGCATATGCAGGCGGGCTCACAGACCCGTTGCTCGTCGAGGTTGCCACGTCTCTGAAGCGGATCATGAGCAGGAAGCCTGACGCTGTCGATCGGCTTTTCGTCGACGGCGTAAAATCAATGCTGGCTGCCCATCTCATTCGAAACTATCAGATCAATCGCTGGCGCCCGCCATCTGAGCGGCCAACCCTCCCGTACGCCAAGCTGAAGCGCGTGATCGACCTCATCGAGGCGAAATACCGGTCGCCGATCAGCCTGAAGGAACTCGCCGGTGAGGCCGCGCTCAGCGAATACCATTTCTCACGCCTGTTCCGTGAGGCGACAGGCCTTTCACCCTATAACTACGTCGTAGGCCGTCGTATCAGCGAAGCGCAAGCACGCCTCGCAAAGTCGGATCGAAGCATTGCAGAGATTGCTTTCGAGGTGGGTTTCGGCAGCCAATCCGCTTTCAACCGAGCCTTTCGAAAGTACGCGCGTGTAACACCCGGTGACTTCTTGACCCGAGAGCGCAAGCGGAGTTGATCGTCCACATCGAGAGCCAATCAAGGCTGGTGAGCGTCGCTCGGTCCGGAAAGGGCGGCGCACCTCACCTGCCGGCCAGCTCATCACTCGGATCTTGACGCGGGGAGCGCAACGTCGCCTCGTCGCGCGGGCCACAAATTCACATGATTCGTATGTAGAGCGCCATCGGTTCACATGATGGCATATGTCGGCTGAGCAAGAAGCGCTCCAGATACAGCAAGAATGGCGAATACAAACCCGCATGCCAGGCTACAATCTTGCTGCATGTCCCACTTTCACGAGCATAAACAGCGTACGTTTCGGATTGACTTGGTCCGCATTGCAGGCAGTGCATTCGTCACCTCACCAATTGATCAAAAGAAGCGATCTTGGGAGTGATGCTCATGACCCTTCCAGCCGCCCCGTAGGTTGCAGATCATGACGAGAAGCCCTGAGAGCGCCGCCAATGTGGCCAACGTGACTTATGTTTTCGGCGAGCACGTCTTGCGTCCGTCCAGCCGGCTCTTGCTTCGGGCAGGGACGCCCCTCCGCATTGGTTCGCGCGCCTTCGAGCTCTTGACGACGTTGGTCGAGCGCGCGGGCGAGACTGTGTCGAAAAGCGAGCTCATAGCGCGGGCCTGGCCTCGCACATTCGTGGAAGAGGCCAACCTGAAGGTCAACATCGCTGCGCTCCGCCGAGCCCTAGGCGTGACCCCCGGCGGGGAACAGCTTATCGTGACGGTCCCCGGGCGAGGCTACCGCTTTGTATGTCCCGTCGAACGGGACGTCTCGAGTCCGGTCGCTGGCGCGTCTGCCACCATCAGCCCGGTGCGCTCAAGGGTTCCTCGCATCTTGGGCAGATCCGACGAGCTCGAGGTCATCGCGAAAGCGCTCACGACGTCCCGCCTGATCTCCGTGGTCGGGCCGGGCGGCATCGGCAAGACGACCGTCGCGATTGCCGCCGGCAATGCCGCGTCGGCCGCGTTCCCCGACGGAGTGGGGCTCGTCGACCTCTCCACGATCGGCTCTCCCCAGTTCATCGTCGTCGCATTTGCGTCCGCATTTGGAATCACACCGAGGGGAGTCGATCCGCTCGCCTGCGTTCTTCAGGCACTAAGAAACAGGCGAATGGTGATTCTGATCGACAATTGTGAGCACCTCCTGCCCCATCTCCGGCCGATTCTGCAGCGCCTGCTCAAAGACCTCGAATGCGCAACGATCATCACGACGAGCCGCGAGCCGCTCGGGATTTCCGGCGAGATTGTGGTGCGTCTCGACGGCATGCGGTGCGACACACCCGCGAAACCGTCGGCCCATGAAGCCGGTCAGTATTCCGCAATCCAGTTGTTTGCCGAGCGCTCCAGAGAGCGCAGCGGTTTCGTTTTGACGGACCAGAACGCACCCCAGGTTGCAGCAATCTGCCGTCGTCTCGATGGCAACGCGCTTGCGATCGAGTTGGCTGCAACGCAGACGACCCAGCTCAATCCTGTTCAGATCCTTGGATCACTCGATGACTGCGTCAGATTTCTTCGCCTCGGACCAGTTGATGCGCCGATCCGCCAGCAATCTCTGGCAGCGACATTGGACTGGAGCTATCGGCTTCTCTCTGCGGCCGAAGCAGCGCTTTTGCGAGCCGTTGCATTGTTTGGACGGAAATTCAGCGAAGGGGACGCCACTGCACTCTCCGACATGGAAGACCATGCGGTGAGGAACCTTCTCGGGCACCTGACCAGAAAGTCCCTTATCATTCTGCATTGCGATGGCGCAGAAACACGCTTCCAGATGCTGGAGGCAACCAGGCGCTATTGCATCGATCGCCTTCAACTTAGTTCCGAGTACAACGCCCTACGCCGACGTCATGCGGAATACGTGTGCACGATTCTGGAAAGATCGACGGTTGAGTGGGCGCAAACACCGGCAGTCAATTGGGGAGCAGAATATTCTCCGCTGTTGGAGGAGCTATCGCTTGCGCTCGACTGGGCCGGCATCGACGAGAACGACCGTCCGTTGCTTATTCGATTGACGGTGTCTGGCACGATCCTCTGGAACCATTTTTCGTTGCACCAAGAGTGCCGCAGTCGAACACGTCGCGCACTCGACGACGTGGTGACGACGGAGTTTTTCGGCTCCCAAGTCGAAATGAAATTACTTGTAGCGTATGTGGGGTCGCTCTACACGACCCGTGGGGTGTCTGACGCGTCATACCAGTATATCCAGCGCGCGCTCGATCTGGCCATGCAGATCGGCAGCACCGCAGATCAGGTGAGTTGCCTCCATCAGCTTTATATACATAACATTGTGGCTGGGCGGCTTACGCTGGCCATGGAGCAGATCAGGACAATAGTCGCTATCGCTCCGCAATCCGATCCAACAACACAGATGGCCGAAATCGCATTTGCCTTGCTCGAATTCTGGATGGGACAATTCGGGACATCGAAAGAGCGACTGTTGAAGGCCGTCAAGCCAAGCCGAAAAACGATCAACAATGCTCGCCGCGCTCAGTTTCTATACGAGCAAAACACCTCCGCCCAGAACGTCCTCGCCAATGTTCAATGGGTGACGGGCTATCCGGACACTGCTGCGGAAACTGCTCGCAGCGCCATAGACGGGGGTCTCCAGCTGAAGCACGATCTGTCGCTGATCGGCGTGCTCGCGGTCGCCGCTTGCAAAGTGGCGTTTCTGAACGGCAACGACGAAGATCTTGACGCGCATCTCGTTCTTTTCGAGGAAGCGCTCGCGCGCAGCGGCCTGGAAACGTGGCGGCCTTGGGCGAGGTTCTACCGTGGGACGCAGGTCTGCTGCAGCAGTGCACCCGATCGGGAGCACGGCCTCGACATTATCGCAGGTTCAATCGTTGAACTCGTCGAGATGAATCATCGTCAGCGTTTGCCATTCTTGCTTGCTGTCCAATCAGAATTGCTTCTGAGGTTCGGCCGGATCGATGAAGCGACGAGGATTGCCTGGCAGGCAGCGGAGCGGGCCGAAGTCCAGCAGGAATATTGGTGCATGCCGGAAATTACGCGCATCCGTTCAGCTATTCTGGCCGCCCGTGGCGAAATGAACTTGGCCCTGTCGCTTCTCCAGGACTCGTATGGGCAGGCTCAGCGGATGGGAGCTCTTGCCTGGCAGTTGCGCATCGCCACAGATCTCGCAGCGGCACAGGCAAGCCATGTTCCACCTGAGGAGGCGGCAACCCTGTTGCGCGACACACTCGGTTTGTTCACCGAGGGCTTTGACACAAGAGATTTCGTTAGGGCCTCGGCTGTTCTGGCGGGCTTGAACAGGGAACCACGTCGCCGCCACTCGCGCCCGCAGTCTGTGGGTGCCGACATCGGCGAAGGCATTGACCGGATCCCGAAACACTCGTTTGACCGCTATCCGGCTTCTGCCCAGGCCGTCCGCATCGGCGCGACGCGTTCGGAGGAACCCCGCGGCTTAAGTTAGAGCCCCGCCGTCGTTCGCTCCTCGTGCAGGTCGGCTGTGCATGTTCCTCAAGTTACGCCAGTAGGAGAGGGACGCCCGCTATAAAGCTCGTTGTGACAGAGCGGACATCGCTGAGGTCCGCGTTGGGTCAGAATTTCCCGTTCAAGCTGGTCCGCCTAGCGCCATGTGCGGAAGTCTCGCGAGACGCCGTGAGCTGACGTAGCAGCAATGCAAGTGAGCTCACCCCCCCATGTATCCGTGGCGCGCACTGCGCCTGCGGGGCGGGACCTCGGCAGTCTTCGATGGTACCATCGTCCTGCACCGCGATACGATGCTCATGACGCCGCCCCGACGCCACATGAGCCTGGGTAGACTTCGGCTGATACGCTGAGGTGCAACGCCCGTTAAAAAGGAGAGCAGACCTTAGATAAGGCAGCAGCGGGTCAAGGCCGCGGCTCGAAGTCCTTCTAAGGCTAAGCCCTTGTCTCTAGAAGGGAATTTTGCGAGGAGGAGCCTTCCAAGCACGCTCCAGGCAGTGCGTTCGAGCCGATCCGCGAACGCAGAGCCGTGAGCGCGCCCCGGGAGCCTATCCCGCTAAGGCTGCCTCTGGCTTCGCGGCAACAAGGGATCTACATTGGGCTCCTGCCCAAGGAGAGCCGCGATGACAGCCGCCCCTGGATCCAATGCCAAGTTCCGCTCGGCGCTGCCCCAACTGGATAGTGGCATGTTCATCACCGATGGCGGACTAGAAACAACGCTGGTCTTCTTGGAGGGTGTCGAGTTGTTCGCCTTCGCCGCCTTCCCGCTGGTGCTGACCGAGGAGGGACGCGGGCATCTGATCCGCTACTTCACTCCATACCTTGAGACGGCACGGCAGCATGGGACGGGGTTCATTCTGGACACGCCCACTTGGAGAGCGAACCGGGATTGGGGCCAGCAGCTTGGGTACGGGCCAGAAGATCTCGCCGCCGTCAACCGGAAGTCGGTCGAGTTCATCCGGGAGCTCAGGGATGCCGTCGCGGCCGGGCAGATCGTGCTGAACGGAGTGATCGGCCCGCGCGGTGACGGATACGCCATCGACACCAAGATGACCCCGGAGGAGGCGGCGGACTACCACGGGGAACAGATCGACGTTTTCTCCGGCACCGCCGCGGACATGGTAACGGCGGTCACCATGACCTACGCCGAGGAGGCAACGGGTATTGCGCTCGCCGCCCGACGCAGGAACATGCCGGTCGCGATCTCCTTCACGGTAGAGACAGACGGGCTGCTTCCTTCGGGCCAGAGCCTCGCGGATGCTATCGCGCAAACGGACGACGCCACGGAGCGGTACCCCGCCTACTACATGATCAACTGTGCCCATCCGCGGCACTTCGATCACGTTCTTGGTGCTGACGAGCCGTGGACGCGTCGCCTGCACGGCTTGCGGGCAAACGCCTCGACAAAAAGTCACGCCGAGCTTGACGCGGCGACGGAGCTCGACAGTGGAGACCCGGCAGCGCTTGGGCGCTATTATCGGGCCCTGATCGTCAAATTGCCGACGCTTCGGGTTCTGGGCGGGTGCTGCGGCACGGATCACCGACACATTCGGGCCATCTGCGAGGCGTGCGCGTGATAGTCGTTCCTCGGCAGCGACTGTCCCCAGATAGCGCGTAACCATGTTGCCGATCTGCGCGACCGACGCATCCGCACAGTGACCTACGTCTGCCAGGCCTGAGGCCCTCTTCCTTCCGCGGATGCTGAAATGCCTTGCCTTGCGCCCAGTCGGCGGTGGCCGAAGCTGGCGCGAAAACTTGGTCACAGATCGCGAGCAATGGAAGCCGATCCACTGCTCGCGCTAAGGCCTACTTCTTCTCCGCAAACCAGATTGTCGGCGCACCGACGACGCCAGCCTCGACCATTGCCGCCTTCAGATCCGGGGAGCTGACAAAAGCCCTCGCCGCTTCGAGCGAAGAGAACTCATGGGTCACGGTAACGTCGTTCGGGTTGTCGGCAGATTGATAAACCGCCTGAGCCGTCACTCCGGCTTTTGTCTGACCGGGTGCGAAGCTGTCGTAGAAAGCGCGCCATTTCGCAAAGTCGCCAACCGTGTGCCGAACGAATAGTGTTGCCACATGACCCTCCCGATTTTTGATCGTCGTCAACTTTAGACGCAAAATTATGCTATCATGTTGGTAAGGGCATTCACGCAAAATTTGCAGGCTTTTGGGGCGTAGACGCGGGCCTCGCAGTCCCGCTCAGGGTCAGGAGGTCGAATTCGGCTCCGTCCGCCTCGCGCTAGAAGCAGGCTCGTGCACCGAGCTGGGAAGCGAACCTAAAACCGCGCCGTGCTGGATGAGCAACGCTTCGAGCGCTAGGCGAGACGTCGCGCTCGTGACGTCGATGTAGCCTCCATGCAGAATGAACTGCAGTCAGATAGGACGGAGGATCCATGAGCCTTGGCGAGCGGCGGATTTTGGCCGTGCTTCACATGGACATCGCAGGATATTCAAGGCTGATGCGCGCTGACGAGCCCGCGACGCTGAGGATCCTGCGCGTCCTTCGGGATCTCGCCTTCAACTTGATCGCTCAACACGGTGGCGCGGTCGCAAACACGGCGGGCGACAGCATCCTGGCCGCATTTCCCACAGCAACTCGGGGCCTTGCCTGCGCCCTGCAGATCCAGGAGCGTGCGCGCGAGGTCAACGCGCAACTCGTCGAGGACCGTCGCGCGACTTTCAGGATGGGCCTGCACGCGGGTGAAGTGGAGGAGAGGGAAGGAGACCTTTTCGGTGATGCGGTCAACATCAGCGCGCGGATCCAGGCGACAGCCCACGAGGGCACCGTGCACCTCTCCTCGCTGGTGCATGACATGGTCCGCGTGGGATCTTCGGTCGAGTTCGAGGAGCTGGGAAGTCGGCACCTTAAGAACATTCCGGAGCCGGTGACGATCTTTCGGGCGGTCTCACGCACCGCCCCGGGGAACTCGCTCCCGAGCACGCACCGGGATCAGGAAATACACCTGGCCCGGCGCTTTTTTGACGTGGTGTACGACGCGATCCGACAGGCTGAGCAGGAGGTCGGACTAAATTTCCTGGAGGCGCCTGTCCTCGCGACATGCGAAGATCGACCTGGCATCTGTGAATCGGAGATCGCCCATTGGCTCGGCTTGCCCGAGGAAAGGGCAGGCCGACTGGTGCAAGAGCTCTTGGCTCGTGGACTTCTGGAGCACGATCGAAGCGCAGAGGGCGAAGGGCTTTCGCTGACGACGGCTGGCAGAGAAGCCCGATCGCGCCTGCGACCGCTCGCACAAGCCGCCCAGGACAGCGTGATGACATCACTCTCCGAGGATGAGCGTCGCCTATTGAGGTCACTGCTCGGGCGGGTCATTGCCGGGAACGACACCCTTCGGTCGTTCAGCTGAGCCTGAGCCATCCGTACGGCATTCTGCGTTCATCAGGTTGTGTGTTGAGCTTTGTCAAGTTCCCTGCGAGGTTCATGTCGCAGCGAAGGAGACACAGCCATGGTGCGGTGGACGATTATTCTCTCCCTGAGTGCGGCAGCTATCGCAGGCGCCGGGGCGGCAACCACCGCCCTTCGAGCCCAGACCACGGCTCCTTACTACGTTGTCATCGATGTCGCCGAAGCGCTCGATCCCGACGCCTACGTAAAGGCTGTCCAGGCCGTCGAACCCAACGCGACGCTTTCGGCCGGCGGAAAATTCCTCATCCGCACCAACAAGGCGAGCGCGCTGGACGGCGGCGATCCGCCCAGCCGGTTCGTCGTCATCGGGTTTGAGAACGAGCAAAAGGCCCGGAACTGGTACGCTTCGCCCGCCATCGCGGGCGTAAACGCCGTTCGGGCAAAGGTCATGAAGTCGCGAGCCTTCCTTGCCGAAGGCCTGCCGAACTGACCTTTGCCCTCTCCTGGTAAGCAAAAGGCACTCATGATCCCGTGGATTGGCGCACGACACCAAAGAGGAATGGCCGGGTCACGACCTGACCAGAGCAACTTCGATCCGCGTTCTTGGCAGGGGTAGCGCTCCAGTTCCGAAGGGCGCTCGGTTCCGACACAAACGTCCAATCACTATATCTCTCAGGGGGGAGTCACCATGATCAAGCGCCTACACTTATTTGTCTTCGCCGCGTGCGCTGGAGCGTTAGTCACGCCTGCTTTAGCGGACGATCACGCCGATGTCCGATCCAGCCTCGACAAGCTTTATCTCGCACTGTCGTCGCGCGACCTTGCGAGCATGGGCGACGTTTGGGCTCATGACGCGACCGTTCTGCTTGCGAACCCACGGGACAAGGTGCCCTCCGTCGGCTGGGACGCTGTTCGCGCCGATTGGCAGAACGTTTTCTCCTTCTGGAAAGAGGTCAAAATATCCATCACGGGTACGCCCGCGATCGTGGTGGACGGCGACAAGGCGTGGGTGATGTACAACAACCACGCCGACGGCATCACGGCCGAGGGCAAGGCGCTCTCGTTCAATGCTCTGACGACGGACGTCTTAAGAAAGCAGAATGGAACCTGGCTGGTGATCTCACATCATGCCTCGCGAGTTCCAGAGTAGACCTTATGAGCTATCTGGCGGGCGAGCCTTCCCCGACCTATCGGCGGCATACGTTGCTGCAGTAGTAGCCGTCGGACTCCGCAACCAGCCTTTGCCCCCGATATCTAATCGGCTTCGCGCAACTGACATTGTGGCAGAGCGGACCCTGAGATCGTCCGCTTTGAGTCAACTTTGGTCCCGGTGACGCCTACCAAGGCTTTCCAGCTAGCTTCCTCAGCGTCGCGGAACTCTGTACAGTTCGAGCTAGGTCTCTTGCAATTGGTCCAGCCCGATGGAGCGCAGGCTTTCCGCAATCGTCGCAGCGGATGTGGTTGGGTACTCGTCGCACATGGAGCGCGATGAGGCCGGGACCTTCCGGCGCCTCAGGGAGCGACGGCTGCAGCTCATTGAGCCGGAGATCGCCAGACACCACGGTCGCATCTTCAAGCTGATGGGCGACGGCCTGCTCGCCGAATTCGGCAGCGTGGTCGAGGCAGTCGAGTGTGCCGTTTCTCTGCAAAAGGGGATGGCCGAACGAAACGCCTCAATGCCCGAAGAAGAACGTTTTCTTCTCCGGATCGGAATCAATCTCGGCGAGGTCATCGTCGATGGTGAGGACAGATATGGCGAGGGTGTCAACGTTGCCGCTCGCCTGGAGCAACTCGCCGCACCTGGAGGGATCTGCGTTTCAGGCAAGGTTGCAAGGGAGGTCGAGAAGAGACTGTCCTTCGGCTTCGACTCGGCAGGGCAGCAGCAGGTCAAGAACATTGAGGAGCCGATCGATGTCTACCACGTCCGGATCGATGGCACGCAGCGTCGTCCCGTGCGGCGGCCCAAGAAGGCCGCATTTGGCTGGGTTTGGCTTGCAGTACCTCTGGCAATTGCGATCGCAGCAGTCGCCTGGTTCGTAGTCTCACCGCGTTTTCTTGCTCCGCCCCGCGTCGCCGGACCACTTCCGTCGATAGCGGTTCTGCCGTTCAAAGACCTTAGCCCCGACAAGAGCCTTGGCTATCTGGGGGAAGGCGTGGCCAACGACATCATAGGAATCCTCTCACGTTTCGCCGACATCGGCGTTGTTTCGCGCATGTCGTCCTTCGCCTTCAAGGACAGCGAAGCCGATGTCCGGAAGATCGGCACCGATCTCGGGGTGGGCTTCGTCCTGGAAGGCAGCGTCCGAAAAGAGGGCGACCGAGTGCGCATTACCGCGGAACTGATAGACGCCAAGACCGGTGCGAATGTTTGGGCGGAGCGCCTCGACAGATCGGGCACCGACCTGTGGTCCATTCAGGACGAGGTGACCGGCAAGATCGTCGGCGCCATGACGGGAGAATGGGGCGCGATCCGCAAGGCGGACTACACACAAGCGTGGGGCAAGGACGGCTCCAATCTTGCCGAGTACGACTACTACCTGAGGGCCGAAAGTGCCCTGAACCAGTACACCAAGGAGGGCATGCAGCAGGCCGCCATCATCGCCCGTCAAGGTCTGGAGGCCTATCCTGACTCTCCCCTGCTGACCGTCGAACTGGCTTGGGCGCGATGGCTGAATGCAGGCCTCTTTTTCAGCTCTGATCCTGCAGCCGACATTGCAGCCGCAGACGAGCTCGCCCAACGCGTGCTGTCCGCGAAAGCGATTAGTCCTCAGGTGGAGCGGTTGGCCCGGTGGCTTCGCGCTTGGACGCTGACACTCAAACATCAGCATGACGCTGCCGTCATCGAAATGAACAAGGCCATCGCACTCGCCCCGTTCAACGCATTCACCCTCACGGATGGCGGCAGCATCTTCATGCAGGCTGGGCAACCCCAAAAGGCCGTCGAGCTAGCAGATGCTGCAGCTGTGCGGGATCCAGGACTCGCCTGGTTCTTCAACTACGCGAAGGGTTTCGCGCTGATTGTTCTCGGCCAGAACGACAAAGCGGCAGAGCTGCTGAGAGGCACCGACTTCGCCGACGCCCCGCTCCTGCTTGCGATTGCCGAGGTCAGGCAGGGGCATGAGCAGCTGGCCAAAGCGGCCGTGGAAAAGATGCTGAAAGCGAATCCCGATGTAACGGTTCAGACCTGGAAGCAAGGGTACAGCTTCAGAGATCCGGCAGTTCTCGACGCGCTTGGCGCTGACCTTGGTCGTGCCGGCCTCGCGCCCGGCCCAACGAACTAGAGCACGGTTCGGCAGATCGTTTCTGGCCCACCTTCGGCCGAACCACTGCTCGTTCTTCAGATCATAAGAGCGGTCCCCCGGAAAGTCCGCTCAGGGTCAAAGCCTGACATCGCGTCGCTCGCTGACCGGACCATGAGAGCGAGACCATGGTCGTCATCGTTTGAGCCGGTCGGCTGGCACATTGTAGGACCTGAGTCACAGCCTGCTTAAAAATGATTGACATGGAAACCATCACCAACTAGTTTCCTAGGCAACGAAAGAGCGCCATGACCTCGGCATCGAAGCTGACTGATCACACCGGGTACTGGATGCGGATCGTTTCGAACGCCGTGTCTCATGAGTTCGCGCGCAAGGTCTCGGACGAAGGCGTCACCGTGGCGGAATGGGCGTTCATGCGAGCGCTGGCCGATACTCAACCGACGTCTCCGTCGGCTCTCTCGGAGACGATGGGAATGACCAAAGGCGCGATCAGCAAACTGGCCGAGAGGCTGGTGACCAAGGGACTGGTCATGCGGGACGGCAGCAAGGACGACAGGCGCGCTCACCACCTCTCCCTGACGCCGCCAGGTCAAGCCAAGATCCCGGTTCTGGCCTCCCTGGCCGACCAGAACGACGCAGAGTTCTTCGGCATCCTGACTAAGGACGAGCATGGCACGCTCGACCGGATCCTCAGACGTATCGTCGAGCGACGCGGGCTGAACACGATTCCGGTGGACTGACACACCCGCCCAGACCAACACCGAAACGGAAGGACCCGCCATGGACGCGGAACGGAGTTCCATTGCCGAGACCTGTATGCATGCCGCGCACGACGGATCCCTGAGCTTTCCGGAGATCGTCGGACGGCTGATCACCGCGGGATTTGAGGGTTACACGGTCGACTATCGCCGAAACACCCAGACCTACTACCTGCCAGACGGCGATGCCTCCATGATGGACATGCCACCCTCCGCCGGCACCGTCGCCGCATCGTTCGATGCAGCGGAGATCGAGCGCCTGGTCCGCTGGGCGCAGGCGAACCCTGCCGACTACAGCTACGTGGCCTTCAGCGCTAAGGCGAAGGCGGCCGGTTGCGCAGGCTACCTCGTCTCTTTCCTGGGCCGGCGCGTCGTCTATTTCGGCCGGAGCGCTGACACCCACGTCGAACACTTTCCTCGGTAGAGCGCTCGCCGAATTCAAACGCGCCTCTCCCATGACACCGGCCGATCTGATCAAAGCGGCCATCACATTCGATCCGGAGAAGACAATGATCATGCCGCCGTCGCCGGGATCTTGGACCATCTTACCGGTGCCCGCTTAGCTGCACAGGCGTCGTCGACGTATTCCGAGCGGTACTGCCGCACGAATTCGCACAGAGGGGAACTAAGGCGAACGATGAGAGAGGTCGGTGCTTGAGCGGCAAGGCTCCTTGCTTCGGGGAGCCCCAACCGAGGAGACCGTCATGAGAGCTCTCGTTTGGCACGGCAAAGAGGACATTCGCTGCGACACGGTGTCCGACCCCACGATCGAGGATCCTCGTGACGCGGTCATCAGAGTCACCAGCTGCGCGATTTGCGGCTCGGACCTCCACCTCTTCCACAATCTCGTTCCCGCGATGCTGCCCGGCGACATCATGGGCCACGAGACGATGGGCGAAGTCGTCGACGTCGGCAGCGCGGCCAAGGGCAAGCTGAAGACCGGCGATCGCGTCGTCATCCCCTTTACCATCCAATGCGGAGAGTGCGACCAGTGTCGACGGGGCAATTTCTCTGTCTGCCAGCGGACCAATCGAAAGGGTGAACTGGGCGACAAGGCGTTCGGACACAGGACTGCGGGACTGTTCGGGTACACACACTTGACCGGCGGCTACCCGGGCGGCCAAGCCGAGTACCTGAGGGTGCCTTTTGCGGACACCACGCATGTGAAGGTGCCCGACGGCATCGACGACGAGAAGCTCCTCTTCCTCTCGGACATCCTGCCGACCGGCTGGCAGGCGGCCGTCCAGGCTGACATCCAGCCGGGCGACACGGTCGCGGTCTGGGGCTGCGGTCCGGTGGGCCAGATGACGATCCGCTCCGCCATCCTGCTCGGCGCCGAGCAGGTGGTCGCCATCGATCATCTTCCCGAGCGGCTGTCCATGGCGGAGGCCGCCGGTGCCATCACCATTAACTTCGAGGAGGAGAGCGTCGTCGAGCGCCTGAACGAGCTGACGGGCGGCGAGGGGCCGCACAAGTGTATCGATGCGGTTGGAACCGAGAGCCACGTCAATCTCGGCCAGCCGGACACGATCCTGGATCGCGCCAAGCAGATGGTCATGCTGGAGAATGATCGGCCGCACGTCCTGCGCGAGATGATCTATGTCTGCCGGCCGGCGGGGGTGATCTCCATCATCGGGGTCTATCTCGGCCTCGTCGACAAGATCCCGATGGGGCAGGCGATGAACAAGGGCCTGACCTTCCGCATGGCGCAGGCGCATGTGCCCCGCTGGACGGAAGACCTGCTCCACCGCATCGAGGACGGGCAGATCGACCCGTCCTTCGTGATCACACACAAGGCCGACCTGTCCCAAGGTCCAGAGATGTACGCCAAGTTCCGCGACAAGGCGGATGGCTGCATCAAGGTCATGCTCCAGCCCTGATGAGGTCCGCCATGCTACTCACCAACCTCTCCAGCATCGCCCGCTCCCCAGGCGATCCCCGCGTCGAACGAACCGGCCCCAGTTCACTGAAGGGAGCCGACCAGCTGGCCCGGGCCCTGGGATGGTTCTCGGTCGCTCTCGGTATCGCGGAACTGGTCGCAGCAGGCCCGATGGCCCGCAGCCTGGGGCTCGATCACAAGGAGGGCCTGATCCGCGCCTATGGAGCCCGCGAACTCGCAAGCGCCGTCCCAACTCTGTCCTTCGACAAATCGGTCGGGCTCGGGGCCAGGATCGCGGGCGATGCCCTCGATCTCGCGACGCTCGCCTCGGCCCTGCACCCCGGCAATCCCAAGCGGGACAACGCGGCTTTGGCCACCGTGCTCGTGCTCGGCATCACCGTTCTGGACCTGATCGCCTACCAGGGCGTCAAGGTCGCGCATCGGCGCCAGCCAGGACGTGACAGGCTCTACTCCGACAGGTCGGGGTTGCCCCGGGGAGCGCAGGCGTCGCGCGGCCTTGCCCGCCAGGATTTCGACATTCCCCCGGACTATCGAGCACCCGGTACAGTCGCTGAAGGGCTGCGTGTTTTGACCTCCTGACCCGGCCAGCGACGGATGACGGTCGAGCAGGCCATCGGGACCGCACTGGTCGTGCTGTTCCTCGCCGACATCTTCCTGACCGTGCTCTATGCACGGGCCGGCACCGGATTGCTCGCACCGACCTGGAACCGGGCCATCTGGGCTCTCCTCCACGCCGCCGCCGCTCTCTTCGGCAGGCGCCGTGGTCATGTGCTTTCGCTCACCGGGCCGATCGTCGTGGTGATGCTGATCGCGTTCTGGTCCGTGGGGCTGACGGCCGGATCTGCGCTCGTCATCCGCCCCGAGCTAGGCGACGCGATCAGGCCGTCGAGCGGAAACACGCCGCACGATTTCGTCACTGCGCTCCTCGTCGCAGGCAATAGCCTGTCAATCGTGGGCGGCGGTGACTACTCCCCGCATACGACGGGAACCCGCCTGCTCTACCTCGTCAATTCCCTGATCGGCGCCTCGGTGTTGTCGCTCGTTCTCAGTTACCTCGTTCAGGTCTACTCCGCACTCCGCGAACGGAATGCCCTGGCACTCACGATCCATCTCATGACGGAGGGCAGCGGGGATGCGGCCGTGATGCTGGCAAGGCTGCTTCCCGGAGGGGACGACAGCAACGCCACCAGCGAGCTTGCCAGTCTCGCTCGGTCCCTGGCCGAGACGAAGGAAGCGCACCACTTCTATCCCTTGCTATTCTACTTCCGCTTCGACGAGCCAATCTACGCCGTGTCGCGGTTCAGCTTTGTCCTGCTCGACCTGACAACGCTCATTGAGGCCGCGCTCGATAAAAAGCGCTATGGATCACTCGCAAGCTCCGCACCTGTCGCGACCTTGCGCCAGGCCTCAGTTCTGCTGCTGGAAACGCTGGACCGGAACTTCCCTTCCGACAGCAATAGAACAAACGCCTCTGGCGGGACCGCCCGTGACGTCGACAGCTATGCCCAGGCCACCGCAACCCTTGCCAACGCCGGGATCTCGGTCTGCGCCAATGGCGAGGAGCGCTATGTAACCCTGCGCCGCGGCTGGGAACCTCTCGTGCACCGCATAGCTCCGGCGCTAGGATATGCGATGTCCGAGGTCGATCGGCGCGGTTGGGGCCAGAGGGCCTCAGAACATCCGTGACCCTCCGCGATCACCAAGCTTTCCGGCCACAAAGCGGTCCTGCACAATCGCTATCCCGACCCTGGGCAAACTTCACATATGCGCGAATAAGAGTCTGCATTGGGTCAACTTCGCCCTTCTGGAGGTCGCCAGGACCTGCCGTTGAGGATCGGCGGTCCAGGCAGGCTTGTCTCCAGAACGGGCGCGACGTCGCCTCTGGCAAGGCGGCACTTCAGCAGCTAATTTCCTTCCTGCCCCAAGGAGTGCCGCCATGTCAGCCGCCCCTTGACACATCGCCAATTTCCGCTCTGCCCTGCCCCAACTGGATGGTGACCTCTTCATCACCGATGGAGGGCTGGAAACCGCGCTGGTGTTCCTCGAGGGCATCGAACTGCCGGTGTTCGCGGCCTTTCCCCTGCTGCTGACCGATGAAGGCCGGGGTTATCTCCGTCGTTATTTCGCGCATATCTCGAAGCGGCTCGGCAGCATGGGAAGGGGTTCATCCTCGACACCCCCACGTGGAGGGCCAACCGGGATTGGGGCGCACAGATCGGCTACGGGCCGGTTGAGATTGCCGAGGTGAACCGTAAGTCCGTGGAGTTCATCCAAGAGTTGCGGGACGAGAGTCGCGCAGAGCGTGTCGTTTTGGACGGGGTCATTGGGCCGCGGGGTGATGGCTACGCCATTGATACGAAAATGAGCCCACAGGAGGCCGCCGACTATCACGACGAGCAGATCAGGGCGTTCTCCGCGACATCCGCGGACATGGTGACGGCCCTCACGATGACCTATGCCGAGGAGGCCACGGGGATCGCCCTCGCAGCCCGGAGCCGTGGCATGCCTGTCGCGATTTCGTTCACGGTGGAAACGGACGGTCGGCTTCCTTCAGGGCAGAACTTGGCGGACGCGATCGCGCAAACCGACGATGCGACGGGCGGGTGCCCCGCCTACTACATGGTCAACTGCGCTCACCCCCAGCACTTCAGCCATCTGCTCGACGACGATGCACCCTGGACGCGTCGCCTCGGCGGGCTGCGGGCCAACGGTTCGACGAAGAGCCACGCCGAACTCGATGCGGCAACGGAACTCGACAGCGGGGACCCGGTGGCGCTTGGACGTGATTATCGCGCCCTGACCGCCCGCCTGCCAACGCTGCGGGTCCTTGGTGGCTGCTGCGGTACCGATCACCGCCATATCAGGGCGATCTGCGAGGCGTGCGCCTAGGGGCGCACCAGCCGTTCGTCGGGAAGGTCGCCGGCGATGGCGGCCTCGCTCCCTCCGCCCTCGTTCCGTTTAGGTATTGGAGTGCTCGGGCAGGCCTGCTGACCTGAGCGCGTCAAAGTATCGCGCGACGAACTCTTCGTCCCGGTAGGGAACACGTCTCCTGGCAAGATCCATGCTCATTCTCGGCGAGATCGCCAGCATGTCGCGAATTGCTCTGTGGGCATCATTAATTCTTCCAAGCAATGCAAGGCTGGCAGCCATCACTCTCAGAGCAGCGGTTCCGCGCGGAGCTTCTTCAAGGGCGGTCTGGCAGGAGCGCAAGGCGGCTTCGTAGTCCCTCAGCATGAAGTGGGCGACCCCCAGCCCTGTGTGGGCAAAGGCAATGCCGGAATCCCGCGGACCCAATTGAATGGATCTCTTCAGGTGGTCCTTCCCGGTTTGGGTGTCTCCAGCAAACAGTCTGACCCACCCACTGACCCGCCAGGTTTGGGCCGAGTAGCTGTTCAGGGACAGAGCTCGATCGAGAGCCGCCGTCGCGGCGTCCCAATCGCGGGCGAGGTAAGCCAAGGCCTGGCCCGCGAGCGTCAGGGCTCTGATGTCGTCGCGACCCTCGGAAATTGCCTCCCGGGCAAATCGGATCGCCTCGTCGAACTCGCCGGGAGTACAGTCCCGCGTGCCCTGGTTGTCCATTTCATGGATGCAAATGGACGCAAAGGCCTTTGCCGTCGCGAACTTTGGGTCAAGTCCAATGGCTTGCTTCAGCAGGTCGAGACAAGTGAGCAGACCGGCAGGGGTCAGGCTGTAGTAGAACGGAAGCGAGCGGAGATAGAGATCGTACGCACGAAGGTCGGATGGTCTCTTTCTGCTCGCCCTTTGGATCTCTGCAACTTCGAGTCGTGGGGCTATCGATCCAACAACTCGCTGGGTGATCGCATCTTGCAACTCAAAAACGTCATCGAGACTGCCATCGAACCGGTCGCCGAATAATACCGTTCCGCTCTGCGTATCCACAAGCTGAACAGACAGCCTGATCCTGTCTCTTGAACTGCGAACGGAGCCTTCGACAATATACCTTGCGCCAAGATCGCGCCCCATCTGCTTTACGTCGCTGAGCCTGCCCTTCATCGAGAAACTCGAATTCCGGGCAGCGACCTGAAATTGGGGAAACCTGGACAACGAGACAATCAGTTCATCGGCGATCCCGTCGGAAAAGTACTCTTGCTCGCGGTCCCCGCTGACGTTCTGAAAAGGAATGACCGCGATCGTGGGGGCATCGACATTCGCCGGCGCAGTATCGGTCGTCCGTTGCGGCTTCTGTCCCTCGAGTCGAGGCGCGACTTGGTAGGCACGAATTGGTCTCGCGATGTTTTTCAGTTGGCGTTCTCCCACGTCGATGAAATCAGCCCGCACCCGCCCAAGGACATGTTCATGGGCCGAGCCAGAAATCAGGACGCCGCCGGGTTCGCAGAGTGCTTCAAGCCGTGCCGCGACGTTGATTCCATCACCGATCAGATCATCCCCATCGACCAAGACGTCGCCCAGATGGATGCCAATCCGATAGAGGATCGGCTTTGTTGGGACGACCTGCGCCCTCCCGGCCAGAAGCTCCTGGATCGCGATGGCGCACTCGACGGCATCCACGATGGACTGGAACTCCGACAGCGCGCCGTCGCCCATCGTCTTGAAAATCCGACCCCTGCGTCCGGCTACCAAGGGTCGAATGGAGTCGAGGTGTTCGCGAACCGCGCGCGCCGTTCCGGCCTCGTCCTCGCCCATCAGGAGCGAATAGCCGACAACATCGATGGCCATGATCGCAGCGAGCTTTCGCGTGTCCGCCATGACCGCTCCAGTGCTGGATACGTAACGCGTTCTGGCACACGCGCCGGGGCAGCCAAGACTAGCACAGGCTCGAACATGTTGGATGGGCACGAAACCCTTCTCACTTATCCGGCCGGAGACCGGACCATCTCAGAGTGCGCCTTGGGTGAGGACGTCACGTTTCGCAGTCCCGTGCGGTTGCCCCCGCCAGGGGGCCTTTTCCGCACGGAACTGCGCGCCGATTTTCTAGGGTCGGTGAAACGCTCGCCCGGAGGCACCGACGAAAGGGTGGGGCCGCCAGTTATCCTCACCAGAATGGCGCTTGATACGTTCCGGGTTGAGTGCTTCTGGGTTCAGGCACGAGCCTCCAGCACCATGTTGAAGGGTGTACTCGTCGCCAATCGAACGTTCTGGAAGCCCCCTTCGGCCAGCACCTCTCTCAGCTTCGCCTCTCCGGCCTGGGCGCCCAGCGCCGTCCCGACCTCCTGCGCCAGCGACGCTGGCGTGCAGATCATGGTGGAAGCGCCGTAGTAGAGCCGGCCGACGGGATTGAAGTTGTCCTCGGTCCGGTTCTGGGCCATCGGCTCGACGATCATCCACGTGCCGCCGGGCGCCAGGCTCTCGCGGACGTGCGCGGCGGCACCGGCGGGGTCGCCCATGTCGTGCAGGCAATCGAAGAACGTCACGAGGTCGTATCCCGCCCCCGGATACTCCTTGGCCGAAGCGACCTCGAACGTGACCCGGTCCGAAACGCCGGCCCGCTCGGCTGCTGCGCGCGCGTGCTGGACCGAGGCAGGATGGTAGTCGAAGCCCGTGAAGGTGGAGCGGGGAAAGGCCCGTGCCATCACGATGGTCGACGCGCCATGGCCGCAACCAACATCGGCAACCCGGGCGCCCGCCGTGAGCTTGTCCACCACGCCATCGAGCGCCGGGAGCCATTCGGGCACGAGGTGGTGATTGTAGCTCGTACGGAAGAAGCGCTCCGTGCCGGAGAAAAGGCACTGATTGTGCTCGTGCCAGCCCATTCCCTTTCCGGAACGGAAGGCAGTCTCGATCTTGGGCGCGGCGAGATACATGGCGGCGATCGCCTCGACGAAGCCGGCGAGGAAGACGGGGCTGTCCTCGTTGGCGAAGACCATCGCCTGTTCCGGCTCGATGCCGTAGGTCCGTTTCGCGGCGTCGTAGGTCAGGTAGCCGCTGGAGCCCATGGCCGCCAGCCACTCCCGGACCATCCTCTCGTTCGTTCCAGTCCGCCGGGACAGGTCCCACGAGGTTGCCGGCCCTTCCTCGGCAAGCGACCGGAACAGTCCCAGGTGGTCGCCGACGAGAATGAGCGACGCGGAGACGGCGCCGCCGAGGTCATCGAGCATGCGCCCCATGAACGCGTTGAGCTTGGCTTCGTCGGGCAAGGTTGGCTGAGCGAGTTGGGCGGACATGGCGAACTCTCCCTGTTGGAGGTTGCAGTCGCAGGGCGGGCGAAGCAAAACGGCTCGGCCCACGCCTCACTGTTTACCTTGTAGTGGCGCGCGGCTGTGCCGATGCGCACACCTGCACCCGCGGAACGCCTCCTGCGCGATAGCTGCGCCAGAGTACCTCGCTCGTGCGTCTATGCCGCACACAGGGGCAACCTGTTCCGAAACCGCAGCGGACGACTGGATAGTCTTTTTCGGGTCATGAGTTCGCGCTGGGCAGGAAAATGCGCGCGAGGGGGATGTCGAACTGATCGCGTCGGAAGTCTTCGTGGCGACTGCCGAGGTTCTCGCTTATTTGCCGCACGCTAACGTGCGCCCTTCGGCGCCTACGTGCCGAAGAACAAGACGACACTGTTTAGGTCCGCTTCCGGTCATGAACTCGCATTCTACAGCTCCGCCTAGCGCGCGGAGCGGCTCAGGCGTGGGCGCTGCGGTTGAGGAAGGGCGTGTTCCCGCTCCTAGTCTCTCAAGCCCAATGCCTTCAACGTGGATGTCACGAAATTCAGTCTCGCGGGATCGCGATACCGTTCTGAGCGGCGCAGGTGCCCGAGCCCGAACGATGGAACCACTGACGCAAGGTGCTCCGTAGTTCGAAGCGCTTCAGCATCCCGGCCGAGAGACTTCTGGATCACGGCCTCGTAGGCCAGTCCGTGTGGATCGTTGCGCTGGAGTTGGTTGTGGCGCCGGGCATGGTCCGCGGCGCTGTCGAGCCGACCCTGCCATAGGTCCCCAATCGCAAGCATGTAGTAGATCGCGGACTCGGGATAGGGACTGAGGCGCATGGCTTCTTGCAACGCGATCCGGCTTTCCCGGATGTCGCCGCCATAGACGTGGACGAGCCCCAAGATCGTATGTGCTCGGGCATCGGTAGGCCAAAGGCGGCTCGCCATCGCGGCGTGATCGATGGCTTCGTCGTACTTCCCGCCCATCATTGCTAGCAGGGCCTTGAGCGTAAACGCGGCCGGCAGGTCCGGGTCGAGGCGTTCGATGGTGTCCGACTGCCGACGGGCAGCTGCCAGCGTTTCCTCAAGGTCGGCCGAGACAATATAGCGAGCGCGCCAGTAATAGCAGATTCCGAGGTCGACGATCGCAGCCGTGTAGCCGGGATCCAGGGCGATGGCCTCAAGCAGGAGCCTCTCCGCGTTAGCGTTATCGGCGGCCGTGTAGCGGTTGAACGCCGCCCGTGCACGGACCGCTGCCTGCCAGGCATTCACGTTCTTCGTTTGGCCGTGCCAGAGGCGGGCCGCATCGCCGAACGTCAGTTCCACCTGGATCGACACCGCAACTTTTCGGGCAACCTCATCCTGGAAAGCAAAGATATCGCTCAGATCACCGTCGAAGCGCTCCGACCAGACCTGCTCGCCGCTGGCCGTTCGCAGGAGGCGGGCACTGACACGCAGTATCGATCCCGCTCGCCTCAGGCTACCTTCGAGACGATACTCGGCGATCTCATCGTTGGAGGGCCTGTCGTCACGCTCCCGTTCGGGGACCGAAGGCTTCGGGCGGGACAGCACCACGAGTTCACTCACGCGCGACAGGGAATCGCAAATATCGTCCGTGAGGCCCCGCACGAGGTGTTCGTGTCCAGCCTCACCTGTCAGGTCTGAAAACGGAAGCACGGCAACCGTGGGCCGGGTGTCCTTCGGCTTTTCCTCCGGACCGGCGACGCTCGGTCTGACCATCGCGCCGGAACGCCGGCTCGCCCTGATCTCGCGAGCGAGATCCTGCGTCTCGCCTTCGGGAGCGACGCCCAGGTTCTGCGCGAGGTCCGCTTTCAAACGCTCGAAGTTGGCGAGCGCGGCATCCGGCCTGCCCATCTGTGCCAGCAGCCGCATCACGTCGCGCTGGACCTGCTCCTGAAACGGATCCAGCGCGATCGACTTCGACCCGAGCGCCAACGCTGCCTCGAAGTTCCGGGCGCGCATGCGGTCGGCCATTCTCTCGCCAAAGGTCTTCCGCAGGACGCCCCTCAGTCTCGTACGTTCCGCGCTGAGCCACTGCTCGAAGGACGGCTCGTCGAGCGAGAAGCCCTCGAGGAACTCGCCGCAGGCAAGGAGTTGCTCGTCGGATGCCCCGGACGTTCCGGATGCCTTCAGCCAATCCAGATCGACAGAGGCTTCGCCCGAGCGCCAGCGAACGACATCTTTGCTGGCGTCTAGACTCTCACCCAAGTCACCGAGGACTGACCGCAGTTCTGCCAAGGCTTGCCTGAAGCTGGCGCGGGCTTGCGCTTCCGCCCTCCCTCCCCAGAGCCATTCCGCAACAGTCGACCGGGCAATGCCAGATTCGCCCCTCGCGATGGCAATCGCCAACAAGGCGCGCGCCTTGCGGGACGTAAGCTCGACTGCCCGCCCGTCGCGCATCACGGAGAATGGGCCGAGAAGACGGATCGTGAGATGAGATGGCCTGCGATCGTCGGAGCGTGAATGCAGATTTTGCGGGTTCATCACGCACGACCGACGGTTGAGCTGACGGAGGTCGGACAGTCTCCCTTCACCAGATGAAGGAGGCAAGCATGCACGACCTCAACACGCTCTCGACGTGGGTCGCCATCAGGGCAAAAAGCGAGTTCCCCGCGACGCCTGTCCATTCGGTCGGTGGCTTCCGGCTGTTTGCCGCAGGCACCTCGATTCGCAGTCAAGCACTTTGCTGGCTGATCGGCTTTTGGGGACGGCCACCATCCGAGTTGTCGGCCGCGCCGTTCTCCGGTCCGCGGCCGTGGAACCAGGCCGCTCAAGTGGCCGATCGTGCCTCCAAGCTGTCGTGAGAGGTGCGCCATGGGCCTCGGAGCGCTTCTTCCCGCCTTCCTGACCGGCCTTGCATTCGGCGCCGTGTCGCTCATGTCCATCGGTCCCAATAACGTGCTGTTGCTGCGCGAGGGACTCAGCGGAAGCCGACCGGGGCTGGTCGCAGGCGTAATGTGGTTGAGCTACGCGTGCCTTCTCGGCACGGCTATTTTTGCCGGCGATAGGGTAAGTCCGCTGGTGGACGGAGTTGCACCGCTGTTGGGATGGGGCGGGGCCATGGTCCTCGCCACGATGGGCGTGGTTACTCTCCGGTCATCGACTAGCCCAACGATGTATCTTTCAAATAAGACGGGGGCTCGTGAAACCATGTTCTCGGCCGCGCAGCGCGTCGTTCGCGTGGTTTGGCTCAATCCGCTGACCTATCTCGAATTGCTCGCTGTTCCCGCGGCACTCGCCCTCCCGATCGATGGACTTGCGCAGCGGAGCGCCCTTTTTGCGGGTCTGCTGCTTGTGTTCGCGCTGAACTGCTTCGGCTTCTCATTTGGCGCCACGATGCTGTCGCCGATAGTCTCTCGACCCGGCTATTTGCGCCTGTTCGACCGGGCTTCGGGCGCCATCTTGATCGGCCTCGCTATCGTCGTGGCTGCCCACGCTGCACAGCCGCGGCCCATTCAGGCGGTGAAGTTGCACATGGCCCTAGATTGATGGACGCAAGCAGACGTCGCTAAGGGCCGCTCAGGGTCATCAGCACGCGTTCGGGCAGGTCCGCCTCGCGCCATCTCCAGACGCTCGCCCTAGGGTCCGGACTCAATTGGCCCAGTATGCGCATGTGGCGGCGATGAGCGCGCCGGCGAGGTAGTTGCGGGCGAGTTTGTCGTAGCGCGTGGCGATCCTCCGGAAGTCCTTGAGGCGGCACCACATGCGCTCGACACGATTGCGGTCTTTGTAGGCGAGGACGTCGTAGGAGATCGGGGCGCGACGGGACGTTGTGGAGGGGATGACGGCTTCGGTGCCTTGCGCGGCCAACAGCTTCCGCAGGTGATCAGCGTCGTAGCTTTTGTCTGCCAGCAGGCGACGGATCGGCCCTGCTGCGCGCACCAGGGTCGCAGCCAGGGTGATGTCGTTGGTGTTGCCGGCGCTGAGCAGCAGCATGCGAGGCCGGCCTTGATCGTCGACCAGGCCGTGCAGCTTCGTCGTGCGCCCGCCTCGCGAGCGGCCTACGCCTTGCTCGAAATCCCCCCTTTTCCGCCCGATGCCGAGCGGTGAGCTTTCACATGGGTCGCATCGATCGAGGCTGACGAGTAGATGCCCGTGTGCCCCGTGAGAGCATAGAAGATCTCGTGCCAGATCCCCTGACGGCTCCAGCGGTTGAAGCGATTGTAGACTGTCGTGTACGGCCCGAATTCCGGCGGACAGTCGCGCCAGCGCGCACCACACTTGAGCATTTGGACGATCCCGGAAATCACCCCACGGTCGTCCACACGATGCGCACCCTTGCGCCCACGCGGCAGAAGCGGCTCGATCCGAGCCCACTCCTCATCATTCAGCCACCGAACCTGCTTCGCCATGGCAAGGCTCCTTTCCAGAAGCCTTGAATCAGCATCGCCGCAGAGTCGCTAGACCTTATTGGGTACGGACCCTAGGGCGCAAAGTGGACGCTGATCTCAAGCTGTTCTGTAGAAGAGAGCGTTTGGGGCAAACTCAGGAGACGAGCCGCTCTCGCCTCGTCCTAGTGAAACGCGCTTAGAGCACCAAAGAACCTGGCGCGACGCCATCCATCGCACCTTCAGGACAGGTCGGACCCAAACACTTGCTGGTTCGTTGCCTCAGGTGGACGCGGATCAGTTTGATGACGGCTTCGCGGTTTCGCCAAGCACGAAGGACACGCCAGTGACTTTGAACTTCGTTCGCCGCGGAGAAGGTCGCCGCCTTCTCCTGGTCCATGGCCTGGGTGGCACGTGGCGGTCCTGGAGCACGATCCTTCCGGCTTTGTCGAAGGCGCGCGAGGTGACCGCGATCGATCTGCCGGGGCATGGCGAAAGTCCGGCGGCGGCAGACAGCGGCACCTTCGCCGGCCTTGCCGACAGTGTGGAGCGCTTCATATTCGACCAGGGGCTGGACGGCGTCGACATCGTGGGCAGCTCGCTCGGGGCGCGGATCGTCCTGGAGATGGCACGCCGCGGCAGGGTCGGTGCCACTGTCGCGTTGGACCCTGGCGGGTTCTGGAGAAGCTGGGAGCGCACCTACTTCCGGACGACGCTCGGTGCGTCGATCCGCCTTGTCCGAGGACTGCGTCCGGCGCTGCCGACGCTCGCAGGCTCTACGGTGATGCGCAGCGCACTTTTGGCGCAGCTCTCAGCAAGACCTTGGCGCCTCGATGCGGAAGTTGTTGCGACGGAACTGCAAAGCTTTGCCAGCACCAAGACCTTCGATGCCCTTGTGCGCGATCTTGCGACAGGGCCCGAGCAAAAGGGACCGGCGGCCGATCCCACCCGTCGTCTCGCAATCGGCTGGGGCCGCCAGGACCGGCTTTGCCTGCCGCGACAGGCCGCTCGCGCTCAGGAGGCATTCCCATCCGCCAGGCTCCAGTGGTTCTCCAAGTGCGGTCATTTCCCGATGTGGGACCGCCCGGACGAGACGGTGCGACTCATCCTTGAGACGACAGGCGCCGACTAAGGTTGTCTTTCGCAACCAATTCCACTTAAAGCCAGCGCATCTTCTGCACCGGCAGGCGCACATCGCGCCCAACTGCAGCGCAAGGCCCTGCAGGCACCCCTCCCCCTGCAAGTGCCACGCTGGCGCGATCAGCTGATCCTCTCGGGCATGACGGCCCCCACGGTACACAACGCCCGGATCGCAGCGCTTGCGCTTGCGGTGGGACGAACGCCGAGTGAATCGCGAACGCTCCGTGGCTATGACGGTCGTCGTGCGCGACGCCCCGGGCGAGGTATTGGCCAAGGCAGGATGCTGAAGCGCCACGGGAAGTGAATGGGACTTCTCCTGTCCTTTCCCGGGGCATTCATTAGCAGACCTATCAAGTGCCCGCTTAGGGTCAATTTTGCCCTTTTGGACGGCGCCACTTTCGGACCTTCAGAACATGCAGGTCTACGCCGTTCGTACTGCGTGAGACAGTTCGGCACCAGCGGGACACAGCCCCCTTTCAACCGGCTATCCGTAGTCCGCCGAATCGGCCGATGTCCGCCTTGATCTCGGCAACCAGAGCATCAAGCACCGGATTGCGTGTATTCCGGGCCCGTCGCACGACGTAAGCGATACCAGGCGGATCGGGCAGTCCCTCCTCGATCACCTCGATATCCTGGGTCACGTGACGGTTGTTGAGGAGGGCAATTCCGAGCCCGGCCGCCACACCGGTCACAATGCCCACCGCGCTGGAGCATTCGAAGACAGTTTCCAGAACGAGCCCGTCATCCTGCGCGACGTCATAGGCCCAACGGCGATAAAAGCAGTCTTCGGAGAAAGACAGGAACGGCAGAGGGCCGCTGGCGGGCAACGCCCAATCGGGCGACTTGACCCAACGGAGGCTCTCGCGAAACAGGACCAAATCGGAGGGACGGACGTCGTGGGCGAAGACGAGCAGGATCGCCGCGTCCAGTTCGCCCGCCAGCAGCAGGTCCTGAAGCGCTAGGCTCATCCTCACGCGCGTCCTGACGGTCACATTCGGGTGCAAGTGGTGGAAGCGTCCGAGGATTCGGGCGAGTTCGGAGCACGTGGTGTCCTCGGTCAGGCCGAGCGCGATCCGTCCTGTGATGCTGGTGCGGGTGAGGCTCAACACGGCCTCGTCGTGCAGACCGAGTATCCGCTGCGCGTAACCGAGCAATTCGTCACCGGCCGGCGTGAAGTTGGGTCCGTTCGGGCGGCGGGCGAGTAGGTCGCAACCGAGGCTCGCTTCGAGTCTGCGGATCTTGTGGCTCACGGCGGACTGAGACATTCCGAGCGCCGTGGCGGCCCGCGTCACCCCGCCCTGCTCCCGGACCGCCCAGAGCGTGCGAAGCGCATCAATCTCAAGGCGCCGTGTCGCAACGCCCGCCATTGCCGGGTCTCCCGTTCCACGGTGATCGGACTCTCATCTCTCCTCTATGACGTATTCCGTTGATCTGTCATTGCGCAATCGAAATTTGTCATGAGGTCGCCGACCCCCGCTGAACTAGACACCGCGTCATGGACGCCCCGTCTTCCACACCGCTGAGCCGGTCGGTCACGACAAAGGCCGAGACTGTCCCGACTGCTCTGGGGCGCAGGATGCTTTGGCCGCTTTTGGCGGCTGTGCTCGTGGTCAGCTGGAGCTCCGGCTTCGTGGGCATCCGCTATGCCAGCGAACATGCCAGTGTCGTGCTGGTGCTCTTCTGGCGACTGCTATTTGCCGGGGCCCTTCTCCTCCCCGTCGCCCTGCTGTCCGGCACGCTCCCAAGCCGCCATGCCATTGCACGGCAGGCGGGATTCGGTGTCATGGCCGTTTTTCTGTATCTCGGTGGTTTCGCGCTCGCGATCGGGCAGCGCGTGCCGACCGGGCTGGTGGCGCTCATCTCAGACCTCGTCCCGCTCGCCATCGCCGCGCTGTCCCAGCCGATCCTGGGCGAGCGTTTGCATTGGCGGCAATGGGCGGGCTCGGCCGTTGCCGTCGGCGGCGTATTGCTGGTCTCACGCGAAAGCCTGAGCGTGGGGACAGCGCCGCTTTGGGCCTACATTCTCACCGTGGCGTCCATGCTGACCTTCGCGTTGACCACCGTCCTGCAGAAGCGACTCGGAGCCATCCGCATGCCGATCGCCCAAAGCCTTTGCATCCAGTTCCTCACGGGAGGAATGCTGTTCGGCTTATGCGCGGCGTGGCAGGGCCCAATCGCCCCTCCGGCGGATCGCAACTTTGCCGTCGGGATCGCGTGGCTGGTCCTGTTCTCGACCTTCGTGTGCTACGCCGTCTACTACACCAGCCTGCGCCTGTATCCCGCCGCCCAGGTCAGCGCGGTCATCTACCTCAGCCCCCCAGTGACCATGCTCTGGGGCTGGGTACTTTTCAATGAGCCGCTGTCGATCGTCACGTTCCAGGGTCTGGGCGTGACGCTCCTCGGCGTTCTGATGACCTCGATGCCCGGAGCAAGCAGGTCCGCTTCCCGGCACATCGCTCGTGCTGGATCATCGGCACGCGGATCGCGCTGAGCGAGGGTTGCGATATGGCGGCTGGATCGTGGAGGCCGCCGTCCAACGAAAGCGACTTGGCGGCTTGCGAGGTGCCGGGTGGCTCCTCGCACTCGTGTGCGCTCCACCGGTCAGATCTGCGCCTGACCGCCATCTACGAAGAGCTCCGCGCCATTCACGAAGCTTGCATCGTCCGACGCCAGGAAGACTGCAGCCTTTGCCACCTCCTCGGGCTTGCCGATCCGACCCAGCGGAATGCGGGACGCCAGGTACTCGACCAGCCCCTTCTGCGCGTCCGGATCAGTGCCAACGAGTTCCACAAGACCCGGCGTTAGGGTGGCGCCCGGGCTGACGACGTTCACGCGAATGCCACTGCCCTTCAGATCCAGAGCCCAGGAGCGAGCGAGATTGCGGACGGCCGCCTTCGAAGCAGAGTACACGCTGAAATTCGCAGTGCCCTCGATGCCGGTGGTCGATCCGACGAGAACGATGGAGCCACCCTTCGCCAGCAGGGGTAGCGCGTTTTGGACGGTGAAGATCACGCCCTTGACGTTACGGCCGAACGTGTCGTCGACTTGGTCTTCGGTGATCCGGCCAAGCGGAAGCATGCTGCCACCCCCTGCGTTCGCGACCACGACGTCGAGGTATCCCTTTTCGATTCTAATCCGCTCGAATAAGGCCTCAAGATCACTGAGATTGCTGGCATCGCTCTGGATAGCCGCCCCATTTTGTCCCAATGTCGCTACGGCTTTTTCAAGTTCTCCGGCACGTCGGCCAGTTATGAAGACATAGGATCCTTCTGCGACAAATCGTTGAGCGATGGCAAGGCCGATCCCGGCCGTGCCTCCCGTGACCAGAGAGATCTTACCTTTGAGCTTATTGGACATCGACACAACCTCGTTTTTTCCGGACGAGGAAATGACTATCGCGCCCACCTTCGTTTCGATATAGCAATGCTTGCAATAGCTCGTTGCAGGATTGTCGATGTCGAGAATGCCGGATTTTGAAGGCTTGGCGATGTTCGCCAAGGTCGCCGAGGAACGCTCCTTTGCAGGAGCCGCACGGTCCATGGGCGTCTCGGTCGCCACCGTGTCGAGAGGCGTGAGCCGGCTGGAAGAGCGGCTGGGCGCGCGCCTGTTCAACCGAACCTCTCGTCAGCTCGCACTGACATCGTTCGGACTGACGCTCGCAGAGCGTGCCGCCCGGTTGTACGCGGAAGCCGAGGAGGCTGAAAGCACAGGGCGGGAGGCTTCTGTGCGTCCTCGCGGACTTATTCGCCTGGCCGTCGGCATCGCGTTCGGCCTCAGGCAGATCACCCCAATCCTGCCCGAATTCCTTCGCGAGTATCCCGAAATCTCGATCGATCTGCACCTCAGCGACGCGAAGACGGATATCGTCGGCGAGGGATTTGACGCGGCGCTGCGGATCACCTCAAAGCTCGACGACGGCCTGACCGCTCGAAAGCTTTGCCCGGTCTCGCATTTCGTCGTCGCGTCGCCGGACTATCTCGCCCGTCATGGTCGCCCGCGTCATCCGCGCGATCTCGATGGGAGAGATTGCCTGAGCTATGCCAATGCCGCACGCCAGGACGTCTGGCAGTTCCACAATCGACTGGGCGATGAAGTCGATATCTCGCCGCGCGGCCGTCTACGAGTCACGACCGTCGATGCTCTGATACCGGCCATCATGGCGGGGCTGGCCCTGGCCGAACTGCCCGGGTTCATCGCAGCCGAATACCTCGCGAGCGGGCAAATGGAGGCCGTGCTGATGGACTGGTCTCTTCCCCTCTGCAACCTCTATTTCGTCACGCCCACTGCGCGGACCAGACCCGCCAAGATTGAGGCATTGGCCGAGTTTCTCGCGAAACGGCTGTCCACCATGAAATGGGACTGAATAAGGTGGACCGGGAGTGATCTGCACGAAGGCTGGCCATGGTTCGTGGCCGGCCTGTTGCCCGAAAGAAAGAGCGAGCGGGGCTACTCCATAGTGTTCCGGTTCGGGCATCGCTTTGCATCCAATAGCCGTACCCCGCTCGCACAGGCGAATGGGCTTACCGGACCGAGCGGAACGCCTTCCGCATCTCCTGCGAGAAAAGCTGCGGTTGCTCGAAGGCGGCGAAGTGGCCACCGATGTCCACTTCGTTCCAGTAGATCAGATTAGGCCATCGGGCCTGAGCCCAACTTTTCGGCACACGAAAAATTTCGCGCGGAAACATCGTCGCTGCCATCGGTAGCTCAATGCGCCCAAAGTCGAATGCGGCAGCTTCGCGAGCGTTTTCCCAGTAGATTCGGGCAGAGGATGCTGCCGTGTTTGTGAACCAATAGACGGAAATGTTGTCGAGCATCTGATCCGCGCTCAGAGCGTCTTCCGGTTTCCCGTGATTGTCAGTCCAAGCCTGGAACTTCTCATAAATCCATGCCGCTTGGCCGACCGGCGAATCAGCCAGTCCATAGCCGACGGTCTGTGGGCGGGTGGCCATTTCGCGGAAGTAGCCGACCTGGTCGCCAGTAAAGCTCCGCAGCCCCGCGATCGTCGCCTTTTCCTCTGGAGTCGGATTGTCGGGTAGCTTTTCCGGAACGACGAAGGCCCAGTTGACATGAGCGGCGATCAGACCCGTCGGGCGAACGAGACCGAGCGCGTGAGTCACGCCGGCGCCCCAGTCGCCACCCTGTGCCACCCAGCGCCCGTAGCCGAGACGCTGCATCAGTGCACCCCATGCCTTTGCGATCCTGATGACGTTCCAGCCCGCTTCCTTCGGCTTGTCCGACCAGCCAAAGCCAGGAAGTGAGGGGATCACAACGTGGAAAGCGTCCTCCGGTCGTCCACCATGCGCGGTCGGGTCCGTCATCGGGCCGATAACGTCGAGGAATTCGACGACCGAGCCGGGCCAGCCATGTGTGAGGATGATGGGAAGCGCGTCGGGGTGTTTCGATCGCACGTGGATGAAGTGGATGCCGAGCCCGTCGATCTTGGTTCGGAACTGGGGATAACCATTGATCCGGCGCTCGAAGCGGCGCCAGTCATACTCATTTTCCCAGTGTTCAATCAGTGAGCGCGCCTTGGCCAGCGGGACGCCCTGTGACCAGTCGTCGACCGTCTCGCGATCAGGCCATCTCGCGCTGGCCAGCCTGTGCTTGAGATCGTCGAGCGACGTCCGCGGAACATTGACCTCGAACGGAACAATCGCGTCAACCGGGAGGGTAGCAGGCTCCGACACCGTTGCGGCCAACGCGGTGGTGCGGCCTGCTACCGCGAGTATGGGAAAGCCAGCCAAGCTCTGCAGTACACGCCGTCGGGATGTAGGGGACGAACCGGATGATGGAATACGGGGCAGCTGCAGTTCATCCCCATCGGCACGTCTTTGAGCATCATATGATAGACGTTCAATTTTCTTAGACACGAGGCAGCTCCATCGCGAACTCATATTTCAGAACAATAAACAGATACCGAACTTTTCATTATGCAAATTATTGCAATCTATCGTTGCGAAACTGATGACACAGCGAGCATTGCTTGATGCATGCGCTTTCCATTTGTGAATGCATGAAAACGTTTGGATGGTTCGCTCAGGGGCGGGATTAATTGTCGAGACGGGTGACATGGCCCCCGCCGTCGCTACCGCGATCCAGCAGGCCCGCCAGGATTGGGTCGAAATGACTTTCCCGCAACCGAATCCGGTGAACTGACCAGTGTAAGGTCGGCTGATTGTTGCATCACTGAGAAAGCTTGAAAGCGGACATGCCGAGATGCCGCTCTGGGTCAGGAGTTCACGTACGGCTCCTTCCGCCGCCAGCACTGGCCGCGAAGGTCTCCCGCATCAACCAGCGCTGTTCGCATGATGGGTCAAAACCGAATGTTCAGTCCCACCACTGGCCCATGCTGCAGCATGTCGTAGCGGTACTTGGTGATCCCTTCGCCCTGCTCGTAGTCAACGTACAGGGCTTTGTAGCCAATCACCCCTGAGTAGGTGACGTTGTTCTTCGTTGTGAAGTCGTAGCTGTAGGCCGCAAGAGCCTGCCAAGAGAATTTGCTTCCGCCGCCACCAACGTCCCCCCGAACCTGAAGGTATTGGCCGGGTGCCAGCTCTACGCGAGCCCTCGCGCCGGCGAAGCCGTCCAGCCAGTCGACGGAGCTGGACTTTGCAATCGCCTTGTCACCTCGGATGGTCAGGTCGGCCACGTCGAGCGTCGCTGAAAGCGCAAGGTCGATCTCGGCTTGCTGGTACCAGTATCGGGCGCCAGCGATCACATCGAGCGCAACAGGGCCGAACTGGGCCACCTCATAGGCACCACCCAATTCCACCGTGGCGGTGTTGCTGACCGCCTTCAGTGAGGCTCCCAGCGTACCCGTCACCCCTGGAGCAAGATCGCGGGTGCGAAACCCTGACGGGCTCAGCGTGACCCTGTCCCAGATCACGTCGAAGAAGACGCCATAGGGACCGTTGCGCGTTTCGCCGTCCAGCATGAGCGCGACCAGCGTCCCGCCATTGTCGACAACTGAATTGACGACCTTGCTGAAACTGGCATCGACGTCGACCGTCCTTCCCCGGATTGTTTGCTTTCCGGTCATAGCCGGAAGCCACGCGTATGGCGTCAGGCGGAAAGTCCAACCGGGTGGAAGAGGCGGCGGGATTTGCGGAGGCGCTGGTGTAGGGAGGTCGGCGGCGACGGCCAGAGAGCAACGCGCCACAAAGCTCAGGCTAAGCCAGAACGAGAGTTTCATCACGTTCGAAGTCATGCGCCGCCTTCCGCGTGACTGTCATTAGTGCATGATAGCCCAATTCGACCTGTATCCGACGGGGTTGAGCCAACCTCAGTGAATATGCTGTGGGCGTGACATTTCTGCGCGCTGTCGTTGGATATTTCGATCTGACGTGCAGCCGAGAACGAAAACGGAGGACGCGATAGTGAAGCCTATCCACGCCGTACTCTTCGCTTTCGCGACCATAAATCCGATTGTCTCTCTGCCCGCAGCAGCAGACAGCGTAGATCAGCTTGCGCTCCGGCGCCGTGCTGCCGAAGCTGTCGTCTGGGGCATGCCGGCGGTCAACACCGACCTGATGCTCCAGGCAGCTATCCGTGCGAATGGCGGCAACAACCAGATCATCTACTGGTCCCGCCTTTCCGACTGGAAAAACCAGACGCTGACGCCGAACCCAGACGCCATCTACCTGATGCCCTTCATCAACACGAAGGGCGTTGGGCCAATGGTGCTGGAAGTGCCTCCGGCTGACGAGGGATCGATCACGGGCAGCATCGACGATATCTGGCAGACGGCCCTGGAGGACGTCGGCCCAGCGGGCGTTGATAAGGGCAAAGGCGGAAAGTACCTGATCCTGCCACCCGACTACGCTGGCCACGTACCGGACGGCTACATCGCGCTGCCCGCGTCGACCTTCCAGTCCTACGCCTTGCTTCGGTCGATCTTGCGCACCGGCAACGAAGCCGATGTTGCCAATGCCGTAGCATACGGCAAAAGGGTTCGGCTCTATCCCCTCGCCCAGGCGGACAGTCCGCCCGAGACGAAGTACGTCGATGTCGCCGATGTCACGTTCGACTCAACCATTCCGTACGACGCGCGCTTCTTCGAAAGCCTCAACCGCGTCGTGCAAGCCGAGCCCTGGCTCCCGCGCGACAAGGTCATGATCGATATGCTCCGAACCGTCGGGATCGAGAAGGGCAAAAGCTTTACAGCGCCGAACGTAGACGACTTCACCGCAGCAGCCAGGCAGGCTCACCACTGGCTGGATGACAGCCTGGAGAAGTTGCTTCAGTTCGCCTACTTCCCAGCAGGGCGATGGTCCGTCCCGGGCTCTCCTGACTTCATCACGGCGATGTCGACCAACTTCGCGGACCCGAACTCGTATCCGGTAGAGGCGAGGGGCCGGGCCTACTCGATGGGCTTCTTCAGCGCAAAGCATCTTGGGGCGGGGCAGTTCTACCTCATGACCCTGCGCGACAAGGACGGGAACGCGCTTGACGGCGCCGGCACATACCGCCTGCACGTTCCGCCCAACGCACCTGTCAGCCAGTATTGGTCTGTGACGCTCTATGATCGCGCGACCCATGCCCTGATCCGTGGGACGCCGCGCGCCAGCAGGTCCTCACAGAACCCTGACCTCCAGGCCAACCCGGACGGCTCCGTGGACGTGTACTTCGGCCCGACTGCGCCGGCGGGAAAGCAGGCGAACTGGGTGCCGACTAAAATTGGTGGCCAGTTCGAGGCGATGTTCCGGCTCTACGGGCCGCAGAAGGCGCTGTTCGAGAAGACCTGGAATCTACCCGACATAGAAAAAGTCGTTGCGCTTAGTGGAACAAGCAGCTCGGAAGGCGGAAACAGTGGCGTTTCCGTCACCGTCGACAACTTCATCCGGGCAGAGTCGGACAGGTATTTCGGCAACGTGGTCCAGCAGGTCGGCGTCGGCACCTTCCACCACAGCCGCGATCCGCTGCCCATCGATCGCCAGGCGGTTATTCGAGGCAACCGGGACACCCTCTATTCGTCTGCTGTTTTCGACCTTGATGTCGGACCTGTGACCATCACGCTGCCGGATGCCGGACGGCGCTTTATGTCGATGCAGACCATCAGCGAGGACCAATACACCACCACACTGTACGGCTCAGGCACACACGTTCTGGACAGAGACACGGTCGGGACGCGTTACGCTATGGTCGGGATTCGAACGCTTATCGACCCGAAAGATCCGAAGGACATGCGTGAGGCCCATACGCTTCAAGACGGCATTGGTGTGAAGCAACCGAGCGGGCCAGGCAGGTTTGAGGTGCCCGCCTGGGATCAGGTCAGTCAAAGCAAAGTGCGAGACGCTCTGCTCACCTTGGCCAGCACCGTCACGGACACGAGCCGCGCCTTCGGAGCCAAGGACCAGGTTGATCCCGTTCAGCGTCTCATCGGCGCAGCATCCGCTTGGGGAGCAAATCCACCGCAGGATGCGCTCTATCTGAACGTTGTACCGAGCAGGAACGACGGCGGAACTGTGTACGAGCTGACGGTAGAGGATGTGCCCGTGGACGGCTTCTGGTCGGTCAGCGTCTACAACGCCGAGGGCTATTTCCAGGCCAATCCCCTGGATGCCTACACCCTCAACAACGTCACGGCCCAAAAAGGCGCGGACGGCTCCGTACGCATCCAGTTTGGTGGGTGCGACGGCAAGGTCGCGAACTGCCTGCCGACCATGGACGGGTGGAACTACATGGTGCGGCTCTATCGACCGCGACCAGAGATCTTGCATGGACTTTGGAAATTCCCTAACGCGGTTCCCAGCACCCAGTGAACTAGCACCGCTTTTGCCCCAAGCTTCACGGCGACCCCACCGAGAGCAAGGAGCGGCCAAAGCAGACCTCCCGAACGTCCGTTCCGGGTCAGGAGCAGCACCTTGGGCCATTTCGGCACTCGTCGTGCCCGACGGATCTTCGCGTCCCAGCTCCGGAAGGAAACGCAGCACCGCTTAGGTTGCATTTTCGTACAGTGACGAACGAATGCCTGATGCGGTGCCAGAGGATGGGACGCCGCCCGCAGCATGGGCCCGCTCGGGCCCCAGCGAGACCGATGATCGATTGAGGGCGGGCAAGCCGCAACCTCGTACAGCCGCAACCTCGTACTCCTGAATGACCAGCTAATCTCAGTTGAGCAACGCTAGCTTGCTAGCAAGATAACACGCTACTTCTATCCAAGAGAACTAAGCTTGGCGCCGAATTGTTCACCACTACAGCTGATCTCGCCAGGCGCGCCCTTGCCAAAACCCTCGCCTCGATCCAAATTGTACCAGCGATTGTACCAGTTCGTCGCGCCTGTCCCGTCCCGCTCCGCGCCAAGTCGCTGGATTTCAATAGGGAAACGGGAAAATGGCGGAGGGTCTCCCCTTCCTCAAGATTTCTTTTGCTTTGTGAATCACCGGGCTTCGCGGGCCTGAGCAGGCCCCCGGCCGACTCTGCCTCTCGCCGGGAGCGGGACGCTGTCCCGTCAGCGGCAGCAGGACGTTCGACGAAGGCTCGTCTGCCCCGAGGGGGGCTGACGGATCAAGGCCCGGCTCCAGCTCGCCCCCTGCTCCTTTAGCCCAACCGGCTCCTACCCCCAGCCTCAGGTCCTCCTGCCAATCAACGACTTCGGCTCCAGGTACGCCTCCAGCCCGAAGGTGCCATATTCCCGGCCGAGGCCGGACTGCTTGAAGCCGCCGAACGGCACCTTCGGATCATGGGCGACCGTGTTGACGAGCACGCGTCCGGCTTGCAGTTGCTCCGCGACCCTCTCCGCCCGCGCCTGATCGCCCGACAGCACATAGGCCTGCAGCCCATAGACCGTGTCGTTGGCGATGCGGACGGCGTCGTCCTCGTCCTCGTAGGCGATGAGCGAGAGGACCGGGCCGAAGATCTCCTCCCGCGCGATCGTCATTTCGTTGGTCACGTTGCCGAAGAGTGTGGGACGCACGAACCATCCCGCGAGTCCCTCCGGGCGACCCGGCCCGCCGGCGAGAAGGCTGGCACCCTCCTCGACCCCGAGACGGATGTAGCGCTGTACCCGCTCCCACTGGCGCTCGCTGACCATCGGACCAACCATCGTCTTCGGGTCGCGGGGATCCCCGACCTGCACGGCCGACACGGCTTTGCTTGCCCGCTCTTCGATCTCTGTCAGATGGCTGCGGGGCGCCAGGAGGCGCGTGCCGGCAATGCAGGCCTGCCCGCTGTTCATGAAGGCGGCTTGGACGGCGATCGGGATCGCCTGATCGAGGTCGGCATCGTCGAGGATGATCGTCGGCGATTTGCCGCCGAGTTCCAGGGTGACGCGCTTCAGCGTCACCGCTCCGGCCTGCAGGATCGCCTTGCCCACGGCGGTCGATCCCGTGAAGGAGATCTTGGCAACATCGGGATGCCGGCTGATCTCGGCGCCGACCGTCTCGCCGCGCCCGGCGACGATGTTGACCACGCCGGCGGGAAGTCCGGCGGCGTGGAACGCCTCCATGATGACCTGCGTCAGCGTGGCGCTCATCTCGCTCGGCTTGACCACGACGGTGCAGCCCGCGGCGAGCGCCGGCGCGACCTTGCCGCAGATGAAGCCGGCATTGCTGTTCCATGGCGTAATGAGCCCGGCTATGCCGACGGGGGTCATGACCACCTCCGAGGCGCCGACGCGCCGGCGGAACGGGTATGTCTCCAGGAGATCGATCGCCTCATCGAAGGCGGCGACGGGATGGTCGACCATGAACGCCGCGCGCGAAGCCGGCGCCCCGTATTCCTCGATCACGGCTTCCAGCAAGGCGTCCCGCCGGGCAGCGACCTCGTCCCGCAGGCGGCGGAGCCATGCGATACGCTCGGCCGGGGTCGTGGAGGCGAAGGCGGCTAAGGCGCGGCGAGCCGCGGCGATGGCCTGCCGGGCTTCCTCCTCGTCGGCAAGACGCACATGGCCGATGACCGCTCCCGTCGCGGGATTGTGGAGCGGGAACAGTTCGGTTCCGTGGGGGACGACGAACTGGCCGTCGATGAAGATCCTGTCGATCGTGTGCATGGGTGGCTCCCTTGATCGGTGGCGTTGCACCTCAGGTAGCCCGTCCCTACAAGATCGATTAGTCGGACAGTTTTGGATGCACTGGTGAGCACGATAGGACAATGGTCACCACGGGCCTGACGGAACTCGAGGCCGTGCAGGCCGTCGCGCGGCACCGCAGCTTCCGCTCCGCCGCGACGCAGGTCGGGATTTCCCGGTCCGCCTTGAGCCACATGGTCGCGGCGCTCGAGAGCCGCCTAGGTGCCCGGCTCTTCCATCGCACCACGCGCAGCGTGACGCTAACGGAGGCGGGCGAGCGGTTCGTGGCCGACACGGCGCCCGCGCTGCGTGACATACGCGCAGCCATGGAGCGACTGACAGACCACCAGGCCGAGCCATCCGGGACGCTGCGGATCAATGCCTCGTCCGGAGCAGCCCGCCAGATCATGGGGCCGATTGTCCTCGAGTATGTCCGGCGCCACCCCCGGGTCACCGTCGACATCGTCACCGAGGGAAAGCTCGTCGATATCGTGCTCGAAGGCTTCGACGTCGGCGTTCGCCTGGCCGAGACCGTGCCGCGGGACATGATCGCCGTCCCCCTCGGTCCTCCGCAGCGTTTCGCCGTCGTCGGCTCGCCTGCCTACTTCAGGAACCACCCCCGGCCGCTCGCTCCTGGCGACCTCGCCGCCCACGCCTGCATCCGCAGCCGCATGCCCGGCGGCGGGATCTATCGCTGGGAGTTCGAACGCCGCGGCGAGCAGGTGGAGATCGACGGGACGGGGCCGCTCATTCTTGACGACCCCATGCTGATGATCGAGGCCGCGCGAGCCGGGATCGGACTGGCCTACCTGACGGAATGGAACGTCGCAAACGACCTCGCGTCGGGACGTCTCGTGCGGGTGCTCGAGGAGTGGACGCCGCCCTTCTCCGGCCTATGCCTCTACTACCCTGGCCGCCGGCACCTGGCCGCCCATCACCGCGCGTTCGTAGAACTCGCCCGTGATGTTGCGCGGAACGCAAATCCGTCATCCCCCGACGGCAAGACCTGGCGCGCGCCAGACACCTAGCCAGCCTCTGCCCGCAGGGCCGCAAGGCTCGATGCCGCTCGCAGCTCCCAGCCGCGCGCCCTCTGCTGCCGGGCGAGAGCCAGCGACTGCCGCAACAGGTCCTCTGCCCTGCCCGGAGGACCTTCCTCTTCATGCAGCGCCAGCAGGGCACTCACTCGCAAGAGCTCAGGCATGGAGCAGAGATCGCCATGCGTCTCGGCGGTTTCGATCGTGCGGTCGACGAGGGCGCGTGCCTCGGGGATCCGCCCCGACTGCATGAGCCCCTCGATCAGCCCGAGCGTCAGCGGCGTCGAAAGCAGTTCGTAGGGCATCGCGTGCAGCTTCGCGAGGCTCTGCTCGAGAACGGCTACGCCTGCCGCCGCATTGCCCCGGCGAAGGGCCACGACGCCCTGCCAGCCGCGCCCCACTTCCAGGTAAGGGGCGAAGGCGTTCGGGGCCGAGCGCGAGATGAACCGGTCCACATGCTCTTCAAGCACCGGGAGATCACCGACCCAGTCGAAGACGGAGATCCCCCAGCTCAGCGCGATGCAGAGGCTGAGAGCGTGGTCCATCGCCGCGGCGTCCGCAATGGTGCGGTGCGCCCGGTCGACCGCCTGGTCGGGATGACCTTGCAGCCACAGCGTTCGCGCAAGGATCGCGCCGGCCAGCACGTGCCCGTCGAGGCCGAGGTAGAGCGTGGTCGTCCGCTCGGAGCGCGGACCGGCGGCGAGGGCGGCTTCCAGCTCCGTCCGGGCGCGATCGTGCTCTCCGGCGAAGTGGAACGACATGCCGAGGATGGAGCGGGCCATGGCGGCTGCCACGGGATCGGATTGAGAATCAGCCAAGGCGACGCAGCGCTCGGCATAGCGGAGCGCCACCCGGAAGCCGCCCGTCCGCAAGTGGAACATCTGCAGCGTGCCGAGGACCTGAACCTGGTCCAGGGGCTCTCCTACCTCGTCAGCGATGCCGAGGCTTCGAATGAGAGCCTCGTGCGCGGCCTGCGTCCCACCGCGCGTGAACATCAGGGAGACTCCAAGCGCCGACTGCAGGTGCATTTCCTCGTGCGTTCCGCGCGACTTTGGCTCGAGGGTGGCGAGCGCCCGCTCCGTCCAGCGGTGACACTCTGACAGGAGAGACATCGCGAGGAAGACGGGGCCGGCCTTGGCCGCGAGCCGTCGGCCGAGGGCGGGGTCGCCATGCTCGCCGAAGCACCAGTCGAGCGCCGCGCGCAAGTTGGCGAGCCCCGCGAGGTGACGCGCTCTCTCCGACACGTTCGACAGGCGCGACCACTGGGCGCCGGTCTCCTCCAGCCAGGCCAGGACATGGTGGGCGTGCCTTGTCGCCAGAGCGAACCTGTCGGCGTGGGGCGCAGGCGTCTCGTCCATGTAGGCGCGCGTCGTATCCAGAAGCCGGTAGCGCACCATGGCGCCGACGGGGCGGGCCGCCACCATCGACTTGGCGACGAGGCTGTCGAGCGCCGCAAAGAGCGCTTCGGCGCCCAACTCCCCGTCCGTGCAGACGGCGAGCGCGGCGTCGATCGTGAAGCTGCCGACAAAGACGGCGAGGCGGCGCAGGACGGTCCGGTCCTGCTCCGAGAGCAGCCCGAAGCTCCAGTCCAGCGTCGCGTGCAAGGTGCGCTGGCGGGCTGGCGCGTGGCGTGCGCCCGTCCACGTGAGGGCGAGCCGTTCCTGGAGCAGGGCCGCCGTCCTTTCCAGGCCGAAGGCCTCCACCCGTCTCGCGGCGAGCTCGATGGCGAGCGGCATTCCGTCGAGCTTGCGGCAGATGTCGGCGATCAGGGCCGTCCCTGCGTCGTCTGCTTCGAGCCTGACACCCGATGAGACCGCTCGCTCCGCAAAGAGCCGCGTCGCCGGGGAGCGACAGATGGCATCGCCCGTGAGGGGCGTGTCATCGTCCGGACAGGCGAGCGGCGCCAGCCGGTACACCTGCTCACCCTCGACCTGCAGGGCTTCCCGGCTCGTCGCCAGAATGAGCACCTCCGGAACCTCGGTGAACAGCCGCCCGGCCAGCGCCGCGACGGCGTCGATGACGTGCTCGCAGGTATCCAGAACCACGAGAGAGGGGCTGCCACGGAGGGCCTCGATGACGGTAGCCGCCACGTCGTCAGCGTCGCCCTGCACCCCCAGCATGGACGCCACCGTCACCGCCACGAGGTCTGCGTCCCCGAGCATGCTCAGGTCCACGAACAGCACGGCTCCGTCGACGGAGGGAGCGAGGTCGTGGGCCACCTCCAGCGCGAGCGTCGACTTGCCGACCCCGCCCGGTCCGACGATCGTGACGAAGCGGCGCAACGACAGCATCTGCCTGACCGTTCGGCTGTCCTCTTCGCGGCCGAGCACCAGCGGTGGCCGATTGGGCATATTGGTCCGCTGACGCGCCGGATCCGAAGAACGGACGGTTCCCCGGAGCCCACGTGCGACCGTTGCGACAAAGCAGTAGCCGCGACCCGGCAGGGTTGCGATGTAGCGAGCCCCATCCCTCCCGTCGTCGAGCGCCTTGCGCAGGTTGGCCATGTGGAAGCGGAGGCTTCCCTCTCCCACCGTCATGTCCGGCCAGACGCGCGCCAGGAGTTCCTTCTTGCCAACGGCTTCGTTCGGGCTGGTCGCCAGGGTCGCGAGAATATCGAAGGCGCGCGCGCTCATGTCGACCGTCTCGGCGCCGCGCAGCAGCAGCCGTTCCCTCGGCTTGAGGGTAAAGGGTCCGAAGGTGAGCACATCGGCCTCGGGGGAGGGCAGCTCCGGCATGACCTCGTTCGCTTGTCCGATCCAAGACTATCCATTTGGAGCCGCGCTCGCCACGCGCCACACGCGGGCTCTCGTCAGCTCGTGAGCGCTCATAGCGGCTGACAAGCGCTAACGGGCTTGCAGGCATCCCCTCATCTACGACGACGGGACGCGACCTTTCACCCGTCGCCGGAGAGCACTGACATGATCGGAACCCCGACGCCGACGCGGCGCACCGTCCTAGGCGGGTTGGCTTGGGCAGGAGCGGCGGGCCTTCTGCCCGCCAACGCCTGGGCGTCCACACCGGACGCGATCCGGCCTTTCAGGGCCCACGTTCCCGACGAGGACATCGCCGATCTCAAGCGTCGCCTCACCCATGCGCGCTGGCCCTTGCGGGAGACCGCGCCCGGCGACGCGCAGGGCGTGCCGCTCGCGAAGCTTCGATCCCTAGTCGACTACTGGGCCGGCGGCTACGACTGGCGCAAGGTCGAGGCCAAACTGAACGCGCTACCGATGTTCGTCACGACCATCGACGGGCTCGACATCCACTTCCTCCACGTCCGCTCGCCGCATGCGAACGCCCTCCCCATGGTCATGACGCATGGATGGCCGGGGTCCGTGCTCGAACTCCTGAAGGTCATCGATCCGCTGACGAACCCGACGGCGCACGGCGCCACCGCGGCCGATGCCTTCCACCTCGTCATCCCCTCCATCCCCGGCTTCGGCTTTTCGGGCAAGCCAACGGTCCCCGGCTGGGGCTCCGATCGGATCGGCCGGGCCTGGTCCGTGCTGATGAAACGGCTCGGCCATGACCGCTTCGTCTCGCAGGGCGGCGATTGCGGCTCTGTGATCTCCCACCGCATGGCGCTGCAGAAGGTGCCGGGCTTGGCGGGCATCCACGTCAACATGCCCGGCACCGTGCCCGCAGAGATCGCTGCGATCCTGGCGGCGGGAGGCCCGGCTCCATCCGGCCTGTCGGAGGCCGAGCGCGCCGCCTTCGACGCGCTGGCGACGTTCTATCGGGACAGCTCCGGCTACGCCCAGATGATGGTCACGCGCCCACAGACCATCGGCTACTCCCTCGTAGACTCGCCCGTCGGGCTCGCCGCGTGGATCTATGACAAGTTTGCCACTTGGACTTACAGCGGCGGCGCTCCCGAGCGCGTGCTCACCCGGGACGAGATGCTCGACGACATCTCGCTCTACTGGTTCACCGCCAGCGGCACCTCGGCAGCCCAGATCTACTGGGAGGATCACTCCAACAACTTCAACGCGGTGAACATTGCCGGCACCCCGGTCGCCGTGTCGGTCTTCCCCGGCGAGATCTACCGTGCCCCGCGGAGCTGGGCCGAGCGCTCCTACAAGGACCTCGTCTACTTCAACGAGGTCGACAATGGCGGCCACTTCGCCGCGTGGGAGCAGCCCGATCTGTTCTCACGCGAGGTCCGCGCCGCCTTCCGCTCCCTTCGCTGACCATCGACCAGGAGACCCACCCATGACATCGGACGCCAAGGTGCTCTACACCGGCCAGGTGCACACGACCGGCGGGCGCGACAAGGGCGCAGCCCGCAGCTCGGATGGCAGGCTCGACATCGCGCTCTCCGTGCCGGGCGGGCCAGGGTCGGGGACCAATCCCGAGCAGCTCTTCGCGGCGGGGTGGTCCGCGTGCTTCGAGGGCGCCATCGCCATCGCGGCCCACCGGATGAAGGTCACGCCCCCCGCCGATCTCGCCATCGACGCCGAGGTCAGCCTGAACCAGGGGAGCGAGGGGTACTTCCTGTCTGCACGGCTCAACGTCGCATTGCCGGGGATGGACCGCACGACTGCGCAGGCGCTTGTCGACGCCGCGCACCAGACCTGCCCGTACTCGAAGGCGACCCGGGGCAACATCGATGTCGCAATCGTCCTGGTCGATCCCCGCCCGGCCGGGCCTTGAGGTCGCGCCGCCCCCCTCCGGAGAGATGGCCATGAGGATTCGCCCAACGCTCGCCGGGGTTGCGGCCATCGCCGCCGGCGTGACGCTTTCGGCCACGAGCCCGGCCGGGACGCCGTCAGCAGGCAAGGAAGCTCCCGTCTACGGCGTCACCCTGCCCGACGGATTTCGCCGCTGGGAGCTCATCGCACCGGCGCGCGAAACGGAACCGCTCGATGAACTGCGGGCCGTCGTCGGCAACGACATCGCGGTAAGCGCTTTCGCGTCCGGCGCCCTGCCGTTTCCGAACGGAACGATCCTGGTGAAGCTCGCCTGGAAACACGTGCCGTCGCGCGACTTCGAACCGGCCTTCGTTCCCGGCGCCGCCACGACGATCCAGGTGATGGTCAAGGACAGCCGACGCTATGCCTCATCCGGCGGCTGGGGTTTCGGCCGGTTCCGGAACGGCGAGCCTGCCGACGAAGCCGAGCACCAGACCTGCTTCGCCTGCCACGAAGCCTCCGTGAAGGACCGGGACTACGTCTTCACCCGGTGGGCGCCGTAACCCCCGCACCCTGCAACAACGGCCGTGATGCGCGTGACCAGCGGTCGCCGACACGACACCCCCATGGAGCCTGTCATGATCCGATCGACGATCCTGTCCTCCCTGCTCGCCCTGGGGGCCTCAGCAACGGTCCATCCGGCCTCGGCCGCTCCGATCCGCAACGTCGTGATCGTCCACGGCGCCTTCGCCGACGGCTCGGGCTGGCGCAAGGTCTCCGACGTCCTGAGGGCCAAGGGCCTGCATGTCAGCATCGTGCAACAGCCGCTGACCTCGCTCGACGACGACGTCTCCGCGACACGCCGGATCCTCGCCCTGCAGGACGGTCCCACCATCCTCGTCGGGCACAGCTACGGCGGCATGGTGGTCACCGCCGCGGGCGACGATCCGAAGGTGACGGGCCTCGTCTACATTGCGGCGTTCCAGCCCGACCGGGGCGAGAGCCTTGCGAAGCTTGCCGACAGCAAGCCCGTGACTGGAGCGAAGCCCGATGCGATCCAGGCGACGAACGATGGTTTCCTCTATCTCGCCCCGCCCGAGTTCTCCGCCGCCTTCGCCGCGGACCTGCCCAAGGCCGAGGCGGCCTTCATGGCGCAATCGCAAGTGTTCGCCGCGAAGGCCGCCTTCACGCAGGAGGCCGGCGAACCGGCCTGGAAGACGAAGCCGAGCTGGGCCCTCGTGGCGACCCAGGACCGGTCGATCAATCCCGACCTGGAGCGCGAGATGGCCAGGCGCGCCGGCAGCACCGTCCGCGAGGTGAAGGCCAGCCACGCCGTCTATCTGTCCCGCCCTGCCGACGTGGCGGCTCTGATCGTCGAAGCTGCGGCCCAGGCGCCTTCGCGATGATCGCCGCTTCCTCCTTCCTCGCCGTGGCGTTCCTGGCCGGCGCGCTCACCATCGCGAGCCCCTGCATCCTGCCGGTCGTGCCGTTCGTGTTCGGTCGGCAGGGCCAGCCATTCTTGCGCGGAACATTGCCGCTCCTCGCCGGGCTTGTGGCGGCGTTCGCGTCGGTCGTGGCGCTCGCGGCTGCGGGTGCTGCCTGGGCGGCACAGGCCCATGAGCTCGGTCGTGCCGTGGGGCTCGCGGTACTGACCATCATCGCCGCCTCGCTCCTATCGGACCGCCTCGCCGGCCTGACTGGGCGCCCCTTTACGGACCTGGGCGCCCGCGTTTCGGGACGCGCGGGGACCGGGATCGCAGCTTCCATCGTGACCGGCGTGGCCGTCGGCCTGCTCTGGGTGCCGTGTGCCGGCCCGGTGCTGGCGCTCGTCCTTGCCGGCGGCGCCGCATCGGGTTCGCCCCTGGCGACGGTGGTGGCAGCAGCGGCCTATGCCGCGGGCGCGGCCACGTCGCTGGCCGTTGTCGTGTCGGTCGGCCGACGACTGGCCGCCGCGCTCCGCGCGTCTTCCGCCGTGGCGCACCGACTGAGGCAGGTGGCCGGCGTGGCCGCCTTGGCAGCAGTCCTTGCCATCGCATCCGGCTTCGATGCCACCGTCCTCGCGCAGCTCCCGGCGCCGGCTCCCTCAGGGATCGAGAACGCTCTGCTGCAGAGGCTCCCAGCCAATGCCAGGGAGGTCGCCATGCCTGCGTCAAGCCAGGTCTTTCGCAGCTCGCTGCCCGTCCTCGGCGACCTGCCCTCGTTCGCCGGCGCCGCCGACTGGCTGAACGGCCCTCCCCTGACGGCCGAGGCGCTGCGCGGCAAGGTGGTTCTCGTCCAGTTCTGGACCTACTCCTGCATCAATTGCATCCGCACGCTGCCCTTCGTCAGGGCCTGGGCGCAGTCCTACGCCGCCGAGGGCCTGGTCGTGATCGGGGTGCACACGCCCGAGTTCGCCTTCGAGCACGATGAGAACAACGTCCGGCGTGCACTCGCCCGCTTCGGGCTGACCTATCCAGTTGCCATCGACAATGGCTTCAAAGTCTGGCGCGCCTTCGGCAACGAGTCGTGGCCGGGCTTTGCCCTGGCCGACGCGCAGGGACGGATCCGCTACCGCACGGCCGGAGAGGGACAGGAGTCCCGCACGGAGCAGGCGATCCGGGACTTGCTGACCGAGGCGGGCGCGGCCCGCGAACCGGTCGCCACGCCGGCTGCGCCGCCGGCGCCGGGCGAACAGGCCGCCGCGGATTGGGATCACCTGCGCTCGGACGAAACCTATCTCGGCTATGCCCAGGCCACCCGCTTCGCCTCGCGGGAGACGGTCGCCGCCGACCGCCCGCAGGTCTATTCGTTCGCAGACCTGCCCGCCAACCGGTGGGGCCTGTCCGGCACCTGGACCATTGCCTCGGACCGGGCCATCGCGGCAGCAGCAGACGGCCGCGTCGCCTATCGCTTCAACGCTCGCGATCTCCATCTCGTCCTCGGCGCCGGCCAGTCCGGACATCCGATCCGCTTCCAGGTGACAGTGGACGGCCATGCGCCGGGACCGGACCACGGCTCCGACATCGACACGGAGGGCTTCGGAATCGTGACGGAGACACGGCTCTACCAGCTCGTGCGGCAGGCCGACGGACCCCGGGCCCGTACGGTCGAGATCCGCTTCCTCGATCCCGGCGTGGAGGCATACGCCTTCACCTTCGGCTGAGGAGATCGCGCCATGCCGTTCCTCCCTGTCCTGCGCCTGCTTGTGCTTCTGGCGGCCGGCTTCGCCGTCGGCGCTGCTCCCTGTGCTTGGGACACCCCTGCCGCACCTGCGCAAACGTCCGGTCCGACGCTTACTTCCGACCCACCCGTGCCGCTCTCACCCCCGGAGATCCGCCATGACATTCGACCCCATTGATCCCTCACGCCGCACCCTCATCGCCGGCGCTGCCCTGGCGCTCGCCACGGCTCCATTCGTTACGCGCAAGGCTCACGCCCAGGCCGCCGACCCAAAAACGTTCGGCCCGATCCGGCAAGTGCAGGCCGGCGTGCTCGACGTCGGCTATGTCGAGCTCGGACCGGTCGACGGCCCGCCCGTGCTGCTACTGCACGGCTGGCCCTACGACATTCACAGCTACGCCGAGGTGGCCCCCATCCTTGCCGCCGCAGGCCACCGCGTGCTCGTGCCGCACCTGCGCGGCTACGGCACGACGCGCTTCCTCTCGTCCGAGGCGATGCGCAATGGCCAGCAGGCGGCGCTCGCCCTCGACATCCTGGCCTTCATGGACGCGCTGAGGATCCCAACGGCCGTCGTCGCCGGCTACGACTGGGGCGCCCGCACAGCCGACATCCTCGCCGCCCTCTGGCCCGAGCGCTGCAAGGGGCTCGTGTCGGTGAGCGGCTACTTGATCGGCAGCCAGGAGGCGAACCGGGCGCCGCTGCCGCCCAAGGCCGAGTTGCAGTGGTGGTACCAGTACTACTTCGCGACGGAGCGCGGCGAAGCCGGCTACGCCAAGTACACCAAGGACTTCGCCCGCCTGATCTGGGAGCTCGCCTCGCCACAGTGGCGGTTCGACGAGGCGACCTTCGCCCGCTCGGCGACGTCACTGGAAAACCCGGACCACGTGGCGGTCTCCATCCACAACTACCGCTGGCGGCTCGGCCTGGCGCCGGGAGAAGCCCGCTACGATGAGATCGAGCGCAGGCTCGCAAGCTTCCCCGCCATCGGCGTGCCGACGATCACGATGGAGGGCGATGCGAACGGGGCGCCCCACCCCGATCCGGCCGCCTATGCCAAGCGCTTCACCGGACGTTACGAGCACCGCCTCGTGAGCGGCGGCATCGGCCACAACCTGCCGCAGGAGGCGCCCCGGGACTTCGCCCGCGCGGTTCTCGACGTGGCCAAGGCCTGATCCGCCGGCCCCACAGCCTCTCGTCAACTCCTCTCGACCAACGCCGGGCGCTCCGGCGAACGGAGACCTGCAACCATGACCTACACCTCAAGCGACGAGCGCCCCGTGGCCCTTGTCTTCGGCGGCTCCCGCGGCATCGGCGCCGCCATCGCCATGCGCCTGGCCAAGGATGGCTACCGCGTCGCCCTCACCTTCGTCTCCAGGCCCGAGAAAGCCGAGGAAGTCGCCGCGGCCATCCGCGAGCAGGGCGGGACCGCGATGACGCTCCAGGCCGACAGTGCCGACCCCATGGCGATCAAGGCCGCCGTGACGGCGGTCACCGAAGCCTTCGGCCCGCTCGACGTCGCGGTCGTCAACGCGGGCGTCCTGCGCCTCGCGGCCCTGAAGGACCTTCAGCTGGCGGACCTCGACATCATGTTGTCCGTCAACATCCGCGGCGTGGTGCTCGCCCTGCAGGCCTCTTCCGCGGCGATGCGCGATGGCGGCCGGCTGATCACCATCGGCAGCAACTCGGCCATCCGCACGGGAACGGCCATCGGGGCGACCTACGCCATGACGAAAGCCGCGGTCGCCGCGCTCGTCCGGGGCGTCGCGCTAGACCTCGCGCCAAGGCGCATCACCGTGAACAATGTCCAGCCAGGCCCGACGGAGTCCGACATGACCTCCGACATGATCCCTCAACTGCGCGAGATGATCCCGTTGCGCCGGCTCAACCAGCCATCGGACGTTGCCGGGCTGGTGTCATACCTGGCCGGGCCCGAGGCCGGCACCGTCACCGGAGCCAGCCTGACGATGGATGGCGGCTTCGTGCTCTGACGGCCGCTTCCGCGACAGACCGCGAACGCCAGAAGACGGTGAGCGGGTCAAACGCCGCGCGTCCACCCCGTCGACCCGACGATACGGCCGGAGACGCCGCCTTGCCGACACGGTGCGGCGGTCGAGCCAAACGAGCATCCTTTCGTCTCATTGCGTGCGGAGGTCCCGGAGATGAGTTCCATTGCCTTAGCCGATTTCGGCTGGTCGACGCCGGACGGCAGAGTTCTTTTTTCTGGCCTTACCCTGACCTTCGGTCTCGAATGTGTGGGCCTGGTCGGGCGCAATGGCGTGGGCAAGTCCACGCTCCTGAAGATCATCCGGGGCCAGATCGCGCCGACATCCGGGCGGGTTTCCGTCCAGGGTAAGGTGAGTTCACTGCAACAGATCGTCCAGATCGGGCCGGAGGATACGATCGCGGACCTGTTCGGTGTCGCGCCGAGCCTCGCCCTGCTGCGCATGGCCGAGGCCGGGGACGCGAGCGGCGATGAACTCGCAGACGCGGATTGGACGCTCGAGGCGCGGCTCGCGGCCAGCCTGGAACGGATCGGCCTCCAGATCGGACCAGACGTCCGTCTATCCGCCCTGTCCGGCGGACAGCGGACCCGGGCTGCACTGGCCGCTGCGATTTTCGATGATCCAGAGATCCTGCTCCTCGACGAGCCCACAAACAATCTCGACAGGGCTGGCCGCGACGCGGTGCTCGCATTGCTGAGGGACTGGCGAGGAGGCGCTGTCGTTGTGAGTCACGACCGCGAGTTGCTGGAGGACATGGATGCGATCGTCGAGCTGACGTCGCTCGGGGCGTCGCGCTACAGCGGAGGCTGGTCGGCTTACCGCGCCCGGAAGGACATCGAGCTGGAGGCAGCCGCGCACGAGCTGGAGAGTGCGGAGAGAGCCGCGGCGACCGCCCGGCGACGGGACCAGGAGAAGGCGGAGAGGAGGGACCGGCGGGACTCGGCCGGGGCGAGACAGGCGAAAGGAGGCGGGATACCCCGCATCCTGCTCGGCGCCCGCAAGAACCAGGCCGAGGTGTCGGGCGGAGTGCAGGCAAAGAGCGCCGAAAGGCGGCAGGTGGAACTCGACGCTGCCGCCGCCCGGGCGCGAGGGCAGGTCGAAATCCTGCAACCCTTCGTGGTGAGCCTTCCCCCGAGCGGACTGGCGTCCGGCCGGACGGTGTTGCGGCTCGACGACGTGGCTGCAGGCTACGATCCCGAGCGGCCCCTGATCGACGGCCTGTCGTTCGCGATGACAGGGCCGGAGCGGATCGCCATTCTCGGCCCCAACGGATCGGGCAAGTCGACGCTGCTCAAAGTCATCGTCGGGGATCTCGCTCCTCTCCGCGGTCGGGTGATGCTGTCGGTTCCGGCTGCCACTCTGAACCAGCGCGTGGACCTTCTGGATCCGGCGACGACCATTCGGGACAACTTCCTGCGCCTGAACCCGGGCGCGACGGAGAATGCCTGCCGTGCCGCGCTCGCGACGTTCCAGTTCCGCGCGGATGCTGCCCTGATGAACGTCGGCACGCTGAGCGGAGGTCAAATGCTTGGCGCAGGCCTCGCCTGTGTTCTCGGCGGACCCAAACCGCCTCAACTCCTCGTGCTGGACGAACCGACCAACCACCTCGACCTCGAGGCTATCCGGGCGGTCGAGGCTGGCCTGGCCGCATACGACGGCGCGCTCCTGGTCGTCAGCCATGACCAGACTTTTCTTGCAGCCCTGGGCATACAGCAGACTATCTCCTTGGATCGTATGTCTCGATAGGACCTTCCGACGGGTTCTGCTGCCTGTCGTACTTCTCACCGAAGAGCGGACTCTGCGAACGTCCCTCTTGGGTCGCCCGCAGCTATCACCTTTGCCCCGGATCGCACGGGGCGCAAGCAACGATCTCGCAAGGTCGAACAGTCCGCTACCCTAGATCGAATACGCCTAGTTCAATCGCCGGAGTGCAGGGCTAACTTGCCAGCAAGCTACTAGGCTATACAGGTTTGATCGGCCGATTTTTAGCGCACATCTGTTGACCATTATCTCTGAATCAGAGTCGAGCGCCCTGGCTAAAATGCCTGCCTTGAGCCAGGTTCTACCAGCGAGTGTACCAGTTCGTCGCGCCTGTCCCGTCCCGTTCCGCGCCAAGTCGCTGGATCCATAAGGGAAACGGGTAATTGGCGGAGGGTCTCCTCTTCCTCGAGCTTTCCGTTTGGCGCCGCTGATCGAGCGTCCTGTGTCGAACTCTGCGTTTGACCCGTGACGCCGTGTCAACGGTCGTCCGTTGTCAGGACGGTATCGGCCGTATCCACGACGAAATCCGCCAGCAGCCGTGCGCGCTCCGTCCGGCTGGCGTTGCGGCTCACGCCGTGACGGTCGCCGGGGTTTTCCGAGAAGCTTTCGCCGGCGCGGAAGGTCTCGACGGGCCCGCCATTCACCTGGCTCTGGATCGCGCCTTCCAAAACCGTGGCGTAGATGAAGGCGGTCTTCGGGTGTGTGTGGGCGGGCGAGGAGCCGCGGGGCGCGTACTCCACCAGCACACCGCGCATGCTCTTGCCGGGGACGTTGGGCAGCGGGTGGTCGTAGACGAGCTTGACGGAGCCGAGCTGCGGCTCGGTGGCCAGCGCTCCGCTCGTCACGGCAACAGCGAGGATGGCGGCTGCGAAAAGGGTCCTGAACATTGGTTTCTCTCCAAAGGGGGGCGTTGTGAATGAAGGGTGGGATCGCCGACCGAAGGGGGCGGCGGCCGGCGATCCCGGCGCGCGCAGAGGGGATGCGCGCGCCCTACGAGGCGATGAACGCGAGGAGTTCGCGGTTCACCGTGTCGGCGTGCGTGGTGCACATGCCGTGCGGCAGGTCCTCGTAGGTCTTGAGCTCGGCGCGTTTCAGCAGCTTCGCCGAGAGCGGGCCGGAACGGGCGTAGGGGACGATCTGGTCGTCCTTGCTGTGGATGACCAGCGCACGGACATCGATCTCGGCCAGGTCCTCGGTGAAGTCCGTCTCCGAGAAAGCCTTGATTCCCTCGTAGTGGGCCTTGGCGCTGCCCATCATTCCCTGCCGCCACCAGTTCTGGATGACGCCTTGGATCGGCTTCGCGCCCGGCCGGTTGAAGCCGTAAAAGGGCCCCGACGGAAAGTCGACGTAGAACTGGGCACGATTGTCCGCGAGCGACTTGCGGAGCCCGTCCAGGACCTCCAGCGGGATCCCTCCGGGGTTGTCGGGAGTGCGCACCATGATGGGAGGTACGGCACCGATGAGGACGAGGCCGGCGGCACGTCCGCGACCATGACGGGCGACGTAGCGCGCCGCCTCACCACCTCCGGTGGAGTGCCCGATATGCACGGCGCCTCGCAGGTCGAGATGCTCCACAACCGCGGCGACGTCGGCCACGTAGTGGTCCATGTCGTGCCCGTCGCTGACCTGGGCGGAGCGCCCATGACCGCGCCGGTCGTGGGCGACCACGCGAAACCCCTTGGACAGGAAGAAGAGCATCTGTGCGTCCCAGTCGTCGCCGCTGAGCGGCCAGCCGTGGTGGAAGACGAGCGGCCGGGCGTCCTTCGGGCCCCAGTCCTTGAAGAAAATTTCGGTGCCGTCGCGCGTGGTGATCGTGGTCATGGCTCAGACCTCCTGGTCGGCATGGCGAGGAACATTGTGGTGTGCGTCACGACAGGTTCGCCTTGTCGAGCCCGTATAGCTTGTCGGCGGATCCCGGCGGGGATTGGAAGGCGACGCCCGAGCGGTTCCAGGCGTTGATCGCCATGACGGCGAAGGTCAGGTCGGCCAGCTCCTTCTCGGAGAACTGGCCTCGGGCTTGCGCATAGGTTTCGTCGGAGACACCGTGCGGCGGCAGGCGTGTCAGGACCTCGGTCCAGGCCAGCGCTGCTTTCTCCCGGTCGGAGAACAGCGGGGACTCGTGCCAGACGGCGACGTGATGGAGCCGCAGTTCCTTCTCGCCGTGAATCTTCGCTTCCTTGACGTGCATGTCGAGGCAGAAGGCGCAGCCATTGAGCTGCGAGGCCCGGATCTCGACGAGGTGTACCAGGGTCGGGTCCACGGCCTTTTTTACAGCCATCGAGAGGTCGGAAAGCTTCTTGAAGAGCTCCGGCGATTGCTGGGCCTGGTTCAGGCGGGATTTCATCGTGATGGTCCTTTGCGATTGGGGGATCGTTTTGTGCCCGAGGGATCAGCGGCGCTGCGAAGTGGTGCGGAACCAGTCCTCGAAGCCGAGCCGTCCGAGGCGGGCGCCGGGTCCGGGGACGAGCGAGCCGTCGTCGAGAACGGCGCCGAAATAGCGGGCCTTGGGATCGGCGATGACCTCACGCCGGTCGTTGGAGCGCTTCAGCCAGGTGGCGACGAGATCGCTCATGCGGATGGCCTGTGGCCCGCCAATCTCGACCACGCCGTTGGCCGGGGCCGAAAGGGCGATGTCGGCCACGGCGTCGGCCACGTCCTCGGACGAGATCGGCTGGAACAGCGCCGACGAAACCGTCACCGAATTGCCCAGGGTCCCCGACTGCGCAATGCCGGGCAGGAACTCCAGAAACTGCGTGGAGTGGATGATGGTGTAGGGAACGCCGGAGGCCCTGATCAGCCGCTCCTGCGCCATCTTGGCGCGCATGTAGCCGCTTTCTGGCAGCCGCTCGGCCCCCACGATCGAGAGCGCGACATGGTGCTTCACGCCGGCGGACTTCGCCGCCCCGAGCAGGTTGCGTCCCGCCGTCTCGAAGAACTGAAGGACCGCCTTGTCCTCAAACGACGGCGAGTTGGCGAGGTCGACGACGACGGCAACGCTTGCGAGTGCCTCGGCTACGCCTTCGCCGGTGAAGGTGTTGACCCCCGAGTTCGGCGAGGCAGCGATCACATCATGGCCCTTCCGGCGCAGCCTCTCGACGACCTTCGAGCCGATGAGGCCGGTGCCGCCGATGATTACGATCTTCATGGTGGTCTCCTGTTGGATTGCGGTGCGACGGGGTGCGGGACCGCAGCGATGCGAGCCTCGCGAGAATGGGCTGGAGCAGGCGCCGGAGATGCCGGCAGACATCATCATCCTTGGGCTCCGGCGCTGGCGCGGGCTTGCGGAAGTCCTGTGCGGGCTCAGCGTCGTGACCAGCCTCGCGCAGGCGCCGGCACGTCTCGTCCCTAGCCTGCGCCGTTGGCCCGATGACGACGATCCTCACAGCCTTGCTCCGGACTGGAGGGCGGGCGCTACCGGGCGGCCGTTTTGGCCGCTGCGGCTTCCTCGATGAGGGTGGCGACGGCGTGGGGGTGTGAGACCATCACCGCGTGGGAGCCGCCGTCGACCACGACCGTTTTCACGGAGCGCGCGCGCTCGGCCATGAACTTCATGACGGCCGCGGGGATGTTTCGGTCGGCAGAGCCATAGATCGCGTAGGAGGGAATGCTCTTCCACGACGCCTGGCCCGAAGTTTCAGCGAGAGCGCCTTCCGCGATCGGACGCTGGGTGGCAGCCATAAGGGCGGCCTCGCCGGCCGGCACGTCGGCGGCGAATTGGGCGTGGAACGTCTCGGGCCTAACGAAGAGGTCATGCGAGCCGTCGCGCAGCGTCACGGTCTGGAGAGCGGCGCCGAGCGTGCTGCCCGGGTAGAGCTGCGACAGCGAGGCGCTCGATTCACCCGTCTCCGGCGCGAAGGCCGCGACGTAGACAAGCGCCTTCACCTTGTCGGTCCGGTTCGCGACCTCCGTGATCACGGCACCGCCGTAGGAGTGGCCGACGAGGATCACCGGACCTTTCACCGAGGCAACGACCGATGCCACCCAAGCGGCGTCGCTCGACACGCTGCGCAGAGGGTTGGCGGCGGCGATGGTCGGCAAACCCTTCTTCTCGAGATCGCGGATGACGCCATTCCAGCTCGCAGACTCAGCAAAGGCGCCATGCACGAGCACGATGGTAGGCTTGCCTTGTGCGAGGTTGTCTCGTGCGAGGTTGTCTTGGGCGAGGTTGTCCTGGGCTGCAACTTGCGTCGCCAGCAGAACGGTGGCCGTCAGCATGAGGGAGTGAAGGATGCGCATGAACGGCTCCGGTCGTTGTCGTGTTCGATCACCGGATGATGCGCGGCGGGGCCGACCCGAACCATCGAACGTGGGAGCAGGTCCATCAGTGCGGAAGTATAGGTAGGTTCAGCCTTGCCTTCCCTTATCCTTGCCCACAATCCTCAGGCTGCGCGCCTTCATGCGTCTTCCCTCTCCGGCAGCGTTTCCCAAACCCGCACAAGGTCGCCAATCGAGTGCAGTTCCATCTTGCGCATGACGTTGCCTCGATGAAGCTTCACGGTGATCTCGCTGATACCGAGGTCGAAGGCGATCTGCTTGTTGAGGCGGCCCGCGGCAACGTGGCGGAAGACTTCGCGCTCGCGCGGTGACAGCAGCGCCAAGCGGCGCAGCGTCACGTTGAGCTTCGACGTGCGGGCACGCTCGGCAATATCGCGCTCAATTCCGGTGACGATGGCGTCGAGCAAGGTCTGATCGCGGAACGGCTTTGTCAGGAAGTCGATGGCGCCGGCCTTCATCGCCTGTACGGACATCGGAATGTCGCCGTGGCCGGTCAAGAAAATGAAGGGCCGAGTCTCTCCGCGTTCGGCCAGCTTGCGCTGAAGCTCGAGCCCGCTGAGGCCCGGCATTCGGACGTCGACGACGAAGCAGCCTGGGCGGTCGGGAAGTGCAGCCTCCATCAGCGACCGCGTCGATGTGAAGCCGATCGCTTCGAGCCCGGCGGAAGCGAGCAGCTCTCGCACGGCTTCACGCAGCGCATCGTCGTCGTCGACGATGACGATGAGGGGGCGGTCGTCCTTGGCGGGCTCGGATGTCCGGCGGGGAAGGTCGCGGTGGTGTCGGCTGGGTGCGCTCATCACGTGTCCTCCTGGCGCGTTACGGCGGCCTCGACGGCGGCGAGCAGGGTCGGCCCGTCGAAGGGTTTTCGAAACAGTGGCAGCTGCCGCGCCTGCGGTAGATCGGTGATCTCGTGGCGCCCGGTGACCAGAATGACCGGGAGAGCGGGCCGACGCGAGGCGACGATGCGCTGCAGCTCGAAGCCGTCCATGCCGGGCATGCCGATGTCGGTGATCAGGCAGTCCAGTGCCGGCAGGTCGGCGCGAGCGAGGAAGTCCGGGCCCGACGAGAAGAGCAGGGCCCGGTAGCCTGCCGACTCGAGGAGTTCCTGAAGGCTTTCGAGCAGGCGCCGGTCGTCGTCGACGACCGCGACGACGGTTGTGGGGAGCAGCATTTCAAGGATGTCCCGTTCGTCTGGAGAACCGGAGCGGGACCTGCAGCTTCTCGGCCATCCTCACCAGCTCGGGAAGGGAGGCGGCCTGCATCTTTTGCATGATCCGACTTCGGTGCATCTCGATGGTGACCTCGCTGACGCCCAGCTGCGCTGCGGCCTGCTTGTTGAGGAGGCCGCTGACCACGAGGGGGAGCACGTCGTGCTCTCGTGGTGTGAGCGTGGCAAAGCGCTGCTCCAGTGCCGCGCGCTCGCCACGCTCGGCACTGCGGGCGCGGTCTCGCGCGACAGCGTCACGGACGGCGGCGACAAGCGCCTCCTCGCGGACCGGCTTCGTCAGGAAATCCACCGCGCCGTGGCGCATGGCCCGCACGGTGGAGGGGATGTCGCCGTGCCCGGTGACGAACACGATCGGCGGGTTAGCATCGGCCTCCTGCCCGGCCTGGAACTCCAGCCCGTTGATGTCCGGCAGTTCGACATCGAGGATGAGGCAGGCCGGCAGGCCGGCCCGTGCATGGGCCACGTAGTCCGCGGCCGTTGCGAAGACCTCCACACGCCAACCCCACGCTTCCAGAAGCTCGCTAAGGGCGACCCGGACGCGCTCATCGTCGTCGACGAGATAGACGATCTCCTGTTCGATCTCCTGGCCGGCGCTCATGCCGCCTCGCCTGCCGCCAGGGGCAGCGTGAAGGCGACGACAGCGCCGCCGTCCTCGGCGTTGCCGACGGAGAGACGGCCGCCATGCGCCTCGACGATGGAGCGGCAGATCGCGAGTCCCATGCCCATCCCGCTCGGCTTGGTGGTGAAGAAGGGCTCGAAAGCCCGGTCGGCATGGACGAAACCGGGGCCGGCATCGGCGATCTCGACGCGCAGGTCGTCCGGCCCCTGGCGTCCGGTGTGGATCTTCAGGACACGTGTACGCGGGGTGTCGGCCATCGCCTCCATGCCGTTGCGCACGAGGTTCATGACCACCTGCTGGATCTGAACGCGGTCCAGCGGCGCACAGGGCAGGCCGGGCTCGAGCTCCAGGCGCACGCGCACGTCCTTGGCCCCAGCCTCCTCGGCCATGAGGCGCGTGACCTCGCTGACCAGGCGGTTGACGTCCTCCGCACCGCGCTCGCCGGGTGTCTGCCGGAACAGTGCACGGATCCGGCTGACGACGTCCGCGGCCGAATTGGCGTCGCGAGCGATGCGCTCCGCGGTGACCTTGGCCCGATCCACGTTGGGTGGTTCGCCCAAGAGCCAGCGCTGGCAAGCCTGGGCGTTGGCGACAATGGCGGCGAGCGGCTGGTTCACCTCATGCGCGATGGAGGCCGAGAGCTCCGCCATGCCGGCAGCCTGGCTGGCGCGCGCCAGGCTGTCCTGCGCCATGCGCAGCCTCTCGCGCGCTTCCACCTCTCCCTGGATGTCGAGGCAAATGACGTTCCACTGCACGATCTCGCCCGCCGCGTCGCGCATGGGCGCGGCTCGCGTCTCGACCCAGTGGAACTCGCCGTCGAAGCGACGCAGGCGGTGGCGGCAGGCGTAGGGCTCTCCTGTGACGAGCGAGTGGGCGTAGCGCTCCTTCACCATGTTGAGATCGTCCGGATGCACGCCGGAATCGAGCGTGGCGGCCAGCCGCGACTTGCCTGTGCCGTCAAGCTGCTCCAGCTCGTAGCCGAGGAAGGTGCGCAGCTGCTGGCTGCGGTAGACGGGTTCCCCGTCGGGCGACGCGCAGTCGACCATCGCCGGCAGTGTCTCGACGAGATGCCACAGGAAGCGTTCGCGCTCCTGCAGGCGCTCTTGCGCCATGATCAGGTCGTGGATGTCGACACTGACGCCGTACCAATGGCGGATCGTGCCACTCTCGTCCCGGAAGGGCTCTGCGCGGGTCTCGGTCCAGCGATGGGAGCCGTCGGCGCGGCTCTGGAGGTAGCGCATATTGTAAGGCTCGCCGGTGGAGAAGGCCTTCGCGGCGACGGCGATCGTCTCGGCGCGGTGCTCAGGGTGGATGAAGCGGACCGACAAGGACCCGTCCTCTTTGGTGATATCGGCAAGGCTGCAGCCCGTCACTTCGTTGAAGCGCCGGTTCACCGAGGACGGATGGCCGTCCGGCGTGGCGGTCCAGATCATCGCCGGCACGCTGTCGATGAGCTGGCGCAGCTCGCGCTCGCGCTCCACCAGCGCGGCCTCGGCCTTCTTCTGCTCCTCGATCTCGATGGTTGTTCCGTACCAGCCGGTGATGCGACCGTGCCGGTCGCGCAGGGGCAGGCCGGAATTGCGGAACCAGATGTAGACGCCATCGGCGCGGCGAATGCGGTGCTCGGTGTCGTAACGCTCGCCGGTGGCGAGGCAGTGCCGCCAGCGGGCGACGATGCGCTCGTAATCATCGGGGTGGACCACGCGCCGCCAGCCGAACTCATCGGATCCCTCCTCCGGCCCGAGGCTTTCCTTCGGCGCGCCGAGAAAGCGGATCGTGCTCGGGCTCACATAGGTGAAGTGCCCCTGCGGGTCCGCCGACCAGGCGTGCCCCGGCATGCTCTCGACGATGAGCTTGGCCTGCGCCGCCTCGACGTCCGGCACGGCCAGCGCCCCGGCTGCCGCGACCACGACGAGGCCGGTCGACAGCGTCAGCAACGCCGTCCAGGGCACCGATGCCACGCGCCCGCCTTGCGGCTCGACCGCGAGCGCCACAACGGCCACGGCCAGCAGGGCGACGACCGACGACGCCGCGAAGAGATAAACGGCGCGCCGGCGGGAGTATGCGGCCACCATGATCGCTGCCTCCTGGTGAGCGACGAAGCGCGCCGCGTGTGCCTGAAGCATTTTTAGGCCCGCGAGGCTCAGAAGGCACCCTATGGAAAACCATGCCGCCTCATCCTGGGCGGGTGGGCCAATCTGTCCTCTGGTACAGGCCGGCCTTGCCTCGCGCGTGATCGACCCCGCCGGCAGATCCGCCCTAGCCTCTCCCTGCCGCACCGAATGCGGCGATCAAAAGGAGACGACGATGAGCGTAGAGATGGCCAAACCGCCGGGACGCCCGGCAACCGAGGAGCTAGTTCCCTCGCGCTACGCCGTGCCGGTGGGCGACATCGAGGTGCTCGTGGTCAGCGACGGCGTGCTGCAGCTTCCGACCCAAATGCTCGGCCACAACGCCGAGGCCGCCGACCGCGAGGCGTGGCTCAAGGACATGTTCCTGCCGAAGGATGCTTTCGACTGGGCTCTCAACGCCGTGATGGTGAAAAGCGGCGCGCAGACCGTCCTTATCGACGCCGGCCTCGGGCTTGACCCCAAGCTGAACCTGCCGCGCGCCGGTCAGCTCGTGCGCCGGCTAGAATCCGCCGGTATCGATATCGCCGCGGTGACCGACGTGGTGCTCACCCACATGCATATGGACCATGTAGGAGGACTCCTCTTGGACGGCGTGAAAGAGCGCCTGCGCAAGGACCTTCGCATCCACGTGGCCGCCGCCGAGGTGAAGTTCTGGGAAAACCCCGACTTCAGCCAGGTCAGCATGCCCCCGGGCTTCCCGGATGCGCTGCGCGCCGCCGCCAAGGCATTCACGCAGCAGTACCGCGACCGGCTGCGCCTCTTCGACGACACGGCCGAGGTGGCGCCGGGCGTGACCGTGGAGCGCACGGGTGGCCACACTCCGGGCCACAGCGTCGTGCGCGTCGCCTCGGGCGGAGAGCAACTGATGTTCGCGGGTGACGCAGTGTTCACGGTCGGGTTCGAACACCCGGACTGGTACAATGGCTTTGAGCACGATCCCGCCGAGGCAGCGCGCGTGCGCCGGCGCCTCCTCGCGGAACTTGCGGACACCGGCTCGCAGCTCGTGGCCACGCACCTGCCCTTCCCCTCCGTCGGACGCGTTGCCCGCGACGGCGAGGCGTTCCGCTGGGTGCCGGCGTATTGGGACTACTGAGACATGCCCGGCGACGCCTCTGCCCTGCCGCTCATCCTCGCTGTCGTCCTCGGCCTTGCCGGGATCGTGGTGTGGCACCTGCAGGGCAGCGGGCGCCCCACGGCCCGTCTCGTGGTGCAGATCGTGTTCTTCGCCGCCATGAGCCTGACACTGTGGCAAGGTGGCGTGGCTCTCTATCGCCCCGCCGCCATAACAGCGGGCGACGGCCCCGCCGCCTTCCTCACGCCCACCGCGCTGGTGCTGTGGTGGACGCATTGTGCGTGGACGGTGATCGGCATCCTGCACATCTACATCCGCCTGACCCACAAGCCTCGCGAGGCCCACCTCATTCTCGACCTCGCGGTAGCCGTGATCTATGGCGGCGCGCTGCTCTCGATCCTTGGCTTTGTCTTCGGCCTGCCGGTCGCGACGCTGGTGACGACCTCGGGCGTGGTGGCCGTGATCCTCGGCCTAGCCCTGCAGAACACGCTCGGCGACGTCTTCTCCGGCATGGCGTTGACGCTCGGCAAGGCGTTTGTGCTGGGCGACTGGATCCAACTTGCCGACGGCACCGCCGGCCGCGTCATCGAGACCAACTGGCGCTCCACGAACCTCCTGAACGGCGACAACAACCTCGTGGTGCTGCCCAACAGCCTGCTGGCCAAGCAGTCCCTGACCAGCCTGAGCCGACCAGACGAAACTCACCAGGTCACCCTGTCGCTCCGCTTCGCCGCCGGCCAGCGCCCCCGCGACATCGAGGAAGCCATGCACGCCGTGCTGCGGGATTGCACCCGCATCGTCAGCGATCCGCCACCGGTCGTGGCACTGAAGGGCATGGATGCGCTCGCGATCGACCTTGAGCTCCTGTTTCGCGTGGCCAGCGTAACGATCCAGACGGCGGCCAGGAACGAGCTCATCGACTTGGTCGATGAGCACTGCATGGCGCGGGGACTGTCGTTCTCCATGCCTGGCGGGACTGTCCTTGTCACATCGCCCGCCAGGCGTTCTCATCGCTAACGGACGGCGCAAGGATGTGGAAGCTGTGGGGGTGCCCTTCGTTTCCAAGTCTGCCGCCGGGGACTAAGCTCCTTCGGGGATGCTATCGCGAGAACGTCTTCGCACGCGGTGGCAGCACGGCCACCTTCGATACGAAACCGATTGAGATGTTCAGTTGCGTTTACTTGCACAGAAGTCGGCTCGCGCAGACGGGGCGGAGCAACCCTGTATCGGTGCCGCCACGTGATCATGCCGGACGAGAACCCGGGAGTTCATGAAGGGTTGCGCAGGAACCGGCAACTGGCAAGCCCGTGTCGCGTGACGCGGCTAGGCGGTTGCAGATGTTGCTAGCTTGCTAGCAAGCTTACTGGCTTTCAGCGATGATCGCCTACAAGATTTGGCGCCAATCTGTTGACCATCTCCGTCGATCTCGACTTCTGCGCCCTTGCCAAAACGCTCGCGTCGAATTAATTTGTACCAGCGATTGTACCAGTTCGTCGCGCCTGTCCCGTCCCGCTCCGCGCCAAGTCGCTGGATTTCAATAGGGAAACGGGAAAATGGCGGAGGGTCTCCCCCTCTCCGCCATTAACCATCCAACCGTTTGATCTGCTTTCGTTTTACGAGGCCCGAGCGCGACTGGAGCGGCTGGATCAGCGGCGCGCGGCTCCTTGGGCCGGTGGTCCGGGGCCGGGTGAGGCGCTGGAATTCACGGTGAGACGCCTGCCTGTGACACATCCAGGCAGGCGGCCTCACGCCAGCAGCGATTTCAACCGAACCTGCGGCGAGGCGAGCGCGTCCGGGTCTGGCCGTGCGGAGCGGGCGATCAGCATTTCGGCGAGGCGCACCTCGCGGCCGATGAGGCCGTTGGGCCCGAAGGCGCTGGCCGCGACGAGGCGCCCATCGTGTGCGAGGTGAAAATTGAGGTCGACGCCGTCGGCCAGCGGGCGCGTCACGATGCGAGCGGCCTCGTCCGGCAGGCCGGCGACCTGGATGGTGAGGTCGTACTGGTCGGACCAGAACCACGGCACGACATCGTAGGTGACCTCCCGGCCAAGCATGGCTCTGGCGGCCGTGGCGCCCTGGTCCTGCGCATTGCGCCACGCCTCCAGCCGGATGCGGCGTCCTCCAAGGAGCAGGTGTGGAAACGAGCAGCAGTCGCCGGCCGCGAAGACGTGCGGATCCGACGTGCGGAGCGAGGCATTCACGGCGATGCCGTTGTCGATCGCGAGCCCCGCTTCCTCGGCGAGACCGGTTTCCGGAATGGCGCCGACGCCCGCGACGATCGCGTCGCAATCGATCTGCGTGCCGTCCGCCAGCGTGACGCACAACGAGCCGCCATCACGATTGACCGCCGTCAGTCCGGCGCCGCAGATGACGCGGACGCCCTCCGCCTCATGGCGGGCGGCCACCCTGCGGGCGATGCTCTCGGGGACGCCGCGGGTCAGCAGGCGCGGCCCTGCCTCGACGATGGTGACGGGGCAGCCCTTGGCACGTGCACTCGCCGCGATCTCGAGGCCGATGAAGCCGCCGCCCACCACGAGAAGGTGTCCGCCGCCCGCCAGCCGGCCGCGCAGAGCAAGCGCATCCCCGAAGCTCCTGAGGTAGAGCACGGCGTCCGCCGCGTCGCCCTTCACGGGGAGCCTGCGGGGACGGGCTCCCGTGCACAGGAGCAGCTGGGCGTAGGCAAGGCTGCCTCCGTCGGCGAGGCGGACCGTGCGAGCGGCCAGGTCGACAGCCATGGCGGCCGTGCCCCGGAGATGCGCGACGCCGTTCGCCGCGAACCAGCCCTCGCTTACGATGTGGACGCCGGGCTGCTCGTGCTGCGACAGCATGAACGCCTTGGAGAGCGGCGGCCGTTCGTAGGGGTGGAATGCCTCGCCGCCGACGAGGGTCACCGGGCCGCTCCACCCTTCGGCACGCAGGGTGACCGCGGCGCTCGTGCCGGCATGGCCGGCGCCGACGATCACGATCCCGGCGGACACGCGATCAGCTTCCCGCCATGAACAGGACGGAGCCGTTCTCGACCTTCACGGGATAGGTCTTCAGGTCGACGCAGACAGGGGCACCCTTGGCCTCGCCGGTGCGGTAGCTGAAGCGGCCATTGTGCTTGGGGCACTCGATGATGTCGTCCATCACCAGCCCGTCGGCGAGGTGGACCTTCTCGTGCGTGCAGAGGCCGTCGGTGACGAAGTACTCGTCTTCCGGGCTGCGGAACACGGCGTAGGTGCGCCCGCCATGGTCGAAGCGGATCACGTCCTCCAACTCCACGTCACCCTGCTTGCAGGCCTCGACCCATTCGCTCATCCGGTGTCTCCTCCCGTGTCACGCCGCGGTTTAGAGGCGCCAGACCTCGTGCCGCCGCGTCTCCTGCGGCGCACCATGCCATGCGCAGCATCTCGGGTGAACATGGAACGTATATTCCATTCCTGAAACAAGATGAACAAGACAGTTGATTCAAGAGCGTGACCTAGGCATAGTCGGAAAAGGCAAGGCCCCGACGGGTTCCGCCAGGTCGGAGAGACCCTCTCCGGGGAGAACAGGCGTTCCACTGATCCGGCATTGATGTCCGCCAATCCGGCGGAGATGCCGATGGCGATCGGCACTGGCAGCCATGTCGGCATCCTGCGCCGGCCGCCATGTGTGGGCGCCCACTGGAGCACGCTTTCTCCCGGTCAGGTCTCGCCGGTCCGCACATCGCCGGTGCGCATCACATGCGCAACAACAGGCTCTCAAGGGGGAAACATGAAGACCTATATTGCTGCCGCAATCGCCTTCGTCGGCATGGCCTCCGTGGCGCATGCCGAGCGCTATGTGATGATCACGCACACGCAGGGCACGGACCCGTTCTGGCCCGTGGTCGAGCGCGGTGGAAAGGACGCCGCCAAGGCGGCCGGTGTTGAATTCGAATACAAGTACGCCCCGTCCGGCGACATGGCCGACATGGCCAAGCTGATCGAGGCCGCGACGGCGACGAAGCCCGACGGCCTCATCGTGTCGCTTCCCGACGCCAAGGCGCTCGGCCAGGCGATCAAGGCGGCAGCCGGATCCGGCATCCCGGTCATCACGATCAACTCCGGCCTGGAGTCGTCGAAGGACGTCGGCGCTATCATGCATGTCGGCCAGCCCGAGAAGCTCGCCGGCCAGGCCGCCGGGACGCGCGCCAAGGCGGAGGGCGCCAAGGTGGCCCTCTGCCTGAACCAGGAGGCCTTCAACACGGCACTGGCCGATCGCTGCCAGGGCTATTTCGACGCCATGGACCAGAAGCTGAACATGATCGACGTCTCGAACGACGTGGCGCAGATCAAGACCCGTACCGCGGCGGCGCTGCAGGCCAATCCGAAGATCGACGCCCTGCTCGCGACCGGCCCGCATGTCTGCGAGGCCGCCGTGGCCGCGGTCAAGGAGGTCGGTGCCAAGGTCCACCTGTCGTGCTTCGACCTTTCGCCCGGCGTGATGAAGGCGATCAAGGCTGGCGACGTGAAGTATGCGATCGACCAGCAGCAGTACCTGCAGGGCTACATGCCGGTGATCCTGCTCCACCTCTACAACACCAACTCCGGCATGCTGCCCGGCGCCAACATCCCGTCAGGCCCCGGCTTCGTGGACGCCAAGAACGCCGCGGCAGTCGAGGCCCAAGCCGGCACCACCCGCTGAGCGGGAGCCGAACCTCGCCTCTCGTGTAGAGCCTGGGCGGCCGCCTGCTCGCGGCCGCCCTTTTCGGCGGGAAAGCCCGATGTCGGAAGTCAAGATCAGCACGCCCACCGGTGCGGGCAGGACGGAGGCCGACCGGCTGAAGCGGGGCGGGCTCTTCTCGTCCCTGACCCGTCATCCGGAGTTCGGCGCCGCCGCCGTGATGCTCATCGTCGTCGTGGCGATCGGCTTCGCGAGCAACGGAAACGCCTTCAACGCGCTCGGCCTGAAGAACAATTTCTCGATCATTGCGCAATTCGGCATCATTGCCACGGGCGCCGCGCTGCTGATGATCGCGGGCGAGTTCGACCTGTCGATCGGCTCGATGATCGGCTTTGCCGGCATGTGCATGGCCATGCTGCTGAAATATGGACTGCCCTTCGGCCTGGGCCCGGCCGGCCCCGCGATGGCGTTCTTCGTCACGCTGGCGATGACGCTGGCCATCGGCTGGCTGATCGGCTTCATCGTCGTGAAGTCCAGGCTGTCGAGCTTCATCGTGACGCTCTCCTTCCTCTTCCTCCTGCGCGGCGTCACCGAGGTCGCCTTCCGGCTGATCAACCAGTCGACCCAGATCTCCGGCCTGCCCGACTACAAGGAACAGAGCTGGTTCGCATACATGTTCGGCGGCGAATGCCTGCAGTGGTTCTACAGCCTGTGGTTTGCGCTCGGAGGCAACGTCAACCGCGCCGGACAGGAATGGGTCACTGGCTTCGATGCCCGCGTCCTTTGGTGGGTCGCCATCAGCATCGCCGCCTATGTCGTCCTGTCACGAACGCAGGCGGGCAACTGGATCTTCGCGACGGGGGACAATATCGCGAGCGCGACGGCCAACGGCGTTCCGGTCGACAAGGTGCGCATCAGCCTCTTCATGGTGACGGCATTCTGCTCGACGATTTTCGCCGCCTGCCAGGTCTTCGATACCAACACAGCCGATGCGGCGAAGGGCAACATGAAGGAGCTCGAGGCTGTGGCCATCGCCGTCGTCGGCGGCACGCTGATGACCGGCGGCTTCGGATCGGTTGTCGGCGTCGTCTTCGGCGCGATCACGTTCGGCCTCGTGGCGAACGCCGTGTTCTTCATTCCCGCCATCGATGGCGCCTATTACCGCGTCTTCGTCGGCGTCGTGCTCCTGGCGGCGGTGTTCCTGAACGAAGGCGTCCGGAAGCGCATCACGGGGGGCTTGTGAGATGGCGGCCGATTTCCCCCTCATCAGGGTCGAGGGACTGGTCAAGCGGTTCGGGCCCTTCACGGCCCTGAACGGGATCGACGTCGACGTGCGCCGGGGGGAGGTTCACGCCCTGTTGGGCGACAATGGCGCGGGCAAGTCGACGCTCATCAAGATCCTGTCGGGAGTGCACCAGCCGACCGCCGGCCGCATCCTTGTCGAGGGGCGGCCGGTGTCGTTCCGCTCGCCGCGCGACGCAGCGGCTGCAGGCATTGGCACCGTCTACCAGGATCTCGCGCTGAACCCGCTGATGAGCGTCACGCGCAACTTCTTCATGGGGCGGGAGCTCTGCGTCGGACCCGGCGCTCTGGGCCTGCTCCGCATGGAGGAAATGGACCGGATCACCCACAGTGAGATGATCAAGATCGGCATCGACATCTCCAATCCCCGGCAGGCGGTGGGGACGATGTCGGGCGGACAGCGCCAGACGCTGGCCATCGCCCGGGCGATCTATTTCGGCGCCAAGGTGCTCATCCTCGACGAGCCGACATCCGCTCTCGGACAGAAGCAGCAGATGGAGGTGCTTAAGACCATCGCCCGCGTGCGAAAGCGCGGCGACATCGCCATCATCTTCATCACCCACAACGAGATCCACGCCAAGCTGGTCGCCGACCACTTCACCTTCCTGGCCCTGGGGCAGGTCATCGGCCGGGGATCCAGGAGGGACCTCGAGGGCGAAGACATCCGTCACCTCATGGCGGGGGGCGCCGAAATCCAGGATCTGGAAAAGGAGATCGAGCGGGTATAACGGAGCCTGGGCCAAGACGAGGGCCGGTGCAGGGACAGCGGACGCAGCATGGCGATCGTGTTCGAGAAGACCGATTACGCGCTCACCAGCCCGGCGAATGCCCGGGCGGTCGAGATCGGGCTGGCCAATGCCGAGTGGTACCGCACCCCCATTTCCCGTGCCCGGATGAAGGAGTTGATGCGGCGCACCGACGGGCCGGCGACGCGCGACACGATCCTGTGGATCGGGGCCATGATCGTCACGGGCGGCCTCGGCGCTTATCTCTGGGGCAGCTGGGCCTGCGCGCCGTTCTTCGCGATCTACGGCGTTCTCTACGGCTCCGGCGGGGACAGCCGCTGGCACGAATGCGGGCACGGCACTGCCTTTCGCACGCAGTGGAAGAACAACGCGGTCTACCAGCTCGCCTGCTTCATGATGATCCGCAACCCGGTGGTCTGGCGCTGGAGCCACGCCCGGCACCACACCGATACGATCATCGTGGGACGCGATCCCGAGATCATCACCATGCGGCCGCCGGACCTGATCCGGGTGGGCCTGAACTTCTTCGGCATCCTCGATGTGCCGCAGTCGCTGATGACGATGTTGCGCTATGCCTCGGGTCGCTTGACGCCGGCGGAGCAGGACTTCATCCCCGAGAGCGAGCGGCCCAGGGTCTTTGGCGTCGCCCGCATCTGGACCGCCATCTACGCGGCCACCATCGCGGCCTGCTTCTGGATGGGCTCGATCCTGCCGCTGATGCTGATCGGCCTGCCCCGCCTGTATGGCGCGTGGCACCACGTGCTCACCGGGCTTACCCAGCATCTCGGGCTCGCCGAGGATGTGCTGGACCATCGGCTCAACTGCCGCACGGTCTACATGAACCCGTTCAGCCGCTTCGTGTACTGGAACATGAACTACCATGTGGAACACCACATGTTCCCCATGGTCCCGTACCACGCGCTGCCCGCCCTGCACCGCGAGATGCTGGCCGATTGCCCCAAGCCCTATGCGAGCTTCTGGGATGCCTATCGCGAGATCATCCCGACGCTGTGGCGCCAGTTGAAGGACCCGACCTTCTTCGTCCACCGCCAGCTGCCGCCAACGGCTCGGCCGCCACAGCCGGGTCCGCTCGCAAGGGAACTCGGTTTCGCCGAAGCCGCGCCCGCGCAGGCGGCGGAATAGCGGCCAGGCGGGTCAGGCAGCAGCAGAGACCGGGCCCTATCCTGCGCGTGGGAACGGCCCGGCGGCATCGGCGCCTCGTGCTGAAGTGACTTGGAGCAGCCTGCGTTTTGCGCTCAACTGACCGGGATTGGACCTTGCCGAGACGCGGGCATGATTCTTCCGGCTCCCCTGGCAATCCAGGCCGCGGACCGCCTGCTCGCGCAGGAGAGTGTCAATCTGCCGGTCCTGCAGGCGATCGCCCTGCGCTGTCGCCAGATCGGCTCCCTTGACCGTGCCTGCCGCTTGTACGAGCGCCTGCTCGCGGCGGAACCGGGTGCGCACGCGGAGGCGGTCGTCTCGACGCTGCGGGGCAGAGGGCTCCCCCCGGGTTACCGGGCCGACACGGATACTCCCGTGCCTTTCGTCAGGCTGCTGGATTTCCTGCCCGGCGAAGTCCACTCCGAGGTGCTGCGGGTCACGGCTGAGGCACTCGGCCGGTTCACCCCCTCGCTGGTGAACAATGACGGCCATGAAAGGCTGGACACCAGCCGCCGGGTTTCGGCCGTCCTCAAAGAGTGTAAGCAGCACGCCGACCTCGTCCGGCCTTACGTGAGCGCTGCCCTGGAGCAGCGCGGCATCGGGTCGGTCCTCGGGGTGGACGTCCCCATCGAGCGCCAGGAAATCCAGGTCACCTGCAGCGGCCGTAGAGCGTTCTTCAAGCCCCATACCGACAGCGGCGTCGATCGCAACCACACGCGCCGGCTGACATTCGTCTACTACTTCCACTTTGAGCCGAAGCAGTTCACCGGCGGCAACCTGTTGCTCTTCGATTCCAGGACGGGTGCCGGGACCTACACCGAGGGTGCCTATACGGGCCTGGAGCCTCTCGACAACAGCATCGTGTTCTTCCCTAGCCAGGCGGTCCATGAGGTGGAGACGGTCAACTCGGACTCAGACGATTTGCGGGCCGGCCGGTTCACCATCAATGGCTGGGTTCACGCCTGATCTGGCGCGGCCGGAGCCGAGAATTTCGGCAGCAGCTCTCAAGCCTCAGATACTGCTGCCCACCGTGAGGGCTCCGGCCGGAGCGCGTTCGAGGGCGGCCGCCGGCCGCGGTCCCCGCTCCGGCACGATCACCCGGGCCAGGCCGATGACAAGCGCGGCGATGCCGAGGCCGGCGACCACGTCGATTGCATAGTGGGCGCCTTCCGGGATCGCGGAGATCGCCATGGCGATGTTCACGACAGCGAGTGGAACCACGACGACCCGCACCGACCGCCATGCCCATGTGCAGAGCAGAGCGCAGGCAGCGTGGAAGGACGGATACGAGATGATCCCCAGGGTGTTCACCAGGCTGATCTCACGCATGGCCCCAGAGCGCAGGGCGTTCACATGCTCGATGTGTTGGGCCCCGGGGAAACGCAGAGTCTCGAAATGCTGCCCGAATATCGTCGGCAGCGGCCCGATGGAGGGCATCACCGTGCTGAAGAACGTCACGATGAGCATGGTGAGCATGAAGCCCACCACGAAGCGCTCGGCCTCCCTGCCACGCCCGAGCAGCGGCAGAAGGACCACCGTCAGCGGGTTCTGCCAGAAGAAGCTCATATAGGCCTTGGCCAGCATCACTGCGATCAGCGGCCTTGCGTCGAGCCAATGCATGAAAGCCGCAAAATCGAGACCAAGAACCTGCGTATCGATGAGGGTGAAGGCCTCGTCGCACAGGGGAAAGGCCAGCGCTTGGGTGAGGTAGATCAGCAACCGCACCGCGGCGACGAAAACATAGAGATAGGCGAAGCACTCCAGGAGCACCGTGATCCGGCAGGAGGGCCCCGCGACTCGGCGTACCGCGAAGGCAGCCGCGAGCAGGTAAGCCCCGACGATGCAGTGCCCCTCGTAGTCGGACAGTCCATAGCCCATCCAGGCAGCCAGCAAGACCGTCACTGCGGCCGTGAACGCCGTGATGACCGGCATGGCCGGCGTGATCTCGCTTCCGTCCGATGGAAAGACGCGGGAAACGGGGGAAAGGAAGGCATTCATCCCGGAAGCATACGCGGTGAAGCACTAATCGAGCGTTGATTGTCTTGCGTAAGCTCCGGTTTTGCCCGGCTTGGCTGTCAATAATCGCCTGCCCGCTCTTCAGGACCAGCCGGCGCCCGCTCCCGTCACCCGCCGCTGATCGCGGTGAGGATAAAGACGTCGTCGCCCGGCTGCAGCCGCTCCTGCAGCCCCACCCGGCGGCCCCGGACGAAAACGTTGATGTGGCGCCGGATCGCGGGGCTGGAGTCGCAGACGCAGTCGCGCATTCCCGGCCAGCGCGCGTCGAGTTCATCGACGAGCTCCAGCACGCTTGCGACGTGGAGGGGCAGCACGCGCTCGCAGTCCGGAAACAGGCCGGCGAGCAGCGGGGCAAGCCGGACGAGGACCGGAGGCTCCGGCGCTCCGCCGGTGCGCGGTTCGCCCTCCGTCTGGCTGCTCATGGGACGGTCCATGTCTCGACCGACGAGATCGCGGGGAGGTTCTGCGCGAGGCAGGACCATGTCTCGCCCTCGTCGTTGCTCCCGTAGAGGGATCCGGACGAGGTGCCGAAGTAGACGCCCGCCGGTTCGGCCCGGTCGACCGCCAGCGCCTGCCGGAGGACGCCGAGATAGGCGTCCTTCTGGGGCAGGCCTTCGCGCAGATCCGACCACGTCTGGCCGCCGTCGCGGGTGCGCCAGACGGCTGTTGCGGCGCCCGGCATGTAGCGCCCCTTGCTGTCCCCGTTGAGCGGCACCAGGAACAGCGTGTCGGGGTCGCGCGGGTGGGTGATCGCCGGGAAGCCGAAGGTGGAAGGCAGGCCGTTCTCGATGCTCTGCCAGCTGCTGCCGCCGTCGTCGCTGCGGTACATGCCGCAGTGGTTCTGCTGGTAGAGCCGGTTGCGTGCGCCAGGCGCCATCACGACACAGTGCACGCACTGGCCGAATTCGGGGTAGCGCTGGCCCTCGGGCATGAAGTCGGCACGGGTGCCGCGGTTGCGCGGCTCCCAGTGCACCCCGCCGTCGGGCGAGTAGAACACCCCCGCCGCCGAGATGCCCACCCAGATCGCGCCGGGGTCGTCGGGGTCGAAGACGAGCGAGTGCAGGATCAGCCCTGCACCTCCGGCGTTCCAGTCCGGCCGTGACGGGTGGTCGCGCAGACCTCTCAGCTGCTCGAAGCTGGACCCGCCGTCGCGGCTGAGGAAAAGGCCAGCCGGCTCCACGCCCGCATAGAGCCCCTGCGGCCCGCGCGCCAGGCTCCACACGGCCTGCACGGGGTCCTCGCCGGCTTCGTAGGCCAACCCCTCGCGGGAGTGCGACCAGGTCTCTCCCATGTCACGGCTGGTCCAGACCGCGGGGCCGAACCAGGGGCTGCCGCCCGCTGCGTGGATCGCGCCGGTTTCGGGATCGGCGATGACGTGGTGGATGGGCCAGGTCTCGCAGAACGGGCCGCGCAGCCGCCAGTCCTTTCGGTCCGCGTCGCTTTCCAGGATAAAGGCACCCTTGCGCGTTCCGACGAGAACCCGAACCGATCCGGCCATCGCTTCCTCCCTCGGCAGGGCGGGTCATCCGCCCACTTGTCTCAAACCTGAGGACGAAGGACGGGAGCCGGATCCGACAGGCGCATCCGGCACTGGCCGCATTTTGCTCCCGTCTCGCGCAACGGGCCAGCCCCGTGGCTGCCCTCAGCGTGCGAAGAGCGTCAGCGCGACGGTCACGTCGGTGTCCTCGCCGTGGATGCCGGAGCTCTCGACGCCCTGGAGGACCACGGCCGTCATGGCCGCGCTTGCCGCCTGGGCGTCGCGGTTCGCGATGGCGTCGTAGATGGCGCGGTGCTGGCGGCTGGAATGGAGCACGCGCTCGTCGTCGTCGGCGGGCGAGCTGATCATGAAGGAGATGGCCAGCGCCGCCTCGATCACCGACCCGATCGAATGAAGGAAGGGGTTGGCGGAAGCATCGAGGATGCCGCGGTGAAAGGCGAGGTCGGCGGCGGTGAAATCCTCCCGCGTCGTCGGCAGCCGGCTCATGCGCTCCCACGCCGTCCGGATGGCCACGAGATCCGCCTCGCTGCGAAAGCAGGCGGCGGCGGCGGCGGCCAGCGGTTCCAGCGCCAGGCGGATCTCGAACAGGCGCGACAGGAAGGCGATGTCGACGCCCGTCTGCAGCCGCCAGGCGAGGATGTCGGGGTCGAACCAGTTCCAGCGTGTCTCGTCGAGAACGCGCGTGCCGACGCGCGTCTTCGACTCGATGAGCCCCTTGGCGGCCAGCGTCTTCATGGCTTCCCGCAGCGCCGTGCGGGAGACGCCGAAGCGCTCCATCAGGTCTCCGTCGCCGGGCAGGATGCTGCCCGTCGGAAAGTCGCCCTCGATGATGCCCCGGCCGATCGTGCTGGCGACGAGATCATGCGCCGACCGCGACTGGGCCATCTTCCGCCAAGGCGGATCGAGGTCGAGCATCATTCGACGCGGCCTCCCGTTACGCTTGCGCTATTTGCTCTTGTTGTAGACGTCCAGATAGACGGCCGCGAGCAGCACGAGACCCTTCACGACCTGCTGCCAGAAGATGCCGATGCCCAGGATCGACATGCCGTTGTTCATCACGCCCATGAAGAAGGCGCCGATGACGACGCCCATCACCCGGCCCGCTCCGCCCGAGGCCGAGACGCCGCCGATAAAGCAGGCGGCAATGACGTCGAGCTCGAAGGAGTTGCCGGCGCTGGGCGTCGCCGAGTTGAGGCGGGCCGCGACGATGAGGCCGGCCAGCGCGGCCAGTGCGCCCATGTTGACGAAGGTGAGGAAGGCCAGCCGCTGCGTGCGGATGCCCGACAGCCGCGCCGCCTGTGCGTTGCCGCCCAGCGCGTAAACGCGGCGGCCGATCACGGTGCGCGTCGTCACGAAATTGTAGAGCAGGATCAGCGCGCCCATGATGACGAGCACCACCGGCAGCCCCTTGTAGGAGGAGAGCAGGTAGGTGACGCCGATGATGAGCCCGGCGAAGACGACGTTCTTGCCGTAGAAGAGCAGCGACGGCTCACGCTCCATCTGCCGGGCGCCGGCCTTCTGCCACTTGCGCCAGTCGACATAGAAGAGGATGGCGGCGACGGCGGTCCCCAGCAGCATCGACGTCCAGTGGAAGCCGCCGACATCGAGGAAGTCCGGGATGAAGCCCTTGCTGATGTTCTGGAAATCGTTGGCGAACGGTCCCACGAACTGGCCGGCCAGCATGTTGCCGGTGAGCCCGCGGAAGATCAGCATGCCGCCCAGGGTCACGATAAAGGCCGGGATCGTGGCATAGGCGACGAACCACCCCTGTGCCGCGCCGATGGCCGCGCCGAGCAGCAGCGAGATGGCGATCACAGGGATCCAGTGGACCTTGATGACGAATTCGAGGCCCGGGATCTTGAACCCGACCATCAGCATGGCCGCAACCGCGCCGACGAAGCCGACGATGGAGCCGACCGACAGGTCGATGTTGCCGCCGACGATCACGAACAGCATGCCCAGCGCCATGATGACGATGTAGCTGTTCTGCTGGATCAGGTTGGTGATGTTGACGGGCTGCAGCAGCACCCCGCCCGTCATCACCTGGAAGAACACCATGATGACGAGGAGCGAGGCCAGCAGCCCGTATTCGCGCAAATGGCTTTTCCAGAACGCCCCTTCGGCGGCTCCGGCAGTGCCCGCAGCGTCCTTCGTTCCCGAGACCTGGCTCATTGCGCCACCCTGTACTGACTCATGATCGCCGCCATGATTGACTCCTGGCTCGCCTCGGCCGCCGGCATCTCGGCGACGAACCGGCCCTCATTCATCACGTAGATGCGGTCGCAGACGCCCAGCAGCTCCGGCATCTCGGAAGATATGACGATGACGCCGCGACCGTCGGCGGCGAGATCGTTGATGATCGAGTAGATCTCGTACTTCGCGCCGACATCGATGCCGCGGGTCGGCTCGTCGAGGATGAGCACGCGCGGGTCCGCGAACAGCCACTTGCTCAGCACGACCTTCTGCTGATTGCCGCCCGAAAGGTTGAGCGTCTTCTGCAGGATGCCGGAGCAGCGGATGTTGAGCTGGCGCCGGTAGCGCGCCGCGACCTCGATCTCGGTGGCGTCGTCGATGACGCCGCGCTCGGCGACGCCGTCGAGGTTCACCAGCGAGATGTTGTGCTTGATGTCGTCGTTGAGGATGAGCCCGAGGCTCTTGCGGTCCTCGGTGACGTAGGCGATCCCGTTCGCCACCGCCTTCTGGATTGTCGAGATGTCGATCTCGCGCCCTTCCATGAAGGCCTTGCCGGTGATGTTGCTGCCGTAGGCGCCACCGAAAATGCTCATTGCGAGTTCAGTGCGCCCCGCGCCCATCAGGCCCGCGATGCCCACAACCTCGCCGCGCCGCACGTGGAGATCCACGCCCTTGATGATCTTGCGGCCGGCGTGTTGCGGGTGGTCGACCCACCAGTCCTTCACCGAGAACAGCTCGTCGCCGATCTTCGGCTCACGCGGCGGATAGCGGTCGGACATCTCGCGTCCGACCATGCTCTTGATGATGCGGCCCTCGCTGATCGTCTCGCGGTGGCAGTCGATCGTCTCGACCGTGCTGCCGTCGCGCAGCACCGTGATGCTGTCGGCGACCTTGGCGATCTCGTTCAGCTTGTGGGAGATGATGATCGAGGTGAGCCCCTGCGTGCGGAACTCCATCAGGAGTTCGAGCAGGGCGGCGCTGTCGCTCTCGTTCAGGCTGGCCGTCGGCTCGTCGAGGATGAGGAGCTTCACGTCTTTGGCCAGCGCCTTGGCGATCTCGACGAGCTGCTGCTTGCCGACGCCGATATTGGTGATGAGTGCGTTGGGCGACTCCTTCAGCCCGACCTTGCGCAGCAGGTCGCGCGTGCGGTCGAAGGCGAGGTTCCAGTCGATGACGCCCATGGTGGCGGGCTCATTGCCGAGGAAGATGTTCTCGGCGATCGACAGGAGCGGCACCAAGGCGAGCTCCTGGTGAATGATGATGATGCCGAGGTGCTCGCTGTCGGAGATGGAGGCGAAGCGCCGCTCCTCCCCCTTGTAGACGATCTCGCCCTCGTAGGACCCATAGGGATAGACGCCGCTGAGAACCTTCATCAGCGTCGACTTGCCGGCGCCGTTCTCGCCGCAGATGGCATGGATCTCCCCGGCCTTGACGACCAGGTTGACGTTCCTGAGAGCCCAGACGCCGGGGAAGCTCTTGCTGATCCCGCGCATCTCCAGGATTGCATCCATGCCGATTCTCCGCCGGCCCTGCGCCGATCATCGCACTGGCCCGCGCCGCGCGCCACATGGCCGCGAGCACGGCCGCATAGGAGCGATCCCGCCGCGCGAGGCGGGCGGGATCGCGTTCGTCGCGGCTGCTTACTGCAGCTGGTCGGCCTTGTAGTAGCCGCTGTCGACGAGCACCTGCTTCCAGTTGCTCTTGTCCACGGCCACAGGCTTCAGCAGGTAGGACGGAACGACCTTGACGCCGTTCTCGTAGGTCTTGGTGTCGTTGATCTCGGGCTTGGAGCCGGAGAGCACCGCGTCCACCATGCCGGCCGCCACCTTGGCGAGCTCGCGGGTGTCCTTGAAGATCGTCGAGGTCTGCTCGCCGGCGATGATCGACTTGACCGAGGGGATCTCGGCGTCCTGGCCGGAGATGACCGGCATCGGCATGTCGGGCGTGCCGTAGCCGACGCCCTTCAGCGACGCGATGATGCCGATCGAGAGCCCGTCATAGGGCGACAGGACGGCATCGACCTTCTTCTGCGTGTAGAAGGCGCTCAGCAGGTTGTCCATGCGGGACTGGGCGACGGAGGCCTCCCAGCGCAGCGTGGAAACCTTGTCCATGCCCATCTGCTTCGACTGCACGACGAGCTTGCCGCTGTCGATGTAGGGCTGCAGCACCGACATGGCGCCGTTGTAGAAGAAGAAGGCGTTGTTGTCGTCGGCCGAGCCGCCGAAGAGCTCGATGTTGAAGGGGCCCTTGCCCTCCTTCAGGCCGAGCGCCTTCTCGATGCTCTGCGCCTGCAGCACGCCGACCTGGAAGTTGTCGAAGGTGGCGTAGTAGTCGACGTTCCCGGAACCGCGGATCAGGCGGTCGTAGGAGATCACCTTGATGCCGGCGTCGGCAGCCTTCTGCAGGGCGCCCGACAGCGTCGTGCCGTCGATGGCCGCAATCACGAGCACCTTCTCGCCCTTGGTGATCATGTTCTCGATCTGGGCGAGCTGGTTAGGGATGTCGTTGTCGGCATACTGCAGGTCGACCTTGTAGCCCTTGTCGGTCAGGACCTTTGCCATGTTGTCGCCGTCGGCGATCCAGCGGGCGGACGACTTCGTCGGCATGGATACGCCCACGGTGCCCTTGTCAGCCGCCACTGCGGAACCGACCATCAAAGCGCCAAGCGCGATCGCGCCCGCGAGCAACGGGATACGCCTCATGGGTTTACCTCCCAGGTGTGTTTCAGGGCCTTCAGGCGGCCCGCACTCCATTTATCATATTATATACGGACCTCAAGCCGATCGCTGAGGACCGAGCGAAACGGCCCGGAGAGGTCGCGGGAAGGTGATGCAGCGACAGGCTGGCTGCAGGACCAGGGTGGGCAGTGAGTCTCATGCCAGGCCGAGACTGCGGCCTGCTTGCAGGAAGATGCGCTGGCCGTCCTGCGAGAAATGGAACGTCGCGAGGAAGTCTGCGGTCGTATAGGACGGCTCGCGCATCCTCAGCCGGGCGGCAAGGCCCCTGGCCTCGTCCATGCGTCCCGCCAGGGCGGCGCAATGGGCCGCGATGGCGAGGATGATGTTGTGCGCATTCGGCTGGGCCGCCGCGAGCAACGCCCATTCCGACGCGTCCAAAAAGTGCTCGAGGCGTGCATGTGCCATGGCGAGCGCCCCGTAGGTACCGAAAAGCAGCGGGTCGTAGGGACTGAGCTGGCGTGACTGCTCGGCCGACCGGATCGCTTCGCCCGGATCACCCGACTGAGACTGCACGAAGGCGATCGCGTAGTGGCCCAGCGCGAAGCTGGGACTGATGTCGACAGCCCGGTGCAGCTCGGACAGGCTCTCCCCGTGGCTGCCCCGCAACCAAAGTGCGCGGCCCATCGCCCAATGGGCCATGGGGTCGAGGTCATCCGCCAGCAGGCTGCGCGAGGCAGCAGCCTCCGCCGCCGCGGTCTCTGCCGCCCTGTCGCCCCAGCGCTGGAATGCGCTCTGCCAGTGCGTGAAGGAGAGACCGGCGAAGGCGCGCGCAAAGGTGGGATCGAGATCGGACGCAGCCTGGAAATCGGTCTGCGCCAAATGGTTCTCGGCCTCGGTGAACTGGTACATGTGCCAGAGGCCGCGGTGGTAGGTTTCCCACGCGTCCAGTGAACCCGGCGTCTTTACAAGCGCCCGGTTGCGCTCGGCGATCTCGACGGCGTGGGCCAGCGACGACACGACGGCGCCGCCCACCGTCTCCAGCAGCACGAGCCCATCGCCTTGGCCGAGCTCGAAAGTGTCGCTCCACAGGATGCTCAGCGTGGCGGTGTCAACGAGTTCGACGGCGAGGCTGTCCCGAGCGCCGCCGCGCAGGAGGGACACGCTGCCGAGATAGTCGGCGCGCAAGGCGGTCGCGGCCTCGTCGGGCGCGAGCCCGCGGCGCGCCAGGGCGCTCACCGAACCCCAAGCGATGACGGCCAGGGAGCGCAGCCGGGCCAGGCGGCCGATGATGTCGTGGGCGATGGCGTCGACGAAGGGAGAGGCGCCCGGTGATTGCGACGATGGTGGCATGATGGCGACGCGAGGCCTTGCGCGAGGCACGGCGGCATCGCTGACCCGCCCCGCGGCGTCCCTGGCAGTGGCTGAGGCCGGCACAGGATCGAGTGGCGCAGGCAGCGACTGGCCGCGCGAGCGCAGCGTCCTCCAGGCCGTCCGCAGGGGATCCGGGTCGAGCCCTTCGGAGGCGAAGAGCCTCGTCGCGGCGGAGAGATGGGCCTCTCCTCCCGCAAAGTCACGATGCTCCGCCAGTTCCTCCAGCAGAGCGAGATGAGCGTTCACGTCGTCCGTCGCCAGAGCTGCGAGTTGCTCGACGGCTGCGAGGCGGGCCGGTGAACCGGGCGGATGCACGGCGCTCAGCCGGGAGAGAACGGCGAGGTGCAAGGTCCGGTAATGGCGCCGCCGGCCGGAGAGCCAGGTTTCGAAGGCCGGCGTGCGGTCCGCCTGGATGCCGTCGAGGAAGGCGCCGCCGAACCGCCCGGCCAACGCATCGAGCGCGTCGGCTCCCAGCCGTTCGATGCCCACCCGGCTGGCGGCTTCGACGGAGAGGACGTCCGCCTCCTTTTCCCCGAGCGCCAGCGAGACATGGTCGGCCTGCGCCTGGACGACGGCGCGCTCCGGCGTATCGAGCAGTCGCCGCAACTTGGTCAGGCACCAGCGCAGCTCGCCGCGGGGGTCGTTGGGAACATCCCAGAGGAGATCGCAGACATGGCTGCGCCCGACCGGCCGCGTGGCGAGCACGAGGTAGGACAGCAACATCACGACCTTCCGTGATGCCGGCATATCGATCGCGATGCCGCCCCGCGTCACGGCAGGGGTCCCGAGCAGCCTGATCTCCAGACCCGGGTCATCCTTCGCCAAGGCAGCGAAGACAGTTTCCACGCGCCCTTCCACGGGCTCTCCCACGCTTCGCGGTACAGATGGTTTTAGCACGTCGGCCGCCACCCCGCATCGGGCCGGAGCGGACCGGGCCGGTGCAGTAAGCTGGGGGAATACGTCATGACAGAGCATCCCGCGAGCCCGGACGTCCGGACCACGAATGGCCGGGGGCGCCTGTTCGACTCCGTCATCGAGACCGTGGGCGACACTCCCGTGATCAGGCTCAACCATGTCCCCGCGCATGTGCGCATCTACGTCAAGGCCGAGTTCTTCAATCCCGGCGGTTCGGTCAAGGACCGGCTCGCCCTTGGCATCATCGAGGCCGCCGAGCGCTCAGGAGCGCTGCGGCCCGGGCAAACCGTGATCGAGGCGACCAGCGGGAACACCGGTATCGGGCTGGCCATGGTGTGTGCCCAGAAGGGGTACCCGCTCGTGGTCACAATGGCGGACAGCTTCTCCGTCGAGCGCCGCAAGCTCATGCGCATGCTCGGCGCCAAGGTGGTGCTGACGCCGAGGGCCGAGAAAGGCACCGGCATGCTGCGCAAGGCCGTGGAACTCGCCGAGGCCAATGGCTGGTTTCTCGCTCGCCAGTTCGAGACCGCCGCCAATGCCGACATCCACGAGAGGACGACCGCGCGCGAGATCCTCGCCGACTTCTCAGGCCAGCGCCTCGATGTCGTCGTCACGGGCTACGGCACGGGTGGAACGGTGACGGGCATCGGCCGGGTGCTGCGCCGCGAGCGGCCCGAGACCCGCATCGTTCTCGCCGAACCCGCAAACGCGGCGCTGCTGGCGAGCGGCGAGCCGCAGCCGCGCACGGCGGACGGTATGCCGGCGAAGACCCATCCCGCTTTCGAGCCGCATCCAATCCAGGGCTGGACACCGGACTTCGTTCCCCTCGTGCTGCAGGAGGCGGTCGATCGGCGCTATTTCGACGAACTCGCGCCGATCGCGGGACCGCAGGCGATCGCCATGGCCAAGGAACTGGCGCGCCGCGAGGGCATCCTGACCGGCATCTCGGGGGGCGGCACCGTCGCGGTGGCCTGCCGGCTGGCGGAGAGCCTTCCGCCCGGTGCAACGATACTCGCCATGCTTCCCGACACGGGCGAACGCTACCTGTCTACGCCACTGTTCGAAGGCATCGAGCCCGAGATGACGGAAGAGGAGATCGCGCTGTCTCGCTCGACCCCCGCCTGCCGCTTCGCGGCCTGACCGGGAGGCCTGCGGTGAGCGAGGACGAGGCCGGCCTGGATCCGGCGGACTGGGAGGAGGCGCGGGCGGTGGCCCACCGGATGGTGGACGACGCGATCGCCTACCTTAAGAGCGTCGGCGACGGCCCGTGCTGGCGGGATCCGGGCCCCGCCGAAGCTGCCTTCAAGCAGGCACTGCCCCGCGGTCCCACGCCCTTGCATGAGGTCTACGGCGAGCTGACCCGCAGCCTCATGCCCTACCCCATGGGCAACATCCATCCGCGCTTCTTTGCCTGGTACATGGGGGGCGGGTCGTTTACCGGGGCACTCGGCGAATTCCTCGCAGCGGTGCAGGGCTCCAACCTCGGCGGCGGCCGCCACGCCGCGGCGATGATGGACGCCGAGGTGATCGGCTGGCTGCGCGAGGCGATGGGCTTTCCCGAGGGGTCGAGCGGGGCACTCGTCAGCGGCGGCTCGATGGCCAACCTCATGGGCCTCAACATTGCCCGCAACGTGAAGGCGGGGGCGGACGTGCGCCGTTTCGGCGTGACGGCCCTGCCCCGCCCCCTCCGGTTCTACGCCTCCGACCAGGTGCACAGCTCCCATCGCAAGGCGCTGGAGTGCCTTGGGCTCGGCGACGACGCGCTGCGACGGCTCCCGAGCGGGGAAGACATGCGCATCGACCTCGCCGCCCTGCGCCGGGCCATCGAAGAGGACCGCGCAGCGGGGTACATGCCCGCCTGCGTCATCGGCACCGCCGGGACGGTCAATACCGGCGCGATCGACGACCTTCCGGCGCTGGCCGCCATCGCCCGCCAGGAGAACCTCTGGTTCCATGTGGACGGGTGCATCGGGGCTCTCGTCGCCGTGTCGCCCACGCGGTCGGGTCTGGTTGCCGGCATCGAGCAGGCGGACTCGCTGGCCCTCGACCCTCACAAATGGCTGCACGCCCCGTTCGAGGCCGGTTGCATCCTTGTGCGCGACGCCTCGGCGCATCGCAGCACCTTTGCGGTGACGCCCGAGTACCTGATGTCCGCGCCGCGCGGGCTCGCCTCGGGCGAATGGCTGCACGAATGGGGTCTGCAGACGTCTCGCGGCTTCCGCGCCCTGAAGCTCTGGATGTCGCTGAAGGAGCACGGGATTGAGGCGTTCGGTCGCCTGATCGACCAGAACATCGACCTCACGCGGTACCTGTACGCACGCGTCGCGTCCGAGCCCGCGCTCGATGTCGAGCCGCCCGGGCCGCTCAACATCCTCTGCTTCCGCCATGGCGGCCGAGGCCTCGACGAAGCCGGGCTGCGGAACCTCAACCTGGAGATCCTGATGCGGCTGCAGGAAGAAGGCGAGGCGACGCTGTCCGACACCGTGGTCAGGGGCCGGCACTGGCTGCGTGCCGCCATCGTGAATCATCGCACGCGCCGGGCCGACATCGACCGGCTGGTCGACGGCGTCCTGCGCCTTGGCAGCACGATCAGCGCAGGATACCCCTGAGCCGCTCGGCGACGTCCGCCAGGGCCGGCCGGTAGCGCGCGACGACGTCATCCATCGGCTCGCCCCTGACGGGCAGGCCGATATTGAGGGCCGCCACAACCGTTCCGCGCGCCGTCGCGAGCGGCACCGCGAGTGAGCGCAGGTCGGCCTCGACCTCCTGGTCGATGGCAGCGTAGCCGGCCGTCCGAACGCGGGCGAGTTCCGCGAGCACGTCCTCCGGGTCGGTGAGCGTGCGTGGAGTGCGCGCCGGCAGCGTCCCGGCACCCAGACGGGCGCGTGCCTCCGCCTGCGACAGTGCAGCGAGAAGCACGCGGCCCATCGAGGTGCAGTAGGCGGGGAGCCGGGAGCCCGGCATGAGCGTGATCGACATGACCTTCCGCTGCGCGGCGCGCGCGACGTAGACGATCTCCGCTCCGTCGAGGATCGAGACGGACGAGCTCTCCCCGGTCTGCTCCGACAGAGCGTCGAGGTGCGGCTGAACGAGTTGCGGCAGCGGCATCGTCGCGAGGCACGCGGTGCCGAGGCGCAGCACGCGCGGCGTCAGCGTGAAGAACTTGCCGTCGTAATCAGCATAGCCGTGGTGCCAGAGCGTCAGCAGGCACCGGCGGGCCGTGGCGCGGTCGAGCCCCGTCGCGGCGGCCACGTCGGAGATCGACTGACGCGGCCGTTCCGGGACGAATGCCTCGATGACGGACAGGCCCTTGGCCAGTCCCCCCATCAGGTCGCGTTCAGTGACCGACATCCTGAGTTTCCGATGTGAGCGATATGCGAACAAACACCGGATAGCGCACAAATCGTCTGGACGGAAGTGCGGCCGCTGCCTATTCCCTCTGCGTGACGAACGCGTCCGGAGCGCGAGGGAGACCCCGATGGACAAGACGGTCCCAGACCTTGGCGGCGCCGTGGCCGGCATCCGGGACGGCATGACGGTGATGATCGGCGGCTTCGGCGGCGCCGGCTCGCCGATCGAGTTGATCCACGCGCTCATCGACCGGTATCGGGCGACCGGGCACCCCACCAACCTCACGGTCGTGAACAACAATGCCGGCAACGGCCATGTCGGCCTCGCCGCCCTCATCGAGGCGGGGATGGTGCGCAAGCTGATCTGCTCGTTCCCGCGCTCGGCGGACCCGGTGGTGTTCACGGAACGCTATCTCGCCGGCACGATCGAGCTGGAGCTGGTTCCGCAGGGCACGCTGGCCGAGCGCATCCGTGCCGGCGGAGCCGGCATCCCGGCCTTCTACACGCCCACTTCCTACGGAACAGAGCTCGCCGCCGGAAAGCCCGTCGCCGAGTTCGAGGGACGCCCCTATGTGCAGGAGCGCTGGCTGAAGGCCGACGTCGCGCTGGTGAAGGCCGAGACCGCCGACACGCATGGCAACCTCACCTACCGGGCTGCGTCGCGGAACTTCAATCCGCTGATGGCGATGGCTGCCGCCGAGACCGTGGCGCAGGCCCGCCGCGTCGTGCCGGCCGGCGGGATCGACCCGGAAGCGGTCATCACGCCCGGCATCTTCGTCCAGAAGGTCGTCCTCGTCGCCGAGCCCCGGCAGGAGGAAGACCTCAACCGCGCCAACGCCGTGTATCCGGGAGCCGCGTGACATGACCGCCAAGCTGAGCAACGACCAGATTGCGTGGCGGGCGGCGCAGGACATCGCCGACGGTGCCTATGTCAATCTCGGCATCGGCTTTCCCGAAAAGGTGGCACAGTACCAGCCGCCCGGCCGGCAGGCGATCTTCCACACCGAGAACGGCATCCTCGACTTCGGCGAGTCGCCGCCGAAGGGAGAGGAGGACTGGGACCTCATCAACGCCGGCAAGAAGGCCGTGACGCTGAAGCCGGGCTCCGCGTTCTTCCACCACGCCGACAGCTTCGCCATGGTGCGCGGCGGCCATCTCGACGTCGCCATCCTCGGCGCCTACGAGGTGGCGGAAAACGGCGACCTCGCCAACTGGTCGACTGGCCCGAGGGGCGTCCCCGCGGTGGGAGGGGCCATGGACCTCGTGCACGGCGCCAAGCGCGTCGCCGTGATCACCGACCACGTCACCAAGGATGGCAAGCCCAAGCTGGTGAAGCGCTGCACGCTGCCCCTGACGGGCGTGGCCTGCGTGACGCGCGTCTACACCTCGCTTGCCGTCGTCGACATCGAGGGCGGCCGCTTCGTGCTGCGCGAAAAGCTGCCCTCGCTCTCGATCGCGGACGTGCAGGCGGTCACTGGGGCCGAACTGGTCGTCCCCGCACACGTCGCCGATCTCGTCGTTCCGGAGCTCTGACCATGGCCGAGGCCTTCATCTGCGACTACATCCGCACGCCGATCGGCCGCTTCGGCGGGGCGCTGTCATCTGTACGGGCCGACGATCTCGGGGCCGTTCCGCTGCGTGCGCTGATGGCGCGCAACCCGGGTGTTGACTGGGACGCGGTGGATGACGTGGTCTTCGGCTGCGCCAACCAGGCCGGGGAGGACAACCGCAACGTGGCGCGCATGTCTTTGCTGCTGGCGGGCCTGCCGGTCGGCGTGTCCGGCACGACCATTAACCGCCTCTGCGGCTCCGGCATGGACGCGGTAATCTCGGCCGCCCGGGAAATCCGCGCCGGCGAAGCCGACCTCATGATCGCGGGCGGCGTCGAGAGCATGTCGCGCGCGCCGTTCGTGATGCCCAAGGCCGACACGGCCTTCTCCCGCCATGCAGAGATCCACGACACGACCATCGGCTGGCGCTTCGTCAACCCGCTGATGAAGGAGCAGTACGGCGTCGATTCCATGCCCGAGACGGGAGAGAACGTCGCCGAGGAGTTCGGCGTCTCCCGGCAGGACCAGGACGCCTTTGCGCTGCGCAGCCAGGAAAGGGCCGCGGCGGCGCAGGCGAACGGACGCCTGGCGCGCGAGATTGCGCCCGTCACCATCCCGCAGCGCAAAGGCGAGCCGGTGGTCGTCGACAGGGACGAGCATCCGCGCGCCACCACGCTGGAGGCACTGGCCAAGCTGCCGACGCCGTTCCGAAAGGGCGGAACCGTGACGGCGGGCAACGCGTCGGGTGTGAACGACGGGGCTGCTGCTCTCATCGTGGCGTCGGAAGCCGCGGCCCGGCGCCATGGCCTCACCCCCCTCGCCCGCGTCCTCGGCGGCGCCGCGGCCGGTGTACCGCCGCGCATCATGGGCATCGGGCCCGCGCCGGCGTCGAAGAAGCTGATGGCCCGGCTCGGGCTCGCGGCCGGCGATTTCGACGTCGTGGAGCTCAACGAGGCCTTCGCCTCGCAGGGCCTGGTCACGCTGCGCCAGCTCGGCATCGCGGACGACGACCCCCGCGTGAACCGCAACGGCGGGGCCATCGCGCTCGGCCATCCCCTCGGTATGTCGGGGGCGCGGATCACCGGCACCGCCGCCCTGGAACTGTCGCTCGGCGGCGGCCGGCGCTCCCTCTCCACGATGTGCATTGGCGTCGGTCAGGGCATCGCAGTGGCACTCGAGCGGGCGTGACGTCGTTCTGCTTTGTCATCCCCGGCGGCCCGAAGGGCCGGGAAGGGGAACCCAGGGCCTGTTCCGTGCCGGCTGCTGGGGCAGAGCGGCTCACATCCGGCCCTTGATCCCCTTCCCCTCCGCGCCTTCGGCGCTCCGGCCGGGGATGACACGCTCGGGCCGGTGGGGCCACCGGGGACCGCGGGTCTCCAGACCCGCGTTTCGCTGACCAAGACAAGCGCGTCTGAAGACGCGCGGTCAGCGGCTCAACCCTCCAGCGACGCCACCGTTTGCAGTGCGCCGTCCAGTGCCTTGCCGTCCTCGTCGAGGAGGGCTGCCTGGCGCAGGCGACGGAGCCAGTCGGCGCCGTCGGCGCGGTTCTCCAGAAGGGGCAGCGCGGAGAGGACCCGGTCGAACTTGGATAGTCCGCGCGCATGCGTGTCGGAATAGCCCTTCACCAGGCGGCGACAGGCGATGACTTCGGTAGCGAGGTCGTAGTTCACCGGCAGCAGCGCGGCGGCGCGCGCCAGCCAGGCCTCGCGATGCTGCGTCTCGCGAACATGCCGCAAGGTGTTGCGCCGGACGGCCCGGCGGGACGCGACGAGGTTCAGCGTGAGGAACCAGAGGATCGTGCCGGTGCGCACCCGACGGCCCCGGTTGACGATCCGGTCCAGCGCTCGAAACACGGCCGGGCGGTCCTCGATCCAGCGGCCGAGGCCGGCGGGCAGCGTGCCGCAGACCTCCTCCATGCGGGGGTGCATGTACTCGGTCGTGTAGACGATCTGCCCGTCGCCCGCCGCCACCTCGCGGCGCACCCGCTCGAAACGGGAGGCGCGAATCTTCAGGTCGGCGACGCGGATCGGGTCGTCATAGGCCATGGCCACGGCGAGGTACTTCGCGGCCTGTCGGGTGAAGGCGAAGTCCCTGCCCGCTCCCGCGGCCGTCCGGTCGGCTTCGAGAAGGGACGAAATCCGGTCGAGATACTCTCCCGCATAGGCCGGGTCCTGGTAGTCGACGAGCTTGCGCACGCCGGCGAAGAGCACTGCATGCAGCGGCTCGGGGAACCCGTCGCGGATGCGCCCGAGGAGCGCGTCGAGGTCGGGATGGCCGGCGGTGGCGGGCAGCGCGTCCAGGCGCTTCGCGGGTGCCCTTGCTACTTCTGTCCTGGGCGTCCGGCGGGCGCGGTCATAGGCCGCCTCGAACGTCCGCAGGCTCGCCTCGACGCCGCGCCCGCCGGCGCCGATGGTGGCGGCGAAGGCGTCGCGCCCGAAGGGCAGCACCTCCGACGCGGCGAGCGCGCCGAAGAGCGCGGCGGAGATCACGCTGCCATTGTCGTGCGCCACGGCATGCATGTCGAAGGCGATGATGCGCTTGGCGGCGAAGTCCGTGGCGTCCACGACCAGCGAGGGATCGGCGATCCCGTCGCCCGGCTTCTCCTTCTCGGCGATGGCATAGGTCCGGTGCGTCGAGGCGATCAGCGTCGTGCGGTCGGGCGTCACGAGGCCGCGCAGGATGGAGCGGCCGGCTTCCATCAGCTCGGCGGCCATGACCACGTCGACGTCACCGGGGGTCGGCATCAGCGACAGCACCGGGCTGCGGCCCTGCTTGGCCGGCAGCATCTCGACGTAATAGATCGTCGCGCCGGTACGCTGCGCCACGCCCGGCACCGAGGTGGTCTGGGCGGTCCAGCCCTGGATCGCCGCGAGCGCCACGATCCAGTCCGACAGCACGCTGCCGCCCTGCCCGCCCATTGCGAGGAGGGCGAGGGTGAGCGGCTTGTCGGCCGACAGCGCGACCGGGAAGCTCTCGTGGCGCGTCATGCCCGGCTCATTGCGCGAACGTCACCCGGCCGGCTTCGCGGCGGCGCTGCAGCCAGCCGATCACGGCTCCGCGCAGACGCGCCATGACCCGGTCGAAGCCGCTGGGGTTGTGGATGATGTCGGCCCGGTAGAAGGACGGGCACAGCACCGCCGCCTCGGCCACCTCGCCGCAATTGCCGCAGCCGACGCAGCTCTGGTCGATGGCGGCGACGGGATCGTCGCGCAGCGGATCGTCCGTGTGCTTGACGGAGAGCGACGGGCAGCCGGAGAGGCGGATGCAGGCGTGGTCGCCGGTGCACACGTCCTCGTCGACGCCGAAGCGCTCGCGCACCCGCCGCTCGCCCTTCGCCACGGCCTTGTTGAAGAGCGGCTTCACCCGGCGCTGCCTGTTGAGCTGGCATTCGGACGAGGCGACGATGATCTTCGGCCCGGGCGAGCGGGTGGTCAGCGCCTCCCGCAGCGTGTCGCGCATGGCGGCGACATCATAGGTGCGGTCGATCTGCCGCACCCATGTCGCACCGATGCCCTTTACCGCTTCGACAATGGAGTTGTTGGTCTTGCGGCGAGGGTTCAGCGCCCGCGAGGAAGGAATGTCCTGCCCGCCCGTCGCCGCCGAATAGTGGTTGTCGACGACCAGGATCACGCCGTCATGCTTGTTGAAAACGGCGTTGCCGACGGAGGTGGCGAGGCCGTTGTGCCAGAAGCCGCCGTCTCCCATCACGGCGATCGATTTCTTGCCAGCATCGACGTTGAAGGCCGCCGCCGAGGCCGGGCCGAGGCCGTACCCCATGGTCGTCGAGCCGATGTTGAAGGGCGGCAGGATGGAGAAGAGGTGGCAACCGATGTCGGCAGAGACGTGGTGCTGGCCGAGTTCCTTCTCGACGAGCTTCATGGCGGCGAAGATCGGCCGCTCCGGGCAGCCGATGCAGAACCCGGCCGGGCGCGGCGGCACCACGTCGGCCAGCGCCTTCACCCGGGGATCGGCGAGAACGGGCGAGGGATCGGGAAGCGGCGGGCGGTTGCCGAGCATGGCGGGGGCGTGCGCCTCCAGGAAAGCTTGGAGCCCCTTCATCAGCACGGGCGCGGTGTATTCGCCGCCCATCGGCAGCACGTCCTTGCCGGCGATGCGGGTGGGAATGTCGCGGCGGCGCAGGATGGCGTGCAGCGCCTGCTCGATGTAGTCGGGCGCCCCCTCCTCGACCATCAGCACGGCCTTCTTGCCGAGACAGAAGGCGGCGAGGTCGTCGTCGAGGAGCGGATAGGTGACGTTGAGCACGTGCAGCGGCAAGCGCGTCTCGCCATAGACGTCGGCCAGTCCGAACTGCTGCAGCGCGCGCAGCACGGCATTGTACATGCCGCCCTGCAGGACGATGCCGACCTCGCCCATCTCCGGGCCGAAGGTCTCGTTCATGCCGCGCGAGCGGATGAACTCCACCGCCGCGGGCCAGCGCTTCTCCAGCTTCTCCTTCTCGTGCTGGAAGGAGGACGGCGGCAGCACGATGCGGCCATTGTCGCGCACCGGGTTCTCCAGCGCCTGACGGAGCGTGAAGGCGGGCCTGCGATTGTTCCTGGCGACGAACTGGCCGTGCACGTGACAGGTGCGGATGCGGACCTCGAGCATCACCGGCGTGTTCGAGGCCTCGGAAAGCTCGAAGCCGTCCTCAACCGCCCTGACGATCGACTCCAGGTTGGGCCGCGGGTCGAGGAGCCACATCTGCGACTTCATCGCATAGGCGTGGCTGCGCTCCTGCATGATCGAGGAGCCCTCGCCATAGTCCTCGCCGATGATGATGAGGGCGCCGCCCTTTACGCCGCCCGACGAGAGGTTGGAGAGCGCGTCTGACGCGACGTTCGTGCCCGCCGTGGATTTCCAGGTCACCGCGCCACGAAGCGGGTACATGACCGAGGCCGAGAGCATGGCGGCAGCAGCCGCCTCGGAGGCCGACGTCTCGAAATGGACGCCGAGATCGTCCATGACGTCCTTTGCGTCGGCGAGCACGTCCATGAGGTGGGAGATGGGCGAGCCCTGGTAGCCGCCGACATAGGCGACGCCCGACTGCAGTAGTGCCTTGGTGATGGCCAGGATGCCCTCGCCGCGGAAGATCTCGCCGTCGCCGAGCTTCAGATCCTCCACTTCCCGCGCGAAAGAACGTTCCGCCATTCCCCACACCCCCGGCGCCAGCCGGTCCGGCCGCGCCCGGCCATATTTGACGCCGGTCCTGAAAAGTCAAAGCAGGACGGACCGCGGGTCTCCAGACCCGCACGGCCTCCGCGAGAAAAGCGCGTCTGGAGACGCGCGGTCCAGAATGCACCCGCCCTCCGCCAACTCTCTCCCGCTTGCGGGGGAAGGTTTCGCGCGCGTCCATGGCGATCCCGAGCGAGATTCAGCTTGGCAGGCCGGGGGGAGCGCCCTTAAGCCTGAGGCGGGCCGACCGGGAATACCCGGCGGGGCGGCAGCCAGAGGCGCCGCAGGACGGTGGAGAGGGGAGACACGGGAATGCTGACGTTGTCACGTCGCCAGACGCTCGCGCTTGGCGCCGGCGGAGTTCTTTCGGCCATCCTGGCCGGCCGTGGTCCGGCGGTCGCCGCGGGCGACACGCTGACCATCGCCTATAATGTGAACCTGCCGTCCTTCGACCCGACGGTCGGTCCCTCGGCGGTGAACCCGACCATCCAGGCGATCTACCGCTCCGTCTTCGACCAGTATGTCGGACAGAAGCCGAACCTCGTCTTCGAGCCCGGCCTGCTCACGGCCTGGGGCTGGAATGACGACAAGTCGAAGGTGTGGATGGATGTGCGCCCCGGCGTCACCTGGCACGACGGCTCGCCGTTCACGCCCGAGGACATCGTGTGGTCGCTGGAGCGCGCCGCCAAGCAGGAGACCGGCAACCCGATCCAGTTCATCTGGTCGACGGCCGGCAACTACAAGATCGAGGGCAACCGCATCACCGGCGACGTGGTGCGCTACGAGCCCACTTTCTTCATGTGGATGGCGTTCCTGACCGGCTTCGTGCTGCCCAAGGCCTACTACACCAAGGTCGGCGCGGAGGGCTTCGAGAAGAAGCCGATCGGCACCGGGCCCTACATGGTCGACGCCTACGAAGGCAACGCCTTCCTGCGTCTCAAGGCCAACCCGAACTACTGGGGCGGCAAGCCGGCCTTCGAAACGGTGATCTTCAAGTTCGTGCCGGACGCCACGAGCCGCGTCGCCGAGATCGAGTCCGGCTCCTCCGACGTGACCCTGGAGATCCCCTACGAGGAGTTCGACCGGCTGAAGGGCAAGTCGGGACTCGCAGGGGTGGCGACGCCGATTTCCGACATCGGGATGATCTTCATCAGCAGCAACAACGACGCGATGCAGGACAAGAACGTCCGGCTCGCGGCGCACCACGCCATCGACAAGAAGGCGCTGGTGCAGCGGCTGCTGCGCGGCTACGGCGTGCCCATCGATACGCTGGAGGCGCCGGAGTACTCGGCCTACGACGCTTCCATCAAGGTCCCCTACGATCCCGACCAGGCGAAGAAGCTTCTGGCCGCCTCGGGGTTCTCGCCCGAGAAGCCCGTCAAGTTCACCATCCAGACGACCCGCGGCTTCAAGCCGAAGGACTATGAGATGATCCAGGCGATCGTCGGGATGTGGCGCAAGGTCGGCATCGAGGCTAACATCGAGGTCTACGAGATCGCCAAGCACTACGAGCTGCGCGCCGCCAAGAAGCTGGCGCCGATGGCGTTCTACAACTGGGGCAACGCGATCGGCGACCCGACGACCTCGACGGGCTTTGCCATGTTCACGCCCTCGCCGCACTCGGGCTGGAACTCCAAGGACCTCGACGAGAAGATCGGTCCGCTCTGGGGCGAAAAGGACGAGGCCAAGCGCATCGCCGGCTGGAAGGCCGTCGACAAGTACATTGCCGAGCAGGGCTACGTGATCCCGCTCCTGCAATACGCGCAGCCCCTCGTCTACAAGTCGGCCGTGAAGGTGACGCCCAACGTCTCCGGCGCGCTGCAGCCGACCCTCGTCGCCAAGGCCTGAAACCCCGGAGGGCGGTTGCCCGCGCCATGATCGCGCTCGCCGCCCTCCAGCGTCTCGTCGCGGCCGCGGCCACCCTGCTCGGGGTGGCCGTGATCGTCTTCGTGCTGCTGCGCGTCGCCCCCGGCGACCCCATCGCCATGATGATCGCGCCGGGCGCCAGCCCGGGGGACATCGTGGCGTTGCGCGCCCGCTACGGGCTCGACTCCAGCATCCCCGTGCAGTTCGCCGTCTGGCTGAAGGCCATCCTTTCCGGCGATTTCGGCACGTCCATCTCGCTGCGCCGGAACGTGCTGGACCTGCTGGCTGAGCGCCTGCCCGCGACGCTGGAGCTCGCCGTCGCGGCTCTCGCCGTGGCGGTGCTCCTGGGCGGGGCGATCGCCGTCGCGGGCACGCTGATGCGGCGGACGGCGGGCGAGGCAGTGGTCGACGCCATCAACGGCGTCTTCCTCGCGGTGCCCGACTTCGTCTGGGCGCTGGCACTCGTCCTCCTGCTGGGCGTGCTCTGGCCGGTCTTTCCGCTGTCGGGCCGCATCGACCCCGCAGTCGATCCCGGCTTCGTTACCCGCTTCTATCTGCTGGAAAGCCTCGTCACCCTGCGCTGGGGCGCTTTCCTGGACGTCGCCGCGCATATGGCCATGCCCGTGCTGGCGCTCGCACTGCCGCTGGCCGCCATCATCGCCAGGGTGCTCAAGGACGCGCTGGGCGAGGCCATGGTGCAGGACTACGTGCTGCTCGCCCGCCTCAAGGGCATGTCGGAGCTGCGGCTGGTGCTGCAGGAGGCACTGCGCAATGCGGTGGGGCCGACGCTGGCGCTGACGGGCGTGCAGTTCACCTTCCTCATCGGCGGAACGGTGATCGTCGAGCGCATCTTCGCCTATCCCGGCCTCGGCAACATGGCGATCGACGCCGTCATCAACCGCGACCTGCCGCTGATCCAGGGGCTGGTGCTCGTCTTCGGCCTCGTTTTCATCCTCGTCAACATCGGTGTGGACGCCCTCGTGGCCGCGTTCAATCCAAGGTTGCGGCATGGCTGATCCCGCCCTGACCGAGGCGCCCGGCCTGCTTGCCGCGACCGGTGCCGGCACACCCGGCCGGATCGGCCCCTGGCGCGCCCTGCTGCGCGATCCCAAGGTCGTTGTGGGAGGCGGCTTCATCCTCCTGCTCGTCATCCTTGCCGTCTTCGCGCCCTGGATCGCGCCCAGGGACCCGCTCGAGCAGGACCTGATGCTCGCTACCGTCCCGCCGGCCGGCTTCGCGGGCGCCGAGCCGGGCTACTGGCTGGGCACGGACGGCCTCGGGCGCGACGTGCTCTCGCGACTGATCTACGGCAGCCGCATCGCGCTGACCGTGGCCGTGGTGGCCGCGACGCTCGCGGCCCTGCTCGGCTCGGTGCTCGGCCTCGTGGCCGGCTGGTATGGCGGCAAGGCGGACGCGGTGATCTCGCGGCTGGTCGACATCTGGATGGCTTTCCCGCCGGTGCTGCTCTCCATCCTGCTCGTCGCCGTTTTCGGGTCGGGCATCCACTCGGTCATCGCCGCCATCGTCATTATCGACTGGACCCGCTTCTGCCGCGTCGTCCGCGCCGAGACAATGGCGCAGGCGCGGATGGACTACGTCACCGCCGCCCGGGCGCTCGGCTTCCCGCGGCTGCGGATTCTCACCTCCGAGATCCTGCCCAACGTGGCGCCCGTGCTGGTGGCGCTGGTCAGCCTGGAGATGGGCATCGCCGTCATCGTCGAGGCGATCCTGTCTTTCGTCGGCCTATCCGTCTCCTCAGATACGCCGACCTGGGGCGGCATGATCGCCGAGGGCCGGCAGATCGTGCACCATGGCTGGTGGGTGCTGGCGGCTCCGCTCGCCATGCTCTTCGCCACGGTGCTCGCCTTCAACCAGCTGGGCGACGGGCTGCGCCGAGCCCTCGACCCGGTGATGCGGAGGTGAGCGCGCCCCTGCTCTCCATCGAGGGCCTGTCGGCCGTCTCGGACCGCGAGCGGGCACCGATCCTTCGCGATGTCTCGCTCATGGTGGAGCGCGGCGAGGTGCGCGGCCTCGTCGGCGAGAGCGGCGCCGGCAAGTCCACCATCGCCAAGGCGGTGCTCGGAATGCTTCCGCGCACCGTCCGGGTGACGGCGGGGCGCATCCTCTTCGACGGGCGCGACCTCCTGACGCTGGAGCGGAAAGCGCTGCGGGAAATCGTCGGATCGGAAATCGCGCTGATCCCGCAGGACCCGCAGACCGCGCTGAACCCCGGCCGCCGCATCGAGGCACAGCTCACGGACGGCCTGCGCCTGCGCCGCGGGCTGGACGACAGGGCTGCGCACGCACGGGCGCTGGCATTGCTCGACGAGGTGCATATCCGCGATCCCGAACGCGTCCTGAGCTGCTACCCGCACGAGCTCTCGGGCGGCATGCGCCAGCGGGTGCTCATTGCCGTCGCCTTCGCGCTGGAACCGCGGCTTGTCGTAGCCGACGAGCCGACGACGGCCCTGGACGTCACCGTGCAGAAGCAGATCCTGCGCCTCATCCGCCGCATGCAGGAGGCGCACGGCACGGCCGTGCTCTTCGTCACCCACGACCTCGGCGTGGTCGCGCAGATCTGCGGCAGCGTCACGCTGCTCTACGGGGGCGCCGTGGTGGAGCAGGGCGCGACAGCGGAGATCCTCGCCCATCCCCGCCACGCCTATACGCGGGCGCTGCTGGCGGCGAGCCCGCGCTACGACACTCCGGACGCGGGACTGCACCCGATCCCCGACGCGGTCATCGAAGCGCTTCGGCGCGAAGTGGCAGCGCGTCGCGACGGGAGCGGCCCACTTGCCTGAGACCCGCGACGCCCCTGCGGCAGCTGCCGTCCTTGCCGCACCCGCGCCGCTGCTGGAGGCCACGGGTCTCGTCGTGTCATACGGCCGGCGTCGAGGATTTCTCCAGCAGGCGGCCGCCGGTCCCGTCCTGCACGGGGTGGACGTCACGGTGCGACGTGGCGAAACGGTCGGCATCGTCGGAGAGTCCGGATCCGGCAAGACGACGCTGGGGCGGGCGCTGCTGCGCCTTGTCGACGTGGCGCAAGGGACGATCCGCTTCGACGGGCAGGACATCACGCACCTCCCCGACGAGGCCATGCGACCGCTGCGCCGGCGCATGCAGATGATCTTTCAAGACCCGATGGCGTCGCTGAACCCGCGCCACACGATCCGCCGCATCCTGACCGATCCCGTCCTCTTCCACGGCGTCGCTCCCGGCCCGGCCGGTGCCGCGGGCAAGGTCGCCGGGATCCTCGATCGCGTCGGCCTGCCCTCCTCCTGCCTCGACCGCTACCCGCACGAGATCTCCGGCGGCCAGCGCCAGCGCGTCGGCATCGCGCGAGCCGCCGTCCTGGAGCCCGACTTCGTGCTGGCCGACGAGATCGTCTCGGGCCTCGACGTGTCCACCCAGGCCCAGGTGCTGCAGCTCCTGAAGGAGCTGGGACGCGAGATGGGGCTCGCCATGGCCTTCATCTCCCACGACCTCTCGGTGGTCCGCGCCATCTGCGACCGCGTCTGCGTCATGCGGGCCGGGCGTATCGTCGAGGAAGGCCCGTGCGGCGGCGTCTTCGCCGCTCCTGCCTCGCCGTACACGCGCGAGCTGCTGGACGCGATACCCCTGCCGGAGATCGATCCTCACTGGCTTGAGCGGCAGGGCCCGGACGCGGGATAGGCGCATCCGCCACTGCGGGGTTCTCGCTCGCTTCACGTCGCCGCCACAGGCTCGTGGTTACGTCAATGCGCCTCCCCCGTGGAGCACTATCCTCGCGGCATGCTCGAAGGCACGGCACGGCGAGGAGAAGACAGCGGGAAAGGCGGGCGGGGGCTCGACACCGTCTTCCCCGCGGCATCGCTTCCGCCGACGCTGCTCGGGTTCACGCTGCGCTTCTCGGGATGGCACCAGCTGTTGCTCGCGGCCATGTCGGTGGCGGTGTTCCTCGCCGAGACCGTGCCTCTCGAACTGCAGCGGCGCATCGTCAACGACGCGTTCAAGGGCGGGGCCTGGGGCGCGATCGTGACACTGAGCCTCGCCTATGCGGGCCTGGCCGTCGCGCAGGGGCTGCTCAAGCTCGGCATGAACATCTATCGCGCGCGCGTCGGCGAGAAGGCAGTGCGGAGCCTCAGGCTCACGGTGGAGCAGCTCGCACGCGGAGCTCCGCCGGGCGGTCTCGGATCCGACGCCGCAGGGATCGAGACCTCGATGACGCTGGCGGAGGCCGATCCCATCGGCTCCTTCGTCGGCGTCTACCTGTCCGAGCCCATGTTGCAGGGCGGCATCCTCCTCAGCGTGTTCGGCTACATGCTCTATCTGCAGCCGAAGATGGCGCTGGTGGCACTCGTCGTGTTCACGCCCCAGCTGGTCTTCGTGCCGCTGATGCAGCGCGCCATCAACAAGCGGGTCGCGGTGCGCATCGCCACGCTTCGCGAGATCAGCGGCGGCATGATCCGGGAGACGTCCGCCGCCGCGCCCGAGGCCGTGCATGCCGGCCAGCGGCTCCGGATCGAAGATGTCTTCACCCTCAACATGGGCATCTACAAGCTGAAATTCTCGATGAATTTCCTGATGAACCTGATGCATCACCTGGGCACGGCCGGCGTCCTGGCGGCCGGCGGATGGTTCGTGGTGAAGGGGCAGACGGAGGTGGGGACGGTGGTGGCGTTCCTCTCGGGCCTGTCGCGGGTCAACGACCCGTGGGGCGATCTCGTCAACTGGTTCAGGGACCTCACCGTCACCGCCACCAAGTTCCGGCTGATCGCCGCGGCCGTGCGCGACATCGATGCCGCACAGCGCGGCGAAGGGTGAAGGCTGGCGGCCGTCCTGGGCCAACACAGCGGCCTGCTGGACCGCACGATGCATCGGAGCTGAAGCGGAGCCAGAGGCCGGAAGAACTCCGGTGCGCTGTCGGCCGATGCGCCGACGGCTAGCTCACTTCAGCTCGCCGCGCAGCTCTCCCTGTTCGCCCGCCTGGGTATGGACGTCGACATAGACGCCGCGCTTGAGGGTGTCGGCCTGCTCCGGTGTGAGCGTCGCCTTGCCCTTGACCGGGCTCGTGAACGGGCCATCGGCGGGCACGAGGACCGGCGCCGTCTTGCCCGGCGCGGCCGGGCCATGGAAGTGGACCCCTGTTGCCGGGCCGCTGAGGCCGGAGAAGGTGACCGTCCAGCTGAGCTCCTTGGTCAGCGTGTCGTAGGTGGCGTCGACATGGCCCTTGCCTTGGCCGTTGCCCTCTACGCCCGCGATGGGAGCGAGGTCGGCCGACCAGGGCACCTGCTCCGCCAGGGCGGCGCAGGGCGAGGCGGCGGCAAGGCCGGCGGCGAGCAGGGCGGCGATGGGCATACGGATGGGCACGGCGGATCCTCCTCTGCGCGTCGCTCCGAAAATGGCCGGGCCGGGGAGATCGTTCCGTCCGGGAGGCTCGCAGGCTCAGGCTTCGCCGCCGGTCCCCCTGCGCCGGGAGGCCAGGATCGTGGCGAGGGTGACCGGACGGAAGCCGAACGCGTCGACACCCACGTCGTACTGCCGCGGCAGCGGCTTCAGCTTGCCGTGCGAATGGCCGTGCAGGTCGATAACGCCCCGTCCCATGCGGTTCCACGTCCGGAACGCATAGTGGCAGAGCACGAGGTGAGAGCCGTCGACGTCGAGCTCGGCATAGTGCGCGACGCTGGCCCAGCCGGGTTGGGACAGGGTGGCGGGCCCGTCATTGTTGCCGATGATCAGGTGCTTCTCGCCGGGCAATGACGACAAGATTTCCGCGAGCCGTTCCGCCGGCGGCCCGAGCGCGAAGTCGCCGAGGTGCCAGACGGTATCGCCTTCCGCCACGGTCTCCCGCCAGTTTGCGATGAGGGCTGCGTCGTGCTCCCCCAGCGAGGCGAAGGGGCGGCGGTCGATGCGCAGCACGCGCGGATCGCCGAAATGCGTGTCGCTGGTGAAGAAGACGGCCATGATCCGTCCCTGTCTCTCCCGCGCCGTCCCGCCTAGGCCCGGCGCATGTGCCGCCCGGCCGCGAGGAAGGAAATGCCCGCGGCAGCCGCCAGCACCGGCATGACGAGGTGGGCGAGGTGCAGGCCGACGAGATCCGCCAGCGCGCCGAGCAGGGCGGGCATGGTCAGGATGGCGATCCCGACCGCGATGGTGAGGCGCGTGCCCGCCCGTTCACCCAGCGCTCCGGCGGACGCGATCGCCGCCCCGGCGCCCACGGGATAAAGCTGTGAAACGCCGAGACCCAGGAGGAACAGCCCGGCGACGGCTGCCACCTGCCCGGGAGACGTCCAGTAGACGGCGAAGCCGATGAGCGTCACGACCACGGTCCCGGCGAAGACCCTGTCGCGCGACATGATCCGGATGAGAGCAGCGCCGCCCAGTCGCCCGAGCAGCATGGCGAGGAAGAAGGTCGCGGCCCAGCCTGCGGCTTCCGTGCGCGAGAAACCCGCGACCCGTTCCAGATATTCCGGTGACCACAGGATGACGCAGAACTCGACGGCGACCGACATGCAGAGCGCGAACCAGTAGCCCCAGAAGGCGACGGGCAGGTTGCCGCTGGTTTCCTGGCCGCGGGCTGCCGCGGCGGACGGAAAAACGGCCCGGCCAAAGAACACGATGATGGCCGCGCCCAGGAGCAGGCCGAAAAGCAGCGCGGCGCGCCAGCCGAGCCCCATGGCGATGGCCAGGCTCGATGAGAGCGGCGCGAGGATGGCGAAGGCGTAGCAGGTCGCCATGCATTCGGCGAAGGCGATGTCCTTGCGCGTGCCGTAGGTGTCCGACAGCGTGGCCAGCACGGTGCCGGGCGTCAGCCCGCCGAGCGCGCCGATGAGGAAGCAGCCGGCGATGGTGAACCAGGCCGACGGCGCCCAGGCGAGCATGAGCGAGCCGGCACCGATGCCGATTAGCGCGATGTGCATGGTGGCGCGGCGGCCGAAGGCACGGATTGCCCTGTCTCCGAAGATGCCGGCGCCGATCATTCCCACGGCGACGGCGCTCGAATGCAACCCGAGCATGCGGTAGGTGAGGTCGAGTTCCGTCTTCAGGAAGGGCAGGATGTTGCCCTGGATGTTCAGGATAAAGGTGAAGAAGGCCAGCGTGAGGTAGCAGAACCAGGTCAGGACGGTTCGCTGGAAGGCGGCGGGCGCCTCGGCGACGGCATGGGATGTCATCGGGGTCTCGGCTGGTCGCCGCGGCGGGGACTCGGAGGCGCGATGGTGGACCGGGCTCCGGTCGCTGTCCACTGCGCAAGGCGAAGAGGAGCAAGGCATGCAGGTCGGGAGAGAGGGGCAGTTCGCCCTTGCCTCGGACGAGGGATGGTTGGCCTCGGCGGAGGGCGTCGAGCGGCGGGTCCGCATGCAGATCCCGGAGATGATGGTCGTCGAGTTCCGCTTCCAAGCCGGGGCTGTCGGGGCGATGCATTCGCACCCCCATGTTCAGACATCCTACGTCGCCAGCGGCGCCTTCGACGTCACGCTGGGCGGCACGACGCTGCGGATCGGGACCGGCGGCGGTTATCTCGTCCCGCCGGGCCTGCAGCACGGGGTCGTGGCCGTCGAGCCGGGCGTGCTGGTCGACGTTTTCGCGCCGCGGCGCGACGACTTCCTGACGGATGTGGACTGAAGCCGGCGTGCCGGACCGCTCTTCTGCAAGGTAAGGGCGAGTACGGAGCGGGCCAGTCAGGAACCGTTCAGGTTGCATGCGGTATCGCTGACGCTACCAGTCATCGAATCGCCGGACCATGACCTCCACCCGCCCCGCCCTCCGACTGCTGCAGGCCCTTCTCGGGCTGCTGCTGCTCGTCGGTGCGTGGCAGGTGCTGGCCCCGGCGCCGTCCCTGGCCGGCGTCGCTGCAGGTGGATGGACGCAGGCCGGCGACGACCTGCCCGGTCTGACCGACGCCGATGGCGGCTGGGTCGCGGCTCTTGCCGACGATGGCGGATTGGACCTGTTCGACGACGGGTGCGATCCCGACGAGGCCGCCACGCTGGCCCGATCCGCGGCACCCGAGCCGCTCTATAGCGAGATCGCATCCCGCAGGGCAGCCCTTCTGCCCACTCCGCCGCGCCCGCGGTGGCTCTCCTTCCTCTCGACGGGTCCACCCGCCGCGTGACCGGCAGGCCGGTGTCCCGGGCGCAATCGCGCTCCGGCTGACCGAGCCCGCCTGCCGCCACGCCTCTGGCTGCCCCCTGTGAGGGCCGGCCTGGCACCTGCTGGTCACGCCAGCGTCAGCCGCCCCCCGACCTTTCCGAGAACCGCACCATGACGTCCCACGCCGCACTCCCCCGCGACAACACTGTGGTGCCCGCTCCGGCTCCCGAAGATCTCGCCTTTCCGTCGCCCCGGCTGATCGACGCTGCTGCCGCCAACGATGCCGCAGTCGCGACAGCCCCAGCCTCGAAACCGGCCTGGCGCCGCTGGGCCGGCCCCGTCGCCGCGCTCGCTGCTTTCGGCGCCATCCTGTTCCTGCTCTCCAGGCTCGCCGCCGATATCGACGCCGGCACCGTCCTGGAAGCCGCCGCCGCGACCCCGATGCGCGCGGTGGCTGCTTCCCTCATCTTCTCGGCGATCAGCTACCTTGCCCTGATCGGCTACGACGCCTGCGGGGTGCGCGCCGCGACGGCGACGACCGTCCCGATGCGGACCATCGCGCTCGGCTCCTTCACCAGCTACTCCATCGGCCACGCGCTCGGCTTTCCGCTGGTGACAGCAGGCGCGGTGCGCTGGCGGATCTACGGCAGGGCCGGCCTCACAGGTCCGGAAGTGGCCAAGCTGACTGCCGTGGCCGGCGTCATGCTGTGGGTCGGCGTGGCCGCCGTCATTGGCCTTTCAGCCGTGCTGGCGCCCTCCGCCCTCACTTTGCTCGACCGGCTGTCGCCGGAGGTGAACCGCATCGCCGGCATCGCCATCCTGGCCGCGCTCGTCGGCTTCGCCGTGTGGAGCGGCAAGGAAGGCCGCTCGGTCGGCCGCGGCCGGGCCGAGCTGCGCCTGGCCGGCACGAAGCTCGTCTTCCTGCAGATCGCACTCGGCGTGGTCGACGTCGCCGCCTCGGCGCTCGCCCTCTACGTGCTGATGCCGTCCGACCTGCCGGTCGGCTTCATCGGCTTCGCCGCCGTCTTCGCCGGCGCCATCCCGTTCGCCGCCGCCAGCCACGCCCCGGCCGGGCTCGGCACCTTCGAGGCCGCCGTCCTCCTCGCCTTTCCGCAGGCGCAGGCCTCCGGACTGCTCTCCGGCCTGCTGCTGTGGCGCGTCACATACACGCTGATCCCGTTCCTGCTGGCGCTCGCCCTTCTCGGCATCCACGAGGTTCGGGTGCGCTACACCATGCCGGAGAAGCTGCGCCAGGCGCGCCGCCTCGCCGTCCATTTCGCGCCCACGGCGCTGGCCGCGCTCACCTTCGTGGGCGGCCTGGTGCTGCTCACCTCGGGCGCGTTGCCCGACGACTACACCCGCGTGAAGGCTCTGCGTCACCTGATCCCGCTGCCCTTCGCCGAGGTGTCCCACCTCATCGGCAGCACGGCGGGCGTCATCCTGCTCCTGCTGGCCCACGGCCTCAGGCGGCGGCTGGCGAGCGCGTGGACGCTCTCGGTCGTCGTCATCGGCGCCGGCATGGCCGTGTCGCTGCTGAAGGGCTTCGACTGGGAGGAAGCGACTGTGCTCGGCGCCGTCCTCATCCTGCTCGTGGCCAACCGGCAAGCCTTCTACCGCAAGGCCGGCATCTTCGCCGAGCCGCTGAACCCGCTCTGGATCCTTGCCATCGCCGTCATCCTGGGCAGCGTGATCTGGCTCGGCCTCGCCACCTATGGCGACGTCGACTACAGCCACGAGCTGTGGTGGAAGTTCGCATGGAGCGCCGACGCCTCGCGCTTCCTGCGCAGCAGCCTCGTCGCCGTGGTGGTGGCGACAGCCATCTCCTTCCACGCGCTCATCCATCACCGCCGCCGTCCGGTTGCGTCCTCGCCCGTCCCGTCGGACGTGCTGGAGTCCGCCCTCGCCCATGCCGACCGCGCCGACGCGCAGCTGGCCTGGCTCGACGACAAGCGCTTCCTCGTGCACGAGACGGGCGACGCCTTCCTCATGTACGCGGTGCGCGGCAAGTCCTGGATCGCGATGGGCGATCCCGTCGGACCGGCGGAGCGCGCCCCCGACCTGATGTGGCAGTTCCTGGAGGAGGTCGACAAGCACGCCGGCTGGCCCGTGTTCTACCAGGTCAGCCCGGCGCACCTGCCGCTCTATCTCGATGGCGGGCTGTCGCTGGTGAAGCTCGGCGAGGAGGCCAAGGTCGACCTCTCCACCTTCACCACCGAGGGCCGCGCCGGTCGCGACTTCCGCAACGCGCTGAACCGCGCCAAGCGGGACGGGCTGGAGTTCGCCGTCATTCCCAAGGACGAGGTGCCCTGCCATCTCGACGAACTCAAGGCCGTCTCCGACGCGTGGCTCGCCGAGCGCGGCTCGGGCGAGAAAGGCTTCTCAATCGGCTTCTGGTCGGCGGACTACCTGTCGCGCTTCGACGTGGCCGTGGTCCGCAAGGAGGGCCGGATCCTCGCCTTCGCCAACATCTGGTACGGCCAGAAGGGCGGCGAGATCACCATCGACCTCATGCGCAATCTGCCCGACATGCCGGGCACGATGGACCTGCTCTTCGTCAGCCTGATGCAGGTCGGGCGCGACCTCGGCTACCGCTGGTTCAACCTCGGCATGGCGCCGCTCTCGGGCCTGTCGGAGCACCGGCTTGCGCCGAGCTGGCACAAGATCGCGGCCTTCGTCGCCCGCAACGGCGAGCGCTTTTACGGTTTCAAGGGACTTCGCGCCTACAAGGAGAAGTTCGGGCCGGTGTGGGAGCCGCGCTACCTCGCCAGCCCGGGCGGATGGGCGACGCCGCAGATCCTCTTCGACGTCGCCAGCCTGATCTCCGGCAGCCCGATCAAGGCAGTCACCAAGGGAGCGAAGTGATGAAACCGCGCCTTCCGTTCCGCAGGACCGCACTGGCGGCCGCCGGGTCGGCCGCGCTCGTCGCGACGCTCGTCGTTGGCCACTGGTCCTGGTCCGCCTTCGCGACGCCAAGCATCCAGACGACGTCGATCGAGCAGGACGAGTTCGGCCGCATCGACATCACATACTCCGACCACGAGCCGCGCGGGCTCGTCGTCATCGCCGCCGACGCGGCCCACGCCGAAGCGAGCCGCCGCGATGCACTGGCGCTGGTCGAGGAAGGCGTCATCGTCGCCTCCTTCGACTTCGATCACTACCGGGCGGAGCAGGCCAAGGAGCCGGCAAAGGACGAGTGCCACTATACCGCCGACGACGTGAAGGACCTCGGCCAGGCTGTGCAGCGCAAGCTCAACCTGTCGCGCTATTTCTTCCCGCTCGTGACGGGGCGCGGTGACGGCGCCGCTTTCGCCTTCGCCACGCTGGCGCAGTCGCCCGTGAACACGATGGCGGGCGCGGTGAGCATCGGCTTCCAGCCGACCCTTAAGTCCGACCGCCCCTATTGCGTGCAGCCCAATTTCGACCCGGCCGGCCCGGGCCAGCTCGCGTTGCGCATGCAGCCCGACCTGCGCGGCAACTGGCGCGTCATCGGCCCGGAGACGGACCGCAAGGCTGCCGAGGCCTTCCAGGCGCAGAACCCGCTCGCCGACTACGTCGCCGCCGAGGACGAGGAGACCTCGCGGCAGGGCCTGGTTGCCGCGGCGCTGCAGTTCGGGCAGGGCGGATCCGGCGCGACGGACCTGCCGGTCGCGATCATTCCTCCCGTCGGCCCGGTGAAGGGCCTCGCCATCATCGTCTCCGGCGACGGCGGCTGGCGCGACATCGACAAGTCGATCGGCGACTGGCTCGCCCAGCGCGGCGTCGCTGTCGTGGGTCTCGACTCGCTGCGCTACTTCTGGGCCAAGCGCAGCCCCGGCGAGGTGGCGGCCGACCTCAGCCGCCTGCTGAAGCACTACGGCGCCGAGTACCAGACGGACCGCTTCGCCCTGATCGGCTATTCTTTCGGCGCTGACGTGATGCCGGAGGTCTGGCCGCTGCTGCCCCGCTCGGTGAAAGACCATGTCGACCTCGTCTCGCTGCTCGGCCTCGGCCACAGCGCGGAGTTCGAGGTCACCGTCGAGGGCTTCGTCGGCACGGCAACCGCCTCGGGCAAGCCGATCGCGCCGCAGCTCGCGATGCTGCCGCTCGACCGGACGCAGTGCATCTACGGCAAGGAGGAGGCCGCCGACGGCTCGACCTCCTGCACAGCGCCGCAGCTCGGCCACGCCGACCGTGTCGCTCTGGATGGCGGCCACCATTTCGACGGCGGCTACACCGTTGCGGCCGAGGCGATCTGGAACCGGCTGAAGGCCTCTCCCATTCGCCCCTGACCCGTGCCCGGGAGCGGTGCCTGCCCCGGCCAGGCACCGGAGGGTGCGACAATATGGCCCCAACCTCGCGGGATCAGCAGCGCTGCATCGGCATTGTGGACCAGGTGGGTGCGGCCGGCTTCGGTCGCGCCTGTCTGTTTGCGACGAGGCTATGATGCATTTTGTTTGGAAAGGACGGCCGCTTCTGATGATCCCGGGCCTCGCCTACGCGGTGACGCGGCGGGGCACTGGCTGGGTGCGCGTCAACGTCCAGACCGCGGCGCGCGAGGCGGAGCCTTTGCACGAAAACGAGTTCTGGGCAGAGTTCTCCGGGTGGGATCTGCCGCCGTTCCCTGTGGCCTTCGGGCTTCTCGACACCCGCCGCAGCAAGGCCAGGGCCTGATCAGCGTAACGTTGCGTTGCTTATCGTCATTGCGAGCGAAGCGAAGCAACCCAGGCCTGTTTGCCTGTCCGCCGCCGACGGTAGCGATCTTTCCCACCGCGCTCCGCTCACCAGCTTCTAACCCTCCGCCTTGCCCCTCTTCCGGTCGCCCTTCAGCAGGGCACCGGCGAGGGGCACGACGAGGCCGGTGAGGGCGGCCTCGAGCGGGTGTTTCACCAGGCCAAGAACCGAATCCCGCATGCGCAGGGTCTCGTCGCGCAGGGACAGCAGCTCGACCTGCAGCAGGCGCGCGTCATCCTCAAGCCCGTCCAGGGCGGCCTGCCTGACTTCCATCGCCAGTTCCATCTCGCGCCCGGCCGGTGCCCGCAGCGCCACGAGCAGCAGGGCGATGGCAATCAGGAAGTCGGCGCCTCCCACCCATAGTGCTGCACCGGCCGGTCCCCAACCGGGCTCGAGCCAGAAAAAGCCCGCCACGTTCAGCATGGCGAGGCCGAAGGCGGCGATCAGGGCGGCCACGGCGAGGAGGCCGGACCGCGTCATCATCCGTTTCAGGCGGATCTCGGCCAAAATGGATTCCGCGCGCCACAGGACGCGGGCGTGCTTCACCAGCCTCTCGACCATGTCACCCCCGGGGCAGCAGGCGTCCGACCAGGACGCCCAGGAAAAAGGCAGCGGCGGCCGAGCCGAGCGGATGCGAGGCAATGGCCTCCTCTAGGTCCTCGACCGGCTGTTCGAGGACATCGCGCAGCGACGACAGCAGCTCGTCGAGCTTCTCGGGGGCGAGTTCCGCCGCCGCGGCCGCGCTGCTGCCGCCTGCCGCTTCCGCCCTGCGCGGATGGGCGTGGCTACGCCTTCCCGCCGGCTCGCGGGCCCTCGACACCAGGCTCTTGAGCTCCGCCAGTTCCGCGGACATGTCCTTCATGTCGGCGCCTCGGTCAGCCTACCCGTTGCGTTCATAGCGTGCCTTGAGCTTTGCCCCAAGCACCTGCTTCATGGGCCGGACAGTCCCGTCCAGAAGGCGAGAAGGGCCGGGATCACGGTGTCGCGGCACGCGCGGCCGTGGAACAGCGAGAAGTGTCCGCAACGCGGCACCGAGAGGTGCGCACGCATTGCGGCCGGGACGTTGCGGCACAGGCGCTGGGCCGCCTCGGTCTGGCCGGGCGAGCAGAGGTCATCGTCCTCGCCCTCGATGGTCAACAGCGCCGTGCGGGTCAGGGACGCGAGGTCGAGCCCCGGCAAGGGAACGCTGTTCGACCCAGCGAGGAAGAGCGGCTCCTGGAAGACGTGGCGGATGCTGTCGAGAAAGAACTCGCGCGTCAGGTCCATCATGCCGAGCGCGAGGCGAAAGAAGGGGTGAGCCAGCGGGTCCAGCCCGTCGTCGGCGAGAAATTTCCAGAACAACTCCCGCTGCTCCACCATGTGACGGCCGGCATAGGCCATCAGCGTCTGGAATTGGAGCGTGCCGGGATAGACCAGACGACCCTCGCCGGGGTCGCCGGCGGGCACCAGCGAGATCACGTTTGCATCGAACCATTCGAGCGTATGGGTGCGGGCGAAGACGCCGCCGCGCGTCGGGTTGACCAGCGTGTCGACGGGAGCGCCGGCCAGGGCAAGCGACCGCGGCGCGGCGGAGCTTTCCTCGTTGGCGAGAAGGGTGGAAGCAGCGAGCGCCGGGACGCCGCCCTGGCAGACGGCCACCACGTCAGCCTGCGGACCCAGTTGGCGCACCATCGCGCGTACGGAGTCCACGTTGCAGGCGAGCGTGAAATTCCCCTCGCATCGTGGAACGAAGCGGGCGTCCAGCCAGTCGGCCACCGCCACCCGGCCCCTGACCGCGAGCAGCCCGGCGACGAGGTCGTAGAGCAGGACCGGGAAGCCGCCGGCCATGGGCGGCACGACCAGCAAGGGCGATTGCGACACCGCGCCTGCGACCCGGAACTCCCGGAGGTCGGCAAACGGCAGGCGCAACAGTACTTCTTCGCTCACGCCGGGTTTGTCGCGCAGTCCGAAATCGCGACGGGCACGGGGGTCCGGATCGCCCGTGCGGCCTGCCACGCGCGCCGGCACCGTGATGATGCGGCCGGGCCCGGATTTCCCGCGCCGCCTCTGCGAAGCGCTGTCCGCCATCGCGCTCCCCTTCGAGCCAGGGCCCCGAGCAACCTCGCGTTGCCCATGGGCCCATTCTCCCCAGATCCGTGCCGCGCGTCGCTGTGATGGATCAAGGGCGCGACGGTCCGCTTCTCAGGCAGGCGCATGCATTCGCCGTTAACCCGGCTTAACGGGAAAAGATGAGGTCACGATCTCATGCATGTCCCGCCAGTCCACACTGGTGAATACCCCGGCATAACTACGAGCAAAGGCAGAGCTTCAGCCAAGGAGCCACATCGATTATAGGCGCTGCGGGGAACCAGATCCATGACTCACGTCCTTCCTGCGGCCAGGCCGCTGCATACCGCGCTGGCGTTCATGCTGTTGTTCGGCGGCACGCTGGCCGTCCAGTTCGCAGTCTCGCGCATGCCGGCGCCCGACCCGTGGCCCGGCCTTGCACGCTCGTCGGAGCGCGCCCGCGCCGTCGTCGACGCGCTGCGCCCCTGCGAGCAGGCCCTGGAGGACGCGAACGGCGCCCGCCGCGCTGGATCCACCTTCGCGGGTGCGCTGCCGGCGGCCTGTCATTCCGCGCTCATGGCGGTGCACGCCGCCGCCCTCCCCGAGGCATGCCAGGCGGCAGCCACAGGCGCCGCGGACGCCGCGTCGGCCCTGGCGCGCGGCGAGGACGCCGCCCGGGAGGTCTCCCGCTACCGTGCCGCACGCACGCGATGCCTCGCCGAAGTCGCCGCCTAGAGCGACGCAGCAACGCAACACCGTTACGCAACCTTGGCCGGTACGAATTTCGACGGATGGCGCGGCGGCACAATCCTCGCATTCCTTACTCCCTGGCCCCGCTCCTGCGTGGGGAAGACTGGACGGGGGCTGGCGTGCTGGATCTCAGGCGGACCGCGGACGACATGAGACGGGCCATCTCGGAAGGCGAAGAGCTCGTCACGCGACAGCGCCGCATGATCAAGCGCCTGAGGCTCGCCGACGCCGACTGCGACGAGGCGATCACCATGCTGGTGCGCACCAAGTTCCTCGTCGACGAGACACGAACGGCCCTGGAGGCCATCGAGGCGGATATCGCCAGGCTCGAGGCGATGCCCGCCCACGCCTGCTGAGCCCCCGGGCGAAGGGCGGTATTCCGCCAGCATGCTTCTGGCTGCGGCCCTGCCCCGCTAACCTCCCCTCCGGCAAGTTCGAGGGTAATGGCGAGGGAGGACACCGTGACGTCACCGCAGGCCAGGCCGGGCGGCTTCGCCGCCGACCTTCCCCCACCCGAGGTCGGCAGCACACCCGAGCCATCCGGTGCAGACCGGGAATTCCGTCTCGCGGCCGCCTTCACCCGGGCGACGCCCGCGCCGGCCTTCGCCGGCGGCGAGGTGCCGGACGGGCCGGTGCACACGCTCGGGGTGGGTGAACTCCTGTCGGGCTACCGCTCCGGCGCCCTCGACCCACGCGACGTGCACGCCGCCCTGCTGGCGCGCATCGCGTCCCACCCGCGCGGCGGCGAGGCGGTGATCGCCCGCGTGCCCGGCGCCGAGGAAGCGGCACAGGAAAGCGCAGCGCGCTGGAAGGCGGGACGAGCCCGCCCGCTCGAGGGCGTTCCCTTCGGCGTCAAGGACATCGTCGATGCCGCCGGCGCCCGCGTCACCTGCGGCTCAGTCTTCACCGGCGACCGCGTTGCTGAGAAGGACGCCACTGTGGTCGCGCGGCTTCGCGAGGCCGGCGCGGTCCCCTTCGTCATGACGTCGACGACGGAGTACGCGGTCGGCTCGGTGCACAACCCGCGCTACGGGATCGTGCGAAACCCCTGGAATTCTGAGCGCTGGACGGGCGGATCCTCGAAGGGTTCCGGCAGCGGGCTCGCCGCGCGCTTCTTCCCGCTCGCGCTCGGCACTGACACGGGCGGATCGATCCGCATCCCGTCCTCCTGGTGCGGCATCACGGGGCTGAAGCCGACGCGCGGGCTGGTGCCGCGCACCGGCGTCGCCTCGCTCTCCTGGACACTCGACCATGTCGGCCCGATGGGCCGCTCGGCGGCCGACCTCGCGCTGGCCATGCCGCACATGGCCGGGCCCGATGGTCAGGACGAGCTCGCTCACGGCGAGTTCGACGGGTCCAGGGCGCGCGACGGCCTGCGTGGCCTGCGTGTCGGCGTGCCGTCGGGCTGGCTGGTCGAGAAAGTCGATGCCGCGGTGCTGGTAGCATGGCGAGAGGCGCTGGACGTGATGAAGGGCGAGGGCGCCATCCTCGTGCCGGTCGATCTCGGCCGGCTCGGCGTGGCGTGGGACCTCGGCTACCGCATCATGTTCTGCGAACTCGCCGCCCTGCACCACGGCCGCTGGGACCAGCTGGACCGCTTCGACAAGGGCCTGCGCACCCGCCTCGAACAGGGGCTTGCGCAGCCCGCGACCGCCTATATCGAGGCACTGCGGATGCGCTCCGTCATCCAGCGCGAGGTTCTGGCCGGCATGGCGGGGGTGGACGTGGTCGTCGCGCCCGGCGTCGGCACCGAGGCGGGGCACATCTCCGACCTCACGGCGGAGGTGGACGGGGTGCGCCATCCATTCCCGGACGTCATCGCCCGCAACACCATGCCGTTCGACTATACGGGCCAGCCCGCGCTCGTGCTGCCCTCCGGGCTCAACGGCAACGGCATGCCGGTGGCCATCCAGATCATCGGCCGCTTCTTCGACGAGGCGCTGGTGCTGTCGGCCGGTGCCGCTTTCCAGCGGGTGACCACCCATCACCTCAACGCCCCGCCGGAGCATTGAGACCGCGTCAGGTCTTCAGGCGGTAGCCCGTGCGGAACACCCAGGCGATGGCGGCGAGGCAGAGCGCCATGAACACGCCCGTCATGAGCACGCTGACACCGACGCTCACGTCCGAGATGCCGAAGAAGCTCCAGCGGAAGGCGCTGACGAGGTAGATCACGGGGTTGAACAGAGCGATCGTCTGCCAGGCGGGCGGCAGCATGGACACGGAATAGAAGCTGCCGCCGAGGAACGCCAACGGCGTCACGACGAGCGTCGGAACAATCTGCAGCTTGTCCCAGCTCGTCGCCCACAGGCCGATCAGGAAGCCGAACAGGCTGAAGGTGACGGCCGTCGAGATCAGAAAGCCCAGCATCCAGACGGGATGCGCAACGGAGAAGGGCACGAAGATCCGCGCGGTGACGAGAATGACCAGGCCGAGGAGCACCGACTTCGTGGCCGCCGCTCCGACATAGCCCAGAACCATTTCCAGCGGCGAGACGGGAGCGGACAGCACCTCGTAGATGGTGCCGGCAAAGCGCGGCATGTAGATGCCGAAGGAAGCGTTGGAGATGCTCTCCGTCAGGATGGAGAGCATGATGAGCCCCGGCACGATGAAAGCGCCGTAGGTAACCCCGTCGATCTCGGCCATGCGCGAGCCGATGGCCGAGCCGAAGACGACGAAGTAGAGAGAGGTCGTGATGACCGGGGCCGCGAGGCTCTGCGCCAGCGTGCGGATCCAGCGCGACATCTCGAAGCGGTAGATGGCGGAAACGGCGTACCAGTTCATGGCCGCCCCCTGACGAGGCTGACGAAGATCTCCTCCAGCGAGCTCTCGCGGGTTTGGAGGTCGCGGAAGTCGATGCCGTGTTCCCCCAGCCGGCGCAGCAAGCCGGCGATGCCGGTCCGCTCGCCCTGCGTGTCGAAGGTGTAGGTGAGCACCGTTCCATCTTGCGAGAGATCCAGCGCCTCGCCCGCGAGTGCCGCGGGAAGTACGGCGAGCGGCTCGCGCAGGTTGAGGATCAGCTGCTTCTTGCCCAGCTTCTCGATTAGGCTCGCCTTTTCTTCGACCACCACGATCTCGCCGCCAGAGATGACGCCGATGCGGTCGGCCATCTCCTCCGCCTCCTCGATATAGTGGGTGGTGAGGATGATGGTGACGCCGCGATCGCGCAGGCCCCGCACCACCTCCCACATGCTGCGGCGCAGCTCCACGTCGACGCCAGCCGTCGGCTCGTCGAGAAACAGCACGCGCGGCTCGTGCGACAACGCCTTGGCAATCATCACGCGGCGCTTCATGCCGCCGGAGAGCGTCATGATCTTCGAGTCGCGCTTGTCCCACAGCGAGAGGTCGCGCAGCACCTGCTCGACCATCTTGGGGTTCTTCGGCTTGCCGAACAGGCCGCGGCTGAAGGTGACCGTGTTCCACACGGTCTCGAACATGTCGGTGTGGAGTTCCTGCGGCACGAGGCCGATCGTGGCGCGTGCGGCGCGGTAGTCGCGCTGGATGTCGTGCCCGTCGACGGTGATCTTGCCTTCCGACGGCGTGACGAGCCCGCAGACGACGCCGATCAGCGTCGTCTTGCCGGCACCGTTGGGCCCGAGCAGGGCGAAGATCTCACCCCGCTCGATCGTGAGATCGACGGACTTCAAAGCCTGGAAGCCGCCGGCATAGGTCTTGGACAGACCTTCGACAGCGATGATGGCTGGCACGGAGAGGGAATCCTGATGCAGGGGGTGCCGGGCCCCGCCCCCGCGAGCCGGCGCCGTTCATATAGCGCTCCGCCGGGCCGGGGGGAACCCTGCCGAGTTCGGGGCAAGGCTGGGCACGCACGCCCTCGGCCGTCATCCCGGCCGGAGCGCAGCGGAGAGCCGGGATCCAGGAACACCGAGCGTGGTGGTCCTGGCTCCGGGGACCGGTGACAGGTGGCCCTCACCCCTGCCCCTCTCCCAACATGGGAGAGGGGTTCCCCGCGCCTGATCTGGCAGAGACGTGTCCGTTACCGTGGTGGGTCGAGGGATCAGCCCGTCTTGACCATGACGTGGCGGACGACGGTGTAGTCCTCCAGCGCGTAGACGCTCATGTCCTTGCCGTAGCCCGACTGCTTCAGCCCGCCATGCGGCATCTCGTTGACCAGCATGAAGTGGCAGTTCACCCAGGTGCAGCCGTATCGGAGTCGGGCGGCCGTCTCCATGGCCCTGGAGACGTCGCGCGACCACACCGACGAGGCGAGGCCGTAGTCGCTGTCGTTGGCCCAGCCTACGGCCTCGTCGACATCGGTGAAGCGGGTGACGGAGACGACGGGGCCGAACACCTCGCGGCGGACGATCTCGTCGGACTGGCGCGCCCCGGCCACGACCGTCGGCTCGTAGAAGAAGCCCTTGCCGGACGTGGTCTTGCCGCCGGCCGTGATCGAGACGTGCGGAAGCTCGGCGGCGCGCTCGACGAAGGAGGCGACGCGCGAGCGCTGGCGGGCCGAGATCAGCGGTCCGAGGTCGTTGTCGTCGTCGCTCGCCTGGTTGAAGCGCAGGCCGGAGACCTTGGACGAGAGGTCCGCCACGAGCCGGTCGTAGACCTTGGGCCCGGCGTAGACGCGGCAGGCGGCCGTGCAGTCCTGCCCGGCATTGTAGTAGCCGAAGGTGGCGAGCCCCTCGACGACCGCGTCGATGTCGGCATCGTCGAAGACGACGACGGGAGCCTTGCCGCCGAGCTCCAGATGCGTGCGCTTCACAGATCGGGCTGCGGCGGTGAGCACCTTCTTGCCGGTCGCGATGTCGCCGGTGAGCGAGATCATCGCCACGCCGGGATGATCGATGAGGCGCTGCCCCACTGTCTCCCCGCGGCCCACGACGACGTTGACGACCCCCTCGGGGAAGATCTCAGCCATCAGGCGGGCCAGCTTCAGCATGGTGAGCGGCGTCTGCTCGGAGGGCTTGATGACGACGGTGTTGCCGCCCGCTAGAGCCGGGGCGAGCTTCCAGGCCGCCATCATCAGCGGGTAGTTCCACGGCGCGATGGAGGCGACGACGCCGATCGGGTCGCGCCGGATCATCGAGGTGTGGCCGGGCAGGTACTCACCGGCGAGCATGCCGTGCGGCACGCGCACCGCACCGGCGAAGAAGCGGAAGCAGTCGACGATGGCGGGGATCTCGTCGCGCAGCACGGCGTGGCGCGGCTTGCCGCAGTTCTGGGCCTCCAGCGCGGCGAAGCCCTCGGCGTCGGCCTCGATCCGATTGGCGAGCCTCAGCAGAAGGCCAGAGCGCTCGGACGGCGTGGTGCGCGACCACGAGGCAAAGGCGGCGCCGGCGGCCTTGACGGCCTGGTCGACCTGGTCAGCGTTGGCCTCGGCGAGTTCGAGGATCACCGCCTCGGTCTTGGGGTCGAGCACCGTCTCGGCCGTTTCGGTTCCAGCGACGAACTTGCCGCCAATGAGCATCGCGGTGTCCATGGGGGTTCTCCTCATTTTCCCGAGCCGGCCACCTCGTCCCCGTCCTTCGTCAGGTAGTAGGCGAGGACGATGGGGATGACGGTGACGGCGATGATGAAGACGGCCACGACATTGGTGATCGGCCGCTGCCGGGGACGGATGAGCTCGGTGAGCATCCAGATCGGCAGGGTCGTCTGCTGGCCGGCGGTGAAGGTGGTGACGATGACCTCGTCGAAGGACAGCGCGAAGGCGAGCATGCCGCCCGCAAGCAGCGCGGTCCCGATGTTGGGCAGGATGACGTGGCGGAAGGTCTGGAAGCTGTCGGCCCCCAGGTCCATCGAGGCCTCGATGAGCGCCGGGGAGAGCCGGCGGAGCCTGGCGACGGCGTTGTTGTAGACAATGACGATGCAGAACGTCGCGTGGCCCAGCACGATGGTCCACATGGAGAACGGGATGTCCATGACGCTGAAGGCTGAGCGCAGTGCCATGCCGGTGATGATGCCGGGCAACGCGATGGGCAGGATCAGCAGCAGCGAGATGGGCTCGCGGCCGAAGAACGTCGCCCGCGCCAGCGCCCCCGCGGCCAGCGTGCCGAGAATGAGGGCAAGCAGGGTGGCGACCGTCGCCACCTGGAGGGAGAGGCCGATGGCGGCCCAGATATCCTGGCGTTCCCAGGCGACGCCGAACCACTTCAACGTGTAGCCCGGCGGCGGGAAGGCGTAGCTCTTCTCCTCCGTCGTGAAGGCGTAGAGGATGATGAAGGCCAGCGGCACGTGCATGAAGAGCAGGCCGAATCCGGCCGCGACCTTCAGGCCGAGCGGGGCGCGGGCGAGGCGGTCAGAGCGCATCGAAGGCTCCCGTCCGCTTGGCGACCACGAGGAACACCCCCATGACGAGGATGGGCACCACGGCGAAGGCGGCGGCCAGCGGGATGTTCCCGGCCGTGCCCTGCAGCGTGTAGACGGCCTGGCCCAGGACAAGGGCCGAGGTGCCAACGATCTGCGGGACGATGTAGTCGCCCAGCGTCAGCGAGAAGGTGAAGATGGCGCCGGCGATCACGCCCGGCATGGCCAGGGGCAGCACCACGGTGCGGAAGGTGAGCCCGGGTGCGGCCCCGAGGTCGGCGGACGCCTCCAGCAGGTTGGAGGGCACGCGCTCCAGAGCCGCCTGGATGGGCAGGATCATGAAGGGCAGCCAGAGATAGACGAAAACCAGCGTCATCCCCGTGTAGCTGACAGAGAGCGACGGTCCGCCGACGACGGGCAGGGCGAGCCAGGCATCCAGCACGCTGCCGAGGCCGAGGCCGTTGGCCGCCCAGCTGATCACGCCTTCCCTGGCCAACAGCAGCTTCCAGGCATAGACCTTGACGAGGTAGCTCGACCACAGCGGCATCATGATCGCGAGGTAGAACAGGGCCTTGACCCGGCCGCGGGCATAGCGCGCCGCGTAGTAGGCGACGGGGAAGCCGATCAGCGCGGAGACCACGGTGACGACCGCCGAGATGGAGACGGTCCGCAGCAGGATGTCGAGATTGGCCGGGGCCAGCAGCTCGCCATAGGTGGACAGCGTCGGCTCGTAGACGACGGTGCCGGCGAACTCGTCTATCGAGAAGAAGCTGTAGGCGAGCAGCGCAAACAGGCTGCCGAGATAGACGATGCCGAGCCACAGGACGGGTGGCGTGAGCAGCAACAGGACGAGCAGCCCGCGCCGGCGCACCAGCACGTCGGACACGCGCCTCCAGACGCTCTCGCGCGGCTGCGGCAGCTCGAGGGCGGCGATGCTCACGCGTCCACCAGCGGGTTGAGGTCGGAGGGCTGCACGACCAGCCGGACGGGCAGGCCCGGCGCGAGCCAGTCGGCATCGCGGGCCGGGACGAGCGCCGCAATCTCCAGCCCCTCGGCCGTGGTGGCGACGATCCGGCGGGCGGCACCCTGGTAGAGCACGCTCTGCACCGTGGCGGCGATGCCCTGTGACGCATTGGCGTGCACCACGCCGATCTTCTCCGGCCGCAGCGAGGCGGGTGCAGGCGCCGCTCCGAGGGCTCGGGCCTGCGCGGCCGTCAGGACGTTGGCGCTGCCGACAAAGCCGGCGACGAAGGCGGTGCGCGGGCGCTCGTAGATGTCCTCGGGAGCTCCTACCTGCTGGATGCGGCCGTGGTCGAACACGGCGACGCGGTCCGCCATGGACAGGGCCTCGCCCTGGTCATGCGTGACGAAGACGAAGGTGAGCCCGAGGGAACGCTGCAGCGCCTTGAGCTCCAGCTGCATTTCTTCGCGCAACTTGAGGTCGAGTGCGCCGAGAGGTTCATCCAGAAGTAGCACCTTCGGACGCACGACGAGTGCCCGGGCCAGGGCCACCCGCTGGCGCTGTCCACCGGAGAGCTGGCCCGGGCGGCGCTGCTCCATGCCGGCGAGCTTGACGAGGGCGAGCGCCTCGCGGGCGAGCTTCTCGCGCTCGGCGCGGCCGACGCCGCGCACCATGAGCCCGTAGGCGACGTTCTCGCCGACGCTCATGTGCGGAAAGAGGGCGTAGTCCTGGAAGACGGTGTTCACCGAACGGCGGTAGGGCGGCACGCCCTCGACAGGCTCGCCGAAGATGCTGATATGGCCGCCGTCGGGCTGCTCGAAGCCGGCGATCAGGCGCAGGCAGGTCGTCTTGCCGGAGCCGGACGGACCGAGCATGGCGTAGAATTCGCCCGGAGCGATGGCGAGGTCGACGGCATCGACGGCTCGCACCTCTCCGAACTGGCGCGACACCCGCTCGAAGCGGACGGCGTCGGCACCGCCCTGGTCGGCGAAGCCGGTTTGTGAATCCTGGCGCGTAGGCCGCGCGACGAAGGTCATGTCTGTTGTCCGGATCTCGTCCGGCGCGCGGGGCCATCGCCCCGGACCGGAAACGCAAGGCGTGCCCGGCAGGCCGGCACGCATGGGTGGCAGCCCGCCCTTCCCGCACGGAAGGCGCCGGCCGGTCATCGGCCATCCCTGAAGGCCGCGGGCGTTCAACCGACGCCCGCCGCGGCAGTGCCCGGGCCGGTTTGTTCGGCCCGGGTCGAAGGGTCAGCGGCCGCCGAGGACGGCGATGTAGTCCGACACCCAGCGGTAGTAGGGCACGCAGCCGTTCGGCTGGCTGGCGCACTTGGCGACCGGGGTGCGCCAGAAGGCGATGCGCTCGAACTCGCCGGCGCCGTTGGTCTCGCAGCCCTTGTCGGTCAGCAGTTCGTTGCCCTTGCAGGCGGCGGGGACGCTGGGGACGGAGCCGAACCAGGCGGCGAGATCGCCCTGCACCTTCGGGTCGAGCGAGTGCTCCATCCACATGTAGGCGCAGTTCGGGTGCTTGGCCTCGGAGTGCATCATTGTCGTGTCGGCCCAGCCGGTCGCGCCTTCCTGCGGGATGGTGGAGGCGATCGGCTTCTTCTGGCTCTGCAGCAGGTTCACCTGGAACGGCCAGGACGAGGAGGCGATGACGCCCTCATTGGTGAAGTCGTCGACCTGCTTCATGGCGTCGTGCCAGTAGCGCTGCACGAGGACGCGCTGCTTGCGCAGCAGGTCGAGGGCCGCCTTGTACTGGTCCTCATTCAGCTCGTAGGGGTCCTTGATGCCGAGCTCGGGCTTGGTCTTGGACAGATAGAGCGCGGCGTCGGCGATATAGATCGGGCCGTCGAAGGCCTGGATGCGTCCCTTGTTCGACTTGCCGTCGGAGAGCGTCTGCTCCTCGAACACGACCGCCCAGCTCTTCGGGGCCTCCTTGAAGACCTCTGTGTTGTACATCAGGACGTTGGAGCCCCACTGATAGGGCACGCCGTAATGGACGTTGTTGACGGTGTGCCACGGCGCGCTCTGCAGCCGCGGATCGACCTTCGACCAGCTCGGGATCAGCTTGGGGTTGATCGGCTGGACGCGCTTGCCGGCGATGAGGCGCAGCGAGGCATCGCCGGAGGCGGTCACGAGGTCGAAGCCGCCTTCGTTCATCAGGGCGACCATCTCGTCCGAGGTGCCGGCGGTCTTCACGTTGACCTTGCAGCCGGTCTTCTTCTCGAAGCTGGTGACCCAGTCATAGGCCTTGTCGGTCTCGCCCCGCTCGATGTAGCCGGGCCATGCCACGATATCGACCTGGCCCTCGCCCTTGCCGATCGAGGTCTTCTCGGCCGCAACGGCCGCGCCCACCAGGGCGATGCTGGCCACCAGGCCCAGCGTCATCACTGCGCGCATCGTCTCATCCTCCTCCATTGCGTCGCGACGGCCGGGCCATCGCGCGCCCCTTCCTGATGGTGATCGAACGGTAAAGGCCCCGCCACACCAAAGGAGAGAAGGCTGCCATCGGGAATTCCGATAGCTGGTCAGCGGGTGCGGGGCGCCGGGCGCGTGGCAGCGACTGCGACGAAGCCCGTCGCCGCGGCATTGAGGGGGGAGCCGCGGCGCCAGGCCGTCGCGACTTCCACCGCGGGCAGTTCCTCGACGACGCTGCGCGCCTCGATCCTGTCGCCTTCCAGCGACCACGGGCGGTAGGTCATGTCGGGAAGGATCGCGACGCCTGCTCCTGTCGCGACCAGGCTGCGAACGGCTTCGACCGACCGGGTGCGATAGGCGATGGGCGGGCGTACGCCGAGTTGCCGCCAGGCGATCTCCGCCGCCTCGGCGATCTCGTCCACGGCCAGCAGGACGTGCGGCTCCGCAGCCAGCTGGGCGAGGCTGACGCGCTCGGCCACAGCGGCGGCGTGACCGAGCGGCAACCACACGCGGTAGGGAGAAACCTCGACCACCTCGGTCTGCAGCGCCGACGAATTCCTCCCCGGATTCAGCACCATCACCGCGACGTCGAGCTCTCCGCCGACGAGCAGGTGCTCGAGATACTCGCCCGTGTCCTCGACGGCCTCGACCCGCACGTCGGGGAAGGCCCGCCGGTAGCGGGCGAGGAGGTCCGGCAGGATGTAGGCGGCCACCAGCGGCGTGATGCCGATGGCGAGCCTACCCGAGACCGGGCTTGCATCCGCCGTCAGCGCGCGGCGGGCATGGGCGACCTCGGACAGGATGCGGTCGGCGTGGCGGAGGAACTGATGTCCCTTGAAGGTCAGGTCGACGCCGCGGCCGTGCCTGTCGAGCAGCCGAAGGCCGAGATCGGCCTCCAGATCGCGCAGCGATTCGGTAACCGTCGACTGCGAGATCGACAGCGCCTGCGCCGCGGCCGACACCGATCCGTGCTCGGCGACGGCGACGAAATACTGGATCTGGCGCAGCGAGAAGACCATGGGCCCGTGCGGCACAGTCTAGGCCCGGTGCCGGCCGGCTTGAAGAGAAATCGGCGGCGCCGTTCGGAATTTCCGTGACAGCAGGCCAGACCCCGGAATCGCCGGCCCCGCTCAGGCCACCTGGGCAACGATGAACAGGCGTGGGAAGGGCAGGAGAACCTCGCCTGTCGGCCGCGCAGGGTACGCCGCCGCAACTTCCGATCGGTACTCGGTGAGAAAAGCCTCACGCTCCGGCCCGGAGAGCGGAGCCAGATAGGGCCGCAGGCCCGTCCCCATCACCCACTGCACCACGGCCTCCGAATCGGCGAGCACGTGGACATAGGCGGTGCGCCAGATGTCGAGGGAGCGGGCGAGCGGCCGCAGCAGGTCGAAATAGGCGCCCTGGGCAAGCAGGCTGTCGCGCGTCACGCCTGCGAGCCGCGCCGCCCAGGGTCCGCGGGCCGCGACCCTGCGCATCAGGGCATGGGTGGGCTCATCCAGGTTGTCGGGCATCTGCACCGCCAGCCAGCCGCCAGAGGCCAGCAGACCCATCAGGCGGCGAAACAGGCGTGCATGGTCAGGCAGCCATTGCAGGACGGCGTTGGCGAACAGCACGTCGCAGGGTGCTTCGGGCGACCAGCTGGCCACGTCGGCCTCGAGGAACTCCGCGCCGGGAAGGCGCAGGCGCGCGGCGGCGAGCATGTCGGGCGCAGTGTCCACGCCGACTACCCGCGCCTGCGGGTAGCGGCGGCACAGCAGTTCGGTGCTGTTGCCCGGACCGCAGCCGATGTCGGCGACGAGCCCCGGCTCGACGGCCCCGACGCGTGCGAGCAGGTCCGCCGCCGGGCGGGTCCTCTCGTCCTCGAAGCGCAGGTACTGCGCGGCGTTCCAGTCCGTCATCGTGATTCTCCGCTCAACCGACATTCCTCCCGCAGGACAACTCCCGGTATGGCGCCACTGCAGGCGGGCGACGCACCCGCAAGGGCCAAAATGCTGCCGCCGGCCCGCCACACTGTTGAACAGCAAAGGCAATCCGCATTCGACGACGGCCCGCACGACATTTCACGGGCGCCCGCATGGCGCGAAACGGGACAGCGGTACCTAAAACCCCAGATAGAAATGCGAAACTTCCATGAACAGAAAATTGAAGTCGAGGCCTCCGGTTAACCGGTCGTTAACCATGCTCCTTCCACAAACAGGGGCATCGGGGGACTACGACTCGTGACCATTTCCACACCACGCCCACGCCACTCCATCCGCTTCCGGGGCCGGTCGTTCCTGGCGCTCGTTCTGGCGCCGGAGGCACCGCTCGAGGAGTGGCTCAAGGATCTCGACGCCTGGCTCGAGCGCTCGCCCGGCTTCTTCATGGGCCGGCCGGTTGTGCTCGACGTGACTGCCCTCACGGTCGAGAAAGCCGAGCTGGCGGGCCTCGTTGCCGACCTGATGAAGCGCGAGATCCGCGTCATGGCGGTGGACGGGGTCGACCAGTCGATGGTCGGGCTCGGACTGCCTCCGCAGCTGGCGAATTCGCGCCAGAGCGGGCTCGCCGACGTACTCGACGCGCAGTCCCGGGCTGCCGCGCCGCACCCCCAGCCGATGATCGTCGACGGCACCGTGCGATCGGGCCAGTCGATCATCTTTCCGCAGGGCGACGTCATCGTCATGGGTTCCGTCTCCTCGGGGGCGGAGGTCATCGCGGGGGGCTGCATCCACGTCTACGGCGCCCTGCGCGGGCGGGCCATCGCAGGCTCCGCCGGCAATGCACAGGCGCGCATCTATTGCCGAAAGTTCGAGGCCGAACTCGTCGCCATAGACGGTCTCTACAGGACCGCCGACGAACTCGAGCCGCAGCTGCGTGGTCGACCGGTCCAGGCCCGGCTCGACGGTGACGCAATCCTCATAACAGCCCTGGACTGACAGCGGAGCGGGGAACAGACAATGGCGAAGGTCCTGGTCGTCACATCAGGCAAGGGCGGGGTGGGAAAGACCACTTCGACCGCGGCCCTCGGCGCAGCGCTGGCGCAGCGAGGCGAGAACGTCTGCGTCGTCGACTTCGACGTCGGGCTGCGCAACCTGGATCTCATCCTGGGAGCCGAGCGCCGCGTCGTCTACGACTTCATCAACGTCGTGCAGGGCGACGCGAAGCTCGCCCAGGCGCTGATCAAGGACAAGCGCATCGACACGCTGTCGTTGCTCCCGGCCTCGCAGACGCGCGACAAGGACGCGCTCACCGAGGAGGGAGTTGCCAAGGTCATGGAAGAGCTTCGCGAGAAGTTCGACTGGGTCATCTGCGACAGCCCCGCCGGCATCGAGCGCGGCGCCCAGCTCGCCATGCGGCACGCCGACACGGCGGTGGTGGTTACCAACCCCGAAGTCTCTTCCGTCCGCGACAGTGACCGCATCATCGGCCTGCTCGACAGCAAGACCGAGCGCGCCGAGCGGGGCGAGAAGATCGAGAAGCACCTGCTCCTCACCCGCTACGACTCGACGCGCGCCGACCGCGGCGAGATGCTGAAGACCGACGACATCCTCGAGATCCTGGCGATCCCGCTGCTGGGCATCATCCCGGAGAGCGAGGAGGTGCTGCGCGCCTCCAACATCGGCTCGCCCGTCACCCTGAACAATCCCGCCAGCGCCCCTGCCAAGGCCTATGTGGACGCGGCGCGCCGTCTCACTGGAGAAAGCATCCCGATGGTGGTGCCCTCCGAACGCAAGAGCTTCCTGGACAAGCTGTTCCGGAGGGCCGCATGAACATCTTCAGCCTGTTCAGCAGGCGTAGGTCCGCGCCGGTGGCGCGGGATCGCCTGCAGATCCTCCTGGCGCACGAACGCACGGTCACCGGGAGGGTCGACCTCGTCGGCATCCTGCGTGAGGAAATCCTCGCCGTGATCGGCCGCCACATCCCGCTCGCTCCCGAGCGGGTGCGTGTGCGTATGGAGCGCGGCGACGTGCTCTCCACGCTCGAGGTCGAGGTCGATATTCCGACCCAGGCCCGCGTGCGGATCGCACTCGCGTCCTGATCCGTCTCCGTCTCCGGACGGCCTGCCCCGGCTCCACGAGGAGCCGGGTTTTCGGCGTCAGGCCATGCTGCGATGCAGCATCGAAACGCCTTGACGGCGTCGCGGAGCGGCGGACACGTGTCCACCCGACACCCGGTCGGACCGCCGAACCGGGCAGGCAAGCGCGGATCGGCAGGGCATGAAGCGGGACATCATCATCGGCATCGATGCCGGCACATCCGTCATCAAGTCCATCGCCTTCGATCTCGGCGGGCGGCAGGTGGCGATCTCGTCCCGGCCGAACTCCTACGTCTCCGTGGCCGAGGGCGGTGTCGAACAGGACATGGCGCGAACCTGGTCCGACACCGCCGCGACGCTGCGCGGCCTCGCAGACCTCGTTCCGAACCTCGCCGACCGTACCGCAGTGGTGGCCGTGACGGGCCAGGGCGACGGCACCTGGATGATCGACGCGGATGGCCGCCCGGTCCATGACGGCTGGCTCTGGCTCGACGTGCGCGCCGGGCAGATGGTCGACGACATCCGGTCGACGCCGAAGGTGCACGACCTCTACCGGCTCACCGGCGCCGGACTCGCCGCCTGCCAGCAGGGGCCTCAGCTGCTGTGGCTGAAGACGCGCCGGCCCGACCTCGTCGAGAAGGCTGCCACCGCCTTCCACCCGAAGGACTGGCTCTATTTCCGCCTGACGGGCGAGCGCGCGACCTGCCCGGCCGAGGCGACGTTCACCTTCGGCGATTTCCGCACCCGCGCCTATGAGCCGCGCGTGCTCGACATCCTCGGCATCTCCGACCTCGCCCGCCTTCAGCCGCGCATCGTCGACGGCACGCGGGAGGTCGGTGCGCTCTCCGCCGCGGCGGCGGCCGAATGCGGCCTCGGCGAGGGAACGCCGGTGGCTCTGGCCTATCTCGACGTCATCTGCACGGCGCTGGGCGCCGGCGTCTATGAGCCGGGCATCGCGACCGGGTGTACCGTCGTCGGCTCCACCGGCATGCACATGCGCTTCGTGCCGAGCGCGGCCGAGGTGACGCTGAACGCGGATGCCACCGGGTACACCATGGCGTTCCCGCTGCCCGGCGCCTATGCGCAGATGCAGTCGAACATGGCCTCGACGCTCAACATCGACTGGCTGCTGAACCTCGCCGTCGGCATTCTCGGCGACGCCGGCGTGCAGCGCGAGCGGGCCGACCTGCTGAAGGGCCTCGACGAGCGCGTAATGGCGGCCGAGCCCGGCAGCGTGCTCTACCATCCCTACATCTCCGAGGCCGGCGAGCGGGGGCCCTTCGTCGATCCCACCGCCCGCGCGCAGTTCCTGGGCCTCAACCTGCGCACCGGCTTCAACGAGCTGATGCGCGGCGTCTACGAGGGGCTCGCCTTCGCGTCCCGCGATTGCTACTCGGCCATGGGCGCCATCCCGGCCGAGATCCGCGTCACCGGAGGGGCGGCGCGCAGCAAGGCGCTGCGCACCATCCTCGGCGCGGTGCTGGAGCGGCCGGTGCGAACGATGAAGCGCGAAGAGGCCGGTGCCGCGGGCGCTGCCATGATCGCGGCCGTCGGCACGGGCATTTACCCCGACATGGATTCCTGCGTCGCGGAATGGGTGACCCCCCTCCTGGACGACCCCTTGCCGGTCGACACGGCGCTGGCCAGGCGCTACGAACCGCTCTTCCCCGTCTACGTGGAGGCCAGGCGCCAGACCAAGCCGGTCTGGCGTGCCCTGCAGAGCATCCGGAGTCCAGTCGAACATGGGTAAGGTCATCGCGGTCATCGGAGACCGCTTCATGCTGCCGTCGATCTTCGAGCAGAAGATCGTGGCGGCCTGCGGCCACGGTCACACGATCCGCACCTTCGAGCAGCCCTGGCCCGACGAGCCGATGATGCACGGCTACGAGAGCAAGGGCCTTGCCGGGCTGAAGGAATACATGGGCGAGCCGGACGAGATCGTCGACTTCGTCGGCGACGCCGAGATCTTCGTGACGCACCTCGCGCCGCTCTCCGGCGAGATGATAGAGCGCCTGCCTGCCCTGAAGCTGGTGGCCGTCTCGCGCGGCGGTCCGGTGAACATCGACATGAAGGAAGCCCGGGCCCGGGGCATCCGGGTCGTCAACACGCCCGGCCGCAATGCGAGCGCGGTCGCCGAGTTCGCGCTGGGCGCCATCCTCGCCGAGACCCGGATGATCCGGGTCGGCCACGAGGCGTTGCGCAGGGGCGAGTGGCGAGGCGACCTCTACCGCGCCGACGTAACCGGCCGTGAGCTCTCCGAGATGACGGTGGGCGTCATCGGCTACGGCGCCATCGGCACGCGGGTGGTGAAGCTGCTGAAGGCGTTCGGCTGCCGCATCCTCGTCGCCGACCCCTATGTCCAGCTCACCGCGCAGGACCGTGCCAACGGTGTGGAGCATGTCGACCTCGAGGCCCTGCTCACGCAGTCCGACGTGGTCACGCTGCATGCCCGCGTCACGCCCGAGACGACTGGCTTCATCGACGCGGCGGCCTTCGCCCGGATGAAGCCTGGCACGACCTTCGTGAACACGGCGCGTGGGCCGATGGTCGACTATGCCGCCCTCTACGACGCGCTGGCCTCCGGCCACCTGCGTGGGGCCATGCTGGAGACCTTCGCGGTCGAGCCGGTGCCGCCGGATTGGCCGTTGCTGCAACTCCCGAACGTGACGCTCACTCCGCACATCGCCGGCGCTTCGGTGAAGACGGTTACCTTCGCGGCCGAGCAGGCCGCCGAGGAAGTCCGGCGCTATATCGCCGGCGAGCCGCTCGTCAACGTCTGCTGAGCGGAGCCCAGCCATGGCACAGTCCAGAACGATCTCGGACGAGGAAGGCCTCCTCGCCCTGTCGGAGCGCGTCGGCAGCGACCCGGCGCTGGTGCAGGGGCCCGGCGGCAACGTATCCCTGAAGGGCGGCGGCGTCCTCTGGGTGAAGGCGTCGGGAACGTGGCTCGCCCATGCCCGGCAGAAGCCCATCATGGTGCCGCTCGACCTCGACCGGTTGCGCTCGGCTTTCGAGGCCGGCGACCCCGCCTGCGAGAGCTGCGTCGACTTCGTCCGGCAGGACCTCAACGCCGACAGGCTGCGGCCCTCCATCGAGACGACCTTTCACGCGATGATGCCGCAGCGGGTCGTGGTGCACGTGCATTGCGTCGAGACCATCGCGACGGCCGCACGCACAGACGCCGCCGCCGTTCTGGCCGAGAGGCTGGCCGGGCTGAACTGGGCGCTTGCCGAGTACCGCCGGCCCGGCGTGCCGCTGACGCGCGCCATCGAGGCCGTGCGCAAGCCCGACACCAACGTCGTGGTGCTGGCCAATCACGGCCTCGTCGTCGCCGGTGAAACGGTGGAAGCGGCCGCGGCCCTGCTGGCCGACGTATCGGGACGGCTGCGCCGGCCGGCGCGGCCGGGTGGCGAACCGGACCTCGACAGGCTGAACGCGCTCGCGTCCTGCACGGCCTATGCCCCGGCACAGGACAGGCAGGCCCACGCCGTCGCTCTCGATCCAGAGTGCCTGGCCGTGGCCACTGGCGGGTCGCTCTATCCCGACCACGTCATCTTCCTCGGCCCCGGTACGGTCTCGCTGCAGGACGGCGAGAGCTTGGCCGACGCGGAGCGCCGAGCCGCGAGGCCCCTGTTGTCGATGATCGCGGTACCCGGTGCCGGCGTGCTCCTGCACGAGAGCGCGACCGCCGCCACGCAGGCCCTCGCGGGATGCCTTTCCGACGTGGCGGCGCGGCTCTATGCTGGCGACCCGCTGCACCGGCTGACCGAGGCCGACGAAGACGCCCTGGTCAATTGGGACGCGGAGAAGTACCGGCAGGCCCTCGCCCGCTCGGGCTCCTGAGCCCGGGGGCGAGCAAAGGACCTGCCGGCCATGCCGCCAGGGAACGTCCGAGGGTAGCCGCCATGAAAACCCAGTCTCCCGGCGCCGACCTCGCGCTCGGCATCGACATCGGCACGTCCGCTGTGCGTCTCGCCGCTCTCGACCGCGGCGGCGCCGTGGTGGCCTCGGCTGTGGCCGCGCTGCCCGCGCCCATCCAGGACGGGAATGGCATCACCCAGGACCCCGCCCACTGGCGCCGCGCCACGGAGGAGGCCTTTGCGGAGCTGCGCCGGCGCGTCGACCTGAAGAACGTCCGCACCCTTGCTGTGGACGGCACCTCCGGGACCGTGCTCGCCATCGACGAGAGCGGCCGGCCGCTCGCTCCGGCACGCATGTACAACGACCCCGCCCCGGCGGAAGCGGCGCTGATCGCGCCCGCCGCTCCGCTCGATACCGCGGCCCGCGGCGCGACCTCGGCCCTGGCGCGCGCCATGCGCCTGTCCTCTACTCCCGGGGCAAAGCGCATCATCCACCAGTCCGACTGGATCCTCGGCCAGTTCTGTGGACGCTTCGACGTGTCGGACGAAAACAGCGCCCTAAAGACGGGCTACGACCCGCTGACGCGCGAGTGGCCGGCGTGGATCGCCCGCACCGGCTTTGACCCCGCCATGCTTCCCGCCGTCCAGCCCGCCGGCACGCCGGTCGTGCGGCTCGACAGGGCGCAAGCCGCGGAGTGGGGGCTGGACGAGGGCTGCCTCTGCGTGGCCGGCACCACGGATGGCTGTGCCGCCTTCCTCGCCACGGGCGCGGACCGGCCCGGCGAGGGCGTGACCTCGCTGGGAACAACGCTGGTGCTGAAGCTCCTGTCCGAGATTCCGCTGTCCGCGCCGCAATACGGGCTGTACAGCCACCGCATCGGGGATACGTGGCTGGCCGGCGGCGCCTCGAATACCGGAGGTGCTGGCCTGCTCAAGTTCTTCACGGCCGACGAGATGAAGGCACTGGAGCCGCAGCTGGATCCGGAGACCCCGACAGGGCTCGACTATTACCCCCTGCCCAGCCCCGGTGAGCGTTTCCCGATCAACGACCCCGCCTTGCAGCCGCGCACGACGCCGCGGCCGGCCGATGACGCGAAGTTCCTGCAGGGGCTGCTGGAAGGCATTTCGAGCGTAGAAGCCATGGGCTATGCGCGGCTGCGTGAGCTCGGAGGGCCCGCCCTCACTTCCGTCCGCACCGTCGGCGGCGGCGCCCGGAACCGTGCCTGGACGAAGATCCGCGCGCGGGTTCTGGGCGTACCCGTGGCAGAGGCGGCGCAGACGGAAAGCGCGGTCGGAACCGCGCGGCTGGCGTGGCGCGGCCTCATGGCCGCCGCCATGGGAGGGTGACGGGGGCGGGAAAGCGGCCCTTATCGTTTGGCCGCAACGGGTCCCGCGACGCGAGACTCCCTACGTATCGGGCTGGCGGTATGGATCTTCCTCTTCGGACGCCTCGCTCCGGTCGTCAGGCGACGCGCGCTCGAGTTCGCCGAGGAGCTTGACGATGCGCGGCGGCAGCGGTTCGGAGACCGCGTGCTGGCACTCGTTCTGCAGGCCGCGCCCAATTCGCAAGCGCAATTCTGCCGCGAAGTCGGGCTGGAGCGTTTCTCGCCCGACCGTCTCGCCGTAGCTCGGGCGTTGCCCCTTGCCGTCCGATGCCTGCGCCATCATGGCCCGTCTCCGTGTGCGGAAGCGAACCTCAATGCGCGGCAGAGCCGATCGTTCTCGCGGAAACGGGAAACAGGTAAAATGCGCTGTTTCAGGGTAAACGAGCGGTAAACGCCCGTCAGCGGCTCCCGAGCGCGGCGAGCGCCTTCTCGTAGAAGCCCTCCACGCCGAAATTGCCGCTCTTCAGCGCCATGCGGACCGGACTGGGCTGCTCGGCCGCGAGCGCGGGCACGCCGGGATCGATCTCGGGGCCAACGAGCACGTCGCGGATGCCGAGAGCGGTCACGACGGCGCCGGACGTTTCACCGCCGCCGACCGCGAGCCGGTTGACGCCGGCGTCGACGAGGCCCTTCGCGACTTCGCCGAAGAAGCGCTCGATTGAACCGGCCACCTCCTCGCGCCCGAAGCGCGACTGGGCCCCGGCCACCGCATCGGGCTCGGCCGTGGAGTAGACCAGCGGCTCGCGCTCGATTGCGGACATGACGAACGAGATCGCGTCGGCCGCCGTGAGCTCGCCCCGCATCAGCGCGTCTGGATCGACCGCAAGGGCCGGGTGCGCGGCGGCATAGGCCGCGACCTGCTTGCGCGACATCACCGAGCAGGATCCGGAGAGCGCCGCTCCGGGACCCTTCACGGGGGTGTAGCGGGCCGCATTCGCCCCCAGCAAGCCCTGCTCCCGGAAGTTGGCCGGCAGCCCCAGTGCGATGCCGGAGCCGCCCGTCACGAGGGCATGGGAGGCGACGGCCTTGCCGATGACGCGCAGATCGTCGTCGCTGACGGCATCGACCACCACGAGGCGCCGCCCGGCCGCGGCCTCGGCCGCGCACGCAGCCGCGACGGCTTCCGCACCCTTGTGCACGACCGCGAGCGGCACCAGCCCGACCTCGCCGCGCGTCTGCAAGGCGAGCCAGCGCCGGATGTCCGGATCGGTCATCGGGTTCAGCGGGTGCTTCTCCATCCCGGATTCGCTCAGCAGGCGGCCGCCGACGAAGAGATGACCAAGGTAGAGGGTACGCCCCGTTGCCGGGAAAACCGGGCAGACCACCGCGACGCCGGTGCCCAGCGCATCCAGCAACGCCTCGGCGACCGGGCCGATGTTCCCCTCCGGCGTCGAATCGAAGGTCGAGCAGTACTTGAAGAGGAACTGCCGGCAGCCCTGCTGCTTCAGCCAGGCGAGCGCCTGCAGCGACTGGCGCACCGCCTCGCCGGGCGCGATGGAGCGGGTCTTCAGCGACACGACCCCGGCCTCGCATCCCTGCGGGGCGGGTCCGACCGGCACGCCGAAGAACTGGATCGTCGCCATGCCGCCCGCCGGCCCATCACCCTTGGCAAGCGTGTTGGCGAGGTCGCTCGCCCCGGTGAAGTCGTCGGCGATGCAGCCCAGAAGCATGGCGTCCCTCTCGTCTCAGCGCTCCGCGCCGCTGTCGCGCAGGTGGCGGTTCACCGCCCCGCATATGGCGCGCAGCGACGCCATGACGATGTTGCGGTCGAGGCCGACGCCGAACAGGAACTGCTCGCCCAGCCTGATCTCGACATAGGCGATGGCGTTGGCGTTGGCGCCGCTGCCGATCGCATGCTCGCGGTAGTCGACGACCTCGAAGTGCACGCCCGCCGCACGGCGGAACGCGTCGACGAAGCCGTCGATCGGCCCGGTGCCCACGCCGGTGATCGTCCGCTCGACCCCGTCGTCACGGATCTTGGCGCTGATGCGGTCCTTGCCGTCGCCCTCGCCGCTCGGCTCGGTGCGGTACTCCACCACGTCGAAGCGCCCCCCCGAGAGGTACTCGCCCTGGAACTCCTGCCAGAGCCGGTCGGAGGGCAGCTCGCGCCCTTCCCCGTCCGCGATGGCCTGGACGACGCGGCTGAACTCGATCTGCAGGCGGCGGGGCAGCTCCAGCCCGTGCTCGCGCTCCAGGATGTAGGCAATCCCACCCTTGCCGGACTGGCTGTTGATGCGGATCACCGCCTCATAGGTCGAGCCGACATCCTTCGGGTCGATGGGCAGGTAGGGCACTTCCCAGTACGGGCTGCCGGAAGCTGAAAGCGCCTTGAAGCCCTTGTTGATCGCGTCCTGGTGGGAGCCGGAAAACGCCGTGAAGACCAGCTCGCCCGAATAGGGGTGGCGGGGATGCACGGGCAGCTGCGTGCAGTGCTCGGCGATGCGCACGGTCTCGCGGACGCTGGAAAAATCGAGGTTGGGATCGACGCCCTGCGTGTAGAGGTTCAGCGCCAGCGTCACGATGTCGACGTTGCCTGTGCGCTCGCCATTGCCGAAGAGCGTGCCCTCGACACGGTCGGCGCCGGCCATCAAGGCGAGCTCCGTGGCGGCCACGGCGCAGCCGCGGTCGTTGTGCGGGTGCAGCGAAAGGATGATCGAGTCGCGGTCGCGGACGTGGCGCAGAAACCACTCGATCTGGTCGGCATAGATGTTCGGCGTCGACATCTCGACGGTGGCGGGCAGGTTGAGGATGACGGGGTTCTGCGGCGTCGGTTGCCACACCTCCATCACCGCCTCGCAGATGTCCTTGGCGTAGTCGAGCTCGGTGCCGGTGAAGCTCTCGGGCGAGTACTGGTAGACCACCTCGCCATCGCCGTGCTCGCCGGCCTCCTTCAGGCGGTGGATCAGCCTCGCCCCGGTCACGGCGAGGTCGATGACCTCCTTGCGATCCATGCGGAAGACGACACGGCGCTGCAGCTCGGAGGTCGAGTTGTAGAGGTGGACGATGGACCGGCGCGCGCCGCGGATGCCCTCGAAGGTGCGGCGGATCAGGTCCTCGCGCGACTGCGTCAGCACCTGGATGGTGACGTCGTCAGGGACCAGGCCCTTCTCGAGGACGAGCCGGCAGAAGTCAAAATCCGTCTGCGACGCGGCGGGGAAGCCGACCTCGATTTCCTTGAAGCCGATGCGCAGCAGGGTGTCGAAGAGCAGCCGCTTGCGGTCCGGCCCCATGGGATCGATGAGCGCCTGGTTGCCGTCGCGCAGGTCGACGCTGCACCAGGCGGGAGCGCGGTCGATGACCTTGTCCGGCCAGGTACGGTCCGGCAGGCTCACCTGCGGGTAGGGACGGTACTTGGCGTTCGCCTTCTGCATCATGGGTGTCGGCTCCGCGCATATGCCGGCGGGCCGGCTCCGCACCGGTGCGATAGCCCAGCCCTCTCGCGCGCGCCACTGGAAAAGCGGGTGCGGCGGCCTGTGGGACTAAGCGGATCAAGCCGGTTTTGCTTCGGGTAAGGCTAAGCCGCGTTAAAAATTGAGTGTGAACCGGCCCCATGGGATGAGCGTCGCCCGACACCGGACGACACGGAGCCGACCACGTGCCGCGCCTGCCGAAAGCCTGCCTCGCCACCTGCGTCGCCGCCGTCCTCTCGGCGATGATGCCGGCCCCCGCCTCGGCGGGCTTTTTCGAGATGCTGTTCGGCGCGCCGTCCGGGCCCCGCGCCGCCGCTCCGCCGGCGTTGGAGACCGCTCCTCGCCAGCCTGCGGCTGCGTCGCCGCGCAAGGGGACGGGCGGCCAGGCCTACTGCGTGCGCGAGTGCGACGGCTTCTTCTTCCCGATGCCGGGCGGCGCCACGGCCCAGCTGAGCCCGCAGGCGCTCTGCGACGGGATGTGCGCGGGCAGCGTGGTGTACCGCCTGTCGCGGCGCGGCCCGAACGAGGGTGTCGACGAGGCCCGCAGCCCGACGGGGTCGCGCTACGGCGATCTTGCCACCGCCTATTCCTACCGGACGGCCGTGACGCCGGCCTGCGGCTGCGGGTCAGGGATCCGGCAGGACTGGGCACTGCGCGCCCTGGAGGATCCCACCCTGCGCCGGGGCGACGTCGTGGTCTCCGACCAGGCCGCCTTCGTCTTCCGCGGCGACGGGAAGCGCGGGCCGACCACGGCGGATTTCGTCGATCTCAGGAGCCCCGGTGCCACGCCGCCTGCGCTGCTGGCGCAGGCAGACAGGGTGCTCGGCTTCAGCTTCCAGGCGGAGGTGGCGCGCCGAGGCGCGCTGGAACGGGTGAAGGTCGCCGACCGCTCCCTCGAGATCACCGTCACGGCAACACCGAAGAAGCGCACGGAGCAGGCGGCCGGATCCGGTACCGCCACCGGGCCGAGGGTGATCCTGGAGGCGCCCTACACGCCTCGGTGAGCCCGGGTCAGGACTTGAACACCTTGCCGAGCCAGCCCTTCTTCTCCGCGGGGGCGGCTGTATCGGCGGTTTCCTCGCCCGGACCGGCGACGACCTTGCCGAACTTCTCGAAGAACTCGCCCGCGAGCTTCTTGGCGGTGGCGTCGATGAGGCGGCCGCCGAGCTGCGCGATCTTCCCTCCGATCTGCGCATTGACCGTGTAGTCGAGGATGGTGGCGGCGTCGCCTTCCGGCGTCAGCTTCACCTTGGCCCCGCCCTTGGCGAAGCCGGCCGCGCCACCCGAGCCCTCGCCTGAGATCGTGTAGCCATTGGGCGGGTCGAGATCGGAGAGCGTCACCTTCCCGGAGAAGGACGCCTTCACCGGCCCGATCTTGAGGGTCACCTTCGCCTGCAGCTCGGTGTCGGACAGCTTCTCGACGGTATCGCACCCGGGGATGCACTGGCGCAGCACCTCGGGATCGTTCAAGCCGGCCCAGACGACTTCGCGCGGCGCCTCGATACGCTGGGTGCCCGACATGTCCATGGTGGTCCTCCTCGGATCGTTCTTCCCGGGGTCGTTTCTGCCGCCGCGACGGGCGCGGGTGTCCCGGCCTTGGCGAGGTCAGGAGACGCCTTCTCGTCCGGCGTGCGGCGCGGCTTGTCAAGCCCGGCACTCGAAGGGTGGATCCGGCGCCCGTCCCCGTGCCCGGCGCATTCGCTCTCCCCTGTGGCAGGGGTGCCGTGGTACAAGCCGCTAAACAACCTCTGGTTTACCATGCTGCGATCCCTCGCCGCCGCGGCGGCCCTCCTCGTGACCGCTACGGCAGCCTCGGCCCAAAGCGGGCCCATGGTGCTCCCGGTCCCCGGCGCGCAATCCGGCGGCGCAGCCGCCAAGCAGGCAAAGCCTGTGTTCCCGATGCCGATGGGCGCCATCGGCCCCTCGACGCTCGAGCCAGACTGGAAGAAGAAGCAGCAGAAGAAGACCGATCCGGCGGCCATCATCGTGCCGGATGGCGAGATGCCCCCGCCGGCGGACATTCCCGCCGACGTGCCGACCCCCAAGTCGACCCCCGTGCCCATCGGCGCGCAGCCGCCGGCACCTTCGACGCCGGTCGTGCCGGTTCCCAAGACGCCGTCCGAACCCGGCACCGTGCGGGTGATCTATCCCGGTCCCGGCGGCCCGGCCGCCCCCGGCCAGCAGCAGCCGGCGGCCCGGCCGACCATCGCCGAGCAAGCTCCCGCCGCCGTGTCCGTCAAGCCCGCTCCCGTCGAGACGGCGGTTCCCGCCAAGGTGCCTGCTGCTCCAGCGGTTGCTGCTCCCAAGGCGGCGCCAGCGAAGCCGGCACCCGTCGAGACCGCGGTGCCCGCGAAGCCCACGGCCCCTGCCGCCGTGGCGCCTGCCGCGCCTGTGGTCGCGGTGCCCAAGGTTGCTCCGACTGTCCCCGCCAAGATGGCGCCTGTCGAGACGGCCGTGCCGGCGAAGCCCCCGGCTCCTGCCCCCGTCGCGCCCGCGACGCCCGTCGTCGCGGCGCCCAAGGTCGCCCCGGCTGTCCCCGCCAAGCTGGCGCCTGTCGAGACCGCCGTGCCGGCGAAGCCTCCTGCTCCTGCCCAGGTCGTGCCGGCCGCTCCGGTCGTCGCTGTGCCCAAGGTCGCCCCGGCCATCCCGGCCAAGGTGGCTCCGGTCGAGACCGCCGTGCCGGCGAAGCCCCCGGCTCCCCCGGCCGTCACGCCCGCAGCCCCGGTTGTCGCCGTGCCCAAGGTCGCCCCGGCGGTCCCGGCCAAGGCGGCGCCCGTCGAAACAGCCCTGCCGGCCAAGCCCGTGGCTCCCGCCCCCGTCGCGCCAGCGGCACCCGTCGTGGCCGTTCCCAAGGTGGCTCCGGCGGCGGTTCCCGCGGCCCCCGTCATAGCGGCGCCGAAGGTCGAGCCGGCCGCTCCGGTGAAGCCGGCATCGGTAGGGACGGCCGTGCCGGCCCCTGCTGCTCCGGCTGCACCGGTCGTCGCGGCTCCCGCCAAGGTGGCGCCTGTCAGGCCGAGCATCGCGGCGACGGAGCCGCCGGTGCCCGACGACGATCGCGCGCAGAAAATCCAGCGCCGGCTGGACGCGGCCGCGAAGAAATTCGCGACGTCGATCTGCGCGACCCCGTCCTGCCTGTGATCCCAGCCGCGTCCTGACGGAACGCGACGGGCTCTCAGGCGCTTTCCGGAACAGACGGCCGCCGAGGCCGCGTTCCGGAGTACCGCCATGCCGACCGCGCGCCCGCGAGACAGGGAGACGCCCCAGGCCGGGCGTCGCAGCAAACAAGCCGAGCCCGAGGTGCTGGCCCCGATGGAGGCCCGCAGCGAGGACACGCTTCCGTCCGGCGAGGGCTGGCAGTACGAGCCCAAGTGGGACGGTTTCCGTTGCCTCGCTCACATTGCTAGTGACGGTGCAGTGGATCTGCGCGGAAAGTCGGGAAAGCCGCTCGCGCGCTACTTCCCGGACGTCGTCGCCCATCTCGAAACCCTATCGATCGGGCCTTGCACACTCGACGGCGAGCTGGTGATCCCTGTCGGGGAGACGCTGTCCTTCGAGGAGCTGCAGATGCGCCTGCACCCCGCCGAGAGCCGCGTGCGCAAGCTGGCGGCGGCCCATCCTGCCCGCCTCGTCCTCTTCGATTGCCTCGAAGCCGAAGGCAAGACCCTGGTCGCGGAGCCGCTCTCGGCGCGGCGGGCCGCGCTCGAGGCGCTGGTAAGGCGCGTCGGCGCTGATCCGGTGCTGAGGCTCTCGCCGTTCACGCTCGACCGCGCCGAGGCGCAGGGTTGGCTGGACCGCAGCGGCGGAGCGCTGGACGGCGTCGTGGCGAAGCGCCGGGACGGGCCGTACGAGGCCGGCGAGCGGGCGATGGTGAAGGTGAAGCTCGCCCGCACTGCCGACTGTGTCGTGGGCGGGTTCCGGTACGAGAGCGGCGGGCGCCGCGTTGGTTCGCTGCTGCTGGGCCTCTACGACGACGAGGGCCTGCTAAACCATGTCGGCTTCACCTCGGCGATCTCCGCTGCGGACCGACCGGAACTGACACGGCGGCTTGAAGCCCTCGTCGAGGCGCCGGGATTCACCGGGCGCGCACCCGGCGGACCGAGCCGCTGGAGCACGGCGCGCTCCGCCGACTGGCGGCCGCTGCGGCCGGAGCTCGTCGTCGAGGTGCACTACGACCAGGTCACCGCCGACCGTTTCCGGCACGGCACGTCGATCCTGCGCTGGCGGCCGGACAAGCCGCCGCGGACCTGCACGCTGGAGCAGCTCGGACGCGAGGCACGCCCGGGCCTTCTCGTCGGGGCAGTGCTGGACGAGGATCGTGACACGGCGCGGGAGGCGGGCGATGGCAAAGGCAAGTGACGCGATCGAGATTGGCGGCGTCCGGCTGACGAGCCCCGAAAAGGTGCTGTTTCCCGAACAGGGCATCACCAAGCGCGAGCTGGCCGAGTACTATCTCGACGTGGCGCCGCACATGCTGCCGCACGTTGCCGGCCGGCCGATCACGCTGATGCGCTGCCCGACAGGACGCGGAAAGGTGTGCTTCTACCAGCGCCATCCCGGCTCCGGCGTCCCCGCCGAGCTCGTCGAGGTGCCGGTACCGGGCTTCGGCGAGGGGCAGCCTTTCCTGGCCATCCGCGACCAACGCGGGCTGGTTGCGCTGGTCCAGATGGGCGTCCTCGAGATCCATCCCTGGAATTCACGCTCCGACAGGCCGGACCGACCGGACCGCGTGATTTTCGACCTCGATCCCGGCGAGGGTCTCGGCTTCGGTGAGGTGGTCGCCGGTGCGCACGAAGTTCGCGAGCGCTTGGAGAAGCTGGGCCTGAAAAGCTTCGCCAAGACGACCGGCGGCAAGGGCGTGCATATCGTGGCCCCCATCGAGCGGCGCTGCGACTTCGAGCGGGTCAAGGCCTTCGCGCGCGGTTTTGCCGAGGAGATGGCGGCGGCCTCGCCGGACCGCTATCTCACGCGCATGGCGAAGGCCGAGCGGGTCGGGAAGATCCTCATCGACTACCTGCGCAACGACGATACCGCCACGGCGGTGGCCCCGTTCTCCACCCGTGCCCGTCCAGGGGCGCCGGTCTCGACGCCGGTGACGTGGGCGGAACTTACGCCCGGCCTCGACCCCGTCGCCTTCAACGTGCGCACCGTGCCGGATCGCCTGGCGCGGCAGAATGCCGATCCTTGGGCGGGAATGGGCGAACTTCGCCAGCGTCTTCCCTCCTGGCCGGTTTCGGAAAACGGACGCGGCGGCCGCAGGCGGGCCCGTCGTAAGGCAGCGCCCGAGGGCAGCGTCACCCCCGGTTGAGCCTTGCGGGGCCGCTGACGAAGGGGCTGCCGTCGACGATGAAGCGCAGGGGCCTCTCCGCATCCTTGGTGATGCCGATGCGGGTGGTGACGCGCAGCTCCGGCGGGGGCACGCCGTCATCGGCCAGCCAGAGTGGCCCGGGCGCGAGGAGATCCGTCCCGTCCAGACGGCGGTCGATGTCGAGCGCCTGCGCCAGCCGGCCCGGACCGCGTGCGAGGTCGAGGAGCCTGTCCGTCCGCCGGCGGGCCGCCATCAGCGAAAGCCCGGCGAGCGGTTCGAGTGCCCGGATCAGAACGCCGCCGCCCACGCCGTCCTCCTCCGAGGAGACGTTCAGCATCATCGAGACGCCATAGGCGAGATAGACATAGGCGAGGCCCGGCCGGCGGAACATCGTCGCGTTGCGCGCCGTCGGCCCGCGGAAGGCGTGGGAGGCGGCGTCGCCCGGCAGGTAGGCCTCCGTCTCGACGATCCGCCCTGCCATCCGCCCCTCGGGATGGTCGCGCACGACGATCCGGCCGACGAGCGCGCGGGCCATCGCGACCGTATCGGAAGGCAGGCGGGCGAGCGGGGCCGGATCGGCACAGCCGGCGACGATGGAGCTTCCGGCCGCCCCGGCCGTTGTCGCTTCGTCCATTCCCCGACTCGCCATGGCCCGCATCCTCACCTACAACGTCCACCGCTGCCTCGGGATCGACGGCGTCCTCTCTCCGGAGAGGATCGCCGAGGTCATCGCCGTCGCCCAGCCCGACATCGTCCTCCTGCAGGAGCTCGACGTCCGCCGCAAGCGCAGCGGCCGTATCGACCAGGCCGCCGAGATCGCCGCGCATCTCGGCATGCGGCTTCATTTCCATCCGGCGCTCACGGCAATGGAGGAGGAGTATGGCGACGCCATCCTCACCCCCCACCCCTCCCGCCTCGTCAAGGCGGGCGCCCTGCCGGGCCTCGCCGGAAAGAACCTGGAACCGCGCGGAGCTCTGTGGGCCGCGATCCGCATCGCCGGCGCCGAGATCAACGTCGTCTGCACGCATCTCGGCCTGCGCGGCCGCGAGCGCCTGGCGCAGGCCGAGTGTCTGGCCGGCGTGGAATGGGTTGGCTCTCCGCTCTGCCGTGGGCCGGTCGTGCTCGGCGGCGACTTCAACGCCGTTCCGGGTTCGCGCACCTATCGCCGCTTCGCCGGCGCGCTGCGGGACGTCCAGGAGGGGGTGGCCGGATCGCGTCCGGCTGCGACCTTCCCCACCGCGCTTCCCATGCTGCGGCTCGACCACCTCTTCGTCGGCGGCGGACTCGAGGTCGAGCGGACCGCCGTGGTGCGGACGCCTTTGTCCCGCGTGGCATCGGACCACCTGCCGCTGATGGCCGAAGTAAGGGTGACACCGTCCGCCAGCAGGCCCGCCGCGGCCGGGGCGGAGCGGCAGCGCGCCGCACATGGATCGCGCGCCGCCCAGCGGCGTTGACGCCCGGTGGCTGGAGGGCAACGCGTGCAGCAGGTGGTTGGTCGTGCCGAACTGGACAAGGCGGAGCCCGTCGGCCGGGCAGAGAACAAGGGGGGCACATCCGCCAGGACCTGGTGGGGGCGGGCCATCTTCGTCGCCGCGCTCGCACTGTCGGGGTGGCTGATCCACCGCACTCTGAGCGGATACAGCCTCGACGAGATCGTCGCCGCCGTGCGGGCCGTGCCCTGGCCCCGGCTCGCCGGATGCATCGGCTTCACCGTGGCCAGCTACCTTACCCTGACCTTCTTCGACTGGCTGGGCCTGCGCTACATCGGCAAGTCGGTCCCGTGGCGGTCGGCCGCCTTCGCCTCCTTCACGTCGCTTTCCCTCGGTCACACGATCGGTTTCGCCGGGCTGAGCAGCGGCGCGATCCGCTACCGGCTGTATTCGCGATGGGGGCTCACCGTCGAGGAGGTGGCGAAGCTCGTCCTCTTCTGCGGCGTCACCGTGGGCCTCGGTTTGATGGTGCTTGGCGGCATCGCGCTTATGCTGCGGCCGGACCTCGCCGACACCGTCGCTCACCTTTCGAACGGCGGCGCCTTCGCGCTCGGCCTCGCCTGCCTCGCCGGCGCCGCGGCCTACCTCGCCCTCGCTGCGTTCGTCAGGAGGCCGCTGCGGCTCTGGTCGTGGAGCTTCGCCATGCCGGATGTGCGGCTCGCGGCAGCGCAGATCGTCGTCGGCACGGTCAACTTCGCCTTCGTCGCGGCGGCACTGCACCAGGCGCTGATGGCGGTGGCGGATGTGGGCTACACCGAGATCGCCGCCGTCTACGTCATCGCGAACACGGCCACGATGATCACGCACGTCCCCGGAGGGCTGGGCGTGATCGAGAGCGTCGTTCGCTCCTTCGTGCAGGGCCGCGAGGTGATCGGCGGGCTGCTGGTGTTCCGCTGCGTCTACTTCTTCGGCCCGCTCGTCATCGGTGCCGTGCTCTTCGCGGTCAGCGAACTTGCGCGGGGCCGGGTTGCGGCTCCTCCGCCGCGAGCCGCAGAGGCTGGCGCGGCGCACTGAGGGGCCGCTCGGGATCGAGGATGCAGGTGCCGAAGACCGGGCGGGTTGGTCCCTCGTCCGTCATCGCCTTGAACGGGCCCAGCCGGCCGGTCTCATGGGAAAGCCTGTCGAGCGCGAGCACGAGCGAACCCGTCCTCGCCTCCTCCTCCGCCACCTCGTCAGCCTTCATCCCCAGATGCTCCCCGAGCAGCCGGTTGCGCATGTGGGCAATCGCCTCGCGGGCGGCGTCCGTCTCCGCCTCGACGGCGAGGTCTAGCTCGGTATCGAGCCCCATGGAGCGGTTGTTGAGGTTGGACGACCCGACACGGACAAACTCGTCGTCGATCATGATCAGCTTGGAGTGGACCAGCACCTGGTCGCCCCCGGCGAGCGGGTAGAGGGCGCGCAGCCGGCCGTGGCGGTCGTGCTTGCGCAGGCGGCGCAGCAGCCGGTCGCGGTTGTTGCCCATGGCGAAGCGTTCCACGGCACCCCGCGAGTCGCGCGTCATGATCACCACGACCTCCGGCCCGTCCTCGCGGGCCAGCGCCCGGGCCAGCACCCCCGCCACGCGCAGCGAGGTGAGATACTGCGCTTCCAGGAAGATGGTGCGCCGGGCGGCCGCGAGCGAGTCGAGCGTCAGGCGGAGAACCTCGTCGATGCCCTCCTCGCCCTTGATGGCGGGGGCCGTCCGGGCGAGCGCGACGGGGTGGTCGACGATGTCGGCGGGGCAGGCGCTGGGCCAGCCGAGGTCGGCCGGCGGGCACGGCACAAGCGCTTCGCCCGTTCCACGCTGCCAGCGGTCCCGTGCGACGTCCGCCACGGCGCGGGCCGCATCGTGGTCGACGACCATCTGGACGTCGTGCACCGGCCCGTAAGGCGTGCCCTCCGGGCTGACGCGGGCGGGGTCGCGCGGATGATGGCGCCGGTTGTCCCAGCGCCGCACGGTGAGGTCGATGCCGCCGACGAAAGCCAGTGCGTCGTCGACGACCACGATCTTCTGGTGGTGAGCGCCATAGATCGGCTGCGTCTTGTCGAGCTTGAGATGGATCCGCGGATGGCGCTGCCAGTCGGCCCCAAACAGCATCGAATAGGGATCGCTCGGGGCATGCAGGATGGCGATGCTCCACACGAGGATACGGACTTCGAGGTCCGGATTGGCCTCGACCAGTGCACGCAGCAGCTCGCCCACGGGCGGAGATTCGTGCTCGGGCGCGTCCTGTCGCAGGCGGATGCGGCCATCGAAGTCCCAGCCAACGATCATGATTGAGCGCTTGGCCCGGCGCAGGCAGCCTTCAAGGCATGAGAAATAGGCCGAGCCATTGGCGAGCACGCCGATGCGCTTCGCGTCCGCCGTGCGCCAGCAGTTGCGGCCCGGCGCGACGATGCCGAGGCGCGGTCCGTCGGACCCGGACACGCGTGTGGGAATGCCGTCGAGCGGGCCACCCATGTCGGCGTCGGACTCGAGGCGGGGAGACATCGTCATGGAACGCTGCACGTGCGGAACACCCTGTTGCGTCGGAATCGGAGGCAAGGTCCGGCCGTCGGCCGAACTCGCGCAGGAGTTGAACGATGAGGGCGCCCGCCGGGTTCCGGCAGGCGGGATGCAACCCCGCGTCGGGCACGCCGGGGCTGCAGGGGAAATGAGAATGGCGGCGACCGGCCACCCTCCCGGGACGCCGAAACCGACCAGCCGACGGCGGGTCAGCTGGCAGGCTGGACGGGATTCGCGCGCTGGCGCTCAGTCCGGCGGAATGGCGCCCTTGCGCTCGACGATCAGCCGATACTGCGAGGGTTCGCGGTGCTTGGCGAAGTTGAAGATCGTCTCGCGGTAGCGCTTGCCCATGTCGAGGTCGATGCGGGCGGTCACCACCTCGTCGCCCAGTGTCGAGGCCATGGCGACGATCTCGCCGGAGGGCGCGATGATGGCGCTCTGGCCAATCAGCGTTGAGCCCTCCTCCTTGCCGGCCTTCGCCGTTCCCACGACCCAGGTGGCGTTCTGGTAGGCGCCGGCCTGCATGGAGAGGTGGTTGTGGAAGTTGGACAACCCGTCGATGTCGGCGTGCTGCGTGTGGTCGTTGGGCGTGTTGTAGCCCAGCATGACGAGCTCGACCTGCTGCAGCCCCATCACACGGTAAGTCTCCGGCCAGCGCCTGTCGTTGCAGATGCACATGCCGACGACCCCGCCAAAGGCGCGCCAGACGGGGAAGCCGAGATTGCCCGGCTCGAAATAGCGTTTCTCCAGATGCTGGTGCGTGCGGCCGGGCTGCGGCTCGGCATGGCCGGGAAGGTGCACCTTGCGGTACTTGCCGACGATGCGGCCCGCGCGGTCCACGATGATTGCGGTGTTGAAGTGGCGCGTGCGCCCGTCCTCCTGCGTCAGCTCGGCGTAACCGAGGTAGAACCCGACCTCCAGCCGCTTCGCCTCCTCGAAGAGCGGCGCGGTGTCGGGGCCAGGCATCTCCTTCTCGAACCAGCCGTCGATTTCGGCCGCATCTTCCATCACGTAGCGCGGGAAGAAGGTGGTGAGGCAGAGCTCGGGGAAGACGACGAGCTCGGCGCCCCGGGACTTCGCCTCGCGGAGCATGGCGACTAGGCGCGCGACGGCCTGCTTCCGGTTTTCCTCGCGGGCGATCGGGCCCATCTGGGCGGACGCGACGACGAAGCTGCGCGACATGCTGGATCTCCCGTCTCGAGCGGATCGGAGAGCCGAGGCTAGCACGGGGTCAGGCGCGACCGGAGCAGCGATAGACCCCGGAGATAGCGGCTATTCCCGGAAATAGCCCGTGTTGCGCTCCATGAGGTCGCCGAGCAGAGCGAGGATCCGGTCGAGGTGGTAGACGAGCGCGGCGACGGCGCCGTCCGCGTCGCCCCGGTCGAGCGCGTCCAGCACCGCCTCGTGCTCGCGGATGACGACGGGAGGCCGGCCCTCCACATAGGCCAGCCGGTGCACCCGGTCGACGCGGGCCTTGGCCTGCTGCACGGTCGGCCACACGCCTTCCATCCCCGCGCTCACCGAGATGTTGCGATGGAACGCCTCGTCCAGCCTGTGAAAGCCCTCGATGTCGCCGCGCGCCTGGGCCGCGTCCTGCTCGGCCAGGATCTCGCGCGCCCCGGCCGACAGCGCCAGCGTCCAGCGGCTGGACGCCTCTCGAAGCACGGCAGCTTCCAGGGCGCGGCGGACGAAGTGGCTGTCGTTGACCGTGGCGAGCCTGATCGGCGCGACGAAGGTGCCTAGCTGCGGGAACACGTCAATCAGGTCGTCCTTGACGAGCCGGATGATCGCCTCGCGCACGGGCGTCCGCGACACGCCGACATGGCGGCAGATGCGGTTCTCGCTGACGGGGGTCCCCGGCGGCAGCTGCAGGGACACGATGGCGTCCCGCAGCGCCTCGTAGATCTGGTCGCCCACATGCCGGCGCCGGTCGATGCTGATGGCGAAGCTGAGCGGTGGATCGTCCCGGTTCTGGAGCGCCTGTTCCATGCTTGCCGGCCGTGCTGTCGCCCTGCAGCCGCGGCGGGGATGGGTCCCAAAAACGCCGTTGCACCTGGGATACTTGTATACTAGCGTCTTCGACGGTCGCGCAAGGGTGAAGCTGGCGATAGCCGCCGCCGCGCGCCACGGTCCTTCGGGGCCGAGGGGGAAGACGATTTTCAAGGAGGAACGACCCATGAAGCGCACCCGTTCGGCCATGGCGGCGCTCGCCGCAGGCGGCCTGGCGCTCGCAGCGGCCTGCATGCCGGCCGCTGCCGATGAAACCCGCGTGGCGCTGGTCCCCGGCGGCCCACACCCGTACTTCTCGGCCTGGGAGCAAGCCGGCAAGGACGCGATGAAGGACTTCAAGCTCGGCGCCGCCGACTACCGCGTGCCGCAGAAGTGGGAGCTGTCTCAGCAGAACCAGCTGCTGGAGAGCCTGCTCAGCCAGAACTACAACGCCTTCCTGATCTTCCCCGGCGATCCCGTCGGCTCCAACAGCACGACTGCCGAGCTCACCGACAACGGCGCGCCCGTGATCGCGCTCGCCGGCTGCCTGAAGGAGCCGACGAAGGCCGTGTTCTGCTTCGGCACCGACACCGGCAACTCCGCCTATCTCGGCACCAAGGAGCTCCTGAAGGCGCTGGGCGGCAAGGGCCGCATCGCCCACTTCACGGGCTTCCTCGTCGACCCCAACACCCAGCTGCGCATCGACGCCGTCAACAAGGCTGCGAAGGAGGCAGGCGCCGAAGTGGTTCAGGTGATCGCCGACATCGACGCGCCCGAGCCGGCCGAGGAGAAGATCAACGCCTACCTCGCCGCCAACGGCAAGAATGTCGACGGCATCATCACCACGGCCTGGGTGCCGGCGGTGGTCGCCTCGAACGCGCTCCGCAAGATGGGCGACAAGCGCATCAAAATGGTCGGCATCGACCATGACGAGGTGGTGCTGAAGGCTATCAAGGACGGCTTCGTCCATGGCACGATGCTGCAGAACCCCTATGGCCAGGGCTATATCGGCGCCTACGCGATCGACCGGCTGCGCAATGGCTGCTCGGTGAAGGCCGACGCTCCGTTCAAGTCGGTGGCACTGACCAACCGCTTCATCGACAGCGGCACGGTGTTCGCCGGCGCCGGCGACGTCGACAACTACGTCGCCTCCATGCAGAAGATCACGAAGGACATCTTCGCGAACTTCGAGAAGACCTACCTCACCTGCAAGTGAGGATGGCGCCTCCGCGCGGCCGCCACGGCGGTCGGCGCGGGTGATGCGCATGACGATCGGCCTCCGCCATGGCGGGGGCCTTCCTGTCAGGGACGAGAGGCCAGCCGGGTGCGGTTCTTCCTGAGCAACGAATTCGGGCTCGTCGCCATCATCGCGCTGTTTGCGGCGCTGTTCGCGGTGCTGACGCCTGGCTTCACCTCGCCTTTCAACATGTTCACGCTCGGTCGCACCATGGCCGTCGACATCATGATCGGCTTCTCGATGATGGTGGTGATCGTCACCGGCGGGCTCAACCTCGCGGTCGGCGCCATCGGCGTCTGCGCGGCGATGGTGTTCGGCTGGCTGATCGAGCGGGCCGGACTGCCGCTGGTGCTGGCCATCCCCGGCGCGATCGCGTTCGGGGCCCTCCTTGGCGCCCTAAACGGCTTGCTGATCGTGCGATCGGGACTGCACAGCTTCATCATCACGCTGGCCACCATGAGCATCTTCTTCGGAGTGATGGTGTTCCTCACCAAGGCGCAGGCCTTTCGCGAGCTGCCGCCGGAATTCGTCGCCTTCGGCAAGGCGCGCTATTTCGGCTACGTGTCGCCGCTGCTGCTGGTGAGCGTCGCCATGGGCGTGCTGCTGGCGCTGCTGTACCGGTTCACGGCGCTCGGCCGGCGCATGCTGGCGGCGGGAGCCAACCCTGCCGCCGCGGAGCTTTCCGGCGTGCCGGTCGACCGGACCATCGTCACCTGCCACGCGCTTTCGGGCGGCATTGCCGCCGTGGCCGCCCTCATGGTCAGCTCGCGCACGGGAGCGGCGATCCCGTCGATGGCAGGCCATCTCGGCCAGGACTGGCTGCTGCCCGCCTTCCTCGGCCCGGTGCTCGGCGGCACGCTGCTGACCGGCGGGCGCGTCGCGGTGCTCGGCACCTTCCTGGGCGCGGCCCTGGTGACGATGCTCACCAACGGGCTGCTGCAACTGCGCATCGGCGAGTTCTGGGTGCAGGCCTGCCTCGGCCTCGTCCTCTTCGCCGCCGTGCTGATCGACCTCGGCCGCCGCCGCTTCCTCGCCCGGCAGGGGAGCGCCACGGCATGAGTGCACTCCTTACCCGCTGGGCGCGGACCGACTGGTTCGGCCCGCTCGCCATCATCCTCGCAGCCGTGGCCGTCATCGGGACGCTGAAGCCCGCCTTCCTGACGCCGTTCAACATCCAGGTCCTGCTCTCGGCCGTGGCGGTCAACGCCGTGATCGCGCTGTCGCAGATGATCATCATCGGCATCGGCCAGATGAACCTCGCGGTCGGCGCAATCGGCGGGCTGGCCGCCATCAGCTTTGCCGGCATGATGCAGGTGTGGGGCCTGCCGCCGGTTGTTGCCGCCGCGGCCGGGCTCGGCATCGGGCTGCTCGCCGGCCTCTTCAACGGCATCGCCATCGCCTGGACGGGCATCTCCGCCTTCGTCATCACGCTGGCCAGCCTGGCCATGTTCAAGGGCCTGAACCTCGGCATCACCCGCGCCCAGCCTTTCTACGACATCCCCGAAAGCGTGAAAGCGTTCGGCAACACCAGCCTCGGCGGCATCCTGCCCTGGCTGGTCCTCCCCACCGCCATCGTCGTCGTCGCCGTCTGGGTGCTCCTGAACCGGCTGCCGGTCGGGCGCGCCATCCTCGCGGCGGGCGGCAACCCAACCGCTGCCGAACTCTCCGGGCTTTCGTTGAAGGGCGCCACCATCTGGGCCCACGCCATCTCCGGCGTGCTGGCCGCCATGGCGGGGCTGATGCTGGTCGCGCGGCTGCAGCTTGGGCAGCCCTCGATCGGCGACGACTGGCTGATCCTCTCCTTCGCCGCCCCCGTGATCGGCGGGGCGGTGCTGGCGGGAGGCCATGTCAGCGTCGCCGGGACGGTGCTGGGCGTCGTCATCGTCGCCGTGATCACGCAGGCGCTCGTGCTGTTCGAGATCGACCCCTTCGTCGTGCAGATCGTGCTCGGCGGGCTCATCCTGTGGGCTGTCGGCGTCAACCGCCTTCGGGAGGTTCGCATGCAGAAGTCACTGGGGAAGGTGTGATGTCGGCCCCCGTCCTCGAAGGCCGACGCATGGTGAAGACGTTCCCGGGCGTGAAGGCCCTGCAGGACGTCGACTTCACGCTGAAGCCCGGCTCCATCCACGCGCTCCTCGGCGAGAACGGCGCGGGCAAGTCCACGCTCATCAAGATCATCACCGGGGTGCACCGCCCGGATTCCGGCGAGCTGATGCTGGGCGGCAAGCCCGTCCAGTTCGGCAGCACGCGCGAGGCGCTGGCTGCCGGCATCGGCGTCGTGCACCAGGAGCGCAACCTGATCCCTCGTTTCTCGGTGGGCGAGAACATCCTGCTGGAGAAGCTGTCGGAGCACCGCTTCCGGCCGATCGACTATGCGGCGGTGCATGCCGAGGCGCGGCGCTGGCTCGACATGCTGGAGCTCGACCTTGATCCGCGCCTTCCGGTCTCGCAGCTCAGCGTCGCCAAGATGCAGCTCGTCGAGATCGCCAAGGCTCTGTCGCTGCGCTCGCGCGTCCTGCTGCTCGACGAGCCGACCGCGTCGCTGACCCCGCATGAGACCGTGACGCTGTTCCGGCTGCTCGGCAAGCTGCGCGACGACGGGGCGAGCCTCGTCTTCGTCAGCCACAAGCTGGAGGAGGTGCAGGAGATCTGCGACGAGGTGACGGTGCTGCGCGACGGCCGCAACGCCTGCCAGAGCCGTCCCATGCAGGGCCTCGGCCGGCAGGACCTCGTCAAGCTGATGATCGGCCGGACCGAGCAGATCCCCGACTGGCAGGCGCGCGACCGCACGGACCGCCCGCCGGCGCTGGAGCTGCGCGGCGTCTCCACCCCGCTCGGCCACCGCGACATCGACCTCACCCTCCACAAGGGCGAGATCGTCGGCCTCTACGGGCTCGTCGGCGCCGGACGCACCGAGCTCGCCAAGGCGATCCTCGGCCTGTTCCCAGTGAATGGCGGAGAGGTCAGGGTGGCGGGCAAGACTGCCCACATCGCCAGCGTCGCCCAGGCCATCCAGCGCCACGGCATCGGCTATGTCAGCGAGGACCGGAAGCAGGAGGGCCTGATCCTTATGCACTCCGTGCTGGAGAACGCGGGCATCCCCATCTGGAAGCGCCTCGCCAAGGGCTTCAAGCCGCTCACCGACGGCGCGATCCGCCGCGCCGTGGAGCCCTTCATCCGCAAGCTGGAAGTGCGCACGCCCTCGCTGCAGCAGCGCGTCGGCAACCTGTCGGGCGGCAACCAGCAGAAGATCAGCGTCGCCAAGTGGCTCGCCGCCGGTGTCAAGATCCTGATCGTCGACGAGCCGTCGGTGGGCATCGACATCAAGACGAAGGCCTACATCCACGAGCTGCTGCGCCAGCTCTCCGACGAGGGCGCCGCCATCCTCCTGATCACCAGCGACATGCCGGAGATGATCACGCTGGCCGACCGCATCGTCGTGATGGACGGCTACCGCATCAAGGGCGAGCTCGCCAACACGCGCGACTACACGTCCATGAGCGCCGGCATCATGGAGTTCATCCACGCCTCGGAAGCGGCGTAGCGGGCCACCCGTTCGGCCCCTCCACCTGCCATCCTCAGCCGAAGCCGCGGAGCGGTGGAAGGCAACGCGCTCTGGCCGTTGTCATTGTGAAGTAGGCCCTGGGTCCCCTTCCCGCGCCTTTGGCGCGCCGGGGATGACAAAGGCAACATAACCCGATGCTATGAAACTCCGGGCTGATGCGATCAGCAGTGCGGAAAAAGCATAGTAGCATCCGCTTCCGACGATCACGCGAGTCCGCCAGCCCGGAGAGGCTGCGAGGCTCGGGCCCTGCGGGGCCGGAGACGATCCGGAGGGAGGGAATTCATGCTTACCCGTCGCACGCTGCTCAAGTCGGGCGCGGCCGTCGCCGCCGCATCCAGCCTGCCATTGCCCGCCTATGCCAAGAACAAGGTGCTGAAGATCGGCTATGTCAGCCCACAGACCGGGCCGCTCTCGGCCTTCTCGGCAGCCGACAGCTACATGGTCCAGAAATTCCTGGCCGCGGCGCCGGGGCTCGGCATCGATGCTGAGGTCGTGGTCAAGGACAGCCAGTCCAACCCGAACCGCGCCGCCGAAGTGGCGAAGGAACTGATCAGCCGCGACAAGGTGAACCTGCTGCTGGTTGCTTCAACGCCCGAGACCACCAATCCCGTCTGCTCCATCGCCGAGCAGGAAGAGATCCCGGCCATTTCCAGCGTCGCTCCGTGGCAGCCCTGGTTCATCGGCCAGCAGGGCAATCCCGGCGATCCCAAGAGCTGGCAGGCTTTCGAGTACGCCTACCACTTCTTCTGGGGTCTGGAGGACATCATTGGCGTCTTCCTGAATATGTGGAACTCGGTCTCCACCAACAAGAAGATCGGCGCGTTGTGGCCCAATGACAGCGACGGCAACGCCTGGGCCTCGCCCGAGGTCGGCATGCCGCCAGCCCTGAAGAAGGCGGGGTTCCAGCTCACCGATCCCGGCCGCTACCAGAACCTGACCGACGACTTCTCCGCGCAGATCAACGCCTTCAAGCAGGCCGGCTGCGATATCATGACCGGCATTCCGATCCCGCCGGACTTCACGACCTTCTGGACGCAGTCCAAGCAGCAGGGCTTCAACCCGAAGCTGGTTACGGTCGCCAAGGCTCTGCTCTTCCCCGAGAGCGTCGCGGCACTCGGGCCGCTGGGCAACAACCTCACTTCCGAGGTGTGGTGGACGCCGAACCATCCCTTCAAGTCGTCGCTGACGGGCGAGAGCGCGGCCGCGCTGGCCAAGGGGTTCGAGGCATCCGCCAAGCGGCAATGGACGCAGCCGGTCGGCTTCGTCCATGCGCTGTTCGAGGTCGCTGCCGATGCCGTGAAGCGGACGGACGATCCCGCCGATGGCAAGGCCCTCGCCGACGCGATCTCGAAGACGAATCTCGACACGGTCGTCGGCAAGATCCAGTGGGGCCAGGACAACGTCCCGCCTTTCGCCCGCAAGAACGTCAGCAAGACCCCGCTCGTCGGTGGCCAGTGGCGGCGCAAGCCCGACAACACCTTCGATCTCGTCATCGTCGAGAACGGCCTGGCGCCGAACATCCCCCTCGGCGGAAAGCTCGAAACCCTGAACTGATCCTGGACGGCCCCGGCGCACGGCGCCGGGACCCTCCCGGGGAGGCCGGCATGCCGATCCTGTCGCTCGAGCGCGTTTCGAAGTCCTACGGCGCCCTGAAGGTGACGGACGCCGTCAGCTTCGACGTGGAGCCCGGCGAGGCGCTCGGCATCATCGGGCCGAACGGGGCGGGCAAGTCGACGCTGTTCAACCTCATCACCGGCAATGTGAAGCCTGACGAGGGCCGCGTCCGCATTGACGGCAAGGACGTCACCGGCGAGAGCCCGATGCAGCGCTGCGCCTCCGGGGTCGGGCGCTCCTTCCAGATCCCGCAGCCCTTCGGAAATCTGTCCGTCTACGAGAACCTGCTCGTCGCCGCCCGTTTTGGCGGCGGCGTACCGGGTCCGGAGGCACCGGGCTTCTGCTCCGGCATCCTGTCCCGTACCGGGCTGTCGGCGGCGGCGAACAGGCCCGCGGGCGGACTGCCGCTGCTGCAGCGCAAGCGCCTGGAACTGGCGCGCGCCGTGGCGACGAAGCCTCGCCTGATCCTGCTCGACGAGATCGCCGGCGGTCTCACCGATGCCGAGTGCGTCGAACTCGTCGGGACCATCCGGTCCATCCACGCGGAAGGAACCGCGATCATCTGGATCGAACACGTGCTGCACGCGCTCACCTCGGTGGTGGAGCGGCTGATGGTGCTGAACTTCGGGCGGCTGCTGACCATCGGTACGCCGGAGGTGGTCATGGCTTCGCCGGAGGTGCGCGAGATCTACCTGGGGATCGAGGCATGAGCGCGCTTCTCGAGGCCTCCGGCCTCACCGCCCATTACGGCGACTTCCAGGCGCTCTTCGGCGTCGACCTCCGCCTCGATGCCGGAGAGACGGTCGCCATCATCGGCGCGAACGGCGCCGGCAAGTCGACGCTGATGCGGGCCATCACGGGCGTGGCGAAAGTGACCGGGGGCAGCGTGCGGCTGGCCGGCGAGGAGGTCCAGCGCCTGCCGGCGCCCGACATCCTGCAGCGCGGGGTCGCCATGGTGCCGGAAGGCCGGCGCCTGTTCCCGTCCCTCTCGGTGGAGGAAAACCTCCTCATCGGAGCTCATGCGCGCAAGGGCGACGGAGCGTGGACGCTGGAGCGCGTCTTCGACCTGTTCCCCATCCTGCGTGAGCGCCGGCACAACCCGGGCACCGCACTGTCGGGCGGCCAGCAGCAGATGGTGGCCATCGGCCGGGCGCTGATGTCGAACCCGCGCGTGCTCCTGTGCGACGAGCTGAGCCTCGGGCTCGCCCCCGTCGTCATCAAGGAGATCTACGCCGCGGTGCCGCGCATCAAGGCGGGCGGCGCCTCCATGGTCGTCGTGGAGCAGGACATCGGCCAGGCCCTCAAGGTCGCCGACCGTGTCTACTGCATGATGGAGGGCCGGGTGACGCTGACCGGCCGGCCGGGCGACCTTTCGCGGGAGGCGATCCACGACGCCTATTTCGGGGTGGCCCACGCATGATCTGGATCGACACCCTCGTCCAGGGCGTGCTGCTCGGCGGGCTCTACGCCCTGTTCGCGGCGGGGCTGAGCCTCGTCTTCGGCATCATGCGGCTGGTGAACCTCGCCCATGGCGACCTCATCGTCCTCGCTGCATATCTCATTTTGATCATCGCCACCGCGCTGGGGCTGCACCCCTTCGTCGCCGTGCTGCTGGCGGCGCCGCTGATGTTCGCGGCGGGTTGGCTACTGCAGACGCACCTCTTCAACCGCGTGCTCGGCGACGACATCCTTCCGCCGCTGCTCGTGACCTTCGGGCTCTCGGTCGTGATCCAGAACGCGCTGCTGGAGGGCTTCACGGCCGACAGCCGCAAGCTCACGGCCGGCGCCATCGAGTCCGATGCCATTCACCTCGGCCCGGTGACGCTGGGCGTCATGCCGGTCCTGACGCTCGCCTCGGCGATCGCGGTGATCTTCGCGCTCAACCAGCTCTTCTACCGCACCGCGCTGGGTCGGGCCTTCCGCGCCACCTCCGACGACGCTGTCACGGCGCAGCTGATGGGAATCCGGCCGGAGAAGGTGTTCGCCATGGCCACGGGCATCGCCCTCGTCGTCGCGACCATCGCCGCGCTTTACCTCGGCACGCGCGCCAATTTCGACCCGGCCATCGGACCCGCGCGCCTGATCTACGCCTTCGAGGCCGTGATCATCGGCGGGCTCGGGAGCCTGTGGGGGACGCTGGCGGGCGGTATCGTCATCGGCGTGGCACAGGCCGTTGGCGCGGCCATCAATCCGGAATGGCAGATCCTGTCCGGCCACATCGCCTTCGTACTCGTGCTGCTGCTGCGGCCCCGCGGCCTGTTTCCCCGCGCCAACGACTGAGGCCGCCATGACAGCCCCCCGCGCAGCAGGTCTCGGCGTCGCCATTCTCGCTCTCGGCGTGCTCTACGCGCTCCCTGTCATCGGGCCGCGCGCCGTGGTGCAGGACCTCTTCGGCATTCTCACGCTGCTCGTGCTCGCCATGAACTGGAACATGCTGGCGGGCTTCGCCGGCCTCGTCTCGGTCGGCCAGCAGGCGTCCGTCGGCATCGGCGCCTACGCCATGTTCGCCTGCATCATCCTGCTGAAGCTCGACCCTCTCGTTGGCGTGCTGGTCGGCGGGGTGGCGGCTGCCCTGTTCGCCATCCCGATGGCGTTCTTCGTCTTCCGGCTCAACGGCGCCTACTTCGCGATCGGCACCTGGGTGGTGGCCGACATCGTGAAGCTCGGCATCGGCCAGTGGAAGGCACTCGGCGGAGGCACGGGTACCTCGCTGCCCAAGGGAACGACGCGCGACATGTTCGGTGTCGACCTCGCCAAAGAGGCGCTGGGCGTCTCGGGCGCTGCCGCGGCTGACGCCGTGACCTACTGGCTGATGCTGACGCTCGCCGTCGTGCTGCTCATCGCCAGCTATGTCTTCCTGCGCTCGCGCATGGGGCTCGGCCTGCAGGCGATCCGCGACAACGAGAACGCCGCCCGCTCCGTCGGCGTCGATCCGCTGAAGCTGAAGGCATCGGTCTTCCTGCTGTCCGCCTTCGGGACGGGGATCTGCGGCGCGCTGGCGTTCATCCAGATCACGCGCGTCACGCCCGATGCCGCCTTTTCCGTGATCGACTGGACCGCCTTCGTCATCTTCATCACGGTCATCGGCGGCATCGGCACGCTGCCCGGGCCCATCGTCGGCGTCATCGTGTTCTACGCGCTGCAGCGCCTGCTCGCCGACTACGGCACGGTCTACCTGATCGTGCTCGGCCTGATCGGGATCGCGATCATGCTCTTTGCCCGCCGCGGTCTGTGGGGCCTGTTCACCGACCGGACGGGGCTCGACCTCCTGCCGCTCCGCCATGTGGCGCCCAGGGATCCCCCCGCCCCCGTCTTCCTCAAGTCCAGCCGCAAGGCCGCGTGAGCGGCCACTGCCGGAGGCAGAACGATGATCCACTATTTCACCGAGGACGCGTCCGTCGACACGGTCAATGCCAGGATGGGTGGCGACGTCAATCCGCGCCTGGCGGAGGTGATGGCCTGCCTCGTCAAGCACCTCCATGCCTTCGCCAAGGAGGTCCATCTCACCCAGGCGGAATGGGATCTCGCGGTCGAGTTCCTGACGAAGACCGGCCAGATCTGCTCGCAGGAACGCCAGGAGTTCATTCTCCTCTCCGACGTGCTCGGCTTCTCCATGCTGGTCGATGCGATCAACAACCGCCGCCCGCCCGGCGCGACGGAGAACACGGTGCTCGGCCCCTTCCATGTCGCCGACGCGCCCATCAGGGAGATGGGCGACACGGTCTGCCTCGACGGCAAGGGTGAGACCTGCCTGTTCGAGGGCAAGGTCATCGACGTCCACGGCCGCCCTGTCGCCGGCGCCTGCGTCGACGTCTGGTCCGACAATGCCGACGGCTACTACGATGTGCAGCAGCCGGGCGTGCAGCCGCGCTGGAACAATCGCGGGCGCTTCTTCACGGGGCCGGACGGGGGCTACCGCTTCCGCGGCATCAAGCCGACCTCCTACCCGATCCCGAATGACGGCCCGGTCGGCAAGATGCTGGGACATCTCGGCCGCCACCCCTATCGGCCCGCCCACATGCATTTCATCATCTCGGCGCCCGGGTTCCAGAACCTCGTCACCCACACCTTCGTCGGCGACGACCCCTACCTCACCTCCGACGCGGTGTTCGGTGTGAAGGGCACCCTCATCGCCCCCTACGAGCGCCTGGATGGCGCCGAGACGCAGTGGCGCTCCCCGTTCGACTTCGTGCTGACGCCTGCCTGAGGCCCTCGATGCCCAACCTCAAGATCTTCGTCGACGAGACGCTCTATCCCGAATGCCGGGACCGTCTTGCCGCGGCCATGGAGCCGATCCGCTCCATGCTCTGCGACGAACTGAAGGTGGACGCCCCGGCCTGCCAGTTCGCGCTGATGCCGGTGATGGCGATGGGCGACCTGCCGCGCGTCAACGCCGAGATGCAGGTCATGCCACGGCCGGAACGGACGCGGGACCACATGATCTCGGTGAGCCGGCGGCTGCAGGAGATGCTGAGGTCCGCGACGGGAACGCATGTCGCCGTCCGGGTGACGTCGCTCGATCCGCAGACCTACATCGCCCTGAAGTGAGGCTCCCATACCGGGACTGCCAGCGGCGCAACCCACTTCCGCTTCTCTCGCTGTCATCCCCGGCCGGAGCCGCGCAGCGGCGGAGGGGAAGGGGATCCAGGGGTCATAACGAACAGGCCTGGATCCGCCTTCCCGTCCGGCTTTGCCGGCCGCCGGGGATGACACCATTGGGGCAGGGCGTACGCTCAACCGCGACGGCGGGTGACCTGCTGCTCGTGCTGCATGCGCGCCTCCAGCAGCTTGAATTCTTCGGCGAGGAACTCCGCGAAGAGCCGCAGGGCCGGAGGCGACTGCCGGTCGGAGACGGTGAGCATGCCCAGGCGCCTGTCGGGATGCTCGATCTTCAGCGGCAGCGCCTCCAGACCGGCGGTCTTGCGCGACAGGAACACCACCGAGTACGGCAGCACGGTGAGCGAGTCCGAGCGGGCGAGCACGCTGACGATGGACGCGAAGGTGCCGCCGGAGAAGTTGACCCGGAAATCCTCCTTGCCGATCGACTTCAGCGCCCGCTGGAGATCTCGGAACAACGGGCTGTCGGCCGGGGGCGCGATCCATGGATAGGGCTCGAGGTCGGCCAACGTGATCGCCGCCCGGCCCGCAAGCGGGTGCACGGCGCGGCAGGCGACGACGTTACGCCCGGGCAAGAGGGGCACGAAGTGCATGTCCGACGGCACGGAGGCCGGATGCAGCGGCACGATCGCCATGTCGAGCGAGCCGTTGCGCAGGCTGCCGGCGAGCGTGTCGAAATAGCCGTAGGACTGCGCGATCTGCACCTCCGGATGGCGGTTGTGGAAGTCGGCGATCAGGGTGGAGACGACGCCGTCCATGAAGATCGGCGTGCCCGCGATGCGGATGCGTCCCGTGTGACCCTTGCGGTAGCTCTGGACGAGCCTGCTGGCCTCGCGGTTCAGGGCGTGGATGCGACCGCCGATGCGAGCCAGGCTTTCGCCCAGCTCGGTCGGGCGCAAGGGCCGCTTGCCGGGTTCGAACAGCGGGGCGCCGACCCGGTCTTCCAGCAGCGCCATGGTGCGCGAGACCGAGGGCTGCGATTTGCCGAGTGCGTCAGCACCCTCGGTGAGCCCGCCCTTCTCCACGATGAGGGCCAGGATCTCGAGGTGTTCGCTGTCGATCTTCATAGCTCAAGGTTATATTTAGGGCGAACGAACTGATCAATATCCCGGACCGCGCCGATTATGCTGATGCGGGAGAAAACAAGGGCGCGGGGAATGTCGCTGTTCCAGGAGGAGTTCGTCGCCACGAGCGCGGCCGTGCGGGTGCGCTTCGGCGCGGGTGCACGACGCGCCGTCGGCGACGAGATGGAGGCGCTGGGCGTCCGTCGCGCCCTGGTCCTGACCACCGCCCAGCAGGCAGCCACAGCGGACGAGTTCGCGGCGATGCTGGGCGAACGGTCCGCCGGCACCTTCACAGGGGCGGTGATGCACACGCCGGTCGCGGTGTCGGAGGAAGCGACCGAGGTCGCGCGACGGCTCGGGGCGGATTGCGTCGTCGCCGTTGGCGGCGGCTCGACGACCGGCCTCGGCAAGGCCATCGCGCTGCGGACCGACCTGCCGCAGATCGTGGTGCCGACCACCTATGCGGGATCCGAGGCGACGCCCATCCTGGGCCAGACCGAGGGCGGGCGGAAGACGACGATCACGTCCCCGAAGGTGCAGCCCGAGGTCATCCTCTACGACGCCGAGCTGGTGCGAACGCTGCCGGTCCCGATGACCGTCACCAGCGCCCTCAACGCCATGGCGCACGCCGCAGAGGGCCTCTACGCGCGCAACCGCTCGCCGATGTCGACCCTGATGGCGATCGAGGGGCTGCGCGCCTTCAGGGATGCTTTGCCGCGGGTCGTCGCCGAGCCGGCCGGCCTGAAGGCGCGCGGCGAGACCCTCTACGGCGCATGGCTCTGCGGGACGGTGCTGGGACAGGTCGGCATGGCGCTGCATCACAAGCTCTGCCACACGCTGGGCGGCTCCTTCGACCTGCCGCACGCCGAGACGCATGCGATCGTCCTGCCGCACGCCATCGCCTACAATGAGCACGCCGTACCCGACCTCCTCGCTCCGATCGCCGAGATCTTCGGCGCCGCGTCGGCCGGCGGCGCGCTCCATCATTTCGCGATGTCGATGAAAGCGCCGCTGGCGCTGCGCGACCTCGGCCTGAGGGAAGCCGACCTCGATCGCGCCGCGGACCTCGCGACCGAAAACCCCTACTGGAACCCGCGCCCCGTCGAACGGGACGCGCTGCGACGCCTGCTGCAGGCCGCATGGGCCGGAGAGCCACCGGCGGCCTGACATCAAACACGACACGGGAGGAACGACGAGCCATGGCCGACATCACGACCGAGGTGCTGATCATCGGAACCGGGCCGTCCGGCTCGGCCGCCGCCGCGCTGCTCTCGACCATGGGCGTCGAGAACATGGTGGTGAACCGCTACCGCTGGCTGGCCAACACGCCGCGCGCGCACATCACCAACCAGCGCGCCATGGAGGTGCTGCGCGATCTCGGCCGGGACGTGGAGGACGAGGCCTACCTCTTCGCCACGCACCAGGAGCTGATGGGCGAGAACATCTTCTGCGAGAGCCTGGCGGGCGAGGAAATCGGCCGCATGAAGTCGTGGGGCAACCATCCGCTGTCCAAGGCGGAGCACCTGATGTCCTCGCCGACGCAGATGAACGACCTGCCGCAGACCTTCATGGAGCCGCTGCTCTTCAAGACCGCCTGCTCGCGCGGCACGCAGGCCCGCATGTCCACCGAGTATCTGCGGCACGAGCAGGATCCGGGCGGCGTCACCACGGTCTGCCGCGACCGGCTGACCGGCAGGGAGGTGACGATCCGCTCGAAATACCTGATCGGGGCGGACGGCGGAAAGTCGCTGGTGGCGGAGCATGCCGGCCTGCCGTTCGAGGGCAAGATGGGCGTCGGCGGTTCGATGAACATCCTGTTCCGCGCCGACCTCTCCCGCTACGTCGCGCACCGGCCTTCCGTCCTCTACTGGGTGATGCAGCCCGGCGCCGACGTCGGCGGCATCGGCATGGGCCTCGTGCGCATGGTCCGGCCGTGGAACGAGTGGCTGATCGTCTGGGGCTACGACATCAACGGACCGGAGCCCGACGTTTCGCCGGAGTTCGCCACGGGCGTCGCCCGCCAGCTCGTCGGCGATCCCGATCTCGAGATCGAGCTGCTGTCGGCCAACACGTGGACGGTCAACAACCGCTACGCGACGCAGCTGTCGAAGGGCCGGGTGTTCTGCACCGGCGACGCGATCCACCGGCACCCGCCATCGAACGGGCTGGGGTCCAACACCTCCATCCAGGACAGCTTCAACCTCGCCTGGAAGCTCGCCATGGTGCTGAAGGGCCAGGCGGGGGAGAAGCTGCTGGACAGCTACAATGACGAGCGCGCTCCGATCGCCAAGCAGATCGTCACCCGCGCCAACCAGTCGATCGCGGAGTTCGGCCCGATTTTCGAGGCGCTTGGCATGTCGGAGGCGGTCGATCCCGTCCAGATGCAGAAGAACCTGGAGGCCCGCACGGCCGGGACCGAGGCGGCCGAACGCCAGCGCGACGCCATCCGCAAGGCGATCGCCTTCAAGAAATACGAGTTCGACGCGCATGGCGTGGAGATGAACCAGCGCTACCGCTCCGAGGCTGTCGTGACGGACGGGCAGATCGAGCCGGACTTCCAGCTGGATGCCGACCTGCACTACCAGCCGACCACATGGCCCGGGGCGCGGATCCCGCATGTCTGGGTGTATCGCTGGGACAACGGCGCGGAGGTCTCGACGCTGGATCTCTGCGGCCACGGGAAGTTCACCCTGCTGACCGGCCTCGGTGGCGAAGCCTGGGTGGAGGCAGCGCGGAACGCCGGCAAGGAGCTCGGCATCGAGATCGTCACGCACGTGATCGGGCCACGGCAGGTCTATGCCGATCACAGCGGCGACTGGGCGCGGGCGAGCGAGATCCGCGACAGCGGCTGCCTGCTGGTGCGGCCGGACCACCACGTCTGCTGGCGGTCCGTCGGACCCGCGCAGGCGCCTGCGGCCGAGCTCCTGCGGGTGCTCCGCAGCATCCTCGCCCGCTGACATCCAGCCCCCCGCTCCAGCCTTGCCGGGGCGCGCGGGGCGGACCTACTGCGGCTTGCCTGCCTGGAAGATGCGGATGGGAGCGGTGACCAGCGCGCCCGCAGCAGCGGCAACCGGGCCGTCGGCGCCGGCCAGAATGTCCGCATCCTCGTCGGTCACGACCTGGCCGGCGAGCAGGCGGTCGCCGATGAGGCGCACCACGGCGGGGCTCTGGGCGTAGAGATCGTGGTTGATGCGGTCGCCCGATCGCAGGGCGGACAGGTCGAGAATGGTCACCCCGGAGAGGCCGGCGAACTGCTCGCGGTATTGCTCCTGCGTGGGATCGATGGCGCCGAGCCGCGTCATGCCGCGCGTGAGGATGGCCGAGACCTGCAGGGCCCTGTCGCTGCTCGCCACGAACAGCGTCACCTGGGGACGCCGCGGCCCCATGTCCTCCAGCTGCCGGCGGAACACGCCGACGTCGAGGTCGGGAGCCGCCAGCACGAGGTTGCGGATCTTGGAGGGCACGCCATGGTGGGCAAGCCCGACCTGCCTCACCGCCTCCATCGCCACCCAGCTGCCGAGCGAGTGCGCGAGGATCGTGATCTCCCGGATCTCGGGAAGGGCGAGGGCCGTCTCGAGCAGCGCGCCGAGGTCCGATCGCGAATAACTCGCATTGTCGCTGTCGCGCTTGTAGTCGAGCAGCCGCCCGCGAGACGGCCAGGAGAAGAGAACGGGCGCGGCGGCAGCGTCCGTGTCGTGCGCGAGCTGGGCAAAGCGGAAGACCGCGCGCCCGAAGCTGGTATTGTAGCCGTGAACGAAGACGAAGAGGCGGCCCTGCCGCCCGGCATGACCCTTCAGCCAGTCCCGCACCTTGCTGCGGTCGATGCGCTCGGCGGCGAGTACAGCGAATTCCCGCGCCGGATCGGCCGGAGCCGAACGGGGCCATTGAAGCGTCCCGGGATCGCGCCCCGGGGGCAGTGACACGTCGAGCGCGGCGTAGGAGACGCCGTCGCCCCTGTCGCCGCCGAACAGCACTGCCGGGTCGTCATCGACGTCACGCGTCGTGGCGGCCAGCAGGTCGACCGTGGTGGCCGCGGGGTCGGGAGCGACAGGCGCCAGCAGGCGGCCGGGCGGCGACGAGCAGGCAGCCAACAGCGCGACGGCGAGGAGGACCAGCATCCCGGTGACTGTCCCGCGCTGCACCGGTCTCCTCGCCACGCACGTCTCCGCATCACAACCGATGCGAGCAAAGTAGCTGCCCAGCCGCGATCACGCCAGCGCGGGGACCGGCGTCGCGACGCTCGAACCACTCTGAGACGGCCGGCACAATCTGGGATTCTGTGCTCTTCAAGGCTGAACCTGAGCGATGCTATCGCTCAGCGTGTGGCAGCGCGGACCCCATGGCGTCCGCACCTGCCGCGTTGGGCAGCGGGAGGAACGAGGCGTGAGCCCCATCGCACTCACCGGCTTGATCGTTGCGGCGGCAGTCGTCCTCTTCGTCTGGAACCGGATCCCGGTCATCATCGTCGCCCTCGGCGTCGCGGTTGCACTGTGGGCGACTGGCGTGCTGCCGCTGTCGAAAGCCATGGCGGGGCTCGGCGATCCCTCGGTGATTTTCATCGCCACGCTGTTTGTCGTCAGCGCCGGGCTCGAGCGCACCGGTGTCACGACCTGGGCCGGCCAGCAGCTGATCGCCCGCGCCGGCGAGGACAGCCGGACCCGGCTCCTGGTGCTCACCGGCCTGCTCGTCTCCCTGTTGACGGCGATGATCAGCGTCAATGGCGCGGTGGCGGCGCTGCTGCCCGTGGTCGTGGTGATGGCCATGCGCCTGAAGCGCCCGACCTCGCAGCTGCTGATGCCGCTCGTCTTCTCGGCTCATGCGGGATCGATGCTGGCGCTCACGGGCACCCCCGTGAACGTGCTGGTGAGCAATGCCTCAGTCGAGGCCGGGTTGCCCCGCTTCGGCTTCTTCGAGTTCACGCTGGTCGGCGTCCCCCTTCTGGCAGGCACGCTGGCCATCATCGTCCTCTTCGGCGAACGCCTGCTGCCCAAGCGCAACGGGCCGTCCATGCCTGCGGACTTCAGCCGCCATGCCAGGACACTGGTCGAGCAGTACGGCCTCGCATCCGGCGTCTTCCAGCTGCGCGTTCGCGGCTCATGCCCCTATGTCGGACAGCCGGCGACGGCGGTCGACCTTGCCGGACGTGGCGGCCTGCAACTCATCGGCGTGCAGGAGCCGACCGCCGCACCGTTGCGCCGGCCCGTCGCCGAGGGCGACATGATCCTCGTCCGCGGCGAGGCGGACGCAGCGGCGGCCTACGCGGCCGACATGCACCTCGCCTTCCGCGAGGACGAGGCGGACGGCGCCGCCGACACGCTCTTCAACCGCAGCTCGGGCCTTGCCGAGGTGATGATCCCGCCGCGCTCCGCGATGATCGGCCAGAGCGTCTTCCCCGGCATGGTCACCGAGAGCGGCGACCTCATCATCATCGCCGTGCAGCGGCAGAACGAGGTGCTGGGCGAAGGCACGACCGTTCTTCAGGCGGGCGACACGCTTCTGCTGCAAGGCACGTGGAAGGCGCTCGACACGCATCTCAGCGATCCCGACGTGCTGGTCGTGAACTCGCCGGACGTCGTGCGCCGGCAGGCCGTGCCGCTGGGCGCAGGCGCCAAGCAGGCGATCGCGATCCTCCTGGTCATGGTCGTCCTGCTCGCCACCGGCGCCGTGCCGCCGGCCATCGCGGGCCTGCTCGCCGCGGGCGCGCTGATCCTGACCCATGTGGTCTCCGTCGAGCAGTCCTACCGGGCGATCGACTGGACGACGGTCATCCTCGTCGGCGCCATGATGCCGCTCTCCACCGCGATGCAGGAGACCGGTGCCGCCAAGCTGCTGGCCGAGGCTCTCGTCGGGGCCGTCGGAGACCACGGGCCAGTCGCGCTGCTGGCCGGCCTTTTCGTACTGACCGCCATCATGGGCCAGCTGATCAGCAACACGGCGACGGCGCTCATCGTGATCCCCATCGGCGTCGCCGCGGCGCAGAGCCTCGGCGTGTCTCCCCGCCCCGTCCTGATGAGCGTGGCCGTGGCGGCGGCGGGCGCATTCCTGACGCCCATCGCCACCCCCACCAACCTGATGGTGATGGGGCCGGGAGGGTACGTCTTCAGCGACTACTGGAAGCTCGGCCTGCCGCTGCTGCTGTGGTTCTTCGTGGTGTCGGTGTTCATCGTCCCGCTCATCTGGCGGTTTTGAGTTCTGTGCGATCCTGATGCGCGCAACACGGCCCGCAAACATGATAGCCACACCACCGTACAATAACAAATCTTAGCTAAATCGCTGACCTGAGACAATAAAGTACATTACGTGTTGCTCGGCCCCAGCTATGCTGTCGCAACAAGGCAGCAGGGACCACCGCGCTTGCTGGCGTTCCGCCTGTCACGATCAAGCCCGTTGAGCTGAGAGAACGATGGGATCGCACCCCGACGTTTCTGCCGAAAACGACCGTCCCCTGGCGATGCGGCAATTCTCGACACGCGGGCTGCATCGCCGGGACCAATTCGAGGCCTGGCGGGGCATGCTGTCGGGCATCGTGGAGCTCCTGCCGGCAACGGCGCCGGCGCCGGCTTTCCCCGCCGATGCCGACGAGTGGGTCTTCGGTGACCTCCGGTTCGCCCGCTACGAGCTCGGCGATGCGCCCGCCCGGGCATGGCGCCACCGGCCCAACCTGCACAGCGACGACTGGTGCCTCGTCATCGCCTGGCCCCACGATACCGTGACCCCGGTCGTGTCCTTCCGCTCTCTCGCGCTGCCCTTCGAGGGGCGCGGGCGGGATGGCCGGGTCTTTACGCTGCATCTCCCCCGCCGGGGCGACCCGCGCGAGGCGGCTGACCTCGACGAGGTGCACGGCAGCGTGATCCAATCCCCCATGGCGGCGTTGCTTACAGATTACCTCATGAGCCTTGCGGCGCGACTGCCCTTCCTGACGGAGGTACAAGCAGACGCATTGGCTGAACCGACACGCCAGCTTGTCGCGGGCTGCGTGGCGCCGGGCCGGTCCCGGAGCATGGAAGCAGACTCGCCGCTCTCCTCCCTGCTTCTCGACAGGGCGCGCCACGTCGTGCGGCAGAACATGGCTTCTCCGGATTTCGGACCGGGGCAGCTCGTCCGGCTGCTCGCCGTGTCCCGCTCCAAGCTCTACCGCGTGCTGGAGGAATCCGGCGGCGTGGCCGCCTTCATCCAGCGTGAGCGCCTGCACCAGGCGCGACGTCTGCTCAGCGATCCCACCGAGATGCGCTCGGTCAATCTCATCGCCGCCGAAGTCGGCTTCCTCGATCACTCGACGTTCAGCCGTGCCTTCCGCAAGGAGTTTGAGCTCAGCCCGAGCGAAGCGCGGGAGGTGGCACTGGCCCAGCGCGTGACGCGTTGGCAACCGCCGCGCACCGCGGCGGGCGGTGCGGCACAAGCCTGAGCGTCGTGCCCGCGATCGGCGCGGGTCCGCGCCTCACCCTCCTCTACGCCGTGCTGTTCTTCGAGCTCGGCGTCAACCTGCCCTTCTTCCCCGTGTGGCTGCAATCGCGGTCGCTCGACGCTGCGGAGATCGGCTTCGTCCTGGCGCTTCCCTTCGCCCTGCGGATCGTCGCCAATCCCGCCATCGCGGCGCTGGCCGACCTGACCGGCCGCATCCGCCCCGCCATCATCGCCTGCGCGTGCGCCGCCGCTGCCGGTTTTCTGCTCCTCCCGTTGGCCCACGGCCTCGCCGCAATCGCGCTGGTCGTCGGGCTCATCGCTCTCGCGCAGGGTCCACTGATCGCGCTCACCGATGCCGCGACGCTTCGCATCCTCGTCGGGCAGACATCCGCGGAGCGACGCTACGGCCGCATACGCCTGGCCGGTTCCGTCGCCTTCGCGGCGGCGAGCTTCGCCGGCGGTGCCATCGTCGCGGAGCGCTCGCCCGGCGCCGTCGTCACGCTGCTCGGCGCCGCGGCGCTGGCTGTCGCGCTTGCCACGCTGGCACTGCCGGAGGTGGGGAAGACGGCCACTCCGGCGGCCGGCACCGTCCCGGCGGCTGCGGCCACGGCGGGTTACGGTGTTCTGGCCCTTGCGGTCACCGGGCCGGCGCTGGTGCAGGCAAGCCATGCCGCGGTGTACGCCTTCGGCACTCTGCACTGGCAGTCGCTGGGCTATTCCGGCACGACGCTGGGCATCCTGTGGTCCCTCGGCATTGCCGGGGAGGTGCTGTTCTTCCTCATGGCCGGCACGATTGCGGCGGGCGATGCGGGCGCTCTGCGGCTGCTGAGCGCGGGGGCCGCCGCTGCTGCGCTGCGCTGGGCGGTGATGGCGTTCGATCCTCCCCTGGCGGTGCTGGCTCCGCTGCAGCTGCTGCACGGGCTGAGCTTCGGAGCCACGCATCTCGGCAGCGTGTTCCTTCTCGCCGCCATCGCTCCGCAGGCCGGGAAGGCCCAGGCGCAGGCCTGGCTTGCCGCCGTGTGGGCCATCGCGATGGCAGCTCTCACCAGCCTCTCGGGATTCATGTCGGACAGCTGGGGGCAGGGCATCTACTGGCCCATGGTGTTCGTAGCCCTCGCCGGGCTGGCGCTCGTACGGGGCGTCGCGGTGGCTCGCCGTGGCGCGGCCGCCATCCCTGCGACCTCGAGCTGAAGTTTGGGATCGTGCGCGCAGGATTGGGATTCTGAGCCGATCCAACCCCCCGGGGCCGTTGCTACCACGCTGAGCGAGGCCCAAAGCCGTCACCGGCTGGGCCGCAGGGGCAGGTGCCGGAGATTCCCATGGGTGTGTCGACCGCGTCGTTCGGGGCCGGGACTTGACGGCCATGGATGCGGCGGGACCCGTGGCCGAAGCCAATGCACCCGTCTCGCGCCGCTCGCGCGGGGTTCGGTTCATGGTGCTGGGCGCCATGCTCTTCGCCTTCGGCGTCCTCGCCATCCTGCTGCCTGACGCCGCGACGGCGGCCACCGGCACCGGGCTCGGCATTCTCGTCCTGCTCGGCGGTGTCGTCATCATCGCGCAGACCCTGCGCGACCGGACATGGCACGGCTTCCGCTGGCAGTTGCTGTTCGGGGCAGCCGAAGTGGTGGGGGGGCTGCTCATCATCGTCAAGCCGATGAAGGGCGCCGCGGCCATCGCCCTCGTCGTCACCGTCGTGCTTGCCGTGCAAGGCATCACGCAGCTCGGGCTCGGCCTGCGCATCAGGCCCGAGCGTGGCTGGTTTTGGCCGGTTGCGGCCGGCCTGGTCACCCTTGCGGTGGCGGTTGGGCTGGTGCTGCGCTTCCCCTACCCTTCCGTCGAAACCGCGGGCGAGATGGCCGGGCTCGCCATGGCGCTGGCCGGCCTGGCCTTCCTCGTCATGGGCGCCAGCTGGCTCGCACCACGCGGGGAGGCGGCGCGATGACCGGCTCCCTCTCCCGCATGGCCGCCGCCGTCGCACTCGCCACGCTGGCCGGTGCCTGTGGCGGGGACGACGGCACGACCGCGAAGGGTCCTGCCCGCCCTGTGCGGACGATAACGGTGGCGGCCGCCGAGGCAGGGGCCGTCACGACGTTCTCCGGCCGCATCGAGGCGGCCGACACGGTGTCCCTCGCCTTCCGCATCCCCGGCCGGGTCAGCGAGCGCCTCGCCGGGGTCGGCGCCGCGGTCAAGGACGGGCAGTTGCTGGCCAGGCTGGATCCCGAGACGGAGCTGAACGAGCTTCGCTCGGCTCGCGCGGCACTGGCTGCAACGGAGGGCGTGCTGCGTCAGGCGCAAGGCCGTTTCGAGCGCCAGTCCCACCTTCACCAGCGCGGGGTGACGTCCACCGCCGACCTGGAGGCGGCCGAGCAGGCCCGGAAGGCCGCCGGTGCCCAGGTCGAGGCGGCGGCCGCGCAGGTCCGCATCGCCGAGGACGTCGTCGGCTTCACGGAGCTGCGTGCCGACGCGCCGGGCGTCGTGACGGCCGTCGGGGCCGAGCCGGGCGAGGTCGTCCAGGCCGGCCGCATGGTGCTGCGGATGGCGCGCAGGGACGGACGCGACGCCGTCTTCGACCTTCCGGCGGATGCGCTCGACGCTTTCGGGCCTGACGAGCGGGTCAGCGTGCAGTCCGCGGCGGATCCTTCGGTGCGGGCGGCGGGCCGGGTTCGTGAGATCTCGCCGCAGGCCGACCCCGTGACCCGGCTGTTCCGCGTGCGCGTCGGACTGGCCGATCCTCCGACGGGACTGAACCTCGGCCAGTCCGTCCAGGGCTCTTTCTCGCCCGGGCCGTCCGGCGGGTTCACCATCCCGGCCACGGCACTCGTGCGAAGCGGTCCCGAGCCCGCCGTCTGGGTGGTCGATCCGCTGAAGGAGACCGTGGCGCTGCGGCCGGTGCAGGTGGAGCGGGACGACCCGGCGACGGTGGTGGTCGCCAAGGGTCTTGCGCCCGGCGACGTGGTGGTGACCGCCGGCGTCAACGGCTTCCAGCCCGGACAGAAGGTGCGACTGGCGGGGGTTGAGCCGTGAAGCGTTTCAACCTCTCTGACTGGGCACTGCGCCACACCTCCCTCGTCGTCTACCTGATGATCGTGGCGGTGGCCGCGGGCGTGCTTGCGTTCAACCGCCTTGGGCGCGCCGAGGACCCCTCCTTCGTCATCAAGACCATGGTCGTCTCGGCTGCGTGGCCCGGCGCGACCCAGGAGGACATGCTGAAGCAGGTGACCGAGCGGCTGGAACGCACGCTCGAGGAGACGCCCGACGTCGACTTCCTGCGCAGCTACACGACGCGCGGCATCACCACGATCTTCGTCAACCTGAAGCAGTCGGTGCCCGGCGCGCGGGTGCAAGGCATCTGGCAGGAGGCTCGCAACCTCGTCGGCGACATGCGCCACACTCTGCCGCAGGGCGTGCTGGGGCCGTTCTTCAACGACCGCTTCGGCGACACGTTCGGCATCATCTACGGCTTCACCTCCGATGGCTTCAGCCGGCGCGAACTGCGGGACCGGGTCGAGGACATCCGCTCCGACCTGCTGCAGGTGCCGGACGTCTCCAAGATCGACATCATCGGAGCGCAGGACGAGCGGATCTTCATCGAGTTCTCGACGCAGGAACTGGCGCGGCTCGGCATCGATCGCGGCGCGCTGATCGCCGCGCTGCAGAGCCAGAACGTCGTGCGCCCGTCCGGCAGCGTCGACACCGACAAGGAGCGCCTGACGGTGCGGGTATCCGGCGCCTTCTCCGGCGAGGAGGACTTGCGCAACTTCAGCTTCGCGGTCGGCGACCGGATGGTTCGCCTCGCCGACATCGCCACGATCCGGCGCGGCTTCGCCGACCCGTCCCAGCCGATGTTCCGCGTCAACGGAAAAGAGGCCATCGGGCTGGCCATCGCCATGCGCGACGGCGGCGACATCCTTTCGCTCGGCAAGGCCGTCAAGGAGGCGATGTCCCGCGTCCAGGCCGACCTGCCGCACGGCATCGAGGCGACGCTCGTCGCCGACCAGGCGGTGACGGTGGACCACGCCATCGCCGACTTCATGACGTCGCTCTGGCAATCCGTCGCGATCATTCTCGTCGTCAGCTTCATCGCGCTCGGCGTGCGCGCGGGTCTCGTGGTGGCGCTCGCCATCCCGCTGACGCTCGCCATTGTCTTTGCGCTGATGGACCTCGCCCATATCGACATGCAACGCGTGTCGCTGGGCGCGCTGATCATTGCGCTGGCGCTGCTCGTCGATGATGCGATGACGACGACGGACGCCACAGTCTCGCGGCTGGCAGCGGGCGAACCCAAGCGCGAGGCGGCGACGTTCGCCTTCCGCCACTACGCCATGGCGATGCTGGCCGGGACCCTCGTCACGATCGCGGGCTTCGTGCCGATCGGCTTCGCGGCGAGCTCGGCCGGCGAATACACCTTCTCGCTCTTCGCGGTCGTCAGCATCGCGCTGATCGTGTCGTGGTTCGTGGCCGTCGTGTTCGCGCCGGTGCTGGGCGTCGCCATCCTGAAGCCGCCGGCCCAGACGGGAACGTCCGAGGGCGGCCTGGTGAAGGCCTTCCGAGGCCTGCTCGCCACCGCAATAAATATGCGATGGATCACGATCGCGGCGACGCTCGGCCTGTTCGTGCTGGCGCTGCTCGCCCTGCCGCTGGTGCCGCGCCAGTTCTTCCCGGCCTCCGACCGCACGGAACTCCTCGTCGACCTCCGCCTGCCGCAGGGCGCCTCGATGCAGGCGAGCGAGGATGTCTCAGCCCGTTTCGACGCTCTGCTCAAGGGCGATCCCGACGTCGACCGCTGGAGCACCTATGTCGGGCAGGGTGCCATCCGCTTCTACCTGCCGCTGAACGCGCAGCTGCCCAACCCCTTCTTCAGCCAGGCCGTCGTGGTGGCGAAGGACGTCGATGCCCGGGACAGGCTGCAGAAGAAGCTCGAGACGAAACTCGCCACCGACTTCCCCGGACTCGTCACCCGGGTCTACCCGCTGGAACTCGGGCCGCCCGTCGGCTGGCCGGTCCAGTACCGTATCAGTGGTCCGGATATCGCCAAGGTACGCGACACCGCGATGCAGGTGGCACAGGTCGTGGCGGGGAACGGGGCGATCAAGCAGGTCGCCTTCGACTGGATCGAGCCCTCGCGCGAACTTCGCCTGCGCGTCGACCAGGACGAGGTCCGCCGCCTCGGCCTCAGCTCGCAAGCCGTCGCGGCCGCGCTGGGGACGGCGCTGACGGGAGCCCCGATCACGCAGGTCCGCGACGACATCTACCTCGTCGACGTGGTCGCCCGGGCCAGGGACGACGAGAGAGCGACGGTGGAGACGCTGCGCTCCCTGCAGGTCGCCACCCCTTCCGGCCGAACCGTGCCGCTCTCGCAGTTCGTCACCTTCGAGTACGGCCAGGACTACCCGCTCGTGTGGCGGCGCGACCGCGTGACGACACTTACCGTGGAGGCGGACATCCGTCCCGGCACGCTGCCCGACCCCGTGGTGGCGCAGATCGAGCCGGCCCTCGCCAAGCTGCGCGCCAGCCTGCCGGCGGGGTACCGCATCGACACCGGCGGCACGGTGGAGGAGAGCGCCAAGTCGCAGGCTTCCGTCGTCGCCGTCGTCCCGCTGATGATCTTCCTGATGCTCACCGTGCTGATGGCGCAGCTGCAGAGCTTCGGCCGGCTCGCGGTCGTCGTCAGCATCGCGCCGCTCGGCCTCATCGGCATCGTCCTGGCCCTGCTGGTCTTCAACCGGCCGCTCGGCTTCGTCGCCATCCTCGGCGTGCTCGCCCTGATCGGCATCATTATCAAGAACGCCGTCATCCTCGTCGGCCAGATCGAGGCCGAGCGGGAAGCGGGCAAGACGGTCAAGCAGGCCGCCATCGACGCCAGCACCACGCGCTTCCGACCGATCATGCTCACGGCCGTCTCGACCGTGCTGGGCATGATCCCGATTGCGCCGACCGTGTTCTGGGGGCCGATGGCCTTCGCCATCATGGGCGGGCTGCTGGTGGCCACGCTGCTAACCCTCGTCTTTCTGCCGACGCTCTACGTCACAGCCTTCGAACGCGGGGAGACAGCTCCGCCCGCGCCCGCGCCGACCGAACCCGCGGAGGCGACGCCATGAGCCGCTTGGCCAAGAGCCGCTCCATGCGCGCCGCGCTCCTCCTTGCCGCGGCGATGCCATTGCTCTCCGCCTGCGGTGACGGCCAGGACGACGAGGCGGCCAGGGGCCGCCCCGTCGGCGTGGTCGTCGTCGAGCCGGCGACGCTCACCGAGGAGGTGCGCGTCACGGGCGACATCCAGGCCCGCAAAGACGTGGAGGCGGCCTTCCGGATCGGTGGGCGCGTCATCGAGCGCAAGGCCGAGATCGGCGCGCGCCTCGCCGCCGGCGATTTGATCGCCCGCCTTGATCCCGCGACCGAGGAGAACGCCCTGAAGGCAGCCCGCGCGACGCTCACCGCGGCGCGTGGCGAGGTCTCCACGGCGCGCAACAGCTACGAGCGCCAGGAGCGACTGCTGGCCCAGGGCTTCACCACCCGGCCACGCTACGACCAGGCCCGGCAGGACTACGAGACTGCCCTCGCCCGGCTGGAGGACGCCGAGGCCCGGGCCGACGCGACGCGCGACCGGCTCGGCTTCACCGAGCTGAAGGCCGATGCGGCCGGCACCGTGACCGCAATCGGCGCCGAGCCGGGCGAGGTCGTGCAGCCCGGCCAGATGGTGGTCCGCATCGCGCGGGACGATGGCCGCGACGCGGTGGTGGAGGTGCCAGCCGCCCTTCTGCAGTCGGGTTCCTCGGCCAAGGCCGTGCGCGTTTCGCTGGTGTCCGATCCGTCGGTGACCGCCGCGGGCCGCGTGCGCGAGGTGTCGCCCGAGGCCGATCCGGTGACGCGAACCTTCCGCGTGCGCATAGGCCTCGAGGATCCGCCCGAGGCAATGCGCCTCGGCGCACCCGTGACCGCGGCGGTCGATCTCGCGTCCAACGTGGTGGTCGCCATCCCGGCCTCGGCGCTGACCGCCGCGGGACCGGCGCCTGCCGTGTGGGTCGTCGATCCCGCCACTTCGGCCGTCGCCCTGCGCCCTGTCGAGATCCTCCGTTTCGAAACGGGCCGGGCCATCGTGGCCGAGGGCCTGGAGCCCGGCGACATCGTCGTCACGGCGGGAACGCAGGCCCTGCATCCGGGGCAGAAGGTGCGCACGCCGGACCAGACGAAGCCAGATGAAAACGGCGACAGGAAAGCCAAGAGCGCCTCTTCAGAGAACACCGTCACGGAGGTCAGGGGATGAAGGCCGGAAGCGAGGCCGCGCAGGGCGAAAAGTCTGCGATGCAGAAGATGCTCGACGCGGTCGAACGCGTCGGAAACATGGTCCCGCATCCGGTGGTGATCTTCCTGATCCTCATCGCGGTCGTGATCGTGCTGTCGGCAGTGCTCTCCATCTTCGGCACGTCGGTGACGATCGAGGCCATCAATCCCGACACGAACAAGATCGAGCAGTCGACGACGCACATCCGGAGCCTGCTCAGCATCGAGGGCATCCGCTTCCTCTATTCGTCGCTCATCCCGAACTTCATGAGCTTCACGGCCGTCGGCCTGATGATCGGCGCCATGATCGGTGCCGGCGTCGCCGAGGCCTCGGGCATGGTCAATTCGCTCATCCGCAAGCTCGTGCTGGTGTCGCCGGCCTGGGCGCTGACCTACATCCTCGCCTTCGTCGGCATCATCTCCAGCATCGCCGCCGACGCCGGCTACCTCGTTCTGATCCCGCTTGCCGGCGTGGCCTATATGAGCGTCGGACGCCATCCTCTTGCCGGCCTGGCGCTGGGTTTCGCAGCGGTGGCGGGCGCCTTCACGATCAACATGCTGATCAAGCCGCTCGACGCGGTGCTTGTCGAGTTCACCAACGACGCCGGCCGGCTCGTCAACCCGAACACGAATATCGGCCTCGCCGCGAATTTGTGGTTCTCCATCGCCTCCGTGCTGTTCCTCACGGTCATCATCGCCTTCATCACCGACCGGGTGATCTCGCCCCGGCTCGGCGTCTACGACCCCAAGGACAGCCAGGTCGAAACCAAGACGGGCGCCGGCCTGTCCGATGCCGAGTCGAAGGGCCTGCGTTACGCGCTCTTCGGGCTGATCGGCGTCGCCGTCGTCTTCGCGCTGCTGACGCTGCCGCCGGGTGCGCCGCTGCGCAACCCCATGACAGGCGAGCTCATCGGCAACTCGCCCTTCATGAACGGCCTGATCGGCCTGATCATGATCACCTTCCTGACCACGGGCTGGGCCTACGGTGTCGGCGCAGGCACGCTGAAGACCCTGACCGACGTCATCAAGGCCATGGAGAAGGCGGTGACGGGTCTCGGCCCCACCATCTTCCTGCTCTTCGTGCTCAGCCAGTTCGTGGCCTATTTCACCTATACGAACATCGGCACGATCATGGCGCTCAGCCTGTCTGACGTGCTGCAATCCGCCAATATCGGCGCGCTGCCGCTGCTGCTCGGCTTCATCGTCGTGGTCGCCCTCATCGACCTGCTGCTGACCGGCGCCATCGCGAAATGGGCCATCTTCGCGCCCGTCTTCGTGCCGCTGCTGATGAAGCTCGGCGTCGAGCCGGAGGCGGTGCTCGCGGCCTATCGCGTCGGCGACTCGCCAATGAATGCCATCACGCCCCTCAACGCCTATTTCGCGGTCGTCGTCGGCTTCATGCAGAAATACGACAAGTCCGCCGGCGTCGGCACGGTTGTGGCGCTGATGCTGCCCTACGTCGTCACGATGTTCGTGCTCTGGACGGCCCTGTTCGCAGCCTGGAAGGCCCTCGGCCTGCCCTGGGGCCTCTGACGCATCGAAGCGCCGCAGGATCTCTCCCACACTCGCGAGATCGCCATGGACGTCACCCTCGCCGGCGGGACACTGGAAACGCTCCACACCGGGCTTGCGGTGGTGACGACCCATACCGGGCCGGGCAACCCGCTCGGAGGCACGGGGGCGGCGCTGGACCGGCTGGCGAGCGGTACTCTCTCGCGGGCGCTGGCCGCGGGGGATCTCGCCGCGAAGCCGGGCTCCAGCCTGCTCCTCGCGGGTGTTCCCGGCCTGTCCTGCGAGCGCATTCTGCTGGTGAGTGCGGGACCGGCCGGTGCGGCAGGTGACGATGCCTTCCGTGCCGCGATGCGCGCCGCCGCGAGCGCCCTGGCGGCATCGCCGGCGCGTGACGCCGCCATTGCGCTGGGCGATCTGCAGGTAAAGGGACGCGACATCGTGTGGCAGGTGCGCGAGGCGACGCGCATCCTCGCCGAGTCCGCCTACCGCTTCGCCCTGCCCGGCCGGCCGGCCCGCGGCCCTGAAAGGAGTATCGGCAGCGTGTTGCTGGTGCTGCCGGGTTCATTGACGGGGGCGCAGGCGTCCGCGCATCGGCAGGGGCTCGCCATTGCCGAAGGGGTAAAGCTCGCCCGCACGCTCGGCGACCTGCCCGGCAATGTCTGCAACCCCGCCTATCTCGCCACCGTGGCCCGCGACATGGCGAGCGATCTTCCGCTCGAGGTGGATGTGCTGGAGAGGCCGCAGGTCGAGGCGCTCGGCATGGGTGCCTTCCTTGCCGTGGGCAGGGCCTCGGCGAATCCGTGCCGTCTCATTGTGCTCCGCCACCGCGGCGGCATGGACGATTCCCCGCCAGTGGTCCTCGTCGGCAAGGCGGTCACCTTCGACACCGGCGGCGTCTCGCTGAAGCCGGGAGCCGGGATGGACGAGATGAAATTCGACATGAGCGGCGGCGGCGCGGTGCTGGGCGCCATGCTGACGACTGCGCGGCTCGGCCTGCCCGTCAACGTCGTCGGCATCGTCGCTGCGGCGGAAAACATGCCGGGCGGTGAGGCGACCCGCCCCGGGGATGTCGTCGTCACCATGTCGGGCAAGACGGTCGAGATCCTGAACACCGACGCCGAAGGCCGCCTGCTGCTCTGCGACACGCTCACCTATGCCGAGCGGTTCTCGCCGGCGGCGGTCGTCGACGTCGCCACACTGACCGGCGCCTGCGTGATCGCCCTGGGCCGTCATCCGCACGGGCTCTTCGCCAATGACGATGGGCTCGCCGGCGAGCTGCTCGCAAGCGGAGAGGCGGCGGGCGACCGGGCGTGGCGGCTGCCGCTGTGGGACGATTATCTCGACCAGCTCGACAGCAACTTCGCCGACCTCGCCAATATCGGCGGCCAGCCGGCGGGTGCGGTCACCGCGGCCGTGTTCCTGTCGCGCTTCGCCCAGGCTTTCCCATGGGCCCACCTCGATATCGCCGGGACGGCCGCCCTGTCGGGACCCGCCAAGGGCTCGACCGGCCGGCCCGTGCCGCTGCTGGCCGAGTTCCTGATGCGGCGCGCCGCCGCGGCGGGCTGAGCCGCACGACGTGACCGGCCAGACCCTCGCCGCCTTCGAACCCCTGCTGCCGGCCGAGCGCGTCATCGTCGCGGAGCTGCGCAGCGGCGACTTCGACCGGCTTGGCGACGGCACCCGGCCGGAGGGGCCGGCCGAAGACCGGGTCGTCCGGGCTCAGTTCCTGCGCTTTCTGCTGCTCGGCGGCGAGGGCGAGGTCCGCCTCCACGAGAAGGGTGTGCGGGTCAGCGGCGGCTTCATCTCAGGGGCCCTCGACCTTGAAGGGTGCCGCGTGCCGCGCGACATCGGCCTCAAGGACTGCCGCTTCGACGCACCGGTGCTGCTGCGCTCGGCCGTGATCGACAATCTTTTCCTCGACGGCTCGGCTGTCCCGGGGATCGATGCCGACAGGCTGGAGGCGCGCGGCGGGGTGACGCTGCGGGGCGCCGACATCGCCGGCACGCTTTCCCTGGCGGGCGCCACGCTGGGCGGCGAGCTCTCCTGCGACGGCGCCACCCTGCGCCTTCCGCGCGAGACCGTGCTGGCAGCCCCCGGCCTGCGCGCCAGCGCCGTCCTGCTGCGCGGCACGACCGTCGAAGGCGGTCTCGACCTGCAGGGTGCGCGCCTGGAGGCCGGCGTCGAGGGCCAGGGCCTCACCATCGAGCAGCCGGAAGGCATCGCGCTGAACGCGGCCTCGCTCGAGGCGGGCGGCAATGTCTCACTGCGGCTGGCGACCATCTCGGGCACGGTCAGGCTCTCCGGCGCGGCGATCGAGGGCGATCTCGATTGCCGGGGGGCGACGCTGTCGGCCTCCACCGGGGATGCCCTCGACCTCGGCCGCGCACAGGTGCAGGGCGGGTTCCTGCTGCGGGACGGCGCCAGTGTGACGGGTGTGCTCGACCTCACCGGCGCCGGGATCGGAACGCTTCACGACGACTATCCGGCGTGGCCCGGCCCGGGGGACCTGCTGCTCAACCGCTGCATCTACGGCGCCTTCATCGACGGGCCGGTCGACGCGCGGGGACGGATCGATTGGCTTTCCCGGCAGACGCCGGGCCGCTGGAAGGAGGATTTCTGGCCGCAGCCCTACGAGCAGCTGGCCAGCGTCTTCCGCGAGATGGGCCACGAGGAAGACGCGCGCCGCGTGCTGATGGAGAAGGAACGGCTGCAGCGTGCGGCGCGGCGGGCGCGCACGCGCCGGCCGCTCTGGCGCTTCGCGCTGGCGGCCAAGGACGCCGTGCTCGGCGTCACGCTCGGCTATGGGCGCCAGCCGCTTCTCGCCTTCGTCTGGCTGTTCCTGTTCTGGCTGGTCGGGGTCGGCGTCTTCGCTCATGCAGACACGGTGGGATCGCTGAAGCCCAACAGCGCGGTCGTCCTGCGATCGGCCGAATGGACGGGCTGCCGCATGCCGCAGGGCACGTCGGTCGAGCTGCCGGGTGGCGCGACGGTGCCAGGCCGCGCCAGGCCGGGGCAGCCACAGTTGCACTGCTACCGCGAGCAGTTCGAGGCGCTGAGCTATCCGGAGTTCAACGCCTGGATGTTCTCGCTGGACGCACTGTTCCCGGTCTTCGAGATCGGCCAGCGCGACTTTTGGCGCCCGGATCCGGCGCAGCCCTTCGGCGGCGTGACGATCACATATTTCTACCTGGAGTCGGTGGTGGGCTGGGCACTCAGCCTGCTTGCGGTTGCCGGCTTTTCCGGGTTGGTGAAGTCGCGCTGACGGCGCGAGCGGGACCGGGGGAGATCGAGATGAGCGGAACGGCAGAGAAGACGAGGAGCGGGCGACGTCCGGCCGCGGCGCAGCCGGCCCGTGCGGAGCTTGCGGTGGACCTTGCCCTGCAGGGCGGCGGCTCGCACGGGGCATTCACCTGGGGTGTGCTCGACCGAGTCCTGGAGGAGGACTGGGTCGTCATCAACGGCGTCTCCGGAACGTCGGCCGGGGCAATGAACGCGGCGGTGATGGCGTCCGGACTCGCCAAGGGCGGCCGCGAGGGTGCACGGAGGGCGCTGGAGGATTTCTGGCGCAAGACCGCCGATGCCGCGCGCTACAGCCCGTTCCAACGCAGTCCGCTCGACATGCTGCTCGGCCGCTGGACGCTCGACAACTCGCCGCTGTTCGTCGCGATGGAGATGATGTCGCGGGTGGTGTCCCCCTACGACCTCAACCCCCGCGGCGTGAACCCGCTGACCGAGATTCTGTTGGAGTGCGTGGATTTCCCGGCCATCGCAGGGGGAGAGGTGCAGCTCTTCGTCACCGCCACCAATGTGCGGACCGGCCGGGGCCGTGTGTTCCGCAATCACGAGCTGAGCCCCGACGTGCTGCTCGCCTCAGCCTGCCTGCCGACCCTCTTTCAAGCCGTCACCATCGACGGCGAGGACTACTGGGACGGCGGCTACTCCGGCAACCCCACCATGACGCCGCTGATCCGGGATTCCGACGCACTCGACACCATCCTCGTGCAGATCAACCCCATCGAGCGGCCGGGCACGCCGCGCTCGGCGCGCGACATCATCAACCGCCTGAACGAGGTCTCCTTCAACGCCGTGCTCCTGAAGGAACTGCGCATGATGGCCCTGCTCCGGCGCACCGCCAGCCCCGGACGTGGCGAGTGCGAGCGCTGGGCAAGGATGCGCCTGCATCGGGTGTCCTCCGACCTCATGGTGGAGCTCGGCTACAGCTCCAAGCTCAATGCCGAGTGGGAGTTCCTGACCATGCTGCGCGACGCCGGCCGCCGCGCGGCGGAGGATTTCTACCGCGCCCACAGCGACGACCTCGGCGTCCGCTCCTCGCTCGACATCGACGCCCTGCTGGAAGGCGTCTGACCCATGAGAGATTGCGCCAACCCTATCTTCCCCGGCCGGAGCCGCGCAGCGGCGGAGGGCAAGGGGCTCCAGAGAAAGCTATGTTTCCTGGAGCCCGAGACGAGTCCCAAACAGTGCTGGATCCCTTTCCCGGCCCTTCGGCCCGCCGGGGATGACAACGATCTGCGGATCGCTCCCCGGACTGTCTCATGACCCCCATCGCGTGGACCGGCGCGATCATCGCGGGGACCATGGTCCTGTTCATCTGGAACCGGGTGCCGGTGACAGTGGTCGCCATCGGCTCGGCGCTGGCGCTGTGGGCGACGGGCATTGTGACCCTGCCGGAGGCGCTGCAAGGCTTCGGTGACACCTCCGTCGTGTTCATCGCCAGCCTTTTCGTCGTCAGCTCCGCGCTCGATGCCACCGGTGTGACGGCCTGGGTGGGGCAGAAGCTCGTCGGCGATCCCGGCACGGGCGGCTTTCCCCGATTGCTGATGACGCTGATGCTGCTGGCGGCCGGCCTCACGGCGCTGATCAGCGCCAACGGCGCGGTGGCCGCGCTGCTGCCGGTGGCGAGCGTCGCCGCCATCCGGCTCTCGGTTGCGCCGTCGCGGGTGCTGCTGCCGCTCGCCTTCGCCGCGCATGCGGGATCCAACCTCGTGCTCACCGGCGCGCCCAAGAACGTGCTCGTATCCGATGCGCTGCTCGATGCCGGAATGCAGGGCTTCGGCTACCTCGAATTCGCCCTGGTCGGCGTACCGCTCGTCATCGGGACGGTGATCATCGTCCGGCTGTTCGGCGGCGCCTTGCTGCCGGAGCGCACGAGCCGCAACATGCCCGCTGATCTCAGCCGTCACGCCCGGGTGCTGGTGGAGCAATACGGGCTCGCATCCGGCACGTTCAAGCTACGCGTACGGGAGGGATCGCCCCTGGCCGGGCGTGCGCCGTCACAATCGGACCTGTTGCCGCCCGGGCTGAGGCTGGTCTCGACGCTGGCGGGCGCCCATGGCGGCCCCGTCTCGGGCGTTCTTGCTGCCGGCGACATGCTGATGGTGCAGGGCGAGCCGGCGATGGCGGCCGCCTTTGCCGAGGAGAGCGACCTCAGTTTCCGCGACCTCCGCGAGGATGGAGGCGAGACGCTGCTGAGCCGCAACACTGGCCTGGCCGAGATCGTCATTCCGCCCCGGTCGGCGCTCGTGGGGCGGCAGGCCTTCCCCGGCATGATCACGCCGGAGGGCGACCTCGTGATCCTCGCCATCCAGCGCAACGGGCAGGACGTGGCGGAGGGCGGGATCGAACTCGCGCCCGGCGACACGATCCTCCTGCAGGGCACCTGGAAGGCGCTCGACCAGCGCCTCGGCACTCCCGAGGTGCTGATCGTCGACTCACCGGATCTCGTCCGGCGGCAGGCCGTGCCGCTGGGCGCGGGAGCGCGCATCGCGCTCGGCACGATGGGCGGCATGGTCGTGCTGCTGGCGACCGGGCTGGTGCCCCCGGCCGTGGCCGGTCTGCTCGCCGCCGGGGTGCTGCTCGTCTCGGGCGTGGTGAGCCTCGATGCGGCTCACCGCTCGATCAACTGGACGACGGTCATCCTGGTCGGCGCCATGATGCCGCTCTCGCTCGCCATGGAGCGCACCGGCGCTGCCCAGCTGCTCGCTGACGGCCTCGTGACCGCTGCCGGGCCGCTGGGCCCCACGGCTCTGCTGGCCGGCCTGTTCGTCCTCACCGCGACGCTGGGGCAGATCATGAGCAACACCGCGACGACGCTCATCGTCATCCCCGTCGCGCTGGCGGCCGCCGTGGGGATGGGCGTTTCGCCACGCCCGGTGATGATGAGCCTGTGCGTGGCGGGCGCCGCCTCGTTCATGACCCCCGTCGCGACGTCCACCAACCTGATGGTGATGGGTCCCGGCGGCTACAAGTTCGGCGACTATTGGCGCCTCGGCACGCCGCTGATGGCGCTCTACTTCGTAGTGGCGGTCTTCCTCGTGCCGCTGATCTGGCGGTTCTGAGCAGGTCGTCCTTGCGAGGAGCAAAGCGACGAAGCAATCCAGGGCCGATGCCGGGCGATCGCCAAGAGGCCTGGGTTGCTTCGCTGCGCTCGCAACGACGACCTGGTCCTCAGCTCGTGGCCAGCAGAATGGCCAGCCGGCAGCCGGTCAGGTACTCGTCGAGTTCGACATATTCCTTCACGGTGTGCACCTCGCGCTGACCGGCGCCGATGGTCACGGTCGGGATGCCGTGGCGGCCGTCGAGCCAGTTGGCGTCGAGCCCGCCCGGGGAGAAGACGAGGTTCGGCGCGAGGCCGAGCGCCTTCATGGCCGTCGTGGCGCGTGTCACGGCCGGGCTGTCGTCGGGCACGCGGAACGGCGGATAGGCCGGCACATGGGTGAACTTCACCTCGGCCGGGTTGCCGTCGGCATCCTTCACCTGCGCCTGCGCGGCCTTGAAGGCGGCCTCGTAGCCCTTGGCGATCTTGGTCGCGAAGGCGGATTCGGGGCTGCGCGCCTCGCCGCGGATGTACACGTAGTCCGTGACGACGTTGGTGGCGTCGCCAGCCGGCTTGCCATTCTTACCGCCGAAGACGCCGACATTGCTGGTGCCGTAGCCGTCGTCCTTCTTCACCTTGCCGAACCAGCCGGTCCGCTGCGCCTCGGCGAGTGCGATGGCGCCGACGAGCGTGGCCGAGATCCCCTTCTCGGGCGCCAGGCCGGCATGGGCCGCCTTGCCGTGGATCTCAACCTCCCAGTTCTCCTGTCCAACGGCCCCGGTGATCAGGTCGTCGGGCTTCTGGCTGTCGACGTTGAAGCACATGGTGGGGTTGAGCAGGTCGGCGGCCTTGAGCTCGCGCGCTCCATGAAGTCCGCTTTCCTCGCGCACCGTGAAGAGCAGCGTGATCGGGGGGTGGGGCAGTTTGTGCTTCAGCAGGGTCTCGGCCAGTGTCACCAGCACGCCGCAGCCGGTGCGGTTGTCGCCTCCGAGCGCCGTCGTGCCGTCGGAGACCACGCGCCGTCCCTCGACGCGCGGCTTGGCTCCGGCGCAGAGCGGCACCGTGTCGAGATGCGTCGCGAACATGATGCGCGGACCGGGCGCGGTGCCCGGCAGGTCGACAATGAGGTTGCCCGTCTGGGTGGGCAGCGGGATGCGCGTGTGGGCGTCGTCGTGGCGGATGGCCGCGGCGGGCACGCCCGCCTTCAGCAGCGCGTCGCTCACGGCCTTGCCGATCGCGGCCTCCTCGCCGGTGACGCCTTCGACGGACAGGAAGTCGAGGAGATGCCGCTCGGCGGCTTCTGCGTCGAGGGGAACGGAAGCTCCGCCCATGGGGTATCCTCCGGTAGTTGAGATGTCTGGACGTCGATCAGGGGCAGGGACCGGTGAACCGGCGGCCGCTGCGATCCTGGAAGATGCAATCGTTCGGGGTCGTGGCCCGGCCGATCAGGGCCCCGGCCGCTCCGCCGGCGATGGCGCCGACGGCGGCTCCCCGCCCGCCATTGATGGCCGAGCCGACGAGGGCGCCCGAGCCGGCGCCGATGGCGGCCCCGCCCAGGGTGCGCTGCGACTGGGAACTCGTGTCGCAGCCGGCAAGCGCCAGAACGACGGGGACGATCAGAAGATATCGCATCGCGTCTCTCCCTTTCCGTGCCGGACCTGATTTCAGCCCGTCATCGCCCGGGGCGGCGCGCGAATACGCCATTCCCCTGCTTCTGTGGAGAAAAGTTAGGCTTCTGCTCCGTCGCGGTGATGCGCAGGGAATCCCAATGCTGTGCCGCGCGTCTATTTCTCGGTCGCGTCCAGGCACAGTGGTTCAGGCTTCCGTGAGCCTCGCATAGGCACCGGCCAGCGCCAGGATGATGACGCCGTAGAGGATCTGCTTCACCGGCTCGTGCACGTCGGTGAGCGTCAGGATGCTGGTGAGGACCGTCAGGATCAGCGCGCCGATGATGGTGCCGGAATAGCCGCCGCGGCCGCCGAAGATCGACGTGCCGCCGATGACGACACACGCGACGGAGGGCAGCAGGTAGCCGTCTGCGAGGCTGAGGTCGGCGGCGTTGGTGACCCCGACGAGGACGAGGCCGGCGATCGAGGCGAGGAGTGCGCACAGCACGTAGTCGACGAAGAGCACGCGCCAGACCCGCACGCCCGCGAGTTGCGCGGCCTCGCGGTTGTCGCCGACCGCATAGAGCAAGCGCCCGAAGCCGGTCCGGTTGAGGCCGAAGATCATGAGAGCGGCGATGCCGGCCCACAGGAACAGGCTGACGGGGATGAGGTCGAGCACCTTGCCGCCGCCGATGAACTGGATGATCTCGGGCACCCGCGGCTGGCTCGCCATCATCTGTTGGCTGTAGACGATCATGATGCCGCCGGTCATCAGGCTGGTGCCGAGCGTCATGACGAGCGGCTGCACCCGCAGCAGCGCCACCCCGATGCCGTTGACGACGCCGACCACGAGGCCGAGGAGCAGGGCGAGGCCGATGGCGACGGTTTCGCCGGACGAGGCGTTGGTCGCGAGCAGATAGGCGGACCCGGTGGCGACCGCCGCGACCGAGAGGTCGATGCCGCCGGTCAGCATCACCAGCGTCTGGCCCGCACCGAAGATGGCCAGCGGCGCCGCGAAGAGCAGCGCATTCGACGCCCAGAGCGGGTTCACGGTTCCGGGCCGGATAATCTCGATCGCCGCGACGAACAGGGCGAGCAGGATGACCAGCACCACATTGGTGCGGGTGCGCAGGAAATCGAGGACGGCGCTCACCGGCGCTTCTCCTGCACATAGGCGTAGAGGCCGCCGACCATGACGACGACGACGATGAGCGAGCCCTGGATGACCTGCCCGTAGTTCGGGTCGATGCCGAGAAAGACGAGGTCCATCGGCACGAGAGTCAGCAGGATGGCGGCGATGACGGGGCCCACCATGCCGCCGCGGCCGCCATTCAGGCTGACGCCGCCGATGACGATCGCCGCCACGCTGCTCAGCGTGTAGTAGGTGCCGGCCAGAGGAGCGCCGATGCCGGTGGTCATGGTGAGCGCCATGCCGGCGAGCGCGCAGGCCATGCCGCTGAAGATGTAGGCCACGGTGCGCGCGAAGCGGACATCGACGCCGCTGCGGAACGCCGCGACGGGGTCGCTGCCGGCGGCATAGATCAGCAGGCCCAGCCGGCTCAGCCGCAAGGGCAGCCACACGGCCGTGACGGCCAGGACCATGACGATGAGGGCGTTCGGCGTCCACTCCCAGACATCGATGCCGGCGGCGATGTTGAGATAGGCGGCCGGGGCGCCGCCTCCGGGCCGTTCCATGATCAGCAGCGCCACGCCGGCCCAGATGAAGCCGGTGGTGAGCGTGACCACCACGTCGGGAATTCGGGAGACGGCTGCGATGACGCCGTTGACGAGCCCCATTAGCGCCCCGCACAGGAGCACGAACAGCGAGAGCCCGAGCGACTGCGGGAACGTCGCCTGCACCATCGTGCTCGCCGCTATGACGTTGCACACGGCGATCATTGAGCCGACCGACAGGTCAATGCCTCCGCTGATCACCACGATGGCCTGGGCCGCCGCGGCCAGAGCCAGCGGCAGGGCGCCGAGAGCCAGCGACTGCACATCGAATGAGCCGAAGGCGGGATGGAACAGTTTCGTGGCGACGAGGGCCACGAGAAGCAGGATCGGCATGCCGAAGCTTCCGGCATGCCGGCTCAGCATCCCCGCCCTCGATCGGGGGCCGGCGGCCTCGGCGGGCTGGGTCATGCCATCTCCGGCTGGGTGGGCTGGGACGCGAGCCCGTGGGCGGCGCGCAGCAGCCTCTCCTCGGTGGCCTCGCCGGCCGGCATCTCGCCCGAAATGCGGCCGGAATAGAGCACGATGGCGCGGTCGCAGACCAGGCGGATCTCCGGCAGCTCGGAGGTGAAGAGGAGCACCGAGGCGCCCTGCGCCGCAACCTCGCGCAGCAGGTCGTAGATCTGGCGCTTGGTGCCGACATCGATGCCGCGGGTCGGGTCGAAGCACAGCAGCGTCTTGAAGCCGGACGCGAGCCAGCGGGCAATGACGACCTTCTGCTGGTTGCCGCCGCTCAGCCGGCGCACCTCGGCAGCGGCGCGCGTGTCGACCTGCAGCCGCTTCACGGCGCGCTCGACGCGCTCCTTCTCGGACCGAAGCGGGATCGGACCCCAGTTGCGGAAGCGGCCGAACCCGGCGAGGGCCACGTTCTCGTGGATTGAACGCTGCGGCAGCAGCGCCTGCAGGCGGTTGGCGGGAACCAGCACGAGGCCGGCCCGGATGGCATCTGCGGGATGGCGCAGCAGCAGCGGCCTGCCCTCGGCCAGCACCTCTCCGGCGGTGGCCCGGCGCACGCCGGCAATGCAGTCGAACAGCTCCTCCTGCCCCTGCCCTTCCAGCGCGGCGACGCCCAGCACCTCCCCGCGCGCCACTGTGAAGCCGACGTCCTGCAGGCTGTGCTTGTAGCTGAGGCCGCGCACCTCCAGCGCCGGCGGACCGGACGGAAGGGGACGGGGTGCATCGGGCCGCGGAGCTGCGGCGGACCTCGCGATCTCGGCACCCAGCATCATGCCGACGACCTTGTCCTCGGCGCCCCGGGTCGGGGTCACACCAACGGTGACGCCGTCACGCAGCACCGTGGCGCGGTCGCACATGGCCGACACCTCGGCCATGCGGTGGGAGATGAAGATGACGCTGGAGCCGCGCTTGCGCCAGTCACGCATCACGGCGAAGACCCGCTCGGAGAGATCGGCGGGCAATGCCGCGGTGATCTCGTCGAGCATCAGGATCTTGGGATTGGAGGCCAGCGCGCGCGACAGGTCGATCAGCCGCAGGATGGCGAAGTCGATGTCGCGGGCCCGCTGCGACAGGTCGATATGCTCGATGCCGAGGTCGCGCATGGCGGCCCTGACCGCGTCGAGCGGAACGCGTGCGAGGCGCATGTTCTGCGCCACCGTCAGGTCCGGCACGATGGCGGGATCCTGGTAGACCGAGACGATGCCGGCCCTGCGGGCCTCGGCCGGGGAGGAGAAGCGCACCCGCTCGCCCGCCAGGGTGATCTCGCCGGCATCCGCCGGAAAGACGCCGGTGATGATCTTGACGAGAGTGCTCTTGCCCGCGCCGTTGGCGCCCATCAGGGCATGCACCTCGCCCGCCCGGACCTCGAGGTCCGCGGAGCGCAGTGCCACCACCGAATTGAAGCGCTTGGCGACGCCGCTGATGCGCAGCAGCGCCGTGCCGGGCTCCGACATCCTCACCGTCCCAAGTCACCGCCCAAGAAACGGCCGGGAGACGATTCCCCCGGCCCAATTCAGTCAATGTGCAAGAAGACCGGGATCACGGCCCCTTGCAGGCCAGGATCTGCTGCATGGTGAAGCTCGTGTAGGGCGCCACCTCGATGGCGACGCTGTAGAAGGGGTCGAGCTTGGGATCGTAGGCCTTCTTCAGCTGCGCCATGCCGGCGTCCGTGGTGTTGTCCCACAGGGTCGGCGTGATCGTCACCACCTTGGGATGGTCCTTCTTCTTCTCGAGCACGTCGAGGGCAAGGCCGAGCCCGGCGCCGCCGACGGCCGGCGGATTGCTCACCGCTGCGCCAACGAAGCCCTTGTCCTTCAGCTCGATCATCTGGCCGATGAAGCCGTTGTTGTCCGCGCCGACCACGGGCACGAAGGGCTTGCCGGCGGTCTTGTAGGCGTCGACCACGGTGGAATCGATGCCCGAGGTCCAGATCCCGTCGATCTGCTTGCCCGACGCGATCAGGTCCTTGGTGACCTGCGCCGTCTTGTTCAGCGCCCAGCCGGAGAAGACCGAGGTCACGGTGACGCCGGGATAATCCTTGGCGACCTCGGTGAAGCCCTTGTGGCGGTCTGCGTCGGCCGGCACCCCGTCGATGCCGCGCATCTCGACCACGGTTCCCTTGCCGCCCAGCCTATCGAACAGCCACTTGGCGCCGATCTTGGCGTAGGCGACCTGGTCGTTGGTGAGCACGTAGGCCTCGGGGGCGGAGACCGCCTGGTCGACGGCAACCACGACGATGCCCTTGTCAGCCGCCTGCTTGATGACGGGGTTCAGCGCCTCGCGATCCGAGGGATTGATGATGATGGCATTGGCGCCGGCCGAGATGAGGTTGCGGATGTCGGCGATCTGCTCGGACGGGCCGCCATTGCGGTTGGCGACGACGACCCTGGAGACCAGACCCGAGGCCTCGGCCTGCGCCTTGATCGAGCAGATCATCTCCTCGCGCCAGCCATTCCCGATCAGCGTGTTCGATACGCCCACGACGTACTTGCCCGCGGCGCCCGCCTCCGTCGCCGCCATGGCGACCGCCGCGAGACAGATGCCGGCCAACAGGTGTCCTGACTTCATGGTCTTCCTCCCTTGTCCGGCAATCCGGTCCATCATGGCCGGAAGCCGGTTCTCGTTGCAGCTAGCGTAGACCGGCGAAGGTCCACGCGCCATTCCCGCGGCTCGATTCGACGGCCGCCTCGACGAAGGCAATGCCCTTCGCCCCATCCACGACATTCGGGGTGAGCGCAGCGGCTTGCTCGTCGGGTGAACGCCCCTCGCGCCGTGCCCGGACGAGCTCGGCCGCGCCCCGGTAGAAGTTGGCGAAGCCCTCGATGTAGCCCTCGGGATGCCCGGCCGGCATGCGCGAGCCCTCGAGCGCCGCGGCATGGTTGCCGGGCCCGCCGCGCTGGATGATCCGCGTCGGCTCGCCATACGGCGTGAAGCGCAGGATTTCCGGCGTCTCGCCGCACCATTCGAGCCCGGCCTTCGTGCCGAAGACCTTGAGGCTGAGGTTGTTGAGGTTGCCGACTGCGACCTGGCTCGCCGTCAGCGTGCCCCGCGCACCGCCGGCGAAGCGCAGCATCACATGGGCATTGTCGTCCAGCCGGCGCCCGGGGACGAAGGTGGTGAGGTCGGCCGCGACCTCCTCAAGCTCGAGCCCGGTGACGAAGAGCGCAAGGTTGTGGGCATGGACGCCGATGTCGGCGAGGACGGCCGAGGAGCCGGCCCGGGCGGGATCCGTTCGCCACTCCGCCTGCTTCTGGCCGTCGGCGTCGATCGGGTTGGTGAGCCAGTCCTGGATGTAGGAGGCGTGGACCAGCCGGAGATCGCCGAGATCACCGGCGCGGATCATCTCGCGCGCCTGCCGCACCATCGGGTAGCCGGTGTTGTTGAGGGTGACGGCGAAGACGAGCCCGGTCTCGCGCGTCAACGCCACGAGTTCCCGTGACTGGGCGATGTCCGCCGACAGCGGCTTGTCGCAGATGACGTCGATCCCTGCTTCGAGGAACGCCTTGGCCACCGGGTAGTGCAGGTGGTTCGGCGTGACGATGACGACGGCCTCGATCCCGTCCGGCCGCGCCGCCTCCCTGGCTGCCATCTCGCGGTAGTCGGCATAGGCGCGGTCCGGTGCGATTCCGAGGTCCAGTGCGGAGATGCGGGCGTTCTCCGGATCCGCAGAGAGGGCGCCTGCCTCCAGCGAGAACAGGTCGTCGAGACGCATCGCCATGCGGTGGACAGCGCCGATGAAGGCATTGCGGCCGCCGCCGACCATGCCGACCCTGAGCCTGGAAGGCCCGCCAACCCTGTCGGCCGTCGCGTGAACCATCCGCCGTTCCTCCCCGCCGGCAGCACCCCCGCCCCGGCAGACATCTCATCGCGGCGCGTTGCCGACCGGACAGGTCGTTCGCGCCATTCTGCCGACGAGACTGGCAGGATTATTCTGTTTGTCAAATCTGGAAAAGACGTTCTAACTGTTGGACTGACGCGCCGGGTCCGCCAAGTCGGCCACGGTCATAACGCCGGAACACCGGCCAGGGATCGCACGGGATGGAACGCCTCTCGCCCGCCACGGCCGCCCGGCTGCCAGCCGGCGTGCGCAGGCCCGGCTACGACCGGTCCCGCCTGCACACCGGGATCCTGCATCTCGGAGTCGGCGCGTTTCATCGCTGCCATCAGGCCGACTTCGCGGAGGATCTCGCCGAGGCCGGCCACACGCAATGGGGTCTCGAAGGCATCAACCTGCGGCCACCCCGCATCGCCGATCGCCTGGCGGCGCAGGACGGTCTCTATGTCAGGCGCCTGACGGCGTCGGGATCCGCCGAGTCCCGCCTGATCGGCTGCATCCGCTCCGTCCGGGATGCCGAGGACGACTGGCAGGCGGCGCTCTCCGCCCTCGAACGGCCCTGCATCCACGCAGTGACGCTCACGGTGACGGAGAAGGGGTATTGCCACGTCCCCGCGACCGGCGCGCTCGACTACACGCGGCCAGAGGTGCAGGCGGACCTTGCCGGCAACGCACTGCCCGCCACTGCTGCCGGCTTTCTCGTCGACGCCCTGGCACGCCGCCGGACGGCCGGCGCCGGTCCGGTCACCCTCGTCAGCTGCGACAATGTCGCGAGCAATGGCCGGGTGCTGGAGACCGTCCTGCGGGACGTCGCGGCGGCCCGCAATCCCGGCCTGCTCGGCTGGATCGACGCGAACGTCACCTTCCCCTCCACCATGGTCGATCGCATCGTCCCCGCCACCCCGACCGCCGAGTTCGACGCCTTTGCGGCTGAAACGGGCCTGCGCGACGAGGGGCTGGTCGTCGGCGAGCCCTTCCGTCAGTGGATCCTGGAAGACCGTTTTGCTGGTCCACGCCCGCCCTGGGACGAGGCGGGCGCCAGCTTCGTGGGGGATGTCGAGCCCTTCGAGTTCACCAAGATGCGCATCCTCAATGCGGCGCAGTCGGCTGTGGCGTCGCTGGGGCTTCTCTGCGGGCTCGCGTTTACGTGGGAGGCCGTTGCGGATCCTGTGCTGGGAGGCTGGACGCGGGCCATGCTGCTGCGGGAACCCGTTTCGACCGTCGCGGGAATGCCGGGCCTGCCGGCGACGGACTACGTGGCGCTGTCGCTGAGCCGCATCGCCAACACCAGCATCTCGCACCGCTGCAGCCAGATCGCGACGGACGGGACGCAGAAGCTGGTGCAGCGCTTCGTGGCGCCCTACCGGCTACGCCTGAAGGCAGGACAGTCCTCGCCCCGCCTTGCCCTCGCGATCTCCGCGCTTCTCGCGTGCCTGTGCGCAGCGGCGCCCGCCTTCGGCGCACGCTGGACACTCGACGATCCATTGGCGGACCCCATCCGCGACATGGCGGAAGCCACCGGCCACGACGCGGCCGCCCTGTCTGCCCGGCTGCTCGGCATCGAGGCTCTCTTCGGCACCGACCTCGCCTCCTCTCCCCTTCGCGATGCGGTCGCCGCGCATCTCCCGGCCTTGCTCGGACCTGCTCCGCGGGCCTACGTCCAGCGTCAGCTGGAGGCCGACGGGATCATGCCGGGATGAGGCCGCAGGACCAGAGCAGGACGGCACGCAGGACGCTCGTCGGGCATTCGCCGCCGCGCACATACGAGGAGCTGCGCGCCGTGCTCGGCTCCGACACGCTGCGCCTTCCCCGGAAGCTGCGGCAGGTCGGCACCTTCTTCTGGCAGCATCCGAGCGCCGTGGCGCTCGGCACCATCACGGGCGTCTCGGAGCAGGCCGGCGTCATGCCGTCAGCCATCGTCCGCTTCGCCCAGGCGTTGGGCTTCTCCGGCTTCACCGACCTGCAGCAGCTGTTCAAGGACTATGTCCGCGACGGCTGGGGGGATGGCCGCGAGCGCAGCCCCCTGCCGGGTCCCGAGGAGCCGGTTGCCGATGCGCTGCTCCTGCACGGCTTCCTCGACGCGGCACAGGCCGCGTTGCAACGCACCGCCGGCGACATGCCCGTGGCGGACTTCGGGCTCGCTGCCGACGTGCTCGCGGCTTCCGAATGCATTTACCTCGCCGGCAGCAAGCGGGCCTTTCCCGTCACCACCTATGCCGGCATCACGCTGACGCGGCTCGGCATCCGGAATGTCGTCATCGACAATGTCGGGCAGGCCGGCTTCGACCAGCTGTCGTGGGCGGGGCCCCGGGACGCACTGCTCGCGGTAAGCTTCAGCCCCTACAATTCGGTGACGCCGGAACTCGCCGCACTCGCAGCCCAGCGGGACGTTCCGGTGGTTGCGATCACCGACGGGATCCTCAGCCCGCTCGTTCCGCTGTCGCGGGTGTGGCTGGAGGTCATCGAAGGCAATTTCCGCGGCTTTGCCACAGTGTCCGCCAGCATCGCCGTTGCGACGGCGCTGGCGCTCGCGGTGGCGCGGCGGCGTGCGGGCTAAGGAGCCCGCGGCACGATCAACGAACGGGGAGGAACTCGCGATGCAGCTCGGAATCCTGACGGCACCTTTCGGCGATCAGTCTCTCGACGAAGTGGCGGAGTGGGCCGCGGGCGCCGGCTTCGAGGCGCTCGAGGTCGCCTGCTGGCCGGCCTCCGGCGGCGCTGCGCGGCGCTATGCCGGAACGAGCCATATCGACGTGACCAAGCTCACAGCCGCTTCGGGCCGGGAGATCCTGGGATCGCTGGAGGCCCGGGGCCTCTCGGTGTCGGCGCTGGGCTACTATCCCAACCCGCTGCACCCCGACCCCGCGCATCGCGCCGAGGCGATCGCGCACCTGAAGGCGGTCATCAAGGGTGCCGGCACCATGGGGCTCCCCCTCGTCAACACCTTCCTCGGCGGCGACGCCGCCAAGACCGTGGACGCCAACTGGCAGGAGGCGCTGAAGGTGTGGCCCGACATCGTCGCCTATGCCCAGGACCACGGCGTGCGGGTGGCGTTCGAGAACTGCCCGATGATCTTCAGCGCCGACGAATGGCCCGGCGGCCACAACATCGCCTACTCGCCGCAAGTCTGGCGGCGGATCTTTGAGGCGTGGGGCGACAAGGTCGGCATGAACTACGACCCCTCGCACCTCGTCTGGCAGATGATCGACCAGGGCCGCTTCATCCGGGAGTTCGGGCCGCACATCGTGCATGTCCACGCAAAGGACCTGCTGATCGACCGTGACGGGCTCTACGAGCGGGGCATCCTGTCGGCGGGCATGGGCTGGCAGGTGCCGCGCATGCCCGGCCTCGGCGAGGTCAACTGGCCGGCTTTCTTCTCCGACCTCTACCGCGCCGGCTATGACGGGCCCGTCATCATCGAGCACGAGGACCGGCAGTTCGAGGGCACGCGCGAGAAGGTGCACCGCGGGTTCTATCTCGCGCGCGACGTGCTCCGCCCCTACATCAAGTAAGCCCGGCTTACTCGACCGCGACGCTGTGGTCGACCTTGGCGGCTTCTTTGGGCTGCCGCAGCAACACAAGCAGCGGCATCGCCAGGAGCGACATGATCATCAGCAGCTTGAAGTCGTCGATGTAGGAGATGATCGTCGCCTGCATCGTGACCATCCCGTCCAGCGCTGCGCGCCCCGCCGCGGTGAACGGGCTCAGGGCTGGCGACAGATAGGGATCGGACAGGACCGGGTTGGACGGCGTCACATACGCCCCGATTTCCGCGTGGTTTCGCTGGACGTTCTGGGCCAGCAGCGTCGCCACGAAGGAGATCCCCACGCTCGACCCGATGTTGCGGGAGAGGTTGTAGAGGCCCGTCCCCTCCCCGCGCATGTCCGCCGGAAGCGTCGAGAAGGCGATGGTGGTGAGCGGCACGAAGAGGAAGCCGAGCCCCGCCCCCTGCACGAAGCCGACGCTGACGATCGTCCATTTCGAAATGTCCGGGGTCCAGCCGGTCATCTCGTACATGGCCCAGGCGGTCAGTCCCAGGCCGAGGCCGAGGAGCAGGCGCGTGTCGACCTTGCCGATCATCTTGCCGACCACGAACATGCACACCATCGTGCCGAGCCCGCGCGGCCCCATCACGATGCCGGCCGTGACGACGGGGTAGCCCATCAGGGTCTGCAGATAGGGCGTCATCAGCGCGAGGGAGGCGAGGTACGTCACTCCCACGATGAAGATGAAAAACATGCTCACCGCGAAGTTGCGGTCGAGGAACAGCCTCGGGTTGATGAAGGCATTGCGGCGCGTGAAGATCTGCACGAGGAAGACGTAGAAGGCGGCGGCGCTGATTGTTGCCTCCAGCACGATCTCGCCCGACGAGAACCAGTCGAGCTGCTCGCCCCGGTCGAGGAACAGCTGGAGCGCGCCGATCGCGACGCTCAGCGCGCCGAAGCCGAGCCAGTCCAGCCGCGCCATCATGTCGGTTTTCGTGTCCCGGACGAATGCGACGATGCCGGCAAAGGCCAGGGCACCGATGGGCAGGTTGATGTAGAACACCCAGCGCCAGCTGATGTTCTCGGTGAGCCAGCCGCCGATCACGGGCCCAAGCACCGGGCCGACCATGACGGACACGCCGAACAGCGCCATGGCGGAGCCGCGCTCCTCCGGCGTGTACATGTCCAGCAGGATCGATTGCGACAGCGGCACGAGCGCGGCGCCGAACAGCCCCTGCATGAGCCGGAACGCCACGATCTGCGTCAGCGACTGCGCCATGCCGCACAGCATGGACGCGACGACGAAGCCGGCGATGGCGGACAGGAGCACGCGCTTGCGTCCGAACCGGCTCGCGAGGAAGCCGGAGGGCGGCGTCATGATCGCGGCGGCGACGATGTAGGAGGTCAGGACCCAGTTGATCTGGTCCTGGCTCGCCGACACGCTGCCCTGAATATAGGGCAGCGCCACGTTGGCGATGGTGGTGTCGAGCGCCTGCATGATGACGGCGAGGATCACGCACGCGGTGATCGCTCCCCGGTTGGCGACCTTTCCGGCCGCCGCGACTGCCTCAGCCATGATCGCCTGCGTAAGCCTTGTCCCCCAGAATGCGGGTGACGAATTCCGGCAGCCCGCGGGGATGGCCGGTGTCGATGTCCACGACGGCGCTCATGCCAACACGCAGCGGCGGCTTGCCATCCTGGTCCTCGATGCGCACGCGCATCGGGATGCGCTGCACCACCTTCACCCAGTTGCCGCTGGTGTTCTGGGCCGGAAGCAGGGCGAAGCTCGACCCCGAGGCCGGGCTGATGCTCTCCACCGTTCCCGTCCAGGCCACGCCGGGATAGGCGTCCACCGTGATGCCGACCTTCTGTCCGGGATGCACATAGGTGAGTTCAGTCTCCTTCGGGTTCGCCTCGATCCAGGCCGAGTTCTCGGCAACGAGGTTGAACGCCTGCTGCGACGCCTGCAGGTAGGTGCCGACCTGGATGCGGTCGACATTGGTGACGATGCCGTCGAAGGGCGCCCGCACGACGGCGTCGGCGAAATCCTTCTCGGCCCGGTCCACGGCCGACTTCGCCTGCAGGTACTGGGCGTTCTGCTCGACCGGACGGTCCGCGTCTCCACCGAGCTGCGCCAGCACGGCTTCCGCTGCCGCACGGGCGACGCGGACCTTCTCCTCGGCGGCATCGAGATCGTGCTTAGCCTGGTCGTAGGCGGCGCGCGAGGCGGCGGCGCTGGCGGACAGGTCCTGCTGGCGCTTGAACACGGCCTGGAAGAAGGGAACGTCCGCTTCCGCCTGCGTGACCTGCGCCTGCATCTGCCTGTAGTTCGCGCCGAGCGTCAGGACCTGGTTACGCACGTTCTCCAGCTGCGCGCGGGCGCCATCGAGCGCGATCCGCAGGTCGCTGTCGCGCAGCCTGTAGAGCAGCTGGCCCTTTGTAACGCGCTCGTTCTCATGCACCGCGACCTCGGCCACCGTGCCCGCAACGTCGGTGGAGACGTTGACGATGTCGGCGCCGACATAGGCGTTCTCGGTGGAGATCACGGCACCGCCGGTGACGTAGTAGTAGCCGCCGGCGACGAGCGCGGCCGGGAGAGCCAGGAACAGCACGGGACGGAGCCAGCCGCGGCCCTTGCGGGCCGGCGGGGCAGCCGTCTCGGTCGCGGCCTCGGCCGCGGGAGGTTGAGACTGCGGGGGCGGAGTCTGGGGCGCCTCGCGCCGCGCCTCGCCAAGCCGGCTGACGCTGGCGCCGGAAGGCTCAACGGGTCCGGTCTTGATGGCCTGTGACATTTACTTCGCGCCTTTCACTTCGATCGGCGTATTGCAGGCGTCGATCAGGTTGGTTTTCATCAGGGTGAGGGCCGCCTCGAGCAGCTGCCGCTGCTCGGGCCCCAGGCCTTCGAGCGCCTCGGCGCGGGTCTGGTCGCCCAGTCCGCGCATGACCTCGAGGATCGGGTGGGCCTTTTCGGTCAGGTAGAGCTGCCAGACGCGGCGATCCTTGGGGTGTTGGCGGCGCTCGATGAGCCCATGCGCCTCGACCTTGTCGAGGATGCGCACCAGCGTGATCGGCTCGATCTCGAGGAGCTCGGCCAGGCCGCCCTGGTGGATTCCCTCGTTGCGGGCGAGATAGGCGAGCACCTGCCATTGCGACCGCGTCAGCCCAAGGCTCCGCGCCCGCTGCTCGAAGCGCTTGCGCAGGAGCCGCGCGACGTCGTGGAGGAGAAAACCGAGGGTGGGGTTGGTCTGTGAGGGCACGTGCGGTTCGCCACTGAGCTGATCATAAGCATGCTTATCGAATGCATGCTTAGCGCCATGTGGGGCGCTGATCAACGCGATCAACCCTCCCGTACGCTCGCGAAGGCGCGAGCCAGCCATGCACCGCATGCAAGCTTGTTGTTGGAACCAGTCGTATTCTGCTGATCGAGCTGCCCGGCCCTGTGGGTCCGCTCAGGGCGTCGCGGGCTTTGGCGGCGTGGAGACCCGGCCCATGCGGTTCAGCACGTCACGCGGGATGGCGTAGGCCTTCACCACCTGGTCCCAGTGCCGCAGGCCGCAGAGTTCGCGCTGGATCATCAACGCCCACGCCTTCTCCGCCGCAGTATCGCGCAGTCGGGAATGCGCTTCGGGTTCGGCCGCCGCCCGGCCCTCCGCTTCGAAGGCCCGCAGCCGGGCCAGCGCCTGCTCGACCTGCTGTCCCATGTCGCCCAGCGTCTGCGCCTTCTGCTGGGCGATCTCGTAGTCCAGCACGTTCATGCCGGTTTCGACCGCGCGGCCGGGGGTCAGGGACTGAGGGAGGCGAAAGGACATGGCTGGCTCGGCGGGGGTGGCTGGGGCCGAAAGGTTATGGTGTCCTGCGCCGGAATGGAAAGGCGTGCGGTCGCCGGCGAGAACGCTTCGTTGAGGAGGTGAAGTGCTATGGTCGGCGTGGGAGGACTCCATGCCGACGCTGAGGATAGCCTGCACTGCCCTGCTGGTGGCCGTGGCCGCCGCAATGGGGGCCGGCCGAGCAACGTCGCAGGAGACTGCGCCACCCACGCCCGCGAAGGCCACCCCCTGGACGCCCCCGGACATCGGCGCCCTGCCAGACGACGCGACGGGCCGCAGGGTCCGGCTCGGGCGGGACATCTTCACCGCGACCTACGCGCATATCGGCCCGAACGTCCCGGACGCGGGGAAGCGCTATGCCGGCAACAACCTCGCCTGCCGCAATTGCCACCTGCATGCCGGCACTGAGCCTTACGGCTTCCCCGTCTATGGCATCGCGCCGGACTTCCCGGCCTACAGCGCCCGCACCGGCACCGAGATCACGCTGCTGGACCGGCTGAACTCCTGCATGCGCCGCAGCATGAACGGGCGGCCGATGCCGCCAGACTCGCCCGAGATGCAGGCGCTGGTCGCTTATATCGACTTCCTGTCCACGGGTGTCCCGGACAGCGTCAAGCTCAGGGGCTACGGAGCGGGCCGCATGGCGCTGCTCGACCGTGCTGCCGACCCCGGCCGGGGCAAGCCGGTCTACGAGGCGAAATGCGTGGCCTGCCATGGCGAGAATGGCCAAGGCGTGCGCCGCAGCCTGCCGTCCGTCGACCTCGGCTACATGGTTCCGCCGCTCTGGGGACCGGACAGCTTCAATGACGGGGCTGGCATGAACCGGCTGATCACGGCCGCGAACTTCCTGCACTCCAACATGCCGCATGGGACGGACTACCTGCATCCGACGCTGGCGGTAGAGGAGGCATGGGACGTGGCCGCCTACATGCTCGACCAGAAGCGGCCTTCGATGGCTGGCCTCGACAAGGATTTCCCGGACCGGTCCACCAAGCCGTTCGACACGCCCTACGGCCCCTGGGCTGACGATCTACCGCCGGCGCGGCACCGCTTCGGCCCGTTCCCGCCCCGGTAGAGCACGTACACGCTACTTCGGGTCGGTTGGCTGCAGGACGATCCCTTCGGCCAGTTGCAGGCAGGTCAGCAGGTCGACATAGCCGTTGTAGGCGGAGACGCTGTTCTTGGTGTCGCACTCCGCCTTTGAAGCGGGCTTGGCCTTGGCCCAGACCCCCGCAGCCTGGTCGCGCGCCGCGCTCTGGTCGCGGATGCAAGCCGCGTAAAGGCCGGGCGTGACGCTTTCCTGCTCCTGCGCACGCCGGCACGTCTTCTCGATGTCGTAGGCCGGCAGCCTGTCGGCGGCACGCTCCGGCGCCGGGAGCAAGGCGATCAGGAGAGCGAGAGCGCTGCCGTTCATCGTGTTCCGGTGACTTCTTTTCGGATGGCTGGACGATACCACCAGGGGTTGCCGGTTGATAGTTACGCTCCCGCTGGTTTAATGCGCGCCGGGTGGCCCGAGTGGCCACACAGATCCCCCGGGAGGCGTCGTGGGCGAATCGAACGGCAGGTCCCGGTCCATGCGCGGGATCGGACCGGCGGCGCTGCTTCTGGCGGTGCTGGTGGCCGGCTGCAACCAGCAGCCCGCGCTGGTCCCTCCGCCGCCCAACCCCGTGGTCGTCGCGACGCCGCTCCGGCAGGAGCTGGTAGATTACGCCACCTTCACCGGCCAGACGTCGCCGGTGCAGTCCGTCGACCTGATGGCGCGCGTGCCGGGCTATCTGCGCAAGGTGGAGTTCGTGGACGGCACGGACGTGGAGGACGGCAAGGAGCTCTTCCTCATCGAGCCCGAGCCGTACCAGGCGCAGGTCGAGCTCGCTCAGGCCACCGTGGAGCAGCACCAGGCGCAGCTGAAGGCCAACGAGGCCGAGTTCGAGCGCCAGCAGACCTTGCAGCAGCAGTCGGTGTCCACGCAGGCCAATTACGACCGCGCTCTCGCCAACCGCGACGCCGAGCGCGCGGCAGTCGCGGAGGCGCAGGCCAACCTGACGACCGCCCAGATCAATCTCTCCTACACAAAGGTGCTTGCGCCGTTCTCGGGCCGTATCGGCCGCCGGCTCGTGGACCCCGGAAACCTCGTCGGACAGGGTGCGCCGACCAAGCTGGCCACGATCCAGGACATCGGCCAGATCTATGTCTACTTCACCGCCGCCGAGCCGGATGTGCTGCGGTTCCGCAAGGCCATGGCGCAGGAAGGGATGACGCGCGAGACTCTCTCGCGCATCCCGGTCGAGGCCGGGCTGCAGGACGACAAGGGCTACCCCTACAAGGGCAGGCTGGATTTCGCCGACACCGGGATCGACACCACAACCGGCACGCTGCAGGTGCGTGCCGTCATCGACAACGCCGACAAGCGGCTGATCCCGGGCCTGTTCACGCGCCTGCGGATCCCGCTCGGTCCCCCGGCGCCGGCCCTCGTCCTGCCGGAGACCGCCTTCGGCATCGACCAGGTCGGCAGCTACGTGATGGCGGTCGACAAGGACGACGTCGTCTCGCTGCGCCGCGTCACCACGGGCCCGGCCCGTGACGGGCTGCGGGTGGTCACCAGCGGTGTCGCGCCGGAGGACCGCATCGTCATCGAAGGGATCCAGAACGCCGCTCCCGGCCGCAAGGTCGCCGTACGCCCGGGCACGGTCGCCGCTCCGGCGGCACCCTGAAGGAGGCGGCGATGCTGGCGAAATACTTCATCGAGCGTCCGATCCTCGCCAACGTCATCGCCATCCTGACGATCGTGATCGGCGCGGTGGCCATCCTCTACCTGCCCGTCGCCCAGTACCCGCCGATCACGCCGCCCACGGTGCAGGTGACGGCACGCTATCCCGGCGCCAGCGCACAGACCGTCATCGAAACCGTCGCCCTGCCCATCGAGCAGCAGGTCAACGGCGTCGAAAACATGCTGTACATGCAGTCAACGGCGGCGAATGACGGGACGTACAGCCTCATCGTCACCTTCGCCGTCGGCACGAACCTCGATATCGCGCAGGTCCAGGTGCAAAACCGCGTCGCCTCGGCGCTGGCATCGCTGCCGCAGGCCGTTCAGGCCCAGGGGGTCACGACCAAGAAGAAGTCGACGTCCATCCTGCAGATCGTGGTGCTGACCTCCGGAGACCCGAAGCTCGACAGCCTGTTCCTCTCCAACTACGCGACGATCAGTGTCCGAGATCCGGTCGCCCGGCTTCCCGGGGTGGGCGACACCAACGTCTTCGGCATCGGCCAGTACAGCATGCGGATCTGGCTCGACCCGCAGAAGATGCTGGCGCGATCGCTGGACGCGTCCGATGTGATCAACGCGATCCAGGGCCAAAGCCAGGAGGTGCCGGCCGGTCAGGTCGGCGCGCCGCCGACGCCCGACGGACAGGCCTTCCAGCTGACCCTCAACATGCGCGGGCGCTTCACGACGGCGGAAGAGTTCGCCGACATCGCGGTGAAGACCGACAACACGTCGGGCGGCAGCATTACGCGGCTGCGAGACGTCGGCCGGGTGGAGCTGGGCGCGCAGACCTACAGCCAGTTCTTCACCGTCGACGGCAAGCCTGCCGCGGGCCTCGCCGTGTACCAGCTGCCCGGCGCCAACGCCCTCGACGTGGCGAAGCAGGTCCGCTCCGAGATGGAGCGCCTGTCGAAGGCCTTTCCGTCCGGCGTCATCTACGACATCCCCTTCGACACGACGCTCTTCGTGAAAGCGTCGATCGACGAGGTCTACCGCACGCTGTTCGAGGCGGCGGCCCTCGTGCTCGTCGTCATTCTCGTCTTCCTGCAGAACTGGCGGGCCATGCTGGTGCCGGCCACGACGGTGCCGGTGACGATCATCGGCGCCTTCGCGGCAATGGCGCTGCTCGGGTTCAGCATCAACCTGCTGACGCTTTTCGCGCTCGTCCTCGCCATCGGGATCGTCGTCGACGACGCCATCGTCGTGGTCGAGGGCGTATCGAAGCACGTCGAGGGCGGCATGACGCCCAAGGACGCCGCGATCCGGGCAATGGGCGAGCTGATCCGGCCGATCATCGGCATCACGCTGGTGCTGATGTGCGTCTTCATCCCGGCGGCGCTGCTGCCGGGCATCACCGGCCAGCTCTACCGGCAGTTCGCGCTCGTCATCGCGGCGACGGCGCTGATCAGTGCCGTCAATGCCGTCACGCTGAAGCCGACGCAGAGCGCGCTGTGGCTCAGGCCCGTGCCGCCCGGCCATCGAAAGAACGTCTTCTACCGCGGCTTCGACGCCGTCTACGGCCGGATCGAGAGTGGATACGCCCGGCTGGTGCACGGGCTGGTGCGGCATGCGAAGCTCTCGGCGTTCGTCGCGCTGGTGCTCGTCGGGATTGCGGTCTGGGGCCTCGTGCGGCTGCCGACCGCCTTCATCCCGAACGAGGACCAGGGCTACCTGCTGGTCAGCGTGCAGCTTCCCGACAGCGCGGCGCTGGACCGCACGGGCAAGGCCATGACCGAGGTGACCAGGATCGCCCAGGCCACGCCCGGTGTTAAGCACGTCGTCTCCATCGGCGGCGTGTCACTCTTCGACAACAACGCCTCGCTGGCCAATTCCGGCATCGCCTATGTCATCTTGAAGGACTGGGACCAGCGCGGGAAAGGCGAGGACATCCTGTCGGTCTACCGCGGTCTGCAGGCGGCGTTGGACGCCATGCCGCAGGCCCGCTCGACCGTCGTGCCGCCGCCGCCGATCCAGGGCCTCGGCCTCGCCGGCGGCTTCCAGATGCAGGTCGTGCTGAACGACGGGTCCTTCGACTACACCAGGCTGGAGCAGGCGGCCCGCGCCATCGTCGACCTCGGCAACGCGCAACCCGAGCTGGCGCGCCTGATGACGCCCTTCCGTGGATCGGCGCCGCAGCTCACGGCGGATTTCGACCGGCGAAAGGCCCAGACGCTCGGCGTCGAGGTCGGCAACGCGTTTCAGACGGTGCAGACCTATCTGGGCTCCACCTTTGTCAGCCAGTTCTCCCTGTTCGGCCATACTTTCCCGGTGTTCGTGCAGGCGGATTCGGGCTTCCGCCTGACGGCCGACGATGTCGGAAAGCTGCAGGTGCGCAACAGCCAGGGCGCGATGACGCCCATCGGTACGCTCGCCACGGTGCGGCCGACACCCGGCCCTGCCCTCGTGTCGCTCTTCAACATGCATCCTACCGCCGTGGTGAACGGCGCGGCCGCACCCGGCATCAGCTCCGGCGAGGCGCTGGCGGTGATGGAGCGTGTCGCCGCAGCCTCGCTTCCCGACGGGACGGGATACTCGTGGGTCGGCGTCTCCTACCAGGAGAAGCAGGTGGGCGGGCAGGCCTACTGGGTGTTCGCGCTGGCGTTGCTGCTGGTGCTGCTGGTGCTGGCCGGACAGTATGAGAGCTGGAGCGCGCCCTTCGGCGTCGTGCTCGCCGTGCCGCTCGCCTTGCTCGGCACGGTTGGCGCGCTGATGCTGGTGGGGGCGGCGAACAACATCTACACGCAGATCGGACTGGTTCTGCTGATCGCGCTCGCCAGCAAGAATGCCATCCTCATCGTCGAATTCGCCCGCGACCTCCGCAACCTCGAAGGCCGTAGCATCGAGGAGGCCGCCGTGGAGGCCGCGCGCATGCGCTTCCGCCCCATTATTATGACATCCTTCGCCTTCATCCTCGGAGTCGTGCCGCTGGTCTTTGCCACGGGCGCAGGCGCAGCGGCGCGCAAGTCGATCGGCATCGCCGTTTTCAGCGGCATGCTCGCCTCGACCTGCCTCGCCGTCCTTTTCGTGCCGGCCTTCTTCGCCGTTCTGGAAGGCTGGTCCGAGCGCCGGCGCGCCGGTGTAACGGCCACGGCGAAGCCAGCGACCGCCCAGCCCTGAGCTGGCCGGACACCAAGGGAGAACACCATGCGCCTGAACATCATCATCTGCGCCTTCGCTGCCTCTGCAGCTGTCGCGATGCCGGCCAGGGCGGAGAACATCCAGCTCGCCAATGCACAGGCCGATGCGTGCTCGAAGGGACTGCCCGCGGAGTCCAAGCTCATCTATGACGCGACGGTGCAGAACCTCGGCAGCGCACCGACGATCCGGGAGGTCGTCGAGAAGCAGACGAAGTCGCTGGTCATGTCCGGCAAGGTCGGCATGGGCAGCGCCCGCAGCTCCGCCATGACCGCGGCCAAGTGTATCGAGATCTTCGCGAAGGGCTGAGCGGCAGGAACCTCCCGCGCCCGCATCGCGTTCGCTCGTCCTTCCCAGGAGGACGAGGCATGGCGAACGCCAGCAAGACGCATATGGGCCCTGCCACGAGCGGCAAGGGCTCCGGCACCGGGGCCATGACGGACGACAGCATCCTCGAAGGCAAGCTCGAGGAAAACATGGTGCTGTCGAACCGGGACAAGTCGCTCCATTCCGACCAGCGAGGTCTCGACGGCAAGGCCGTCCAGACTGAGCAATTCCAGGACCACAGCGCCAACCACCTTCGCGAGGACGAGCGCGACGACGACGGCGTGTCCGCTGCGGGCCAGTCGCCCCCGGACATGGGCACCGACTCCACGTCCGGCTCGCGCTCCGGGAGCTGAGAGCGTCTGCCGATGGACCTCCCCGACACAGGGCTGCCGCCCCTTTCGGCCCCGCCGGCCCGCAGTCTCACGCTGCGGGTCGGCGACCTCGACGTCCACGCGGTCACGGCTGGACGCGGGCCGGACGTCGTGCTGCTGCACGGATTGGGGGGCATCGCGGAGGAGGTGATGGCGCCGCTGTCCTTCCTCGCCCGGGACTACCGCCTCACAGCCCTCGACCGGCCGGGATATGGATCATCGTCGGCACTGCCGGCCCGGGACATGGCGCAGGACAGGCAGGCGGAGTGGCTGGCGGCCGCGCTGTCGGCCTTCTTCATCCGGCGTCCCGTCATCGTCGCGCACTCCGCCGCGGCGGGCGTCGCGCTCTGGTTCGCGCTGAGGCATCCCGAGCGGATATCCGGTCTCGTGCTCGTGTCCCCTTATTGCCGGCCGACCCTTCCTGCCGCGATGCCGCTGCTGCGGCTGGCCGTCTCCCCGGTGCTGGGATGGCCCGTCCGGAAAGCCTTGCCGGTGCTGGCGCGTGCACTGAAGGGGCCCCGGCTCGCGGCGGTGTTTCGCCCGAACGGGGTGCCCGGCTACATGGCGGACCTCCCCGTCGAGCAGGCGGCATCGCCCGCGTCCGTGATGGCCATGGCGGCGGAGCTTCGGGCCTATAACCGGGCGATGATCCCGCTGGCGCTCCGGCTTAGACGGCTGCGCGTGCGCACCGTCATCGTCGCGGGGGAACGCGACGGGGTCGCGGAAACCGGGCGGCATGCTGCCTGGCTGGCGAGCCGGCTGCCGGAAAGCGCCGGCGTGTCGCTGAGCGGCGCCGGGCACATGACCCACCACGTTAGACCGGCCATGGTCGCGGCGGCGCTGGAGAGCGCACGCAACGCCACCGGTAAGTCGGCGTTCTCACGGGTGTGAGCGGGGCGCCCCCGCCGATCCGCAGGAGACCGCCTTGTCCTACTACGTCCATTGCCTTGAATCGGGGGCCGTCCCGCCCCGCTACGTGCGCGCCTCGGACGAGCCCTTCGACAATCCCGAGGAAGCCAATGCCTTCGCCGTCTCGCTCGATCCTGCGAGCAAGCCGATGGTCACGGGAAATCCCAACCCGCCGGACCTTGAAGAGAAGATCCAGTCGCCCGAGACGAGCTGAAGGGCGCTGCGCCAGTCCTGCCAAACGGCGGACGCCCCGGCAAGAGGGTGGCCGGGGCGCCGATGCCGCGCGGGTGACGAGGAGGGATGCGCGGCGAAACCGCTCAGAGCGGCAGGCGACGGCGGCGGTCGGCGTTGTTCCACGCCATGCCGGCATGGCCGGGGACGACCGCGAGGCCGGCATCGCGCACGAGGCGCGGCGGCAGGTCGCGCGCCGGGTCACCGGCGAAGATCGCCGCGATCCACGAGGTCAGCCCGGCGAATGCGTTGGAAACAGCCTCCGGCTCGAAGAACGGGCCGTTAAGGTTTGATTCACTTTTTTTTGCAGACAGCGTGGCGGACATGATCGTGATCTTTGTGTTCGGGGACGGGAGAACCTCTCCCTTGTGATGCCCATATGGTGCTTTACCTCAGCTTTGACAAACGATCCTTTCTGATGGCATCTTCAATATGAATTTGAAGATCGAGGTTTAGGCCATGCTCCGGTTGCCCGGACTGCCGGCGATGCGCGTCTTCGAGGCCGCCGCGCGGCATCTCAGCTTCACCCGGGCCGCGTCCGAGCTCGGCGTGACGCCGGCTGCGGTCAGCAACCAGATCCGCGTTCTCGAAGACCAGCTCGGCCGCCGGCTCTTCACGCGCACCAGCCGGGCGATGCAGTTGACCAGCCATGGCGAGGTGCTCCTCGGAGGCGTGACAGAGGCGTTCGCGATCCTGTCCCGCACGGTGCAGCAGATCACGACGGTCCAGCGCCCGCGACTGTCCATCACCACGTCACCCTCGTTCGCAGCGAAGTGGCTGGTGCCGCGGCTCGCCGGGTTCCAGCGGGCCAATCCCGAGATCGACGTCAGCGTGGACGTGTCCGACCGCGTCATCGAGCTTGGCGGCCAGGGGGCGCAGGTGGCGATCCGGTTCGGTGGCGGCACCTATCCTGGCATGACCTCGGACAGGCTCTTCGACGAGTTCCTGTTCCCCGTCTGCAGCCCGAGGCTGCTGGACGGGCCGCATCCCCTGCTCACGCCCGATGATCTGCGCCACCACACGCTGATCCATCTCGACTGGAGGGCGCGAGGCGACACCTGGCCGGACTGGCGCATGTGGCTGCTGGCCGCGGAAGCCAAGGGCGTCGATCCCGACCGCGGCCTGCACCTCAGCCAGACCGACCTCGTCATCCAGGCCGCCATCGCCGGGCAGGGTATCGCGCTCGGCAACACCAGCCTCGTCGGCGACGACCTCGCCTCGGGCCGCCTCGTGCAGCCCTTCGACCTGTCGCTCAAGGCGCCTTCGGTGTTCGCCTACCATCTGGTGATACCGACGGCCATGCTCGACCAGTTGATCGTCGCGGCTTTCCGCCAGTGGATGCTGGCGGAGGCTGGCCGCACCGATACGGCATCGCTCAGTTGAAGCGGTAGCTCGGGTCCGCCGGCTGCCGCGGCCTGGCGTCGAGGATACGCTGGATCTTGAACGGCAGGAGCCGCCAGTCGATGGGCTTGGTGATGTAGGAATTCACCTTCAGCGCCTGGGCGCGCTCCATCGAGCGCAGATCCTTGCGGCCGGTGATGACGATGATCTCCATATCTGATTGGCGATAGCGCTGCCGGAACAGCTCGATCAGGTCGAAGCCGTTGATGGACGGAATCTCGATGTCTACCAGCGCCACGTCGTAGCGGTTGGCCTGCAGCAGGGCCCAGGCCTCGGCACCGTCGCAGGCCGTGGTCACGCCGATCCCCTTCGCCGAGAAGCTCATCAGGGCGATCTGCAGCAGGAGGGGGTCGTCGTCGATCACGAGGATGCTCGGGAGCTCGGACATGGCACTCGTCTAATATCGGCGGGAACGCCGTTGAGTATCGATTACAGCAGGAGTCTTAACCGGCCTTGAGTCCGATCCCGGAGAAAGCGTTGTGTTCGACGAAAATGCGGGGCGAAATCGTGGCGCTTCCGCCACGGCGTGATCACCAATACCATGACCTTGGCCTTGACGATTGTCGCCGCGACGACCCCGGTCGTCACGCGAATCCGAGCAGATCCGCCACCCAGTTGAACGCTGCTGCCCCGAACAGGATCAGGAACGCCGTCCAGACCAGCGTCAGCGCGCTGAGCCCCAGCCCGACGAGAACCGCGAGCCCGTCGCGCTGGATGAAGCCCAGTGCAAAGGCGATCAGGCTGGCGCAGGGGCCGACATTTCCGAGCGGGATTGGCAACGCCAAAATGATGGCCATGACCAGCAGCGGCACCGCGAGCGCAACGCGCGCTGCCTTGCCCGTCAGCGGCAGGTACCGGCGTGGCTTCAGCCACCCCTCGACGCGCTGCAGGAGGGGCACGCCCTTGTCGACGAAGGAGCGCACGAGCCCGGGAGAGAGGCGTCGCCTGCGCAGGATCTGCGGCATCCAGATGCGATGCGCTCCTGAGAGCACCTGCAGCGACACGAGCGCAATCAGCGTCCCGAACAGCATGCCGAAGGGGCCGGGCAGCGGGATGAGCGAGGGTAGCGTCAGAATGAGAATGACCAGCCCGAGACCTGCCTGGCCCAGGCTGTCGATCACCTGACCGAGCGTAAGGCTCTCGTCGCTGCCGTCGACGGAATGCCGCAACGCCAAAAGCCGCGTCGACGCGACTGCCCTGCCGTTCACCGGAATAGCCGTCCCCCCAAATCGCCCACCAGTTCACCGCCGCACTCTTTAGGTAATGCGTCGTCGCCTTACCTCAAGCCCGGTTCCGGTCCGACCGGGCGAGCGCGACATCCTCCTCGGTCAACTCGGTGTTGATGGCGAAGGCGGCCAGCGCACCCTCCGCCGCCGCTACGATGGCCCACTGGACCCGCCGGGAGGCGTCGCCTGCCACCCACACGCCGGGAACGTTGGTCTTCTCGTATTCCGACGTCTTGACCGTCCCATGCGAGCCGAGTTCGCACCCCAGCTTCTCGACAAGCGGCGAACTTTGCTTTGCCTTGGCGAGGTGGAAGAGACCGTCGCAACGCCTGCTCGACCCGTCGCGAAACAGGATGGTGGCGAGCTTGCCGTCCGGGCCGGCCATCAGGCGCTCGACCGGGCGCGGGTCGATGCTAACGCCTGCGGCAGCAAGCCGGTCGAGCGCGTCCTCGCTGGGCGCCTCGCCTCCGTCGGTCAGCAACACGACGTCGCCGCTCCACACCGAGAGCTCGACCGCGAGCCCTGCGGCGTCGGCCCCGCCATAGACGGCCAGCGGCCGGTCGCGCAGCTCCCAGCCGTCGCAGTATGGGCAGGTCCAGACGCCTTTGCCGAAGAGGTCTTCCGCGCCGGGTACGTCGAGCATCGTGTCTGCGAGGCCCGTCGCGAGGATGAGCTTGCGGGCCTGCGCCGTTGCGCCGCCGGACAGCGTCAGGACAAACTGACCGTCTGCGCCCGTGACGTCCTCGGCCTCGGCTTCCCTGATCTCCACCGTCGGGTAGCGCTGGGCCTGCTCCCGCCCGATCCTCCTGAGGTCGGCCGGCGTACAGCCGTCGCGGGTGAGGAAGCCGCTGACCCGCGCCGAGCACTGATTCCTGGGCTCGCCGGAGTCGCAGAGCAGGACCTTGCGCCGGCATCGCCCCAGAACGAGGGCCGCATTGAGACCTGCCGGGCCGCCGCCCACAATTGCCACGTCGTACATGTTGGAGCCCGCCTTCACCGAGAGCGCGGCAAACGTGTGCAGGGGTCGGGGGTTCCGGCGGCGGGCCCCTGCGTCAGGTTGACACCATCCGGGGCCGCATGTAGGGAACGGCGTCCCGCGCGGCCCACGGCTGCGCGGTCGTCTTTTGCGTGGCCCGCCGCCGCGCGAAAGCCCCTACCGGTCAACTGCAAAGAAGCCGGCCGTTCGTTCCGCCCCGGGCGGTACGGGCAGAGCTCGGCAGGAACACGAGGACAGAACGATGTTCGCAGTCATCAAGACCGGCGGCAAGCAGTACAAGGTTGCCGCCGAGGACGTAATCACGATCGAGAAGCTGACAGCCGAGGCAGGTGAACAGGTCACCTTCGACCACGTGCTGATGGTGTCGCGGGACGGCACCACCGATGTGGGCTCGCCCACTGTCGCTGGCGCGATGGTCGCCGGCGAGATCGTCGAGCAGACGCGCGGCCCCAAGACGATCTCCTTCCACAAGCGCCGCCGCAAGAATTCGAAGCGCAAGCGCGGTCACCGGCAGGACCTCACCGTGGTCCGCATCACGGAGATCCTGACGGGCGGCGCCAGGCCGTCCGCCCGCGCTGCATCCGCCGCGCCCAAGGCTAAGCCGGCTGCCGCCGAGGCCGCCCCTGTCGCCGCCGCTTCGGCTGGGGCGATGGACACGAGCAACCTCTCGCTGATCGCCGGCATCGGCCCGACCATCGAGAAGAAGCTGCGCGCCGCCGGCATCACGAGCTGGGATCAGATCGCCAGCTGGTCGGGCGAGGACATCGAGCGCCTCGACAAGGAGCTGGCACTGCGCGGTCGCGTCGCGCGCGAGGAGTGGGTCGAGCAGGCCAAGGAGCTTCTCGCCGGCAAGCCGCCGCGCGCGAAGACGGATCAGGCCGAGCTCGCCTCGGGCAAGGATCTCTGAGTGCCTTGCTTCGTCTGGTCCAGTAACGGGCCGGATTTAGGGGCGACAGTTTGGATTCGATCGGGTATAAGCCCGGCCAACAGTTTACGGAGCGGATCATGGCTCACAAAAAAGCAGGCGGTTCCTCGCGCAACGGGCGCGACTCGGCGGGCCGCCGCCTTGGTGTGAAGAAGTTCGGGGGCGAGCATGTGCTCGCCGGCAACATCCTCGTGCGCCAGCGCGGGACGAAGATGCACCCCGGCGTCAATGTCGGCATTGGCAAGGACCACACGCTGTTCGCGATGACGAGCGGCACGGTGGAATTCCAGAACAAATCCAATGACCGAATCTATGTCGCGGTACGAGCCCGCGAGGCAGCTGAATGACGGTGTAGGTCGAGACGAAGGACCTCCGCCGGATCCCAAGGAACCCGGCGGACCCAGGTCTCTCGACCAGCACAGGTCCGGTTTCCCCGAAAGGGGATACGCAGGGGGAGGTGGGATCCACCTCCCCCTTCGTCGTTTCCGGCTCTGTCGTCGTCCGGTCTTACCGGCGCGGCAGACCTCCACGGACCGGAGGCTGGTCATGTTTCCAGAGATCACGCGCGACGACGTTTTCAGGCTCGAGACACGGCGGCTTTGGCTGCGCTGGCCTCGCGCGGCCGATGCAGATTCCATCGCGAACGCCGTGAGCCGCCGCGAACTCGCCGACATGACGGCCCGCATCCCGCATCCCTATCCCGGCGGGGCAGCAGACGCGTGGGTGCTGGACGCCAGGCGTGCCAATGCGTCGGGCGAGTCGCTGCACCTCGTGGCCTCGCTCGGCCGCGGCCGCCGGGAGGTGGTCGGCTGCATCACCGCGACGCCCGGTGACGCGCCGGGCGCGCTGGAGGTTGGCTACTGGATCGACCCCGTCCAGTGGGGCAAGGGCTACGCGACGGAGGCCGTCCAGGCCTTCGTCGACGCGGTGTTCACGATCACGGAGTGCGGCGAACTCCAGGCTGCCGTGCGGGTGATCAACCCGGCCTCCCAGCGTGTCCTGCGCAAGGCCGGCTTCACCTGGCACGGCTCCAGCCTGCGGCCCATGCCGGCGCGCGGCGGCGCTTTCCCGGCCGAGCACTTCTGCCTCGACCGGGCCACCTGGCGGAGCCTGAAGGGCTGGGGCGAGCACAAGGTGATCCGCCGCGACGCGCCGGCGCCGCAGATGGAAGCGTGCACACCTGCATGACCCGATCCCGCCCCCGGCCTTTTGGTCGCGGGGCGGGACATTGGTCCAGAAGCCGCCGGCCACCGTAGACCTGCCGATATCAGGAGGTCTCGCATGCGTCGTGTCTGGATTGCCCTCGCCGCCCTCGTCGCCCTCGCGGGCACCCTTTCCGCCGCGCGCGCCGAAACCCCGATGCCGCCAGCGGCCGGCAAGCTGGTGCTGGAAGACTTCTTTCGCGGCCGCCTGTCAGCCGAGGGCGTGTTCCGCAACACCCGCGACAATACGAGCCGCAGCCTCAAGGTGAAGATGCACGGCACGTGGGACGGCACCACCCTGACGCTCGTCGAGGACTTCGTGTTCTCCGACGGCGAGAAGGACCGCAAGACCTGGCGCTTCACCAAGGTCGCCGACGGCGTCTACCGCGGCACGCGCGAGGACGTCATCGGCGAGGCCGACGTCCGGCAGGCGGGCGACGACGTGCGCCTCTCCTACACCGCCAAGGTGAAGACCAAGGACGGCTCCACCTACGACATCCGCTTCGACGACCTGCTGCGGCTGACCGACAAGCGCACCGTGCTGAATACGGCGACACTGAAGGCTTTCTGGTTCTTCCCGGTCGGCAATGTGGAGCTGTACATCCGGAAGGCGGGGCGCTGAGCCCTCGGCGGAGGGATCGCGCTCCCCCGGGCAGAAAGTGCGGGTCTGAAGACCCGCGCTCCAACAACCGGACCGCGCGTCTTCAGACGCGCTCTTCCAAAGTGCCGGCAGGAAAGCCGGGTTCGAGCAGGTATCCGGCTCCGCGCCGGGTGACACAGCCACGCCGCTCGGCTATCTCAGCGGCATGAAATTCCTGGACCAGGCCAAGATCTTCATCCGGTCGGGGGACGGCGGCGGCGGTGCCGTCTCGTTCCGCCGTGAGAAGTTCATCGAATTCGGCGGACCCGACGGCGGCGACGGCGGAAGGGGCGGCAACGTCTTCGCCGAATGTGTCGAGGGCCTCAACACGCTCATCGACTACCGTTACCAGCAGCACTTCAAGGCGCGCCCGGGCGTCGGCGGCATGGGCCGCAACCGCGCCGGCGCCAATGGCGACGACGTGGTGCTGAAGGTGCCCGTCGGAACGCAGATCCTCGACGAGGATGGCGAGACGCTGCTCGCCGACCTGACGGAGGTGGGCCAGAAGGTGCTGCTCGCCAAGGGCGGGAACGGCGGCTTCGGCAATCTGCACTTCACGACCTCGACGAACCGCGCCCCGCGCCACGCCAATCCGGGACAGGAAGGGCAGGAGCGCTGGATCTGGCTGCGCCTGAAGCTGATCGCCGATGCGGGGCTGGTCGGCCTGCCCAACGCCGGCAAATCCACCTTCCTCGCCACGGTCACGGCGGCAAAGCCGAAGATCGCCGACTATCCCTTCACGACGCTGCATCCCGGCCTCGGGGTGGTGCGCGCCGGCGGCCGCGAATTCGTGCTCGCCGACATTCCCGGGCTGATCGAGGGTGCGCATGAGGGCCACGGGCTTGGCGACCGGTTCCTCGGTCACGTCGAGCGCTGCCGCGTGCTGCTACATCTCGTCGACGGCACCAGCGAGCATGCGGGCACCGCCTACAAGATCGTGCGCCACGAGATCGACGCTTACGGACACGGCCTGCAGGACAAGCCGGAGATCGTCGCGCTGTCGAAGGTCGACGCGCTGACACCCGAGCTGCGCAAGGAGCAGCTGTCGCGCCTGAAGCGGGCCGTCGGCAATGCCGCCCGCAAGGCTGGCCGCGAGGCGCCGGACGTGCTGGCGCTGTCCTCCGCCTCCGGCGAGGGCGTGCAGGAGGCACTGCTGCGCCTTCTGTCCGTGATCGACGCCGCACGCGGCGGGGAGAAGGCGGAGGACGCCGCCGAGATGATCACGGGCGGGGAATGGCGCCCATGAGCGCATCTGTGGGTGCCGCCGAAGCGCAGCCTGGCGTGGCCGCGCCCACGCCGCATCTCGACCAGTTCCGCAGGATCGTGGTGAAGGTGGGCTCCTCGCTCCTGGTCGATCGCGATCGCGGACGCCTGAAGCATGCCTGGCTCGCGGCGCTGGCGGAGGACATCGGCAACCTCCACGCGCGCGGAGCCGACGTGCTGGTCGTGTCGTCCGGCGCCATCGCGCTCGGCCGCACCATGCTGAAGCTGCCGTCCGGCGTGCTGCGCCTCGAGGAGAGCCAGGCCGCCGCCGCCGTGGGGCAGATTGCGCTGGCCCGCAGCTGGGCCGAGGCGCTGGGCCACCAGGGCATCACCACCGGCCAGATCCTGGTGACGCTGGGCGACACGGAGGAGCGCCGCCGCTACCTCAATGCCCGCGCCACGATCGGCCGTCTGCTCGACCTGCGCTCCGTACCCGTCGTCAACGAGAACGACACCGTCGCGACGACCGAGATCCGCTACGGCGACAATGACCGGCTGGCCGCGCGCGTGGCCACGATGGCGGGGGCAGACCTGCTGGTGCTGCTCTCCGACATCGACGGGCTCTACACCGCGCCGCCGCAGTCCGACGCCTCGGCGGCGCTGATCCCCGTGGTGCCCCGGATCACGGCCGAGATCGAGGGCATGGCGGGCGGGGCGGCCTCCGAGCTGTCGCGGGGCGGCATGCGCACCAAGGTGGAGGCGGCGAAGATCGCCACTGCCGGCGGCACCCACATGCTGATCGCCGACGGGCGGGTGAAGAACCCTCTCGGCGCCATCGCCGGGGGCGCGCGCTGCACCTGGTTCCTGACGCCGTCGAACCCCGTCGCCGCCCGGAAAAAGTGGATCGCCGGCTCGCTCGAGCCGCGCGGCGTGCTGCACCTCGACGCCGGCGCTGCGCGCGCTATTCGCTCCGGCAAGAGCCTACTGCCCGCAGGCGTGCGCAGGGTGGAGGGTGAGTTCGGCCGCGGTGACGCCGTGGTGCTTCGCGACGCCGAGGGCGCCGAGATCGGCCGGGGGCTGGTGGCCTATGACAGCACCCACGCATCGGCCATCGCGGGGCGGTCCTCGCGCGACATCGAATCCATTTTGGGCTATGCCGGGCGGGCCGAGATGGTGCACCGCGACGACATGGCGTTGGGTGCGGAATGACGGGGACGGGGCGATGGCTCTGCACGCGGTGACGGGCGGGACGAATGTCGCCGCCCTGATGCACGAGATGGGACGGCGCGCGCGCGCCGCGTCGCACGCGCTCGCCAACGCGCCGGCAGCCGACAAAGACGCCGCGCTGCTGGCCGGCGCCGCCGCCATCCGTGCCGCCGCTCCGGCCATCCTCACCGCCAATGCCCGCGACGTCGCGGCGGCGGAGGCGCGCGGCACCAAGGGCTCCTTTCTCGATCGCCTGAAGCTCGACCCCGCCCGGCTGGAGGCCGTCGCCCGCGCGGTAGAGGATGTGGCCGGCCTCGCCGACCCCGTCGGCCGCGTGCTCGCCGCCTGGGAGCGCCCGAACGGGCTGAAGTTCGAGCGGGTGGCGACGCCGCTCGGCGTCATCGGCGTTATCTTCGAGAGCCGGCCGAACGTGGCGGCGGATGCCGGCGCGCTCTGCCTGAAGGCGGGGAACGCCTGCATCCTGCGCGCGGGATCGGAGAGCCTCGCCTCCTCCGCCGCGCTGGTCGACGCGCTGCGCGACGGGCTTGCCTCGGCCGGCCTGCCCGCCGACGCGTTGCAGCTCGTCCCCGTCACGGACCGCGAGGCGGTGGGCGCCATGCTCTCCGGCCTCGACGGGACGCTCGACGTCGTCGTGCCGCGGGGCGGCCGCTCCCTCGTCGAGCGCGTGCAGCGCGAGGCGCGGGTGCCTGTCTTCGCCCATCTCGACGGCGTCAACCACGTCTATGTCCACGCGCCCGCCGACCTCGGGATGGCGCGCAGCATCCTGCTCAACGCCAAGCTGCGACGCACCGGCGTGTGCGGGGCCGCCGAGACGCTGCTGGTCGACCGCGCCCTCGCACAGACCCACCTCGCCCCGCTGCTCGGCGCGCTGCTCGACGCCGGCTGTGCCGTGCGCGGCGACGAGGCCTGCCGCGCCGCCGATGCGCGCGTCACCCCCGCCTCCGAGGAGGACTGGCGCGCCGAATATCTCGACGCGATCATCGCCGCCGGCGTCGTCGACGGGATCGACGGCGCGCTCGCCCACATCGCGCAGTACGGCTCGCACCACACCGACGCCATCGTCACCGACGACGGGGCCGCCGCGGCGCGCTTCCTCGCCGAGGTGGACTCGGCGATCGTGCTGCACAACGCCTCCACCCAGTTCGCCGACGGCGGCGAGTTCGGCTTTGGCGCCGAGATCGGCATCGCCACCGGCCGCATGCACGCGCGCGGCCCGGTGGGCGTGGAGCAGCTGACCTCCTTCAAGTACCGCGTCCACGGATCCGGCCAGACGCGCCCGTGACGCAGCACCGGCCGGAGGGCGCGACGCAGGGCCCGCGCCCGGCCGGGCGGGGCGTGCCCGTTCTCCCCCCGCATGCGCGCGGCATGCGCATCGGCCTGATGGGCGGCAGCTTCAACCCCGCCCATGCCGGACACCGCCTCGCCGCGCTGGCCGCCCTGCGCCGGCTGCGCCTCGACCGGGTGTGGTGGCTCGTCACCCCCGGCAACCCGCTGAAGGACAATGCCCGCCTGCCGCCGCTGGCCGACCGCGTCGCCGCCGCGCAGGCCGTCGCCGGCCACCCCCGCATCGTTGCCACCGGCGTCGAGGAGGCGCTCGGCACGCGCTACACCTACGACACGGTGGAGGACCTGGCGCGGCGCTGCCCCGGCGTCGGCTTCGTGTGGATCATGGGGGCGGACAACCTCATCCAGTTCCACCGCTGGCAGCGCTGGCGCGGCATCGCCGCGGCCCTGCCGATCGCCGTCGTCGACCGCCCCGGCGCCACCCTCACCGCGCTGCGCTCCCCCGCCGCCCAGGCGCTGGCCCGCTTCCGCCTGCCGGAGGAGGACGCCCGCGCCCTCCCCTTCGCCCGCCCGCCGGCCTGGGTGTTCCTGCACGGCCCGCGCTCGCCGCTGTCGAGCACGCGGCTGAGGGGCGGGTAGCGACCACCTCACCCCGTCTCCTGCCGCCCCGCCACGGCACGGTCCACGGCGGCCCGCATGGCCTGGAAATGCGGGCGCAGCGCCTCGCGGTTCGCCATCTGGCACGCGGCGAGGTCCTTGTGGGTGAGGCAGAGCCTGGCGCGCCGGCAGCGGGCGAGCGGGCAGATCATCCATAGGCACAGCGCCGTGCACACCTTGCGGATCGCGGCTGGACCGTTCACCGGCTCGTCCGGAGACGCCGGCGGCTGCACGACGGGGATGCGCCCGTCGGCGCAGTGAAACCACTCCTCCGGCGTCCCCCGCCGCTTGCGCATGGTCATGGCGTGCTCCTGTCTCGTGCCGATGATCCCTCACCCCTAGCCCCTCTCCCACACGGGAGAGGGGGAGCGCGCGTGCCTGATATGCTGGCGCATGCGGGAGAGGCCGCGGGGAACCCCTCTCCCATGCTGGAAGAGGGGCAGGGGTGAGGGACGTTCGTTTTTTGCAGACATGCCTCCGCGATGCCCGGCGCGGATGCGGCGGAGCATGGGGCAGGCAGGGGGACGCGGAGCGCCGGGGCGCCAAGTCCGTTTACTCGGAATGCCGGGCGACCCGGCGCTCCGCTCGCGGCGTTTCTCTCCCGGTCCGGCCCTCTCTCCGGCCCGTGCCCGAAGGGCAAGAGCCTGGCGATCGCGCAGTCGCGGCCTCCTCCTGGTGGGAGGCGGGAGGGTGAACGGAACGCGGCGGTGGCCATCCTCGGCCCAGTCACCCCTCTCCCGGTTGCGGGAGAGGGGCAGGGGTGAGGGGGTTAGCCATCCACGCACGGCCCATCTCGGTTCCGGGCGTCCCGAGACAGCAGGGCCGGTCACCCCACCGGCGCAGGCGCCGCCCCCTGCCCACACGACGGACCGCTCCGGACGCGCTCCCCCTTTGGGCAGGGTGGACGCAGAGTGGCGGAGACCGAGTGGAATGTCAAGGATTTTTTTCCTTTTGCATGCGAGGTTCAATCTGCTTTTCAGTGCTAGTTCTCTCGAATGGCAGGAAGTATCGCGCCTCGTTGCCGGACCCAGACAAGAACTGTCTTACGGCCTCAATGCAAACACCTTCGGTGGAATTCGGTTCACCGCCAAACAGTGCAGTAAGTCCTTTGATCTCACTTTCCGGAAAGCCTCGGTCATTAAGGCCCCTAACATTCACTCCTCGTACCAAACCACCAAAAAATGTAGAAAACGGGACCACGTGTCGCAGAACAATTGAGTTCATGCCGATCATACACCCTGCGCCTATCCGGACATTCTGGTGGACAACGGAATGCAACCCAAGATACGAGTACTCCCCGACGATAACGAACCCAGCCAAAGTTGAATTGTTGGCCATCTTCACATTTGATGATACTCTGCAATCATGCGCGATGTGAGAATAGGCCATAATATAGCAGTTATTCTCCAATACTGTCTCTCTTTGCTCGCTAGGAGCGTGTATCGAAGTGAACTCTCTAATGACATTGCCGCTTCCGATTCTTACCCCACCGCTCGATGATCTTTGATCGGCATATTGCGGCGGTGATCCAATGCAGCAATGCGCTCCGATATTTGTAAACCCTCCGACACTCACAGACCCTTCAAGAACCGTGTATGCTCCGATCCGGCACTTCTCCCCAATAATGACCTCCCCCTCAATTACGACACCTGGTCCGATCATTGTACCAGACCCTATTTTCCCCTCCCCTCGTATTACACAATAGGGGGAGATGTAAACATCTTCTGATATCGAAAAATTTCCTTCGACTATTGCGGTACGGTGAAACATAAATGCCCTCACCTTCTTGCTTTACTTCTGCACCACCTTTTTATTCTGTCACAAACGTAATCCACTTCTGTAACGTCAAGATTCGGGTATATGGGAAGGCTAAGTTCTTGTTTTGCCCACGCCTCAGCCGAAGGGAACTGGCCGGGTCTGTAGCCCAAATGGCTAACTGCCTCCTGCAAGTGACACGGTATTGGATAATGTACGAGAGTACCAATTCCGTCACTGTTCAATGCTTCTTGCAGCTCTCCACGACGGTGCACTCGAATGGGGAATATATGCCAAACCGCTTCTGTCCCTGGTAATGGCTTCGTGATCTCTATCTCTTCTATTCCGGCCAGTCGCTCAGAATATCTTTCCGCTAATTCTCGCCTCATGGCGTTTTCGCTATCCAGCCTTTGTAATTTTTTTCTCAGTATTGCAGCTTGCACTTCATCTAGTCGTGAGTTTTTACCTAGTCTTGTATGCTCGTATTTTCTAGGCGATCCATAATTTCGTAATTCTCTGACATGGTCATTGAGGTCATCGGAATCCGTTGTAACGCAGCCACCGTCTCCGAGAGCACCAAGGTTTTTTGTCGGATAAAAGCTGAATGAGGCCGCCGCACCCCAGCTGCCAACCTTGCGGCCGTTCAAGCTAGCACCGTGTGCCTGCGCGGCATCTTCAAATACCAGTAAGCGGTGGCGATCTGCAAAATGGTTGATAGACTCCATGTCAGCAGGATTTCCGTACAAATGAACGACCAGTATAGCTCGAGTTTTTTGTGTAACACTATGCGCTGCATCGCTAATTGATATGCTTCCGGAGTTTAAATCTACGTCGACAGCAACTGGGACAGCACCAGTATTTAAGACGGCTAACCATGTAGCAAAAAATGTATGCGCCGGCACCAAGACCTCATCGCCCGGCCCCAACCCACTTGCTCTGAGCATTAGCTCGATAGCTTCCAAGCCATTTCCGACGCCCACGCCATGCTTTACTCCACAATAACTAGCGAACTCCTGTTCAAAGCGGCTTACCTCTGAACCCAATATGTAGTTTGCCGTTCCAAGTACATTCTTCACGGACTCCTGTATTTCATCTGAATAATTGCTGTTTATCCGCTCCATGTCCATGAACCGGATCATTTGCTTTGCTCCGAAAATACCTTGAATGATTCGTAGTCACGGAAGTAGTCGCTCTCGTCGTAGTGGTCTGAAGCAAGCGCAAGACAAACAGCGCCAGAGGAAAAATTGTAAATCTCACGCCAAACGCCAGGCATAACCAGAAGACCTTTGTGCGCTCTATTCAGAGCAATCACTTCTCGGGTTGCCCCGTCATCTAGTAGAATGTCGAAGCTGCCCGACACTGCGACCAACATCTGGCGAAGATTCCTATGGGCGTGACCGGCCCGGACAGCTCCGCCTGGCACGTCATAAAGATAGTAGACCCGCATGATGTCGAACGGAAAATGTCTATTTTCCTCTATAAAGGTGAGGTTTCCTCTGTTGTCTACAATTTTAGGCAGATCCACTAGTGACCACTTCGATAAACTTTTTTCAGACATTTTGTGATACCCATCTCTCAAATATTTTTGCGTCAAAATGAAAATTATCGTGAATACTGTATTTTGGCGGCATCCCACCCTGACGAGTTCCAAGTCCAATGGTAACGTCAGCGTTAGCAGCAATTCCTACTTGAGGGAATATCGACAAATTTGCCGAAGGGTGATCGCCAACCAGTATTAGGGCTTTGCAGCCCGAGCCAGCAAACAGAAGGTTCGTGAATGCTGCGCCGGTAGGTCCCACGATAACGCGTGCTGATCCAAACAGATCAACCTGTTCGTCGAAACTCAGAAGTGACGTGTCAACCGTTTTAAAGCCTTTTTGCCGTGCTATCTCACTGAGTTCCACCTCATTGGTTAGTTTTCTTGCCACACTATTGCCACGTCGTAAGAAAATCTTGAGATCATTCTTTTTGTTTTTACTGCACAACCTGCGTACAGCCGCCAGATTAGACTGCCCTAGCACAATGTCTGATTCTTCTCGCGGCGATCTGTTGTATACATCGAGAGCGCGGGATTGCTCTGCGATGACTGTTCCCCGTTTTATCAGCAAAGGGGATCTTGGTGGTATTTTTACAATATTTTCATCATCTATAATTTTTTCTAAAGCTTGGTACAAATTATTATGTAAACCACTGGACACAAGCAAGGGGCTATAACGACCTTTCAGATTTCCTGCCTCAACGGCCTTTGTCATTACTTCTGTTACCCAGTGAAAATAATTGGCTTCCGCTTCACAGCCGATGTATATACCTGCATCTAACTCGATTTTCTTCTCCTTGTTAAATACAAGCGCGACATACCGGCCATCTCGTACCGCCACTGGCCATACGTCCGGACAGTGGTCGCAATCTTCTGGATGTCCTAGTATAGGATGCTTTATTACACCTTGCTCTATGCGCATCCGTGATGATGCAAATACAGTTCCATTCTCGACGCATCTGCTGCGCCCTTCTGGGCGTTCGAGTCGTATTTTTCTGACGGTTGTACTTCCACTTGTATGTAAAACTTTGTACTCACATTGTTGCGTGATCAGATTCTCGTCTGGTTCGTCACATGCCACCATCCCGTGCATGACGTCAAAGTCTCGGCCGAGATGGTGTTTGAGATACGCCGTTGCTCCCTGAATCGCCCCTCGGTCTCCTTCTCGAAGTGTTGACGCAATCTTTCGCTTTGCGGCGGAAAGTAGAACATCGTCGCGGACACCGACATGCTTCGTCTGCTGTGTTTCAGGTCCTTTGCTAACATGGACTCCAAGAAACCGCTTCAAAAGTCGGAATGGCTTGCGAGATACCAGCGACCGTTTGGCGACCACCTTTGTTTGTAAGCGGAACAGATCAGATGCCTTGAAGCGGAATGGGCCAATGTTTGCTTCTTCGTCTGTTGCGAGCTGCCCAATCAAAGACCGAATAAAGGGTGAGAGGCGATCGCCCTCAAACAGAGCAAATCCTAATGTGTTCAAGGCGGCAGTTGACGATTCGCATTCACGTAAAACGTCTGACCATTCTGGAAAGGCCAGACACAAACTTTCGATCGATACGTAAGACTGAAGCCTATCTACAACGTATTGATGCTCATTTCGAATACGTTCACTATTTTTGTTTGAGCTTAGGTTCGCGCCATTTTGGCGTATTCTGTAGGAAACTAGACGATCGCTGATAACTGAAATTCTCGAAGATTGACAAGCTCTGATCCAGTATTCATAGTCTTGCAATTGGATCAGCCCATTATGGAATTTACCAATGCGTCTGAACGAGGAAGCTTTTCCAAACGCAGTTGGAGCGCATAGTGGATTATGTCCTAGGATAAGAGCTCTGAGAACTGACTTTGTGTCTCGAATTTTTTCCTGGAAAAACGCGCTTGCGTTCGCGTCCGGCAGGAGTTTCGATTGGTTGTCGATTAATTGAGGTCGACTGAATAGGAAATCGTCATTTGTCCTTTCTAGGTGCTCAATCTGACGCGAAATACGGTCGCGATGGCAAACATCATCGCCTGAAAACAAAGCTATAAATTCGCCACTGGCGCACTCTATTGACTTGTTGAGTGCAGAACTTGGCCCTTTGTTGTCTTGTGCTACTAGCTTTATTCGACCATCTTTGAATTTTCGTATTTTTTCTACTGTTGCGTCGGATGATCCGTCATCAACAATCACGAGTTCAATCTCAGAATGATCCTGCGACAGAGCACTTCTTATCGCCTCTTCAATGTACTCCTCGTGATCGAATGTTGTGGTACATATACTGACTAATCTCATGTTTATACCATTTTTAATTTCAATTTTGTCAGCTGTAAAAGCAATGTCCAAAACAATATGCTTCGTTTGTTTGAACGGGCAGACTTAAGCTGTCGCGAAACCAATTTCCTTGCTGCCATCCTCTTGTGAAACGGCGAGAAATGCCGCTCGCCGTATTCGCCGAGGATGAGGGCGGTTTGCTGGAGGGTGAGGCTTTCGCGGGCGGAGAGGCGGTTCTGGACGCCGACGAGCTGCCAGCAGACGGGGGTCTCGACGCGACCGACGCGGGCTCTCTCGAAGAGGCGCAGGGTGAGGGCGAGGTCCTGGCAGGAGACGAAGTGCTCCGGGATCGGATCGCACCCGTCCAGCAGCGTGCGGCGGAAAAGCGTGGTCGAGGGGACGTGGTTGTACTCGCGGATGGCGTAGCGATACGGATCCGGAATCGGGGTGAGGAGGCCGTCCAGCGCGTCTGGCATGGGGGCGGCGGCAACGTCCTCCGGCGTGGGGGCGGCCGGGCCGTAGGGGCGCATGCGGCCGAACACGTAGTCCCACCCCTGGCGGCGGGCGACGTCCATCAGCCCCGCGGTGGAGCCGGGGACGAGCGGGTCGTCGCTGTCGACGAGGCGCACCCATTGCTGCGTGGCGGCGCGGGTGAGCTGGTTGGTGACGGCGAAGATCCCGCGGTTCTCCTGCAGCGTCAGGCGGACGAAGGGATTGCCGGCGGCGAAGTCCGCGCAGAGCCCGGCCGAGCCGTCGGTGGAGCCATCGTCGACCAGCACGATCTCGCCGCCCGTCCCGTCCCGCTCGCGCGCGACGCTGGCCAGCACGGCGGGCAGCCAGGGGCGCTTGTTGTAGGAACTGACGAGGTAGCTGACGGTCATCGGGCGGTTTCGTGTGGCGCTCCGCGAATCTGCGTGACTGTCCCGCCGCGGGTTGCGGGGCGCAACCGACCGGCGGTTGTGCCCGGGGGCGTAGCAGGTTGTGGCGGGAGACCGACCGCCGGCCCCGACGGGGGGCTTTCCCTCACCCCTGCCCCTCTCCCGCACGGGAGAGGGGTTTCGGCGGAGGCTTCTTCCGCGCGGGAGTGGGGTTGCGGCGGGGGCTTCTTCCACGCGTGAGGAGGGTCTTGCGGGCGTTCCGCGGGGGCGGCGGCGCAGGCGCGGAAAAGTCCTGCGGGCGGCATGGAACTTTCGGGCCGGTGCAGCTATATTTCCAGGGTGCGCAGGAGCGCTCCCGGTGTCCGGGGCGCAGGGCGCACGGGCGCCGCGCGGCGCGGGTCTGCGCTGCGGGCGCATGCGAAGAAGGGCTCGACACTGGATACATCCATGCCGCGCGAAGCCGCTGGCGCTTCGCACCCCTCCCCGGCCCATCTGGCGGCCCAGGGCGGGACCATGGCCGGACACGCGGACCCGTCCCCCCGCGCCTCGGGCGATCCGCTCGGCCTCGTCCTCGGCGTCATCGTCGGCGTGCTGGACGACAGCAAGGCGGAAGACACGGTCGTCATCGACCTCAAGGGCAAGACGTCCCTCGCCGACACCATGATCGTGACCTCCGGCCGCTCCAACCGCCATGTCGGCGCCATCGCCGACCACGTCATGGAGTCGCTCAGGGAGCACGGCCACAAGAACCTGCGCGTCGAGGGGCAGCCGCACTGCGACTGGGTGCTGATCGACGCCGGCGACGTGATCGTCCACGTCTTCCGGCCCGAGGTGAGGCACTTCTACAACCTCGAGAAGATCTGGGGCGGCGACAGGCCGACCGAGGCGAGGGCGTAATAGGCCGCAGGGGGGGGTCGCGATCCGGCCGCACGGAGTGCTCGCGGCCGTGAAGTCGCGCGCTGGCCGGGGCGTCGTGAGGCCCGCCGCGCCGCGTGTCCGCGGAGCCTTGTCTGTCGACCTCGCGCCCGTCGCCGCCGCGGATCCTGCCCCATGCGCCTCATCCTCCTCGCCGTCGGACGTCTGAAGGACGGGCCGGAGCGCGAGCTGGTGGGGCGCTATGCCGAGCGCGCGCGCGCCGCGGGGCGCAGCCTGGGCTTCTCCGGGCCGGACCTCGCCGAATGCGCCGAGAGCCGCGCCGCCCGGCCCGCCGACCGCAAGGCGGAGGAGGCGCGCGTCCTGATGGAGAAGGCCGGGGACGCCGCGCTGGTCGTGATGGACGAAGGCGGCGCCATGCTGGACAGCGCGGGCTTTGCCACCCTGCTGGCGCAGCGCCGCGACGCCGGCCAGAAGGCGCTGGCGCTCGTCATCGGCGGGGCCGACGGGCTCGATCCCGGCCTCGTGGCCGCGGCGCAGGCGCGCATCGCCTTCGGGCGGATGACGCTGCCGCACCAGATCGTGCGGGCCCTGGCGGCGGAACAGCTCTATCGCGCCATGACAATCCTCTCCGGCCACCCCTATCATCGCGCGTGATGCGCGCAGCGATTCACCCTCCGATTGCCAAACGCCGCGCCGCCCTCCTCGCCGGGGCGGCGGCGGCGGCGCTCGGGCTGGCGCTGGCCGGTGTGCCGGCCGGGGCGCAGGCGCCCCCGCCTCTGCCGCCCAAGCCGCCGCCGGGCATGCAGATCAACGATCCCGGTTCGGCCCAGGCCCAGGCCCCCGCTTCGCAGGCGCAGCCGGCTGCTCCGGCGGCCGCCGATGCCCCCGCGGCGGCGCCTTCACCGGCGGCCGAGGCCGCCGTGCCCGCCGCACCTGCGCCGCCCGCGGGCCCGCCGCCGGAGGTGGAGGCCAAGCGGCAGGAGCGCGCGACGCGGGCGCTGGAGCTGGAGGCGACGCGCAAGATCCTCGAGCAGAGCGACGCGGAGAAGGCGCGCCGCCAGGCCGAGGTGGAGGATGTGCGCAGCGACAGGGCGCGGCTTTCGCAGGCGCTGATCGAGACGACGTCGCGGCTGCGCGCCACCGAGGAGCGCATTACCGGCATCGAGCAGCGCCTGGCGACGCTGTCGCAGACGGAAGAGGCGATCACCGCGTCGCTGCGGGCGCGGCGCGACGTCATCGTCGAGGTGCTGGCGGCGCTGCAGCGCATGGGCCGCAGCCCGCCGCCGGCCGTGCTGGTGCGCCCGGAGGACATGCTGGAGGCGGTGCGGGCGTCCATGCTGCTCGGCGCCGTGCTGCCGGAACTGCGCACCGAGACGGAGGCCCTGGCGGGCGACCTGTCCGAGATGGTGCGCCTGCGCTCGGCGGCGGCGAACGAGCGCGACGCACTGTCGCGCGACGTCACGGCGCTGGTGGAAGACCGCACCCGCCTCTCCGCCCTGGTCGAGGCGCGCCAGCGCGACCTCGCGGGCGCCGAGGCGAGGGCGCAGGAGGAGGCGGCGCGGGCCCAGGAGCTCGCGGGCAAGGCTGCAGGCCTCAAGGACCTGATCGGACGGCTGGAGACGGAGATCGACAGCGGCGTGCGGGCGGCCGAGGAAGCGCGCAACGCCTCGCAGCGGCTGGAGGAACAGGCAAAGGCCGCCAAGGAGAACGAGGTGCGCGAGACGCGGGAGCGAATCGCCTCGCTCGCTTTCAAGGATCCCGCCCGGCTGGCGCCAAAGGCGGCGTTCCAGGACATGCGCGGCCTGCTGCCCCTGCCCGTCGCCGGTACGCTGCTGAAGGGCTTCAACAGCCCCGACGCCGCCGGGGGCACGCTGAAGGGCGCCGCCTGGGGCACGCGGCCCGACGCCATCGTTTCGGCGCCTTGTGATGGTTGGGTCGCGTTCGCTGGACCTTTTCGTACCTATGGTCAACTCTTGATCATCAACGCCGGCGGCGGATACTATCTCTTGTTGGCGGGCATGGAGCGGATCAACGTGGGCCTGGGCCAGTTCGTTCTGGCGGGAGAGCCGGTCGCGGTGATGGGCGAAGCCTCGAAGGCGACAGCCGCCTCGGTGGGGAGCGAAGCGACGCAGCCGGTTCTCTATGTGGAGTTCCGGAAAGACGGGATATCGATCGATCCGTCCCCATGGTGGGCGGCCTCGACGAACGAGAAAGTTCGCGGATGATGCGCAAGGTTTCGATGTTGATGCTCGGCGTGGCGCTCGGCGCCGGCGCCGCGACGCTGGCCACGCAGGGCCGCCCGATCCTGACCGGCAGCGCGGTCGCCGCCGCGTCCGACACGTACCGGCAGCTCAACCTGTTCGGCGATGTCTTCGAGAAGATCCGCAGCGACTATGTCGAGAAGCCGGACGACGGCAAGCTGATCGAATCGGCGATCAACGGGATGCTCTCGGGCCTCGACCCGCATTCGAGCTATCTCGACGCCAAGAGCTTCCGCGACATGCAGGTGCAGACGCGCGGCGAGTTCGGCGGCCTCGGCATCGAGGTCACGATGGAGGACGGCAACATCAAGGTCGTCACCCCCATCGACGACACGCCGGCCTCCAAGGCGGGCGTCATGGCCGGTGACATCATCACCCACATCGACGACGAGCCGGTGCAGGGCCTCACCCTGAACCAGGCTGTCGACAAGATGCGCGGCGCAGTGAAGTCGGAGGTCCGGCTGAAGATCGCCCGCAAGGGCGCGGCCGATCCGCTCGAGCTGAAGCTGACGCGCGACGTCATCCGCATCCGCTCGGTGAAGTCGAAGAGCGAGGACGATGTCGGCTACATCCGCGTCACCCAGTTCAACGAGCAGACCTTCGAGGGCCTGAAGGCCGCGATCGACCAGATCAACAAGGACATCCCCAGCGACAAGCTGAAGGGATACGTCGTCGACCTGCGCAACAATCCGGGTGGGCTGCTCGACCAGGCCATCGCGGTGTCCGACGCGCTGCTCGAGCGGGGCGAGATCGTCTCCACCCGCGGCCGCAACGCCGACGAGACGCAGCGCTACAATGCCCGCGGCGGCGACCTCACCAAGGGCAAGCCGGTGATCGTGCTGATCAATGGCGGCTCGGCCTCGGCCTCCGAGATCGTCGCCGGCGCCCTGCAGGACCACAAGCGCGCGACGATCGTGGGCACGCGGTCCTTCGGCAAGGGCTCGGTGCAGACCATCATCCCGCTGGGCAGCAACGGCGCCATCCGCCTCACGACGGCGCGCTACTACACGCCCTCCGGCCGCTCGATCCAGGCCAAGGGCATCGAGCCCGACATCCAGGTCCAGAACGAGGTTCCGGCCGAGCTCAAGGGCAAGGACGAGACCAAGGGCGAGGCGGCCCTGCGCGGGCACCTCAAGAACGGCGACGACGAGCAGGGCGGATCCTCCGCCTATGTGCCGCCGGACCAGAAGGACGACAAGCAGCTGAACTTCGCCTACGACCTCCTGCGCGGGGTGAAGGTGAACGACGCCAGCAAGGTGCAGCCGCAGTCTGGCACCTCGGCCAACTGAGGGCGGGCGCCGGTTTCGGGCGTCCCCCGGTTCCGAACGAACCGGGGGACGCCTTTTTTGTTCGGGGCGCGGGCGCGGCAAGGTGCCCACACGCAAGCGGCCAGAAGGCCCGCGGCCGGTGATGCACCGGACGAGCGACACGAGCGTTGCCGTGAGGCAACAGTCGCGGTTGTGTTTTCTTGTATGATTCGAAACCTGTTTCGCTGCGTTCGGCCGTACCGCCCCGGGCGGCCCTGGCATTGGCAACGCATGAGACGGATGTGACCTCCGGCCACGACGAATTGACCCGACCGCTGGGCCTCGAGCCGCCGGCGCAGAAACGCTGGAGGGTTTCCCTCCCGTGGGCGCAGTTCTTTATCGCCACCGTCGCCGGACTGTTCCTGCTGCTCGCAGGCTTCTTAGCCGTGGTGCGTGACCCGCAGGGTGGCGAGCCCATCGCCATCGCCGTGATCGACCGCACCATCCAGAAGGCGGAGCCGCCGGCAGCCCCGGCCGGGCCGGCGGCGCCGGCCGCACAGGACGAAAGCACGCCGGCGAATGCACTGCCGGGAAGCGGCCATGGCGTGACCGTGCAGGCCGGGCTGCCGCCGAAGACGCCGAACCGGGCCGCTGCGGCCGATGTCGAGCGCGATTCCGGGGTCAAGGTGATTCGCCAGGGCGGGGCCGATTCGCCGGGCGCCCTCGTCATCCAGGTGCCATCGCCCAACGCGCTTGCCCCCGCGCCGGCCGAGAAGCTCGTCGAGCGCTCTCGGCACGGCATCCTGCCGAAGATCGCTGCGGACGGCACGAAGCCCATGCAGGTCTACGCGCGGCCGGCGCCTCCGCCGCTGCCCAAGGTCGCGGGGCGGATCGCGATCGTCGTCGGCGGCGTCGGGTTGAGCCAGGCGACCACGGCGGATGCCATCGTCAAGCTGCCGCCTGCCGTCACCCTCGCCTTCGCACCCTACGGAACGGACCTCGAGCGCCAGGCGGCACGGGCGCGCGAGGACGGCCACGAAATCCTCGTGCAGGTGCCGATGGAGCCGTTCGACTATCCCGATAACGACCCCGGCCCGCATACGCTCGTCACGTCCACGCAATCAAACGAGACGATCGACCGCCTGGCCTGGGTGATGAGCCGGCTGCCCGGCTATGTCGGCGTGATGAACTACATGGGCGGCAAGTTCACCGCCAGCGACGCGGCGCTGACGCCGGTGCTGCGCGAGGTCGGCGGCCGCGGCCTCCTCTATCTCGACGACGGTTCGTCACCGCGCAGCCTCGCGCCGTCGCTCGCCACGTCATTGAAGGTGCCGGCCGCCAAGGCCGACGTGATCGTCGATGCCCAGCCGCGCGGTGCAGCCATCGACGACCAGCTGGCGCGGCTGGAAGCGGTGGCACGCGAGAAGGGCGTCGCCATCGGCTCGGCCAACGCCCTTCCCGTCAGCATCGACCGGATCGCCGCCTGGGCGAAGACGCTGGAAGCCAAGGGCATCCAGCTCGTTCCGCTCACCGCGGCGCTTCCGCCGCTGAAAGAGTGATGCGCTTGGATTCAAAACATCCCGGGACCTCCCAAGGCCTGACCCGTCTTTGCGAGGAGCGAAGCGACGAAGCAATCCAGGCAGGGGCCCAAGCAAGCGAGAGCTCCAAGCGCAGCCCAGTCGTAACAGCACGGAACGTCTCGATCAGATGAGTTCCGAATAAAGATCGCGCCAGTCGGGATTCAATGAGTCGATCATCGCGAGCTTTTTCCAGCGAGACCCGGCCTTGATCTGCTTTTCCCGCAAAATTGCGTCCACGATCTGATCAAAGAATTCGTACCAGACCAGGATCCGGCACCCGTAGCGGGATGTAAACCCTGGCGTGAGTCCTTCCTTGTGCTCGAATACGCGACGCGAAAGGTTGGTGGTCACGCCCGTATAGAGCGTTCCATTCCGTCTATTGGCCATGATGTAAACGGCGGGATTCTTCACTTCCCGAGTTTAACCTTGCCGACGGCAGGCGCCACGCATCAGGAGAACATCTGGTCCTGGAACTGCAACTTGGAATGAACGCCGAAACCCAAGCCCTCGGGATGGCGGATCACTTCCGCAATGAGGACACGGCAAACAGGCCTGGATTGCTTCGCTTTGCTCGCAAAGACGAACGGAGCGGTCCAGCGACCAGGGATCTTCCGCGGCGGGTTTCTTCCGGGCCCGAAATGCTCTAGTGAAACGCGCGATGTTCCAATCGCTCTACCAGTGGACGCTCAGGCTGTCCGAGAGCCCGCGCGCCGCATGGGCGCTCGCGGCCATCGCTTTCGCCGAAAGCTCCGTTTTTCCGATCCCGCCGGACGTGATCCTGGTGCCGATGTCGCTTGCCAAGCCGAAGGCGGCGTGGCGCTACGCGGCGATCTGCACCATCGCCTCCGTCATCGGCGGCATGGTGGGCTACTTCATCGGCTACATGCTCTACGAGACGGTCGGCCAGTGGCTGATCAACCTGTACGGCTACGGCACGAAGATGGACGTGGTGCGCGAAGCCTACGCGAAGTGGGGCGCGCTGTTCATCCTGGTGAAGGGGCTGACCCCGATCCCCTACAAGCTCGTGACCATCGTGTCCGGGCTGCTGGAGTACAATTTCGCCCTGTTCGTCGTGCTGTCTCTGATCACGCGCGGTGCGCGGTTCTTCATCCTGGCGGCCCTGCTGAACCGCTTCGGGGACCAGGCGCGCGCCTTGCTCGACAAGCATTTCGGCCTGTTCATGGTCGCCATCCTGGCCTTCATCGTGCTGGGCTTCTGGCTGGCCGCGAAGATCGCCTGAGGGGGTTCGCATGACCTTTGGCGCCGACGCCCGCAGTCCCGAGGTGCAGGCGACCGGCCTGACGGCGCCAGCAGCCGCTGCCGCCATCGTCGCCGTGGGTGCGGCTGCCACCGTCGGGGCGGCGCTGTTCATGCAATACGCCATGGGCGTGCTGCCGTGCGAGCTCTGCTACAAGGAGCGCTGGCCCTATTACGCCGGCACCGTGCTGGCGCTGGTGGCGCTCGGCGTCGCCCGCTCCCGGCCGAGAAGCGCGCTGACGGTGGCGCTGCTCGCGCTCCTGGCGCTCGTCTTCCTCGCCGGGGCTGTCGTCGGCGGGTACCACGCCGGCGTCGAGTACAAGTGGTGGGCCGGCCCGAGCGACTGCACCGGCCCCGTCGGCGAAGCCGTGGGAATGGACACCTTCCTGAAGCAGCTCGAGACAGTGAAGGTCGTGCGCTGCGACGAGGTGTCGATGCGCATCCTCGGCCTGTCCCTCGCCGCGTGGAACGCCGTCATTTCGGCCGGGCTGGCCGTCGTCGCCGCTGTCGGGGCGATACGCGCACGGGCTTGAGGTCCGGGGCGCCGGCGGCGCCTGACTCTCTCGTCACCCAGCGATGCGGTTCTCAGCCCGCACGCAACGAAGCGTTCCGGCGGGCTCTGGCAGCCTCAGGCTGCGGGGCCGCTGTCTTCCTTCGACGGCTTGATCGTGGACCGCTTCTGCAGTTCGCGGCCGAGTGCGTAGAACTCGTCCCACTCCGCTGTGGACAGGGCGGTGCCGTCGCCGGACGCCTTCGAGGCGAGCGCGTTGCGGCGGGACTGGAGGTCCTCGGTGGCGCGGGCAGTGAGGTCGGTCATGGAGGTCTCCGCAAGGAGGCAATGAAGAGGCCGCGACCCTAGCCGATTTTGCGGCGAAGGGAACGGGCGATCGTGCCGTTCGTGCCTGCGTGCTGTGCAGGGCGCCACGGGGGTGGCGCACTTGATCATTCGATCGAAAGGAGTTTTGAGAAAAACGAAACTCGCATGTGCTTTCGCTTTGGCGCTTGTACTGCACCTGCCGCGGTGCTGCTATCCGCCCGCACCTCCGGCGGTGTGGCGAGGGACGATCCCACCGATGCTCAGCGTCAGGCAGCAGGACATTCTCGGGCTGGCCCGCCAGCAGGGCCGGGTGAACGTCGAGGATCTCGCCATCCGGTTCGAGGTGTCGCCGCAGACCATCCGCAAGGACCTGAACGAGCTCTGCGACCAGCGCGTGCTGTCTCGTGTCCATGGCGGGGCCGTGGTCTCGTCCAGCGTCGAGAACCTCGCCTACGAGGCACGCCGTTTCATCGCCCAGGACGAGAAGCGCGCCATAGGGCGGGCGGCGGCGGCGCTGATCCCGCACAATGCGTCGCTCTTCATCAACATCGGAACCACCACCGAGGAGGTGGCACGGGCGCTTCACAGCCATTCCGGACTGCTGGTCATCACCAATAATCTGCATGTCGCCACCCTTCTCTACCCGCATCCGCGCATCGACGTGATCGTGGCCGGCGGTCCGGTCCGCCGCTCGGACGGTGGCGTGGTGGGGTCTGCGGCGGTCGATCTGATCCGCCAGTTCAAGGTCGACTACGCCGTGATCGGGACCTCGGGGATCGACGAGGACGGCGCCCTGCTCGACTTCGACTACCGTGAGGTGCGGGTGTCGCAGGCCATCATCGAGAATGCGCGCAAGGTGGTGCTGGTCGCAGACAAGGTGAAGTTCGACCGCTCTGCGCCGGTGCGGATCGGCCATCTGCGCGACATCGACATCTTCGTCACCGACCACATCCCCGACGAGCCCCTGCGCGACCTCTGCCGGCAGGAGGGCATCGAAGTGATCGAGACCTCCTCGGAAGGCGCGGCGGAGCACGACACCCATGACTGATCCCGCACGACTTTCGCTTTAGTTTCGTTTGCCGTTGCAAACGCTCCAGGCCTGCGCTAGCGTCCCTGCCACAATGAAGGCGGACCGGTGGCAAACCGCCGCCGCAGGGAGTGAAACGTGGCAGGAGAGACCTTCGACCTCGCCGTGATCGGCGGTGGCGTGAACGGCTGCGGCATCGCGCGCGATGCTGCCGGTCGGGGCGCCCGGGTCGTGCTCTTCGAGCAGGGCGATCTCGCCAGCGCCACCTCCTCCGCCTCCACCAAGCTGATCCATGGCGGCCTGCGCTACCTCGAGCACTACGAGTTCCGGCTGGTGCGCGAGGCGCTGATGGAGCGCGAGGTGATGCTGCGGCTCGCGCCGCACATCGTCTGGCCGCTTCGATTCGTGTTGCCGCACCATCGCGGCCTGCGGCCGTGGTGGATGCTCCGGCTGGGGCTGGTGCTCTACGACAATCTCGGCGGCCGCGACCGGCTTCCCGGAACGTCCACCGTGGACCTGACGCGCGATGCGGCGGGTGAACCTCTGAAGCCGCTCTTCACCCGCGGGTTCGAATATTCCGACTGCTGGGTGGAGGATTCCCGGCTGGTCGTGCTGAACGCCCGCGACGCGGCCGAGCGCGGAGCGGAAGTCCATACGCGAAGCCGCGTCGTGTCCGCCCAGCGCGAGGGCGATGGCTGGGCCGTGACGGCGGAGTGCGCCGGCGGCCACCGCCTCACCGCGAAGGCGAAGGTGCTGGTCAATGCCGCAGGCCCGTGGGTGAGCCAGGTGCTGACGGGCGTGGTGCGGGCCAACACTCCCGCCTCCGTCCGCCTGGTCCAGGGCAGCCACATCGTGGTGCCGAAGCTCTACACGCACGACCGCTGCTACATCTTCCAGAACGCCGACGGGCGCATCATCTTCGCCATCCCCTACGAGCGCGACTTCACCCTGATCGGCACGACCGACCAGGACTACAAGGGTGACCCCGGCGCGGTGCGCGCAACCGAGGGGGAGATCGCCTATCTCTGCGCGGCCGCGAGCGAGTACTTCAAGGCGCCGGTCACGCCGCCGGACGTGGTGTGGTCCTACTCCGGCGTGAGGCCGCTCTACGACGACGGGGCCTCGAAGGCCCAGGAGGCGACGCGCGACTACGTCCTGACGCTCGATGCGCCCGAGGGCGGCGCGGCGATGCTCTCCGTCTTCGGCGGCAAGATCACCACGTATCGCCGCCTCGCCGAGGCCGCGATGGACAAGCTCCAGGGCCATTTGCCCGCCGCCTCGCGTCCTCGCTGGACGGCAACAGCAGCGTTGCCCGGGGGCGATTTCCCCGTCGACGGCTACGAGGCCGAGGTGAGCTCGATTTCGCGCTCCAACCCCTGGCTGGAGCCCGGACTGGCGCGCCGGCTGGTCCGCGCCTACGGCACACGGGCGCAGCGAATCGTTTCCGGGGCACGGTCGATGGCCGGGCTCGGCCGGCGCTTCGGCGCCGACCTGACCGAGCGGGAGGTGGACTACCTCGTGGACCAGGAATGGGCGCGTACGGCAGAAGACATTCTGTGGCGCCGGTCGAAACTCGGGCTGCGCTTCTCGGCCGAGGAGAGCGCGGCGCTCGACAGCCACGTCGCCGCTGTCGCAGGCTCCGCATCGGGATCGGAACGCAAGGGAGCGGCGGAGTGACGCTGGTACTCGACCGCATCGGCAAGGACGTTGGCGCGCAGACGTACATCGACGACGTGTCGCTCACGCTGGAGCCCGGCTCGCTCAACGTTCTCCTGGGCGCCACGCTCGCCGGCAAGACGACGCTGATGCGGCTGATGGCCGGCCTCGACGCTCCCACCCGGGGGCGGCTGATCGACAACGGCAAGGACGTCACGGGCTGGACCGTGCACCGCCGCAATGTCGCGATGGTCTACCAGCAGTTCATCAACTACCCCGCGATGAACGTCTTCGAGAACATCGCCTCGCCGCTGCGCGTGGCAGGGTTGCCCAAGGCGGAAATCGAGAGCCGGGTCAGGAACGCCGCCAAGCTCCTGAAGCTCGAACCCTACATGGATCGCAAGCCCCTGCAGCTCTCCGGCGGCCAGCAGCAGCGCACCGCCATCGCGCGGGCCCTGGTGAAGCGCGCCGACCTCGTGCTGCTCGACGAGCCGCTCGCCAACCTCGACTACAAGCTGCGCGAGGAACTGCGCGAGGAGCTGCCGCGCATCTTCGCCGAATCGGGTGCGATCTTCGTCTATGCGACGACGGAGCCGTCGGAGGCGCTGCTGCTGGGCGGCGCCACCGTCACGCTGTTCGAAGGTCGGGTCACGCAGTTCGGGCCGACCGCGCAGGTCTATCGCCGGCCGCAGGACCTCGTCACGGCGCGCGTCTTTTCCGACCCGCCGCTCAACACCCTGCAGGGAACGAAGGCCGGTGGCCGGGTCACCCTCGCGACCGGGCAGGTGATCCCGGCGCACGGCGCCTTCGCTGGCGTAGCGGACGGCACCTACACGATCGGTTTTCGCGCGCATCACCTCTCGCTCGACCCGGTGCCGGGCGAGTCGATCGCGCTTCCCGCCAGGGTCTCGGTGTCCGAGATCACGGGGTCGGAAAGCTTCGTGCACCTCGACGTCGGGCCGAACCGCTGGGTGGCGCTGGCCCCCGGCGTACGCCGCCTCGATCCCGAGGCCGACATCACCGTCTGGCTCGAGCCGGGCCGCCTCTTCCTCTTCGACGCCGGAGGCCGTCTTGCGGCCGCCGACGCCGCCAAGGCAGCCTGAGGTTCCGGACATGGCCCGCATCACCCTCGACAAGCTCGCCCACTCCTACCGGCCCGACCCGCGTGGCCCGCAGGACTATGCGCTGAAGGAGGTCGACCACGTCTGGCGGCAGGGCGGCGCGTATGCGCTGCTCGGCCCTTCCGGATGCGGCAAGACCACGCTGCTCAACATCATCTCCGGCCTCGTGGTGCCGACACGCGGGCGCATCCTGTTCGATGACCGTGACGTCACCCGCCTTCCCACCGAGGCGCGAAACATCGCCCAGGTGTTCCAGTTTCCCGTCGTCTACGACACCATGACGGTGCGCGAGAACCTGGCCTTCCCGCTCAAGAACCGCGGCGTCGACGGCACCGAGGTGCGCCGCCGCGTGGAGGAGATCGGCGGGCTGCTCGATCTCACCGGCGTGCTCGACCGGAAGGCCTCGAACCTCACCGCCGACGCCAAGCAGAAGATCTCGCTGGGGCGCGGCCTGGTGCGCTCCGACGTGTCGGCCATCCTCTTCGACGAGCCGCTGACCGTCATCGACCCGCACCTGAAATGGCAGCTGCGCTCGACGCTGAAGGAGATCCACCGGAAGCTCGACGTCACCATGATCTACGTGACGCACGACCAGACGGAGGCGCTGACCTTCGCCGACACGGTCGTGGTGATGCATGACGGGGCGGTGGTGCAGACCGGCACGCCGGACGAACTCTTCGAGCGCCCGGCGCACACCTTCGTCGGCCATTTCATCGGCTCGCCCGGCATGAACGTGCTGCCCTGCACTGTGGAGGGGCGCACGGCGCATCTCGCCGGCCATGACGTCGCGCTGACCGCTGGATATCCGGGCCTGCCCAAGGGCGAGCGGCTGGAGCTCGGCGTGCGGCCGGAGTTCGTACACCTCGAGCCGGCCGGCTCGCCAGGCAGCCTGCCCGTGAAGATCAGGCGGATCGACGACATCGGCCGTGCCCGCATCGCCCGCGTCGAACTCGCCGGGCACCCCCTCTCGGCCAGCGTGCCCGAGGAGCTTTCCGTGACGGGAGACGAGGCCGCGGTGCGGCTCGATCCCGCGCGCATCCACATCTATGCCGGTGGCCGGCTCGTCCCGGGCGAGAGGATCTCACCATGATGGCAAAGCCGGTCAACCAGCGCGCCTGGCTGATGGTCCTGCCGGTCCTGGCGATCGTCGCCTTTTCGGCCGTGATCCCGCTGATGACGGTGGTCAATTACTCTGTCCAGGACACGTTCGGGAACAACCAGTTCTTCTGGAACGGCGTCGGCTGGTACATCGAGCTCCTCGATCCCTCGACCGAGCTCGGCGGGCGCTTCTATGCCTCGCTTCTGCGCAACCTGATCTTCTCCATGATCATCCTCGCCATCGAGATCCCGCTCGGCATCGTCGTGGCGCTGTCGATGCCGCGCGAGGGATGGCGGGTGGCCGCGACGCTCGTGCTGATGGCGCTGCCGCTTCTCATTCCGTGGAACGTGGTCGGCACGATCTGGCAGATCTTCGCACGGCAGGACATCGGCCTGCTCGGCGCGGCGGTGAACGCGATTGGCATCGACTACAACTACGTCTCGAACCCGCTGGCAGCGTGGATCACCATCATCGTCATGGATGTCTGGCACTGGACGTCGCTGGTGGCTCTGCTCTGCTATGCCGGCCTGAAATCCATCCCCGACGCCTACTACCAGGCCGCACGCATCGACGGTGCGTCGGGCTGGGCCGTGTTCCGCACCATCCAGCTGCCCAAGATGAAGCGGGTTCTGCTGATCGCCGTGCTGCTGCGGTTCATGGACAGCTTCATGATCTATACCGAGCCCTTCGTCGTGACCGGCGGCGGGCCCGGCAACAGCACCACCTTCCTGTCCATCGAGCTCGTGAAGCTGGCGCTGGGCCAGTTCGACCTCGGCAAGGCTGCGGCGCTCTCGATCGTCTACAACCTGATCATCCTGGCGCTGTGCTGGGTGTTCTACACGGTCATGACGTCGGGCGACGAGAAGGAAGGGGTGGCGTAATGCGCGGCGGCCGTTTCATCATCTCCGCCTACCTCGTGTTCCTGCTGGTGCCGATCTACTGGCTCGTGAACATGAGCTTCAAGACGAACACCGAGATCACGACGGCGCTGACGCTCTTCCCCCGCTCGTTGACGTTCGACAACTACGCAAAGATCTTCACGGATCCCAGCTGGTACATGGGCTACGTGAACTCGATCGAGTACGTCGCGCTGAACACGATCCTGTCGATCTCGTTCGCACTTCCGGCCGCCTACGCCTTCTCCCGCTACCGCTTCATCGGCGACAAGCATTTCTTCTTCTGGCTGCTGTCGAACCGCATGGCGCCGCCGGCAGTGTTCGCGCTGCCGTTCTTCAATCTCTATTCGGCGATCGGGCTCTTCGACACGCCCTGGGCCGTGGCGCTGGCGCACTGCCTGTTCAACGTGCCGCTCGCGGTGTGGATCCTGGAAGGGTTCATGTCCGGGGTGCCACGCGAGATCGACGAGACGGCGGCGATCGACGGCTACTCCTTCCCGCGCTTCTTCGTGAAGATCTTCATGCCGCTGATCGCGAGCGGCATCGGCGTCGCCGCCTTCTTCTGCTTCATGTTCTCCTGGGTGGAACTGCTGCTCGCCCGGACGCTGACGGCCACCAACGCCAAGCCGATTTCGGCCATCATGACCCGCACGGTTTCCGCTGCCGGCATGGACTGGGGCGTGCTCGCCGCCGCCGGCGTGCTGACGCTGATCCCCGGCGCGCTGGTGATCTGGTTCGTCCGCAACTACATCGCCAAGGGCTTCGCCCTGGGGAGGGTGTGATGAAGAGGCTTGCTCGGACCCACATGTCATCCCCGGTGGCCCCGAGGGCCGGGAATGCGATCCAGGCCTGTGTGCCTGTTGGCCCCTGGATCCCCTTCCCCTCCGCCGCCACGCGGCTCCGGCCGGGGATGACAAGCGGGGCATCGATGGAGCGCGGGTCTTCAGACCCGCATGCCGCAGCGCCGCGGCCAGGCTCGGTCCAGGCGGAGGCCGCGTGATGGAGGGTGGTGGCTTCGACATCTCCTGGATGGCGTGGACGTGGCAGACCGGCCTGTTCTTCGCCGGCATCGCCAGCGTGCTTCTCGTCATGATCGGCCTTGCCGTCGGGCGTCCCGAGACGCCACGGCAGGGCGTGCTGACCATCTCTACGACGCGTGGCGACAGGCTCTTCATTTCCCTGCTTGGCGCAGCGTTCATTCATCTCGCATGGCTCGGGCTCGTCGGTCCCGATCTATGGTGGGCGTCCGGCCTCTCGCTCCTCTTCGCCGCTGCGGTGTTCCGCTGGGTGTGAGGAGAAGGCCCAACAACAAGAAGCGATCGGCCTCTTCAATGGCCGGCCAGACAAACCGTCAACTATCTGGAGGAAACCCAATGCGACACAGTTTTCGGACATTGACCCTGGCGGCCGGTGCCAGCGCGATCGCGCTGATGCTCGCTTCCGCGGCGGCCTCGGCCGGCACGGCGGAGGCGCAGAAGTGGCTCGACGAGTTCCAGCCTTCGACGCTCTCCAAGGAAGAGCAGATGAAGGAGCTCGAGTGGTTCATCAAGGCCGCCGAGCCGTTCAAGGGTATGGAGATCAACGTCGTCTCCGAGACGATCGCCACGCACGAGTACGAGTCCAAGACGCTCGCCAAGGCGTTCAGCGAGATCACCGGCATCAAGCTGACGCACGACATCATCCAGGAAGGTGACGTCGTCGAGAAGATCCAGACCCAGATGCAGTCTGGCAAGAACATCTATGACGGCTGGATCAACGACTCCGACCTGATCGGCACCCATTTCCGCTACAAGCAGGCCGTGCCGCTCTCCGACTGGATGGCCGGCGAAGGCAAGGACGTCACCCTGCCGACGCTCGACGTCGACGACTTCATCGGCAAGTCCTTCACCACCGCTCCCGATGGCAAGCTCTACCAGCTTCCTGTCCAGCAGTTCGCGAACCTCTACTGGTTCCGCTATGACTGGTTCCAGAAGCCGGAGCTCAAGGAGAAGTTCAAGGCCAAGTACGGCTACGACCTCGGCGTGCCGGTGAACTGGTCGGCCTATGAGGACATTGCCGAGTTCTTCACCAACGACGTGAAGGAGATCGACGGCGTCAAGGTCTATGGCAACATGGACTACGGCAAGAAGGATCCGTCACTCGGCTGGCGCTTCACCGACGCGTGGCTGTCCATGGCCGGCAACGGCGACAAGGGCATCCCGAACGGCCTGCCCGTCGACGAGTGGGGCATCCGCATGGAAGGCTGCCGCCCGGTCGGCTCGACGGTCGAGCGCGGTGGCGACACCAACGGCCCCGCCGCCGTCTACGCCATCACCAAGTACATCGAGTGGCTGAAGAAGTACGCCCCGCCGCAGGCACAGGGCATGACCTTCGGCGAGGCCGGTCCGGTCCCCGCCCAGGGCAACATCGCCCAGCAGATGTTCTGGTACACCGCCTTCACCGCCGACATGGTCAAGCCCGGCCTTCCGGTAATGAATGCGGACGGTACGCCGAAGTGGCGCATGGCCCCCTCGCCGAAGGGTGCCTATTGGAAGGACGGCATGAAGCTCGGCTACCAGGACGCCGGCTCCGCCACGCTGCTGAAGTCGACCCCGGTCGACCGCCGCAAGGCGGCTTGGCTCTACCTGCAGTTCATCGTGTCCAAGACGGTGAGCCTGAAGAAGAGCCATGTCGGTCTCACCTTCATCCGCGAGAGCGACATCTGGGACAAGAGCTTCACGGCGCGCGCGCCCCAGCTCGGCGGCCTGATCGAGTTCTACCGTTCGCCGGCGCGCGTGCAGTGGACCCCGACCGGCAACAACGTCCCCGACTACCCGAAGCTCGCGCAGCTCTGGTGGCAGAACATCGGTGACGCCTCTTCGGGCGCCAAGACCCCGCAAGCGGCAATGGACGCACTCGCCAACGCCCAGGAAGCGGTGATGGAGCGTCTGGAGAAGGCCGGCGTGCAGGGCGACTGCGGTCCCAAGATGAACGCGAAGCACCCGATGGAGTACTGGGTCGAGCAGGCCAAGAAGAACGGCACGATCGCACCCCAGCCCAAGCTGGCCAACGAGAAGCCGAAGGGCGAGACGGTCGACTACGACACGCTCATCAAGAGCTGGCCGGCAACCCCGCCCAAGAAGGGCTGATCAGGCCTCGACGACATGGGACGGGCGGCTTCGGCCGCCCGTTTTCTTTTGGACCGCGGGCCTCCGGCCCGCTTTGCAGAGCCTTCGAAAAAAGCGCGCCGGGAGGCGCGCGGTCCAGGCCTACCGCGTAATCAGCGTGCCCGCGCCGTGGTCGGTCAGGAGTTCCAGCAGGACCGCGTGCGGCACCTTGCCGTCGAGGATGACGACCCCCTCCACGCCCTGCTCTAGCGCGTAGATGCAGGTCTCGACCTTGGGGATCATGCCGCCGGTGATGGTGCCGTCGGCGATGAGGCGGCGGCACTGGTCCACGGTGAGCTCGGGCATGAGCTTCTTGTCGGCGTCGAGCACGCCGGGGACGTCGGTGAGCAGCAGCAGGCGCTTGGCTTTCAGCGAGCCCGCCACCGCGCCGGCGAAGGTGTCGGCGTTGACGTTGTAGGTCTGGCCGTCCGAGCCATTGGCGACCGGCGCGAGCACCGGGATCACCTCGCGGCCGAGCAATGCTTCCAGCACCGCCTTGTCCACCCGCTCGGGCTCGCCGACGAAGCCGAGGTCGACGATGCGCTCGACATTGCTGTCGGGGTCCATCACGGCGCGGGTCACCTTGCGGGCGGTGACCATGTTGCCGTCCTTGCCGCACAGGCCGATGGCGCGGCCGCCCTCGCCGTTGATGAAGCCCACGATCTGCTTGTTGATGAGCCCGCACAGCACCATCTCGACCACCTCGACGGTGGCCTTGTCGGTGATGCGCAGACCGGCCGCGAACTCGCTCTTGATGCCGAGCTTGGTCAGCATGGCGCCGATCTGCGGGCCGCCGCCATGCACCACCACGGGGTTCACGCCGGACTGCTCGAGCAGGACCATGTCGCGGGCGAAATCGCGGGCGACCTGCTCGTTGCCCATGGCGTGGCCGCCATACTTCACCACCACCGTCGCCTCGTCGTAGCGCAGCATGTGGGGCAGCGCCTGCACGAGAACCTGGGCCTGCAGGTGCGGATCGTTCGCGTCGGTCATGGTGTGGTCCCGGCGTGGGTGATGGGCGGCGAACCGTCTAGCGGATTTGCGTGTCGCTGTCGCGTCTTCGTGGCCCCGCCAGCGCGCCCGCCGCGGCGGCGAGCCAGCCGGCGATCATGAGCATCCCGCCCGCAGGCGCGGCCATGGGCACGGGGCGCAGGTCCGCCAGCGCGTGCAGGGCGAGGCTGCCGGAGAAGAGGAACACGCCGGCGCCGATGAGCAGGGCAGAGAGGCCGAGGAGGCGCGAGGCGAAACGGTCCGTCACCAGCGCGAGGCCCAGCAGCGCCGCGGCGTGCACGAGCAGCATCAGCGAGGCGGGGCCGAGCAGCGCTTCCCCCATGTGGGACGCCGCGGCAGCCAGGCCGACACCGGCCGCTCCGTAGAGCCCGGCCACGCCGAGGCAGAGCCGCGGGGCCATGCCCAAGCGCATGTCAGGCGCCGCGCTCGGCGAGCAGGCGGGCGATGGCGGAGCGCAGTTCCGGGATGCCCTCGCCGGTGCGGCTCGACGTGACCGCCACCTCCGGATAGGCGGCGGGGCGCTTCGCCAGCGCGGCGAGCGTCTCCGCCGCGCGCGCCTCGGCCTGGCCTTTCTTCAGCTCGTCCGTCTTGGTGAGGACGACCTGGTACGAGACGGCCGACTTGTCGAGCGTGTCGAAGACGGCGCCGTCGATGGGCTTCAGCCCGTGCCGGCTGTCGATCAGCACGAAGACGCGGGCGAGGCTGGCACGGCCGCGCAGATAGTCGTGGATGAGGTCCGTCCACGCCGTCACGCGGGTCTTGCTGACCGCGGCATAGCCGTAGCCGGGCATGTCGACGAGGCTGAAGCGGCCGTTCACGTCGAAGAAGTTGAGCTGCTGGGTGCGGCCCGGCGTGTGCGAGGTGCGCGCCAGCGTCTTGCGCCCGGTGAGCGCGTTGACGAGGCTCGACTTGCCGACGTTCGAGCGGCCGGCGAAGGCGATCTCGACCGGACCCATCGGCGGCAGCGCCTTCAGGCTGTCGGCAGCCCAGATGAACTGGCTCTCGCCCGCGAACAGCTTTCGGCCGGCCTCGGTCCAGTCGGGCTCGTCACCCGCCACGGCGGCGTTGTCGGAAGGCGTGGCCTCGCTCATGTCGCACCCCGGGCAGCGGCCAGGCTCCTCGAGCAGGGCCACCCCGTTGTTTCCGGCTCAGGCCGGCTTGCCGGCCTTGCCGCCCGGCTTGGCCGGTGGCGCCGTATCGGCCCCCTTGGCGCCCGGCTTGCGCAGGCTCCTGAGATTGTCCCACAGCTCCACCTTCACGCCCTGGCGCTTCATGATCGCATATTGCTGCAGCACCGAGAGCGTGTTGTTCCACGACCAGTAGATGACGAGGCCGGCCGGGAACGACGCGAGCAAATAGGTGAAGAACACCGGCATCCAGGTGAACATCGTCTTCTGAACGGGGTCCTGCGGCTCCGGGTTCATCTTCATCTGGACGAACATCGTGACGCCCATGATGAGCGGCCAGACGCCGATCATCAGCACGTGCGGCGGCGTCCACGGGATCAGGCCGAAGAGATTGAACACCGACGTCGGGTCGGGGGCCGAGAGGTCCCTGATCCAGCCGAAGAACGGCGCGTGCCGCATCTCGATGGTGACGAACAGCACCTTGTAGAGGGAGAAGAACACCGGGATCTGGATGATCACGGGCAGGCAGCCTGCCACCGGGTTGATCTTCTCCTTCTTGTACAGCTCCATCAGAGCCTGCTGCTGCTTCATCTTGTCGTCGGGGTACTGCTCCTTGAGCGCCGCCATTTGCGGCTGCACGGCCTTCATCTTGGCCATGCTGGTGTAGCTCTTGTTCGCCAGCGGGAAGAACACCGCCTTGACGATGAGCGTGACGATCAGGATGGCGATGCCGAAATTGCCGACGACGCGGTAGATGGCATCGAGCAGCTTGAACATCGGCTGCGTGATGATGCGGAACCAGCCCCAGTCGATCAGCAGGTTCAGCCGGTCGATGCCGAGATTGGTCTGGTAGGCCTCCAGCGTGTGCACCTCCTTGGCGCCGACGAAGACGCGCGAGGTGGTCTCGGCCGTCGCGCCGGGGGCGGCGACGAGCGGCGGCAGGGTGACCGTCGTCTGGTAGGCGGGCATTGCCGTCTGCGGCCCGTTGACCGAGAAAGTCGACTGGAAAGGCGTCTTCTGGTCAGGGATGAACGCCGAGGCCCAGTACTTGTCGGTGATGCCGACCCAGCCGCCGGTGGCGTTGTCGAAGCGCGTGCCGTGCTCGTTGGCCGAGAGTGCCGGCTCCTTGAGGATGTCGGCGTACTTGACTTCCTTCAGGCCGTGCTCGCCGAGCACGCCGATCAGACCTTCGTGCAGGATATAATAGCCCTGCACATGGGGGGTGCCGATGCGGCGGATGAAGCCGTAGGGGGTGAGCGTGACCTCTGCCCCGGTCTTGTTCTCGACCGAATCCGTCGAGGTGATCATGTACCCGTCGTCGATCGCAACCTTGCGCTTGAAGACGAGGCCCTTGCCGTTGTCCCAGGTGAGGGTCACCGGCTCCTGCGCGGTCAGCTTCTGGCGGTCGGCGGTCCACACCGTCTGCGGGCCGGGCATGTCGGCCGCGGAGGTGCCGCCGGCGAGCCAGCCGAGGCGCGCGAAATAGCCGTTGGGACCGGAGGCCGGCGAGAACACGACGATGCGCGGGCTCGAGCGGTCGACCGTCTCGTGGTAGTCCTTCAGCGAGATGTCGTCGATGTCGGCGCCACGCAGCGACATCGAGCCATAGACCTTGTCGTTCTCGATCGCGACGCGCGGGCCCTGCGCCAGCGCGGCATCACGCGTCTCGGCCACTGCGCCGCCATCTGCAGCGGGGACGGCGGGTGTGCCAGGCTGGTCCGGCGCCGCGGCCGGCTTGGCGGGGTCACCCGGCTTTTGGGTCTGCTGGAGCGCGGCCTGCTGCTGGCGCTGTTTCTCCATCTGCGGCATGCCGATGAAGTAGTTCCACCCGAGGAGAACCACGACCGAAAGCGCGATCGCGAGGAGGAGATTCTTATTGTCCTGCATGGCTCAGTGGCTCTCCGGGGAGCGGGCCGTGTCGTTGGGCCGCCGGCCCGCCGCGGGCTGGCCGGACCGGTTCCCGGACGGCCGCGCGCTTCGGGGCGCGTGCACGGCGGCGATGCCGTGGCGCAGATCGTCGAGAAGGCTGTCGAAGGGGGCGGCCAGCGCCTCGCGGCGGGCGACGACGACGTAGTCGAAGCGCGCCTCGCCAGCTGCGTCGGCTGGCGTGGCCAGAGACCGCAGGGCCGCGCGCAGCCGCCGCTTCACGCGATTGCGAACGACTGCATTGCCCACCTTCCGGGTGACGGTGATGCCGAAGCGCGCCGCATTGCCGTCGGGCTGGGCTGCGCGCTCCGCCGCCTGCAGGCTCATGCGCGGCGTATGGTGACGCCTTCCCTTCGCGGCGGCGAGGTAGTCAGCGCGCCGCCTCAGTCGTTCTGGCCTGGTGGGAGGGCGCGCTGTCCGGCTCATGGTCGGATGGCCTCCGGCCAGTGCCGGAGGCACAGCCTCACGCCGAGAGACGCTTGCGTCCCCGGGCCCGGCGCGCGGCGATGACCTTGCGGCCGCCGACGGTGGCGATGCGGGCGCGGAAGCCGTGGCGGCGCTTGCGCACCAGCTTGCTCGGTTGATAGGTGCGTTTCACGGACGTCGTCTCCGGTGCGGGCCGCCTCTCCGGGGGGCGGTTTGTTCACAACTCTCACAGGAAACGGCCATTGCGGCGGACGGTCCCACCGGCCCTGTCGTCCCGTGCTGGATGATAGCGCTCGAAAGCTGCGCGGCTTATGGCGGATGGGACCCTGAAAGTCAACGCGGCCCGCTCCCGGTTCACGCTCGGGTGACACGGCCTCGCCAAGCTGAAGCGCACGCGCTACGTGGTGAGCAGGGACAGGAGCCGCAAGAGGATGGAACAGCCGGACGAGCCGACGCGGTCGACAGGCCGCGGGCGGCGCTCGCGGGTCGGCCTGTGGGCCATCATGGCACTGCCGCTCGTCATGGGCCTCGCCGTCTATACGGCCGGACGCTACGTGACGGCCGAGCAGGTCTTCTCGTTCTACGGCGATGTCCGCGAGTTCGTGCGTGCACACCTCCCGATCGCGGTTCTGGCCTACATCGCCGCCTATGGCAGCGCCGTCGCGCTCTCGATTCCGGGATCGGTGTTTCTCACCGCCATCGGCGGACTGCTGTTCGGGGGGGTCCTCGGAGGGTCGTCCGCGCTCGTCGCCGCGACCGCCGGCTCCACGCTGCTCTTCGTCGTGGCGCGCGGAGTTGCGCTCAACCTCGTGCCGCAGGGGCTCAGGGGCCGGTTCGACAGGCTGGTCGAGGCGATGGGCCGCGATACGGGCTGGTACCTGCTGATGGTGCGCTTTGCTCCGGTGATCCCGTTCTGGCTGGTGAACCTCGCCGCAGCCGTGGTCGCTGTGCCGCTGCGCCTCTTCGTCGCGACCACGTTCGCCGGCATGGCCCCGGCCACCTTCGCTTTCGCTTTTGCCGGCGCGGAACTCGACAACATCGTCGCCGAGCGGCACGCGGCGTATCGCGAATGCCGGCAGGCGAGCGCCGCGGCGTGCGGCTTTGACCTCACTTTCGACAAGCTGGCGACGCCGGGGATGTTGACGGCGCTGGGGTGCCTCGCGCTCCTGGCGGGCGTGCCCATCCTCCTTCGCCGGCTCGGAATCATGTCATTCTCCTCCGGCCCCGATCTGCGCTGAGCTCGGGGCGGACGAAGAGGCGCGGCGGAGGAGCGATGGCCGAGACGTTGACACCCGATCTCTGTGTGATCGGGGCTGGTTCGGCGGGCCTTTCGGCGGCCGCGCTTGCCGCGGCCTTCGGCGTGCCCTGCGTCCTGGTCGAACGTGCGCGGATGGGCGGGGAGTGCCTCAATGTCGGGTGCGTGCCTTCCAAGGCGCTGCTCGCGGCGGCCCATGCCGCCCACTCCGCCAGGGAGGCCGGCCGGTTCGGCATCGACGCCGGCCCCGTATCGGTCGATTTCCCGCGCGTGATGGCGCATGTGCGCGACGTCATCGCGTCCATCGCGCCAACCGACTCGCAGGGCCGCTACACCGCGATGGGCGTGCGCGTGCTGCGGGGCGAGGCTGTCTTCACGGGTGCCAGGACGCTCGCGGTGGGAGACACGACCATCAAGGCGCGGCGCTTCGTGCTCGCCTCCGGTTCGCGGCCCCTCATCCCGGACATCGCCGGGCTGGACGGGGTCCCCTACCTGACGAACGAGACGGTGTTCGACCTCGACGCGCTGCCGGCCCACCTCGTCGTGCTCGGCGCGGGCCCGGTGGGCATCGAGCTCGCGCAGGCGTTCCGGCGGCTGGGGTCGCAGGTCACCGTGGTGGGTTCGGGACCGGCGCTGGCGCGCATCGATCCGGAAATCGCGGCACACGCACTCGCGGCACTCCGGGCCGAGGGGGTGACGCTGAATGAAAGGGCGAAGGTGACCGCCGTTCGGGCGGGTGACAGCGGCGGGGTGACCGTCTCCGCCAGCCCGGAGGTCGGGCCCGGCTTCGAGGTCGAGGGCAGCCATCTCCTCGTCGCCACGGGCCGCGTGCCGGCCCTCGACGGGATCGGGCTCGAGGCGGCAGGCATCCGCCACGACCGCACGGGCGTGCTGGTGGACAAGGCGATGCGCACCTCCAACCGCCGTGTCTACGCCATCGGAGACTGCGTCGGCGGCGAGCAATCGCTCCGGTTCACGCATGTCGCGGGAGAACAGGCCGGGCTCGCTTTCCGCGCCGCCGTGTTCCGGCTGTCGGGCGCGTTCGATCCCCGGCTGGTGCCCGCTACCGTCTACACCGACCCTGAAATCGCCGTGGTCGGCCTGCAGGAAGACGAGGCACGGCGTCTCCACAAGGCGATAACGGTCCTCCGTTTCCCGCTGAGCGAGAACGACCGCGCGCGTGCCGAACGCTTGACCCGCGGTGAGATCAAGCTCATCTGCACGCAGAAGGGTGCCGTTCTTGGCGCCGCAATTGTCGGTGCTCGGGCCGGGGATTTGATCGTCCCCTGGATCCTCGCGCTGCGGAAAGGCCTGCAGATGTCCGACTTCCGGGACATGGTCATGCCGTACCCCACCTTCTCAGAGGTATCGAAGCGCGCAGCCGTTTCGTTCTACGCGCCTCAGTTGCGCCGTCCCGGCCTGGCGCGGCTCGTTCGCGTCCTGCGGATCTTCGGGTAGCGACGGCAACGGGCCGCTCGCCATGGACGCCAACGATCCGGCGGCAGACCGTGTGCTGAGGGATGCGCCCGAGTCGGGCGCCGGCCCCTCGCGCGCCACGCCCGGTACCGGTCCGTCCAGTGAGCCGCACGCCCCACAGCCCGCGCCGCAGGCGCAGAGGCGCCCGCCGACGGCCGTGCGGTTCGGCCTGTCAGCCCGCCTCCTGACGCTCACCGTGCTTTTTGTGATGCTGGCCGAGGTTCTGATCTACGTCCCCTCGATCGCCAATTTCAGGCTTCGCTTCCTGCAGGACAGGCTCGCATCGGCGCGGCTGGCGGCGCTGGTGCTGGACGCGGCGCCAGCCGGCGCCGTGCCTCCGGAACTGGAGCGAAGGCTCGTCTCGCAGGTCGGCGCGCTCACGGTGGCCATGAAGCAGGGCGGTGCACGCCGGCTGATCGCGGTGACCGACATGCCGCCGGAAGTCCATGCGGAGATCGACCTTCGCAACGTCCGCGAGACCCACCTCGTGGCGGACGCCTTCCAGACCCTTGCCGCCGAGCAGCCGCGCTATCTGCGCGTTGTGGGACCGGGCATGGAGGGTGTCGACTTCGTCGAGATCGTGCTGGACGAGAGCCCGCTGCGCGACGCCATGCTGGACTACTCGGTCAACATCCTCCTGCTGTCGCTGGTCATCTCGGCAATTACGGCAGTCCTGGTCTACGCCACGCTCCACAGGCTCATCGTACAGCCCGTCCGCCGCCTCACGACCAGCATCATGGCGTTCGAGGAGCGTCCCGAAGCGGCCGTGCTGATCCCCGGACGCAAGCGAACGGACGAAATCGGTCTCGCCGAGCGCGCGCTGGGCGCCATGCAGCGCACGCTTGCCGACGAACTGCGCCAGAAGAAACACCTCGCCGACCTCGGGCTCGCGGTGAGCAAGATCAACCACGACCTGCGCAACATGCTGGCCTCGGCGCAGCTCTTCTCCGACAGGCTCTCCTCAATCAGCGACCCCACCGTGCAGCGGTTTGCGCCAAAGCTGATCACGGCACTCGACCGGGCCATCGCCTTCTGCCAGGCGACGCTCGCCTATGGGCGGGCGGCCGAGCCGCCCCCGATGCGCCGGCGCCTGCCGCTCGTACCCGTGGTGGAGGACCTTCGCGACGCGCTCGGCCTGTGGGACGGCGAGGGCGTCGCCCTCATCAATGCCGTTCCGACAGACCTCGAGGTGGACGCCGATCCCGAGCAGCTCTCTCGTGTGCTGGTGAACCTTGGGCGCAACGCCAAACAGGCGCTCTCGCTGCCCGGGGTTGTGGCGCCGGCTGTGACCGTGTCGGCGCGGCGGCGCGGATCGGTGGTGACGATCGACGTGGCCGACAATGGCCCCGGCATCCCGGAGGTGCAGCGCCTGCGGCTCTTCAAGGCGTTCCAGACCTCCGGCCGGGACGGCGGAACGGGCCTCGGCCTGACCATCGCCGCAGAGCTCGTCTCGGCCCATGGCGGGCGCATCACCGTGCTGCCGGGCGAGCCCGGCGCCGTATTCCGCATCGAGATCCCCGACCAGGCACGCCAGGGCTGATCGCCGCGCGCGTTGCACGGTCGACGGCGGAGGCATAGATTGAGCAGTCCCGCTCGCGGGACAGAGGACCGATGACCCGACACACTCCCCCGCCGGCACCCGCCCAGACCGTCGCTCCCGGCCCGTTCGACCACGTCGACACCTGGATCTTCGACCTCGACAACACGCTCTACCCGCACGAAGCGCAGCTCTGGCCGCAGGTGGACGAGCGCATCACGCTGTTCATCGCCGAGTTCTTCGGGCTGGACCTGATGTCCGCCCGCGCCCTGCAGAAGTTCTACTACACGCGCTACGGCACGACGCTGAAGGGGCTGATGGACGAGCATGCCATCGAGCCCGAGGACTTCCTCTCCTTCGCGCACGACATCGACCTGTCGCTCCTCGATCCCGATCCGGCGCTCGGCCTCGCCATCGAGGCACTGCCCGGGCGCAAGCTGATCCTCACCAACGGCTCGCGCCGCCACGCCGAGAACGTGGCGGGGAGGCTGGGCATCCGCGACCATTTCGAGGAGATATTCGACATCGTCGCGGCCGACTTCGTGCCGAAGCCCGAGGCCCGCACCTATGAGCGCTTCCTCGAGGCCCATGCCGTGGATCCGAAGAGCGCGGCCATGTTCGAGGATCTGGCGAAGAACCTCGTCGTGCCGCATGCGCTCGGCATGCAGACCGTGCTGGTGCTGCCCAAGGTGCCCGACCCTTTCCGTGACGCGCACGAGCAGGAGGCTGTCGAAGCCCCCTATATCCGGCACACCACGCGCGACCTGACCGGCTTTCTGCGCGAGCTGCTGCCGGCGGCGGAGACGCCGCAGCCCTGAGGGGCTCAGCCCCTGGCGGGATCGTCGCCGTAGGTGTTCGGCCCCTCGGTGCCGCGGAACAAGCCGAGCTCGACGAGACACCACAGGCCGATGATGCCTGCGACCACGCTGCAGAACGTGGCGAGGGCGGGCTTGTGGGCAGCCTCGCCCATGGCCTGCAGGACGGCCGGAGCGCCCCAGAACAGCCAGAGCCAGTGCCCGGACATCTCGCGGTCGTGCAGGCGGCGCACATGCAGGCCGAGCGAGACGAACAGGTAGAGCAGCAGCGCTATGCCCGTCAGGAACAGGCCGAGCCGGCCGAGGAGCGCCATCGTGCCCACGGCGATGATGGCCAGCACCACCGGACCCACCAGCGCCATCAGCCAGTAGTCGAGCCTGCGGGCGCGCCCCTGGAACGAGACATTGTCGAGAACAAAGCCGAGCATCCGCGCGGTCCCCGGGGGAAGGTCCGCCCAGCGTCCCACGGCGCGTTAAATCCAGAGTTGAAGGATACAGTTTGCCGGGTCTGAACCGGTTCACTCCAATCCGAGCGAACGGCCGCCTCAGGCGAAGCGTCGTGCCGCCTCGCCGTGCAGCCTGCGAAGCCCGGCAATGTCGAGGCCGACCGGGATTCCATCCAGGACGCGCCAGTGCCCGGCCACCATCACCCTGTCGGCCCGGTGCGCACCGCACAGGACGAGCGTGGCCAGCGGGTCTTGCCCGCCGGAGAAGCGCAACTCGTCAAGCGTGAAGAGCGCGAGATCGGCCTGCATCCCGGGCGCAATGCGGCCGATGTCGGAGCGGCCGAGACAGCGCGCGGAGCCCTCCGTCGCCCAGCGCAGGGCGTCGCGATGGCTCACCGCAGCGGCCGAGAAATAGTGGAGCCGGTTGGTCATCACGGCGTGCCGCACGCCTTCCATCAGGTTGGAGCTGTCGTTCGACGCCGAGCCGTCGACCCCCAGCCCGACGGGAGCGCCGGCCGCCTCGAGCTCCCGCGTCCGGCAGAATCCGGAGGCGAGCACGGCGTTGGAGGTGGGGCAGTGGCAGACGCCGACGCCGGCCCGGCCCAGCGTCTCGCAATCCTCGCAGGTGAAGTGGACCCCATGCGCCAGCCATGTGCGGGGCCCGAGCCAGCCCACCTGCTCCAGCAACTCGAGGGGCCGGCAGCCATAGAACTCGGCGCAGTAGGCGTCCTCGTCCCGCGTCTCGGCCAGATGAGTATGCAGCCGGCAATCCCAGCGCTCGGCCAGGGCCGCGCTCTCGCGCATCAGCCGGGGCGTGACGGAGAAGGGAGAGCAGGGCGCCAGCGCCACCTGCGTCATCGAGCCTGCCGAGCGGTCGTGGAAGAGCGACAGCACCCGCTCGCAATCGGCCAGGATGGTGTCCTCGTCCTGGACGACGCTGTCGGGCGGCAGGCCGCCATCCTTCTGCGACAGGTTCATCGAGCCGCGCGTGACGGTGAGGCGGATGCCGAGGCTGCGCGCCTCCTCGACCTCGATGTCCACCGCCTGCTCCAGCCCGGCGGGGTAGAGGTAGTGGTGGTCCGACGCGGTGGTGCAGCCCGACATCAGGAGCTCGGCCATGGCGACGCGCGCGGCCAGGCGCAGGCCCTCCGGTGTCAACCGCGCCCAGACGGGATAAAGCGCCTGCAGCCAGGGGAAGAGCTCCTTGTCGATGGCGGAGGGATGGGCGCGCGTCAGCGTCTGGTAGAAGTGGTGGTGCGTGTTGATCAGCCCGGGCAGCACGACGTGGCGCGAGGCGTCGAAGGTCTCGTCGACCGGAGCCGCCGGGGCACCGCCGGAGGGGACCAGCTCGGCGATCCCGCCATCCTCGACGACGAGGCCGCCGGCCGCTCCGTCGGCGAGAATGGCGAGGGGCGCCTTGATGAAGATGCGCATGGCCTGCTCCGGGTGATGCTCCCGTCTCGCAGAGGCCCGGCCGGGGCGCAAGCGCAGCCTTGCCGGATGACATGCGGGACGGCGCTTGCTAGAGGACGCCCCACCTCATGTCCCCCTGCCGAGAGATGGCCGCCATGCAGCACACGGAAATCGCCGGGATCGTCGACGCCGCCTGGGAGAAGCGCACCGAGATCGGCGCCTCTACAGGAGGCGAGGTGCGCGACGCGGTCACCCGCGCGCTGCAGCTCCTGGACTCCGGCGAGGCCCGTGTCGCCGAGAAGCAGGCCGACGGCTCCTGGGCGACGCATCAATGGCTGAAGAAGGCGGTGCTGCTCTCCTTCCGCCTCAACGACAACCGCATCATCGGCAACGGCCCGGGCGGCGCCGCGTGGTGGGACAAGGTGCCCTCCAAGTTCGACGGCTGGGACGCGGCCGAATTCGGCAAGGCCGGGTTCCGGGCGGTGCCGAACTGCACCGTGCGCCGCGGGGCGTTCATCGCGCCGGGCGTGGTGCTGATGCCCTCCTTCGTCAACATCGGTGCCTATGTCGACAGCGGCACGATGGTGGACACCTGGGCGACCGTGGGCTCGTGCGCCCAGATCGGCAAGAACGTGCACCTGTCCGGCGGCGTCGGGATCGGCGGCGTGCTGGAGCCGCTGCAGGCGGGCCCGACCATCATCGAGGACAACTGCTTCATCGGCGCACGGTCGGAGGTGGTGGAAGGCGTCGTCGTCGGCGAGGGCTCGGTGATTTCGATGGGCGTGTTCATCGGAGCCTCCACCAAGATCGTCGACAGGACCACCGGCGAGGTGCACATGGGCAGGGTGCCGCCTTATTCGGTGGTGGTATCCGGCAGCCTGCCGGGCAAGCCCTTCCCGAACGGTGAGCCCGGCCCGTCGCTCTACTGCGCCGTCATCGTCAAGCGCGTCGACGAGAAGACACGCTCGAAGACCAGCATCAACGAGCTTTTGCGGGATTGAGGCCACGCTGGCGCGTTGACAGCCGGGCGGACCCGGGCGGAGACTGCGCGGATGGCGGTGCACATTCCGATCGAAGCCAGATGGCTGGATGACGACAAGGTCTGGCTGGCCACGAGTGCCGCATGGCCCGGCCTCGTCGTCGAAGCCGGAGAATGGAGTGGACTCCTGGAAGAGATCGAGTTGGTCTTGCCCGACTTTCTCGAAATCCAGGGAATTGATCCTCGTGGTGCAACTTTCACGGTCAAAGCCGAGGAAAGCCTCACGTTGTCGCCCGCTTAATGGCCGAATATTATCGGCAACTCGCGACCCTGTTGCGAAGTGCCGGTTGGCAGCTCCGGCGTTCCGGGAAAGGAAGCCATGAGAGCTGGTGGCACCCGCAAACCGGTGCATCCGTGACCGTGCCTCGCACCAGCAAGTCGCGGCATACGATGAATGAAGTCCTGAAGCAGGCAGGCTTGCCAAAGGCGTTTTGATGTTCAACCCCGCCGATCCCGTCGCGCTCACACAGGCGCTCGTGCGCTGCCCCTCGGTGACACCGGAGGAGGGCGGGGCGCTGGCGCTGCTCGCGGACATGCTGCAGGCGGCGGGGTTTGCGGTCGAGCGGCCGGTGTTCTCAGCGCCGGGCACGCCCGACATCGTCAACCTCTACGCCCGCATCGGCGAGGGCTCGCCCTGCCTCGTCTTCGCCGGGCATACCGACGTGGTGCCCCCGGGCGACGAGGCGCGCTGGAACCGTCCGCCCTTCTCCGGCGACGTCGTGGACGGATTGCTGTTCGGCCGGGGCGCGGCGGACATGAAGGGCGGCGTCGCCGCCTCCGTATCAGCCGCGCTGCGGCATGTCACTCGCAGCGGCGTGCCGAAGGGCTCCATCGCCTTCCTGATCACCGGCGACGAGGAGGGCCCTGCCGTCAACGGCACGGTGAAGCTCCTGGAGTGGGCGAAGGCGCGCGGCGAGCGCTTCGACCATTGCGTGCTGGGCGAGCCCACCAATCCCGACGCGCTGGGCGACATGATCAAGATCGGCCGGCGCGGCTCGCTGTCGGGCCGCATCGCGATCGAGGGTAAGCAGGGGCACGTCGCCTATCCGCATCTCGCGGCCAACCCGGTCCGGGCGCTGGCGCCGCTTCTCGCCGCCCTGCTTGACGAACCGCTCGACGGCGGCAACGCCCATTTCGACCGATCCAACCTCGAGGTGACCACGGTCGACACCGGCAACCCGGCCGACAACGTCATTCCCGGCACGGTTCGCGCCGCGTTCAACGTCCGCTTCAACGACTTCTGGACCCCGGAGACACTGGCGGCCGAGATCCGTCGCCGGATCTCGCACGTGCAACTGCCGGGCGTGAGCGTCTCGGTGGAGTTCAAGCCGAGCAATGCCACCGCCTTTGTCACCGAACCCGGGCCCTTCGTGGGAATGGTCTCCGCCGCTGTCGCCGCCGTGACCGGCCGCACTCCGGCCCTTTCGACGACGGGCGGCACCTCGGACGCGCGCTTCATCAAGGACCACTGCCCCGTCGTCGAGTTCGGCCTCGTCGGCAAGACGATGCACGCCGTCGACGAACACGTCGCCGTCGCCGACATCGAAGCCCTCACCCGCATCTACGAGGGCGTGCTGGAGCGCTACTTCGCGGAATAGAGACCTGCACCCGCCTCTGGGGTCGCCTCGCCGCTGTGCTCCGGCCATGCCGGAAGCAGGTCGCGCCTACAGGCTCGTCCTTTGCCGGAGAGCGGCTGCGAGGGTGCCTTCGTCGAGGTAGTCGAGTTCGCCGCCGACCGGGACGCCATGCGCGAGGCGGGTGACCTTGACGCCATGCGGCGCCAGGAGGTCGGTGACGTAGTGGGCCGTGGTCTGGCCTTCCACCGTGGCGTTCAACGCCAGGATGACCTCGTGGACCTTCCCCTCGGCGACGCGTGCGACGAGGCGGTCGAGACTGAGGTCGCCGGGGCCGATTCCGTCCAGGGCGGAGAGCGTGCCGCCCAGCACGTGGTACTGCGCTGTCACGGCCTCGGCACGCTCCAGCGCCCAGAGGTCGGCGACGTCCTCCACGACCACGAGGATCGACTGGTCGCGGCGCGGGTCCCGGCAGACCGTGCAGGGATCAATCGTGTCGACATTCCCGCAGGTGCTGCAGACGACAATGCGCTCATTGGCCACGCGCATGGCATCGGCCAGCGGGCCGAGTAGCTGCTCGCGCTTCTTGACGAGATGCAGCGCGGCCCGCCGCGCCGAGCGTGGCCCGAGGCCGGGCAGGCGCGCCAGCAGCTGGATCAGCCGCTCGATCTCGGGTCCGGTGACGGAGGCCATCGCGCCTCAGAACAGCTTCATGCCGGGCGGGATGGGAAGGCCCGCGGTGAGCGCCTGCATCTTGTCGGCGGCCGTCTTCTCGGCGCGGGCGCGGGCGTCGTTGACGGCGGCGACGACGAGGTCCTCGACGATCTCCTTCTCGTCGGCCTTCAGCAGGCTCGGGTCGATCGAGACCTGCTTCAGCTGGCCCTTGGCGGTCATCACCACCTTCACCATGCCGGCGCCGGCCTGGCCCTCGACCTCGATCGTCTCGAGCTCGTTCTGGAGCGCAGTCATGTTCGACTGCATCTCCTGGACCTTCTTCATCATGCCCATCAGGTCTTTCATCGAATCCTCCGTCCGCTTCCTCGCGGTTCAGAAATCCTCACCGAGGCCGTCGAGGTCCATCCACGGTTCGGACCCCTCTCCCGGCTCGGCGGCGTCGCTGGCCGCGCCTTGTGCCTCGGCCGGCTGGTTGTCGCGCACGTCGACGATCTCGGCGCCGGGGAAGCGCTCCAGCACGGCGCGCACGACGGGGTCCGAACGCACGCCGGACTTGCGGTCCCGCGCCTCCTCGTCGGCCTTTTCCTTCAGCGTCTGCTGGCCGGCGTCGGACGACAGCGCGACGATCCAGCGCCGGCCCGTCCATTCCGAGACCTTGCGCGAGATGTCGGCCGCAAGCTGGGGCGCCGCGCCCTGCGCCGGGGCGAATTCCATCCGCCCGTCCTCGAAGCGCACCAGCCGCACATCGCGCTCCAGCGCGAGCTTCAGGCCGATGTCGCGCTTCTCAGCGGCCAGCGCCACCAGATCCTCGAAGCGGGCGAGGCGCATGGAGGGCGCGGCGGGGGCCGTCGCCGGCATGGCCGGGGCGCGCTGCGGCTCGGAGCGCGTGGCGACCGCCATCTGCGCGCGGGCTCCGCCGGAACCTCCGCCGCCGCCGCCCGGCGAGGGAGCAGGCCCGCCGCCGGCCGCGGGCGGACCCGAGAGGCTGCGGATCGCCTCGTCAGGGGTCGGCATGTCCGCGGCGTAGGCGAGGCGAACCAGCACCATCTCCGCCGCCATGACCGGCCGCGGCGCGGCCTGCACCTCGGCGATGCCGCGCAGCAGCATCTGCCAGGTGCGCGAGAGGACGCGCATGGGCAGCACGGCGAAGCCCTGGCCCCGCGTGCGCTCGACCTCGGTCACGGTCGACTCGCGCGCCGCCTCGGGAGCAATCTTCAGGCGCGTGACGAAATGCGTGAACTCGGCGAGGTCGGAGAGAATGACCACCGGGTCGGCACCGCTGTCGTACTGGTCACGCAGCTCTGCCAGCGCCCGGGCCACGTCGCCCCGCATCACCGCCTCGAAGAGGTCGATGACGCGGCCGCGGTCGGCGAGGCCGAGCATGGTGCGCACCGTCTCCGCCTCGACGTGCCCGGCACCGTGGGCGATCGCCTGGTCGAGGAGCGACAGCGAGTCGCGGACCGACCCCTCGGCCGCACGCGCGATCAGCGCCAGGGCCTCCGGCTCGACCGACACGCCCTCGCGCTCGCAGATCGAGGCCAGATGGCGGGCGAGGACCGACCCCTCGACGCGGCGCAGGTCGAACCGCTGGCAGCGCGACAGGATGGTGACGGGGACCTTGCGGATCTCTGTCGTGGCGAAGACGAACTTGGCGTGGGACGGCGGCTCCTCCAGCGTCTTCAGGAAGGCGTTGAACGCCTTCTCCGAAAGCATGTGGACCTCGTCGATGATGTAGACCTTGTAGCGGGCGGAGGCCGGGGAGTACCGCACGCCGTCCGTGATCTGCTTCACGTCGTCGATGCCGGTGTGGGAGGCGGCGTCCATCTCCAGCACGTCGACGTGCCGCGATTCCATGATGGCGCGGCAATGCACGCCCTCACCGGGCAGGTCGACCGTGGGGGCGCCGGAGCCGTCGGGCAGGATGTAGTTGAGCCCCCGGGCGAGGATGCGGGCCGTGGTCGTCTTTCCGACGCCGCGCACGCCGGTGAGGATCCAGGCCTGCGGGATGCGGTTGGCCGCGAAGGCATTGCGCAGCGTGCGTACCATCGCGTCCTGGCCGATCAGATCCTCGAAGGTCTGCGGCCGGTACTTGCGGGCGAGCACGCGGTAGGGCTGCGCACTCACGGCCGGCGCAGGGACGGGGCCGAGATCGAACCCGGGGCCGTCCTGTACGGCCGGTGTCGTCGGATCGGACATGCTGTCGTCGCTCATCGGGCCTCGAAGCGGACGGGCCGGGCGACGGCCATCGGGCAGCGTGCCGCGAAGGTGGGAGGCTGGACAGAGACCCGCCCGATCTCGTTAGGGCTGCTTCCTTCCGGACCTGACCCGGTTGGCGAGTGGAACGTCCACCGCCAACCTCCCGCGCCCTATATCGGTGAAACCGACCCCGATTACAAGCGCGGCGCAAGCTCTCTCCGGCCTCGCTGCGGCGCGGCAACGAAACCGCGTTGCAGTGCGTTCTCCCGGCCTGCGCAATGGGCGGGGAGTGGGGCATGGACGGGCTGGACGGGCTTGCGCGGAGCGAGGGCGGCGTGCGCGTGCCACGCGCGACATACCGCTTGCAGTTCCATGCGGGCTTCACCTTCGCCGACGCGGAGGCAGCGTTACCCGCCATTGCCGGGCTCGGGGTCAGCCATGTCTACGCCTCGCCGATCCAGCTGGCGCGGCCGGGCTCCACGCACGGCTATGACGTCGCCGACCCCGCGCGCATCAATCCGGAGCTCGGCGGCGAGGAGGGTTTCCTCAGGTTCTGCGAGGCGCTGCAGCGGCACGGCCTGGGGCTGATCGTCGACATCGTGCCCAACCACATGGGCATCGGTCCGGCCAATCCCTGGTGGATGTCGCTTCTCAGGTATGGGCTGAACTCGCCGCACGCCGCGGCCTTCGACGTTGATGTGGACAGGCCCGGTGCCGACGGCCGGCTCGTGCTGCCGTCGCTTGGCGAGCCCTATGGCGACATGCTGGAGGCAGGCGGGATCAAGCCTGCCTGGGACGATGCGGAGGGGTTCGTCGCGCTGGCGCACGACACGCCCTTCCCGCTCGATCCCGCGACATGGGACACCATTCTCGCCGATGCCGCCGCGCTGTCGCGCGAGGCCGCGCCCGTCCTGCGCAGCCTGGCCGCCGCGTCGGAGGCCCTCCAGAGCGAAGCTGGCGACAACCGGGTCCGCGCCGGCGGCGATCTAGCCCGCTCGGTCGCGAGCGCGATCAGGGAAGAGGCCGGCGTGCGCGCCGCAATCGACGCGGCGCTGGCGGGGCTGGCTGGAAAGCCCGGCCTGCCGGAGAGCTTCGATCGCTGGCACGAACTCCTGGAACGGCAGCCCTGGCGGCTGGCGCATTGGCGCACCGCCGCAACCGACATCAACTACCGCCGCTTCTTCGAGGTGAACGAACTCGCCGGCGTGCGCGTCGAGCGTCCGGAGGTGTTCGAGGCGACGCATGCCATGATCCTCCGCCATGTCAGGGACAGGCGGATCGACGGGCTGCGCATCGACCATGTCGACGGCCTGGCAAACCCCGGCGAATACCTGACGCGCCTGCGCGCAGCGGCCGGACCGGCGGCCTGGATTGTGGTCGAGAAAATTCTCGAGCCGGGCGAGGATCTCCCGGACTGGCCGGTGCAGGGCACGACCGGCTACGACGCCCTGGCCTGGATCGACGGACTCTTCGTCGACCGCAACGCACGTGCGGAACTGGAGGCCCTCCATCGCGATGCCGGAGGCGATCCGGACTTCGCCACGGCCCTGCGCAAGATCCGCCGCGATACGCTCGACAGGGGCTTTGCTGCCGAGCGCGACGCCATCGTCGCCGGCCTGACGACCCTCGCCGCGCGGGACCGGCGCACGCGGGACGTGACCGCCGGCCGGCTGCGCACGGCGCTGGCCGACATCCTCGCCGTCTTCCCGGTTTACCGCACCTACCGGATGGCCGGCCCGCCCACGCCCGCCGACCGGGAGGTGATCACGCACGCGCTGGAGACGGCGGTCGCCACGACGGAGGAAGCCGACCACGCCCCGCACCGCTTCATCGCCTCTCTCCTCCTGGCCGATGCGCCGGACGAGGACACGCAGGCGCTCGTGCGGCGGTTCGAGCAGCTGACGGGTCCGTTGATGGCCAAGAGCCTCGAGGACACGCTGTTCTACCGTTGGACGCCGCTGGTCGCGCTCAACGAGGTGGGCGGCGACCCGGATTCCTTCGGGCTCGACCCCGAGGAGTTCCATCGCCGCATCGCTGCGAGGGCGGAGCGCTGGCCGCACGCGATGGTCGCCAGCGCAACGCACGACACCAAGCGTGGAGAGGATGTGCGGGCCAGGCTTCTGGCACTGTCCGACAGCCCGGACGCGTGGCGGCAGGCGGTCGCAAGCTTCGATGCGTTCTGCCGGGAGCGCGGCCTCGGCGATGCACCGGACGCGCTGGACCGCTCGATCCTGCTGCAGACTATTCTCGGTGCCTGGCCCATGGCGCTCCTGCATGGCGACGACCCGGGGGATTGGCAGGCCTTCCAGGATCGCCTGTCGGAAGCGATGACGAAGTCGCTGCGCGAAGCGAAACGGCATACGGGCTGGCTGCGGCCCGACGAAGCCTACGAGGAGGCGATGAGCCGCCTCGTCGCCGCGGTGGCGTCCGAAGGCTCCGTGCTGACTGATGAGCTCCGCCCCCTCGCCCGCCGCCTTGCCCGGTCCGGAGCCCTCAACGCTTTGGCGCGCACCGGGCTGAAGCTCACTCTGCCCGGCGTGCCCGACATCTATCAGGGCACCGAGTTCTGGGACCTGTCGCTTGTCGACCCCGACAATCGCAGGCCGGTGGATTACGTGGCGCGTCGCGAGGGGCTCTCCGGCGCGCCCCAGTGGCAGGAGCTCTCGGCGTCATGGACCGATGGCCGGGTCAAGCAGCGCCTGACCCGCGTCCTGCTCGCCGAGCGCACAGCGAGCCCGGGGCTCTTCGCCCATGGCGACTATCGCCCGCTGCAAGCTGACGGGTCGCGGGCGGGTCAGGTTCTCGCCTTCGCGCGCCGGCATGGTGGCGAGGAGATCGTCACCGTTGCCGCCTTGCGGGCCGGCACGGTCCCGGATGCAGGCGCAGACACGCTGTCGCCGTCGCCGGAGGCCTGGAGCGGCACGCAGGTGCAGCTTCCCAGCGGCCCATGGCGCGACGTGCTCACGCGGCGAGTTGTTTCAGGGCGCGATGGCCGGCTCACCGCCGCGGACGCCTTTGCGACCTTACCCGTCGCCGTGCTGCGCAAAGACGTATAGCTTTGGCCGAACGGGCGCGTGACGATGCCGGGAGGAAACGGAATGGCGCGGGACGGACGCAAGGGTACGGACGTGCCGGGCTTCTCCGTGAGCCGTGACGATCTGGTCCGGATCCTCGCTGGCGACCACGGTGACCCGTTTGCCATTCTCGGCCCGCATCCCGTCGGCGAAGGCCGCTGGGAGGTCCGGGCGATGCTGCCGGGCGCAGCGGCCGCGGCCGTGGTGCCGTTCGGCGACGCGCCGGAGGTGCCGATGCACCGCCTCGACGAGGCCGGCTTCTTCGTCGCGGCCATGGAAGGCGAGCACCGCCCGCACTACAGGCTGCGCATCGACTGGGGCTACGTCTCGGAGGTGCGGCACGACCCCTACTCCTTCTTCGCAGTGCTCGACGAGGACGACCTCGCCGCGATCCGCGACGTCGGCGGCAACCGGCTCTGGCACGCGCTCGGGGGACAGCCACGCACGCTGGGCGGGGTAGAAGGCTATTCATTCGCGGTCTGGGCGCCGAACGCGCGGCGGGTCTCTATCGTCGGCGACTTCAACGGGTGGGACAGCCGCTGCCATCCCATGCGGCTGCGGCACCAGGCTGGTATCTGGGAGCTGTTCGTCCCCGGTCTGGGGCCGGGCGCCGCCTACAAGTTCGAGATGAAGGACGCGTCGGGCCGCATGCTGCCGCTCAAGGCTGATCCGCTGGCCTTCGCGGCCGAGCATCCGCCGCGCACGGCCTCGGTGCTGGCCCGGGCGCCGGAGCACCGCTGGGCTGACGAGGGCTGGATGCAGGCTCGCGCCGCGCACGATCCGCGGCACACGCCAATGTCGGTCTACGAGTGCCATCTCGGCTCATGGGCGCGTGTGCCGGACGAGGGCGACCGCTTCCTCACCTATCGCGAGCTCGCCGACAGGCTGGTTCCCTATGTGCGCGACATGGGCTTCACCCATATCGAGCTCCTGCCCATCACCGAGTTCCCCTTCGACGGGTCGTGGGGCTACCAGCCGGTGTCGCTCTATGCGCCGACCAGCCGTTTCGGCACGCCGGACGACTTCGCCGCCTTCGTCGACGCCTGCCACGCCGCCGGCCTCGGCCTCATCCTCGACTGGGTCCCGGCGCACTTTCCGAGCGACGCGCACGGGCTGGCCAATTTCGATGGCACGCACCTCTACGAGCACGCCGACCCGCGCCAGGGCTTCCATCCCGACTGGAACACGCTGATCTACAATTTCGGGCGCGAGGAGGTGATGGCCTTCCTCGTCGGCAATGCCCGCTTCTGGCTGGAGCGCTTCCACATCGACGGGCTCAGGGTCGATGCGGTCGCCTCGATGCTCTACCTCGACTATTCCCGCAAGGCCGGCGAGTGGGTGCCCAATCGCTATGGCGGCAACGAGAACCTGGAGGCCATCGCCTTTCTCCGGCGCATGAACGAGACGGCCTACGCCGTGGCACCCGGCGCCATGACCATCGCCGAGGAATCCACCGCGTGGCCCGGCGTGTCACGGCCCGTCTACACGGGCGGGCTGGGCTTCGGCTTCAAGTGGAACATGGGCTGGATGCACGACACGCTCAGCTACATGGGCAAGGACCCGGTCTATCGCGCCCACCACCACCACGACCTGACCTTCGGCCTGCTCTACGCCTGGAGCGAGAACTTCGTCCTGCCGCTCAGCCATGACGAGGTGGTGCATGGCAAGGGCTCGCTGATCCAGCGCATGCCCGGCGATCGCTGGCAGAAGTTCGCCAATCTGCGCGCCTATTTCGGCTTTATGTGGGGGCATCCCGGCAAGAAGCTCATCTTCATGGGTGGCGAGTTCGCGCAGGAACGCGAGTGGAACCACGATGCGAGCCTCGACTGGCACCTGACCGGCGATCCAATGCACCGCGGCGTGCAGGACCTCGTGCGAGACCTCAACCACGTGTACCGCGACACTCCCGCCCTGCACGAGCACGACTGCGAGCCGATCGGCTTCCGCTGGCTGGTGGCCGACGACCGCGACAACTCCGTCATCGCCTGGGCCCGCTTCGGCTCGACGCCGGACAGGGTCGCGCTGGTGGTGTCCAACTTCACGCCCGTGCCGCGCGAAGGCTATCGCTTCGGCGTTCCCGCCGCCGGCTTCTACCGCGAGGCCGTGAACACCGACTCGGAGCGCTATGGCGGATCAAACGTCGGCAACATGGGCGGGGTGACCGCCGAGGCCTCGCCGAGCCATGGCCTGCCCTGGTCGGTAACGCTCACGCTGCCGCCGCTCGCCACGCTGATTCTGGTGCTGGAACCGGTCCGCTGAGCAAAACCGGCCGCAAGGCCGGGAACCAAGCATGATCGTGGCCGTTGTGCCCTCTGCCTGACCTGTGCCCCGCGCCTCCGCCGCGGGCAGGGCAGGAGCGGAGAAGATCTCGTGCCAGCACTGCCACAAACGCGAGGCGTCGAGCCGGCCGCACGCCCCGAAGGGACGACGGTCACCGAACTGCTGCTCCCCGTCCTGCTCATCGCGGCGGTGCTCTACTTCGCGCGCGAAATCCTGGTGCCCCTGGCGCTCGCCATCCTGCTCAGCTTTGTCCTCGCGCCCTTGCTGCGGAAGCTTCAGAAATGGCGCATTCCGCGCGGCATCGCCGTTCCCTTCGTCGTGCTCGTCGCCTTCGCCATCGCCTTCGGGCTCGGCACGCTGGTCGCCACGCAGGTCACCTCGCTCGCATCAGACCTGCCGCGATACCAGTCGACGCTCCGCGAGAAAGTGAAGGACTTGAAGGGCATGACGGCCGGGCAGGGCACCCTGACTCGCGCCGCAGCGGTGCTGCAGTCGCTCGGCCGCGAGATCTCCGGAACCAACGACAAGCGGCAGGACGCCAACCGCCAGCAGGCGCAATCGGGCACCGCGCCGCCCACCGCGACACCGCAGCCCGTGCAGACGCCCGCCGTTCCGCCGGATACCCGGCAGGAAGCAAAGCCTATTCCGGTGGAGGTCCACACGCCGGAAGCCACCGGGCTCGAGACGCTGCGCAGCCTGATGGAACCGCTGATCCATCCGATCGCCACGACCGGGCTGATCATCATCTTCGTGGTGTTCATCCTGCTGCAGCGAGAGGATCTCCGGAACCGGCTGATCCGGCTCGCGGGTTCGCAGGACATCCAGCGCACCACCGCGGCGATGGACGATGCCGCCCACCGGCTGAGCCGCCTCTACCTGACCCAGCTCGCCCTGAACGGCGGGTTCGGCTGCGTCATCGCGCTGGGGCTGTGGCTGATCGGCATCCCCTCCCCCGTGCTGTGGGGCATCATCGCCGCCATCATGCGGTTCATTCCCTATGTCGGCGCGGTGATGGCGGCGGTGTTCCCGCTGGCGCTGGCCATTGCCGTCGATCCCGGCTGGACAATGGTCATCTGGACGGCGCTGCTCTTCATCATCGTCGAGCCGCTCGTCGGGCACGTCATCGAGCCGCTGGTCCAGGGGCATTCGACCGGCCTTTCGCCTGTGGCCATCGTCATCTCGGCGGCGTTCTGGACGTGGCTGTGGGGACCGATCGGCCTTGTGCTGGCCACGCCACTCACCGTGTGCCTGGTTGTGCTTGGCCGGCACGTCGAACGCCTGCAAAGCCTGGACGTGATGCTGGGCGACAGGCCGCCGCTCTCGCCGCAGGAGATCTTCTACCAGCGCATGCTGGCCGGAGACCCGCTGGAGGCGGCCGACCAGGCGGAGGCTCACCTCGTCGACCACACGCTGATCGAATATTACGACGAGATCGGCCTGGGCGGGCTGAGGCTCGCGCTCGCCGATCACAGCCGCAATTCGCTCACCGAGACGCAGCTGGAGAACATCCGCTCGTCCGTGCGCGAGCTGGTGGCTGACCTCTCGCAAGACGAGACGGGCTGGCTCGACCGTCTGCGCGGGCGCGACGCCGACGCGATCGCGGAGGAGGACGGCATCGACATGCGCCTCCTCGTCCGTCCGGATGAACTCGGGCCGGAGTGGCACGCCGACACGCCCGTGCTGTGCATCGCGGGGCGCAGTCCGCTCGACGAAGCCGGTGCGAACATGCTGGCCCACGCCTTCACCGAACACGGCCTCGGCGCGCGGGCCGAGGGGCCGGACGCCCTGTCGAGCGCGAAGCTGTTTCAGCTCGATCCCAAGGGCGTTACTATGGTGTGCCTGTCCTATGTCGACCTGCGCGGCGAGGGCAGCATGCGCTACGCCGTGAAGCGCATCCGGCGCCGGGCGCCGGAGGCGTCCATCATCGTCTGCTACTGGTCGGCTGCCCCGCGCGAAGACATGGAGTCGCTGCGCCGGTCCATCGGCGCGGATGCCGTCGTCACCACCATGGCAGGAACCCTGGCGCTGGCCCGCGATGCCGCCGTGAAGGGAGCCACGCCGCCGGAGGAGACGCCGGAGGCGGACGGGATCGAGGAGGATACGCGGGAGAAGCTGGACGCGCGCGGAGCGGCGTAGCCCGACGGGTCATTTCACACCGGGCGCATTGCGGGTAAGGATGGGCGCGACGCTGCCGCTCCGGTCCCCATGCGCCCATTCTTCTCCCGAACAGCCGTGCCAGCCGCCGACGCGTCCGCCGGGATCGTTCTCGACGGGATCAGCGTGGCGCGTGAGGGGCGGACCGTGCTGGACCGGCTGTCGCTCACGCTGGACGAGCGCCGCATCGGCATCGTCGGGCTGAACGGATCGGGCAAGAGCACGCTCCTGAACCTTATCGACGGCCTCGAGCAGCCCGATTCGGGCCGCATTCTGGTGGCCGGGCTCGATGCGCAGCGCGACGGGAAGGCCGTGCGGAAGCGGGTCGGGTACCTGTTCCAGGATCCCGACAACCAGATCGTCATGCCGATCGTCATGGACGACCTGCTCTTCGGGCTGAAGGCGCAGGGGCTCTCGGCACAGGAGGGCCGCCGCAAAGCGGAGGCGATGCTCGCCGATCTCGGCATCGGCGCCCTGGCGCAGCGGCGCGTTCATGAGCTGAGCGGGGGCGAGCGGCAGCTCGTGGCGCTTGCCGCGGTGCTGGCCATGGAACCCGCCACCATCCTCTTCGACGAGCCCACCGCCCTCCTCGACCTGCGCAACCGCAACCGCCTGCGTGACATCCTGCGTGCCCTGCCGCATCAGATCCTGGTGGTGACGCACGACCTCGACCTGCTGCTCGGGTTCGACCGTGTCGTCGTTCTGCATGAAGGCCGGGTAGCCGCCGACGGCCCGCCCGAGGCATCCCTGCGCTTCTACCGGGACGTCATGGGATGATCGGCGCCCTGTATCGCCCCGGAACGACGCCGCTGCACCGTGCCAGGGCGGCGTGGAAGCTGGGCTTCCTCGTCGCGTTTGGCCTGGCGGCCGCCCTGGCGCCGGGCCAGTGGGCTTTCGTGCTGGCTATGGTCGCGCTCGCGCTGCTCGCCTCCACGGGCGTAGCCCCGCGCGTCATCGCCCGGGAGATTGCCTGGCCACTCGCAACCATCGTCGTGGTCGGTGTGGTCAACGCGCTCACGCAGGAGTGGCAGGCCGGCGCGGTCTCCTTCGCAAGGCTGCTCGCGCTCCTCGCCACAGCCCACGCCGTCGCGGTGAGCACGCCGACGCCGGAGCTGCTGGCGGCATTCGAGCGGGCGCTGCTGCCACTCGAGCGGCTTGGTCTCCTGGACGCCGCGCGAGCCGCGCTGACGGTGTCGCTCGCCATCCGCTTCGTGCCGGTGCTGGCGGAGGAGGCGCGCACCATCCGCCGTGCGCAGGCCGCACGGGGGCTCGGCGGCCACCCTGTCGCGCTGGCCGTGCCCCTGGTCGTGCGCTGCCTGCGCCGCGCCGACGCCCTCACCCTCGCCCTGGCAGCCCGCGGCTGGGACGGGGCGTCCAGGAACCGCGTCTCTCCCGACGGAACCCGCCATGAACCGTGACATCCCGCTGATCGCGCTGTTTGCCGCCCTCATCGTCGCGCTGGGGCTGATCCCGCCGATCCCGCTCCCCTTCATCCCGGTGCCGATCACGCTGCAGTCGATGGGCGTGATGCTGGCCGGCCTCGTGCTCGGCCCCGTCAGGGGTCTGCTGGCGGTCCTGGTGGTGATCGTTCTCGTCGGCATCGGCCTGCCGGTCCTGTCGGGCGGACGGGGCGGGCTCGCGGTCTTCTCCGGCCCGACGGCCGGCTTCCTGTTCGGCTGGCTGGCGGCGGCCTATGTCACCGGAGCGCTGGTGCGCGGGACCGACCCGGATGCGCCGCCTCTGCGGCGCGCCCTGCCCTACTTGGCCGCCTCCATTGTCGGCGGCATCCTCGTCCTCTACGCCTGCGGCATCACGTGGCTGGCGCTCGGACCGGCGGCGCTCGGCTTCCAGAAGGCGGCGCTGGGCTCGCTCGCCTTCATCCCCGGCGACATCGTCAAGGCCGTCGCAGCGTCCCTCGTCGCGAGCGGCGTTGAGCGGGCCTATCCGCTGGCGCGACGCTAGAAGCACCAGACGGCTCGGCCGGGCTAGTACAGCTCCACGGCCCTCGCCCCGAGGGCTCTCACCAGTTCCGGCGGGGCGATCTCGATCTGCAGGCCGCGCTGGCCGCCATTGACGAAAACGCGTTCGAGCGCCAGCGCCGGAGCAGCAACGAAGGTCGGGACGGGCTTCTTCTGGCCGAAGGGGCTGATGCCGCCGACATGGTAGCCGGTGGCGCGCTCGGCATCGGCGGGCTTCATCATCTGGGCCGACTTTCCCCGCGCCGCGGCGGCGAGCTTCTTCATGCTCACCTCCCGGTCCGACGCCACGACCACGCACACCGGCTTGCCGTCGACGAGCGCCATCAACGTCTTGAGGACGCGGGACGGGTCCACGCCGAGCGCCTCGGCCGCCTGCATTCCGATGGCCGGCGCGTCGGGGTCGTACGCGTATTCGTGCAGGGCATAGGCGATGCCGAGCCTGTCGAGGGCGACGGTGGCGCGGGTCGAGCGGGACATCGGCATTCCGGAACAGGCAAATCGGCGCGCCAGAGAGCCGCAAGCGCCGGACCGGGTCAAGGCCCGGCCTTTCACCGGGCATTCCGCTCGCAAGAAACGGAGATGCCGCATCCGCGGGATGCAACGCCTTTCCCAAGCGGCTATGATCAGGGTTCCCCAGCAGCCCCGGAATCCAGCGATGAACCTCGACAAGCTGCCGTACCGGCCCTGTGTCGGTGTTGCCCTGTTCAACCGGGCCGGGCTCGTCTTCATCGGCAAGCGGAAGGCGGAGGCCGGTCCCGAGCACGTCGACGGCGGGCATGCCTGGCAGATGCCGCAGGGCGGCATCGACAAGGGCGAGGAGCCGGTCGCTGCAGCCCGGCGTGAACTGCGCGAGGAGACCAACGCCAGCTCGATCTCGCTTCTGGCGGAAGCGCCGGACTGGCTTACCTATGACCTGCCGCACGAGGTCGCTGGCCGGGCCTGGAAGGGCAAGTACCGCGGCCAGACGCAAAAATGGTTCGCGTTCCGCTTCGAGGGAGCCGATTCCGAGATCGACGTTCACCAGCCGTGGGGCGGTCACAAGGCCGAGTTCGCGGACTGGCGCTGGGAGCGGCTGGAGCGCCTCCCCGAGTTGATCATCCCGTTCAAGAGGCCGGTCTATGAACAGGTGGTCGGCTTCTTCCGCTCGTTTTCGGCTTGAGCGCGGCCTGATTTCCCCCTTGCGCAAAGCACGGCAGGCATGACCGCGCGTGTGTTTGCGGTTGTGCAAGGCTCCTGTAGGACCATTGCGCTGCCGTGCCCATGCGCCGCGGCCAGACGCCGGAGCCCCCCGTGAGCGTTCAGACCCCAGCCGCTGCGCCGCACGCTGCAGCAGACACCTCCGCGGCCACCGCCGCCGCTTCGGCGACGGTCTTTCCCGTGCTGGCGGCCATCAGCGTGTCGCACATGCTGAACGACCTCATCCAGTCGCTGATCCCGGCGATCTACCCGATCCTGAAGCAGAGCTATGCGCTCGACTTCGGCCAGATCGGCCTCATCACGCTCGCCTTCCAGCTCACCGCGTCCGTCCTGCAGCCCGCCGTCGGGCTCTACACGGACATGAAGCCCCTGCCCTATTCGCTCGCCGTCGGAATGAGCTCCACCCTGTGCGGCCTGCTGCTTCTGTCGATGGCCAGCTCCTATCCGATGATCCTTGCGTCGGTGGCGCTGGTCGGGCTCGGCTCGGCGGTGTTCCACCCCGAATCCTCCCGCGTGGCGCGCATGGCGTCCGGCGGTCGGCACGGCCTGGCACAGTCGCTGTTCCAGGTCGGTGGTAATGCCGGATCGGCGCTGGGCCCGCTTGCCGCCGCCTGGATCGTCATCCCGCACGGGCAGAAGAGCCTCGGCTGGTTTTCGATCGTGGCGCTGGCCGGGATCCTGATCCTGTCGGGCGTCGGCATGTGGTACGCGCGCCACCAGCGGCGCGCCGGCCCGAAGAAGGCCGCGTCGGCCCGCGAAACACACGGGCTTTCGCAATCCCGGGTCGTCGCCTCGATCGGCATCCTCGCGGCCCTGATGTTCTCCAAGTTCTTCTACATGGCGGCGCTGGGAAGCTACTTCACCTTCTACCTGATCGAGCGTTTCCACGTCGACGTTCAGACGGCGCAGCTGCACCTGTTCATTTTCCTCGCCGCTGTGGCGGCGGGCACCATCGCCGGCGGACCGATCGGCGACCGCTTCGGCCGGAAGTTCGTGATCTGGCTGTCGATCCTGGGCGTGGCACCGTTCACGCTGGCGCTGCCCTATGTCGGGCTCGGCTGGACGACGGCGCTGACCATCGTCATCGGCCTCGTGCTGTCATCGGCCTTCTCGGCCATCATCGTCTATGCGCAGGAGCTGGTGCCCGGGAAGGTCGGCATGATCGCCGGGCTGTTCTTCGGCTTCGCATTCGGCATGGGCGGCATCGGCGCCGCGGTGCTCGGCGAAATGGCCGACTGGTGGGGCATCGAGTACGTCTACTGGCTGTGCTCGTTCCTGCCGCTGATCGGTCTTCTGGCGATCTTCCTGCCCGACGTGGAGCGCCGCCGCGCGGCGGCGTAGGCGTCAGCCGTTGCTGGAGACGAGCCGCAACTGCGGCTTCACGCTGGCCTTGCAGAAGGTGGCGGTGACGTAGCCGTCCTCGTCGCCCGGCTCCTCGACGACGCGGTAGCCGAGCGAGCCCGCGAGGGAGCGCGCCTGGTCCATCGTGCCCTCCCCGAGCGGACGGCTGAACTCGAGCACTCCGAACTCGATGAGGGTCGCGATGACCCCGATCTCCACGCCCTGGTCGAATTGCTCGTCCCGACCCGGGAAACGCAGCCGAACCTCGTCGGCGACATGGATGATTCGCATGGTGAACTCCGTACGCGCCCATTGAGTCCGAACCCGGTTAATGTCCGCTGAAGACTTTGAACGGGGCTGTTTGCGGCAGCCCCGCAGGCCTGCGGTCCGGAACCTTCCCCCATGGCCCCCGTTCATGCCGCTCAGTCGAGGGCGGGCAATGCAGGCGGAACGGCACGACGACACCTTTGTCCTGCCGCTGGTCGAGGAGGAGGTTCGGGTCGACACGCGCACGGTGACCACCGGGCGCGTCACGGTCCGGACCGTCACCGAGACAGTGGAGGAGGTTGCGCGCGTCGCGCTGTCCGGCGAGGAGGTCGAGGTAGAGCGGGTCCCGGTGGGCAGGCGTATCGACGCCCCGCCGCCGGTGCGCGAGGAGAACGGGGTCCTGATCGTCCCCGTGATCGAGGAGGTGGCAGTCGTCGAGACGCACCTCGTGCTCCGCGAGGAGCTCCGCAGGCGCGAGACGTCCGAAACGGTCGAGGTACCGGTCACGCTGCGCAAGCAGCGGGCCGAGGTCGACCGCCTGCCGGCCCGCGGCGAGACACCCGGCGAGGATACCCCGCCGGACCGAGACCGGCAGCACGAGGACCAGCAATCATGACCGACTATTCCAGCACCGGTGGCTACGCCGGATCCGGCTCCATGCAGACGCGCACCGTCACGGCGTTCTTCGACAGCAAGACCGATGCTGATCGCGCCATCCAGGCTTTGGTCGACGAGGGCTTCGACCGGAGCCGGATCCGCATGATGCCGGGCAACGAGCGAGATACGACGTCCGGCGGTTCCGTTGCGGCATCCGACAGCACGCGCTCCTTCCCGGAGAGCGGCCATTCCGCCTTCTGGGAAAGCCTGGCCGACCTCTTTCTCCCGGAACGCGACCGCGACGTCTACGCCGAGGGGTTGAACCGGGGCGGCGTGCTTCTCGCGGTCGAGACGACGGCTGCCAACCATGACACGGCAGTCGATATCCTCGACGACGAGGGCACCATCGACATGGACGAGCGCGAGGACACGTGGCGCGCCTCCGGCTGGAGCGGACGTGGCGACACGGCAGGCTCGATGTCGGGCATGGCGGGGCGGGATTCCGACACGCTCAGCCGCAGCGACGACGTGCTCAGCGAAGGCTCGACCGGCAGCACGTTCGGCTCGTCGAGCACCACCGGCGCCGACCTCGGCGTGACCGGCACGCGGGCGACGACGGATTTCGGCAACGCCGACGTGCCGCGCACGGCTGGCATGAGCGGGTCCGTGATGCCCCGCACCGCGACGCTCGGCGATGCCGGCCGGATGGACGACACGCTCTCGCGCGGGTCCGATACGGCAGGCTCGGAAGCCTCTTTCGCGGGCGGCACCACGGGCCGCGCGTCCGGCATGACCGGCTCCGAGGAGGTGATCCCGGTCGTCGAGGAGAGCCTGCGCGTCGGCAAGCGCGACGTGAACCTCGGCCGCGTCCGGGTCCGCAGCTATGTCCGCGAGGTGCCGGCCGAGGCGCAGGTCAATCTGCGGGAAGAGCACGTGACCATCGAGCGCCGCCCGGTCGACCGTCCGGCAGAGGCCGGCGACGAGCTCTTCCGCGATCGCACCATCGACGTCGAAGAGCGCGCCCAGGAGGCCGTCGTCGGCAAGGAAGCGCGCGTGAAGGAGGAACTCGTGGTCAACCGAGACGTCCAGGAGCGCACGCAGAACGTCTCCGACACGGTTCGCAAGACCGAGGTCGAGGTCGAGGACGAGCGTACCAGCCGCGGCACCGGGACCTTCGACAAGGACCGGCGCTGATCCGAGGCCCGGTGTTGTCCCGGCCGTAGCGAAGCTGTGAGCGGGGATCCAGGAACACCGTCCATCGTGGTCCTGGATCCCGTGTCTGCACCGCTCCGCGATGCGGCGCGAAGGGGATGAACGCGGTCACTTCAAGCTGCGCAAAGCAATCCGGTTCGGCATCGCCGCCGGATTGCTTTGTCGCTTCACGCCCGCCAGGACGGTCACCGCTTCGGCAGCATCTCCCGCCAGCGGTTCCTGTGCTCCACGAGCCCCGCAATGGCGGCCGGAGCCGCCCGCGGCAGTTCGGCCTGTGGCGGCCGGACGCCGGCAACCATGCCGGCTCCCATGCTGGTTCCCGTGGCATCCGGCGACGCCAGGACAGCGCGGTCAGGCAGCAGTGCGGCCAGCGCGCCGAGCAGTGCGGCGTTGCGGGCGAACGGGCCTTCAAGAATGACGTCGCCCCGGCACCCCGCGGCTTCCATGCAGAACTCCACCATCAGTGCGAGGTAGAGCGAGGCGGCGGCCGAGCGCTCCGCAGGCGTGACGGGCGGCGGCCCGACGTGCCGTCCCTCTGACGCGGCAAACGGGCCGCCTTGCGGAGAGAACGAGGGTAGCGTCATGCGCCCGGCCGCGACCAGGGCGGCGAGGTCCTCCAGCCGCGCGGAAGGCGCGTCCTTGCCGGCGAGCGTCTCGAACTCGCGCCCGCCCATGAAGCGCGCCGTCGCGACGGGGTTGCCGTTGGCGTCCACATTGGCCAGCGTGTCCATCGTCTCGTCCAGCCCCTCCACGGGAGAGCCGACGGCGAAGATGATGGTCCAGGTACCGGTGGACACCACGGTGAAGGGCTGCGCCCGCGTGGCGAGATAGGGCACCAGCGAAGCGTTGGAATCGTGGATCCCCGAGATGATTTCGGTCACGGGATCGAGGCCGAGTTCGCTCGCAAGGCCGGGCTTCACAGGCCCGAGCACGGCGGAGGCCGGCCGCAGCGGCGGCAGAAGCCTCTCCCAGCCGAGGCGCTCGACCATCGAGGACCAGCGGCCCTCGCGCGGGCGCCAGAGATCGGTGTGCGTGCCCAGCGAGGTCGCCTCCGACACCGCCACGCCCGAGAGGCGCCACGACCAGTATTGCGGGTAGGTGAGGATGTGGCGCGCCCGCGCGAAGGCATCGGGATGGCGGTGGCTCTGCCAGAAGAGCTGGCGTCCGAAGTTGAGCCCGAAGGGCAGCAGCGGCGAGAGTGCCTCGTCGAAGGCGGGGCGCACGGACGCGTAGCCGGGGTCGTCCTTCTCCGGCGCCGGATCCTCGTAGTCCATCGCCGGCAGGACGAGGCCGTCATCGTCGATCAGCACGCCCGTGGCACCGTGCGTCGTGGTCACGATGCGGCGGACCGGGATGGCGCGCGCCGCCTCGGCCAGCGCCGCGGTGACAAAGCTCCAGGTGCGCTCCACATCGTGGTGGAGGTAGGGAGGGCCCGGCAGCGGGGCGTTCGGCGACTTTCGCAGGAACAGCTCGCGCCCATCCTCGTCGAGCACGACGAGCTTCAGGTTGGTCTTGCCAATGTCGATGACGGCGGTGGCCATGGGATGCGCTGCCGGTCAGGCGAAGTGGAACAGCTCGGGCAGCGGCACGGCCACCGGCGACCCGTCGGGATTGGTGCGCATGATGTCGCCCATATAGGCCCACCAGCGCTGCATGACGGGATGCGAGGGCAGGCTGGCCATGCCGTGGTCGGCGGGGCGCTCGAGATAGGCGAAGAGCGTGTGCGTCTCCTCGTCCAGGAAGATCGAGTAGTTCGAGATTCCCGCCTCTTTCAGGAGGTCGCCGAGGTCCGGCCAGAGCGCGTCGTGGCGCCGGCGGTACTCGTCCGCCTTGCCGGGGTCGAGGTGCATCTTGAAGGCGAAGCGCTCCATGACAGGCTCCGGGACTGGCAGGACACCACAGGACGTCGCCATCCCCGGCCGGCGCATCGCGCCGCCGGGGATGACAGAGGCTTTCAGGCCGCTTCGATCAGAAATCGAAGTCCTTGATGTTGTCCTTCGAGAACACGAAGGGGGCGCCGAGCAGGATCTCGGAGCCGTTGATGACCTTCAGCTTGCCGAGCTTGCCGGCCTCTACCTCGGTTGCGCCGGCCTTGAACTTGCCGTCGGCGACGGCGCGGGCGACGTAGGTCGCGGCATAGCCGAGGTCCACCGGGTTCCACAGCACCACCGACTTCACGCAGCCCGAATTGACGTAGGGCTTCATGGCGTTCGGCGTGGCGAGGCCGACGACCGCGACCTTGCCGCAGAGGTTGGCGCGGGTCACCGCCTCGGCCGAGGCCGGGGTCGCGACGGAGGTCATGCCGAACAGGCCGGCGAGCTTGTCGCCATGCTTGTTGATGAGGGCGGTCGCCTGGTTGAAGGACAGGATGTTGTCTTCCTGGGCCTCGACCGTCTCCAGCCACTCGAGCTTGGGATAGCACTTGGCGGCATAGGCGGCCATCTCGGCAATCCAGCGCGCCTGGTTCGGCGTGGTGAAGGTCGAGGTGACGATGGCGAACGCCTTGTCCGGGCCGATCTCCTTGACGATCTGGTCGACCAGCGCCTTGGCGATGCCGTTGAACTGGGCCTGGTTGACGAACCACTGGCGGGCGTCGGGCTGCGAGTTGGCGTCGTAGCCGATGACGAGCATGCCCTTGCCGAGCGCCTTCTTCAGCACCGGCGCGATGGCGACGGGGTCGTTGGCGGCGAAGAGCACGCCATCGACGCCGCGCGTGACGTAGTTGTCGATGAACTTGATCTGCTCGTCGATCTTCGCCTCGGTCGGACCGTCGGTCGTCACCTTGACGTTGCCGAGTTCCTTGGCGGCGTCCTGCATGCCCTTCGACGTGGCGTTGAAGTAGCCGATGCCGATCAGCTTCGGCACGTCGACGAGGGTGATGGGCTTGCCCGCGCGGTCGGGCGCATTGGTGGGAGCGCCGCCGTCATAGGGCTTGGCGGCGGATGCGGCGGCGGTGCCGTCGCAAGCCAGCGGATTGGTGGGCAGGTCGTCGCCGCCGTCCCACTTCTTGTCGGCGGCCATCGCGGTTCCGGCCAGGAGGGCGACGCCCAGGGCCAGGGTGCTCATCTTCAGCATTGTTTCTACCTCCCTCGAAAACCGCCTCGGAGGCGGCCGTTTCCCCGTCAGCGCGCCGATTCCCGGCGCCGCTGAACGAAGTTTGTGATCAGGATCGATGCGATGAGCACCGTCCCGATGACGACGATTGTGGCATCCCCTTTCACCCCTGTCAGCGACAGCCCGTTCTTGAGCAGCTGGATCAGGACGAGGCCGATGAGGGTGCCACCGATTGTGCCGACACCGCCGAAGATGCTGGTGCCCCCCAGCACCACAGCGGCGATGACGTCGAGCTCGATGCCGATGCCCATGTCCGAGCGCGTGGTGGAGACGCGCGATACGAAGACGATGGCGGCAATGGCCGAGAGCAGGCCCGACAGCGTGTAGATGACGAGCTTGACCCGGTCGACCGGGATGCCCGAGAAGCGCGCCGCGGTCTCGTTGTGGCCGATCGCATAGAGCGAGCGGCCGAAGGTGGTGCGCGACAGCAGCACCCAGAAGACGATGATGGCGATGAGCAGGATCCACAGCTGCGCCGGGATGCCGAAAAGATCGCTCTGGCCGAGCACCAGGAACCACTCGGGATAGCCGCGTACCGAGCGCGCTTGGCTGATGCCCTCGGCAAGGCCGCGATAGAGCGCCAGCGTCGCCAGCGTCATGATCAGCGGCGGCAGTTTCATGCGCGTGATGAAAAGGCCGTTGATCCAGCCGGCCACCACGCCGACACCGAGCGTGAACACGATTGCGAGTTCCAGCGGGAAGCCGAAGTTCTTCCAGGCATAGCCCAGCAGGATGGCGCAGAGGCCGAGGATGGACCCGACCGAGAGGTCGATGCCGCCGGTGATGATGATGAACGTCATGGGCAGCGCGATCAGCGCCACCTCCGTCATCAGGCGCGCCTGGTTCAGCAGGTTCTCGACCGTGAGGAACTGGTCGGTGAAGAGCGCCAGCACGCCGACTGCGATGACGAGAATAATGCCGAGCACCATCTCGTGCGAAACGTTGAAGGGCCCCTTCTGCGGGGCGGAGGGAGCGTCTGTCACGGCCATGGTCAGGCTCTCCTGGCGCGGCGGCGGCGGCGCAGCACGTCGGCGAGCACCGTGACGAGGATGAGGATGCCCTGCACGGCCCGGAGCCAGTAGGGCGAGACCCCGATGAAGATCAGCGCCGACCCGATCATGCCGAGAAGCACGGCGGCAAGGGTCGAGCCGACCACGGTCCCCGTGCCGCCGAGGATGCTGACGCCGCCGACCACGGAGGCCGTGATGATGGTGAGCTCCAGGTTCGGCGGCACCGTGGACTGGATGACGCTGAGCTGGGTGGCGAAGAGGATGGCCGAGACGCCCACGAAGAAACCGTGGATGGCGAAGACCTTCATGATGGTGCGCTCGCGCGAGATGCCGCACAGGCGCGCCGCCTCGACATTGCCTCCGACGGCGTAGATGGCGCGGCCGCCCGCGCTGCGGCGCATCCACAGCGCGGCGCCGATCGTCAGCACGACCATCAGCAGCACCGACATGGGCACGAGCCCGCCCACCGACACCTGCGCCAGCTGGTAGCCGGGCGGCAGGTCGGAGATCCACTTGCCGTTGGTGACCACGATCAGCCCGCCCTTGAGAATGGACAGCATGCCGAGCGTGACGATGATCGAGGGGATCCGGAGATAGGCGACGAGGAAGCCCATGAAGCTCGTCGCGGCGATGCCGACCAGGATCGGAACGAACCAGGCGACGGCGAGCGGCATGCCGGACGTGGCCAGCGTGCCGCTGATTGTGGCGAGCACTCCGATCAGGGCACCGACGGAGATGTCGATATTGCCGGAGATGATGACCATCGACATGCCGATGGCGGCCACCGCGATGTAGCCCGAGGTCTGGGCGATGCTCCAGAGGTTGCGCTCGGCGATGAAGCGCGGGTTCACGAAGCCGACGATCACCAGCAGCGCCACGATGGCGAGCAGCAGCAGGCCCTCCTGCGTGCCGAAGAAGGCGAGCATCCCGGGACGGCGCGCCGCCGGGCGCGTGGAAACGACGGCGTCGGTCACTGGCGCACCTCCCCGGCGGGCTCGTTGCCCTGCCCCATCATGGCGGCAGCGACCCGGTTCTGCGTCGCCTCGCTGCGCGGCACCTCGGCGACGAGGCGTCCCTCGCGCATCACGAGCACGCGGTCGCTCATGCCCAGCACCTCCGGCAGCTCGCTGGAGATCATCAGGATGGCGAGGCCCTGGCGGGCGAGCTCCACCATGAGCCGGTGGATTTCCGCCTTGGCCCCGACGTCGATGCCGCGGGTGGGCTCGTCGAGGATCAGCAGGCGCGGGTTTGTCGCAAGCCACTTGCCCAGCACGATCTTCTGCTGGTTGCCGCCGGAGAGCTTGTTCACGACCTGCTCGGTGGTGTGCGTCTTGACGTTGAACCTCTTCACGCCGTCGCGTGCGAGGTTCATCTCCGCCCCGAAGTCGATGAAGCCGCTCTTCGCCAGCCTCGGCAGGATGGCCATGGAGAAGTTCTCGCGGACCGTCATCGGCCGCACGAGACCCTGCGTGGCGCGGTCCTCCGGCACGTAGGCGATGCCGACCGCCCGTGCGTCGGCCGGCGAAGAGACCTTGACCGCCTTGCCGCTGACGCGGATCTCGCCGGAGGTCGCCGGCGTGATGCCGAACAGAACCTGCGCGAGTTCGCTGCGACCGGATCCGACGAGCCCCGCGAGGCCGACGATCTCCCCCGCCCTCACCGTCAGGCTGACGTCGAGCGTCTGCGGCTCGCGGCGGAGGTTCCTGGCCTCCAGCACCGGCTCGCCGATGGGAACCGTCTCCTTGGGAAAGAGCTGGTCGATCTGGCGGCCGACCATCATCTGGATCAGCTCTTCGGGCTTCGTCTCGGCGACCGTGCGGGTCGCGACGTGCTCGCCGTCGCGCAGCACGGTGATGCGGTCGCCGAGGACGAAGATCTCCTCGAGCCGATGGCTGATGTAGACGACGCCCACGCCCCGGTCGCGGAGGCGCCGCACGATGGCGAAGAGGCGCTGCACGTCGTGCTCGGTGAGCGCGGCGGTGGGTTCGTCCATGATGAGGATGCGCGCGTCCTGGGAAAGGGCCCGCAGGATCTCCACGCGCTGCCGGTTGCCGACCGAGAGGGTGCCGACGACGGCATCGGGGTCGAGATCGTGGATGTCGAGCGAGGCGAGGAGCCTCGCCGTCTCCCGCCGCATCGCTGGCCAGTCCATGCCGCTCCAGCCGGAGGTCGGCGCGTGGCCCATGAAGATGTTCTCGGCGACCGTCAGCTCGGGAAAGAGCAGCAGCTCCTGGTAGATCGTGGCGACGCCGGCCTGCCGCGCCTCGTGCGGGCTGGACAGGCGGAAGGGCTTGCCGTCCAGATACATCGTGCCGGTGTCGGCATGGTGCACGCCCGACATGATCTTGATCAGCGTCGACTTGCCCGCGCCGTTTTCGCCGAGCAGGCAGTGGACCTCCCCCTCGCGGACTTCGAAGCTGACGCCCTTCAGCGCCTTCACGCCCGGAAACGACTTGGTGATGCCTTCGAGCCGCAGGACCGGCACGGAGGACGCAGCGTCCGGGACCGCGGTGGGGGATGGGATGCTCATGCGGGCCTCAGGCTGCCGATTCGAGGGCGTCGGGGTCCACGACGATGGTCTTCACGCCAGCCGCCTCCAGCATCTCGAGTGCCTCCGGCGGGGCCTCGCTGTCGGTGATGACGGTGTCGATGCGCTGCAGCGGGCACAGGATCAGTCCGCCACGATTGCGGAACTTCGTGCTGTCGACCAGCACGATCAGCCTCTCCGCCCTGTCGACGAGCTTCTGCTCTGCACGAATGAGCAAAGGGTCGCCCTCCATCAGGCCGAGCGGTACGAGGCCCTGCGCGCCCATGAACATGCGGGAGGCATAGTGGTGGCGCAGCGTGTCGTCCTCGTAGGGGCTGACGATGACGCTCTGCTCCCGGTAGACCTCGCCCGCCGGCAGGATGATGCGGTTGCGGGAGAAGCGGATCAGCGCCTCGGCGATCGGGAAGGAGTTGGTCAGCACCTGCATGCGCCTGTCGCGCAGGAACTCGACCATCTCGTAGGTGGTGGTGCCGCCGTTGATGATGATGGAATCACCGTCGACGCAGAGCTCCGCGGCGGCAGCGGCGATGGCACGTTTTTTCGACAGGTTCAGCGGCCGGCTGGTCTCGAAGTGACGGGTCGCGAGCGAGGGCGCGGTGTTGTCGCGCAACGCCTGAGCGCCGCCATGGACCTTCAGCAGCAATCCCTGGTCAGCCAGCTTGGCGATGTCGCGGCGCAACGTGGCTTCGGACGCGCCGGTGAGAGCCGCGAGGTCCTTGACCGTCGCAACGGGCTGCCTGGCCAGAGCGCGCAGGATGATCTGCCAGCGTTCCCGCTCGTGCATCGTGTCCCTCCCTTGCGCAGGGTTGATCGATCATGAGCGGCCGGTCAATCGCAAACAATCATGCCGTCCTGCAGCAAAGTTGCTGCATTGCACAATAATGATCGGTCACGATTGACGGTGATTGAACGTGCCCATAGTGTTTCGCCGCCTGTTCGACCGCGGGAAAGCCGCGGCACGTCTTCCGCACACGCCAGGATGCCGCCATGACCAGCACGTCCAACAGCAACGCCATTCCCGACCTGTGGGACGACGCCCATGCCGCAGGCCTCGACGAGCCCAACCTGCTGCTCTACCGCTCCAACCTGCTGGGATCGGACAAGCGCATCACGAATTTCGGCGGCGGCAATACGTCTGCAAAGGTCAGCATGACCGATCCGCTGACGCGCCAGCCCGTCGAGGTGCTGTGGGTCAAGGGTTCCGGCGGGGACATCGGATCGATGAAGCTCGACGGCTTCTCGACGCTGTACATTGACAAGCTCGAGCACCTGAAGACGCTTTACCGCGGGATCGAGCACGAGGATGAAATGGTGGGGCTGCTCTCCCACTGCACCTTCGACCTCAATCCCCGGGCCGCCTCCATCGACACGCCGCTGCACGGCTTCGTGCCTCACCCGCATGTCGACCACGTCCATGCCGACGCGGTGATCGCCATCGCCGCCTCGGCCAGGGCTGAGGAACTGACCAGGCAGGTCTTCGGCGGCGAGATTGGCTTCCTTCCCTGGCAGCGTCCCGGCTTCGACCTCGGGCTCAAGCTGGAACAGCTGGCCAGGGCTCATCCCGAATATGTCGGCATCGTCCTGGGCGGGCACGGCCTGTTCACCTGGGGCGAGACGGCGAAGGAGAGCTACCAGACGACGCTGCGCATCATCCGCAAGGCGGCGGACTGGCTTGCGGCGAACAACACCGTGCCGGCTTTCGGCGGCGAGAAGGTGGCGCCCCTGCCGGCCACGCAGCGCCGCGCGGTGGCGCAGGCCCTGATGCCCGCCATTCGCGGCCGCATCTCGAAGAGTGAGCGCAAGGTCGGCGACTTCAACGATTCCCCGGAAGTGCTGGAGTTCGTGAACTCCAACCGGCTGGCGGAGCTGGCGCCGATGGGCACGTCCTGCCCGGATCACTTCCTGCGCACGAAGATCCGCCCGCTGGTCCTGCCCTTCGATCCCGCCAGCCCCGACGTCGAGGCACTGACGGGCCAGCTGGACACGCTGATCGCCGGGTATGCCGCGGACTACGCTGCCTACTACGAGCGCTGCAAGCGCCCGGACAGCCCGGCCATGCGTGATCCCAACCCCGTCATCATCCTCGTGCCGGGCATCGGCTTGATCTCTTTCGCCAAGGACAAGGCGACGGCGCGCATTGCCGGCGAGTTCTACGTCAACGCCATCAACGTGATGCGCGGTGCCGCCGGGGTCGACCGGTACGTCGCGCTGCCCGAGCAGGAGGCGTTCGACATCGAGTACTGGCTGCTCGAGGAGGCCAAGCTCCAGCGCATGCCCAAGCCCAAGAGCCTCGCCGGCCGGGTCGCCCTGGTGACCGGCGGCGCCGGCGGCATCGGCTCGGCCATCGCCGAGCGTTACCTTCGCGAGGGCGCCGTGGTGGTGCTGGCCGACATCGACCAGACAGCTCTCGACGAGCGCGTCGCCGGGTTCGGCAAGCGCTACGGGGCGGACTCGGTGCGCGGAATTCTGGTCGATGTCACGCGCGAGGAGTCGGTTGACCGCGGCGTCGCCGACGCGGTGGCCGAGTATGGCGGGCTCGATATCCTCGTCTCCAATGCCGGCATCGCGACAGCCGCCCCGATCGAGGATACGTCGCTGGCGCTGTGGCAGAAGAACATGGACGTGCTGGCGACGGGCTACTTCCTCGTCTCCCGCGCCGCATTCCGGCTGATGAAGGCGCAGGGATCGGGGGGCGCGATGGTGTTCATCGTCTCCAAGAACGGCCTCGCGGCCTCCGCGGGAGCCTCGGCCTACTGCGCGGCCAAGGCGGCCGAGATCCACCTGGCGCGCTGCCTTGCCCTGGAGGGGGCGCCACTCGGCATCCGCGTCAACGTCGTCAATCCCGACGCCGTCCTGCGCGGCTCCAAGATCTGGCAGGGCGAGTGGCGCACCGAGCGCGCCAAGTCCTACAAGGTCGGCGAAGAAGAGCTCGACGAGATCTATCGCCAGCGCAGCATGCTGAAGCTCAGCGTCTATCCCGAGGACATCGCCGAGGCCGCCTACTTCCTGGCCTCCGACATGGCCTCGAAGTCGACCGGCAACATCGTCAATGTCGACGCCGGCAACGCGGTGTCGTTCGCACGGTAAGGATCGCGCCATTCCGCCGTTAGCGCCGCACCCTGATCCGGTGCTGCGCGCCAGCTTCTCCCGCCAGGCGGGAGAAGGGGTCCGACGGCGCGATTTGAAACAACAAGGGGGAAACACCATGGCCGAGGCAGTGGGCATCGATGCCGGACTGGTCGCCACACACAATCGGCGCCACGAGGCGGCGCTCGCCGATGATTACGGGGCGCTGGGGCGGCAGCTGGAGCGGCGCGGGGTGGACATCGAGGCGGTCACTTCCAAGGTCGCGGCCTTCGGCGTCGCCGTGCCCACATGGGGCGTCGGTACGGGCGGCACGCGCTTCGCGCGGTTTCCCGGCACCGGCGAGCCGCGGCACGTCTTCGACAAGATCGACGACTGCGCCGTCATCAACCAGCTGACGCGGGCGACGCCGGCGATCTCGCCCCATTTCCCCTGGGACACGGTCGACAATCCCGCCGAGCTCCGGGCCTATGCCGACGCGCGCGGCCTCGCCTTCGACGCGGTCAACTCCAACACCTTCCAGGACCAGGCGCAGCAGAGCCGCTCCTTCAAGTTCGGTTCGCTCAGCCACACCGACAAGGCCGTGCGCGACCTCGCGGTGGAGCACAACATCGAGTGCATCCGCGTCGGCGAGACGCTGGGATCAAAGGCGCTCACGGTGTGGATCGCGGACGGCTCCAACTTCGCCGGACAGGCGAACCTGTCGGCCGCCTTCGACCGCTATGTCGACAGCATGGCGCGCATCTATGCCGAGCTGCCCGCCGACTGGCAGGTGTTCCTGGAGCACAAGCTGTTCGAGCCGGCCTTCTATTCCACCGTCATCGCCGACTGGGGCTCGAGCCTCATGGCGGCGCAGGAACTCGGCCCCAAGGCCAGGTGCCTCGTCGACCTCGGCCACCACGCGCCCAACACCAACATCGAGATGATCGTGGCGCGCCTGATCCGCGCCGGGAAGCTGGCCGGCTTCCACTTCAACGACGCCAAGTATGGCGACGACGATCTGGATGCCGGCTCGGTGGACCCGTTCCGGCTGTTCCTGATCTTCAACGAGCTCGTCGACGCCGCGCACCGGAAGGCGCCCGGCTTCGCCCCGGCCTACATGATCGACCAGTCGCACAACGTCACCGATCCCGTGGAGTCGCTGATGACGAGCGCGGTCGAGCTGCAGCGTTCCTATGCTCAGGCTCTCCTGGTGGACCGTGGCGCCCTCGCCGCGTTGCAGGAGGAAAACGACGCATTGGCTGCCCATCGCATGCTCAAGCGTGCCTTCACCACGGATGTCGAGCCTGTCCTCGCCATGGCTCGCGTCCGCGCTGGCGGCGCGGTCGATCCCGTCGCCGTCTACCGGGAGGCGAGCTACCGCGCGCGCAAGACCACCGAGCGCCCGGCCCGTGGCGGAACGACAGCTGGAATCGTATGAGGTAAGGTGCTGGCCTGGTCGCCAAGCAGGGTTGACCTGGGCGACCAATGCGAGGCTCGGCAGGGCAAAGCGCATACCGAGCCTGCCAAACGGCTCGCAATGCCGCTGCCGTTTCAATCCACGCGAAAGTTCATCCGGCGAAATTGACACGCCGGATCCGATATCACGAAATCGTGATCAAAGAACCGCCGGACCGTCGGTCCGGCGGGCGCTCAGTCTTCGAGCGAGACGGACTCGGCCTGCGGACCCTTCTGGCCCTGGATCACGCGCATGCGGATCCGCTGGCCTTCCTGAAGGTCGTTCAGGCCCGAGCGGCGAAGCACGGAGCCGTGTACGAACACGTCCTTGCCGCCACCGTCCGCCTGGACGAAGCCGAAGCCCTTCTCGACGTTGAACCAGCGGACAACGCCAGTCTGCTCCTCGGAGGGGCCTGCGTCGGGCCGGCGGAAACCACCACCGCCGCCGCCACCGGGGCCGCCGGCGCCAGCACCTGGGCCGCCGCCGAAGCCGCCGGGACGCCGGGGCTCTGCCGTCGACGTGTCGACGCTGACGATTTCGGTGACCTGCGTGCCCTTCTGCCCGGCAGCGGTGCGGACCACGAGGGTCGTTCCCGATTCCAGGTTGTCGTAGCCTGCTGCCTCAACGGCACGGCCGGGAAGGAAAGCGTCCCCGCTACCGTCGTCCAGGGTTACGAAGCCGAAGCCCTTCTCACCCTTGAACCACTTCACAACCGCTCCAACCTCCGGGCCGGACGAAAGTGCGGGTCGCGGGCTGCGGGGGGCGGACGGAGAGGAGGGCGGCCGCCACGCCGGTTCCATCATGTTTTCCTGTGGGCCGTCGAAAGTGCGCCTGCGCCGGTCCCACGAATTCCTGTCTTTGCTCATGTCGTCGCCAAATACCACGTGGACGTGGTTTGATGGCACGACATTGGCGTCCTGTCCATGACAACCCGCGACCTCATGTCGAGATTCGTGCATTAACATCGGTTTAGGGTGTATGTCGCAGGCGTGGCGAAGCAGCACCGCCAATGCCGATTGCGTCCGCAAAGGGGCAGCCCGTCAGGCGAGCCGCGCAGTGCAACCATGCCTGTTCTGCAAGGTTCACGCTACGCTTTGTTCAGGTCTCGGGGCATAGAAGCATAGTCGTCGCGCCACTTACCGCCTCCAGGAGACTGTCATGCCGCCGCCCCCCGCCATCGCGGACGCCGCCAGCTTTCCGGCTGCGGCCAGGGTGAGCGTATCCGTTCGTCCCGAAGTGCGTTTGCCCGGGCTCGCGGACGAGACGTTGCGCGGCATCGGCCTCATCATTCTCTCGACCATCTTCTTCTCGACGAGCGATATCCTCGCCAAGCACATGACGGAGACGATGCCGGCCCTCCAGGTGACCTGGATGCGCTACATCGTGTTCCTTGTCGTGGCCCTGCCCATGGCCACCTCGGCGCTGGGTTCGCGCGCTCTGCACACCACGCGCCCGCTGCTGCAGGTGCTGCGCGGCCTCGGCGTCGCCGGGTCCTCGATCTTCTTCATCCTGGCCATCACCACCCTGCAGGTGGCCGACGCGACGGCCATCGGCTTCGTCGCGCCCATCTTCATCACGGCGCTGTCGATTCCCTTGCTGGGCGAGAAGGTCGGCATGCGCCGCTGGATGGCGGCGGTCGTCGGCCTCGGCGGGGTCGTCATCGTCGTGCAGCCGGGCACGGGGGCCTTCCAACTCGCCGCGCTGCTGCCGGTCTGCTCGGCCGCCGTGTGGGCCTTCTCCGCCGTCGCGACCCGCCTCATGAGCCGCACCGAGCGGCCCGAGACCACTTTCGCGTGGACCGCCATTGTCGGGCTGATCGCGCTTTCGGCCGTGATGCCCTTCATCTGGAAGACGCCGAGCTGGGAATGGCTCGCGCTCGGCACCGTCATGGGCCTGCTCTCGACCGCCGGGCACTATGTGATCGTTCTGGCCTACCGGCGGGCTCCCGCCTCGGTGCTGGCCCCGTTCACCTACACGCAGCTGATCTGGGCGACCGGCCTCGGTTTCCTCGCCTTCGGTGTGATCCCCGGCTACACCACCTATGTCGGTGCCGCCTTCATCGCGGCGAGCGGGCTCTACACCGCCCACCGCGAGCGCATCAAGGCGCGGGAGGCCCGCGAAGCGGCCCGCGCCTGAGCCGCCTCAGGGCTGCCGCTGCGGGTTTGCGAGCGGCGTCTCCGGTTTGGGGCCCGGTCACGCCGCGTCCGGCCGATTCGGCCTGCGGCGCGGTTATCGTCGAGTTGCGCCCTGCTCCGCCTGCGGGCAGCCGGCCGGAGGCCGGAAACGGTGGTGTCCGCCCAGCCCCCGCAACGGCCGTAGGGCCACGCGGTTGACGGGGGCGCGGCGCGTTTGACCTTGCGGTCCGGCGTGATTATCTCCTGCGGATCATGGCCGTTCGACCCATCCTCATCATTCCGGATTCCAAGCTGCGCCTCGTTTCCAAGCCGGTCGGCGGGGTGACGCAGGAGCTTCGCAAGCTCGTGGATGACATGTTCGAGACGATGTACGAGGCGCCGGGCATCGGGCTGGCGGCCATCCAGGTCGGCATTCCCGAGCGCGTCGTGACCATCGACGTCGCCCGCAAGGACGAAGGGAAGCAGCCTCTGGCGCTGATCAACCCGGAAGTCCTGTGGACCTCGCCCGAAACCTCGGTCTACGAGGAGGGCTGCCTCTCCATTCCCGACTACTACGAGGAGGTGGAGCGGCCGGCCAAGGTGCGCATCCGCTTCACCGACCTCGAGGGCGCGGTGCGCGAGATGGAGGCCGACGGCATCCTCGCGACCTGCGTGCAGCACGAGATCGACCACCTCGACGGCAAGCTCTTCATCGACCACATCTCGCGCCTGAAGCGCGAACGCGTGGTCAAGAAATTTGCCAAGCAGGCGAAGCGCGAGCAGGTGGACTGAGCGGCGCCGGCCGGCCGGCAATACGAAAGGGCCAGCGCCATGCGCGTCGTCTTCATGGGCACGCCGGACTTTGCCGTGCCGACCCTGTCGGAAATCGTAGGCCAGGGCCACGAGGTGGTGGCCGTCTACAGCCGCCCGCCGGCCAAGGCCGGGCGGGGCATGGAGCTGAGGCCCTCCCCCGTGCACCGGGCCGCCGAGCGCTTCGGGCTTTCCGTCCTCACCCCTACCAGCCTGCGCACGCCGGAGGCGGCGGACGCTTTCGAAGGGCATGATGCCGACGTCGCCGTCGTCGTCGCCTATGGCATGATCCTGCCCAGGGACATCCTCGACGCGCCGGAACTCGGCTGCCTCAATCTGCACGCGTCCCTCCTGCCACGCTGGCGCGGCGCGGCGCCGATCCAGCGCGCCGTGATGGCGGGCGACCGCGAGACCGGCGTCGCCGTGATGCGGATGGAAGAGGGGCTCGACACCGGCCCCGTCGCGATGGTCGAGCGCATCGCCATCGGCCCCGACATGACGGCGGGGGACGTGCATGACCGCCTCGCCCTCCTCGGTGCCGACCTGATGGTGCGCGCGCTGGCGGCCCTGTCGCGTGGCGGGCTCGGCTTTACGCCGCAGGCTGAGGAGGGCGTCGAGTACGCCCGCAAGATCACCAACGAAGAGGCCCGCATCGACTGGTTGCGGCCGGCGCAGGCCGTGCACGATCTCGTGCGCGGGCTCTCGCCCTTCCCCGGCGCTTTCACCGAGGTCGATCTCGGCCGGGGCCCCGAGCGGCTGAAGGTGTTGCGTACCGCCATGGTGGGAGGATCGGGCGAGCCCGGCACGGTACTCGACGGAGAGCTGGCGGTTGCGTGCGGCGCGGGGGCGGTACGCCTGCTGCAGGTTCAGCGCGCCGGCGGGAAGCCGATGGCCGCCGCCGAGTTCCTGCGCGGCGTGCCGGTGACGACGGGGGCGAGGTTCGCCTGATGCCGCGCTACCGGCTGCTGGTCGAGTATGACGGCACGCCCTTTGCGGGCTGGCAATACCAGGACGACGTGCCGACCGTGCAGGGCGCTCTGGAAGCCGCGATCCGCGCCTTTGCGGGAGAGTGCGGGCGGGTGCAGGCGGCGGGACGCACGGACGCAGGCGTGCACGCGACCGGGCAGGTCGTGCATGTCGACCTCGACCGCGAGTGGCCCGAAGACACTGTGCGTGACGCCACCAACGCTCATCTGCGCCCGCACCCCGTTGCCGTCGTCGCGGCGCGGCGGGTTGGCCCTGACTTCAACGCGCGAATGTCCGCCCGCAAGCGGCACTACCTCTACCGCATCGTCAACCGCCGCGCGCCGCTGGCGCTGGAGGCGAACCGGGCCTGGCTGGTGAAATGGCGGCTGGACGCCGGGGCCATGCACGAGGCAGCGCAGGTGCTCATCGGCCAGCACGACTTCACGACGTTCCGGGCTGCGCTGTGCCAGGCGAAGAGCCCGGTCAAGACGCTGGACCGGCTCGATGTCGAGCGCACCGGCGACGAGATCCGCATCCACGCCAGCGCGCGTTCCTTCCTGCATCACCAGGTGCGCTCGATGGCCGGCTGCCTGCAGATGGTAGGCGCCGGCCGCTGGACCCGGGCCGACCTTGCGGCCGCCCTCGCCGCCGCCGACCGCACCCGTTGCGCGCCCCTTGCGCCGCCGGGCGGGCTCTACCTCGTGCGGGTCGACTACCCCGAGGGATAAGGGCGGTCGCGTTTCCTCGCCGTACAAAGAAACTGCGAGGTCGTCGTTCCTGGGTCCGGCTCTCCGCTGCGCTCCGGCCGGGATGACCGCAGCGACGCCCGCTACGCCGGCTCTGCTGCCAGTTCGCTCTCCTCGGCCCGGGCCGCGGTGCGGCTGCGGGCCTCGTCGCGGCGGATCTCGGCGCGCTTGGCGATTTCGAAGGCGATGGCGCCGGCCACGGTGATGCCGATGATGAGCACGGCGAGCGCGCTGATCGCGGGCGTCGTGCCCTGGCGGACGCGACCGGCGAGCACGGTGGTGAGCGTCTTGTCGGCGAGGATGGCGAAGGTCGTCGTGTTGTAGTTCTCGAACGAGGACAGGAAGGCAATCACCGCGGCGGAGACGATGGCCGGCTTCATGAAGGGCAGCAGGATGTGGAAGAACACCTGCGTCTGGCTGGCCCCGAGGTCGAGCGCCGCCTCCTCCTGGCTGATGTCGTAGCGCTGCAGGCGCGACAGGAAGATGAGCATGCAATAGGCGGCGATGAAGGTGGACTGGCCAAGGGTCGACAGGAACATGCCGTTGTAGAACAGCGAGGCACCCGTCGTGTCCGTCACGTCCTTCCAGAAGATCACGGTGGAGATGCCGATGATGACGCCCGGCGTCAGCACGGGCGAGACGACGACGAGGTAGTAGAGCGACCGGGCGCGCGCATAGATCTGCGTCATCACCAGCGCGCCGGCGAAGCCGAGCGGCACGGCAAGGGCGACGACGAAGAAGCCGATGACGAGGCTGTTCCAGAGCCCCTGCATCAGGTTGCGGTCCTCGGTCAGCTTCACGAACCAGTCGAGCGTGACACCCTCGATCGGCCAGACCTGCGGATAGGTCGGCGTGTTGAACGCGGTGATGCCCATGACGAACAGCGGGCCGAACAGAAACCCGAAGAACAGGACGAAATAGAACCCCATCATCAGCCGGAAGATCGCGCGCGAGCTCATCGGGCGATCTCCGACAGGCTCACCTTGAACACCCGCATGACCAGCAGCACGAAGGCCATGCAGGTGAGCAGGAGAATGATGGCGTAGGCGGCCCCCTGCGGCCAGTTGAAGGCCTGGAAGAAGCGGTCGTAGACGATCGGCGTGAACCACAGCGTCTTCGGGCCGCCCAGCACCAGGGGCGCGGCCAGAGCGCCGGCCGACAGCATGAAAACCAGCGTGCAGCCGGACGCGATGCCGGGCTTGGCGAAGGGCATCACGACGAAGAGGTGGATGTGCCACCAAGGGGCGCCGAGGTCGCGCGCCGCCTCGATCTGATTGTGGTCCAGGCTCTCGATGGCGTTGTAGAGCGGGAACATCATGATCAGCAGGTACGCGTAGGTGAGCCCTGCATAGAGCGCGACGTCGATGCCGATGAAGTCGACCGGCTCGTGGATGATGCCCACGCCCATCAGGATGCCGTTGATGACGCCGCCTGTGCCGAACAGGATGCGGAAGGCGAAGGCGCGCAGCAGTTCGTTGACCCAGTAGGGGATCACGAGCAACAGCATCAGCTTCAGCACGACGTTGGGCTTGGCGACCTGCGCCATGTAGTAGGCGAGCGGATAGCAGATCGCGAAGTTGAGGATGGTGATGATCGTCGAGACGAAGATCGTGATCCAGAAGGCGTAGAGATGCGTCGTGTTCCAGTTCGCGGTCGACTTCGTCGATCCGAACAGGAAGTAGCGGTAGTTTTCGAGCGTGTAGACGTCCTCCGGGCCGCCGCGCTTGATCGGCGGCAGCTTTGGGTGGAACGAGTAGTCCACCATGTAGAGCTGCGGCAGGATCACCAGGGCGAAGATCCAGAAGCCGACGGCGACGATCAGGAACAGGCCGATAGGCCAGCCGTTGCGCTGGAAGAAGCCGGGCTTCTGCAGCGTCGGGTTGCGTCGGCGCTCGACGACGGACGCGATCCCGAACAGGGCCGTGACGAGGAACGGCAGGACAAAGATGATCGTCGCGGTGACGGGGTTGGTCATTGCCCCGCGCCCTCAGCCCGTCCGTGCGGGCAGGACGAGCCCGTCGCCCGCCGCGAAGCCGACGGCGAGTGCCGAGCCCGGCGGGAGTTCGCCGGCGTCGTCCCGGCGGCCGAGTGAGATGGTGACGGGGTGGCCGGCGGCCTCGAGGAAGATGTGGGTCTGGTGGCCTTCGAATGCGGTGCTGACGACCTTGCCTTGGAGCGTACCGCCCTCGCCGGGCCGCGCCACGTGGAAGGCCTCGGGCCGCACGAACAGCGTGGCGCGCGCGCCCTGCTGAAGCCCGCCCGGGTTGCGGCCGGTGAACTTGCCGAATGGCGTGTCGACGACGGCCTCCTCGCCGATGGCAGCGACGACCTGGCCGGTGAAGCCGTTGTTCTCGCCGACGAACGAAGCCACGAACGGCGTCGTCGGGTTGTCGTAGACGGTGCGGCCGTCGCCGACCTGCTCCACAATGCCCGCGTTCATCACCGCGATGCGGTCCGACATGGTCAGGGCCTCGCCCTGGTCGTGCGTGATGTAGATGAAGGTGATGCCGACGCGCTTCTGGATGGCGCGCAGCTCGGTGCGCATGTGCTGGCGCAGGCGCAGGTCGAGCGCCGAGAGCGGCTCGTCGAGCAGCAGCACCTGCGGCTCCACCGCGAGGGCGCGGGCGATGGCGACGCGCTGCTTCTGGCCGCCGGACAGCTCGCTGACGAGCTTCTCGCCCTGGTCCGGAAGCGCCACGAGGCGGAGGAGGTCGGCGACCTTGCGGGAGCGCTCCTCGCGCGGGACGCCGCGGACACGCAGCCCGTAGCCGATGTTCTCGGCCACCGTCATCAGCGGGAAGAGCGCGAGGTTCTGGAAGATGAGCGCCGTCGGGCGCTTGTTGGCGCCGATGCCGGCCATGTCCTGGCCACCGATCCTGACGGTGCCCTCGGAGGGCTGCAGGAAGCCGGAGATGGTGCGCAACAGGGTTGTCTTGCCGCAGCCGGACGGGCCGAGGATGGAGAAGAACTCGCCGCCCCTGATCTTCAGGTTGGCGTTCTTGACGGCAACGAATGACCCGAACCGGATGGTCACCCGGTCGAGTTCGACATCTGCGCTCATGTTGTGCGTCCGGCAGGCACACGGAAACGGGCCGGACAGGCCGGCCCGCCAGGAACGGAAGCAAGAGCCGCGCCGCGGGAAGGCGGCACGGCTCCCTGCTTCACGCGGCCTTGAACTTCTCCGCGTACTGCGTGCGCATCTCGGCGAACCAGGACGGCTCGACCGGGCGCCACCACATCTTGTCCAGGCTGGCGCCGGGATAGGCCGCCTTGAAGATGGTCTTGGCCTTGTCGGAAAGCAGGTTCTCGGCGCCCTTGGCGACCGGGTTGTAGCCCGATCCCTCGGCGACCTTGGCCGAGCCTTCCGGAGAGTGAAGGTACTTGAGGAAGGCGTAAGCCTGCTCGACGTTCTTGGCGCCCTTGGTCATGGACCAGCCGTCCACCCAGCCGATGGCGCCTTCCTTCGGCGCCTGGAAGCTGACGGGATTGCCGGCCTTGATCAGGCTGATCGGCGGGCCGTCCCATGTCTGGCCGATGACCACGCCGTTCGACATCAGGCCCGACTTGGTGTTGTCGGCCGAATCCCAGAACTGCTTGATCCAGGCCTTGCGTGCGATCGCCTCCTTGAGGAGCACGTCGTAGATCTTCTTGGCCGAGTCCTCGTCCTTGTAGGCGTCGAGCATGCGGTTGGAGGGCAGCTTGCCGTTGCCGTCCATCCACAGGCCGATGCCGAGCAGCAGCGAGTGCGGGCGACCCTGCACCTTGCCCTTGTACTCGTCCATCCAGAGCGAACCGAAGGAGAGTTCCTCGGGCGCGATCTTGGTCTGGTCGTTGCGCCAGGAGATCGCTTCCGTGCCCCAGCAATGCGGCACGTGGTAGAGCTTGCCGTCCCAGGTCCAGTTGGTCTTCGAGGCGCTGAGCAGCGAGGGCAGGATCGAGTCGATCGACAGCTTGCTCTCGTCGAGCGGCTGCAGGACACCGATGTCCTGGAACTGCGGGGCGCGGTCATGCGTGGGCTGGCAGAGGTCGAAACCCGTGCCGCCGGTCGCCTGGAGCTTGTTGATCTGCTCCTCGTTCTGGGAGAACGGCGTCGAGTTGACCTTGATGCCGGTCGCCTTCTCGAAGTCCGGGATGACCGGGTTCGGAAGCTCGTCGTCCCAGTTGATGATGTTCAGCTCGCCCGAGGAGGACAGCGCGTTCTGGACGATCCACGGTCCTGTGGCGGCGACGGAGCTCACCGCGGCGCCCGTCTTTAGGAAGGTGCGGCGCGAGAAGTGACGAGCGGCAAGCATCGTCTCTTCGGCCGAGGACATCGGCTTGTCATTCTTGGTCATGAACCCCTCCGGTTCGGCGCGGGCCTTGCGGTCGATTGACCGGCCTCTCTACGCCACTGTGAAAAACTAGACCGATCTGATCAGCACCTGCAATCGGCTTCGCACCTGCAAACGGCACCACTTCGTCTCCGGCCCGGTCCACCGCCTTGCGTTATTGGTCAAACGGATGGACCTTGATACCCATGCAGACGTCGCGCCACGACAGACCGACGATGGCAGGCTGGCGCCATGCAAAGGTCCTTGCTGTCGCCATGGCGACGCTGGCGCCTGCGCAGCCGTCGCGGGCGGAACAATGTCCCGCGCCGGGCTCCTATGTGGTCGACACGCCCCACCAGATCACCGGCCGTCTCGCGGGGATCAGGCTGCGCGTGCTCGACTGGAACGGCGTGCGTTGGAACCGGGAGGACTACAACGCCCGCTCGGGCACGGTGACGGTGGAGTCCAACGTCGGCGCCCTCACGGGCGTGCACAGCATGGGAGCGGACGGCCAGGGCTTCAGCGTGGTCGAGCGCGACTTCTGTCCCGGCAGCGAACTGGCGATCCGCTGCAATCTCCAGGATCCTTTCCAGCCCGAGCTGACCTGCTGGATGACGTTGAAAGCGCCGGCTTCGTAGCGCCGCCGTGCCATCCTTGCGCGCGAAGCGAAGCTGGCGCGGCCCTTTTTGCCAGTTCGCCAACGCTCCGGGTCGCTTTGTCGCTGCACTCCTCACAAAGACGCGGTTGTCGGGCTGATCCAGCTCCCGACGAAGACACTGACCCGTGGTTGCTGCCCGGCGCCTTCGACAAGCCGGCCGCGCTGGTGGCACGTGTCCACCGACCTGCCCGACAGCTAGGCCCCAAAGCCCCTGAGCCGCTCCGGAAGCTGCGCAAGCGCGTCCGACGTCGCGTTGGCGAAGGCGAAGCGCAGGTGCGTCTCCTGGCCGGGGCCGAAATAGGTGGCGGGCAGCACCACGACCCCACGCTCCTCGGCCAGGGTCCTCGCCACCTCGGGCGAGCCCATGCCCTGCAGGGGGTGGGCGACGAAGGCGAAGTAGGCGCCGACCGAATCCACCCGCCAGTCCTGGGCGCCCGCCATGGCGGCCCGGAAAGCGCGCCCGCGCGCCTCGATCTCCCGGCGGTTGCCGTCGCGCCAGCCGGCGAGCGCGCCTATCATCGGGACGAGCGCCTGCTGGCCGGGACGGCTCGGGCAGATCTGGAAGCAGTCCAGCACCTTGCCGATTTCCGACAGCGTCGCCTGCGAGGCGACGATCGCGCCCAGCCGCTGGCCGGGGATGCAGTAGGATTTCGAGAAGCTGTAGAGGCCGATCAGCACGTCCCGCCAGTCGGGATCGGAGTAGAGGTCGTGCCCGACGCCGGCTTCGGTCGGCAGGAAGTCGCGGTAGGTCTCGTCGACGACGAGGGCGATGTGCCGGCGCCGGCAGAGCTCGGCGAAGCGCGCCACGACCTCCGGCGGGTAGACTGCGCCGGTGGGGTTGTTGGGCGTGACGAGGACGATCGCCTTCACCCGGCCTTCCAGCAGCCGCTCGGCCTCGTCCGGATCCGGCACGAAGCCGTTCTCGGGGCTGCACGGAAGGGGGCGCGCCTCGACGCCCATCATCTGCAGCGTCATCTGGTGGTTGAAGTACCAGGGGCAGGGCAGCAGCACGGCATCGCCCGCCTGCAGCAGCGCCTGCATGGCGACGATGAAAGCCTGGTTGCAGCCCATGGTGATGGCGGTCTCGGCCGCGCGCACCGTGCCGCCCGACATCGCCGAGACGTGTGCGGCATAGGCTTCCCGCAGCTCTGCATCGCCCAGGATCGGGCCGTAGGACGCGTTGCCCGCCCGTCCCGCCTCCTCGGAGAGCCTGGCCAGCATGGCGGGATGCGGCGGATATCCTGGCACGGCCTGCGACAGGTCGATCATGGGACCCTGCGCCCCGGCATAGCCCGCCGCCCACGCCTTCACCTCCGGCACGGGCGGCGTGCCGGTGTCGACGAGCAACGGGTTCAAGGCGTACATGCGGGCGATCCGGGGATGGGTTGCACGAGCGAAGCCCTTCCTACAGGCTGTGACAGGACAATTCATCCTGGTTCAGGCCCGACAGCGCTGAAAGCACAACATGGACCACGACAAGCTCGAGAAATTGCGTGCCCGCTTCGCCCAGAGCGGAGGCGGCGACATCTACGATCCCCACTTCCGCAGCGTCGCCGACAGCGTGTTCAAGGGCGACCACCGGAAATGGCCCTTCGCCGATCCCGGCACCTTCGTCGGTGCGCCTTTCCGTCCGGACGCGGCGGCAGACTTCGCGGACCTGGACGTGGCGATCTTCGGCGTGCCGATGGATCTCGGCATCACCAACCGCAATGGCTGCCGCTTCGGCCCGCGCGCCGTGCGCGGGATCGAGCGCATCGGGCCTTACGAGCACGTGCTGCGGCGGGCGCCGGTCAACACGCTGCGTGTAGCCGACGTCGGCGACATCCCCATGCGCACGCGCTACGGGCTGGCCGAGTGCCACGAGGACATCGAGGCCTATGTCGCGCGCGTCGTCGCCGCGGGCGTGATCCCGCTGGCCGTCGGCGGCGACCATTCGATCACCGCGGCCATCCTGCGGGCCGTTGGTGCCAAGCACCCGGTCGGCATGGTCCACATCGACGCGCATTGCGACACGTCCGGCCCCTTCGAGGGCACCAAGTTCCATCATGGCGGCCCGTTCCGGAACGCCGTGCTGGACGGCGTGCTGAACCCCGACCGTGTCGTGCAGATCGGCATCCGCGGCGCGGCGGAATATCTCTGGGAGTTCTCCTACGAGAGCGGCATGACGGTGATCCACGCCGAGGAGGTGCAGGGCATGGGCCTGCCCGCCGTGATCGAGAAGGCGCGCCAGGTGGTGGGCGACGGTCCCGTCTACGTGTCCTTCGACATCGACTCGCTCGACCCGGCTTTTGCGCCTGGCACGGGAACACCGGAGGTGGGCGGGCTGACGACGCGCGAGGCGCTGACCATCCTGCGCGGGCTCGCGGAACTCGACATTATCGGCGGGGACGTGGTCGAGGTCGCTCCGCAGTACGATGCGACGACCAACACTGCGCACGCCGCAGCCCAGGTCCTCTTCACGATCCTGTCCCTGATCGACATCGCGCTGGAACGGCGCCGCGAAGGGTGATTGTGATCGGCGGGACGGCCGCCCTGCGCGGCCCCTCCCCGCCCTGCCGGAGCACCACCGCATGACTGCCAAGCTTTTCACGCCCTATGCCCTCGGCTCCCTCGAGGTGCCGAACCGCATCGTCGTGGCACCCATGTGCCAGTATACGGCCGATGACGGCTCGGCGACCGACTGGCACCTGCAGCACTGGATGACGCTCGCCATGTCCGGCGCCGGCCTCGTCGTGATCGAGGCGACGGCCGTCGAGCGGCACGGGCGCATCACACATGGCGACCTCGGGCTCTACAGCGACGCCAACGAGCGGGCCATGGCGCGCGCTCTCGCCGCGGCGAAGGCTGTCGCGCTGCCAGGGACGAAGTTCGGCATCCAGCTGGCCCATGCCGGCCGCAAGGCCTCGACGCAGCGCCCCTGGGAGGGTGGCCAGGCCCTCGGCCGCGACGAGGACCCGTGGCAGACGATCGCTCCGTCCGCCATCGCCTTCACCGAGGCGTGGCATACGCCGCGCGCCATGGAGGAGCACGACTTCGCCCGGGTGAAGCAGGGCTTCGTCGACGCCGCGTTGCGGGCCGCCCGCATCGGCTTCGACGCGGTCGAGCTGCACATGGCGCACGGCTACCTGATGCACGCGATTCAGTCGCCGCTCTCCAACACGCGCAGCGACCGCTATGGCCGCGACGCCGCGGGACGCATGAGCTTCCTCCTGGAGACGGCCCAGGCGGTCCGCGCGGCACTGCCCTCGCACGTGCCGCTCGGCACCCGCATCACGGGGCAGGACTGGGCCGAGGGCGGCCTCGTCATCGACGACGCGGTGCGGCTCGCCGGCGCGCTGCGCGACTGCGGCCTCGTCTCCGCCTGCGTCTCCTCGGGCGGCGTCGTGCCGTGGCAGAAGATCGAGGTGAAGCCCGGCTACCAGGTGCCCTTCGCCTCGGCCGTGAAGAAGGGCAGCGGGCTCGATACGCGCGCCGTCGGCATGATCGCCGGGCCGCACCAGGCGGAGCAGATCCTTCAGGAGGGCCACGCCGACCAGATCGCCCTCGCCCGCGCCTTCCTCGACGATCCCCGCTGGGGCTGGCACGCCGCCGACGCGCTCGGCGCCGACCTGCCCCGCCCGCCGCAATATGCGAGGTCCGCCAAGAAGCTCTGGCCCGGCGCGGAGCTGCGCGCGCACTGAGAGGCGTTGTCATTCCCGGCCGGAGCGCCGGAGGCGCGGAGGGGAAGGGAACCCAGAGGCAGCCTGCCGAGGTGGGACGCGGCCTGGATCCCCTTCCCGGCCCTGCGGGCCGCCGGGGATGACAAAAACTGGGGTCCGCCGCAGATGACAGGAAGCGGCCTCGCTACCCTTCCCCCACCATCTTCTCCGGACGGACGAGGGTGTCGAACTCCTCGCCGCTGACGAAACCCAGCTTCAGGGCCTCCTCGCGCAGGGTGGTGCCATTGGCGTGGGCGGACTTCGCCACCTTGGCAGCGTTGTCGTAGCCGATCCTGGGCGCCAGCGCCGTCACCAGCATCAGGGAGCGGCGCATCAGCTCGTCGATGCGCTGCGTGTCGGCCCTGATTCCCTCGACGCAGTGCTCGCGAAAGCTGTCGCTGGCCTCCGCCAGCAGCTCGACCGACTGCAGCACCGCGTCGGCGATGACGGGCTTGTAGACGTTCAGTTCGAAGTGGCCCTGGCTGCCTGCAGCCGTCACCGTGGTCTGGTTTCCGAAGACCCGCGTGCACACCATCGTCAGGGCCTCGGCCTGCGTCGGGTTCACCTTCCCCGGCATGATCGAGGAGCCCGGCTCGTTCTCGGGCAGGATCAGCTCGCCGAGGCCCGAGCGCGGGCCTGACGCGAGCAGCCTGATGTCGTTGGCGATCTTGAACAGCCCGGCGGCGAGCGAATCCAGGGCGCCGTGCAGGAAGACCAGCGCGTCGTGGCTCGCCAGCGCCTCGAACTTGTTCGGCGCGGTGACGAAGGGGATGCCGGTGAGCTCTGCCAGCCTTTCCGCGATGGCGTGGGCAAACCGCGGATGGGCGTTGAGCCCCGTGCCCACCGCAGTTCCTCCCTGCGCGAGCTGATGGATCTCCGGCAGGGTCGCCGCGATCCGCCGCCGCGCCGAGGCGACCTGGGCGGCGTATCCCGAGAACTCCTGGCCGAGCGTGATCGGGGTCGCGTCCTGCGTATGGGTGCGGCCGATCTTCACGATGCCCGCGAATTCGGCAGCCTTGGCGTCGAGTGCGGCATGCAGCCTGTCGAGGGCCGGCAGCAACAGGCCGGCGATCTCGCGCGCCACGGCCACGTGCATGGCGGTCGGGAACGTGTCGTTGGACGACTGGCCGCGGTTGACGTGATCGTTGGGGTGAACCGGCGACTTGCCGCCCCGTGTTCCCGCCAGCATCTCGTTGGCGCGGCCGGCGAGCACCTCGTTGGCGTTCATGTTGCTCTGCGTGCCGGATCCGGTCTGCCAGACCGAGAGCGGGAACTCGCCGTCGAGACGGCCGTCCAGCACCTCGTCGGCGGCGGCGGCGATGGCCTCGGCCAGCTTCGGATCGAGCTCGCCGAGACCGGCGTTCACCTGGGCCGCTGCCTTCTTTACGAGCACCAGCGCCGTTACCAGCGGCAGGCGCATGCGCTCCCCGCCGATGCGGAAATTGTGGCGCGAGCGCTCGGTCTGCGCGCCCCAGTAGTGTTCCGCCGGGACCTCAATCGGGCCGAAACTGTCCGTTTCCGTTCGGGTGGCATGATCGGACATCGGGTTCTCCATCCTGTGCACGGGGCGGCCCGAGGAGCGGCACGGGGTTTGCCTGCCAGTCCGGCAGGGCTACGCTCGTGCCGACAGCCGGACCGGAGTCTCCTTGCGTATCGCCGCCGCAACGCCTCGACCTTACGCCGCCCCCGGCAACAGACGGGCCACGGCAGCGTTCCCGCGCGCCGGAGGCCGCGTGTGAAGCTGCAGCTCGACACGCTACCGCCGGATGACGGGCAGGCTGCCGCGCTGCTGTCTCTCTACCATCCGCCGGCGGGCGTCCATGACGAGGTGGTCGACCGCGACGGCCGCGTCCGGCCGCATTGGCGTACCCTGCTGCAGGCGATGGGCCGGGCCGGGCAGGTCGGGCTCGCCCACGCCTTCGCCCTCGCCGACCGGCACCAGCGCGACGCCGGCGTCTATTACCGCGTCTACGATTCGGGCGACAGCCGGGAGCGGGCATGGCCGCTCAGCCACGTGCCGCTGGTGCTGCCCGAGCCGGAATGGCGGGCCATCGAGGCCGGGCTGGTGCAGCGGGCGGCGCTGATGGAAAGCCTGCTGGCCGACATCTACGGGCCGGGCGCCCTGTGCCGCGAGGGGACATTGCCGGCCGCGCTCGTCGCGGGCAGCCCGGATTTCAGCCGCCCCGCAGTCGGGCTTGCGCCGCGTGGCGGACGGCACCTTCACGTCTATGCCGCCGATCTCGGCCGAGGCCCGGACGGCCAGTGGTGCGTGCTGGGCGACCGGGCGCAGGCGCCCTCGGGCATGGGCTTCGCGCTGGAGAACCGCATCGCGCTCTCGCGCGCGCTGCCGGAGATCTACGGCCGCATGAATGTGCGCCGGCTGGCGCCTTTCTTCCAGGCGTGGCGCGACGCGCTGGCCGCGCTCAGCGGGCCGGAGGGCGGGCGGGTCGGCCTGCTGACCCCCGGGCCGCTCAACGAGACAGCCTTCGAGCACGCCTATCTTGCCCGCTACCTCGGCTTCCTGCTGGTCGAGGGCGGCGACCTCACGGTTCGCGACGGGGCGGTGCACGTGCGTACGGTGGGCGGGCTGAAGCGGATGAACGTCCTCGTCCGCCGGCTCGATTCGGAGTTCGCGGACCCGCTGGAGCTCGACCCGTCGTCGCGCCTCGGCGTCCCCGGCCTCGTACAGGCCGTGCGCCGCGGCGAGGTGACCCTCGCCAACGCGCTCGGCTCCGGCGTGCTGGAGAGCGCCGGCCTGATGGGCTTCGTTCCCGCGCTGGCCGGCCGCCTGGCGGGCGGACCGCTCGACCTCCCCACCGTCGCGACGTGGTGGTGCGGGCAGGACAAGATGCGCCGCACGGTCCTGGACAGGCTGGACGCGCTGGCGCTGCGGCCCGCCTGGTCGCGCATCGCGGATTGGCCGTGGGGGCCGGAGGCCGTCCGCCCGCGCGAACTCGACAGCGCCGACCGGGCCCGGATCGAGGCAAGGCTGATGCGCCGCGGTGGCGACCTCGTCGCGCAGGAGGAAGTGCGCCTCTCCACCATGCCGGTCTGGCGGTCGGGGCGGCTGGAACCCCGGCCCTTCACGCTACGCGTCTTCGTCGTGGCGACGCAGGAGGGCTGGGCGGTGATGCCCGGCGGCCTCTGCCGTGTCTCCGAGAACCTCGACGACCGCTCCGTCTCGATGCAGCGGGGTGGCCGCTCGGCCGATGTCTGGATTCTCGGCGAGGGCCGCGTCGACCAGACCAGCCTGCTGCCGGCCGGCGGGTCGTACACGGTCAGGCGTGCCGCCGGCGCGCTGCCGAGCAGGGCCGCGGAGAACCTGTTCTGGCTGGGCCGGCACCTCGAGCGCGCCGAGGCCGTCCTGCGGGTCATCCGGGTTCTCGCTGGCCTCGCGGTGGAGAACAGCGAGGCCGTCGGCCCGGCACGCGATGCGCTGGTGAGGCTCGCCGAACTGCTCGTCGCCTGGGGCGCCGCGCCGGCCGACCTGGCGCAGGGGCATGGCGCCGCGCTGCGCATCGCCGAGGCTGCGTGCGGTTCTTCGGAGAGCGGCGGCAATGCTTTCGCGCTGGTCACGGCCGCACGGCGCAACGCCGCGGAGCTGCGCGACCGGCTCTCGCCCGACACGGTGCGGACGCTGACCGACCTCGCGGCGGCGCTGCATCCCGGCGGCTCGCGCATGCCGGGACCGGGCTCCGTCCTGCAGCGGACGGAAGACGCTCTGCGCATCATGGCGGCCTTCTCCGGCCACGTGCAGGAGACCATGAACCGGCTGTCCGGCTGGCGCTTCCTGGAGGTGGGCCGGCGCGTGGAGCGTGGCATCACGACGGCGCGCCTGGTGCGCCGCCTCGCCGGGCCGGGAGCCTCTTCCGCCTGCCTCGAAGCTCTGCTGGAGGCCGCCGACAGCCAGGCCACCTACCGCCTGCGCTACATGTTCGGGGCGGCACAGGACCCGGTGCTCGATCTCGTCGTGCTGGACGAAGGCAACCCCCGCGCGGCCGCCTACCAGGTCGCGCGGCTTTCCGAGCACCTGCATGCGCTGTCCGTGCTGCAGCGCGAGACGGACGACCCGGCGACCGAGACCGCCGGCCTGCTCGCCGCCATGTTCGCGCAGGCCCAGCCCGGCGAGGTCGACGCGGACTTCCTGCTCTCGGCCGAGAACCGGCTGATGGACATCTCCAACCAGGTCACCTCGCGCTTCTTCACCCCGACGGCGTTCCAGCCCTCGGGCGCGGAGGAAGCGCATTGATCTACGATGTCTCGCACGTCACGCTCTACGATTATCACGGCCGCGTCGCCGCCAGCCATTGTCTGCTTCACCTCAGGCCGCGCGACACGGCCCGGCAGCGTGTGCTGTCGCACGAGATCGCGGTCGACCCCGGGCCGTGCGAGACCGAGGACTTCACCGACTTCTTCGGCAATGCGGCGCGGGCGCTGCGCATCGACCAGCCGCATGCCGTGTTCTCGGTGAAGGCTTTCAGCCGCGTCGAGGTTCTGCCCGAACGAGACCCCTCCCCTGGTCCGGCCTGGGAGGAGGCGGCGCGGTCCGCCCAGGTCTTTGATCTCACGCCAGGCGGCCCCGCTCATTTCCTGCATGCCAGCCGCCACGTGCCGCTGCTCGACGCCGCCGCAGGGGTTGCGGCGGAAAGCTTCACGCCGGGCAGGCCGGTGCGCGAGGCCGCGCTCGATCTGTCCCGCCGCATCCGCGCCGGCTTCGCCTACGAGCCCGGCACCACCGAAGTATCCACGCCGCTCGCCACCGTCATCGAGCAGCGGCGGGGCGTGTGCCAGGACTTCGCTCACGCCATGATCGCGGGCCTGCGCGGGCTTGGGATTCCCGCCGCCTATGTCAGCGGATACCTCCGCACCACGGCCCCGGCAGGAGGCAAGCGCCTCACCGGGGCCGATGCGACGCATGCCTGGGTGGCAGTATGGGCCGGACCGGAGGCCGGCTGGCTCGGCATCGACCCCACCAACGGCGTCGCCGCCGGGGTGGACCATGTCGAACTCGCCGTGGGACGCGACTATTCGGACGTGGCGCCTCTTTCCGGGGTCGTGCTCGCCAGCGCCGGGCACAGCCTGTCCGTGGCGGTCGACGTGGTGCCGCTGGAGATCGCCGCCCAGGCTGGCTGAGCCTCGGTGGTCATGGCGGCCGCGAGCCGACCAAGGCCGCATCCTTGCGAGCGGAGCGAAGTGATCCAGGCCTGTTCGCCTGATCCGGCACCTTCTGGATTGCTTTGTCGCTTCGCTCCTCGCAACGACGATCGATCAGGCCGGCTGGGCCTCCGGCAACGGGCCGCCCGCGGCGGCGGGCAGCGAGCCTTGCAGGACGATGCTGGAGCGGCTGTCGGCGAAGCTGATGCCGGCCTCCTTCAGCGCCTTCTCGATGCGCTTGTAGCACTCCGTGCGCACCTCGAACTGCTTGCCGGGCGGCGTCTGGATCTTGCACCGGAAGACCTTCACGCCGGGCTCGATGCGGTAGAGCTTCGCCTTGAGCGGCTCGACGATGAGCGATGCGAGGTGCGGGTCCTCGGTCATCTGCTGGCCGATCTTCTTGACCATCTTGCGCACGAACTCGCTCTCGACATCGACGGGAAGCGGCAGCTCGAACTTGTCGATGACCCAGTCCCGCGAATTGTTGCGCACGGCGCCGAGCACGCCGTAGGGCACGAAATGCAGCGGGCCGTTTTGGTGGCGCAGGGCCACCGTGCGCAGCGTGATGCGCTCCACCGTGCCCTTGGCCGAGGATCCGCCCTCGATGTAGTCGCCGATCCGGAACACGTCCTCGGCGAGGTAGAAGACGCCCGAGAGCACGTCGCGCACCAGTGTCTGCGCGCCGAAGCCGACCGCGATGCCGACGACGCCGGCACCCGCCAGAAGCGGCGTGATCTCGATGCCGAACACCGACAGCAGCGACAGAACGAGCAGGGTCAGCAGCACGACGCCGGTTGCCTTGCGGGCGAGCGGCAGGAGGGTCACGAGGCGCGCATTGGCGCCCATCTCGGGATCACCTCCGCCCGACGCGATGCGCTGCAGCCGGCCCGTGACCGCTCCGTCGACCGCCGCCCAAACCATGTCGGCGACGAGCACCAGCGCCACTGCCCCCAGGAGGCGCGCCACGAAGCGGCCGGCCGGGCTGTCCACCGCGGACATCTGCCAGACCGGGACGTCCCACACCCAGGCGAGCACGGCCACGCCGGCCAGCGCCACGAAGAACCGGGCGAAGCGCTGCGACAGGGCCGGCCAGACGGAGGCGGCCTCCTCCAGCGCTTCCTCCTCCGTCTCGCCCGCGCGCCGGGCGGCGGCGGCACGGTCCGTTCGCCACGCGGACCAGACTGCGGAAACGGCGGCCTGAACCAGCTTCTGAAGGACGAAGGCCGCGACGAGCACGCCGATGGTCAGCGCCCAGCGCTGCGATCCGCCGATCCAGAGCAGCACGGCGAGCCCGTAGAGGATGACCGCGAGCACCGGCTTGGGCACGGCGCGCCTGCGTCGCAGGGGTGGAGGCGCATCGGACTTCCGGGCCGGCATCGCGGCGCGGACGAAAAGGGCCCCGAAGCCGACCACCGCCGCCGCGCGGAGCACGCGCGGCAGGTGCTCGGCGGCCATGGTGTCCGCCAGCAGGCCAGGCAGCAGGAGCGCGGTGGTGAGCAGCGAGGCGACGATGGTGGCGGCCAGTACGAGGCGCCCGGCGGCCACGGTCTTGACCGGGATGATCCTGAGCCGGGGCGCCGCTGGAGCGACGAGGGCGGTAGCGGCCAGCCGCACCAGTCGGACGATGGCCACGCCCGCCGCCACGGTCACGACAACGTCCTGCACGCCGGCCGGCCAGGTGAACCCCGTCGAAAGCGCGAAGAGCACCAGCGTGGACAACAGGATGCCGAACAGGCCGATGCCGGCGCGGTGCAGCACCACCCTGTAGATGCCCAGCCGGGTCCGCGGCTCGGCTGTCTCCAGGTTGCGGGCCAGCGGCCAGGCATAGCTCCAGAACAGCCATTCGAGCCCGGCCGCCACGAGGAAAAGCACGAGCACGTAGTCGAAGGCCCGAACGCCCTCCGCCGTGAGGAGGGAGGCCGAGGCCCGGCTCCAGAGATCCGCTGCCTCGCCGGGCACCGACAGGAGCGAAGCGCCGAGCAGCGCCATCGTCTCCTGGGCCGCGCTCAAGAGATCGCGCAGTGGACCGAGGCCGGTGGTTCTCATGCCGGCTCTCCGGCCTGGATCGCAGCGGCGTGGGCCAGCCAGGGCTCGGGATCGCGTGCCGCCGATGCGTCGGCGTGGAACGGCATCAGCCGCACCACCTCGACGCCGCGGCCGAAGACGCGCGCCCGGCAGGCGAGCCGTACGGCCCCGCCTTCGTCGTGTCCGCGCAGCGTCTTGCGCTCTACGTCGTCCTCGGGCCCGATCACCTCCCTCCCCGCGGTCACACGCACCCGGCAGGTGCCGCACCGGCCGCGGCCAGAGCACACGCTGGCGTGCGGCACGTGGTTGGCGCGGCTGATCTCGAGGATGGTCAGCCCAAAGCGGCCGGTGGCGACCGTCCCGTCCTCGTAGCGGACGTTGACGGGCCTGCGCCGGCCGGCCCTGAGCCGCAGGCCGAGGGAGACGAGCGCCGCCGCGACGCAGATCCAGTAAATGCCGAGAACGACGCTTTCGATATGGCCCAGCAGCGGCGCGACGGGACCCATGCCCTGCACGGTAGCCGCGACGCTCTCGCGGAACGCCGCGTCCGCCTCGTAGCGGTCGAGCACGTCCTTCCCGGCCTCTGCAAAGCCGAGCAAGGCGAGAATCGGGATGGCGAACAGCACGGGCAGGACCAGCCCGCGCCAGCGCGGCCAGGACTCCCGCAGAGACAGCCACGAGACGAAACCGATGGCGGCGTGGATCCAGACGATCACAACCATCGCGAGCTGGCGGATGGACGCGCCGGGGAAGATCACCCAGTAGCGCGCCAGCGTGACCTCGTAGCCGCCATCGATGGACTGGTTGAGCGCCGGTGCCACGCCGACGTTCAGGGCATGCGAGATGAGCAGCGGAACCACGGCAAGCCCGAGCACCAGTTGCACCATGTCCTGCCGCCCAAGGGTCAGGCTGCGGCGCTGGGCGACGGCCAGGAGACCGAACACCGCATGGATGATGGCAGCGATGAGCAGGAGAAGGGCACCTGCCGTATTGCTCCACAGGCCGGACAGCCATGGATGGCCTGCCGCGACGTAGTGCATGCCTGCCACACCGAGCGCGATGTTGGCGAGGTGCATCGCCACGAAGAGCATCAGCACGAGGCCGCTGAAAAGCCGGGCGGACCGTGCCAGCGACGCGAATGACATTCCGTCCGCTTTCCCTCTTCACAACGGCAACGGCTGCGCCGCCGGAGCGGAGAATGCGCGGCTTCTGCGCCGAGGTCGAGGGCACCCGGCGTCACCCCACGCGACCGTGTCCGCCGTTGCGCTGCAGCAACTAATTGAGTTGCGCACCTCAGAAGCTGAGGTCAGTATCCGCCGCAATGACAATGACAAGTGAGAGGGTAACGCTCGAGGACGTGGCACGGGAGGCGGGAGTTTCGCTCGCCACCGTCGACCGTGTCGTCAATCGCCGACCCGGCGTCCGCGAGCGGACGGTGGCCCGGGTGGAGGCGGCCATCCTGAAGCTGAGCTACAGGCCCGACCCCGCCGCGGCGCGGCTGGCGCGCAACAGGACGTTCCGGTTCTGCTTTGTCCTGCCGAAGGGAAACAACACTTTCATGGGCCTGCTTTCCGAGCAGGTCCGACATACGGCGGACTGGCTGGCGGCCCAGCGGGCCTTCATCGACACGCTGCAGGTCGACGTCTTCGATCCCGGCAAGCTCGCCGCCGCGCTGGAGGCGCTTGGATCGCGCTACGACGGCGTCGCCACCGTCGCCCTCGACCATCCCCGCGTGCGGGCAGCGATAGACGACCTCGCGGGCCAGGGCGTCTGCGTCGTGACGCTGGTCTCCGACGCCCCGACCGCGCGCCGCCTGCACTATGTCGGCATCGACAACACGGCGGCGGGCCGCACCGCAGGGACGCTGATGGGCCGCTTCCTCGCCGGGCGAGAGGGCACTGTCGGCGTCGTTGCCGGCTCTCTGGGCCTGCGCGACCATGCAGAGCGGCAGTTCGGCTTCACCCAGGTGATCTCGGCGGAATACCCGAACCTCGTCGTCCTGCCGACCCAGGAGGGCCGCGACGACAGCGAGCAGACGCGCATCATCACAGATCGCCTGCTGGCCGAGCATCCGGATCTCGTCGGTCTCTATTCGCTCGGTGCCGGCAATCGTGGCATCGCCGCGGGGCTGGAGGCCGCCGGGCGGGCGCAGCAGGTCGTCTACATCGCCCACGAGCTGACGCCGCACACGCGCCGGTTTCTCGTGCGCGGCATCATGGACGCGGCGATCTGCCAGGATCCCGGTCACGAGGCCCGCTCGGCCGCCCGTGTGCTTCTGGCGCACTGCTCTGGGGAGCCGATGGTGCCCGACCAGGAGCGCATTCGCATCGACATCTTCATCCGGGACAACATGCCCTGAACCCCGGCTCATGGCCGCCCGGAGAGGCGGTGAGGGCAGGCAAGAACGGACACCAAGGAGGAAACAGAGGTGGCAAGCAACGTCAAAGGACCGGCGATCTTCCTCGCGCAGTTCGCGGGCGACACGAAGCCGTTCAACTCGTGGGACTCGATCTGCCAATGGGCCGCCGGGCTCGGCTACAAGGGCGTTCAGATCCCGTCCTGGGACGGGCGGCTGTTCGACCTCGCCAAGGCGGCGGAATCGAAGACCTACGCCGACGAGATCAAGGGCACGGCCGCCAAGCACGGCATCGAGATCACCGAGCTCTCGACCCATCTGCAGGGCCAGCTCGTCGCCGTACACCCGGCGTTCGACGAGGCCTTCGACAATTTCGCCCCGCCGCAGGTGCACGGCAAGCCGCGCGATCGGCAGAAATGGGCGGTCGAGCAGGTCATGCACGCGGCCAAGGCCTCAGCGAACCTGGGCCTCAAGGCGCACGTCACCTTCCCCGGCGCGCTCGCCTGGCCGTTCCTCTACCCCTGGCCGGCCCGCCCGGCGGGCATGATCGACACCGCCTTCGAGGAGCTGGCCCGGCGCTGGCGCCCGATCCTGAACGCCTTCGACGAGGTGGGCGTCGACGTCTGCTACGAGATCCATCCGGGCGAGGACGTCTTCGACGGCATCACCTTCGAGATGTTCCTGGCCAAGCTGAAGAACCATCCGCGCTGCTGCATCAACTACGATCCGTCGCACTTCCTGCTGCAGCAGCTCGACTATCTCGACTTCATCGACATCTACAAGGAGCGGATCAAGGCCTTCCACGTGAAGGACGCCGAGTTCAACCCGACCGGCAGACAGGGCGTCTATTCCGGCTTCCAGCCCTGGGTGAACCGGGCCGGCCGTTTCCGGTCGCTGGGCGACGGGCAGGTCGATTTCGGCGCGATCTTCTCGAAGATGGCGGCGAACGGCTACGATTCCTGGGCCGTGCTGGAATGGGAATGCTGCCTGAAGGACAGCGAGGTCGGCGCGCGCGAAGGTGCGGAGTTCATCGCCGCCCACATCATCCAGACCACGGAGAAGTCCTTCGACGACTTCACGGCGCGGGAGATCGACAAGAAGCAGGTCCGCCGCATGCTCGGGCTGCGCGGGTAGACTGAGGCAAAGAGCGCGCGCCGCCGGCCGGGCAGCGTCCCGGCCGGCACGACGCACCGCGAGGAGGAGACGGACATGGCCATCGAGGGACGGGACGACGGCGCCGGGAGCAGGCGCATCCGGCTCGGCATGGTGGGCGGTGGCGAGGGCGCCTTCATCGGCGCGGTGCACCGCATCGCCGCGCGGCTGGACGATCACTACACGCTGCTGGCGGGGGCGCTGTCCTCCACGCCGGAAAAGTCGATGCGCTCGGGCGCGGCGCTCGGGCTGGACCCGAAGCGCACCTACGGCACCTTCCAGGAGATGGCGTCGCGCGAGCGCCGCCTGAAGGACGGCATCGAGGCGGTGGCGATCGTCACGCCCAACCACATGCACGCGCCGGCGGCGGCGGCCTTCCTCAAGGCCGGCATCCACGTCATCTGCGACAAGCCGCTGACGACCACGCTGAAGGAGGCGCGGAAGCTCGCCGAACTCGCCAACAAGTCCGGCCTCGTCTTCGCCGTCACGCACAACTACACGGGCTACCCGCTGGTGCGGCAGGCGCGCGAGATGGTGCGCTCGGGCGAGTTGGGCGAGATCCGCGTCGTACAGGTGGAGTACCCGCAGGACTGGTTGACGGAGCCGCTTGAGAACACGGGCCAGAAGCAGGCGGAGTGGCGGACGGACCCGGCCCGTTCGGGCGCGGGTGGCTGCATCGGCGACATCGGCACGCATGCCTACAACCTCGCCGACTTCGTCACGGGGCTGGACCTGGCCGAGGTGCTGGCCGACCTCACCACCTTCGTGAAAGGGCGCAAGCTCGACGACAACACGCAGGTCCTCCTGCGCTACGGCAACGGAGCGCGCGGCGCGTTGTGGGCGAGCCAGGTGGCGCCGGGCAACGAGAACGGGCTGCAGCTGCGGGTCTACGGCACCAAGGGCGGAATTTCCTGGCGACAGGACAACCCGAACTACCTCTACTGGACGCCGTTCGGGAAGCCGACGCAGATCATCGGGCGCGGGGGAGCCGGAACGACCGGCGACGCCAACCGGGTCACCCGCGTGCCGCCCGGGCATCCCGAGGGCTATCTGGAAGGCTTCGCCACCATCTACTCGGAGGCTGCGCAGGCCATCCGCGCCGCCCGCAACGGTGGCAAGCCGGACAAGGCTGTCACGTTCCCGACTGTCGAGGACGGAGTGAAGGGCCTCGCCTTCATCGAGGCGGCCGTGAAGTCGTCCGCCAAGGGCGGCGTCTGGACGAAGTTGTGAGGAGATCGGGCAGCAGTCTCACGGACCGGCAAAGGCCGTCCTTGCGAGCGCAGCGAAGCAATCCAGTCCTGTTCGCCTTCCCCGGCACCATTCTGGATTGCTTCGTCGCTACGCTCCTCGCAAAGACGGTACAGCAAGCTTGAATTGATCCAGAGGCCGGCGGACCAATTCCGCCTGCCCACCATCATGGGCGCGACAGACGCCCGCCAGGGGAAACTCCAGGGAGGCAAGGATGAAGATCGGCTTCGACATGCTGTTGTGGACGTCGCACGTCCTGCCCAGCCACCGTCCGCAGTTCGAGGCGCTGAAGGCGGCCGGCTATGACGGCATCGAGATCCCCATGTTCGAGGGCGATCCCGACCATTACGCGCAGATCGGCAGGATCCTCGACGAGCTGGAGCTGCCACGCACCGCCATCACGGTTGTCGGGAGCCCGGATGCCAACCCGATCGGCGAGGGCACGCAGGACGAGGCCGTGAAGTACCTCACCTGGGCCATCGAGTGCGCCCAGGCGCTGGGTGCCGACACCCTCGCCGGGCCGCTGCACTCGACCCTGGGCCAGTTCAGCGGCGAGCCGCGCACGCAGGATGAGTGGAAGCGGGGCATCGAGACGCACCGCAGGGTGGGTGACATCGCCGAGAAGCACGGCGTGACGCTGGCGCTGGAGGCCCTGAACCGCTTCGAGTGCTACTTCCTCAACACGATGGAGGACCTCGCCGCCTATTGCGACGCGGTGAACCATCCGCGCATCCGGGCCATGTACGACACGTTCCACGCCAATATCGAGGAAAAGGACCCGAAGGGCGCGGCCCGCGGGGCCATGCGCCACATCGTCCACGTCCACATCTCCGAGAACGACCGCGGCACGCCAGGGCGGGGTCATATCGACATGAAGGGCGAGATCCAGAGCCTCAAAGCCGCGGGCTACGACGGCTGGCTCACCATCGAGGCCTTCGGCCGTGCCCTGCCGGCACTTGCCGCCGCCACGCGTGTCTGGCGCGACTTCTTTCCCGCGCCGGAGCAGGTCTACCTCGAGGGAATCCAGACGATCCGCAACGGCTGGAACGGGTGAGACGCGGGGCGCTCAGCCCCGCATGCCCTTCCACGGCTCCTGGTCGGCCACCTCGACGCTGACATAACCCTGGTCCCCCACACAGGGGCCCAGGATCGCCAGGATGTGCGCCTCGCCGTCACCGGCATTGTAGGAGGCGTGCACGACGCCAGCCGGAATGAAGGCGGAATCGCCCGCTCCCAGGAGCTTCTTGTCCCGGTCCACCCACTGCTCCACCCGACCGGAGACGACGAAGATCACCTCCTCCTGCTCGGGATGGTGATGGAAGGCGTGGCCCTTGCCGGGCGCCAGCGTGACGTCGATGACCGTGAGGTTCGAGGCACCCGTGTTCGGCGGGTTGGACAGCCAGCCGAGGCGGCCCCATTCCAGCAGCTGCGGGGGCGTCTCGCTGGCCAGCACGAACTTGCCCGGCATTCCGTATCCTCCTGTGCATCGGCCTTTCGAGGCCGTTGGAGGAAGACTAGCACGCGCCTGGCCGCCGTCACCTGCCGGGCTGCCCCGCGAAAGGCTCCCTCGCCCGCCGATCCGCGTTGGCATAACCTGGGCTATTCCCCTGGTATCGCCGCGGCACGGGCCGGCCGGCGCCGGGAGAGAACGCGCATGGTCCAGGGTGGCTCCGACGTGTTCTGGTCTGCCGCGCCCGAAGAGGCACTGGCAGGCCAGCGAACCTCGCCGGCCGGGTTGGCCGGGACCGAGGCGGCGGCAAGGCTGGAGCAGTTCGGCGCCAATGTCGCCGTGGAGGCGCCCCGCCGGCGGATCCTCGCCAGGATCGGGCGCCGGCTGGTCGAGCCGCTGGTGGCCATCCTGATCGTCGCCGCGCTCGTCTCCGGAGCCACGGGAGACTGGGCGAGCTTCGTCGTCATTCTCGCGATCCTTGCCGTTTCGATTGCGCTGGACGTGACGCAGGAGCACCGGGCGGAGGCCGCGGCGGAGGCGCTGAAACGCTCCGTCGCGGTGCGCGCCCGCGTGCTGCGCGACGGAGCCGCGTGCGACCTCCCGGTCGAGGACCTGGTCCCGGGCGACATCGTGCTGTTGCGTGCGGGCGACCTCGTGCCCGCCGACGGCGTCGTGCTGGCGAGCCGGGACGCTCACGCCAACGAGGCGCTGCTGACCGGCGAGCCCTTCCCCGTCGAGAAGCGGCCGGGCCCCTGCCTGTCGGAGGCTCCGGCTGAAGCTTTCGCGGCCCTTTTCGGCGGGACGGCGCTGGTCAGCGGCGAGGCGACGATGCTCGTGGTGGCAACGGGTTCGCGCACCCGCTTCGGAGGCATCGCCGCGGCCCTGCGCTCGGACGAGCCGCCCACCGCGTTCGAGCGCGGGCTGCACGCGCTGGGGCTTCTCATCCTGCGCATGACGGCATTTCTCGTGCTCTTCGTGCTGCTTGCCAACCTGGCGCTGCACCGGCCGGTCATCGAATCCTTCCTGTTCGCAGTGGCGCTGGCGGTGGGGCTCACCCCCGAGCTGCTGCCGATGATCATGACCGTGACGTTGTCGCGCGGCGCGGTACGGATGGCGGCGCGCAAGGTCGTGGTGAAGCGCCTCGCTGCCATCCACGACCTAGGGGCCATGGACGTGCTGTGCACGGACAAGACGGGCACGCTGACCGAGGCGCGCATCGCGCTCGCCGGCCACCCCGGCCCGGACGGTGTCGACTCGCCGCGCGTGCTGGAACTGGCGGCCGTCAACAGCCGCTTCGAGAGCGGGGTGAGGAGCGCGCTCGACGACGCCATTCTCGGGGCTCCGGATGGGCCGGACATGTCCGGCTGGAGCCGGGTTGCCGACGTGCCTTTCGACTTCGAGCGCCGGCGCGTGTCGGTGCTGGCAGAAGAGGCGGGTCGGCGGCTGCTCGTCGTCAAGGGTGCGCCGGAGGAGGTTCTCACGCGCTGCACCCGGGTGGAAACCCGCGATGGGACCCGCCCGCTCGATGCTGTCGCGCGGGCATCGGCCGAGGCGCTGCTGCGGGAAAAATCCGCCCAGGGACTGCGCTGCCTTGCCGTCGCCTGCAAGCCGATGCCCGCTGACCGCGCTGTGCCGCTGGTGCAGGACGAGGACGATCTGGTCTTCGTCGGACTGTGCGTCTTCCTCGATCCGCCGAAGGCTTCCGCCGCCCCGGCGATCGCGCGGCTGGAGAGGGCCGGGGTGCGTATCAAGATCGTCTCGGGAGACGCGGCACCCGTTCTGGAGCATATCGTCGAGACACTGAGCCTGCCTGCGCGCGGCATGTTGACGGGATCCGAAATCTCCGCGCTCGGGGACACCGCGCTCGCGGCCCGGGTCGAGAGCGTCGACCTGTTCGCCCGCGTCTCGCCGGACCAGAAGACGCGCATCGTCCGTGCCCTCCAGTCGCGGGGCCACACCGTCGGGTTTATCGGCGACGGCATCAACGACGCCCCCGCCATCAAGGCCGCGGACGCGGGCGTGTCCGTCAACGATGCCTCCGACGTGGCCCGGGCCGCCGCTGACCTGATACTGCTGGAGCAGGATCTCGGCGTCGTCGCCGACGGGGTGATGGAAGGGCGGCGGACCTACGCCAACATCATGAAATACGTGCGGATGGGCACGTCCTCCAATTTCGGTAACATGTTGTCGATGGCGTTCGCGTCGCTTTTTCTGCCATTCCTGCCGCTGACGCCCGTGCAGGTGCTGTTCAACAACCTGCTCTACGACATTGGCGAGATCGGCATACCGTTCGACGACGTCGACGAGACCGAGACGAAAAGCCCTCACTCCTGGGACATGCGCGAGGTTCTCCGGTTCTCCCTGGTCATGGGTCCGCTGTCGTCGTTGTTCGACATTGCCACTTTCGCGTTGCTGCTCCTCGTGTTCCTACTGCCCGAGGCCCCGTTCCGCACCGCGTGGTTCGTGGAGTCGATGGCCACGCAGGTGCTCGTCGTTTTCCTGATCAGGACGGTTCGCCCCGCCTGGCTGAGCCGGCCGAACCGTATCCTCGTCGCAAGTTCGCTCTTCGCGCTCACGGTTGCGCTGGCCGCGGCCCTCGGGCCTCTTGCAGGGGCGCTCGGCTTCGGGAGGCTCTCCTGGCCGGCGCTCGCCGCGATGGCTGTGCTGGTGGCCGCGTATCTCGGAGCCGCGGAGGTGCTGAAACACTTCGCGATGCCTCGGCCGCACCCGGCACGCGAGCGTCAGCGATGAGATGCATCAATGACGGCTGCTGGATGTGCGGCTAGCATTTCGAGGTGAGGTTCGCCGCCCCCCTCGTGCCGGACCCGGGGACGACGCCATGACCCACGATGCCACGACAGACGACGCCGCCTACGCCGTTCCGCCCTCGCTCGATGGCAGCCTCGCCACTGTGCTCGACGTGTGGGTGCGCTGCCGCAGGGGCGAAACCCAGTTGCCCTTCGCCGACGATCTGGATCCCGCGGCCTGGCCGGATGGCTCCGCCGTGGCACTGGTGGGCGTCTTCCACAATCCCTTGCGGCTGCGGCTCGACAGGGCGGGCACCCAGTGGACCCGCCGCTTCGGCCGCGACGTCCATGGCCATTTCCTGGACGAGTTCGCCGGCCGCGATCCCTTCGACGGGCTGGAGGAGCAATGCGGTGCCGCGATCCGCTCCCGTGGTCCGGCCCATGCCCAGCCGTCCGGGTCCAGGCCGGCCCGGCTTGCCCTGCCCTACTGGGGCGACGGCCGCGTCAGCACGCTCGTGGTCGTGCTCGCGTCCGGTTGAGGGCGGACATGCTGCGGGAAAGTCGCGGCGGGAACGCCGGCCGGACTAGCCAGACCTGCGCTGCGGGTGCAACCATGGCTTGAGTGCAGCGGGAGTTGATCGGGCCATGTCGACAGGCCGGCATGGGCCACGAGGAGCCGCCGAACCGCGACCGCCCTTGCTGGACCCCCGCGCGGGGGACGTGGAGGACGACGCGTCCAGCACCAAGTCACGGTCCCTGCTCGCCATCGCGGGCAGCCTTCTCACGGAAATCAGCCTGCCCAAGCTGATCGTCGCCTGGGCGCTGCTGATCCTGCTGCCTGCCCTGCTGCTCGGCGCTGCGCCCCTCATCGCGGGGGGCTGGATCTCCGGCCTTTCCGGGCGCATCGCCGACATCGCGGGAGCCTGGCCGATCATCGTGCTGATCCTGCTCGCTGGGGCCGCGGCTCTGGGTGGACGGCCGCTGTTCCGCGCGGCGGAGAGAAGCTTCTGGTCGCTGAACTCGCTCGCCGTCCAGCCCGGCTATGCACTCTGCCGGGAGGCGCTGCGCCATGCCGGCGAGCGGCTGCTGAGCCGCGGAGCCGGTGAGGACGCGCATGCCCGCATGCGGGCCTGGAGCGCGATCGGGGGCGGCGTGGTCGCCTGCGCCGCCGCGCTGGTCTTCGTGGCACTCGCCTGGCCGCATACACGCTGGCACGGGTCGATGGCGGACCTGACGGCGCCGCTGCGGCTCGTCGTACCGGTGCTGGCCAACGCCGTGGTGCTGCTCGCCGTCTATCTGGCGGGCGCTTCGCTAGTCTGGGGCCTCGCCGACGGCACGATGGAGCAGCCGCGTGACCTCGAGGCCTTCGACACGGTGCCGCCAGAAGCGCGCCGCTGGCGAATTGCACACCTCTCCGACATCCATGTCGTCGGCGAACGCTACGGCTTCCGGATCGAGAGCGGCCGCGCCGGGCCGCGCGGTAATGACAGGCTGGCCCAGGCCTTCTCCCGGCTGGAGGAGATCCACGCGGCCGATCCGCTGGACCTGGTCCTCGTCACGGGGGACATGACCGATGCCGGGCGTCCGAGCGAGTTTGCGGAGTTCCTCGATCTCCTCGCGACGCATCCCGCGCTGGCCGAGATCATGCTCGTCCTGCCGGGCAACCACGACCTCAACATCGTCGACCGCGCCAATCCGGCCCGGCTCGACCTGCCGACCAGCCCGAAGAAGCGCCTCCGGCAGCTGCGCACGCTCGCCGCGATGGAGGCCGTGCAGGGCACGCGCGTCCGCCTCCCCGGCACGGGCCCCGATGGGCTCGGCCCGACGCTCTCGGAAGCCGTCGCGCCGCATCGCGAGGCCATCGCACGGTTCGGCGACCGCGGCGGTCTCCTGCTCTCGCAGCGGCTGTCGCAGGTGTGGGACGGCAGCTTCCCGCAGATCCTGCCTCCGGACGGGCCGGACGGGCTGGGTGTTGTCGTGCTGAACTCGAACGCCGAGACACACTTCTCTTTCACCAACGCGCTGGGGCTCGTCCCGGCCGCCGATGCGCGGGCGCTCGCCGGGCTCTTTGCGGCACAGCCCCGGGCCCGGTGGATCATCGCGCTGCATCACCACATGGTGGAGTATCCGAAGCCGGCCAAGGCGTTCTCGGAGCGTATCGGCACGGCTCTCGTCAATGGCAGCTGGTTCGTGCGGTTGCTGCAGCCCCATGCGAAGCGGCTCGTCGCGATGCACGGGCACCGTCACATCGACTGGATCGGCACCTGCGCCGGGCTGCGCATCGTCTCGGCCCCCTCCCCGGTGATGGAGGCGACGAACCGGGACCCGACCTGCTTCTACGTCCATACCCTCGCCGCCGCGCCGGACGGCGGGCTCGCACTGCTCGTCCCGCAGCGTGTGGACCTGCCGGGCGAAGCCTGAGGCCACCTATCCGCGCTTGCCCCTGCCCGCGTCCCGCGCTGCCGCCACGGCCTTGGCGAGGTCGGCGGCGGAGAGGCTGCCGGGCACGAAATAGGGCCCGACGACGAGGGCCGGCGTTCCGGAGAGGCTGATCCGTTCCGCCAGCGCGACGCTGCGGGCCAGCACCGCGTCGATCTCCTTGGCATGCCGGGCGGCGTCCTGAGCGAGCCGAACGGGGTCGACCCCGGCGTCGGTCAGCGCAGTGTCGATCGCGGCCTGGTCGAGCCGTCCGCGCAGGGACATCAGCGCGTCGTGCGCGGCGGCGTGCCGCCCCTGGTAGCGAGCCGCCAGTGCCGCACGTGCCGCCACGACAGACGCAAGCGACAGGATCGGCCAATCGCGCAGCACCAGCCGCACGCGGCCGTCCTCCCGCAACAGCCGCATCAGGTCGGGATGCATGCTCCGGCAATAGGGGCACTGGTAGTCGAGGAACGCGACGATCGTGACGTCGCCCCTGGGGTTGCCCAGCACCGGCGCGCCGCCGCCATAGAGCGCCTGCTTGTCGACGACCGCGACAGCCTCCTGGGCAACCACCGGCATGGCTGCAGCGACAGCGGCCACGAATGCCACCGCTCCGGTGAGAAGCCCCCGTCGCCTCACCCATCGTCTGTCCGCCATGTCCCGTTCCCCTGGCTTCAGGCGACACCCTCGCCGGTCAAAGGTGGACGAACTGCTACAGGCTGTCACACCCGGAGCTGTGCAGCCTCTTGCGGAGGAACGCCACCGGCGCGCGGGCGTTGGGGCCCGAAATCAATCACCGACATCGCCGCGCGGCCGCCCCCGAAGGAGATCCCGCATGCATCCTCCGAGCTTTCCGGACATGAACAGGCGGGAGGTCCTCGTCGGCGCCGCTGCAGTCGCGGCCGCCACCAAGGTCGGCCCCGCACTGGCGCAGGGCGACGCCGCGCCGTCCGCGGCGCAGACTGCTCCGCGTCCTCCCGTCACCGCGCCGGTGAAGCTCACCGTCAACGGCAAGGAGCATGCGCTGTCGCTCGACACGCGCACGACGCTGCTCGACGCCCTGCGCGAGCATCTGCAGCTGACCGGAAGCAAGAAGGGCTGCGACCACGGCCAGTGCGGTGCCTGCACCGTCATCGTCGACGGACGCCGGATCAATTCCTGCCTGTCGCTCGCGGTCATGCACGAGGGTGACGAGGTCACCACGATCGAGGGCCTGGGCTCGCCAGACGACCTGCACCCGATGCAGGCGGCCTTCGTGAAGCATGACGGCTTCCAGTGCGGCTACTGCACGCCCGGGCAGATCTGCTCGTCCGTCGCCGTGCTGGACGAAGTCAAGGCCGGCATTCCGAGCCACGTCACCGCCGACCTCGTGGCTCGCCCGGAGCTCACCGAGATGGAGCTGCGCGAGCGCATGAGCGGCAACATCTGCCGCTGCGGCGCCTATTCCAACATCGCCGAGGCCGTCCTCGAAGTCGCAGGGAGGAAGGCATGAAGCCGTTCACCTATGAGCGCGCCGGATCCCCGGCCGAAGCCGCTGCCGCTGCGGTTCGCACGCCCGGCGCGAAGTTCATCGCCGGCGGCACGAACCTGCTGGACCTGATGAAGCTGCAGATCGAGACGCCGGCCCATCTCGTCGACGTCAACGGCCTGACGCTGGACCGCATCGAGCCAACGCCGGAAGGCGGGCTGCGCATCGGCGCGCTGGTGCGCAACACCGACCTCGCGGCCGACGAGCGGGTCCGGCGTGACTACGGCGTCCTCGCCCGCGCCCTGCTGGCAGGTGCTTCCGGCCAGCTGCGCAACAAGGCCACGACGGCCGGCAACCTGCTGCAGCGCACGCGCTGTCCCTACTTTTACGACACCGCCCAGCCCTGCAACAAAAGGGCACCGGGCAGCGGGTGCTCGGCCATCGGCGGCTTTAGCCGCCAGCACGCCATCCTGGGCGTCAGCGATGCCTGCATCGCCACGCACCCCAGCGACATGGCGGTGGCCATGCGCGCCCTCGACGCCGTGGTGGAGACGGTGAAGCCGGACGGCTCCACCCGCGCCATCCCCATCGCCGACTTCCACCGCCTGCCCGGCGACACGCCGCAGGTGGAGACGGTTCTGGAGCCGGGCGAACTGATCACGGCCGTCACCTTGCCGCCGCCGGTGGGCGGGATGCAGGTCTACCGCAAGGTGCGCGACAGGGCCTCCTACGCGTTCGCGCTGGTGTCGGTCGCCGCGGTCGTCCGCAAGGACGGCACGGGTAGCGTCGCGCTCGGCGGCGTGGCGCACAAGCCCTGGCGTGTCGAGGCGGCGGAGGCCGAAATGCCGAAGGGCGCCAAGACTGCAGCCGCGAGGCTCCTCGATGGTGCCCGCACCACGCATGACAATGCCTACAAGGTCCCGCTCGTCGAGCGCACGCTCGCGTCGGTGCTGGCCGAGGCGAGGGGGTGAGCCATGAAGTTCGAACAACCCGCAGGAACGAACCCCATCGACCAGCTGAAGGCGGTGGGCCAGCCGCTCGACCGCATCGACGGCAAGCTGAAGACCACCGGCCGCGCGCCCTACGCCTATGAGCGCCACGACGTCGCGCCCAACCAGGCCTATGGCTACGTGGTGGGCGCGACCATCGGCAAGGGACGCATCAGGTCCATGGACACCGAGCGCGCCAGGACCGCGCCGGGCGTGATCGCCGTGGTGACGGCCGACAATGCCGGCCCGCTCGACAAGGGCGACCTGAATACGGCCAAGCTGCTGGGTGGACCGGAGATCCAGCACTACCACCAGGCCATCGCCCTCGTGGTCGCCGAGACCTTCGAGCAGGCTCGCGACGCGGCCTCCCTGGTTCGGGTCGACTACGCGCCCGAAAACGGCGCCTTCGACCTCGCCGCTGAGCGTGAGCGCGCCAAGAAGCCGGAGAAGGTCACCGGCGGACCGCCGGACTCTACGGTCGGCGACTTCGAGAAGGCGTTCGCCCAGGCGGAGGTAAAGCTTGACGAGACCTACACCACGCCCGACGAGGCGCACGCGATGATGGAGCCGCACGCCTCCATCGCGGCATGGGACGGTAAAAACCTGACCGTGTGGACCTCCAACCAGATGATTGCGTGGGCCCACAAGGATATCGCCAAGACGCTCAAGGTGCCGCCCGAGACCGTGCGAGTGGATTCGCCCTTCGTCGGCGGCGGCTTTGGCGGCAAGCTCTTCGTGCGCGCCGACGCCATCCTCGCGGCGCTCGGAGCCAAGGCGGCGGGCCGGCCGGTGAAGGTGACGCTTCAGCGGCCGTTGATCTTCAACAACACGACCCACCGGCCTGCCACGATCCAGCGCATCCGCATCGGCGCACGGAGCGACGGGACGATCACGGCCATCGCGCATGAGAGCTGGTCCGGAGACCTGCAGGGCGGCGAGCCCGACGGGGCGGTCAGCCAGACCCGGGCCCTCTACGCGGGCGAGCACCGGATGACGGCGACCCGTCTCGCCACCCTCGACCTTCCGGAAGGCAACGCCATGCGCGCGCCCGGCGAGGCGACGGGCATGATGGCGCTCGAGATCGCCATGGACGAGATGGCGGAGCGGCTGGGGCTAGACCCCGTCGCGTTCCGCATCGCCAACGACACGCAGATCGTGCCGGATGATCCCGGCAAGGCTGCCGGGGAGGGCCAGAAACCGGAGAACCAGCGGCGGCCATTCTCGCAGCGGCAGCTGGTGCGCTGCCTGGAGATCGGCGCCGAGCGCTTCGGCTGGGACGCCCGCAACCGTCGGCCCGGCGCGACCCGTGACGGCAACTGGCTCATCGGGCACGGCATGGCGGCAGCCTTCCGCAACAACCTCTCGCAGAAGTCGGCCGCCCGTGTCCGCCTGGATCCGCAGGGCCTGGTGACAGTCGAGACCGACATGACCGACATCGGCACCGGCAGCTACACCATCATCGCGCAGACGGCAGCGGAGATGATGGGCGTGCCGATGGAGCGGGTCGTGGTGAAGCTGGGCGATTCCAGCTTCCCCGTCTCGGCAGGGTCGGGCGGCCAGTTCGGCGGCAACTGCTCTACGTCGGGCGTCTACGCCGCCTGCGTGAAGCTGCGCGAGCAGGTGGCTCAGCGCCTCGGCTTCAACGAGGCCGACCTCGTCTTCGCCGACGGGGAGGTGCGCTCCGGCGGGCGCGCCGTGCCGCTGCAAGATGCAGCGCGCGAGGGTGAGCTCTCGGCCGAGGACATGATCGAGTTCGGCGACCTCGCCAAGAAGTTCCAGCAGTCCACCTTCGGCGCGCACTTCGTCGAGGTCGGGGTCGATGCGGCGACGGCTGAAATCCGCGTGCGCCGCATGCTCGCGGTCTGTGCCTCGGGCCGCATCCTCAACCCCAAGACGGCGCGCAGCCAGGTGATCGGCGCCATGACGATGGGCGTCGGCGCTGCGCTGATGGAGGAGCTCGTCGTCGACACGCGCGCCGGCTTCTTCGTCAACCATGACCTCGCGGGCTACGAGGTGCCCGTGCATGCCGACATCCCGCACCAGGAGGTGATTTTCCTGGACGAGACCGACCCGGTATCTTCGCCGATGAAGGCCAAGGGCGTCGCGGAACTCGGTATCTGCGGCGTGGCGGCGGCTTTGGCGAACGCGGTCTACAACGCCACCGGCGTCCGGGTGCGCGACTATCCCGTGACGCTGGACAAGGTGATCAGGGGACTTCCCGACGCGGCGTGAACGCAGCCTTCATGCACCGCCGGCGACCCGCCCCAGGAAGGAGCGGGTCGTGCCGCGCAGGACGTCGGCGGCCGTGGTGAGGCTGCGGGCGGCCTTGTGCACGTCTCCGGCTGACTGCCGGACGTTCTCGATCTGCGCTTCGACCTCTCCCAGCACGGCGCGGATCTGCTGCGTGCCCTCCATCACCGTGTTGACGGTGGCGCTGATGGTGGCGGCCGCGCGGGTCTGCTCGGCCATCGACTGCCTCACGGTGTCGGTCTCGTCGTTGACGCTGCGCATGCGCTCGACATTGGCGTGGATGGCGTCCACGCCCTTTTGAGCGAACTGGCGCACCAGCAGCACCTGCGTGCCGATCTGGGTCGCGGCCCGCTCCACCTGCTCGGCCAGTTCCTTCACCTGCGTCGCCACGACGCTGAAGCCACGCCCGGCCTCGCCGGCCCGCGCCGCCTCGATGGTCGCGTTCAGGGCGAGGAGGTTGGTCTTGCGGGCCACGTCGCGGATGGTGTCCGTGATCTGGCTGATCGTCCCCGCGGCGGAGGCGAGCCCGCCTATTTCCGTGTCGGCCTGCTCGGCCTCGCGCATGGCGCCCGACATCACCTCCGCGGAATGCGTCAGGCGAAGTTCCAGCGAAGACATCGCACGCGCGATCGAATGAGCCGCGCCGGCTGCGCCATCGACGCTCAGATGCGCCTCCTCGATGGTGCGGACTGCGACCTGTGTCTGGCGCGAGGTAATTTCAGCCGCCTGGAGCAGGTTTGCCGCAGTGGTGTCCATGCCGTGGGCGCGCTCGCCGAGATCGCCCAGCACCGGGTCCGCATCGGCCTGGAATGCGCCGATGGCCGCTTCCGTCAGCTCCCTGTGCCGCTCGCGCTCGGCGAAGACGGCGCGCTCGTCGTCGGCGCGCTGCTTCTCGGTGATGTCCTCATGCAGCGCGACCCAGCCCTTGTCGGGCATGGGATTGTGGCAGATGCGGATGATGCGGCCGTTCTTCAGCGGCACCGACGACTCCGAATAGGACCCTTCGCCGACCACGCGCACGCGGGCGTCGAAAAAGGCTTCACGGTCGACCGCCGGCGCATTGCCGAGGCTGAAGCGCAGCTCGATCAGGTCGCGGAATGGCATGCCTTCGTAGAGACGGTCGGACGGCACGTTGTAGATCTCGCAATAGCTGCGGTTCCACACGATCAGCCGGCCTTCGTGGTCGAAGCGGCAGAGGCCCTGCGGAATGCTGTCGACGGCGGAGGTCAGTTGCGCGAGGCGGCGGCGCGAAACCCGCAACTGAACGAACGCCACCGTCGCCAGGCCCAGGCCGGCGGCGAGACATCCGGACGCGATGATCAGCCAGTCCATTCCGCATCTCCCGAGGGGGGAAGACATGCCTGAAGGTCGAACCATGCGCCGGCCGCGCGGCGACACCGCACGGACCGGAGAAATCAACTTAATTCAATGGACGTTTACGCCGAGTTCCCGAGCCAAAGGGTCTGGAAGCTTCCCGCCCCGAGGAGATGCAACGTCGGAAGCGGCAAATGAAATACCCTTGTCACTCAATCTGCCTCACCGTGGTCCAACTTCGCACGGTTGATGTCTCAGGTGCGGAACCCGATGCGTGATTCTGCTTTCCATGGAAGGCTGACGGCGGGGTGCGTTGCGAGAGGGCCAAATGGCAGCGAGAAAATTTCTAGTCGCGTCGGGGATTGCTCGCCTGGTCCGGCGCCAGATTCCCACCACCTGGGTAGTGGAGGGATACCTGAACGGCGGCGAGGGCCGCAGCACCCATGTGCAGCTGCAGGGCGACAAGGCCGTGCTCGTGCTGGCGGAGGAGAGCGACGGCCAGATCGCGCTGGAGGAGACGACGGTGCCGCGCCGGCACGCCGAGGCGCTGCTCGACGTCTCCATCGGCCGCATCGACATCGACCGTGCCATTCTTCCGGTGGACGGGCAGGAGATCCTGCTGGACCGCATCTCGACCGGGGGTCGCATGCTCGACGTCGCCACGGTGATCACGGATAGCGGGCCCGCCTCGCGCGCCTTCCGCCCGCCGGCATGGCTGGGGCCCGAGGTCACAGGGGAGGAATATGCCAACAGGTCGCTCGCTCTGGCGGGCGTGCCGGGCAGCGGCGAGCTGTCGGTGAGCAATTCCGGCCTCGAAGACCTGCTGGACCTGCTGGACGCGACCGTGGGGCGTCGCCCCCGCATGCCGGAGCGCACTCCGGAACCGCGCGCCGAGCCTGCCCCTCCACCCCCGCCCGAGCAGCCCGTCGTTGCCGAACCCCCGCAGGCCCAGCCAGCGGCGTCCGCCCAGTCTTCGTCCGAGAACGCCAAGGAGCTCGCCCGGCAGGGCCTGTCCCGCGTCCTGGGAATCGTGCCGCCGCTACCGGCCGAGTCCCTGGCAGGCACCACCAGCCAGGCGCCATGGGAAGGCCGCAAACGGAAGTAGGCTCCGGCGCGAGACCGGCACGAACGCAGGCACCCGGCGCTGGTGGCACGCGCAATGCGCGTCAGGCCCAGCGCTGGCCACGCGGGCGTGTGAACGCGGCCGCTCACCGCGTTCGGCGAGTCCCGATAAGCCTGGGAAATTTGGCGCGCCTCGATCAGCCCTATGTCGATCCAGGTGCCAATTTGAGGAGATAGGTTGCGCCTGTTCGGGCTGGCGCATGGCCCTTTGTTGCTGCCCTCAAAGGAGAGACAACTGCTTCGCGCGGGGACGCTCAATAGCTGTAGGCAATGGGGCGGCTTATCCAAAGGCCGATCCACTCATCTGCTCCAGCTAAACGAGCATCCATGAGGGCCTGCATGCGCAATCGGCTCGGCGGATAGCGGCGAGCAATCGAGGCCATGCGTTCGAGAGAGTCCGCCCGGTGCCAGATGAGGGCCATACGCTTGCGGGCGATCACCATCTTGTAGGCATCCGCGTCGCGGTCGTCCGAAGCCTCGGGCCTGTTGCGCAAGGCGGAATCCATCTCAAGGATTGTGAGAATTATCCGCGCACGCATTTGGTCGGTGAGAGGCGAAGGCAAAGCAGGGACAAGCGGATAGGTCGCTGCCGCTGCTGGTTGGGCGGGGCCGAAAGGCACAGTTGCCGCTGCGCTAAGGCCAGCCAGAAAGGCGCGGCGGTCGATCCCCTGCATGTCTACGGCCTCCCTGTCAGCTCGTTATTGATACGGATGACCCAAAGGGCGAGTGCATAACCACTGGCATAAGCTTGGCCGTGGCAGATCAGTCGTTCGTGTTCGGAGGCAGCGTCGCTGTCCACCCAAGCGTTGGCCCCAATGACGTTCGCGCAAAGCTGTCTCATCGGCCGCAAAGCGTCGGCCAGCTCGATGAACTGCCTTCCTTCGTCGAGACGTTGGGACAGGCTGAACACCCGCCGCGCCAGCACGTGGCCGCAAGCGTAGACATAGGCGTCCGCCTTGAGCTGATCCACGCTGTCGTTTTTGTAGAATTCGTGGGCAAGGTCGTAGAAGCCGACCACGTTCGTACAGAGCGAGCGTAGCTCCTCAATCGCCGTGGAAACCTCGTCCTCGGTCATGATAGCCGCGCCGCGCGGTCAATCGTGGTCATGGGTCTGGATCCACGCCGTAGCGTGCCCTCAACGTGATTTGGTGGGTCAGATCGCAATGCAGGACTTCGCCCTCATCGGCGAGCAAGCCCGCCGATCCGAGCGCAAAACAGGCGGCTTGTGCGGCGAGCCTATCCCGCGTGTAGCGGTTTAAAGTCGTATCGGGTGGAATCTCGGCTCGTTTTGCTAAAGCCCCCGCTGCAAGCTGCGCCAGAAACTCCGCGTCCATCGGCCCGCCCTCCGTGAAGGCACGATTCTGCCCGTCTCGGACTCGCCTGTGAATCCCAAAGGGCAAAAAAACACGACATGCGAGGAATGGCGCATGTCCTGTTTGACAAGATCTTGGCAGACACTTGGTCTTTGCGAATCCCATATTTCAGGTTGGCTCCTTCTCGACATCCGGCCCGCTGTAGGGAGCTCACCGGGTCAGTCGCCGCCGGTCTCGTGCTCGTCTCGTGCCGCAAGAATCTCAATGAGTATTTCCTGCTGGAACGGCGCTCGAATTCGTCGGACACCCTTGAATCTCTGGGCTTCGGTAAGCTGGAAGACCGCCGCACGGTGTTGAAACTCGTGCTTTCGGACCGTCTGCGCTACACGCGCAAAAGCGGACTTAGAACGGCAGCTTTATCCCTGCCGTTCAAGCTGTTAGGCAACATCTCAGGTCAAAAAAGTGGAATGGCGCGCCCGGAACGATTCGAACGTCCGACCCTCAGATTCGTAGTCTGATGCTCTATCCAGCTGAGCTACGGGCGCACTGGCCGGGAAGCCGCTGAGCGGCGCCGGCGGGGTGTCATTAGCCTCTCTCCGGCGCCATTGCAACCCCTGTCGGGCGGCTTGCCGGGGCGGCTGTGGGGCGGCATGGTCGGGTCTGCGCCAGCCGAGTTGTCCCGCCCGTGACCTTCTTTTCCGAAGCCGAACTGATCCATCTCGTCGAGGCGTGGGGCGCGTGGTTCATCTTCGCGCTGATCACGCTGGAGAGCCTCGGCCTGCCGCTGCCGGCCGAGAGCGCGCTCCTTGCCACGTCCATCTATGCCGGCACGGGCGGCAAGGTAGATATCACGGCTGTCATCGTCGCGGCCATGGCCGGAGCCATTCTCGGCGACAATATCGGCTACCTCATCGGGCGGACGCTGGGGCAGGCCGCCCTTCTGCGCTTCGGCCACGCCGTCGGGCTCACCGACGAGCGGCAGGCCCTGGCGCGCTACCTGTTCCGCCACCATGGCGGCAAGGTGGTGCTGTTTGGCCGCTTCGTCGCCTTCCTCAGGGTGTTCGCGGCGGTGCTGGCGGGCGCCAATCGCATGCCGTGGGACCGCTTCGTCCTCGCCAATGCCGCAGGGGGCATTCTCTGGGCCGGTTTCTACGGCCTGGCCGGCTACATGCTCGGCGCCGACGCCAGGAGGCTCGCCGGTGCCGCGGCCGTCATCGGGTTCGTCGTGGTGGTCGTGGCGCTGGTGGCGGGCTGGTCGGCGCTGCGCCGCGGGGAGAAGGTTCTCGTCGAGAGGGCGCTGGCCGAGGAGGCCAGCATGAACGGCGGGACGAAATAGTCCCCGTGGGGCTGGGTTGCTTCGCTGCGCCCGCGTGACGGGAGTGGCTCGCCCGGGCGTTCCCGGCGGCTACTCGAACCGCTCCACCGCGACTGCGGTGGCTTCGCCTCCGCCGATGCACACGGTTGCGACGCCGCGCGGGCGGCCATGCCGCCGCATGGCGTTGAGCAGGGTGACGAGGATGCGCGCGCCGGACGCGCCGATCGGGTGGCCGAGGGCGCAGGCGCCGCCGTGCACGTTGACGCGGTCGTGCGGCAGGCCGAGTTCGCGCATGGCGGCCATGGGCACGACGGCGAACGCCTCGTTGATCTCGTAGAGCGTGTCGTCCGAATCGCGCCAGCCTGTCTTGTCCCAGAGCCGCTCCAGCGCGCCTACGGGGGCGGTCGGGAAGTCCTTCGGCGCGCGGGCGTGGCGGGCGACGCCCGCGATGCGGGCAATTGGCTGCAGGCCCCTCCGCGCCGCCGTCGAGGCACGCATCAGGACCAGCGCCGCGGCGCCGTCGGAGATGGAGGAGGAATTGGCAGCGGTCACCGTGCCACCCTCGCGAAAGGCGGGCTTCAGCGTCGGGATCTTCGCCGGGTCGGCCTTGCCCGGCTGCTCGTCCGTGGTCACGCTGCGTGCGCCGGAGCGGGCCGGGACGTCGACAGTCGCGATCTCGTCGCCGAACGCGCCCGAGGCCTGGGCCGCAAGCGCACGCTCGAGCGACGACAGCGCGTAGCCATCCTGCTCCTTGCGCGAGAACTGGAAGAACGACGCGCAGTCCTCCGCGAAGGTGCCCATCAGGCGGCCCTTGTCGTAGGCGTCCTCGAGGCCGTCGAGGAACATGTGGTCGAGCAGGACGCCATGGCCCAGCCGCATGCCGGCGCGGGCCTTGGGCGCGAGGTAGGGCGCGTTGCTCATCGATTCCATGCCGCCGGCCACGATCGTGTCGCCGGGGCGCGCGTGCAGCGCCTCCCAGGCGCCGATCACGGCAATCATGCCGGAGCCGCACATCTTGTTGACGGTCGAGGCCGGCACGGCATCCGGCAGGCCCGCGCCACGCCCTGCCTGGCGGGCGGGCGCCTGCCCCTGGCCCGCCGTGAGGACGCAGCCCATGACAACCTCGTCCACGTCCTCGCCGGGCACGCCGGCGCGGTCCAGGGCTGCGGCGATCGCCGCGGCTCCCAGGGCCGGGGCGGCCAGCGGTGACAGGTCGCCGAGCATGCCGCCCATCGGCGTCCGCGCCGCACCCACGATGACGATGGGGTCGCTGTCGAGATGGTCAGTGGCCATGGCTCTTCCTCCGAGGCCCGCCCTTGCCGCTGCGGGCGCAGTCCCGTCCGGGCCGGCGAGCGGTTGACGCCGCGCCGCATCCGGCCCAAGTCTACGCCCGGGCGCCACCGCGCCGCCACCGTTCCGAGGCTTCCTTGACCGTCATCCGCATCGCGCTCTGCCTGGGGATCTGCCTTGTCGCCGCCGGCTGTGACCGCTGCGGCAACATCAATCTCAACCCGCTGCAGCAGACCGACACGCCGAAGACCTGCCACAACACGCCCGCAGGCTGATCCGTGGCCGCGCGCCGCGCGTAAGCGCCTGCATGACCCGCACACTTCTGCTCTACGCCGGCACTGCCGTGACCATGGTCGCCCTCGACCTCGTCTGGCTCGGTGTCGTGGCCCGCAGCTTCTACGTGGAGCGGCTCGGCGATCTGCTCTCGCCGCGCCCGGACGTGCCGGTCGCGGTGGCTTTCTACCTGCTCTACGCCGTGGGACTGGTGATCTTCGCGGGCTACGGCGCCGACAAGGGCGGCGGCTGGACTTCGGCGCTGCTGTGGGGCGGGCTCTTCGGCCTGTTCGCCTATGCCACCTACGACCTCACCAACCTCGCCACGATGAAGGGCTTCCCGGCCAGCGTCGCAGCCATCGACATGGCATGGGGCACAGTGGTGTCGGCCGTTTCGGCGGCGGCAGGCGTTCTGATCACGCGGGCGGTTCTGGGACCGCCCGCCTGACGCTCAGCTCGCCGTCATCCGGCTGCGGCCATAGGCGAGCAGCATGACGATAATGACGAGGCCGTAGATGATCTGCCGGCCCGCCTCGGGCATCTGCATGATCGAGAGCACGCTGTTCAGCAGCACGATCAGCACGACGCCGACCACCGTGCCGAGATAGCGCCCGCTGCCACCCAGGATGTTGGTTCCGCCGATGACGACTGCCGCGATGGAGGGCAGCACATAGGCGACGCCCATCCCCTGGTAGGCCTTGGTGGAGTAGCCGGCCAGCATCACGCCGGCGAGGCCGGCGCAAGCGCCCGACAGCATGAACCCCACGAGGATCACGCCGCGCGTGCGCACGCCGGAGAGGTAGGCTGCCTGCTCCCGGTTGCCGATGGCGTAGACATAGCGGCCGAAGGGCGTCCGGCTCAGAAGCACGACGACGATCAGCGAAACGACGGCCCAGACGAAAAGCGCGTTGGGGATACCCAGGGTGCGCTCGGCGCCGAGGGAGCGCATCAGGTCGGTTGCCGCCGTCTGCGGCGCGAAGCCGCCGGTGTGCGCGACCATCAGGCCGCGCAGCACGGCGTCCATGCCGAGGGTGAAGATCATCGAGGGCACGCGGAGATAGCCGACGCCGATGCCGTTGACGAAGCCGGCGGCGAGCCCGATGCCGATGCCGATCGGGATGGCCGCGGGGCCACCAACCGCCGTCGCCATCATCGCGGCCGCGGCGAGGGTCCAGGACACCGACAGGTCGATGTGCCCCATCAGGATGACGACCATCATTCCCGCCGCGACGATGCCGAGGAACGAGCCAACCTGCAACTGCTGGAGGAGATAGTTGGGCGAGAGCAGTGTCGCCGTGCCCTGCGTCACCAGCGTGTAGATGGTGCCGACGATCAGGATGAGGACGATGAACAGCCCCGCAATGACGATCGGCCTGTCGTCGGCGCCGAGGGTGAGCCGTGTAGCGGTCATCGGAACAACTCGAGCGTGTTGCGCACCCGCAGGGCGCGGGCGGCGCCGAGGCTGACGGCGGCGAGGAGGACGATGCCCTCGAAGAGGGGCTGCATCAGCGGCGGGATGTCGAAGACGCGGAAGCCGAAGGAGATCACGCGCAGGATCAGCGATCCGAACACCGAACCCACCGCGCCACCGACGCCGCCGAGGAGCGATGTGCCGCCGATGACGACGGAGGCGATCGAGTTGAGCGTGTAGGAACCGGCCTGCGGAATGTCTGCATTGCCGGACGAGGTCTGGATCGCGAGGAACAACCCGCCAATCCCCGCGAACAATCCGGCGAGCGTGAATGCGGCCAGCTTGGCCTGGTTGAGCGGGAGCCCTGACATGTAGGCCGCGCTTTCCGAGGAGCCGATGGCGTAGACCGTACGGCCCGTCAGCGAGCGGCGGAAGGGCACCCAGATGACGAGGATGACGAGCAGCAGCAGCACCACCGGGACCGGGATCCAGGCCAGCGGCGCGAACCACGCGGCCTTCCCCTCGTCGAAGATCCCGTAGGTCTCGGCGAAGTCAGCCAGCGAGTTGGTGAAGGCCCAGTTCAGGTCCTCGTCAAGCTTGCCGCCCGGCGTCGGTCTCAGCAGCAGCGCGATGCCGATATAGACGGCGCCCGTGGCCAGCGTGGCGATGATTGGCGGGATCCGGCCATAGACCACGATCATGCCGTTGACGAGGCCGGCGGCGGCGCCCGACAGCAGGCAGATCAGGATGCCGAGCCACATCTCGGCGGCCGAGCCCGTGACGACATGGCTGGCGATGCAGTTCACCATCGTCATGACGGAGCCGACGGAAAGGTCGAGGCCGCCGAGCAGCACCGGCACGGTCTGCGCCATGGCGATCATGGCGAGGGTGAAGACCTCGTTGGAATTCTGCACCAGCACCTGGGTCGAGAAGCCCTTGGGATGCACCATGTGGTAGAGAAAATAGACGACGCAGAAGAGCAGGACGGCGAAGGCCAGCGCCGAGTTCTGCCGCAGCCTCAGGGCGATGTCAGACATGCTCCCCCGCCTCACGCATGGATCTTCACCGTCTCGCCCGGGGCGATGTTGAGGGAGCCTGCCACGATGTTGGTCTCGGTGATGTCGTCACCCTCCAGCTCGCGCACGACCTGGCCGTCGTAGAGGATCGCCACGCGGTCGCAGCAGCCGATCAGCTCGTCATAGTCTGTGGAGTAGAACAGGATCGCGGCGCCGGAATCGGCGAGCTCGCGCAGGAGCCTGTAGATCTCCTGCTTCGTGCCCACGTCGATGCCGCGGGTCGGGTCGCTGAGCAGGATGATGCGCGGCTTCGTCATCAGCCACTTGGCGATGACGACCTTCTGCTGGTTGCCGCCAGACAGGGTGGACACGGCATCCTCGGTCCGCCCGACCTTGATCTGCAGCGCCTTGACGGCGTCTTTGACTGCCGCCTTCTCGCGCTCGCCGTCGATGAAGAGGCCGGTCGACAGCGTGTTCAGCGAGGCGCCCACGAGATTGTCGGCGACGGACATCGGCAGCATCAGGCCTTCGGTCTTGCGGTCTTCCGGCACCAGCGCGATGCCGATGGACGGGTCCTTGGCCTGGGCCGGGGACGAGGGACGCACAGGCTTGCCGTCGATGCGGATGTCTCCGCTCACGCCGCGGAGGACGCCGAAGAGAGCGAGGAGAACCTCCTTCTGGCCCTGGCCGTCGAGACCGCCGAGCCCGAGGATCTCGCCCGGTCCAAGGGTGAAGGAGATGTCGCGCAGCCGGCCTTCCCAGCCCAGCTTGTTCACCTCGAGCACCGGCTTTGGCCGCGCCCGGACCGGCTTGGGCGGGTATTGCGAGGAGATTTCGCGGCCGATCATCAGCTGCACGATCTCGTCGCTCGACCGTGCGCCCTTGTCGAAGGTCTCGATGTGGCGGCCGTTGCGGAACACCGAGGCGACGTCGGCCAGCGCCTCGATCTCGTGCATGCGGTGCGAGATGTAGAGAATCGCCACGCCTTCCCTCCGGAGGCGGGCAAGCATCGAATAGACCTTCTCGACGTCCGCCGCCGTCAGGGCGGAGGTCGCCTCGTCGAGAATGAGCAGGCGCGGCTTCTTGCCGAGCGCCTTGGCGATCTCGACCATCTGCCGGCGCGACAGTGGCAGGTCGCGCACGCGGGCCAGGGGGTTCACGTCCTCGCAGCCGATGGATGCGAGGAGTTCCTCGGCGCGGCGGCGCTGGGCGCGGCCGTCGATAAGGCCGAGGCGACGCGGTGGGTCGGCGGCCGAGATGTTGTCGGACACCGACAGGTCCGGCATCAACGACAATTCCTGGAAGATGCAGACGATGCCCGCCGCATTGGCCGCAGCTGGGTTGACGAAGCGCACGTCGCGCCCGTCCAGCTTCATGCTGCCCTCGTCGGGCTGCACGACTCCGGCGATGATCTTGATGAGCGTGGACTTGCCCGCGCCGTTCTCACCGAGGACGGCATGGATCTTCCCGCTCGCGCACGCGAAGTCCACCCCCTCAAGGGCCCTGACGCCGCCGTAACGCTTGGAGATCGAAGAGAGGACGAGGATGGGATCAGCCGGACCAGCGGCCATCGCGACGGTCTCCGCCATGCCGAGAATGGAGCGGCCCCGGGGAGGGGCCGCTCCAAGGCGGGTTACTGCGAGTTCTTCTCGTCCTTGGCCATGATCTCGGTGGCCGAAATGTTCACGCCGCAGGGCGGGAATTCATTGGGAGCGAAGAAGTTGTCGGTGAGGTTCGACCAGAAGTTCACGCCGTCCTTGAGCGTGGTGTAGTCGGCCACCGGGATCGGGATCGAGATCAGCTGCGGCATCGGGTTGCCCTGGAGCGCAGAGATCGCGGCCTTGATCGAGATCGCCGCGAGAGCGGGCGACTGGCCGTAGGAGAGGCCCTTGAGACCCTGGTCGTGATACTGGGAAATCTGCTTGCGGAAGCCGTTCTCACCCTCGCCGGCCATCGGCACGAAGGGGTGCTTGGCGTCCATCATGGCGCGGACCGAGCCGGTCGAGCCACCCTGCGTGAACACGCCGTCGAACTTGCCGTGGACGGCAATCGCGTCGGCGGTCGCCTTCTGGGCCGTACCGTCGTCCCAGTTGCCCACCACCTCGACGATGTTGAACTTGTTGCCGGAGGCTTCCATCACCTCGCGGAAGCCGACATGGCGGTCGCGGTCCACCGAGTTGCCGGGCAGGCCGCGCACCTCGAGGATCTTGCCTTCCTTCTTCCCCATCTCCTTGATGAGGAAGTCGGCGGACATCTTGCCCATCGCCTTCTGGTCCTCGTTCACCATCATCACTTTGTCGGTGTCGAGGATGTTGTCGAAGGGAACGACGACGACGTTGTTCTTGTCGGCGAGACGGATGACGCGGTCGAAGCCTTCCGGCGACACGGCGATCGTGACGATCGCGTCGAAGCCCTGGTTGATGAAGTCCTCGATGGCGCCGAGCTGGGCGGCGACGTCGGTTCCGGTCGAGACGACCTTGAACTCCTTGATGTTCTCCTTGATGCCCGGCTGCTCGGCGAAGGCCTTCGCCGTCTTGATCATCTGGATTCGCCAGGTATTGCCGACGAAGCCGTTGACCACCGCGATGCGGTACGGGCCGGGCTTCTTGTCCCACTGCATATACTTGGTCTTTTCGCTCCAGGGCTTGAAGCAGGCCGGATCGGCGCCAGGGCCGTTCACGATCTTCGGCCCGGCCAGGACGGCGGCCGAGGAGAGCAGCAGACCGGCGAGCGCAATACCCGCCATGCGGAACGTCTTCATGTGGTTTCCTCCCCCGAGGATTCCTGCCTGTTTTTCGGCAGATGGAGCCGGCTGCAGCGAACCGGCGCTACACCTAAGCATCAAAAGCATGACACTCCCACACCGGACGCGCAAGCCACGTTTACGCCCAAAGTCTCACCGTTAAGCCGAATATGTGGGCTTTCGCCGTGATTCCTGATGGATTTTGATGTGCCGGCCGACAATCTCACCACTTTTATGTCGTTCCGGCGCCTTCTCGGGCCAGACAGGTGTCGTCATCCGCCACGTCGATTGAGCGGCCCCGCGGCGCGTGCTTCACTCCGGCGCGACGCGGCCCGGCAGAGGCGGCGCGGGGAGGACTGAATGGTGGTCGAGCGCTTGAAGCGAGAGGGCTATAGCGTCGCTGCGATGCGCGAGCTGGCCCGGCGCGCCCTGCCCCACCCCATCTTCGACTTCGCCGATGGCGGCGCGGAAGACGAGCGCACCCTGCGCCGCAATGAGAGCGCATTCGACCGATGGGACCTTCTGCCACGCCCGCTGGAAGGGGCGGCCGAGCGCGACCTCTCGGTCGATCTCTTCGGAAAGCGGCTCTCCCTGCCGGTGATGGTCGCCCCGACGGGGCTCGCCGGGCTTTTCTGGCCGGGCGGAGAACTCGCGTCGGCGCGCGCCGCCGTGGCGGCGGGCACGGCCTTTTGCCTGAGCCACGGCTCCGTCTGCACGCTGGAGGATCTTGCCGCCCAGGGCAGCGCCCCGCGATGGATGCAGGTCTTCGTCTATCGAGACCGGGGCTTCACAGAGGAGCTGACGCGTCGGGCGCAGGCGGCCGGCTACGACGCGCTGGTGCTCACCATCGACAACCAGCTCCTGGGCAACCGCGAACGCGACATCCGCAACGGCTTTGCCATCCCGCCCCGCTTCGCACCGAAGGACGTGGTGCGCATGGCCACCAAGGTCGGCTGGCTCCGGCGCATGCGCCCGGAAATCCCGCGCATCACGTTCGGCAACTACGTCCGGCCCGGCCAGGCCTCCGACATGGCTTCACTCGCGGGACAGATGGCCAACCTTCTCGACCCCGGCCTGAACTGGCGCGATCTCGAATGGATCCGGGGCGTGTGGAAGGGGCCCCTCGTGGTCAAGGGCGTCCTTCACCCGCAGGAGGCGGCACAGGCCGCGGCGATGGGTGTGGACGGGATCATCGTGTCGAACCATGGCGGGCGTCAGCTCGACGGCGCCATCTCTTCCCTCGACGCGCTTCCGGCCGTCGTCGAGGCCGTCGGTGACCGGGCCATCGTAATGGTGGACGGCGGGCTTCGAAGGGGCGCCGACGTGGTGAAGGCGCTGGCCCTCGGTGCCCGCTGCACCCTGGTCGGACGCCCGCAACTCTGGGGCCTCGCCGTCGCAGGCGAGGCCGGGGTGTCGCACGTGCTCGAGATTTTTCGCCGCGAGATCGACCGCGCCATGGGCCTGTGCGGTGTCAGGAGCGTGGCGGATATTCGCAAGGCCGGCATCATCGCCCGAAGGCCAGGCTGAAGCCCTCAGCCCTTCGCCTCCAGCGCCTTCTGGCGGATGCCGGCGAGCGTCGCGGCGGGCGTGATCGCCTCCGGGTCGACCTTGACGTGCAGGATCGCGGGCTTGCCCGAAGCGACCGCGCGCTCGAAGGCGGGCGCGAACTCCTCGGTCGTGGTCACCAGCTCTCCGTGGCCGCCGAACGCGACCGCATAGGCGGCGAAGTCCGGGTTGCGGAGTGCCGTGGCCGAGACGCGGCCGGGGTATTCGCGCTCCTGGTGCATGCGGATGGTGCCGTACATGCCGTTGTCGCTCACGACGACGACGATCGGCAGGTCGTACTGGACGGCGGTGGCGAACTCCTGCCCGTTCATGAGGAAGCAGCCATCGCCAGCGAAGCAGACGACGGTGCGCTCCGGGAACTGGCGCTTGGCACCCACCGCCGCCGGAAGCCCGTATCCCATCGAGCCCGAGGTGGGCGCAAGCTGCGTGCCAAAGCGGCGAAAGCGCATGAAGCGGCCAACCCAGATGGCGTAGTTGCCGGCGCCGTTGGTGACGATGGCGTCTGCCGGAAGCCTGTTGCGCAGCCAGGCGACGGCCTCGCCGGTCTGGAACGCGCCGGGGATGCGGGCGGGCTGCTCGGTCCAGGCCAGATACTCCTCGCGCGCCGCCGCAGCGCTTCCAGCCCAGGGAATGGCGTTGGGCGGCTGCACAGTCTCCAGCGCCGCCGCGAAGGCGTTCGGGGTGGCGTTGATGCCGAGCCGCGGATGGTAGACCCGGCCGATCTCCTGCGGGTCGGCGTGGACGTGGACGAGCGCCTGCCGGGGCACCGGAATGTCGAACAGCGTGTAGGCCTGGCTCGGCATCTCCGCCATCCGTCCACCCGCCAGGATCACGAGGTCCGCTCCCTCGATGCGCGCCTTGAGCTTCGGGTTGGGGCCGATTCCGATCTCGCCCGCGTAGTTGGGGTGGTCGGCCGGAAACAGCATGGCGCGGCGGAAGGAGGTCGCGACCGGGATATCGAAGCGCTCCGCGAAGCGCCGGACGCGCCCGCATGCCTGCTCGCTCCACCCCCCGCCGCCGAGGATGAGCACCGGCGACTTCGCCGCCCAGAGCAGCTTCTGCAGTTCCGCCATCTGCGTGAGGCCGGGCCAGGTCTCCACCGCCTCGACGCGCGGGCCGGCGGCGACAGCTGCGGTCTCCACCAGCATGTCCTCCGGCAGCGAGATCACCACCGGTCCCGGCCGTCCCTGCATGGCCACGTGGAAGGCGCGGGAGACGATCTCCGGGATGCGGCTTGCCTCCTCGATCTCGACAACCCACTTGGCGAAGGACCCGAAGACGGCGCGGAAATCCATCTCCTGGAAGGCTCCGCGCCCGCGCATGTCGCGCTCGACCTGGCCGACGAAGAGGATCAGCGGCACGGAATCATGCTCGGCGATGTGGATGCCCGGCGAGGCGTTGGTCGCCCCCGGCCCGCGCGTCACCATGGCCACGCCCGGCCGGTTGGTGAGCCGCGCAGTGGCGTCCGCCATCATCACCGCCCCGCCCTCCTGCCGGCACACGGTCACGCCGATGGACGCGTCGTGCAGCGCGTCGAGCACCGCGAGGTAGCTCTCGCCGGGCACGCAGAACACGTGCTCCGTTCCCTGCGCGGCAAGACAGTCGACGATCAGCTGCCCGCCCGTGCGTGGCTCGGTCATGGGGAACATCCCTTCATCGAAATTGCGCCGTCATCCCGGCCGGAGCGCAGCGGAGAGCCGGGACCCAGGACCGCCGTCCGGGCAGCGTCGGGTTCGTGGATCCCGGGTCTGCGCCGCACCGCATCGCGCTGCAGCGCGCCCGGGATGACTTCGCTTCCGTCGGAAACGGTCAGCCAGTTTCCGCCGTCATCCCGGCCGGAGCGCAGCGGAGAGCCGGGACCCAGGACCACCATCCGGGCGGCGTCGTGTTCCTGCATCCCGGGTCTGCGCCGCACCGCTTCGCGCTGCAGCGCGCCCGGGATGACTTCGCTTCCGTCGGAAACGGTCAGCCAGTTTTCGCCGTCATCCCGGCCGGAGCGCAGCGGAGAGCCGGGACACAGGACCACCGTCCGGGCAGCGTCGTGTTCCTGGATCCCAGGTTTGCGCCGCACCGCTTCGCGCTGCAGCGCGCCCGGGAGGACTTCGCTTCCGTCGGAAACGGTCAGCCAGTTTTCGCCGTCATCCCGGCCGGAGCGCAGCGGAGAGCCGGGACACAGGACCACCGTCCGGGCAGCGTCGTGTTCGTGGATCCCGGGTCTGGGCCGCTCCGCTTCGCGCTGCAGCGCGCCCGGGATGACTCCGACTAGTGAACCTGGCCGGAAATGTCGGCCCAATCCGGGTTCGCCTTCTCGATGAGCGCGATCTTCCACGCGCGCCGCCAACGCTTGAGGCGCTTCTCGAAGGCGATGGCAACGAGTGGCTCGTCGAACGCCTCTGCGTAAACGAGGCGCATGACTCCGTAGCGCGTCACGAACTTGGAGCCCTGTCCCGTCCAGTGTTCCCAGACACGCCGGCCCGGTTCTCGCGTCACGCCGACATACAGCGTGCCGCGCGGTCCCGACGCCATCACGTACACCCAGTATGGCATGCCGAACCGCCGTGCCGAATGCAGCAGCGTATGAGATCTTGAGGCAATGACGCCACCCAGCGCTGGTTGTGCTCACTCCGCCCCCCATGCGGGGTCGGCCAGTACCTCGGCCGTGTCTTCGCCGAGGCGGGGGGCGGCGCGGCCGGCGAATTGCGGCTGGCCGTCGAGGATCAGGGGAGAACGGACGGAGGGGATGCTGCCGCCCGCCGCCGCCTCGCTGGGCAGGTCGACCTTCATGCCCCGCGCGATCGTCTGCGGGTCGGCAAAGACGTCGCCGATGGTGTTGATGGGACCCGCCGGGACTCCGTCGCGCTCCAGCAAGCCGAGCAGATCGGAGCGGGTGAAGGCGCGGGTCAGGCCCGAGATGCGCGCGCACAGGGCGTCCCGGTGCTTCACGCGCAGGGCGTTGGTCTTGTAGTCCGGGTTGTCCGCCAGCGCCGGCTCGCCCAGGATGCGGCAGAGCTTGGCGTACTGCCCGTCATTGCCGACGGCGACCACCACGTGCCCGTCGGAGACCGGGAAGACCTGGTAGGGCACGATGTTGGGATGCGCGTTGCCCAGCCGTCGCGGTGCCTTGCCTGACACGAGCGCATTCAGAGCCTGGTTGGCGAGGATCGCCACCGTCGCGTCGAACAGCGCCATGTCGACATGCGCGCCCTCCCCCGTCTCGTCGCGCCGGCGCAGGGCGGCGAGGATGCCCACCACCGAATAGAGGCCCGTGAAGATGTCGGAGACGGCCACGCCGACCTTCTGCGGCTCGCCGTCGGGGGCTCCCGTAATGTCCATGATGCCGGCCATGGCCTGGATCATGAAATCGTAGCCGGCCCGCTGGGCATAGGGTCCGGTCTGGCCGAAGCCGGTGATCGAGCAGGTGACCAGGCGCGGGTTGAGCTTGCGCAGGCTGGCATGGTCGAGCCCGTATTTGACGAGCCCGCCGACCTTGAAGTTCTCGACGACGACGTCGGCGTGAAGGGCCAGCCGGCGCACCAGCGCCTGTCCCTCCGGCGTCTCGAAATCCACCGCCACCGAGCGCTTGCCGCGGTTGCAGGAGTGGAAGTAGGCGGCGGAGAGATCGCCTCCATCGGCAGCTTCCACGAAGGGCGGTCCCCAGGTGCGGGTGTCGTCACCCGTGCCGGGGCGCTCGACCTTGACGACGTCGGCGCCGAGATCGGCCAGCGTCTGGCCCACCCATGGCCCGGCGAGGATACGCGCCAGCTCCAGCACGCGGATGCCGTGCAGGGGTGGGATGTCGGCGGCCACGCTGCTCACCGGCAACCTCCGGTCCATTGTTCACGCGCGGCCGGCGTGCTTGGCTCGCCGCCATTGCGACCCGTGATTTCACACGATGATTGCCGATGCGGATCGAGTATGATCCCGCCAAGAGAGCCGCGACCCTGCGCGACCGCGGCATCGACTTCGGCGACGCTGGAGTGGTTTTTCAAAGCCCAACCTACACGGCGCTTGATGATCGGAAAGACTACGGCGAACGCCGGAACCTCACCGTCGGCCACTTGCGGGGTCGGATGGTGATCCTGATCTGGACGGAACGTGACAGCGCGAGGCGCATCATTTCGATGAGGTACGCGAATGGCCGCGAACGAGCCCAATACGGACACCTCCTGGCTGGACCCTGACGAACCGTTGGACCCTGACGAACCGCCGGAACTTGACGACAACTTCTTCGCCCGCGCCGACCGGTACGACGGCGAGCGTTTCGTGAAGCCCGGTCTTGGCCTCGACGGCCTGCCGAAGGTGAAGCTCGAGGACGTTTTCGTCTCGCAGGACGTCGCAGAGGCGATCGCCAGGCTGCCGTGCTGGCAGACCCAGATCGATGCCATCCTGAGAGCTTGGACGGACGGGCGCATCCGCATCGCTCCGCTCCGCGAGCGCGACGGGAGCGGCACGCAGCCCGAGGCGGCCGAATAGACCGTCTCGCGGGAGAGTCGGGCGCCGCTCATCCGGCCCTCAGAAAAACGCCTGCAGGCCGGTCTGGGCCCGACCAAGGATGAGGGCGTGCACGTCGTGCGTGCCCTCGTAGGTGTTGACGGTCTCCAGGTTCTGCGCGTGGCGCATGACGTGGTATTCCTCCTGGATGCCGTTGCCGCCGTGCATGTCGCGGGCCACGCGGGCGATGTCGAGGGCCTTGCCGCAATTGTTGCGCTTGACCAGCGAGATCATCTCCGGAGCGACCTTGCCCTCGTCGAAGAGCCGGCCGACGCGCAGGGAGGCCTGCAGGCCGAGCGCGATCTCCGTCTGCATGTCGGCGAGCTTCTTCTGCACCAGCTGCGTGGCAGCTAACGGCCGGCCGAACTGCTTGCGGTCCAGCGTGTAGGTGCGGGCGCGGTGCCAGCAATCCTCGGCTGCACCCATGACGCCCCACGAGATGCCGTAGCGCGCCCGGTTGAGGCAGCCGAAGGGGCCCTTGAGGCCGGCGACGTTCGGCAGCAGCGCGCTCTCGGGCACGACCACCCCGTCCATGACGATCTCGCCCGTGATCGAGGCCCGCAGGGAGAGCTTGCCGCCGATCTTGGGGGCCGAGAGGCCCTTCATGCCTTTCTCAAGCACGAAGCCGCGGATCTGGTCGTCATGCGCGGGCGACTTCGCCCAGACGACGAAGACGTCGGCGATGGGCGAGTTGGAAATCCACATCTTCGAGCCGGTCAGGCGGTAGCCGTCGGCCACCTTCTCGGCGCGGGTCTTCATGCCGGCAGGGTCGGAGCCCGCGTCGGGCTCGGTGAGGCCGAAGCAGCCGACGAACTCGCCGGTGGCCAGCTTCGGCAGGTACGTCTTGCGCTGCGTCTCGTCGCCATAGGCGTAGATCGGGTACATGACGAGCGAGGATTGCACGCTCATCATCGAGCGGTAGCCGCTGTCCACCCGCTCGATCTCGCGCGCCACGAGGCCGTAGGAGACATAGTTGGCGCCGGCGCAGCCATAGTCGTCGGGCAGCGTCACGCCGAGCAGGCCCAGCGCGCCCATCTCATCGAAGACGGCCCGGTCCGTCTTCTCCTCGCGATAAGCCTCGATGACGCGCGGCAGGAGCTTCTCCTGCGCGAAGTCGCGGGCCGTATCACGGATGAGGCGCTCCTCCTCGGTGAGCTGCTCCTCGAGGAGGAACGGATCCTCCCACGTGAAGGAGGCCGGGGAGGGCTTGTCCTTGGCCTTCGGATTGGCGCTCATCGTGATCTCCTCCGTCCTTCGGGCCGCCTCGCTGTCATCCCCGGCCGGAGCGGCGAAGCCGCGGAGGGGAAGGGGATCCAGGAGCAGGCTTCCCGGTCCCAAGGGAGGCCTGGTCCCCTTCCCGCGCCTTCGGCGCGCCGGGGATGACAGGCTACCCCATGATCTCGAACTGAACGCCTTGCGCCAACGGCACGGTCGTCCCGTAATTGATGGTGTTGGTCGCCCGGCGCATATAGGCCTTCCAGGCGTCGGACCCGGCCTCGCGGCCGCCGCCCGTCTCCTTCTCGCCACCGAAGGCGCCGCCGATCTCTGCGCCGGACGGGCCGATATTGACGTTGGCGATGCCGCAGTCGGAGCCCTCGGCTGAGACGAAGCGCTCGGCCTCGCGCATGTCGAGGGTGAAGATGGAGGACGAGAGCCCGGCTCCTACTGCGTTGTGAAGCGTAATCGCCTCCTCGAAGGTCGCGTACTTCACGACGTAGAGGATGGGCGCGAAGGTCTCGCGCAGCATGGGTCCGGCCTGCGACGGCATCTCGACCAGGGCCGGGGTGGCATAGAAGGCCTTGACGTGGCCATTGACCGCCACGCGCGTCCCGCCCGTCACCTGCGCTCCGGCGGCACGCGCCTCGGCCAGCGCCCGCTCCATGCCGGCGAAAGCCGCAGCGTCGATCAGCGGGCCTACGAGCACGCCGTTCTCGCGCGGATCGCCGACCTTGGCGGAGCCGTAGACGCTGCGCAGCCGCGGCACGATCTGGTCGTAGACGCTCTCGTGCACGATGAGCCGCCGCAGCGTCGTGCAGCGCTGGCCGGCCGTGCCGATGGCGGCGAAGGCGATGGCGCGCAACGCGATGTCGAGGTCGGCGGATGGCGTCACGATGGCGGCATTGTTGCCGCCGAGCTCGAGGATGGCACGGGCGAAGCGACCCGCGAGCTTCGGGCCGACCTGCCGGCCCATGGCGGTGGAGCCGGTCGCCGACAGCACCGGGATCCGCGGATCGTCGACCAGCGCCTCGCCGAGGTCGCGCCCGCCGATCAGCACCTCGTGCAGGCCCTCCGGGATGCCGCCGAACCTCTCGCCCGCCTTCTTCACGATGGCGGCGACGGCCAGCGCCGTGAGCGGCGTCTTCTCGGACGGCTTCCAGACGACGGGATCGCCGCAGACGAAGGCGAGCGCGGCATTCCACGACCACACCGCGACGGGGAAGTTGAATGCGGTGATGACGCCGCAGGGCCCCAGCGGATGCCAGGTCTCCATCATGCGGTGGTCCGGGCGCTCGGTGGCGATGGTGAGGCCGAAGAGCTGGCGGGAGAGGCCGACCGCGTAGTCGCAGATGTCGATCATCTCCTGGACCTCGCCGAGGCCCTCGGAAACGATCTTGCCCGCTTCCAGCGTCACCAGCATGCCGAGATCGCTCTTTGCGGTGCGCAGTTCCTCGCCGATCAGGCGGACAAACTCGCCGCGCCGTGGGGCGGGGACGGCGCGCCACTCGCGAAACGCCGCCGCGGCGCGACCGACCGCATCCTTCACTCCGGCGGCCGTCGTGGTCCGCACCTCGGCAACGAGTTCGCCTGTGATCGGGGAGTGGGCGGGCAGGCCGCTCCAGCCAAAGGCGTCCGCGGGGACGCCGAGGCGGTCGAGGATGGCGCGGGCATCGGCGGCTGCTGTCATGTCGGTCCGGTCTCGTGGCGTGCGGGGATGCCCCGCACGGGTCATGTCGGGCGGCGTCAGGAAACGCCAAGGACGTCCCGGTTGCAAACGAGAAGTTCTCACGAGATCATGACGTACGCTCATGATCTCGCCGCGCCTCGTCCCCAGCCTCGGCGCGCTGCAGGCCTTCGAGGCCTCGGCGCGACACCTCAGCTTCACCCGGGCTGCCGAGGAACTGCGCCTGACGCAGGGCGCCGTCAGCAGGCAGGTCGCGGCGCTCGAGACGCAGCTTTCTGTGCCTCTGTTCGAGAGGGTGCGCCAGCGCATCGTGCTGACGCCGGCCGGGTCCGCCTATGCGGCGGAGGTGCGCGACATCCTCGGCCGACTGGCCGCGGCGACGCTCTCCACCATGGCCTTCAAGACGACGGGCGGGACGCTGTCGCTCGCCGTGCTGCCCACTTTCGGCACGCGCTGGCTGATCCCGCGCCTGCCGCGGTTCTTCCAGAAGCACCCGGAGGTGACGATCAATTTTGCTACCCGCATCCTGCCCTTCGACTTCGCGCGAGAACCGTTCGACGCCGGCATCCATTTCGGCAATCCCGACTGGCCCGGGGCCGTGTTCTACCGGCTCATGGGCGAATCCATCGTCCCGGTCTCCAGTCCTGCCCTTCTCCAGCGCCTCGCCATTGCCGAGCCGAAGGACGTGCTCAGGGCGCCCCTGCTGCAGCAGGCGACCCGTCCCCGGGCCTGGGGCGAATGGCTGGCCGCCCAGGGCCTCGATCCCGCGTCGGGGCGGGCCGGGCCGAGCTTCGAGCAGTTCGCCATGGTGGCGCAGGCGGCTGTCGCGGGCCTCGGCATGGCCATCGTCCCGCGTTTCCTGGTGGAGGAGGAACTGGCCAGCGGCCAGCTGGTCCAGCCCTTCGCCCGCCCCGTCGAGAGCGGCCAGGCTTACTGGCTCGTCTACCCCGAGAACCGGGCCGACCGCCCCGCCCTCACCGCCTTCCGCGACTGGCTGCTGGAGGAATGCCGCAGGCCGGAGGCGTGATGACCGCCCTTCCCTGCAAAGACGCGGGAGCCGCTGGAAACCCTCTCCCGCGAAGCGGGGGAGGGACAGGGAGGGGGGAAGGCGCAGCGCTGCAGAACAGGCTAACGGCGCCCCCTCTGTCCGTTTCACGGACATCTCCCCCGCGAGCGGGGGAGAGTTTCGGGCATGGCACAGCAAGCTGGAGAAGTGAGTGTCTCCGGGCACCGCGGCCAAGGCTCAGGAGCCGCTGGAAACCCTCTCCCGCGAAGCGGGGGAGGGACAGGGAGGGGGGAAGGCGCAGCGCTGCAGAACAGGCTAACGGCGCCCCCTCTGTCCGTTTCACGGACATCTCCCCCGCGAGCGGGGGAGAGTTTCGGGCATGGCACAGCAAGCTGGAGAAGTGAGTGTCTCCGGGCACCGCGGCCAAGGCTCAGGAGCCGCTGGAAACCCTCTCCCGCGAAGCGGGGGAGGGACAGGGAGGGGGGAAGGCGCAGCGCTGCAGAACAGGCTAACGGCGCCCCCTCTGTCCGTTTCACGGACATCTCCCCCGCGAGCGGGGGAGAGTTTCGGGTATGGCGGCGGGTGGGGACGCGCCGAGCGCCCGTTGCTGGCCAGACACAGGGCCATCTCTCACCTCAGAAGGCAGGGCTGGATCCCCTTCCCGCGCCTTCGGCGCGCCGGGGATGACAAGGCAATGATCCCTCCGGCCTCCCTTCCCGGCCTGCTGCCCAGACCGCCGGGGATGACAGCGCTCAGCACTCCACGACGTTCACCGCGAGGCCGCCGAGGCTCGTTTCCTTGTATTTGGAGCGCATGTCCTCGCCGGTCTGGCGCATCGTCTCGATGACGGCGTCGAGGGGGACGAGGTGGCTGCCGTCGCCCATCAAAGCCAGGCGGGCCGCGTTGATCGCCTTCACGGCTCCCATGGTGTTGCGCTCGATGCAGGGCACCTGGACGAGGCCGCGGATCGGGTCGCAGGTGAGGCCGAGATTGTGCTCCATGCCGATCTCGGCGGCGTTCTCGACCTGCTCGTTGGTGCCGCCGAGAACGGCCGCCAGCGCTCCCGCCGCCATGGAGCACGCCACCCCGACCTCGCCCTGGCACCCCATTTCGGCAGCCGAGATGGAGGCGCGCTTCTTGTAGAGCGTACCGATGGCGGCTGCGGTCAGCAGGAAGATGCGGCTGCCCGCGCGAATGCGTCCGGCCGGGGCGCAGAACGTCTCCCAGTACTTCAGCACCGAGGGGATGACGCCTGCGGCGCCGTTTGTCGGCGCGGTGACGACGCGCCCGCCTGCTGCGTTCTCCTCGTTCACCGCGAGCGCGTAGAGGCTGACCCAGTCGAGCACGCGCAGCGGATCGTCGGAGATGCGCGTCGTGAGATCCCGGTAGAGGCCGGCGGCGCGGCGCTTCACCTTGAGGCCGCCGGGCAGGATACCGTCCTGCGCGCAGCCGCGGTCGATGGAGGCCATCATGGCGTCGCGCACGCGGTCGAGGAAGTCGAAGGTCTGCTCCTGCGGGCGCCAGGCGGCCTCGTTGGCCAGCATCAGCTCGGCGATGGAGAGCCCGTAGCGCCGGGCCGAGTCGAGCAGCTCGACCGCCGAGTGGAAGGGATGAGGCAGCACGACGTCGGTGCCGGTGGCATCGGCATCCGACTGCTCGCCCTCGCGCACGATGAAGCCGCCGCCGGTCGAGTACCACGTCTGCGCCGCGACCTCCGCCTCCCCTGCGAAAGCCGTGAAGCGCATGCCGTTGGGGTGGGCGGGCAGGAACTCGCCCATACGGAAAACGAGGTCGTCGGCTTCCGCGAAGGCCACGGCCCGGCCGCCGGCGACGGGCAGCAGGCGGCGCGTGCGCACCTGCTCGACCATGGCCTCGATGTCGTCGGGAGGGACGGTCTCGGGCTCCCAGCCCTGCAGGCCGACGAGCACCGCGCGGTCGGTGCAATGGCCCTTGCCGGTCAGGGCCAGTGAACCGAAGAGCTCGGCGCGGACCCTGTCGTAGGGGACGCCGCTGTCGACGAGCCACCGGGCGAAGCGGCAGGCCGCGCGCATGGGGCCGACGGTGTGCGAGCTCGACGGGCCGATGCCGATGGTGAACAGGTCGGCGACGCTGATCGGGATTTCGGCCGGCTTGTGGGCCGGCACGGTCTGCGTCTCGGGGTCGAGCATGGGCCACCTCGCGGCGGCGATGGTGCGCCGCCCTGCCGCACCATAGCGCCATGCGCTGGCGCGCGCTGCTGGCCCGAAAACGACCGGGCCGTTGCCGCGGGCGGCGTTGACCCGGCGCCCGGCGTGGCCTCCTATGCGCGGCGAACATCAACACGGAAGACCGACATGAAGCAGGCGTGGCGCTGGTTCGGCCCCAAGGACCCCGTGAGCCTCGACGACATCCGGCAGGCGGGAGCGACGGACATCGTCACCGCGCTGCACGATTTCGCGCCCGGACAGGTGTGGACGCGCAAGGCCGTTGCTGAGCGCAAATCCATCATCGAGACCACGCCGCCCGGCCGCACCCCGCTCGCCTGGTCGGTGGTGGAGAGCATCCCGGTCCCCGACGACGTCAAGCGCAAGGGCAAGGCCGCCCGCCAGTCCATCGAGGGCTGGATCGAGAGCCTCTCGGCGGTGGCCGCGGAGGGCGTGCGCACCGTCTGCTACAATTTCATGCCGGTGCTCGACTGGACGCGCACCGACCTCGACTGGCCGCTGCCGACCGGCGCCACGGCGCTCCGCTTCGACAATGACCGCTTCGCCGCATTCGACCTCTACATCCTGAAGCGCCCCGGCGCGGAGCGGGACTGGGACGACGCATCGAAGGCACGCGCCCGCACGGTCCTCGACGGCATGAGCCAGGACGAGGTGGACACGCTGACGCGCACCCTCGCCGCGGGCCTGCCGGGCACGACGACGGACGCGCTCGACCTCGACGCTTTCCGCGCCCGCATCGCCGAGTATGCCGGCATGGACGCGGCCGCCGCCCGCCGGCACGCCATCGAGTTCCTGGAGGAGGTGGCCCCCGTCGCCCAGTCGCTCGGCGTCCGCCTGACGCTGCATCCCGACGATCCGCCGCGGCCGCTGCTCGGCCTGCCGCGCATCGCCTCGACGGCGGAGGACTACGCCGCCCTGTTCGACGCCGTGCCGGTGGAGGCCAACGGCATGTGCTTTTGCACCGGCAGCCTCGGCGTGCGGCCGGACAACGACCTCGTCGGCATCATCGAGCGCTTCGGCCCGCGCATCGGCTTCGTCCACCTGCGCGCCACCAAGCGCGAGGCCGACCCGCTGAGCTTCCACGAGGCCGCCCATCTCGACGGCGACGTCGACATGGTCGCGGTGATCGCGGCGCTGACGAAGGTGAACCGCTCGCGCAAGCCCGGCGACGCCATTCCGTTCCGCCCCGATCATGGCCACCGCATGCTGGACGACCTCTCCAAGGTGACCAACCCCGGCTATTCCGCCATCGGCCGCCTGAAGGGCCTGGCCGAGCTGCGCGGCATCATGCGGGCCGTGGAGCAGCTGGCGTAGACAGGCTCGGACCGCGCGTCTTCCGACGGGCTTCCGGACTGCGGGTCTGAAGACCCGCGGTCCGGTGTCATCCCGGCCGGAGCGAAGCGAAGAGCCGGGATCCAGGACCTCCTGTCGCCGTGGTCCTGGATCCCGGGTCTGCACCGCACCGCTGCGCTCTGCGGCGCGCCGGGATGACAGGCCGGCGCCTACTCCACCCGCACGCTCACACTGTCCGTCGCGCCCGTCGAGTCCACCACTGAGACGCGCGCGAAGCCGGCACCGTCGGGTTGCCATGAGGCCTGGCGGCGCGCCTCGGCCTCGCCGACCGGGCGGCCGTTGACGAGCCAGGTGAGCGGCGGCACCCCGCCCTGCGCCTTCATAGCGAGAGGCGAGGAGTCGCCCGCGGAGGCGGTGACGCCGAGGTCGATGCGGGCACCATCCGGCGGATAGGCGATGCGCAGCGTCGAGGTCGCAGTGGCCGCGATCGTCTTGGGCGCGTCCGTGCGGCGGTGGCGGAGCGTTGGGGGAAGCGTCGCGGTCGAGGCGAAGATCACGTCCCTGGGCGGCGGGATCGGCTCGGGCTCGCCTCCATAGCGGGCGAAGGCGTCGAATACGATCGGCGCCGCGACCTGCCGGCCAATCAGCCCGGGCACGGCCGCTCCGTCGGGCCTGCCGACCCACACCGCCACGGTAATCCGCTTGTCGAAGCCCACCGCCCACGCGTCGCGGTAGCCGTAGGAGGTCCCGGTCTTGAAGGCGATGCGGCCGGCCGGCGCGTTCGCGGGAGGCGGGGCTCCTCGGAGAATGTCGAACACGTACCAGGCCGCGACCGGCTCGGCGATGCGCTGGCCGGAGGCGGCCTGTGCCGGAGCATCCGCGGTCCGTATGAGGTCCGGCACGTCTCCGCCCCGGGCAAGGCCGGCGTACAGCCGGGCGAGATCGGCGAGGCGGATGCCGAGCCCGCCCAGCGCAACGGCGAGCCCGGGCGGCGCCTCCTTCGGCATCTCGATCTCCGCCCCGGCATTGTGCAGGCGGGCGAGGAAGCGCGGCGCGCCGACATCGGCCAGCAGTTCGACAGCGGGCACGTTCAGCGACAGCTGCAACGCCCGCCGGGCAGTTACCGTGCCCTGGAAGGAGAGATCGAAATTCTCCGGCTGGTAGAGCCCGAAGCGCGACGGGCGGTCCTCGAGGATGGTCTCGGGATGGGCGAGCCCGTTCTCGAAGGCCAGCGCATAGATGAAGGGCTTCAGCGCCGAGCCCGGCGAACGGATGGCGTCCGTCATGTCGACCGCGCCAGCGCGCTCGGCAGACAGGTAGTCGAGCCCGCCCACCTCGGCGCGCACGGCCCCGGTCGCGTTGTCGATCACCATCAGCGCGGCCGAGAGCCGGGGGCCCAGGGGGGCGACGCGCTCGCGCACGAGCTGCTCCATGCTGGCCTGCAGGCGGGCATCGATGGCGAGGCGATGGATCCGCGTCGATGGGTCGGCGCGCACCGCCTCCTCGGCCGCGTGGGCGGCGAGCATCGGCACGGGCCGGCGCGCCTCCGGCACCGGCTCGGCCTTGCCGGCCTCGGCATCCGCGCGGGTGATGACGCCGGCTTCGGCAGCCCGGTCGAGCACGCGGTCGCGGGCAGCGCGCGCCCTCGCAAGGTAGCGGTCCGGGCGGCGTGTCTCCGGGCTTTGCGGCAAAGCGACGAGCAGCGCCGCCTCGCCCAGGGTCAGGCGCTTCGGCTCCTTGCCGAAATAGGCGAAGGAGGCTGCCCGGACCCCCTCCAGATTGCCGCCATAGGGCGCCAGGGTGACGTAGAGGTCCAGGATCTCCTGCTTGGAGAAACGCCGCTCCAACTGCACGGCCCGCACCGCCTGGCGAAGCTTCGCCTCCGGCGTGCGGTCGTCCTGAGGCTCCAGCAGGCGCGCGACCTGCATGGTCAGCGTGGAGCCTCCGGAGACGACGCGGCCATGCGTCAACGCCTGACCGGCGGCCCGGAGCATCGCCAGCGGGTCGACGCCCGGGTGCGACCGGAAGCGCCGGTCCTCGTAGGCGGCGAGCATGGAAAGGTATCGGCCGTCGACGTCCTGCGCCGCCAGCGGCAGGCGCCAGCGGCCGTCCTCCGTGGTGAAGGCGCGCAGCAGGCGGCCCTCCCGGTCGAGCACCACCGTCGAGCCCTGCGGCACGCGCGACAGGTCGGGCGGTCCCAGCGCATCGACGTAGCGGGAGAGAGCGACACCGGCTCCGGCCAGCGCGACCACGGCGCAAAGCAGTGCACCGGCAGCGAGGCGAGGCAGAAGTGAGCGAGGCCGGTCAGCCATGTGTCATCCCCGGCCGGAGCCGCGCAGCGGCGGAGGGGAAGGGGATCCAGAAAGCCACAGCGAACAGGCCTGGATCCCCTTCCCGGCCTGCTCCGCAGGCCGCCGGGGATGACAGGCTCGCTTCAATGTGCCCGGGAGGACACTTGCTTCGCTTCGCTCGCAACGACGACGGAGGTGCATTCGCCCCTCCCTACTTGGCCGCAGTCACCTCGACCGTGCCGTAGGCGGTGCGGCCGAAGCGTTCGGGGCGGTACATGTCCTCGACCGTCGCGGGGGGCTGCACGTAGCGGCCGGGCGAGACGGCGCGGACCATGTAGGCCAGCGTGAACATCGCTGGCTGGCTGGAGTCGCGGTCGATGGCGGCGACGAAGCGGTCGTCGCGGTACTCGGTCGCGGCAGGCTCGACGTCCTTCTTCAGCCAGTCGAACGCGCCCACCGTGCCGCTGTCGACAAGGTTGGGGTTGTCGATTTCCAGCCCCGCCGGCAGCTGGTCGACGAGCACGATGCGGGCCCACTTGGCCTCCGGTTCGGTGACCTTCAGCACCACGACCATGCGGTCGTTCTGCCTGACCTGCGAGGGGTCCACCTGCTTGCCGTCGAGTTTGTAGAAACTCCGCTCGAGGGCATAGCCCTGCGACGCCGCCGGCTCCTGCGTCATGGGATGGCCGGAGGTGGTCAGCACGACCTGGGCCGTCGACTGCCCGCCATTGCCGATCACCACCTGCCGGCTGTCGAGAGCCTGCGCCCTGAACGTGCGGTAGAGGGCGCCGGGCTGGCGGACGCCATCGAGCGTGATGGCCATGGCCTCGGCATCCTTCGACAGCGAGGCCGCGGCCAGCACCATCCAGGTGTTCTCCTGCGTGCTGGTGTGGGTGCCGCCCGGCCCCGGCGTGGCGCCGCGCGCGTCCTCGACCACGGCACTCGCCTTGACGAGCTGGTCGCGCGAGGCGTTGGACTCCGCCGCCAGCGCCAGGATCCCGGCGCCGTCGCGAAGCCTGGACCCATAGTCGGCGCGCGAGACGCGATCGTCCTTCACGCCCTGGATGCCCTGAAGGGCGGCGGCGAAGGCCGCCTGCGCCCGCCCCTTGTCGCCGAGCAGCGCGAGCGCCGCGCCGATCTGCGCCTTTGCCAGCGACGAGCCGAAATTGGCCAGCTTGGTGTCGGCGAGGTATCGCAGATCGCCCATGACGGGCCGGCCGTTTCTGGCCAGCACGTAAATGCCGTAGGCGAGGTCCTGCCCCTTGCCGGCCTCCACATCCGTGGCGTTCGAGACGCTGTTGCGGATGCGGTCGAGAGCCATGTCGAAGGCCCGCTGCGGCACGGCGAAGCCGCGTTCGCGGGCCCGGGTCAGGAAGTCGGTGACGAAGCTGTCGAGCCAGAGGTCGTCCGTTCCCCCGACCGTCCAGAGGCCGAAGGAGCCGCTGGAGTCCTGACGGGCGAGAACGCGCTCGATCGTGTCGCGCACGCGCTCGTCGACCTTGTCGTCGATGTTGAGCGACTCGATGGCCGCCAGCCGGTTCACATAGAGGAGCGGCATGGCGCGGCTGACCAACTGCTCCGAACAGCCGAACGGGTAGCGGTCGAGCGCCTGCAGCAGCGCCGGCACGTCGAGCGCGCCGAAAGGCGAGGCGGCGACGGAGACGCCGCCCGAGGCCGGCAAATAGTCCGCGAGCAGGTCGGAGGAGACCGTCACCGTCTCGCCCGGAGCGAGGTTGCGCACGGTCCGGCGGTAGAGCGTCGGCGATCCCGGCTGCACGCCGAGCACGAAGCTCTGCCCGGCATCGATGCCTTGCCCGGTCAGGCGCAGGTCGAACTGCGCCGTGCCGATGCCCGCCGCCGTCACCGGGATGGTGAGCTGCGCCTTGCCGTTGGCGTCGAGCCGCAGCGTGCTGCGCGCCGCCGAGGCGGGGATGACGACGGGGCCGCGCACGTCGAGGTCGACGGTATAGTCGCCTGCCGGGCCCTCGACATTGTCCACCTGCAGGAAAAAGCGGGACTGGTCGCCCAGGTTGAGGAAGCGCGGCAGCGTGCCCTGAACCACCACCGGATCGCGGATGACGACCTCGCTGTCGGAGCTGCCGGCGCGGCCCTTGGTCCACGCGACCGCCATCACGCGGACGCTGCCGTTGAAGGCCGGGATGTCGAAGGAGACATTGGCCTTGCCGTCCGGCCCGACCTTCACCACGCCGGAGTACCGCGCCAGCGGAGCCTGCGTCGGAGGCGAGGCGTCGCCGGACAGGCCTGCCTCGTCGCCGCCGGAGCGAATGGCGCCACGCGTGCCCTGCATGCCGTCGATCAGGTATCCGTAGAGGTCGCGGATCTCGGCGCCGAGCTGGCGCTGGCCGAAGAAGTACGCGGCCGGCTGCGGCGTCTCGTACTTGGTGAGGTTGAGGATGCCCACGTCCACGGCCGCGACCGTGACATAGGCCTCCTCGCCCCGGGCGAGGCCGGCAACGGCGACGGGGAGCTCCAGCGTGCCGCGCGGCCTGATCTTGGCAGGCCCTGCGATCGAGACCGAAAGCTTGTGCTTCGGTTCGTCCACCGCGAACCAGGCGACGCCGAGGGCGCGGCCGGGCATGCGCTTCGCCGCCTGGTCGAGCGGCCGGTGCGCCAGGGCAACGACATAGGCGCCGGCGCCCCAGCCGCCCTTCACGGGCACCTGAACCGTGTTGTCACCGGCCTTCAGGTCGACGACGCGCAGGTCCTGGACGCGGTCGGACACAATGGCGATGGTGGCCTTGCCGGCGAAGCGCGGCGCCATCCTGAGGGTCATCGTGTCGCCGTCGGCGTAGGCGGCCTTGTCCAGGGACACGTCGAGCATGTCGGGCGTCTCGGCGGTGGCCGTGCCGGCCCAGCCCACCTCGAAGTCGACGCTGGTGTCGCCGGCCTCGCCGCCGCCGCGCACCTCGAGGCGATAGGCGCCCCACTCAACCGAAGTGGCAATGCGGGCGGGCGCGTCCGGTCCGATGTCGATGGTGCCGTCTGCCACGCGGCGGCTGGACTTCACGGCCTCGAACGACCAGCGGCCGTCCTGGTTGAACCACTGGTAGCGCTGGTCGATGCGGTACAGCGTCCACGGCGTCGCAGTCCTGGCGAGGCGCTGGCCTTCGGGCGAGGCGTAGACCACGTCGAAGGTGGCCGTGCCGCCCTGGCCGAGGTCGCCGAAGAGCTTCTTGACGCCGACCACCGGCCCCCGCGGCCGGATGGGAAGCGTCACCGAGCGCTCGACGGCGCGGCCTCCCGTCTCTCCGACGCGCAGCGTGATCTTCGCCTCGATCGGCTTGGGCGCCGTGACCTCGGGCAGGGTGACGACCGCAGTCGCGAGGCCCTTGGCGTCCGTGACCGGCGGGTCCTCCACCTCGGCGGACACGGCCTCGAAGGCCTCGTCCTGCAGGCCGACCTGGTAGCCCTCGAGCCCGGGAACGGCCGGTCCCGTCGCCGCCTGCACCGTGTACTCGCCGGAGACGTCGAGGTCGGCGCCCGGCGCGCCGTAGAGATAGCGGGCGGCGATGTCGATCCGGGCGGGCTCGCCCGCTCCCAGCGACTTGTCCTTCGGCGTCAGCGTGACATCGAGACGCTCGGGCACGTAGTCCTCGACGAGGAAGCTCGTCTCGCCGATGGATGCACCCTTGGGGTCGGCGTAGGCGAGCACCCTCCACGTTCCCCGCGATGCACCGCTCAGGAGCGGAACCGACAGGGCGCGACCGCCGAGGCCCTGGTCCTCGACGGCGGTGCGCTTGTACTCGACGCCGTCCGGTCGCTTGACGACGAGGGTCAGGGGCAAGGCGGAGACGGCCTGCCCGACGGGATCGCGCAGCAGCGCGGTGACGAACACCGTCTCGCCCGAGCGATAGACGCCCCGCTCCGTGTAGAGGAATGCGTCGAGACCCTTCGGCGCGACGCGGCCTTTCACGCCGCGATCGGTGAGGTCGAAGGCAGCGGTGCCGAGGTCGAGGAAGCCGTAGTCGCCGCTGGAATCCGTCGCGACGACGAGCCCCGGCGCGAGGCCTCCCGCGCCGCGGGCGAGGCCGGGATCAAAGGCGGCATGGCCCGTGCCGTCCGTCGGCTTCGTCGCGAGAATCTCGTTGTTGCGGGCGAAGAGGCGGATCTCGACGTCCTTGAGCGGTTCTGCGCTGGCGAGCGAACGCACCAGAACGTGCACGCCGTCGTCGCCGGCCATGGCGGTGAGGCCGAGATCCGAGACGACGAACCACTGCGTGGCCTGGAGGGCGTAGTCGACATCCTCCTCGCCATCGCCGCTGTCGTCGGACGTGCCGGATGCGGAGTTCCCGGTGCCGGTGGCCTTCGCCAGCATGACGTAGACGCCGGGCTCCATCTTCCCGACCGCCTCGCTGACGGGAAAGGCGGTGACCACGTCCTTGTTGAGGTCGTTCTTCACCGAGAGGGTGCCGGACCAGATCTTCTGGCCGCTTTCATTGGTGAAGGTGCGGGCGGAGTAGCCGCCGAGCTGCTGCAGGAACTCGCCGCGCACGGCGGAAATCAAATTGCGGTCGCCGACACGAAACACGGAGACGTCGACACTCGGCGTGTTCACCGAGACGACCGGGATGCCCTCCTGGCCTGTGCGGGGCAGAACATAGTTCTTGCCGGTAAAGCGCACCTGGGGCGAGCGGTCGCGGACATAGATCTCGTAGTCGGCCGCCTTCAGGAGGGTTTCGCCGACCGACGAGGGCAGGCCCTGGCGCAGCACGATGGCATAGCGCTCGCCGTGCTTCAACCCGTCGACGCAGAGCTGCTGGTCCTCGGCGGAGATGGCGGCGTTGGCCGTGCCGGAGACGGCCACGTAGGGCGCGAAATCCACCTTGCCGCGTGCCAGCGGATCGGAAAACTGGAAGCAGACGCGCGGTGCGGCGCTGTCGGAATCGACCTTGTAGTCGGTGATGCGGAAGCCGTGCTGCTCGCGCAGTGCCTCGTAGACTGAGCGCACGCCGCTGTCGTCGGTCAGGGCAAGGCTGGCGCGGTACGCGTCGAGCGACGGGCGCCAGACCTCCCGCGCCGCGTAGGTCTCGCCGAGCACGGCAAGCGCCGTGGCTTCCTCCGGGCGGGATGTGGCCCGCTGGTAGGCGGCGTAGGCGGCGACGCTGGCGCGCTCGCGCAACTGCCAGCGCTCGGTGGAATCCTTGGGCTCGACCGCGAGCGCGGCACGGGCATAGCCGAGCCACGCGGATGCGTCCTTGCCGTCCGCGCCGACGGCGGCACCATAGAGGGTGAGCGCCTGGCGGACGTTGCGTCGGGTGATGGCCGTCGCCGCGTCGGCCCGCAGCTGGGCCGCCGCCTTGCCCTGGAGCGTCGCCGGGGCCTCCTTGCGCAGGCTCGCCTCCAGGCGGACGCTGTCGCTCAGCAGGTCGTCGCGGACGAAGGACTTCTGGGCCTGCGCGCCCGCGCCCCCCGCCATCGCGAGGAGCCCGAGGAGCGGGACGAGGGCGAGGGCGAGCGACCGAAGAGTCCAGCGCATCGACAGGCTCCGGCATTGACGGGGCCGCAACCCTAGCACTCCGTTTTGACACCGCAACGTGCGAGCGCACACGCCCTTTGCCTCGACCGCAAAGAGAGTTTCTGCAACATTCCCAAAGCTCCGGGGCGGAACGGCGCGCTTCAGCCCGTCCGCCGGAGTAGACCAGCGCGTGGCTGCGCCCGTGGAGCCCGAATGCCCGATCTTCGCCGTGCCGCCACCGCAACCGCCCTGCTGATGATGGCGGCCTGCGCCACCCTGTCCCCGGCTGGCGCGCAGACGCCGGCGCCCGCCGGCGCGGCGCAGCCCGATCCCGTCTTCGCGGCGGCCCAGAAGGCATTTGAGGCCCTGTCCGACGCCGAGCGGAAGGCAATACAGGACGACCTCGTCTGGGCGACCGACTTTCGCGGCGGCACATCGGGGTCTTTCGGGCCGCTGACCTTCCGGGCCGTCAGTGCCTTCCAGAAACAGACGGGCGCGACGGTAGACGGCAACCTGAAGCCCGAGCAGCGCGCCACCATTGCCGCCGCGGCCGGCAAGGCGCGGGCGTCTGCCAAGTTCTCGGTGGTCGTCGACGGCAAGACCGGCGTGCGCATCGGCGTGCCGCAGCGCCCGCTGGCGCGGACGATGGCAGGCGCGACGGGAACGCGCTGGGCCAGCGCCGACAATGCCATCTCGCTGGAGACAGGCGTCGAGAACGGCACGCCGCTCGCTGCCCTCTTCGATCGCTTCAACGCTCCGGCGCCGAACCGGAAGGTCACGTACAAGCTGCTGCGGCCCGACTGGTTCGTGGTGACGGCCGACACCGCGGGACAGCGGACCTATGTGCGCTACGCCGCGGTCGGGCAGGCCCTGAAGGGCTTCGTCTTCTCCTACCCGATCTCCGGCGGGCCGGAGTTCGACAGGCTGGCCGTTGCCATCGCCAACAGCTTCGATCCGGATCCGGCGCAGGGCGGCGCGGTGGCGGCATCATCACCCCCGCAGCAGGGCGCGTCCGCCCAGCCGGTTACGCCGGCGGCGGCGCAGCGGGGCCTCCCCGGCGGTTCGGGCCTGATCGCGACGGGCGTCGCCATCGCGCCCGGCAAGGTGCTGACGACGGCATCCGTGGCGGGTTGCGCGACGATCAACGCCGCGACGCTTCCAGCCAAGGTCGCCGCTTCCGACAAGGATGCCGGCCTCGCGGTGCTCGATGTGGCCGGCCTCAAGGCCAGGCCGGCCGCCCTGATGCCCGGCGGTGCGGCCGAAGGCGCTTCGCTGGTGGTCATCGGGTTCGCGGAGCAAAGACAAGGCGCCCCGCAACTCGTCGTGGCGCCTGGAGAGGCGCGTGTTCCGCAGGGCAGCGGCACCCTGCGTGTCTTCGCGCCCCTGCAGCACGGAGCGGCCGGGAGCCTCGTGCTCGACCGGCAGGGCGGGCTGGCGGGGGTCGTCTCGGGTACCGCGCAGGAGCCGCGCCTCGTGGCCGGGATCACGCCCGCGGCAAGCTGGCCCGTCGTGAAGACGGATGCCGTGGCGCGCCTCCTTCAACAGGCGGGAACGAACCTGACGCCCGGCTCTCCGCCGTCGGCCTCCCTCAGCGCCGGCGACCTCGCGCAGGCGCTGAAGTTCAGCCTCGTCGCCGTGACCTGCGGCGGCTGATCAGCCATCCGTCCTTGCGAGGAGCGCAGCGACGCTTCGCTGCGCTCGCAATGACGTCGTTCAGCGGCGGTCCTAGCCGTTGAACACCACCGTGCGGTGCCCGTTCAAGATAACGCGGTCGTCGAGATGGTCGGCGAGCGCGCGGGCCAGCACCCGGCGCTCGATATCGCGGCCCTTGCGAACGAGGTCGTCGGGCGAGTCACGGTGCGTGATGCGCTCGACGTCCTGCTCGATGATCGGGCCCTCGTCGAGATCCGACGTGACGTAGTGGGCCGTCGCACCGATCAGCTTCACGCCGCGCTCATGGGCCTGGTGGTAGGGCTTGGCGCCCTTGAAGCCCGGCAGGAACGAGTGGTGGATGTTGATGCACTTGCCCGAGAGCTTCGCGGCGAGGCCGTCCGACAGCACCTGCATGTAGCGCGCGAGCACGACGACCTCGGCCCCCGACGCCTTCACCACCTCCCAGAGCTGCTGCTCCTGCTCCAGCTTGGTCTGCTTGGTGACCGGCAGGTAATGGAAGGGCGCATCGCCGAACTCGATGTGGGAGTAGGTCTCGCGCGGGTAGTTGGCGACGATCCCGACCACGTCCATCGGCATCTCGCCGATGCGCTGCCGGTACAGCAGGTCGACCAGGCAGTGATCGAAGCGGGAGACGAGGAGAAGTACCTTCCGCTTCTCGCCGCGCGAGCGCAGCGTCCAGTCCATGCCCAGGCGCTCGCCCACCGGCCTGAAGGCGCCGCGCAGATCCTCCACCGTCCGCGTGCCCTCGACCGGATTGAAGACGACGCGCATGAAGAAGCGGTCCGTCTCGACGTCGTCGAACTGCTGCGCATCGAGGATGTTGCAGCCCTGCTCGAAGAGCAGCGTCGAGACGGCCGAAACGATACCCGGCCGGTTGGGGCAGGAGAGCTTCAGGACATAGGCATCGGGCGTCTGCGGCATCGGCGGCTCCGGGCGGAGTGGTGACTTCTCAGGCCACAGTTTCCGCACTGCAGCAAGAGTGTCTGTCCCGGATCCGGCTGCCACTTTCCAGCAAAGGCGCCTTGCCCGGGGCCTTTCAGGCCTTCAGGCCGCCGGCCTTCTCGACGAAGGCCGCGATCTCGGCCACGCCGATGCCTTCGCGCGTGTTGGCCATGACGAAGGGCCTGTCGCGCCGCATCGTCCTGGCGTCCCGCTCCATGACCTCGAGGCTGGCGCCGACGAAGGGCGCGAGGTCGATCTTGTTGATGACGAGAAGGTCCGACCGCGTGATGCCCGGGCCGCCCTTGCGTGGGATCTTCTCGCCGCCGGACACGTCGATGACGTAGATCGTGATGTCGGCGAGCTCGGGCGAGAAGGTTGCGGCGAGATTGTCGCCGCCGGACTCGATGAGCACGAGATCGAGATTCGGGAAACGCCGGTTCATCGCGTCCACGGCGGCCAGGTTGAGCGAGCAGTCCTCGCGGATGGCGGTATGCGGGCATCCGCCCGTCTCGACGCCCATGATGCGCTCCTCCGGCAGCGCGCCGGCGACCGTCAGGAGGCGGGCATCCTCCTTCGTGTAGATGTCGTTGGTGATGGCGGCGATGTCGTAGACGTCCCGGAAGCGCTTGCAGAGCTGCTCCATCAGCGCCGTCTTGCCGGAGCCGACTGGGCCGCCGATGCCGACGCGGAGGGGACCGTGGGACGATCGGGTCATGAGCGGAACAGCCTCGTATACTGGGTTTCGTGGCGCAGCGACGCGATGTCGGACCGGAAGGACGCGCCACCGAGCTCGTCGAGCGTGGCTGCTTCCGCCTCGCGCGCGACGGCGGCGACGACAGGCATGAGCGCGGCCATGATGCGCTGCCCGTCCGTCTGGCCGATCGGCCCAAGCCTCACGGCGGCCGAGACGAGGTTGCCGGAAAATCCGGTGAGATAGGCGCGCAGGGTCGCATCCAGCGGCACGCCATGGCCGGCGGCCAGCACGCCGACGGCAACGGGATAGGCGACGTCGCCGTCCCAGGCGCGGGAGAGCAGGTCGAGGGCCGGCACGGCCCAGGCCGAGCGCGCGGCGGCGACGAAGGCGTTGCCCTGCGCCGTCGCCTCCAGATGGCGCTCGGCCGAGGGCTGCAGGGCAACGGCCAGCTCGGCGATCTCGGCGAGGGTGTCGGCGGCATCGTCGCGGACGGCGCGCCAGGCGTGGGCGAGCAGGATGGCGTCGTTGCGCCCGGACGCCTTCTCGACCAGGTCGATGATCCAGTCGCGCGCCGTCGCGGCGTCGCGGACGTCCCCGGCCTCCACCGCCCATTCCAGGCCGTGCGAGTAGGCAAAGCCCCCGACCGGGAAGGCCGGCGACAGCCAGACCATCAACGGCAGAGCGGCGGCGTCAGTCATGCCGGTGCGAATGCTTGTGGCCGTGGCCGTGGTCATGATCATGGTGGTCGTGGCCGCAGCCGGGCCCGTGCTCATGCCTGTGCTCGTGGCCATGCTCGTGTCCATGATCGTGCGCGTGGGAGTGCGACGAGGCGTGGCTGTGCGCGGACGCCTGCGCATGGCCGTGCGCGGCGTGGGCATGCGCGTGAGCGTGATCATGGTCGTGGTGGTCATGGCCGTGATCGTGCCCGTGGTGGCCGTGGCCACCCTGGTCATAGGCGCCGCGCTCGGGCTGGAAGGGGCGGCGCACCGGCGTGACGCTGCAGCCCTGCCCCCGCACCATTTCGACGAGGACATGATCGTCCTCGATGTAGATGGCGTCAGCCGTGATCTCCGCCGGGGTGTGCCGGTTGCCAATGTGCCAAGCTACCCGCAGGAGACGCAGGGGGTTCTCGGCGCGGACCTCCACAAGGTCCTGGTCTGCCGCCTTGACCCTGACGAGGCGGCCATCCTCCAGCTTCAGGGCATCGCCGTCCTGCAGCGAGGCGGGTTTCTCGAGGTCGAGCAGCACTTCGGTGCCGGCCTCCCCGGTCAGCGCGATGCGCCGGCGGTGCCTGCCCTCATGATCGAGCACGACGGTATCGACGACCTTGTCGGCCTTGACGGCGAGCCTGCGGACGATGGCGGTGGCGCGGAGCATGGGATTGTCCTGGATGGTGACAAGGGCGCCGGATCAATCCGGCACGCCGGGCGGGCCCGGCAGTAAGCGGGTTCGACCGCCTGAGAGGCGGAATAGGGACATGTTTCCGGGAAAGCGGACAAGAGCAGGCCCAATCCTGCTTTCGATCTGGTCCGGCTCCGAATTGCCGAAGTCACGCAGTTCCTCAATCAGATGGGGAACATCCACGTCTGGGATGCGCCCGGTCTTCAGCAGCGAGATCTGCTGAAGCACCCATGCGTTGTAGTCATCCTCGTAGCGGACGAGCGTGTCGAGCGTGTCGGCCCGGCTCATGCGGTCGGCTCCTCGGGCACGAAATCGAGCGAAAGAACCTCGGCAATCGTAAAAGGGCAGGTAACCGGAAAGGCGTTGAGCGGCAGACCGGTCTCACCGGCCGCGCGTATCCTTGCCGTCGAATAGGCACGAGCCAGTATGTCTGCCGGAAATGTACGCAGGCTCGGGCTGTCGGTGATTTCGTCGGCGATATCTGTCCGCTGCTCGATCAGGCTCGACGTCCAGCTTTCCGAGCGCCGTTCCGGCTGGTAGCGCCACTTCAACAGATGCAGGAGGATAACGACGATCCGGCTCCGGATCTCCCTCTTCTGGCTGCGGCCCAAGTCCTCCAGCTCCTCGGCAATGTTTTCAGTATCGATCTGCGAAATACGTTTTTTTCCCCGCAGGAGCGCAGCCTGCTCCTGCGTCCAGGCAAAATAGTCGTCATCGTACCGGGTGGCCGAAACCGGCTTCACCCGCGCGGGGTCGGACATGGCAACTCCAGAAAAGCCGACCTCGGAATTCTAGAACAGGAAGTACCTCTGCGCCATGGCGAGCTCCTTGGCGGGCTCGCAGACGAGCAGTTCGCCGTCGGCCGTCACGGCGTAGGTCTCGGGATCGACCTGGATGTCGGGCGTGGCGTCGTTGAGCACCATGTCCTTCTTAGAGATCCCGCCGCGCACGTTTTCCACCGCGACGAACTCCTTGGCGACGCCGAGCTTCTCGCGCAGGCCGCCGTCGATGGCTGCCTGCGAGGTGAAGATGAGGGACGAGTCCGTCAGCGCCTTGCCGAAAGCACCGAACATCGGCCGGTAGTGGACGGGCTGCGGCGTCGGGATCGAGGCGTTGGGATCGCCCATCGGGGCGGCGATGATGGTGCCCGCCTTCACGACGAGATCAGGCTTCACGCCGAAGAACGCAGGAGACCACAGCACGAGGTCGGCGAGCTTGCCCACCTCCACCGAGCCGATGTGCTTCGACACACCATGGGCGATGGCGGGGTTGATCGTGTACTTGGCGACGTAGCGCCGGGCGCGGAAATTGTCGTTTCCGGGGCCGTCGCCCGGCAATGCGCCGCGCTGCTTCTTCATCTTGTCGGCGGTCTGCCAGGTGCGGGTGACGACCTCTCCCAGGCGGCCCATGGCCTGGCTGTCCGACGACATCATCGAGAGCGCGCCGATGTCGTGCAGGATGTCCTCGGCCGCGATCGTCTCGCGGCGGATGCGGCTCTCGGCGAAGGCGAGGTCCTCCGGGATCGAGCCGTCGAGGTGGTGGCAGACCATGAGCATGTCGAGATGCTCGTCGAGCGTGTTAACCGTGAACGGCCGCGTCGGATTGGTGGATGACGGCAGCACGTTGGGCAGGCCCGCGACCTTGATGATGTCCGGCGCGTGGCCGCCGCCGGCGCCTTCCGTGTGGAAGGCATGGATGGTGCGGCCCTTGAAGGCCTTCACGGTGTCTTCCACGAAGCCCGACTCGTTCAGCGTGTCGGTGTGGATCATCACCTGCACGTCGTAGTCGTCGGCGACGGCGAGGCAGTTGTCGATGGCTGCGGGAGTGGTGCCCCAGTCCTCGTGCAGCTTGAGCGCGCAGGCTCCGGCCTTGATCATCTCGACGAGGGCGGCGGGAAGCGCCGCGTTGCCCTTGCCGGAGATGCCGAGGTTCACCGGGAACGCGTCGAAGCTCTGCAGCATGCGGGCGATGTGCCATGGCCCGGGCGTACAGGTGGTGGCGTTGGTGCCGGCCGAGGGGCCGGTGCCGCCACCCAGCATGGAGGTGACGCCCGACATCAGCGCATGCTCGATCTGCTGCGGGCAGATGAAGTGGATGTGGCTGTCGAAGCCGCCGGCGGTGAGGATCTTGCCCTCGCCCGCGATGACGTCCGTGCCCGGCCCGATGACGATGGTGACGCCGGGCTGGATGTCCGGATTGCCGGCCTTGCCGATCGCCGCGATGCGCCCGTCCTTCAGGCCGACATCCGCCTTCACGATCCCCCAGTGGTCCAGGATCAGCGCGTTGGTGATAACCGTGTCGACAGCGCCCTCGGCATTGGTGCGCTGACTCTGGCCCATGCCGTCGCGGATCACCTTGCCGCCGCCGAACTTCACCTCCTCGCCATAGATGGTGAAGTCCTTCTCCACCTCTATCACGAGGGAGGTGTCGGCAAGCCGCACCTTGTCGCCCGTCGTGGGCCCGAACATGTGGGAATAGGCACTGCGGGAAAGAGTCGTTGCCATGGTGTCGGTCCTTCCCGCTCAGAGGCTGCCCATCACGTCCTGCCGGAACCCGTAGACCTTCCGGTCTCCGGCCAGCGCCACCAGCCGCACCTCCCGGCTCTGGCCGGGCTCGAAGCGGACGGCCGTCCCGGCGGGGATGTCGAGGCGCATGCCGCGGGCCTTGGCGCGGTCGAAGGCCAGCGCCGGGTTCGTCTCGAAGAAGTGGTAGTGGCTGCCGACCTGGATCGGCCGGTCGCCGGTGTTGGCCACGGTCAGCGTCACCGTCTCGCGGCTTTCGTTCATGACGATGTCGCCGGGAAGCGTGGTGACCTCGCCCGGGGTCAGCGCGCCCGAGGCGCCGCGGATCGGGTTGTGGACCGTGACGAGCTTGGTGCCGTCCGGGAAGGTCGCCTCGACCTGCACGTCGTGGATCATCTCGGCGATGCCGTCCATCACCTGGTCGGCGGTGATGACGTGGGCTCCCGCCTCCATCAACTCGGCGACGGACCGGCCGTCGCGAGCGCCCTCGATGACGAAGTCGGTGATCAGCGCCACGGCCTCGGGATGGTTCAGCTTGACGCCACGCTCCAGGCGGCGGCGCGCGACCATCGCGGCCATGGAGACGAGGAGCTTGTCCTTCTCGCGGGGCGACAGGTTCATGGGGCATTCCTCACGGTCGTTCTTGCGGTTCGTGATTCAACATTGCCAGACGCGCGGCAGCGGCCCCGGCCTGAGCGGACGCAGGGCGCGGGCCAGCGCGGCGCGCAGGCGGGCAGGATCGGTATCGGCGAGGCGGACGACCAGCATGCCGTTCCAGGCGCTCGCGCCGGCGTCGACGCCCACGGATCCGAGGGCCTCGCGGACGGGCTCCAGGAGGGCCGAGGCGCCGGGCGACACGTGCAGCACGGTCGCCACGGCGCGAGCGCCGCCGCCGATGGCCGGGCGGGCGAGGAGCCCGGCTATCGGGCCGGACAGGTCGAGGTTCTCGGCGAACAGGAGGCGCCCGCCGCGGCGGACACGCCAGCGGTCCGACAGCGCTCCCTCCCCCATCGTCTCGCCCATGGCAACGCGGCCGAAGATAATGGATTCGGCCATGGTGACGGACGCATCCTCCGGCATCGCCACGTCGAGCGTGCGGGCGAGCCGCGCGCCGGAGAAGAGGATCGTCTCCTGCGGCAGCCACGCCAACGAGGCGCGCTCCGAGAGCGTGGCTTTCACGGCTACGCGGGCCATCGGCCCATCCGACCGGTAGACCTTCTCGGCCGACTGGCTCGTCACCGTGGCGTCGGCGCCGGGGTCGAGAGCGAGGTCGACCGCCAGCCTGTCGCCGCCCGTCATGCCGCCGCCGGTGTTGATGATCACTGCCTCGCAGGTCCCCACCTTCGGGAAGCGTACGCGGAAGCCGCCGGTCTCCGAGAGCTCAGCGGCCTCCGTCCCGCGCGGCGCGGCATTGAAGCGGACACGCACGGCGCCGGCGGCACGAACATAGGCAGGGAGGCTGGAGGGCCCGCGTGCCGGAGCGCCGGCCGGGCTGAGATCACGCAGCAAAGGACCCCCTCTGTCCGCTGCGCGGACATCTCCCCCGCTTACGCGGGAGAGAGTTCGAGTAACAAACACACGGTGATCCCTCTCCCGCAAAGCGGGGCAGGTCAGGGAGGGGGGAATTGTCCTGGCCGCGCATTGTCACGGGCCCGCGCTAGACCGAGAGATGACGCCGGACATCGGCTTCGACCATCGCCCCCTTGTCGCCCGCCAGCACCACCTGCCCGCGGTCCATGACCGCGAAGCTGTCGCACAGGTCGCGCGCGAACTCGAAATACTGTTCCACCAGGAGGATCGCCATGTCCCCCTTGCCGCGAAGGTACTCGATGGCGCGGCCGATGTCCTTGATAATTGATGGCTGTATGCCCTCCGTCGGTTCGTCCAGGACGAGCAGCGACGGGCGTGTCACCAGGGCCCTGCCGATGGCCAGCTGCTGCTGCTGACCGCCCGAGAGGTCGCCGCCGCGGCGGCCCAGCATGTCCTTCAGCACGGGAAAGAGGTCGAAGATTTCGGCCGGGATGAAGCGCTCCTTGCGCGGCAGCGGCGCGAAGCCCGTCTCGAGGTTCTCCTTGACCGTCAGCAGCGGGAAGATCTCGCGGCCCTGCGGCACATAGGCGATGCCGTGCCGCGCCCGGTCATAGGGCGGCAGGCCTCCGAGTGCCTTGTCGTTCCAGGTGATCTTGCCGCGCGCTACCGGCTGCAGCCCGACGATGGCGCGCAGCAGCGACGACTTGCCGACGCCGTTGCGGCCGAGAACGCAGGTCACCTTCCCGGTGTCGGCCGTCAGCGACACGCCCCGCAGGGCCTGCGCCGCGCCGTAGAAGAGGTCAATCGACTCGACGGACAGAGTGGCCATGCCGGTCAGCGCCCCAGATACACTTCGATGACGCGGTCATTGGACGAGACCGCGTCGATCTGCCCCTCGGCGAGCACCGATCCCTCGTGCAGGCACGTCACCTTGCAGTCGAGCGCGCGCACGAAGGCCATGTCGTGCTCGACGACCACCACGGCATGCGTCCTGGCGATGCCGACGAGCAGTTCGGCCGTGGCCTCTGTCTCGGCGTCGGTCATGCCGGCGACCGGCTCGTCGACCAGCAGAAGCTTGGGATCCTGCGCCAGTAGCATGCCGATCTCCAGCCACTGCTTCTGGCCGTGCGAGAGATCGGCAGCCATGCGGCGGCGATGATCGAGGAGGCCGATGCGCTCGAGGATGGCGTCGAGCGCGTCCGGCGGCACCCGGTTCCGCCAGCCGAAAAGGGAGGCCAGGGCGCCCCGCGGTCCCTTCATGGCGAGGAGGATGTTGTCGGCGACGGTCTGGCCTTCGAACACGGTGGGCTTCTGGAACTTGCGGCCGATGCCGAGCTCGGCGATTTCGGCCTCGTCGAGGCGGGTGAGATCGACCCGTCCCTGGAACAGCACGTCGCCGGCATCAGGCCGCGTCTTGCCCGTGATGACGTCCATCATTGTCGTCTTGCCGGCTCCGTTGGGACCGATGATGGCGCGCATCTCTCCCGGTTCGAGAACGAGAGAGAGGTCGTTCAGCGCCCGGAAGCCGTCGAACGAGACGGAGACGCCGTCGAGATAGAGGATGGTGTGGGTGAGTTCGCGATCGGGCGCGGAGATGGCGTTCATGGGATCGTCTCCGCGGCGCCGGCCTCGACGGCTGCAGACCGCCTCCGGCTCTCCGACGCCTCCGACCGCCGCCGGCTCCACTCGGAGAGGGTGCCGACGATGCCCTTGGGCAGGAACAGCGTGACGAGGACGAACAGCGCGCCGAGGAAGAACAGCCAGACCGGCGCGAGCGGCCCGGAGGTCAGCATCGTCTTGGCGAAGTTGACCACGACGGCACCCAGCGCCGCGCCGACCAGCGTGCCGCGCCCGCCGACGGCGACCCAGATGACCGCCTCGATGGAGTTCGCCGGAGCGAACTCGGACGGATTGATGATGCCGACTTGCGGCACGTAGAGCGCGCCGGCGATGCCCGCCATGCAGGCCGATACCGTGAAGGCCACGAGCTTGAAGCGCTCGACGCGGTAGCCGAGGAAGCGGGACCGGGATTCGGCGTCCCGCACCGCAATGAGCACCTTGCCGTAGGCCGTCCGGGTCATGAACAGGGCGACGAGGTAGCCGAGCGCCAGCGCGACGACCGTGGCGACGAAGAGAGAGACGCGCGTTTCCTGCGACTGGATGTTGAAGCCGAGGATGTCCTTGAAGTCGGTCAGGCCGTTGTTGCCGCCGAAGCCCATGTCGTTTCGGAAGAAGGCGAGGAGCAGGGCGTAGGTCATCGCCTGCGTGATAATGGAGAGGTAGACGCCGGTGACGCGCGAGCGGAAGGCGAACCAGCCGAAGACGAAGGCCAGCAGGCCGGGAACAAGCATCACCATCAGCATGGCGTATGGAAAGGACTGGAAGCCGTACCAGGTGAGCGGCAGCTCCTTCCAGTTCAGGAAGACCATGAAGTCCGGCAGGATCGGGTCGGCATAGACGCCGCGCGTCCCGATCTGCCGCATCAGGTACATGCCCATGGCGTAGCCGCCGAGCGCGAAGAATGCGCCGTGCCCGAGCGAGAGGATGCCGCAATAGCCCCAGACAAGGTCGAGAGAGACGGCCAGCAGCGCGTAGCAGAGATACTTGCCGAGCAGCGAGACGGCGTAGGTCGGCACGTGGAAGGCCGAGTCAGGGGAGACCGCGAGGTTCAGCACCGGAACGAGGATCGCGAGCCCCGCGAGGATGGCGAGGAAGATGCGGCCGCGCGGGTCGAGCCCGGCGATGAGCCTTGCGGTGATCATGCTTCCACCGCCCGGCCCTTGAGCGCGAACAGGCCGCGCGGACGCTTCTGGATGAACAGGATGATGAGGACGAGCAGCACGATCTTGCCGAGCACGGCACCGGCGAAGGGCTCGAGGAACTTGTTGGCGATGCCCAGCGTCATCGCCGCCACCAGCGTCCCCCAGAGGTTTCCGACGCCGCCGAAGACCACGACCATGAAGCTGTCCACGATGTAGCTCTGGCCGAGGTTGGGCGAGACGTTGTCGATCTGCGAGAGCGCCACCCCGGCCACGCCGGCGATGCCCGAGCCGAGCGCGAAGGTCATCGCGTCCACCCAGGGCGTCCGGATGCCCATGCAGGACGCCATGCGCCGGTTCTGCGTCACGGCCCGCATCTTGAGGCCGAAGGACGTGGCCCGCAGCACCACGAGCAGGGCGGCGAAGACCGCGAGGCTGAATACGATGATCCAGAGGCGGCCATAGGTGACGGTGATGCCGCCAATCTCGAAGGCGCCGGACATGAAGCTCGGCGCGCCGACCTCCCGATTGTTGGCGCCGAAAATGGAGCGCACGGTCTGCTGCAGGATCAGGCTGACGCCCCAGGTCGCCAGCAGGGTTTCCAGCGGCCGGCCGTACAGGAAGCGGATGACCAGGCGCTCGATGGCGATGCCGACGAGGGCGGCGACGATGAAGGCCAGCGGCAGGGCGATGGCGAGCGACCAGTCGAACAGGTCGGGATGGCTGGTCCGCAGCCATTCCTGCACGACGAAGGTGGTGTAGGCGCCCAGCATCACCATCTCGCCATGGGCCATGTTGATGATGCCCATGACGCCGAATGTGATGGCGAGGCCGATGGCGGCGAGCAGCAGCACCGAGCCGAGCGACAGCCCGTACCAGGCGTTCTGCACCGAGGAGAGCAGCGCCAGGCGGCGCTCGATCGCGGTGGCGGCGGTTTCGGCTGCGAGCTTGACGATGGGCGAGCCCTGCGTGCGCAGCACGGCGAGGATCGCGAGGGCATCCTGGTCGCCGCGCGCGGCGACCACTTCGACAGCGTCGACCTTGTCGGCATCGGTGGCGTCCGCCTTGGCGAGGATCGCCGCGGCGCGGGCATGCTGCATGGCCGCCTTGATGCGGGGATCGCTCTCCTTCGCCAGAGCGGCGTCGAGGGCAGGAAGCGCGGCGGGATCGCGCGACTTGAACACCGCATCGGCGGCGGCGAGCCGCTTGGCCGGATCGGGCGCGAGCAGGGTGAGCGAGCCCACGGCCGCCTCGACGGCGCGGCGGACGCGATTGTTGACGCGCACCTGCTTGAGGCCGGATGGCGCCTCGGCCACCGCGGCGCCGGTGCGCGCATCGACATAGGCGCCATCCGCGCCCTTGATGAAGAGCGCCTTGTCGGACGGGCGGTAGAAGAGCTTGTTGTCGTTCAGAGCCTGGATGACCGGCGCGGCGCGCTCGCTGCCGCTTGCGGCGAGGTCGGTCACCCCGCCCTCGATGTCGGCGAAAGCCTCCGTGGCCAGGCGCTTCAGCGCCGCCTCGGGGTCGGCGGCAAGCGCCGCGCGAGGCGCCAGCGCGAAGAGCGCCAGGGCGAGCATGGCGCCCGCGAGGCGGGCGAGCAGGCAGACGCGCATGTACGGTGTTCCGGCTGGGAGAAAACGGCCGGCAGCGGCCGGCGCGGGGTGGACCCGGCCGAGTGGCCGGGTCCGTTGCTCAGGTCCGAGCCGCGTCTACGCGACCGTCACTTGGCGGCGCCGCCGCACTTGCCGGTCTTCACGTTGAAGTTGCCGCAGGAGAGCGGAGCCCTCCAGTCGGAGATCAGGTCCTTCGAGCCCTCGAGGTAGTCCGACCACTCGTCGCCGACCACGAGGCCAGGTGTCTGCGAGACAATGTTGAACTGGCCGTCATCCTTGATCTCGCCGATCAGCACGGGCTTGGTGATGTGGTGGTTCGGCATCATGGCCGAGAAGCCGCCCGACAGGTTGGGCACGGTGACGCCGACCAGCGCGTCGATGACGGCGTTGGGGTCCGTCGTGCCGGCCTTTTCGACGGCCTTGACCCACATGTTGAAGCCGATGACGTGCGCCTCCATCGGGTCGTTGGTCACGCGCTTCGGGTTCTTGGTGTAGGCCTTCCACTTCTCGATGAAGGCCTTGTTCTCCGGCACATCGACGGACTCGAAGTAGTTCCACGCGGCGAGATGGCCGACGAGGGGCTTGGTGTCGATGCCGGCGAGTTCTTCTTCACCGACGGAGAAGGCCACGACCGGGATGTCGGTCGCCTTGATGCCCTGATTGCCGAGCTCCTTGTAGAAGGGAACGTTGGCATCGCCGTTGATGGTCGACACGACGGCGGTTTTCTTGCCGGCGGAGCCGAACTTCTTGACGTCGGCGACGATCGTCTGCCAGTCGGAATGACCGAACGGCGTGTAGTTGATCATGATGTCCTCGGCGGCGACGCCCTTGGACTTCAGATACGCTTCGAGGATCTTGTTGGTGGTGCGCGGGTAGACGTAGTCGGTGCCGGCGAGCACCCAGCGCTTCACGCCCTCGTTTTCCATCAGGTAGTCGACGGCCGGGATCGCCTGCTGGTTCGGCGCGGCGCCGGTGTAGAAGATGTTGCGCGAGGATTCCTCGCCCTCGTACTGCACGGGGTAGAAGAGGATGCCGTTCAGCTCCTCGAAAACCGGCAGCACGGACTTGCGCGACACGGAGGTCCAGCAGCCGAACACGGCCGCGACCTTGTCCTTGGTGATGAGCTCGCGCGCCTTCTCGGCGAAAAGCGGCCAGTTCGAGGCCGGGTCGACGACGACCGCCTCGAGCTTCTTGCCGAGGACACCGCCCTTCTTGTTCTGCTCGTCGATGAGGAAGAGGATCGTGTCCTTCAGCGTCGTCTCGCTGATGGCCATCGTGCCAGAGAGCGAGTGCAGCACGCCGATCTTGATCGTCTCTTCCGCCTTCGCCGCCAAGCTGGCGAGCGACAGGCCGGCCGCGACGACGGCCGATGCGAGTAGCGACGGGATACGCATAGTCATGGGAGAAGCCCCTCCTGCCCGGTCAAGTTACCGCGGAGGAGGATCGCAAGGGCCGTGCCAGATCGGGACGCGCGGGATTAACGGAAAATCGTACACAATCGCAGGGTGCGGGCCCCGGGGTGGATCGGCGCCCTGGGCATGACGGCGAATCGATGCCTACAAAGAGGGCAGCGCCACCCTTCTGCCTCTACCTTGAGCATAAGGCGCAGGTTTCAGCGCCGGCGCCACGGAGCGAACCAGCCGAGACCCTCGCGCGTGCCGGCGCGAGGCCTGTATTCGCATCCCACGAAACCCGCGTAACCCAGACGGTCGAGTTCCTCGAACAGGAAGGGGAAGGACAGCTCCTCGCCGGACGGTTCGTGGCGGCTGGGCACGCTGGCGACCTGGATGTGGGAGGTCAGCGGCATCAGCGTGCGCAGGCCGATGGTGACGTCGCCATGCATGATCTGGCGGTGGTAGAGGTCGAACTGCAGGCGCAGGTTGGGAATGGCGAGCGCATCGATGAGGTCGGCCGCGAACTCGAAGTCGCTCATGAAGTAACCGGGCATGTCACGCCCATTGATGGGCTCAACCAGCACCTCGACGCCGAGCGGCTGCATGCGCTCTGCGGCGACCCGGAGATTGGCCGCATAGGTCTCGCGGGCGGCGGCGTCCTCAGGGTCGCAAATGCCAGCCATCACATGGACGCGCCGAACGCCCGTCGCCTCGACATAGGGCACCGCCCGCTCCACGGCGGCGCGGAACTCCGCCTCCCTGCCGGGAATGGCCGCGAAGCCGCGTTCGCCGCTCGCCCAATCGCCGGGCGGGAGGTTGAAGAGCGCCTGCTCCAGCGCGTTGTCGGAGAGCCGCCGGGCGATATCCTCGGGGGCGTGCTCGTAGGGGAAGAGGAACTCGACCGCGTCGAAGCCGTCCTCGGCGGCCGCCTGGAACCGGTCCAGGAAGCTCCACTCATTGTACATCATGGTGAGGTTGGCGGCGAAGCGCGGCATGGCGGAACCCGTATGCTGAAGCAGCAGCCAGCCAAGCGCGCAATCCGCCTTCTGTCCAGCGCCGGTTGCGCGCACCTGCCCAACAGCGCGGCACTTGACCGATGGCCCGGCAGCGGCGCAATCCTGCCGCCTCTGGAAGAGCGCCCACGCGGCGCCAGCAGGAGGATTTGGGATGGCGGTGCGTCTGGTGCAGTTCACCGAGGACGGGGCCCGGCGGGTCGGTGTGGCCGGTGAGGACGGGGCGACGCTCGCCATCGTCGAGAGGGCGAAGTCGACCTACGAGCTCGCCAGCGAGGCCATCGCCGCCGGCCAGTCCCTCGAGGAGGTGGTCCGCGCCCGCCTTGGATCGCGCCTCGTCGACTATGACGCCGTCGTCCGCGAGAAGCGCCTGCTGCTGCCCTTCGACCATCCCGACACGCACCGGATCTCTGTCACCGGCACGGGCCTGACGCATCTCGGTTCCGCCGACACGCGCGACAAGATGCACAAGAACGTTTCCGAGACCGCCGAGGAGAAGCTGACGGACTCGATGAAGATGTTCCGCGACGGCCTGGAGGGCGGCCGCCCGGGGGCCGGCGGCGTCGGCGCGCAGCCGGAGTGGTTCTACAAGGGCACGGGCCACTGGCTGGTGAAGCCGGAGGACGCCATCGAGAGCCCCGGCTTCGCCGAAGACGCCGGCGAGGAACCGGAGTTGACCGGCCTCTACCTCATCGGCCCCGACGGTACCCCGTTCCGCGTCGGTTTCGCGCTGGGCAACGAGTTTTCCGACCACGTCACGGAACGCAGGAACTACCTGCTGCTCGCCCATTCCAAGCTCCGGCAGTCCTCCTATGGACCCGAGCTGCTGGTCGGCGACCTCCCCCACGACGTGCGCGGCATGAGCCGCATTCACCGCGCCGGGCACGTGATCTGGGAAAAGCCCTTCCTCACCGGGGAGGCGAACATGTCCCACACGCTCGCCAATCTCGAGCACCATCATTTCAAGTATGCGGGGCACCGCGTGCCGGGCGACGTGCATGTCCACTATTTCGGCACCGCCACGCTGTCCTTCGCCGATGGCGTCAGGACGCAGCCGGGAGACGTGTTCGAGATCGAGGCGCCCGGCTTCGGCAGGCCGCTGCGCAATCCCGTCGCCATGCTGCCCGCGGAAGGCACGGTCGCGGTCAGGACGCTCTGAGCGCCATGGCCCATCCGGGAGAGGGCGAACTCGGTCGCCGCGCCATGGCGCGACTGGCCGCGCTGCGCGGCATCACCGACGTGCCCGGCCGGATCGAGCGGCTGTTCCTCTCACCCGCGCACAGGATCGCAGCCGACGCGACCGCGGAGATGATGCGGGAAGCCGGCTGCGACAGCGTCAGCATCGATGCGCTCGGCACGGTCGTCGGGCGCTACGAGGGCACGGAGCCCGGCCGGCCCGCGCTGCTGCTGGGATCCCACATCGATACGGTGCGCGACGCCGGAGCCTTCGACGGAACGCTGGGGGTCGTTGCCGCCATCGGCGTAGTCGAGGCCCTGGCGAGGGCAGGTGAGCGTCTGCCCTTCGCCGTGGAGGCGCTGGCCTTCGGCGACGAGGAGAATGTCCGCTTTCCCAGCCTGCTCTCCTCCTCGCGCGCTCTGGCCGGAACGCTCGAGGCCGGCTGTACCGACCTGCGCGATGCCGACGGCGTGAGGCTGGGCGATGCCCTCCTCGCATTCGGCGGGAATCCCGCCGGGCTCGCGACGCTCGCACGCGGGCGCGAGGACACGCTCGGCTACCTCGAGGTGCACATCGAGCAGGGCCCGGTGCTGGAGGCGGAGGACCTGCCGGTCGGCGTCGTCACCGCCATCAACGGCGCCAGCCGCCGGAAGGTCACCGTCACCGGCGAGGCGGGCCATGCCGGCACGGTGCCGATGGGGCTGCGCCGGGATGCGCTCGCCGCGGCGGCAGAGATGGTGCTGGCCGTGCAGCGCATCGGCGCGGACGCTCCCGAGCGGGTCGCCACCATCGGCATCCTGACGGTCGAGCCCGGGGCGGCCAACGTCATCCCGGGGCGTGTCTCCTTCACCCTCGATGCGCGTTCGCCGAGCGATGCGGACCGCGAGGCTATGGTTTCGGCGATCGAGCAGGCGTTCCGCGAGATCGCGGGCCGGAGCGGCACAGGGATCGCCATCGAGACGATCTCCGACACGAAGGCCTGTCCCTGTGACGAGGGGCTATCGGGCCTCCTGGCGGATGCCGTGTCCCGGCGCCAGATCGGCGTGCGCCGGCTGCCGTCCGGTGCCGGGCACGACGCGATGGCAGTGGCGGCGCTGTGCCCGGTCGCCATGCTCTTCGTGCGCTGCAAGGGTGGCATCAGTCATAACCCGGCCGAGGACATCACGGAAGGCGACGCCGACATCGCCGTCCGGGTGCTCCTCGATGCCGTGCGGAGCTACCGCCCTCCGGCGTGAAGTGCTGCGGGCCGCCTCCCCTTCGGAAGACGGCCCGCTTGCGGGGAAGATGCGAACCTTCCTTCCCCGACACTCATTCGCCCGTCAGAGCAGCGGCTCCGCCGTCTTTCCCTTCCGGCGCTTCTTGTGGGTCTCGGGAATGGAGGCGTTGTGGACGCCGTGGTCGTCGCCCGGCTCCATGCCCATGCCGCGGTCGTCGCCCGGCTCGGCTGCCGTGCGCAGGCCGCCCTTGTCGTCTCCGGCCTCGGCATGCGTGCCATGATCGTCACCGGCATCGTGACCGGCCGCGTCGTGTCCGGCACCGTCATCCGTACCGCCCGAGCGCGAGCCGCCTTCGCCCGAACCCGACCGCGAGCCGCCATCGTCTGAGCCGCCGGAGCGCGAGGAGCCGGAGCCGGACGAACCGGAGCCCGATCCGGAAGACCCGGATCCCGAAGATCCGGATCCCCCGTCGCGCTTGGCGAGCACGAGGACGCCGTCTTTCGAAGCCGCCGTGGTAACCGCGGCGTCTGCAGTACGCAGCGCCGTGCCAGTGCCGTCGGCGCCCGTCGAGGCGAGCGCCGGGGCGACCATTGTGGCGAGCGAGAACGCCGAGGCGAGGAGGGTGGACCGGAGGATCGACATGGACTTCTCCCGAGGGTTGTGAACCGAATGATCGCATCCTGGCGAAGTCCGGCCGGCGCCGCGCTGATCGGGCATGTCAGCCTTTCGTCAGCTTCGACGTGGGACACTGCGTGACCATGTTCCGGCGTACCCTTTTCTGCTTCGTGCTCGCTGCCGCCCTGTCGATAGGGGTTCCGGCATCGCTCCTGCTCGCCACTGTGGCGATGGCGAAGGACGGCGGTAGCTCGGGCGGGTCCGGCGGTGGCGGATCGTCTGGTGGCGGCAGCGGGTCGTCCGGCGGCAGCGGGTCGTCTGGCGGCAGCGGCTCGTCCGGGAGCAGCGGCTCTTCCGGCGGCAGCGGGTCGGGAAGCAACTCGTCGGGGAGCAACAGCGGGTCTGGAAGCAGCAATTCGGGGAGCGGCGGTTCCGGCGGTTCCGATGATGGCGGTTCGGATGGTGGGGGGTCCGGCAGCTCGGACGACGGCGGACGGGGCGGGCCATCCGGGTCTTCCGGACGCGGCCAACCGCAGGGTTCGGTATCCTCCGGGTCTGGCTCGGATGGCTCCATCTGGAACCTCTTCGGTTTCGGCAAGGATGACGGCGCCCGCAACCGCAAGGCTAAGTCCGATGCGCGGGGCAATGCTGACGAGCAGGACGACGATCACGAGAACGCCCGGGCCGCCATGCTGAACGGCGAGGCCGTGCCGCTGGCGCGGGTGCTTCCGATTGTCGGCAAGGCCGTTCCCGGCTCCGTGCTGGAGGTCAAGGTGGGACGCCTTCCCGGTGGTAATGTCAGTTACGAGGTCAAGGTGCTGGACAATGAGGGCGCTGTGCGGAGCGTGCTCGTCGATGCCCGCCGGAACCGGGTCGTGGGGGTGAACTGATGCGGGTTCTGGTGGTCGAGGACGAGGTCAGGATCGCCGAGGACATCGGCCAGGCGCTGGGACGGGCGGGGTACGCCGTCGACCTCTCGCATGACGGAGAGGACGCCTGGTTCAGGGGCGAGACCGAGGAGTTCGACGCCATCGTCCTCGACATCGGCCTGCCGCAGATGGACGGGCTGACGGTGCTGAAGCGCTGGCGCCGCGCGGGCATCACGACACCCGTGCTGATGCTCACCGCACGCGGCGCGTGGATGGAGCGGGTCGAGGGCATCGACGCGGGAGCCGACGACTACCTTCCCAAACCCTTCCACCGCGAGGAGATGGTCGCCCGGCTGGGTGCCGTTCTGCGGCGCTCGGGCGGGCACGCGTCGCCCGTCATCGAGGCCGGCGCGGTGCGCCTCGACACGCGCCGCATGCAGGTGGAGAACGCGGGCGACCCGGTCGAGGTGTCGCCGATGGAGTTCCGCCTGCTGCGCTACCTCGTCCACCACAAGGGCCGTGTCGTGTCCCAGGTGGAGCTGGAGGATCATCTCTACGGGGCGGACCGCGAGCCCGACAGCAACGCCATCGAGGCGCTCGTCAAGCGCCTGCGCCGCAAGCTGGGGCCGGACGCCATCGCCACGCGCCGCGGCTACGGCTACGTCGTGGAGGGGTAGATGAAGGCGGGCTCGCTGCGACTTCGCCTGCTGGTCCTGTCCAGCCTCAGCCTTGCGGCGGCCCTGACGCTGGCCGCCATCTGCCTCGCCTACATCTTCGAGCGGCACATGGAGCGGCGCGTCGCGCAGGAGCTCGAGGTTCGGCTGGAGGACATCGCGGCAGCGCTGGAACGCGGTCCCGACGGCAGCCCGCGGCTGACGCGCAACCTGACGGATTCCCGCTACCGCACACCGTACAGCGGCGTCTACTGGCAGATTACGGGTGGCACGCACCCGATCAGGTCGCGGTCGCTGTGGGACGACATCCTTCCGACCGTTCCAGGGACTGCCGCCGCGCACCGCGAGGCCGTCGAGATGAAGGGCCCCAACGGCGGCGAGATCTACCTGCTCGAACGCGACGTTACTCCGTCGCCCGGGCCGCCCTTCCGCATCTCGGTGGCCATCGACCATGCCGAGATCCGTGCCCTGCGGTCCGACTTCATCCTCGACACCGCCGGCGGGCTCATCGTGCTCGGCGCCATCCTTGCGCTCGGCTTCTGGCTGCAGGCCGGTCTCGGCCTGGCGCCGCTGCGCCGGCTGCAGCAGCAGCTCGCCGCCATTCACGAGGGCCGCGCGGGCCGGCTCACCGGCGACTTCCCGACCGAGGTGCAGCCGCTCACCGAGACGCTGAACGCGCTGCTCGAACGCCAGCAGCACCTCGTGTCGCGGGCGCGCGGCCGGGCCGGCGACCTCGCGCACGGGCTGAAGACGCCGCTGACGATCCTGGGAGCAGAGGCCGCGCGGCTGGACGAGGCGGGACAGGCCGCGAGCGCGGCTCTCCTGCGCGAGCAGATCGGCCTCATGCGGGGCCATGTCGAGCGCGAGCTCGCGCGGGCGCGCACGCATGGCAAGTCCGCCGCCGGTGGCCTGGCGACGGATGTCGGCCGGTCTGCCGAACGTCTCGTCGAGCTGATGCGCCGCATGCCCGACAGCGACCGCATCTCCTGGACGGTGGAATGCGACCCGGCGCTCCGCGCCGACATGGATCCCGACGACTTCGGCGAGGTGCTCGGCAACCTGCTCGACAATGCCCGAAAGGCGGCGCGCTCCCGCGTCCGCTTCACGGCACGCGAAGATAGGGGAGTTCTGCACGTCGCGGTCATCGACGACGGCGAAGGCCTTGAGGAGGCGGATGCGCCGGTGCTGATGGAGCGGGGGTCGCAGGGTCAAGGAGGCGGCGAGGGCAGCGGCCTCGGCCTCGCGATCGTCCGCGACATCCTCGAGGAGTACGGCCGCGCGGTGACGCTGCGGCCGGAGGCCGGCGGCGGCTGCCGGGCGGAATTCGCCATTCCCGGCTACCTTGCGTCGCCCTCAACAGAGCCGGATCCGAGACCCGCGCCGGCGGCGAGGACCTCCACCGTTCGGCCCGCCACGGCTCCGGGCGGGCACGCATGACGTGAAGCCACCGGATCAGGCCACTCCGGCCGCGCCGGACTGGACCGAGGCCAGCGCGCGCAGGGCGGCGCGGTCCCTCACCTTGACCACCCTGCCCTCGAAGTCGACGCCGTGGTCGCGCAGCAGCGCGATGTTGCGTGACAGGTTTTCCGGCGTCGTCCCGACGAGCGCCGCCAGCCGCCGTTTCTGGAACGGCAGTTCGAGGACACCGTTGGTGTCCACCTGCGTCAGGATCCAGTGGGCGAGCCGCTCGGCGGAATTGTGCACCTTCTGCCGGTGCAGATCCTGACCCGTCGCCACCCAGGCCTCGGTGACGTGGCGCAGGAGTGCCATGGTCAGGCCGATGTCCTCGGCCAACGCGTCACGCACCGTGGCGGCAGGCAGCATCAGGATGCGCGAGCGCTCGATGGTGCGGGTCGCATAGCCGGGCACCTCGGCAATGACGCAGCCCGGGATTCCGAACGGCGAAGGCGGGCGCAGGAAGCGCAAGGTCGAACTGACGCTGTCAGAGGGACCGAGCGTCTGCTCCACTGCGCCGTCCAGCAGCACGAACATGAAGTCCGGGGACTGGTGGGTGTCGTGCAGGAGCACCTCGGCCGGAAACCACTGCGCGAAGGCGCCGTGCGACAGCTTTTCGATGGTGGCGGCGGAGGTGTCGGAAAAGAGTGGAACGTCTCTCAGAAGGGTCAGGATGTCGGTTCGCATGATGTGTCCAATGCCGACGGCTGCCGCAGGCCGGGAGGGCGCGGGAAGAACGTCGATGATGCGGGAGACCCGATCGCGCCGGGGGTCGCGACGGCTCCTTCGCCGTCGCTGATTGACCGCTCCTTAGGCACGTGCACGCTTGAAGGCAAGTCTGCTGTCTGGATACCGCAGCATGTCGCCGTCGATCGAGAAGCAGCTTACTTTCAATCCTTCAGGCTTGATCTGTCGGATCTTGGCAGCCCACCGGCGATTGCTCAGTGCAATCAACGTCTCACAGCGCAAGCCAGTGCGTGAACGTACAATCGGGCGGGCGTTGCTGAGATGCCCGCCGCGATTCAGTCATGCACGCGGTGCAAGGCGGCCGTGGCCTTGGTTCATGCGGGGTAGGTGCGCTCGGCCGCCCGGATTCGCCCTGCATTGCCGAGCTCGATGATGTAGCCGAAGTCCTTCTCCGTATCGAGGTAGTAGTGCTCGTCCTCGTCGAACCGGCCGCTCTGGATCACCGGGTAGCCGCGCCGCTCATAGTCCGCCACCGCCTTGTGGCAGTCGGCATAGAACAGCTTGATGTGGTGCAGCCCCTCCCCCTTGGCGTCGAGGAATTCGTCGTAGATCGAGTAGCCGCTGACGGGCTGCATCAGTTCCAGCTGGATGCGGTCGTTCCATGTCACGGCAATCAGGCAGGAGTGGGTGGCAGGCTTGCCGCGGTAGACATAGTCCTGAACCTTCGGCGCCTCGAACTGGTACACCGCCCACGGGCCCATGCCGCAGACATCCCAATGGCGCTTCATGGCGGCGTCGATGTCGCGCACGACATAGGCGACCTGGATGACGGTCCCGTCCTTCATGTCGGTCATGGCGTTCCTCCGGTGATTATCGTTGGTCCGGCTTCGGTGGCCGGGTTCTGCAGCATCGGCTGGCGCGAGCGGCGCGACAAGCAGCGGTTCGGACGACAAGGGATGCTCTCGTCCGTCGGGGACCTGCGGTCCCGGCTGGCGTTCACGGTCCGGTGAGGCCGAGCAACACGCCGGCGGCACAACCTGTTGAGCAATTGCGTGCGATCCGCCCCTTTCCCGGGCCTGCGGCCGCCTATTTGTACCGGAGAACGACGCATGGAAATGTCCCGCCGCACTTTGCTCGCCGCAGCCGCATCGGCCGGCGCGCTTGCTGCTACAGGAGCCCCCAGCATGGCCGCAGCCCCCCTTGGCGGAGCGCAGGCTCCCGGGTTCAGCCGCTTCAAGGTCGGTGACTTCGAGGTCATCGCCGTCCATGACGGCATGGCGATGCGCGACATTCCCCCAGGCTTCGTGCGCAGCGTTCCCGACGCGGAGGTCGCGAAGGCCTACGAGGAGATCGGCGTCGCCAGCGGCAAGATGGCCAACACCTTCACTGCGATCGTCGTCAATACCGGCAAGCAGGTCGTGCTGATCGACACGGGCTTTGCCGACAATGGCGGCCCGACCACCGGGCGCATCGCGTCGAACCTGCAGGCCGCGGGCATTGCGCCGAAGGACGTCGACGTCGTCCTGCTCAGCCATTTCCACGGCGACCACATCATGGGTCTGCGCAGCAAGGATGGCGCACTGGTCTATCCCAACGCGGAGATCCGCGTGCCTGAGGCGGAGTGGGCCTTCTGGATGGACGACGCCAAGATGGGTGCCGCGCCGGAGGGGCTCAAGGGGAACTTCGCGGCTGTGCGGAAGGCGTTCGGCGCCGACGCGGGCAAGGTGGCGCGCTTCGCCTGGGGCAAGGAGGCCGTTCCCGGCATCACGGCCATGCAGGCCGACGGCCATACGCCCGGCCACACCGCCTACGACATCGTCTCCGGATCGGGACGGCTGATTTTCGTCGGGGACATCACGAACAATCCGTCCGTGTTCGCACGGCGGCCCGACTGGTCACCGGTCTTCGACATGGACCCGCAGCAAGCGATCGCCACGCGCAAGCGCATGCTGGACATGGCGGCGGCCGACAACATCCAGCTGTCCTTCTACCATGCCGGCTTCCCGGCAACGGGCTTCGTCGCGAAGTCCGGAGACGGGTACGCCTTCCAGCAGGCGCTTTGGACAGGCTCGATCTGAGACTCCGGAAGGCCGGGCCGCACGGATTGCGGCCCGGTTAACCCGCCTGGGAAACTGTCCGGGATGTGACATTCACCACAGATCCAACCTTTCATTTCAATTTAATTGAACTCATCCAATATCGGTCCTGTCACGGCCAGGTTGCCCCACAATGTCCATCGGTCTCCAGATCACTTGCGCGATGTTCGCCCTCGTCTTTGCCGTCGCCATGCTCAGCTCGATGAGCGGCCGGCACGCCGGCGCGCGGCGCTGACGCCCGCTTCCCGCCACGCACTGCTCCGGCTTTAAGCGCGCGCGAATCGCCCGGCACTAACGTGCCTACCGGCTCCTGCCCTGACGCGTGCTGCGAAGGCGGCATAGGTCTTTCCCGTTATTGCGCCTGCGCCCACGCCGGAGGCACAGTCGCGGCGGGGGAACAGGCATGTCCGAGGAACAGCTCTTCATCAGGCTCGGCGTCGCGCTGGCCATCGGTCTGCTCATCGGGCTGGAGCGGGGCTGGAGCGCGCGGGAGGAACGGGAGGGCGAGCGGACCGCGGGGCTCCGTACCCACGCCCTGTCAGGCCTGCTCGGCGGCATCGCCGGCGCCCTGACGCCGGTCGCCGGGGCTGCCACGCTGGGCCTCGTGTTCCTCGGCTTTGCCGCCACGAGTGCCGCATTTCATTGGCTGGAAGCACGAGCCGAACGCGACGTCAGCGTTACCGGGGCCGTTGCCGGCATGCTGGCCTTCATGCTGGGCGCCTACGCGGTGCTCGGCGACGTCAAGGTAGCGGGAGCCGGGGCGGTGGCGACGGTGCTGCTGCTCGCCCTCAAGGACCCGCTGCACGGCGCGTTGCGCCACATCACGTGGATCGAGTTGCGCGCGGCACTGATCCTCCTCGCCATGACGTTCCTGCTGCTCCCCGTGCTGCCCGACAGGACCATCGATCCCTGGGGGGCCATCAACCCGGCCTCGATCTGGCGCCTCGCCATCATGCTCTCGGCGATCTCCTTCGCCGGCTACTTCGCCATCAAGCTCATGGGCGAGCGCGGCGGTGTTGCGCTGGCAGCGGCTTTCGGCGGCCTCGCCTCCTCGACGGCCGTGACTCTGACCCTCGCGAACTTTGCCCGCAACTCTGCCTCTTCTGCGGGGCTTCTCGCCGGCGGCGCCATCCTGGCCGGCGCGATCATGGTCGTGCGCGTGTGGGCGATCGCGACGTTCCTCAATCCTGCGCTCGGCCCGGTCATCGCCTGGCCGCTGGGCGCGGCGGCGTTGGTGCAGGCTGCCGCAAGCGCCATCCTTCTCCTGCGCGGAGATGGCGACGGAGCGCCGAAACTCGAGGTTTCGAACCCCTTCGATCTGGCGACGGCGCTCAAGCTGGCGGCGCTCATCGGCGTGATCTCGCTTGCCGCCAAGATCGCGACGACGCATCTCGGCGGGGGCGGCGTTATCGGCCTCGCCGCCATCTCCGGCACGGTCGACGTGGACGCCATCACGCTCTCCATGTCGCGCATGGCGCAGGGAGAGATTTCGACAGGTCTGGCGGCGGCCGCCATCGGCGTCGCTGTCGCGTCCAACACGCTCACCAAGGCGGGCATCGCCTGGAGCGTCGGCGGCGCGGGGATGGGGCTTCGCATGGCCATCGTCGCCCTCCTTGCCCTTGCCGCAGGTGCTGCGGGGCTCTGGGCCGCGGGCGGGCTCTGAGCCGGTCGTCCGGCTTGACACCGAGCTTTGTGCGCCGGACTGTCCCGGCAGGCGCCGCCGTTCCGCGGTGCCGCGCCGGAAACCGTCACGAGGGCCGGCATGAGCGACGTCTCGGCACTTCACTCACTGCTCCGCCAGTCGGCCCCCGAGGCCGTGTCCGGGCCCATTCTGGATCTCATCGAAACAGGGCAGGACCACGAGCTGAACAGGATCAACGTGCTCTCCTTCGCCGCGGCCCGGGGGCTCGACGAGGAGGACACCCTTGACGGCTTCCTGCACGCCGCGCGCATCGGACTGTTCGAACTCTCCTGGAACGTGCTCTGCCCCGGCTGCGGCGGCGTTCTCGACGCCAATGCGACGCTGAAGACGCTGGACCGCTCGCAATATCATTGCGCCCTCTGTGCCGCCGGCTACGAGCCGACGCTCGACGAGATGGTCGAGGTCACCTTCACGGTGAGCCCGCGGGTGCGCCGGATCGCGGCGCATGATCCCGACAGCCTGCCGGTGCACGAATATGCGCGCCAGATCTTCTGGGGATCGGGCATCGCGTTGCCCGAGGAGGGCATGGACGAGCTGATCCGCACCATGACCCTCGAGGTGCTCGAACTCGCGCCGGGTGAGCGCGGCGTCATCTCCGTCCAGATCCCGGAAGCCTTCATCATCGTGTTCGACCCCGTGACGCACACGACCCAGTTCCTCGACGTGAAGGGACCGCCGACGACCGAACGCCAACACATCTCGATGCTGTTCAACGAAACACACACCCATACGGGCACGACGGAGATCTCGCCGGGGCCGCTGCGGCTGCAGCTGGAGAACAGGGCACACCGGCGCGTGCTCCCGGGACTGTGGGTGGCGGGGGAGACGCTGCACGAGACGCTCGGCCGGCGACGGCCGTTTCTCACGGCCAAGCGGCTGCTGACCAGCCAGACGTTCCGCGATCTCTTCCGCACCGAGACGCTGGATGTCGACCAGCGCCTCAAGATCACCAGCCTCACCTTCCTGTTCACCGACCTGCAGGGCTCGACTGCGCTCTACGACCGCGTCGGCGACCTCGCCGCCTTCGACCTCGTGCGGGCGCATTTCCGGCTGCTGCTCGAGATCGTCGCCGGGGAGGCCGGGGCCGTGGTCAAGACCATCGGCGACGCCGTGATGGCGACCTTTCCGACCCCCGATCGCGCGGTTGCCGCGGCGCTGCGCATGCGCGACGCGATGAAGGCGCTGAACGACGAGCATGGCCGCGAGGAGCTGCTGCTCAACATCGGCGTGCACGAGGGCCCCTGCCTCGCGGTGATGCTGAACGACCGTCAGGATTATTTCGGCCAGACCGTGAACGTCGCAGCGCGCGTGCAGGGCCTCGCCGACCCCAGCGCCATCCTGGCAACCGAACCGGTTGTCTCCGACGAGGCCGTGAAGAGGCTGCTGGCAGCCCGCGGGGGCGAGCAGGGCCGCCGGCGGCGGGAACTGCGCGGCGTGAGTGGCGAGATGACCCTCTACGAGATCGCCTGAACCGGGTCGGCTGTTCCGATGCTCGTGGCGGCTGGCAGGTCAGGGGGTAGAGCGGAGCGGCGGCTCACGGCAGGTGCGCACGCATGAAACCCGCCGCGGCGGCGATGGCGTCGCGCCCCTCCTGCAGAATGCCGTTCCAGAGCGGGAAGGCGTGGATCATGTGCGGCCAGATCTCGAGGCGCACGGGCACGTCGGCGGCCCCGGCACGGTCGGCGAGCCGGGTGGCATCGGACAGCAGCGTCTCCGCCGAGCCGACCTGGATGAGGAGCGGCGGGCAACCCGCCAGATCCGCGTAAAGGACGGAGACGCGCGGGTCGGTGCGTGCAGTGCCGGCGGGCACGTAGGACGAGGCGAGTTCCTCCAGATAGCCCTTGTGGATGAGCGGATCGGCGGCGTCCTTGCTCGCGAGGGTGTCGCCGGTCATGGCGAGGTCGGTCCAAGGCGACAGCAGCCACAGGCAGGCAGGCCCGCGCCGGCCACCAGCCCGGGCGCGCAGCGCAAGCGCCACGGACAGCCCTCCCCCGGCGCTGTCGCCGGCGAGGACGATCGCGTCCTCGCGATAGCCTTGCGCGAGAAGCGCCTCGTAGACCGCGAACGCGTCGTCCGGCGCCGCGGGGAAGGGATGCTCGGGCGCCAGCCGATACCCGACGGCGAGAGTGCGGACGCCGGCAGCCCGGCCCGCCTCCGTCACCAGCCGCCGGTGGCTGACGATGGAGCCGGAGCAGAACCCCCCTCCATGAAAGAACACCAGAACCTTCGGCGCGTCGCTTCCGGGCGCCAGCGACCACTCGCACGGCACGCCGCCAACGATGCTTGGGGTCAGGGCGATGTCGGATGCGGCCGGTGTCACCGTGCCGACCTCCTCGATCCGCGCGCGCCGCTGCGCCCAGCCGACAGGCCGGGGCTTCGACCCGAGAAGCGCCCGGACCGCCTCGATCCCCGTTCCAGCCATGGTACGCGCCCTCTCCTTGCCAGCCCTCACCTGCTCGCCAGGCCTGCAACTCATTGTAGCGTCTTCACGTGCATTGCCTCTAGCGGATGAGCTTGACGGCTCGACGGCGGCGGCGCCCAAGGCTACGGTTCGCGCCGACCCTCCGCCGGACCCTCCGGATGCGCCTGCGCTTCAAGCCGTCCATCGCAAACACGATCTTCGCGCTGGCCGGACTTCTCATCGCCCTGATGGCTGTCGTCGCCGCGCTCAACACGGCGTTGTCGGTGCGCGTGGGCGACTCGATCGGCGCCGTGAACCGCGTCTATGTTCCGGTCTACGGCATGCTCGCGCGCGCTCACATCCGATCGCTCGAGCAATCGCTGTCTCTCAGGCAGGCAGCGATCGAAGTGCTGTCCGGACGGCCCGCGGCGGTCGACGATCTCCTGCGCAGGGAAAAAGCGGCGGCGGAGGATTTCCTGACGGAGGTCGCATCCGCCCGCGCCCTGCTGCAGTCCGGCGGGGAAAGCCGCGCTGCCGGGGGCGTCCTGCTCGGCCGCCTGCAGGTGCGGCTGGAGACGGTGACCGATCTGCGCGGGCGCTACGAGGCAGCGCGCACAGCCTTCCTGTCTGCCCTGGACCGGCGCGACACCAACGGCATCCGTGCTGCGCTGCTGGATCTCGATGCGTTGCGGGAAGAGCAGAACTCCCATCTCGAGGATACGCGCCGCGAGGCGCTGTCCTTCGCCAATGCGGCGGTCGAGACGACGCAGGAAAGCGGGCGGGAGGTGATCCGCCTCACCCTCGTCACGCTGGCGCTCGCCATCCTTCTCGGCTTCCTCGGCGCCGTCTGGATCGCGCGCCGCATGGTGAGCTCGATCCGCCGGCTCGTCGCCGCCACCGAGGCCGTCGAGCAGGGACGCTACGAGGGCGAGTTGCCCGTCACGTCGGGTGACGAGATCGGCCGTCTCACGCGCTCGTTCAACCTGATGATCGCCGAGCTGCGGCTGAAAGAGAAGATCCGCGCCACGTTCGGCCGCTACCTCGACCCGAAGGTCGTCTCCGGCCTTCTCGACGGGCCGGAAGCACCCGCCACCGGCGGCGAGCGCCGGCCGATGACCATCCTCTTCGCCGACATGGCCGGCTTCTCCCATCTCTCGGAAGAGGTGAGCCCCGGCCTGCTCGTGACGGTCCTGAACCGCTTCCTCGCGGCCCTCACCCAGGCCGTCCGGGAGCGCCAGGGCGTACTCGACAAGTATCTGGGCGATGGCGCCATGGCCTTCTGGGGTCCGCCCTTCGTGGAAAGCGAGGCGCAGGCCCGGCTGGCCTGCGAGGCGGCGCTGCTGCAAATCGAGCGCTTCGCCCGCTTCCGGAGCGAACTTCCGGACCTGCTGGGCGTGAAGAGCTACCGCCCGGCCCTCGGCCTGCGGATCGGCATCGCCACGGGTGACGTGATCGCCGGGAGCGTCGGGTCGCAGGAGGCAATGAACTACACCGTGCTCGGCGACCCCGTGAACATCGCGGCGCGGCTGGAGAAGCTGAACAAGCGCTACGGGACGTCCATCCTCGTCTCCGACGGAACCGCGGCGATGCTGGGCGGCGCCGCGGAGCTGCGCGAGGTGGACAGGGTCGCCGTCTCAGGCCGGGACGGCGCGCTCGCGATCTACGAGCTCCTCGGCATGAAGGGCGAGCCCGACCCGGCGAGGGACGCTCTGCTTGGCGCCTATGCCGATGCCCTGGCGGACTATCGTGCCCGCGACTGGACCTCGGCCGCCGCCGGCTTTCGATCCTGCCTCGACCTCGCCGCGACGGACGGACCGTCCCGGACCATGCTGGCCCGCTGCGAAAGACTGCAGGCGCAGCCCCCGCCGGACGATTGGGACGGCACGTGGAGGGCTGCCGACGGTTGAGGGGCCAACGCCGTCCGCAATGGGAGGCTCAGCGAACTCAGCCTGCCGCCCTGAGCGGCTGGTTCAGCCCTGCGGCCTGTCGCCGATGCTGTTTTCCGGCCGCCATCCCGAGGCCAGCTTGGTGGCCTGCTCGATCCATTGGTCCCGCACGGCACGGCCCCTGAAAGAGCCCAGGTTCTGGTCGACCCAGCGCAGGTTCTGCTCGGTCCACGACGCGATCTGCGAGAAGTGGTAGATGCCCATGCGATTGAGCATCTCTGCCAGCTTGGGCCCGACACCCCAGATAAGCTCCAGGTCGTCGCCCTTGCCTTCGCGCGGAGCCGAGAGCAGCGCCGGCTTGTGCTCGTCTCCCACCGGAGGCAAGGCGGGCTCGACCGCGACGGGCTCGGGCGCCGGCGCCGGTGTGGCCGCAGTCATCAGGGGCGCTGCTGCCGCGGCGGGTGCCAAGGGTGCCACAGGCGCAGCCGGTGCCACAGGCGCAGCCGGCGCCACGGGCGCCACACGAGCGACGGGTGCTGCCGGGGGAGGGGGAAAACGGGTGGCGTAGGAGGATCCTATCGCGGACGTGCCGACACCGCCGCGCCCGATGAGGCCGAAAAGGAGCGCCCAGGCGGCAATGATCCACAGGAACAACCACAAGCCGATCGACATGAATGTCTCCTCCAGGGCTGGCGGGATCCGGCGGTGACGGGATCCGGCACTCTTGATCCGCAACGTGCCGGATCGGGCCGGTGGTGGCCCCTTCCGGTTGGGGAAAGGCGGGATTGCACGGCAGAACGCGGCGACGCAGCGCATCGCGCATCAAGGCTCGCGCGCGCCTCATCAGTTTGCCCGGCGAAATTAAGTTGTCCAGCGTCGCGAAGGACAAGCTTGTGAAACTCAAGTAGCTTCTTTGCCTCAGTGGGGTTCCTGCCCACAATTGCGGACGCCTCCCGCGGCTATAAGGCGCCTGGCGGCTGCGGCGGATGTTCGGCGCCGTACAGCGCCTCGCCGGAGACCTGCCGGCCCAGTTGGTCGAACACCATCAGTTCGCAGGCCCGCACGGCGGTGCCGCCGCGGTGGGAGATGTAGTGCACCATCATCTTCGATCCCGCTTCGTCGCCGACGACGTCGAGGAGTTCGAAGCGCAGGTCGGGAACACGGTCCAGCGCCGCGCGCCAGCAGGCCCGCAGAGCATCGCGGCCGACCACCGTCGCGCAGCCCGTCATGTCCCGGGCGCGAGGACTGACGAAGACGGCGTCATCCGCAAAGACCGACAGGACGCCGTCGAGGTCGCGGGCATTCCAGTGTGCGATCCAGTCGCGCGCGTGGTTCATCATCTGCTCGCGGGTCACAGCGCCCTCCCCGGTGACGATCCTGAGTTTGCGGAAGTGTCCTCCTAACCCCGGCCAATGGCGCTCTCGATACGCCCCCTGGTCTCGCCTGCCTGCTGCCGCATCCAGGTGACGAAGCGCTGCACTTGCGGCCGCCTCTCCACGTCGTGGCGGAGCTTCAACCTGTAGGGGTGCGGCGCGACGATATGCTGCGCCATCGGGAAGGGATTGACCACCGCGCCACTGTCCAGATCGTCCAGCACCAGCGACAGGCCGCAGACGAGAAAGCCGACATTCTGCCGGACCGCCTCCAGCGCGAGCTGCGCATGAGGGTAGCGGACGCCCCGGTCGTGCCCGCTCTCGCGGCGTCCGTACGCCTGGAACCACTCGACCCAGCCTGGCTGGCCGCCGCCTTCGAGCTGTGCCTTGAGGTGAAGAAGGGGCATGCCCTCCATCTGGAGTTCGGGCACTTTTCCGGCGATCCGGCGCAAATTGTCCGGGCCCGATACCGGCAGGAGGACGTCGGTGAAGAGGGGCTCGTCCTGACCCTCGCCACAGGTGACCCGCAGGTCGGGAGCGCCGAGCTTGATCGGCACGTCCCCGGTTCCGTTGATGCAGAAGAGCACGTTGGGATGAGCTTCCCGGAAGGCGGGGAGGCGCGGCCCCAGCCAGAGCTCGACCCAGTCGGGATCTGCCACCATCTGGATTTCGCTGACACGCTGGAAGTCGAGCGCCTGCGTGACGCGTTCCAGGGCGGCGAAGGCCTGCCGCAAATCGGCCATGGCATGGTCGAGCTGCGGCGTCGGCATCAGGCCGGACCGTCCGCGTGTGAGCAGGTCGGCGCCGAGGTGGTCTTCCAGGGTCCTGATCCGCTGGCCGACCGCCGCAGGCGTGATGCCGAGCCGGTCCGCCGCAGCCTTCAGCGAGCCCGAGCGGATGGCCAGTTCGAGCGCCTGCAGGGCCTTGAGGTGCGTCGCAGCGGCCATTGCTAAAGCTTATCTTTAGCCAGCTAAAAGACAAGCGCTCTCGATAAAGCCCACCTTGGGTTGCTGAAAGAAAATCACGGTTTGCCCGCGTGCAAAGCAGGCGCATCGTCACCTCGCGAACTGAACCCACCGCGAGGAGACAAACCATGAAGCGCTACGTCATCGAACGCGAAATCCCGGGGATCGGCGAATTCTCGCTGACCGAGCTCTGCGGCGCCGCCCGCGCCTCGAACAAGGCCCTGGCCTCGATCGGGCCCCGCATCCAGTGGCAGCATTCCTACGTCGCGGGCGACAAGACCTTCTGCATCTACCTCGCGGAAAGCGAGGAGGACATTGCCCGCCACAGCGAACTCAGCGGCATCCCGGTGGGCAGGATTACCGAGGTTCCCCAGATCATCGATCCGCTGACCGCCAACAACTGAGAACGTGAGCCGGAGGCTCTCGCCAATGTCACCGCACAGCCCCGCCGGCGCAGTTCCGCGCCGACGGGGCGGTCGCAAAGTTCAGGGCAGAAACTCGACGATGATCTCGTCCCGTCCGAGGCTCAGCGTGATGCCGGTGGTCTTGCCGGTGAGGTGCATCACGACGCCGGCCTTGTTTTCCAACCAGAGATTGCTGCGCCCCGACGTCTCCAGCCCGACCGGGCCCGTGCTCTCCGCGTAGACGCCGGCAAATTCCGCGACATCCTTGAGCTTGTAGACGTCGCCTTCCACCTGGACGCGCGACAGGCTGCCCGGTCCGACGACGGTACCCGCGAGCTTGAACGGGTAGGTCTTGCCCTGGAAGGACAGCACGCCCTGCCCCACCCCGACTCCGGCGACGAAGGTCTGCGTCATCGTCACCCGGCCCGAGGGAGCGAGGCCTTCGATCGTCTGCGCCGAGGGCACCGCGACGGGCACGGGCGAGGAGACGCATCCGGCAAGTGGAAGGCCGGATGCGACAGCGAGAAGGGTGAGCACCGCCCTGCGGCTCGGCGCAACAGTGTTCCTTGTCTTTTCGGTCATGGAAGGCGCCATCCCTCTGGTCTCGTTCGCCCAATACGGGCATCCCACAAACTGTGACAAGCAGGCGAAGCTGACGCTTAGCAGAATGGGACGGCGGCTTGGCCTTTGGGGAAACGAGGCACTGAGCAGGAGCAGAGCCGCCCCACACGGCTGCGCCGCGGCGGGCGCTCAGCGTGGACCGCTGGGACGGAGCCACGTCCATCGGACACACGCGCGACGGGAGGCGCCGCGCGTGGTCTTCCCTCACCCGTCCTAGGACTGAACGAGGAACACCAGCGTCTCGGGCAGAACGCCGTCGTAATCCATCGCGTCGAGGGCTGGCTTCGTCTTCATGAAGGATGCCAGCCGGTCGAGGTCAGCAACGTCCATGACCAGGCCGACGCGGCCTGGCTTCTGTGGGTCGACGAACGTCCGAATATTCGTCACCCCGATCGGCTCGAAGATTTCTCTCCGTCGGGGTGAAGCGAGCCAGTGCTTGGTGTCCTTGACGTCGTGGTAGGCCATTACGGTCGGCATGGTATCCTCCCCCTAGCGTGGAGCTCCAGATCCGGAGCGCCGTTACGCTACGCAGCCAGCCAGACCTTAACAACGTAATTTGCGGCGACAACCGGGGATGCTGCCGGACTGGCGCCGTCTGGCTGTGGGCGACCAGATGCGCCAGCACTCACGCCCTCAAGAACGAGCGCAGATTACGTAATGGAGCTTTGATGCATATGCATTCGCAATCGATCGAGCGCATCGCTTCGCGGGCGTGCACAGCCCGCATGAAGAGCTGGCCAGAACGGGCTCACCCTGCCATCAGCCTGCGAAGCGGCTATCCGAATGGCGCAGCCGCCGGCACAGTTCGCGATTGATGTTCTGCAGGACGAGGACGTAGCCGTGAATATCCGCCTTGTAGAAGCGATACAGGCTCCCGGCTGACAGCTCGAAGAGAACAGATGCCGTTTGCGCTGCCACGGTCGCCGACCGGACCTGCATATCGAGAAGGGTCATTTCTCCAAAGAAATCGCCGGCCACCAACGTGTTCAAGCGGACCGATCGCCCATCGGGGGTGCACATGCTGACGGCGAGTTCGCCGGAATGGACGATGAACATCGAACGTCCCGGCTCGCCCTCCTTGACGACGGTCTGACCGGTGCCGAACCGGCGCTCGCCCAGCATGGGAATGAGGACGTCGAGGCTCGCATCCGACAACCCACCGAAGAACGGCGTGTCGAGCAGGAATGGCTTCAGTGCAGCCTTGTATGCCGCCATGCGACGACTATACGCCCACTGCCGCCTGCAACAATCGGCGTCAGCCGAGGGTCTGCTCCGGCCCGTGCGCTCTCGGAGCTGGCGGGACCGCCCGGACCAGGGTCAGAAGCTCAATGCGCTGTCCGTCGGTCGGGCACCCACAGCCTTGCGGCTCGACGCTCTGCCTCAATGCGCAGGCGCATCTTGCCCGCGGGCGGCAGCCAGGTAATCCAGCGTCATGAAGTCTCTGACGATCGGCACAGCGTCCCTCGCCCGCGAGAGCGCCAGTTGAAACACCATGTTGGACCCGTGCAGGAAGCCGAGTTCAACGGCGTTCAGGTAGAACTCCCACATCCGGCAGAACCGCTCGTCGTAGAGTTCGGCGGCCTTGTGCCGGTTGACCTCGAAGCGCTCCCGCCAGTGCCTGATCGTGTGATAGTAGTGCAGGCGCAGCACCTCCATGTCCGCCACCCACAGACCGGTCCGCTCTGTCGACGCGAACACTTCCGACAGCGCCGGAACGTAACCTCCGGGGAAGATATACTTCTGGATGAAGGGGCTGGTCGTGCCCGGGGGGCTCATCCTGCCGATGCAGTGGACAAGGGCGTAGCCATCGTCGGTGACGAGGTCGCCGATCTTCCGGAAGTAGGTGTCGAACTGCGTCACACCGACGTGTTCCATCATGCCGACGGAGACGACGCGGTCGAAGCGGCCTTCAAGGTTGCGATAGTCGAGCTCCCGGAAGGTGACGAGGTCCGACAGGCCGGCGCTCGCGGCATTCTCTCGTGCAACGGCGATCTGTTCCGGCGAAACGTTGATGCCGACGACGTGGGCGCCCGTCGTGCGGGCGATGTGGATGGCCAGCGCGCCCCAGCCGGATCCGATTTCGGCGATGGTCATGCCGGGCCGTGCAGCCAGTTTGGCCGTAATCCTCTGCAGCTTGCAGAGTTGGGCCTGCTCCAGCGTGTCCGTTTCCGGGTTCTCGAAGTACGCGCAGGAATAGATCAACGCAGGATCGAGAAAGAGCCTGTAGAAGTCGGCCGACAGGTCGTAGTGGTGCCTGGCGTTGGCGGCCGACGCCCCGATGGGGTTGGCCTGTTGCCATCTCTTCACGGCCCTGAGCACCCGCCGCGTGAACTTCTGGGAGGCGTGCGCGCCGAGGCCCGTACGATTGACGGAAAAGAGCAGCAGGAGGTCGCGGACGCTCGATCCCTCGTCGAACGTCAGCGTCCCGTTCATGTAGGCTTCGCCCGCATGCAGTTCCGGATTGAGCGCCAGTCTGGTCTCCAGCGCACGGTCATGCAGCCGCGCCCGCACCTCGGGCCCGGGTAGCTTCCCGCCAAAGACATGCGCTTTGCCGCGCGCATCGATGAGGGTGAGTTCGCCGCGGCTAATGAACTTCGAAAGCAGGCTGGCTAGAAGTCTGATGACCCTCTCCACGGCTGTGCTCACCGTCGCGGGTGTTGAGCGGATCAACTCAGCCACAACATGAGCGCCGCGGCAATCGGTTGTCGGGCAACAGGTCCCGGCGCGGCCCCGCCCGAGGCGCTACCGTGAGAAAGAGCGGGGGCGAGCTGTCCTGCCGTGCACCAGGCCTCCTGCGAACGTGTGACTTTTGGCGCATGAGAGCCCGCACCTCGAAGGATGTAGGCTGACTTCTCCCCGGGAGGCCGGCAATGATTGACCACATCTTCATGCTGATCGACCCAACCGGGCCAGAGATCGCTCGAATGGAGACGTTGGGGCTCATCGAAACCTACCGTCGCGAACATCCAGGCCAGGGAACGCAGAATGTCTGCTACTGCTTCGACAACATGTTCCTCGAGCTGCTGTGGGTGGACGATCCAGAGGCCGTCACGAGCCCCAACATCAAGCGAACAGGCCTCTACGAGCGATCGCGGTGGCGAACGACGCATACATGTCCGTTTGGAATCGCTTGGCGCGGCACATTTTCGAGTGATCTCCAACCGATACCGACATGGGCCTATCAGGCACCCTACCTTCCCGAAGGCATGTCGATCGCCGTTGCGGTCGATGGGGATGATCCGCAACAGCCGATGCTCTTTCGCTCGCCCGGTTCAGCCGCACCCATCGACTGGCCGCACGAGAAGAGAAGAGATCTGCAGCGTCCCCGAGGTCTGGGTGCCGTACGTGACATTTCACTGACACTGCCGTCATCCACCCAGCCGTGTGAAGCACTCCGGATCATTGCGGCCCAGTGCCGCCCCACGATCAGGCTTGAACACGGACAGGCGTATCGCTTGCAGATGCGTGTCGAAGGCGTGGATGGGCAACCGGACCTGACGATCGCTCTTCCCGGATGATCGAGATGCCTCCTCATATTCCGGTTTGCGGAGAGGATTGCAGGGTCGGGTTCTCCTCTGCCCTGCACGCCCCACACTCGGAGCACCCGACACGTTCCGAACGCGTGACCTTTGCCGCCGGAGCGGCACGCCACCGCCACATCGCCGCGCAGCCCCACCCCGCCATTGCCCGCCTCGCCGCAATCGGTTATGCATCGCCAGTCGGCATGGCCGAGAGCACCCGTAGCTCAGCTGGATAGAGCGTTGCCCTCCGAAGGCAAAGGTCACACGTTCGAATCGTGTCGGGTGCGCCACCATTTCCTGACTTTTCTGTCTGTCTGATTCGTAGTTTTCGATCTTCGGGGACAATTTTGGGACAAGTCGCCTTCAAGCGGATGTCCCATGTCTCTGCACGTTTTCGAGCCCTACATCTGCGAGCGGATCACCGACGACGGTCGTCTGACCGGCTCGTGGTCGAGTGGGATGGTGCGGAGCTTGGCCTCGTTTTCCAGATTGCGCAGACTGGCCACCGCTCGCAGTTCCCTGTTGCTTGGTCGAGGCCTGTTGTATGGGCCTGCCGCATTGCATGTGGCTGACGCATTCCGCCCATCGCGCTCTCGTGATTACTGATGTGCGAGAAGCCACTCCCGCCCAATCAGCCCCGAGGCGAAGACGAGCCACGGAATCGGAAGAGCAACGAGGATCGCTGCGCCGCGGGTCACCGGAAAAAGCCTGTCGGCGATCCGGGCGCAGGCAACGGCGATGACGACGTTGGCGGCTAGCCCAATGGCCAGGCTGGACAGCCCCGCCGTATAGAACGGATAGAGCAGGCAAGCGACGGCAAGCCCGGCGATGGGTCCCCGCTGGGCACGCCCGGCCTCGCCCGCCCGCCCGGCGAGCCATCGCGCTGCGCCGAGACCCCCGATCAGGCCCGTCCAGACGAGCGCGACGACCGCGCCCGGCAAGACCTCCAGGTCGGACGGCCCGGGATCCATCCAGCCCAACGCGGCGACACCGGCGCTGACGGCAAAGGTTGCAAGGACACCTGCTCCGACATGGGCAAAAAGGCGCCGCTCATCAGTTTCGGCCAGGGTTGCTTGTTCTCGTCTGGTCATCTGCGCCCTCCTTTCAAGGCAAAGAGCAGCTAGGCCGCGGAGATTGCCCGAGCCTGACCTGTCTTCGTCAGCTTGCGGCAATGTTGACGACCCAGGCTGCTTCAGACTTCGTAGCGGGAACGGGAGTGTGAGCGGATGCGGGTCCTGTTGGTCGAAGACGAAGCCGAGCTGCGGCGGGCGGTCCTGTCCAACCTCCGCGCGGCAGGTTTCACGGCCGACGCGGTCGGCACGGTCGACGAGGCGCGCTCGAGCGTCTCGGTCATCCGCTATGGGCTCGTCCTGCTCGATCGGCGGCTTCCCGACGGGGACGGATTGTCGCTCATCCCGCACGTCAGGCGCGTCCAGCCATGGCTTCCCGTGATCCTGGTGTCCGCGCTCGACCAGGTCGCCGACAAGATCCGCGGGCTCGACATGGGCGCCGATGACTATCTCACCAAGCCGTTCGACACGGACGAGCTGATGGCCCGCGTTCGCGCTGCGCTGCGCCGTCCCGGCGGCGAGCAGTCCCCGCCGGTGGTCTGCGGCCAGCTGAGTTTCGACTTGTCATCCCGCGAGGTGACCGTGGCCGGACAGCCGCTCGTGCTCAAGCGACGTGAGCTGTCGCTGCTCGAAGCCCTCATGCGGCGTGCGGGACGCGTGGTCCTGCGCGACCAGTTGCTGGAGGACGTCTACGGCTTCGACGACGACATCCAGTCCAACACGCTCGACGCCCATGTCTCCCGCCTGCGCAGCCGCCTCGGCAAGGCGGAGGCAGGGGTCGCCATCCATCCGGTGCGGGGCGTGGGCTACTGCCTCGATGCGGCATGAGGGGCAAGGGCTCCCTCACCCGGCGCCTGATCTTCCTGCTCGTGCTCGTGCAGACGGGCGTCGCCATCGCAGGCATGACGGCCTGGATGCTGTTCTCGCCCTTCGTCTCCTTCGAGGACGTGGCGGCCGAGACGACCCGTGGCCTGGTGGTTCGGTCCCTCCGAGCACAGAACGACCGCCTGGAGATCCAGCCTGACGCGGAGTTCTTGGGTTATCTCAGCCAGCGTCCCGGCCTCGTCTACGCCGCCATTCGCGACAACGAGGTTCTGGCAGGCTCCTCGCCAACCCTCGCGGAGATCCTCGTGCGGCTCGGTCCGGTCCTTCCCCGCAACGGGCAGATCGACGCGAAAGCGTCGCCCCCGGCGTCGCTGATCCGCTTCGCATCCATCGACACGTCCTTCGGTGAGGTGGTCGTTGCATCGATGAACGACACGTTCGGGCGAGGCGATTTCGGGAGCTTTCTAACGGTCTATCTCGCCCAGCTGCTTCCCCTCTTCGGTCCGGCGGTCCTGATGGCGGCACTTGTCGTTCCCGTGGTCGTCCGCCGAAGCCTGAGGCCCGTCGTTCAGGCTTCCAGGCTGGCCGAGACGATCGAGATCGACAGCCTGCACCGCCGCGTTCCCGCCGAGGACCTGCCCCGGGAGGTCGCGCCGCTGGCCCAAGCGGTCAACGATCTGCTGGGGCGGCTGGAGGACGGAATCGCCCGTCAGCGACTGTTCTCCGCCAACGCCGCTCACGAGCTTCGGACCCCGGTCGCCATCCTCGAAGCCAAGATTGATGGAATGCCGGCAGGCCCCGCACGCCACGATCTGAAGCGGGCCGTCAACCGCATCGCCTTGCTCCTGAACCAGCTCCTCGCCGTCGCGCGGCTCGGCCGGCGCGAGGTTCGCGTGGACGAGAACCTCGACCTGCAGAAGCTGCTGCGCGCGGTCGTCGCCGACTGCGCACCGCTCGCCCTTCGCATGGGCAGGGCGGTCGAATTCGAGGGCGACCCGCTTCCCATCGTGATGCGCGCCAACCGGCAGGCGCTCGGAAGCGCGCTCGCCAACCTCATCGACAACGCGCTGAGCTACGAGCCGGCCGGCGGGACGGTGATCGTGGCCTGCGCCCGCCGTGACGAGGGGTCCGTCACGATCACCGTCGCGGATCACGGCCCCGGCATTCCGGCAAACGCGCGCGAACTCGTGTTCGAGCCGTTCTGGCGCAAGGACGAGGCACGGATCGGTACGGGGCTGGGGCTCTCCATCGCAGCCCAGATCCTCCGCCTTCATGCCGGCGAGATCAGCTGCCGGGAAACGCCGGGAGGCGGGGCAACCTTCGAGATGACGCTTCCTGTCGCGGGTGAAGAGGCGGCGTCCCGTCGCACGCAGGCGCGATCCGCCTGACGCCAGCGACAGTCTGTCAGGCGCACCGGTCAGGCTCGCACAATGTTGCCCTCGTACGACTGCGGCTCGCCGTTCTCACGAACCGGAGCCCCGGATGATCCCTTCGCTGCGCCTGTCCTGCCTTGTTCTGACCTGTGGCATCCTCCTGCGTGCCACCTGTTCGCCCGGCTTTGCGGCCGACGGGCCTGCCCCCAAGGGTCAGGAGGCGAAGGCACCGGACTGGACGGTGGACCTGGGCGCGAGCTTCATCGCCGCTCCGCGCTTTGACGGGTCCAATCGCTTCCTCTACCTGCCGATCCCCTACATCGGTGTGGATTGGCGGGACACGGTGTTCGCCTCGGTCAAGGATGGCGTGGGAGCCAATCTCTACAACACCGAGGTCCTGAAGGCCGGGGTCATCGCGCGGCCGAATTTCGGCCGCTACCGCTCGAACGACCGGCGCTACCTGACGGGTCTCAACGACGTTGACTGGACCGTGGAGGCCGGCGGCTTCGTCAAGTACACGCCGCTTCCTTTCCTCACCACCTCGCTCGAAGTCCGCCAGGGCGTCGGCGGGCACGAGGGGCTGATCGCCGAATGGTCGGCGGATCTCTCCGCGCCGCCTTTGCTCGACGACCGGCTGTTCCTGTCGGTCGGTCCGCGCGTTTCCGCTTCCAACCAGCAATACAACCAGGGCTTCTACGGCGTGACCCCGACGGAATCGGCCCGTTCGGGCTACGCGGTGTACAAGCCGTCGGCCGGGCTCCGGTCCGTGGGGGTAGGGGGTGGGGCGATCTACCGCGTGACCGAAACGGTGACGTTCACGTTATTCGCCGACTATGCCCGCCTCGTTGGACCAGCGGCGAAGTCGCCGATCGTCAAGGGCGGCGGTGGGTCGGAGAACCAGTTCACGGTGGGCACGGCGCTGACCTACCGATTTTCCTACTGAAACGCCCGCGATCAGGTGATGGCCGCCGTCCCGGCAAGCGCCGAGGAAGCGACGATCACACCGCGAGGCGCCGCATCCGGCTCTCGAGGAAGGCTGCGACCGCCGGATCGGGCGTCGCTGCGATGGCCGCGCCATAGGCCTCCCGGGCCTGATCAGGGCGGCCCGCGGTCGCCAGCAGAAAGGCCCGCGCCGCAAGGGCCGGCTGGAAGCGATCCGCGACGGCGGGGTCGATGCGGCCGAGGGCCACCAGGCCCGCCGCTGCGCCCTGGGACTGTCCGATCGCGAGCGCCTGTCCGACCGCGGCGCCGATGGACGGCGCGCAGCGCAGCAGTCCTTCGTAGAGCAGGGCAATCGAGGCCCAGTCCGTCCGGCCGCAGCGCCGGCCCGCAATGTGCGCCGATTGGATCGCGGCCTCCAGCTGGAAGCGTCCGACGGCGCCGAGCCTTCGGGCCCGCAGCAGCAGGGTCTCGGCCTCGTCCTGCAGCCCCTGGTCCCATCGGGCCACGTCCTGCTCGTCCAACGGGACGTAGACGCCAGCCGCGTCGCGCCGGGCCGCGGCCCGCGCCGCGAGGTGGGCGGCGAGCGCAGCGAGGCCGAGCGCCTCTGCCGTGCCGGGTAGAAGCTGCGCCAGCAGCCGTGCGAGGAACAGTGCTTCGGGCGCGATCGGCTCCCCCTCCGCGGGGCCGAGGCCGTCGAAAGCTGCGGACACCGCGCCGTACACGGCCTCGAGCACGGCCTCCAGCCGCTCCGGCATGGCCGAGCGCGACGGCAGCTCGAACGGGATGCGCGCCTCTCCGATCTTGCGCTTGGCGCGGACCAGCCGCTGGGCCATCGCCGCTGGCGTCACCAGGAACAGCCGCGCGATGTCGTTTGCCTCGAGGCCGAGCACGGTCTGCAGGATGAGCGGCGTCCGTACGCTCTCCGCGATCGCCGGATGGGAGCAGGCGAACATGAGGCGAAGGCGCTGATCGGGGATGTCATCCGGGTCGATGGCGTCCATGGCGAGGGTGGCCTCCTCCACCGCGTCGATGGGCACGGAAAGGCGCGTACCCATCCGCATCGCCTCGTTCACCCCGCGGTTCCGCGCCACCGTCAGCAGCCAGGCCTCGGGGTTGTCGGGAATGCCTCGGTCCGGCCAGGTCTCCAGGGCCCTGGCAAAGGCTTCCGCCAGCGCATCCTCGGCCCGCGTGATGTCGCCAAGCCGCGCCGAGAGCAGGGCCAGAAGACGTCCATAGCTGTCACGCGCCACCGCCGCGGCGCGCGACCGCGTCGCGCCGGCGCCGTCGCCGCTGGTGTCGTCCCGGCTCAGGTGATCAGCCACAGGATGAGTTGCCCCGCCAACATGTAGCCGCCGCCCAGCCCCGCGGACATGATCAGGAACAGGCGCAGCGGCATCTGCCGCATGACGACATGTCCCAGCCCGTAGAGCCGCGTGATACCCCACACGAAGAGCGCCGCGACAAGGCCCGTCATCGGGCCAGGTCCCCACGCCGGCGACAGCGAGAGGATGGCCAGGTAGAGCGCGCCGGCGCCGACGACATTGGCAAGGATGTAGAACGGCGGCGTCAGGGGATTGGGCGCAATCCCCTGACGCGCCAGTTCCGCCGTCCAGAGCCGCGCCGCGAAGGCCAGCGTCGTGCCGACGTCGACCACGTTGATGGCCAGCCCCGCTGCGGCCACGGTCAGGATCGGGTTCATGTCCGCCTCCCCCCGGGAGGCGCCGGCGCAGGCCCCTGGCCCCGCCGGCGCCGGTGGTCAGCCCATCGCTGTCGGGCGGACCTCGACCGTGCCACCCTGCGCGGCCGGGCACCTGGCGGCCCAGTCGAGCGCGGCGTCGAGATTGTCCACGTCGATCACGTAGTAGCCGCCGATCTGCTCCTTCGTTGAGGAGAAGGGGCCATCCTGAACGCGGCGCTCGCCGTCCTTCAGTGTGATCGTCGTGGCTGTGAAGCTCGGCTTCAGCCAGTCGGTCGCCACGAAGACCCCGGCCTCGATCAGGGCCTGCGTGTAGGCCTTGAAGGCAGACAGCATCTGGGCCATGGCCTCCGGCGGCATGCTGCCGAACGCGCTCTCGTCGGAGTAGAGAAACAGGGTATACTTCATTGGTTCTCTCCTTCTACAATAAAGTCGTGTAAAAATCAGGCGCCTGCGGCGACGCTGGAAAGCTTCCGGAGACCCAGTTCGTACTGGGGACCCAGCATCTTGTCCATGAACACGCCGAACACCCGGTGGACCGGGTTCGCGCCGAGGTCGGCGTCGAGCGCCCACGTGACCTCCGTTCCGCCGCCGTTCGAGCGACGGAGCGTGAACGTCTGGCGCGGCTTTCCCATCGCGCCGAGATCGAGCTGCATGACCACGCGCTCGCCGGGCACGGCCTCGACGATGGTCTGGGAGCCCGAGCCGCTCTTGCCGGTCCAGTTGAACGAGGCACCCACGCCGTCGGCGGGACCCGCGAAGGTCACGATCAGGTCCGGATCCGAGGTCCGGAAGGGGTTGATTGAATCGAAGCCCGCCGATCGCGACAGGATGTCGAAGACGGCTGCCGTGGGCGCGGGCACGACCGCTGTCCGCTCGACATGGGCGCGGCCGGGGAGCGCAAAGGGGGCTGTGGCGATCGCGGCCAGGGCGATCGCGGATGCGGCGACGACGGTGGTCAAGGCCATGGGATGTCTCCTCGTGAGAGCGAAGCAACAGGCTGCTTCATCCCCATGACCGACGGCCCCGGCCTCGATCGACACAGGCGAAGAAATTTGGTGAGCCCGGCCCGCGGATCAGGGAGCGCCGGTCCGGCCTCGCGCGGCCTATTCGGCCGGCAGGGCGAGCGGCGCCGCCGCGGCCGGCGCCTCCCGCTGGCTTGCCTGGCGAGACGCCAGCCCGGCCCCGAGCAGTGCCACGCCGGATGCGGCCAGTCCCAGCCATTCGATGCCTGACACCGCGAGCGTAAGACCGCCCAGTGCTGCGCCCAGCCCCTGGCCGACGAACATCATAGACCCATTGAGGGCGAGGACGATGCCGCGGGCATCGTGCGGGGCGACCCTGACAAGGCTGGCCTGGATGACAGGGGTCCGCGTGAAGAGCGCGGCCGCGCCCGCCACCATGGCGAGGGACAGGGCTGCGATGATGCCGGCTCGCGGCCCCGAGATCAGTGGTGCGAGAACCGCTGCCTCGGGTCTTGCCATCAGCAGCGTGTAGGCCAGCAGGGCGAAGGCGGAGACCACGAAGCTCGCGGTGAGGAGACGTGCCGTCGCCGGGCGGTCGGCGAAGCGGGCGCCGAGAACGACGCCGAGAATGCTGCCGACCCCGATGAGAGCCTGCATCGCGCCGACGCCCGAGCCGGTCAGCCCGCTGATCGCGGTCACCACCGGACCGACATAGGCGACGATGGTGAAGGTCGCGGCGAAGCCGGCCATGCTCAGGAGAAGGGGGCCGCGCACTTCGGGCCGCAGGGCCACCCTGAAGGCGGCGAGGTCCGCGCGCCGGCCGCCTGGTACCGGGGGCAGCGCGAAGCGTACAAACACCCCCGCCAAGAGCGCGACCGCGCCGGCATAGACGAACGTGCCGCGCCAGCCTGCGACATCGCCGATCACGCTGCCAACGGGAATGCCGAGCACGAAGGCGACGGTCATGCCCGCCAGCACCACCGCCATCGCCTTGCCGCGCTCGGCAGGCGGAGCAAGTTCCGCCGCGGCGAGCGAGGAGATGGGTCCCACGAGGCCCGCCGCGAGGCCGCAGGCCACGCGGATCGCGAGGAGGGAGGGCATCGAGGGCGCGACGGATGCCGCGATGTTGAGGATCCCGACCAGGACAAGGCCGATCAGGATCATCGTCCGTCGGTCGAAGCGGGCGACGAGCCCGGCCACGACCGGCGCCGTGAGGGCATAGGTGAGGGCGAAGGCGGTGGCGAGTTGCCCCGCCGCCGCCACGGGTTGCCCGACGTCGCGGGCCAGGCTTTCGAGATGGCCGGCATAGACGTGGGCCTCGGTGCCCATGGCGAAGCTCGCCAAAGCGAGAACGGGAATGCGCGGGTTCATCGGGATTTCTCTGGAATCGATGGGAGGAACGGACGGTGCAGACGCGGAAGCGTCACTCCGCCGCGATCAGAAAAGTCGGCCTGTCGGCTTCGTCCCGTTCGGGGAACCGGGGCTCCCCAAACGTCCGCTCGGCGCGGGACGGCTGGTTGCCGACCCGGAACCAGGCGGCATAGAGCGCCGGCAGGAAGAACAGGGTCAGCACCGTGCCGACCAGCGTGCCGCCGATGAGCACGATCGCCATCGGGCCCCAAAAGCTGGTGAGCGTGAGAGGCAGGAAGGCGAGTACGGCGGCGAGCGCGGTGAGCACCACCGGACGGGCGCGCCGCACTGTCGTCTCGATGATGGCCTGGCGCATGGTGAGGCCGTGCGCCATGTCGGTGTCGATCTGGTCGACGAGGATCAGCGTGTTGCGCACGATGATGCCGCCCAGCGCCAGGATGCCGAGCAGGGCCACGAAGCCGAAGGGCTTGCCGGTGAGCGCCAGCGCGAAGCTCGCGCCGATGAAGCCCAAGGGGAAAGTGAGGAACACCACCGCCAGCTTCGAGAAACTGCGCACCTGGATCATGATCAGCGTGAGCATGATGAGGAACATCAGCGGCAGCACCTCGAAGAGGGCCGCATTGGCCTTGGCGCTTTCCTCGATGGCGCCGCCGAGGTCGATGCGATAGCCGGCCGGCAGCGTGTCCATGATCGGCTTCAGGCGGGGCAGGAGCGCGTTGGTGACGTCCGGCCCCTGCACGCCGTCCACCACGTCCGAGCGGACGGAGAGCACGACATCGCCGTTGCGCCGCCACAGGATCGGCTCCTCGGCCTCGACCTGGAGTTTGGCGATCTGGGACAACGGCACGGAGGCCCCGGACTTCGTGGTGACCGTGATGTCGCCAAGGCGGTCGAGCGCGGCGCGCTCGTCGGCGGCGGCGCGGACCACGACATCGGCGAGGCGGTTGTCCTCGCGCAGCTGCGTGGCGGGGGCCCCGGAAAGCACGATCTGCAGGGTCTGCGCGACCTCCGCGGTCGAGAGGCCGAGCTGCTTGACCCGGTCCTGATCGAGCACGAAGCGGACGGACTTCGCCTCCTCGCTCCACTGCAGCTCGACGTCGCGGGTGTTCGGGTCGGCGCGCATGACGTCGCGGACCTTCCCGGCGATCGCCTTTACGGTCCCGGCGTCGGGACCGGCGATGCGGAACTGCACGACGTGGCCGGTCGGCGGACCGAAGTCGAGCCGCAGGACGCGGCCGCGGACGAGGCCTTCGTCCCTGGCGAAGTGGCGGATCAGGTCGGCGCGCAGCGCCTCGCGCTCCTTGTTGCCTTTCGTCATGATGACGAGCAGGGCGAAGTTGTCGTCGGGCAGGACGGGGTTCAGCGCGAGGTAGAAGCGCGGCGCGCCCTGGCCGATATAGGTGGCGACGTGCTCGATCTCCGGGCGGCCCGCGATCAGCTTCTCGATCTCGGCCACCTCCGCCTGGGACAGTGCGAAGCTCGATCCCTCCGCTCCACGCAGCTCGACGAGGAGCTCGTGGCGCTCGGATTGCGGGAAGAACTGCTTTGGCACGCGGGTGAAGGCCACGCCGGCAGCGCCGAAGGCAACGAGGGTCAGGGCGATGACCACCCAGCGAAAGCGCAGCACGAGGTCCACCGCCCGGCGGAAGCGGTCGAAGAAGGGCGTGTGGTAGGGATCGTGCGGACCGCGGGCGGCGGCCTGCGCCTCGAGCCGCTTCGGCAGCAGCGTGACGCCGAGATAGGGTGTGAAGACCACGGCCACGACCCAGGAGACCGTGAGCGCGATCAGCAGCACCCAGAAGATGCCCCCTGCGTATTCGCCGGCCGTAGACTTGGCGAAACCCACGGGCAGGAAGCCCGCGATCGTCACGAACGTGCCGATCAGCATGGGCTTGGCCGTGGAGGTCCAGGCGAAGGTGGCCGCCTTCACGCGGTCGTAGCCTTCCTCGATCTTCACCAGCATCATCTCGATGGCGATGATGGCGTCGTCGACGACCAGCCCGAGCGCCAGGATCAGCGATCCCAGCGTGATGCGCTGGAACTGCATGCCTGCGGCCTCCATCACCACGAAGGTGATGGCGAGCGTCAGCGGCACGGAGAGCGCGACGATGACGCCCGGCGAGAAGCCCAGCGCCACGAATGAGATCAGCAGCACGACGCCGATGGCGACGACGAACTTCAGCAGGAACTCGTCGACCGCCTCGCCGATGACCTCGGCCTGGTTCGTCGCCTGGTGGATCTCGACGCCGAGTGGCAGCGTGGCGCGGACGTCGCGCACGGCCTCATCGAGCGCTTTGCCAAGGGCGAGGCCGTTGGCGCCGGCCTTCATGCGAACGGGGAGGGCCAGCGCCTCCTCGCCGTTGAAATGGGCGATGAAGGCGGGCGGGTCCTCGTAGCCGCGCGTCACGGTGGCCACGTCGGCAATGCGGATCGTGCGGCCGTTCACCGCCACCGGCGCGTTGGCGACGTCATCCAGGGACTTGAAGGCGCCGTCGACCTTGACCGTCACCCGCTCCGTCGGCGTATCGACCGACCCGGCGGGCACCAGCGCGTTCTGCTGCTGCAGGGCTTGCAGGATGGCGGTGGCGGGAATGCCGAGCGTGGCGAGCTTCGTGTAGGAGATATCGACGAAGACGCGGCGCGGACGCTCGCCCACGATCTCGACCTTGTCGATATCGGCGATACGCAGCAGCCGCTGCCGGAAGCGCTCGGCATAGGGCAGCAGGTCCTTCTGCTGCAACTCGGGGGCCGTGAGCATGAAAACGGCGGCGTAGACGTCTGAGTACTCGTCGTTGAAGTAGGGCCCGCGCAGGTCTGCCGGCAGGTTGGGCCGGATGTCCCCCACCTTCTTGCGCACCTGGTAGAAGAGGTCCGCGACATCCTTCGGCGGCGTGTCGTCGCGCAGCTGCACCTGGACGACGGTGACATTTTGCCGGGAATAACTCTGGACCCAGTCCAGCCGCGGCAGCGTGCGGATCTTGGTCTCGATGGGGTCGGCGACCTGGCGCTGCATCTCGTCGGCTGTCGCGCCGGGCCACACGGCCGTCACCACCATCGTCTTGATCGTGAAGGTGGGATCCTCGGCGCGACCGAGGTTGAGGTAGGAGAACCCGCCGGCCGCGAGCGAGACGAGAATCAGGAAGAGCACGACCGCGCGGTTGCGGACGGCCCACGTGGAGAGATTGAAGCTGTTCACGACCGGCCTCCTTGGCTGCGGGCTTCGGTGGAGGCGGTGGCGGCCGGCGCGGCGTTGGCCGGCCCCTCGACGACGCGGACGCGAAGGCCCGCGTCGAGCCTGTGCACGCCGAGCGTGACGATGCGGTCTCCCGCCTTGAGGCCGCTGACATCGGCCGTCTCGCCGCCGAGGCGCGTGACGCGGACCGGCACGGCCTCGACGCGGTCACCGGACGCGTCCACCCGCCACACGATCGGGGCTCCGTCGCGGAACAGCACCGCGGTGGCCGGGACGTTCGTCGCCGCCCCCTTCACGTCCCGGCTGAGCCGCACGGTGACCGTGCTGCCGAGTTCGGCGGTGTCGGCGCTTTCGGGCAGGCCGAACCGGACGGCATAGGTGCGGCTCGCCGGATCGGCCTGGGGCGCGATCTCGCGCAGGACCGCCGTCTCGGCTTCGCCGGGGCGGCCCCAGAAGCTCGCAGTCGCCGACCAGCTGCGGATGTCGGCGAGCTGCCCCTCCGGGACGGTGACCACGGCCTCGCGATCGCCAGGCCGAACGAGGGTGAGGACCGGCTGTCCGACGGGCACGACCTGCCCGGCCTCGGCCCTGAGCGCCGTGACAATGCCGTCGTGGGGGGCGCGCAGCTCGGCGTAGGAGAGGTCGTTGCGGGCGAGCACCAGCCGGTCGGCTGCGGCGCGGGCCTGGTTGACGGCGGCTTCGGCTGCGGCCTTGAACCGGTCATAGGCGGCCTGCGTCGTCCAGCCTTGTGTGAGCAGGACCGCCTGCCGCTTCTCGTCGGCGGCGGCCTGGACGGCCTGGGCCTGCGCGGCGGCGAGGGTCGCCTCGGCGGCCGCAACCGCCGCGCCGTAGTCGGCCGGGTCGAGACTGAAGAGAAGGTCTCCGGCGCGTACCGCCTGCCCCACCTCGACCGCGCGGGCGGCGATCTTGCCGCCGACGCGAAAGCCGATGGCCGTCTCGTAGCGGGCAGCGACCACGCCCGTGAAGCTGCGCTCCTGGCGGGTCGCCGCCTCGGCGACGGCCATCACGCGGACGCCGCGGACCGGATCGGGCTTCTCCATTGTGGGGTCGCCGGCGAGCCTGTCCCGCAGGGTCTGCGCAAGAGCCCCGAGAGGCTCGGCGACGCGCGCCCTGGCACCCGGCACGGCGAGAGCGACCGCCCCGAGCAGAGCCGTCGTGCCGAGGAGAGCAAGCCAGGCCCGTCGGCGGGGACGCGCCTGGGCGATCCGCTCTGCGCCGCTGCTTTGGATCCTGTCGGTATCGGGCTGCATAGCCTGCTCCTTATTAGCGTATGATTGACATCTATATAACAAAGATGACGACCATCCTCTTTTGTCAAGGGCGATCACAAGGTGGACGCGGAAAAAGATGATGATCGCCATCTTGAAAAGAGGGCAGACGTCATCTATCCTCTGGTGAAAAGGGAACATCGCCATGCGTAAGACCAAGGAAGCCACGGCCGAGAGCCGCCAGCGGATCCTGAGCGAGGCTGCGAGGCTCTATCGCCAGAAGGGGTTCGACGGTGTTGGTGTCGCCGACATCATGGAAGCTGCGGGAATGACCCACGGCGGCTTCTACCGCCATTTCCCCTCCAAGGAGGCCCTCATCGCCGAGGCCATGACAAAGGCCTTCGCCGACCGTGCAGCGACGCTCGAGCGTGGTGACGGTGTCGCGGCCGCTGACCTCGTGAGGTCCTATGTCGCGACGTACCTCTCGCCGGGGCATGTGGCTCATCCCGAGCTGGGGTGCCCGATGGCCGCGGTCGGGAGCGAGGCGGCCCATGTCGGCGAGGCGGTCAATGACGCGTTTCGGGACGGGGCGGAGAAGATCCTGGAGCCCATCGCCGAAAGCCTGCGCGGACCTGGCGGAAGCCGCCGTGCGGCTGCCCTGAGACTGCTCGCGACGCTCGTCGGAGCTGTCGTCGTGGCCCGCGCCTCAGGCGACGAGACATTCCAGGCCGAAGTTCTGGATGCCGTCCGCGACGACCCGGCGATCCGGAAGGTCCTGGGTTCGGCTCCCGCATCAGGCACGGCATGACGCCCCGCCAGTAGTCCACCTGCGCAATTCAGCAAACAGACGGACGTCCTTGCAGGACGCCCGAAGGCCCACACGTGCCAACTTTTCACGAAGAGGAACAGAGACATGCCGAGCCGGACCTTCGAGCATCAGTATGGACCCTGGGCGGTCGTGACCGGCGCATCCGACGGCATTGGCCGCGCCCTTGCGCGCGACTTGGCCAAGAGTGGCCTCTCGCTGGCCCTCGTCGCCCGACGTAAAGCTCAACTCGAGGCTCTCTCGGCCGAAGTGTCAGGTGGCGGAAAGAGCATCAGAACCAGGATCATTCCCGCCGACCTCGGCACGTACGAGGGCGTCGCGGCGGTCGTCGAGGGGACACGCGACCTGGACGTGGGGCTCCTCGTCGCGGCGGCCGGGTTCGGCACGTCGAAGCCCTTCGTCGAGGCTGACCTCGAGACCGAGCTCAACATGATCGACGTGAACTGCCGCGCTCTAGCTGCGCTCGCGCATGAGTTCGGCAGCCGCCTGTCTCAGCGCGGCCGCGGCGGAATCGTGCTGATGAGCTCGCTGGTCGCCTTCCAGGGTGTTCCCAGGGCGGCCAACTACGCCGCCACCAAGGCCTATGTGCAGACGCTGGCCGAGGGGCTCGCGATGGAGCTCAGGCCGAACGGGGTGGACGTCCTGGCCTCCGCGCCCGGACCCGTGCGGACAGGGTTCGGCGCGCGGGCCGGGATGGCCATGAGCATGAGCCAGTCTCCCGAGGAGGTCGCCCGGCACACGCTGCGCGCGCTCGGGCGCCGGACGACGGTCCGTCCGGGCGTGCTGGCATCGGCCCTCGCATGGGCCCTCGCCCCGCTGCCTCGCAGCGGAAGGGTGCGCATCATGAAGCGCGTCATGGCGGGCATGACCGGCGGCTGAGGCCGCAGGGAAAAAGCCCACGAAAAATAGATTATGACCTACATCTATCTCTTGACAACAAAGATGTCTATCGTACTCTAATTTCCATCGGAGACCGGACGTGGCCTCCACTCACCAGGAGGACCAGTCATGACCAGGCCGATCATCGCCGTCACCGGCGCTAACGGGAAAGTCGGAGGCGCGCTGGTCCGCCAGTTGCTCGGGCAGGACGTCTTGGTCCGCGCCGTGGTGCGCTCGATCGACGCCCGCAGCGAGGCGCTGGCACGTCTCGGCGCCGAGGTGGTGCAAGCCGACCTGTTCGATCCCGACCAGATCGCCGAGGCGCTGCGCGGGGCGCAGCGCGCCTTCTACGTGCCCTTCTTCCACCCCCTCATGATCCAGAGCGCCGTCGCCTTCGCCCAGGCGGCGGAGGACGCGAAGCTGGAACAGGTGGTTCACCTGACGCAGTGGATCTCGCACCGGGCCCATCCCTCCAACCTCACGCGCCAGATCTGGCTGGTGGATCGTCAAATGGAGCGGCTGCAGGGCATGGCGCACACGACCCTGAACCCCGGACTGTTCGCAGACAACTTCCTGCGGGTCATCGACTTTGCTGCTCTCCTGGGGATCTTCCCTTACCTGAGTGGCGACGGCCGCGCGGCTCCGGTGTCGAACGAAGACATCGCGCGTCTCGCTGCGGCGGTGCTCCTCTCTCCGGACAAACACGACGGCATGACCTATCGCCCGACCGGGCCGGCTCTGCTGTCGGGTGCAGAGATGGGGCGGATCGTGGCCAGGGCCGTGGGACACCCCGTCCTGTCGATGAAGCTCCCGTGGTGGCTGTTCTACAAGGTCGCCCGCCAGCAGGGGGTCGATCCTGCCGAGGTTAGCAACCTCCGCGCTTACATGGACGACATGGAAAGGGGCTCCTTCGCGCTCGAAGGCGGCGTGACGACCGACCTGGAGGACGTCACCGGTACGCCGGCGGAGGATTTCGAGACGACGGCCCGGCGCTATGCGGGGCAGCCTTTCGCGCGCCAGATCATCGTCAACCGGCTCGTCGCCTTGGCGAAGTTCAACGCGGCCCCGTTCTATCGCGGCATCCACCCGGCCGCGTGGGAGCGCCGGCATGACATTCCCCGGCCGCCGAAGCCCACGCTGGCCGCTGACGACGCGCGGTGGACCGAAGAGCACCGCGAGCAGATGACCCGCCAGCGCCGCCCCGCCGGGTTCGGCGGCCCGGTGCTCAGGATTGCGGGAGGACGATCGTGAGCGCGCTCGAGACGAGGATCCCGCCGCCCGTCCTGCTGGTCGTCGTGGCAGGCCTGATGCTGGCTGCGGGGTCCTATCTCCCGCCCAGCCCCTTCTCCGGCGGCTCCAGAATGGCTCTGTCAGCGATCCTGTTCGTGCTGGCGGGGGTCTTTGGAGCCCCTGCTGTGCGGGCGTTCCTTCGGGCGGGGACCACGATCAATCCCGTCGATGTCGACCGAGCGAGCAAGCTCGTCACGGCAGGCGCCTACGGGATCAGCCGCAACCCAATGTACGTCTCGATGGTCCTGCTCCTGCTGTCCCTCGCAGCCGGTTCCGGGCAGCTCGCGCTTCTCCTCGGGCCCCTCGGCTTTGCCCTTTTCATCACGAGGTTCCAGATCATCCCGGAGGAACGGGCCATGACCGAAATCTTCGGAGGAAGCTACGAGAGCTACAAAGCTCGTGTACGAAGATGGGTCTAGTCTGGCGAATGGCCGGTCTATGGCCAAAGGCTGCTCGTCGCGAAATTCATACGCTCGAGATCCGCGCCCAAGCGAGGCAAGAGAGCTCCTCGCTGCATTCACTGGCTCCGGAATCCAGTGCTCCTCATGCGACCGATATGCCGTCGTGTCAGCTGAATCGGGCCTGTTGTTCCTTGGCCCAGGCGGCGAAGGGCTTGGGTTCGCTGCCGGTGATGCGACGGACCTCATGCGTCACGGCGATGTCGTGACCCTTGGCGACGACGGCGGCATATTGGGCGACCAGCCCGTCCCGAAGCCAGCGATCGACCCCCGCGAGCCGCAGCGAAGCGCGGTACAAGGGCACGGGCAGGTCCAGGTAGCGGACCCGCTTGCCCCGACCGGCCGATAGGGCGCCGGCGATGTCCTTCATCGTCATTCCTGAACACCTTCCGCTACACCGGCGCGCAGTCGCCGCATCTGCCCGAGCCCGCGATCGTGGCCATGTCGCGTGCCGCGCGCGGGCTGGAGGCCGCGCTGGAAGCAGTCGGGACGCAGGCTCCCAACCTCAAGTTCTTCGGTCGCCCGCCCGCGCATCCCTTCGAAGAGCGCTTCTACACGCAGGCTGCGGTACGGTACGGCGCTTATGTCGCCAAGCTGGCGGCCATGCCTTCGGCCGAAACGCTGGCTGCCGTCACCGAAGCAGAACCGCTGGGATCGTCGCGTGACGCGTTCCGGGATGCGGCATGCGCCTTCGCCGCGGATCGGCCGGTCGTCTACGACATCAAGGTGCAACTGTGCACCGACGTCGAGGCCATGCCGATCGAGGACGCGTCCGTCGCGTGGAGCGAAGCGGACAGCCCCTATCGGACGGTGGCGCGGCTGACCCTGCCGCCTCAGCACGCCTGGACGCCGGAGCGGGCGGACTACGACGATCGACTGGCCTACAATCCCGCCCACGCGCTCCGCGCTCACCAGCCGCTGGGATCGATCATGCGCGCCCGGATGCGGGCCTATCGGGCCACGCAGCGTTTCCGGCTCGACGCCAACGGCCTTGCCGCGGATGAGCCGCGCTGCGCTGCGGACATCCCGTGAGGGCGGAAATTTGATCCGAAGCGCGCTTTGCGGCGGTGCGCATGTCGGCAGACCCGCTCCGGTGACCAGTCTTGTCTCGGATGCCGATGCCAACGAGACGGAACTCCACCACGGCAGGGATGCCCGACCGTGGCAACGGAAGCCGGCCGAAGAAGGCGGAGATGGTTAGCGGGAAGGACGGCGATCAGGCGGCAGGACGATGGTCCCGCGCCTCAGGCTCTGTCCCGGGTCACTCGGGCAGCGATGCGATTACCTTGATCTCGAAGTCGAAGCCGCTCAGCCACGTGACGCCTACAGCCGTCCAGTTCGGATAGGGCATGTCCGGAAACTTGTCCGCCTTGACCTTCATGACCGTGTTGAACTGGTTCTCGGGATCCGTGTGGAAGGTCGTGACGTCGACGATGTCGTCGAGGCTACAGCCGCAGCCGGCAAGAACGGCTTCCAGGTTGTCAAAGGCGAGGCGAACCTGCTTCTCGAAGTCGGGCTCGGGCGAACCGTCGGACCTGCTGCCGACCTGTCCCGAGACGAAGACGAGGTTGCCGGCTCGGACAGCCGGAGAATAGCGGTGGGCTTCATACAACGCACGCCGTCCGTCCGGGACAATGACATCTCGTTTGGCCATGGTCGGTCCTCTTTCTTCATCGGTGCGCTTACCTGAACGGGCAGTGCGCAAATCGGCGACAGTGCAGGACGCCAAACGCGTCCAGGCACCTGCCGGGATAACGGACAGCACCGCTGCCAGATCCCACTGGTGCGGTCAGCTCTCGTCCGAATCCTGCGGGTCGACCGGTCGCCGTCTCAGTCCCGCGGCGTAGGCCGCACGACGATGCTGCCGATCTCCGACGTCGTCGGGCTGCTCGACCACGAAGGCAACGGCCAGGGCGATCGCGTCCGGCGCACTTCGCGCCGGCCGATCTCCTCCCGGACTCCGGGATCGCTGACCGAGGTCTGGGCGAACGTCCTACCGATGAACCCGGGCGATCTTTCGGTGACCCTAAGGCCAGGCACACAGTTCTGCCGCAACGCCTCGGTCGCCGTGCGGAGCGCGCTCTCGGCGGCTGCATCGACTTCCATCGCCGGAACGATCACAACAGCTGTCATTTGTCGGAACTCAATTTGATTATATGTTTGTACAACTGATTAGGGGAGGGCTTGGAGATGCAGACGGGCTTGTATCGTGCACTTGGCGTTGGTGTGCTCGTTGCCGCGGTGGGTGCGGCTTCGCTGTCTGGTGCGACGGCGTGCAGCCGCGTCCTGTCGAATACGAGCAAGATTGGCGTGTTCTCCAGCCGAACCATGGACTGGCCGGAGACCACCGAACCCGTCATCACCGTCCTTCCACGCGGGATGCCCCGTAACGGTGGCATGTTGGGACCCGAGACGGTCGTCCCCGAGAACCCCGCCAAATGGACGTCCAAACACGGAAGCATGGTCACCACCGTCTACGGCGTCGGTACCGCGGACGGCCTCAACGAAGCCGGTCTTGGCGCGCACCTGCTTTACCTGACCGCAGCGGATTACGGTCCGCGCGATCCGTCGAAGCCAGGACTTAACGCCGGCCTGTGGGCGCAGTACCTGCTGGACAACGCCGCCACCGTCGAGGAAGCACTCAAGCTCATGGGCGATGTCCAGGTCGTTGCCACCGAGGCGCGGGGGCACAAGGCGACCGTCCATATCGCCGTCGAGGATGCGACGGGCGACTCCGCCGTCCTGGAGTTCGTCAACGGCAAGCTGGTGGTGCATCACGGCCGCGAGTACCGGATCATGACAAACGATCCGCCCTACGACCAGCAACTCGCTCTTCTGAAGCAGTATGACTTCAGCAAGCCGAGCAGCGACACGCCACTGCCGGGGAACGTGAAGGCAACGGACCGCTTCGTGCGCGCCGCCTACTACGCTGCGATGCTGCCGGATCCGAAGAACGAGCGTGAAGCCATTTCGGGCGTGCTGGCCATCGCCAGAAACATCTCCGTGCCATTCGGCGCCCCCTACAAGGGCTTCGGCATCTACAATACCGAATACCGGACAGCCACAAACCTGACGAACCGCCGGTACTTCTTCGAACTCACGACGAGCCCGAATGTCATATCGGCTGATCTGACCAAATTCGACCTAAGCGCCGGTTCACCTGTCATGACGTTGAACCCGGACGACATCGCCCTCTCGGGAGATGTCACCGCCAGATTTCAAAAGGCTCAGCGTGTTCCGTTTTGATTGATCCGCCGGTTCCGGCGGACGGAGAACGTCGAGGCCGGGTCGCAAGGTCCGGCGGTCAGCGTGTGACAGGCAGTGCCATGCGATCCTGCCGCGATCTTCTCACGGGCGCTTACACGGTACTCGGCATTGAGCGACAGCCGGGTTCAGCACTGAACCCGTCTGTCCAGCGCAGACTTTGCTGAGACCATTTGGACCAAGGTCTGCGGATCAAATGTCTGAGGCATAGCGCCTCTGAGCAATTAACCAGCTTTAATTTAAATGAGAACCGATTTCTAGGAGATGAGTTGAAGGCGCACACACTCTGTTTCGAGCGAGCGTCATGCGTAAAATATCTCCGACTACCGCTGGTTTCACAGCATCTGCCGTGCTGTTCCTTGGCCTGGCAGCCGCTTCCACCGCCAGTGCTGCTGATCTTCCACTGTCCGTGCAGCGTAATCACTGCGAACAATTCGGCGGAAGCTTTGCCCATCGGACCTGCTCTGCGGAATACGGAGCGGCAAAACACGCGCTGACAACGGGAGCGATTGACGGAGCGAGCGATGCACCGTTTGACCTTGGCAGTGGCGGTGGACGTAACAATACAGGCCGGACTTCAACCACAAGCCGACCAACGAGCGGAACCGTGGTTCCAATGCCTGGAAAGCCTGCGAAGCCGAGCACGCCCGACGGAGGGAAGCCCGGTACGGACGGCACGGCTGGAACGCCTGAGACGGGTGGCGGTGGACACCCGACGGGAGGCAGCCCCGGCGGAGATAGCGGCAATCATGGGAGTGGAACCTGCGGCTGTGGGGGTAAGCCAGATGCCGGTGGACACGGAAGGTCCAAAGGGCATCGCTGATCCTGTCGAAAGGCCCTCCTCCACCAGCGAGGGCCACTCAGGGTGGTGCGTGAAGCCGCTGCGCCGGCCCGGTGTTCCGCTTAAGCCGGCGTCTGCGATGCGACACCACTCTCATCGTGCCCCGCCGGATTGCTCCGGCAGGGCCTCTCACCCGTGAACGTTTCTCAGCCAAACTCTTCAGAAGAGCCCGGCGCAACAGCGGTCTGTCGCAGGAATTGTCGCTTTGGTGCGAGCGGAGTGCGCCGATCCCTCTATGGCTCTTCGAGCGCAACGTCTATCGGATCACGGTTGGTCACCGCCGACATTCACTTTGACTATCAATCCCGGTCCACGGCAAACCACTCCTGCGCGGGGTCGGTCTGCCCCTGTGCAAGCCGCGCGATCATGTCGGCTGCGATGGCGCTGAAAGTGATTCCGTTGCCGCCATAGCCAAAGGCCGCGTAGGTGCGGGGCATCCCGGGCACGGCCCCGATGAGGGGCAACCCATCCGACGTTTCGCTGAAGAACCCCGTCCATGCCGCGTCAACGGACAGATCTGCGGCGGGAACCAACTCCCTGAGTTTCGCCTGCAGCGTGGCCACCTTCGCGTCGAGCAAGGAGTCGCGGCGCTCCGCGTCCTGGATGTCTTCGTCCTCCCCGCCAAATACGATCCTCCCCTCCGAGGTCAGACGCATATAGGCGTAGGGAGAGGAGGCTTCCCAGACCAGGGCCCGCTCCGGCCAGATCGCGGCTGGGGGCTGTGGCTTCGTCGCGAAGGCCCAGGTGGATGTGATGCGGTGCACTTTCGCAGGCACGAAGGGCGGCAGCTCGTAGCCGTTTGCCATGACGAGGATCTCACCGTCGATCTGACGTCCATCCTCGGTCCGAACCGAAACGCCTTGGGAGCTGCATTCGTAGTCCGTCACCAGTGCAGGCGAGAGCAGCCTCGCTCCGCGGCGGATAGCGGCATCCAGCAGCATGCGCGCGAGGTTCATCGGATGCGCGGCGGCCGAGCCCGCGTGCAGAAGCGCGGCGTCCCGATCGAACCCGAAGCGGGCCTGGAGCTCGCCCGCCGACAGGAACTCGCCTTCGATGCCGGCCCTCAGCCGCAGCCGCAATTCCTCGCGGAGGTCGGACGGGTCGAGTTCGTTTCCCGCCAGGAACAGGCTGGGACGCCACCCGAAGTCACAGGAATTGCCGAGGTCAGCAGCAAGGTGGCCGATCGCGCGAACTGCAGCCACGCTCCGTCGGTAGATGGCCGCAGCCGCGTCGAACCCGAGCCGCTCTTCGAGCTCGAGCATGGGCGCGTCGATCTCCCATTGGAGCAGGGCTGTGCTCGCCGCGGTGCTGCCGCTTCGGGGAAGGTGGCGGTCGACCAGAACGACATCCCGGCCCTCGCGCGTGAAGCGCTCGGCGGCGAACGCGCCGGTGATGCCCGCGCCAACGATGACCACGTCCGTTCGCAAATGGTTCACGGCAGGGAGTGGCGGAGGCGTGAACGGGAGGGCGTCTCGTTCCCAGATGGGACGTCCGGACCTCAGGTCGAGTTCCGTAACCTGATCGTCCACCTGACCATCCATGCCGTTCTCCCACCACAGGCTGTGCAACCTCGCCAACCTTCGGCGCGGCGGTGGGTTCCAAGGCTGCGCTTGCGGCTATTTGTAGCCGGGATAGGGCTCCCGTTTCAGGAGGCGGGCCAGATGCGCCGTGTTGCGCGCCAGCATGCGGCTGGCGTTAGTGACGGTTTCGGGCACGGTCGGCAGATCCTTGAAGTCAGTGCTGCCCATGGCCTCGCCCACCCAGTAGCTCGGACCCCCGGCGGGGATCGTGAACCCGACGTCGGCCAACGCTTGGAAGAGTTCCGCGGATACGTGATGCGCGCCGTCCTCGTTGCCGACGACGACGACATTTGCGACCTTGCCGTGGGCGGGCGTACGACCCTGCTCGTCCGTCTCGTCGAGGAAAGCGTCCATGCGCTCCAGCACGCGCTTGGAGACGCTGGATGGCTGGCCCATCCAGATGGGCGTGCCGATCAGCAGGATGTCAGCCTCGAGAATCTGCCGACGCAAGGCGGGCCAGGCATCGCCCTCGCCCTCGTCTGAGCTGACGCCAGGCTTGATGTCGAGACCCGCGACCCGGACGATCTCTGCAGCCGCCCCGTCCCGGGCGAACTCCGACAGAACGAGTTGCAGCAGCCGGTCGGTGGAGGAGTCTCCACTCGGCTTGAGGGTGCAGTTGAGAGCAAGGATCTTCATGCGCGTGTCTCCGGATCGTTAGCCGGGCGACAACTCCGCGTTGGTAGGATCGCTCCTCGGTTCGGCACAGGCCGCGCGCTGTTGCGACAAACGGTCCCGAAGTCAAACGGGCCAGGCTCCCGATGCCCTTTCGAGTTTCGGAAGGGGTGGAGCTGAACAGCGGGCTCCGCCAGACTTATTTCGCCAGGTGCGGCAATCACGTAGGCACGGCGCCCGCCATACCCCTGGCGGGCATCGGCAGATCGAGCCTGGATTCCTCGACGACCTGCTGGATCTGTCCTCTATCGAGCTTTTCGCTCCTCGGCCCAGCGGTTCGGGTGTGCATCGGCAACTCATCGAGCGCTCGGTTGTTGGGACGCAGCTTTACCTCCGCGTCAGCCGGGATGGCGACGCCTCCGGTGCATTCCAACCTTTCACGAGGGCTCCATGACCATCCTGATCAATGGCACGCCTGCGGCTGTCCCAGACGATCCGCGCGTCTCGCTCCTCGACCTGCTCCGAGACCGTCTCGCCCTTACCGGGACGAAGAAGGGCTGCAACCAGGGGGCCTGCGGCGCGTGCACCGTGCTCGTCGACGGGGAGCGCATCCTGTCCTGCCTGGCGCTGGCGGTTCAGTTCGACGGCCGGGAGGTGACCACCATCGAGGGCCTGGGGACGACCGACGCGCTGCATCCGCTGCAGCAGGCCTTCGTCGACCACGATGGCTTCCAATGTGGCTATTGCACGCCCGGGCAGATCTGTTCGGCCGTGGGCATGATCGAGGAGATCCGGCGCGGCGTGCCGAGCCACGTGACCCAGGACCTCGGTGCGACCGATATCCCCCTGACCCCCGACGAATTGCGCGAGCGCATGAGCGGCAATCTGTGCCGTTGTGGCGCGCATAACGGCATCGTCGAGGCCATTACCGAGGTCTACGCGGAGGCGGGAGCATGAGGCCCTTCAGCTTTGCCCGTGCGGCCGATGCGGCCGATGCGCTTCGCCAGGGTGCGGACGCCGGCGCCCGCTACCTCGGCGGTGGGACCAACCTCGTCGACCTCATGCGCGAGACCATCGAGCGCCCGGCCGCGCTCGTCGACGTCACCGGGCTCAACGGCGACATCGTCGACCAGGCCGACGGCGGCATGAGGATCGGCGCAGCCGTCCGCAACACGGCCCTCGCCGAGCACGCGGCCGTCCGCAACCGCTATCCCGCCCTGTCGCGGGCGATCCTGGCGGGAGCGTCGGCCCAGATCCGCAACATGGCCACGGTGGGCGGCAACCTGCTGCAGCGCACGCGCTGCCCCTATTTCTACGACAAGGATGGCTCGTCCTGTAACAAGCGTCACCCCGGCGAGGGCTGCGACGCTCTCGACGGCTTCAACCGTGGCCATGCCATCCTCGGTGCCTCGGAGTCCTGTGTCGCGGTGCACCCGTCCGACATGGCGGTGGCGCTTGCCGCGTTCGACGCCATCGTCGAGATCCGCGGCGCGGCAGGCGACAGGTCCCTGCCGATCACGGACCTGCACCGCTTGCCGGGTGACCGGCCGGATCTCGACACGACCCTGGAGCCCGGCGACCTCATTACCGGCATCGCCCTGCCGCCTCTCGCCTTCGGCAACCGCTCGACCTACCGCAAGGTCCGCGACCGGGCGAGCTACGCCTTCGCGCTGGTGTCGGTGGCGGCTGCGGTCGAGGTTCGCGACGGGCACGTCGAGGATGTGCGGCTCGCCCTCGGCGGCGTGGCCCACAAGCCGTGGCGCGCCCTCAAGGCTGAGGCTGCCCTGCGGGGCAAACCTGCGACCGAAGCATCCTTCCTCGCGGCCGCGGATGCGGAGCTCGCCGATGCCCGGCCACTGCGGGACAACGGATTCAAGGTCGAACTGGCGCGCCGCACCCTTGCCGCCGTCCTGACGGAACTGACGGGAGGACAGCCATGAGCATCATCAAGGAAACGAAGGTGGCCGTGCAGGGCGCACTGCAGGGCGCGGTAGCCAAGGCCGTGGCGCTGGCGCCTGACAGCTGGATCCCCGGCGGGCGGCCGGATCCCCTCATCGAGCACCGGCACGGCCACGTCGGAAAGCCTGTCTCGCGGATCGATGGTCCGCTGAAGGTTGCGGGACAGGCGCCCTTCGCGTCCGAGATTCCGATGGAGGGAATGGTCTACGCGGCCCTCGCCTTCAGCACGATCGCCAGGGGGCGCATCGCGTCGCTGGACACCGCAGACGCCGAAGCAGCGCCCGGCGTCATCGCCGTCATGACCTACCGGAATGCACCCAGGCTCAAGCCGGTGCCCGTGTTCATGTCCGGTCCCAAGGCCGCCGGCGGTGACGACCTGCCGATCATGCAGGACGATACGATCCACTGGAACGGCGAGCCGATCGCAGTCGTGCTGGCCGAGACCCAGGAGCAGGCCGACCACGCCAAGTCGCTGGTGCGTGCCACATACGAGGACGCGGCGGCCCTCACGAGTTTTACCGAGGCCAAGGCCCGGGGCACGCGCACGGCGGTGTTCATGACCGGGCCCTTGCACGACGAGAAGGGCGATGCGGACGCGGCTCTCGCCGAGGCGCCCGTCCGGGTCGATGCCACCTACACGACGCCCCGGCACAATCACAATGCCATCGAGTTGCATGCGGTTACGGCGGGATGGCAGGGCGAGACCCTGCGCATCCACGACGCGTCGCAACTCGTGGCCCACACGGCATGGTCCGTCGCGCAGATTTTCGGGATCGAGGAGAAGCAGGTCGTCGTCACCTCGCCCTTCGTTGGCGGCGGCTTCGGCGGCAAGTGCCTCTGGCAGCACCAGGTGCTCGCGGCGGCGGCGGCGAAGATGGCGGGACGTCCGGTGCGTCTCGCCCTGTCGCGCGAGGGTGTCTACCGCCTCGTGGGCGGCCGCACGCTGACCGAGCAGCGCGTCGCGCTCGGCGCAGACCGGGACGGTGGGCTGAAGGCCGTCATCCATGAAGGCGTGGTGGCCAAGACTGCCAACAACGTGATGCCGGAGCCCTTCATCCTTGCGACGCGCGGCGCCTACGAGTCAGAGACGCTTCGCCTCGACGTTCAGGCGGTCGAGCTCGACATGCTGAGCAACACCTTCATGCGGGCACCCGGCGAGGCCGTCGGCACCTTCGCGCTGGAGTGTGCCATGGACGAGCTGGCGGAAGCGCTGGGCATGGACCCGATCGCGCTGCGCTTGCGCAACGAGCCCGAGAAGGACCCGCTTTCGGGCCTGCCGTTCTCGTCGCGGCGGATCGTGGATGCCTGGCGGTCCGGTGCCGAACGGTTCGGCTGGGACCGGCGGAACGCGACGCCCGGCGCGGTCCGCGACGGAGAGTGGCTGGTGGGCATGGGATGCGCGACCGGCACCTATCCCTACTACCGCATGCCCGGCGCAGCGGCGCGGCTGACGATCACCCGGGACGGCCGGGCCGTCGTCGACATTGCCGCGCACGAGATGGGCATGGGCACGGCGACCGCGCACACGCAGGTCGCCGCCGAGAGGCTCGGGCTTCCGATGGAGGCGGTGACGTTCAACTACGCGGACTCGACCCTGCCCGGCGTTGTCCTGGCAGGCGGATCGCAGCAGACAGCTGCCGTCGGCGCAGCCGTGATCGCGGCCCACCGCGCGCTCGTGCAGGAGTTGCTGAAGCTGGCTGGCAACGATTCCCCGCTCGCCGGCCTCAATGCCGACGCGGTGTCCAGCCGCGACGCGGGCCTCTGCAAGGCCGACGAACCGGACCGGCACGAGACCTATGCCTCGGTTCTGACGCGCGCACAGCGCGATACCGTCAGCGTGGAAGCGGAAGCTTCGATGCCGCTCGAGACCATGCACTGGTCCATGCACAGCCACGCCGCGATGTTCTGCGAGGTGCGTGTCAACGCAATCACGGGCGAGCCACGCGTCAGCCGGTTCCTCGGATCCTTCGACTGTGGCCGTATCATCAACCCCAAGACGGCGGCCAGCCAGTTCCGGGGTGGCATCATCATGGGCCTTGGGCTCGCCCTGATGGAGGAGACGCAATTCGACGAACGCAAGGGGCGCATCATGAACCCCAGCCTCGCCGAGTACCACGTGCCCGTGCACATGGACGTGCCCAGCATCGATGTCATGTGGACCGACATTGCCGACCCTCACGCCCCGATGGGGGCGCGCGGTGTCGGTGAGATCGGTATCACGGGAACCGGAGCGGCAGTCGCCAACGCCATCTACAACGCCACCGGCAAGCGTGTCCGCGACCTGCCGATTACGCTGGATAAGCTGTTGGGATGAGCTTGCCGGGAGCTGTCAGGTGAAACCTTCGCTCTTGGACGGGGTTTCGCCCCTCTCGTCAGGACGGCGAGGGTACATAACGGCGAGCACGAAATGCTTTTTGATTGGAAGGGCCGGCCGACGCTGATGATGCCAACTCTCGCCTTCGCCGTGCAGAAGCCGGGACAGCGTTGGGTGCGGGCAAGTGCGACAGCTGTGGCACTGGAAGCCGATGCCGTCTCGGAGACGGAGTTCTGGCGACGGTTCGCCTCCTGGGACCTGCCACCGTTCCCGGTGTCCTTCGCAATGATCGACAAGCCCACGGCACGTTCCAGGCAAGGAACGTGCAGCCGGTAACCGGCCCCTTCCTGGGCGGCGTGCCTCGAACAAGAATGGGATGCGAACTCGCCCCGTCGCTTCCCTTTGCTCTCGGGGCGTGCGGTCATGCGGGATTGTTGATCCCGCTTCTGGCTCAGCGATGTTTACTTTGGACCCGGGCGTTTGTTCCAAGCTCCGCCTGTGACCAGCCGAGTGCGCCCCGGGTGGCCCTCAACTGTTCAGGCGAAATGCTCGACAGAGGCCACGATCACACTCACCGAGAACACCGCCCTGGGCCATGGGCGACGGAGATGTTCTGGCGTGGAGTGGCCGCTGTCCGCTGAAGTCCGACCGGAGCACCATGGCAGAGGTGCTCGGCTGCACGCATCGCGCGCCTGGGCCGCTTGCTCCGAAAAAGCGCCAGACGCTGCCAATGCTGTGCAGAGGGGCGGACTAGGCCGATTTCGGCCGGGCCTGCCGCACTTTGGGCTTTGGCATCGGGAGCAGGCCCTCTCGCTGAGCCTGCTTGCGCGCTGCCTTGCGGGACCGGCGGATGGCTTCAGCGTGCTCGCGCGCCCTCCGCTCAGAGGGCTTTTCGTAGCAGGCCCTCTGCTTCATTTCTCTGAAGATGCCCTCGCGCTGCATCCGCTTCTTCAGCACCTTGAGAGCTTGATCCACATTGTTGTCGCGGACGAGAACCTGCACAGAATATCCTGACCATCGTTGGCGCTGATCCGTTCAGCGCAGAAATGCTGCTGTAGCATGCTTACGCCGTCGTTGGCTGTGGTTTTGTTGATTGCGCTCGCGAACGCCGGATGCGCCGTTTGCACAGTCGACCACCCCACCAGCATGCCGGCATAGCATGAACCGTCGGCCCCGGCGCCAGCGACGAGGCCTTGCAGGTGCAATGCGAAGAGGGACGCTCCGGCCATGAGGCGACGGCGGCGGTAATCGCGGCAAGGGTGGCTTGGACTTCGGACTGCCGCTCGCACACTGGACATCAGGGCACTGCGAAGGGCGTGGCTGACATGCCGCATTCGAGAGCGTTGCCGCGCAAGCCACTCTGGTTTCGCTGGAGCCGCACGCTAGGTGGTGGATGGGGGCTGAAACCACTGCAACGATCATCTGGGAGTTCCAATGCCGACGCGCCGTGACACCCTCAAGTCCCTCGCCCTGCCGGTTCTCGCCGCCATTCCTCCGGTTTTCCCAGCCTCCAACGCCTCTGCACAGAACCTGGCACTTTCCGGACAGACCCTCGAAACTTCGGCGGGTCCCGTGGTGATTCACCCCGTAAACCACGCGAGCTTGCTGATCGGGTTCAAGAATCAGGTCATCTACATCGACCCGGTGGGAGGAGGGGCTCGCTACTCGGGCCTGCCCAAGGCCACGGCAATCGTCCTCACTCATCAGCACCCGGACCATTTCGATGTTCCGACCCTCGAGGCACTCGGGGTCGCCGAGATCGGGCTGACCGCGCCGAAGATCGTTGCCGAGAGCATGCCCGAGGGGATGAGGTCGCGCGTACGGCTTGCCGCGAACGGCGACAAGGGCGAAGTCGCCGGCGTGCCGTTCACCGTCGTCCCGGCCTACAATACGACATCGGACCGGCTGAAGTTCCACCCCAAGGGTGTCGGCAACGGCTATGTCTTCACATTTGGCGACAAGCAGGTCTATGTCGCCGGCGATACGGAGGACATCCCGGAGATGCGCGCTCTCAAAAACATTGACGTTGCCTTTCTCCCGATGAACCTCCCATACACAATGACTGTGGATCAGGCCGCCGATGCCGTGAAAGCCTTTCGACCGAAGGTTGTCTATCCCTACCATTACAAGGGGAGCGACCCGAAGGCGTTTGCTGCGGCGGTTGGATCAGCGGCCGAGGTACGCCTGATCGACTGGTACGCCTGACCGGGGCGGCACTGCGCGAAAGCCGCGCGTGGTGCCGTTTCCGCCCCATCTGCCGATCGCCGCATGTCCGGCCCCGGATCACCCGGTGCTCGTGCCAAAGCTCGGTCAATGACACCGTTGCGCCAGTGGGGTGCCGGACGGTGCATCCCCTTTGCGCCGGCGATCGGTCAGCATGCAGGGTAGCCATGCAGCCGTGAGGCTAACCTTTCAACGGCCGCATCCCCATCTCCCGGGTCCCATCATCGATCCCGGACTATTACGGAGCGGGCAAGTCCTGCTGAGGAGTTTTCATGCTAGCCATAAACCAATTGAGTGCGCACTCCTGCCGGTGGGCGACCAGCGCCCATTCAAGCCGCCATCACACGTTTGACTGCAAGAAGCCGGCCGTCGCTGGCAGGCCCTATTGCTCAGACCACTGCCGTCAGGCTTTCCAGGTGACAAATCCGGGCCACGGCCGCGACGCTTCGCGATTCAGGAAGGCTGGCTGAACACGCGGCAGGTTCCGGCCGGCCTTGCCGTACGGGATGGCTTAGTGTCTTGACGGCTAAGGTGGCCCGCGGATCAGCGGAGGGGCAACCGCTCAAAAGCGAATGTGGAGCAGGTCGGCACCGCACGCTTACGGGAGGAACCCTGACGGGGTTCACGTGGTCATTGCCCCGTCGGCGACCAGACTCCGACGAGAGCCGCCAGTGCCACGAGCGCGAGAAAGCCGTTCACCGTCACAAGCACCAGCGGGGGCAGGCGCGAGACGTCCGGATTCGGCGGCGGCGCTCCCACGAAGATCTGTCGCCAGACGCCCGCGATAAAGCAGAATGCGCTGAACAGGATGAGGATCGTTCCCGTGCCGACCACCATCCACGCCGGCACGATGCCGTCCAGCAGCTTGCGAGCGCCAATGCCGCTCGCGAGGGCAACCAGGCCGGTGCGGACCCAGGCGGCGTAGGTACGCTCCGCCGCGTACATGGTCCGGTCCGCCGCGAGCTCGGTGCGGCGGTCGGCACTGTCTTTGGTCTGCTGAGCAGCGCTTGCGGTGCTGGTCGCGGCGACCGCAGTGGTCTGCGCCGCACTCTCGGTGTGCTCGGCAGCTTTCTTTGCCTGGGCCGCAGTCGTGCGGGCCATCTCCTCACCTTGCGCACTCACCTGAGCCTCGCTTTCGACGGCGCCTCGCCAAGCCTTCGCGGCCTCGGAAGAGGAGCGGTCAGCCACTGGTCTTCCGGCAACGCTCCGGCGTCGCGAGCGTTCGGCCACGACTGGCTGGCAGGCCCGCACAGGCCGTCTGGCCCGTCCCCGCTCGAAAGCTCACGTCAGTTTCTGTCGCCTTGACCCAACCGCTTGTCGAGCCACCGCGTAAGGGCGAGGCACACAGCTGCCGCAGCGAAGATCCACATTCCGGAGCGCTCCCTCGGGCTCATCTAGGCTTGGATGAGACAGAAGCCAGGGTTGCGCGACCCGGGTGTTTTCGTGCCCAGCCTTGCCAGACGATGAGCGCAGCGCATGCAACCCAGAGCAGGACAACGATGCCGAAGGGGTGCACCGAAATCCGCACGAGTGGTCGTACGCGCAAGGCGGAAAAACGGCTCTGTCTCGAAGCGGGATCGGCACATCTGACGCCGCTTTGCCGCACTGAGGGGTGCCGTGAACGACACGGTCTCGAAACTCGCCGAGATGGACGTCAACGATCGTTCCAAGGGGCGCGATGCCGCCAGTGCCTCGGCTGAGATCAATGTGGGCGCCGTCTGCCACCCAGGGCCACGGATCCTCGTCTGCTTTCCTGCTCTCGCCGACGGATGGGTTCAGGCCGGCTCACCGGCTAGCCGCGTGAATACGGCCAGAACCTGCTTGGGCGAGGCGCTGGACAGCGCCCCGTTCGCGACTTCTTCCTGCGTCCACATCCAGGATCTCGCAGGATCGTCTCGCATGGACCATTGCGGAAACAGGCGTTCGCCCACCGGCGCGCTGAAGCGTTTCTCGACTTCGAGATGCCGGTCGTCCCGGGTGATGCGCTCGAAGGCCGCCTCGACAGCGTCTGACGGACCCTCGAGCAATTGAAGGTAGACATCGGCCCTGCAGATCAGCGCGCCGGTGATGCCGTCGCGCGCGTTGTTGCGGCGGGCGTCGGACAAGATGCCGCCCAGCAGGGCATCATCGAAGCCGAAGGGCCGGGACGAGTAGATGATCTGGACGAGATCCATCGCGGGACGCCTTTCCGTTTCGTTGCAGGCTAGGCTCTTTCCCCGGCGACACAAGCGCCCGAACCGTTCCCGCTGCCTCGGCAATGACACGGCGCCTTGCTGATGTCCGGGGCCGCGACATCATGACGGGAGTTGGATTGCGTAAGCAGCTGGCGCTCCAGCGTTCATGCTACCCATCAATCCGATCAGCAGGAGAACGATCATGGCCCGGGAAGCCCTCGAACTTCGAACCCTGATCACCCAGGACGGGCGGCTGCGTATCAGCCTCGAGCCGATGACCATCGATCCCCCGGCACCCGGTGAGATCATCGTCCGGGTGGAGGCAGCACCGATCAATCCCTCTGACCTCGCGCTGCTTCTCGGCCCCGCCGATCCCGCGACGTTGACGGCGGGCGGATCGGCAGAGCACCCCGCACTGGCGGCGCAGGTCTCGCCTACCTCTCTCGGCGCCGTGCGCGGGCGCATCGGGCAACCGCTGCCTGCCGGGAATGAAGGCGCCGGCACCGTGATCGAGGCTGCGCCCGATGCTGCTCATCTCGTCGGGCGCAAGGTCGGGATGTGGGGCGGGAGCATGTACGCCACCCTGCGCAAGGTTGCAGCACGCGACTGCATCCTCCTTCCCGACGGGGTGGACTCCCGCGAAGGGGCATCGCTGTTCGTCAATCCCCTCACGGCGCTCGGCTTCGTCGAAACGATGCGCATGGAGGGGCACACGGCGCTGGTGCACACCGCCGCCGCATCCAACCTCGGGCAGATGCTGGTGCGGATCTGCAAGGCCGACGGCATCCCGCTGGTGAACGTGGTGCGAAGCCAGGCGCAGGTGGACCTGCTGCGCGGCATCGGCGCCGAGCATGTCGTCGACAGCAGCAGTCCCGATTTCGACGCCCTGCTGAACGAGGCACTCACGGCAACCCGCGCGACGCTGGGCTTCGATGCCGTGGGCGGTGGCGATTTGGCGAGCCGGATCCTGAACGCCATGGAGGCGGTCGCCGTGCGGGACATGCCGTCCTACAACCGCTACGGCTCGACCGTGGCCAAGCAGGTCTACATCTACGGTCTGCTGGACCCGAGTCCTCTCGTGCTGCGTCGCGGATTCGGCTTTTCCTGGAGCGTCGGCGGGTGGCTGCTTCCCAACTTCCTGCAGAAGGTTGGGCGCGACGTGGCCGCTCGCATGCACCAGCGTATCGCCGACGAGATCCGCACCACCTTCGCCAGTCATTACACGCGGACGATCGGCCTCGCCGACATGCTGAAACCAGAGGTGATGGCGGCTGCGCACAAAAAGAGCACCGGCGAGAAGTTCCTGGTCGATCCGCGACTGTGAGGATCTGCTTGCAAGGCGCGCCCTTTCCAGACCTGAACCACAGTTTGGATTTCGGTCGCCTTGAGCTTCGCTCGTTTTGGACTTGGCAACCTGACAGGGCGGTGCGGGTCCGTCGTCAAAGGACCGCAGGTGCGCACTCGACCGAGGGAGATCCCTCGGCCGAGCGATGAATGTGGATGCGTTTGCGACTTCGCTATTTCGGGGCGGGCTTTGGCATGAGGGGCACCGGAGTACCCGGAACCCCGTCGGGCTGCTGCGCCGGGAGCGCGGTTTTGGCAGCGCGAACCAGCTGCACGAACTCGGCCCGGTAGCCGTAGGGGTCTTCTCCCCGCGCACCCTGTGCCAGAGCGAGAACCCTGTCGAAGTCCCCGGAGGCGTATTTGCCGCCGCGCAGGATCTCGGCGAAGTCGGCGACCGCCAGGGCCCAGCGGGTCTCGCGGGGCGCTGCCTCCAGCGACTTCACCGCGCCCGAGGCAGGTACGGGGACGGACATGAGCGCGCTGGTGTCGGACCCTGGCAGCTTGTAGCGGAGCTTCACGAAGGCGAGTTCGTCCGCAGCAGGGGACGCCTTCTGTGCCGCCGCAGTCGTGTAGCGAAGCGGATCGGACGTCCCCGGGGCGCCCACCGGGACGATCTCGTAGACGACCGTCACGGCCTTGCCCGATCCCACCTCGCCGGCATCGACCTTGTCGTTGTTGAAGTCCTCTCGGGCAAGGAGCCGCTTCTCGTATCCGACAAGGCGATATTCGGAGACCCGTGCCGGGTTGAACTCGACTTGCACCTTCACGTCGCTGGCGATGGGGAACATGGACGAGGTCGCCTCGTCGACGAGCACCTTCCTGGCCTCGGCGAGGGTGTCGATGTAAGCGGCGGCGCCATTGCCGTGCTGGGCGAGCGCCTGCATCGTGCTGTCGTTGTAGTTGCCCATGCCGAAGCCGAGAACGGACAGGAAGATGCCGGTCTGGCGCTTCGAGGCGACGAAGTCCTGCAGCTCGCCTGGATTGGCGATGCCGACATTGAAGTCACCGTCCGTCGCGAGGACGACCCGGTTCAAGGCGCCCTTCTCGAAGTTGCGCTCGGCGAGATCGTAGGCGGCGGCGATCCCCGCCTGTCCCGCAGTGCTGCCGCCGGAACCGAGCGAGGCGATCACGTCCAGGATACGCCCTTTCTGCGACGCCGGCGTAGGCTCAAGCGCGACGCCTGCCGAGCCGGCATAGGTGACGATGCCGATCGTGTCGTCGGGCCTAAGCGTGTCGACCAGCATGGAGAGCGCCTGCTTGGCGAGCGGCAGACGGTTCGGCCCGGACATCGAGCCGGATGTGTCGATCAGGAAGGTGAGGTGGGCGCGCGGGCGCTGGCCGGCGTCGAGCGCGTACCCTTTCACCGCGACGTGGATGACCTGCCGGTTCGCATTCCAGGGGCTCGGCGCCACGGTGGCGGTGACGGCAAACGGCTCGTTGCGGTCCTTCGGCGCGGCGTAGTCGTACGGGAAGTAGTTCAGGAACTCCTCCGGCCGCACGGAAGCGGGCGGCGGCAGGAGATTGCGGGCGAGGCTCGCGCGCATGAAGGAGTAGCTGGTGGTGTCGACGTCGAGCGAGAAGGTCGAGACCGGCTCCGCCGACACGTCCTTGAAGCCGCTCGCCTCGCGGCGGTCGAAGCGGCCGCCGGCGGGTTCCTGCTCCTGCGCGCCGGCGGCATCGGACCTCGCCAGCTGCCGCGCGGGGCTGGGAGGCGACATTTCCGGAGCGGACATTTTCGCTGCGGCGTCGGCCGCCCGCATCTTTCCCTGAGGCGGTGACGGCTTTGCGGGCGCTGCAGCAGGCGGCGGCGCTGCCACGGGAGGCGGCTCCGCGTTCGCCAGGCGAGCAGCATCGGCTTCCGTCCTGCCGACAGCCTCCGGCTTGGCCTTCGTGCCTTCGGCTTCGACCAGAGGGAACGGTCCTGGTTTGTCAGCAGAGCTCGCCGAGGGACCGATCCCGTTTTCCTCGAGCGCGTCGACCATTCCCCTGCCGGCAGGCAGCGTCAGGTGGCGGCTCAGCATCGGCGCAGCCGCCAGGACCAGCAGCGCGGCCGCGGCGGTCGATCCCCACAGGATCCTCGTCTTGCCCATCGATCTCTCCCGGTTTCCGGAACGCCGACCGGCATTCCTTTCCGTGAGACGCGAACGATCGGACGATCCTTGGACGCGGCCGGACGATTTCTGATCGTAGCGGTCCATCGCCGCCCTGATCGCGTCCTCGCGAACGGCGTCGGACGGGAGCGGCCCCTCGGGAAGGTGGATGTCGTCAGCCATGGACGTCCGCCTCCAGCAGCTTGCCTAATCTCTTGCGTGCCTCGTGCATGCGCCAGGACACCGTCGCTTCTTTCACTCCGAGCACCTGGGCCGCTTCGGCGTGGCTCAGGCCTTCACCGGCGACCAGGACCACGGCGTCGAGCAGGCCGGGATCCAGCTTCTTCAAACTGTCGGTCAGGACGGACCTGTCGAAAAGAGACCTGCCGTCCGGCCCTTGCGCATTCGCACTCCAGACGCCGAACGCGGTCCTGAGACGGGCGAAGGTCGAGCTTCGCCGCCCCCTGTCCTTGCAGGCGTTGATCACGACGCCGGTGAGCCACGTCGTGAACCGCGCCTCTCCCCTGAACGACGAGATGCGGTCCACCAACGCGCAGCAGACATCCTGGGCGACGTCCTCCGCATCGGGACGCGAGCCCGTCATTCGCCAGGCAAGCCGGAAGATCCGGTCATAGTGGCGGCGGAGCAAAGCCTCGAACGCCACGCGGTCGCCAAAGGCCGCGCGGTGAGCAAGGATTTCGTCCGGAGTGCCCGCGTCCATCTGCTCCTGTCCAAGCCTTCCCACATCATTGGACGCGGCCCGGCGCGACATCCTTGGCGCGGGACCAGATAAATCTGCGGCGAGCCATGCCGCGGGGTGGGTCGATCGCGGGCAGTGTCTTTCGCTTGCCGTGTGAGCGGCCGTAAGAACTGTCCTGCGCTCGCCAGCGGTTCAGCTGGAGTTCAATCCTCAGAACTCGCCGAACCCGTGGTGTGCAAACGTCGTCGAGTCTGAATGCAGGTGGAAGGGCGAGCTCTCGTCCGTATAGCTTACGGGCTGAAACACGACGCCATTGGCATCCACCACCGGCGCAGTGGTGTCCCCGTGAGCCCTGTCCCAAATACCGAGGTGGTTGAGGTCTACCCCGTGGTTGAACAGGAATTCCTCACCAGGCGTTTCAAGCACCGTGCCGACACTACCAGCACTGCCATTGCTAACGACGGTGTCCACGGTGTTGGGGGTGTGCCCGGCACTATCGGCGTGCTCACCCGGAGTTGCATCAGCACTGAAATGTCTAGAAGGAGAACAATCGTGAGGACTTTCGTCATTGCGGTAGCCGCAATGGCCGCGCTCGCCATCCATGCACCGGCCGTCTGGGCGGGCGCCGGCGAGTCCGGTCACCACCACGCCGCCGGCGGCTTCGGCCAGCCGGGCGATCCGAAGAAGCCTGCCCGGGTAGTCGATATCGTCATGAAGGACGGGGACCAAGGCATGGCCTTCGTGCCCAACCGCATCGAGGTGAAGAAGGGCGAGCAGGTACGCTTCGAGCTCAGGAACGACGGCAACAGCGACCACGAGATGGTGCTTGCCACGCTCGAGATGAACCTGAAGCATGCCGAGGCGATGAAGAGCAACCCCGACATGGACCACGACGATCCGAACGCCAAGCGGATCGGGCCGAAGGAGTCGTCCGAGATCCTCTGGCGCTTCGATACAGCCGGCACCTTCGACTTCTCGTGCCTCATTCCCGGTCACCGCGAAGCCGGCATGACCGGCACCATTATCGTCAGGTGAGCGGGAGCACCCTCATGAGCCGTAGCCTTCTGGCCGCGACCGCCGCCTAGGCCCACGCGCGCCACAGGGGAGCGAGGCGGATCTGACGGCCCGGCCGTTCACGGCTCCGAGATGCGATCGCTTCCTATTACCGGCCATTATGGTGGCCGGGTCTATGCACCTGTTCCGAATCCCGCTCTGCGATATCGCTCCCGCTAGCAGGGACCGTTGGTGAGCTGGGCGAGGCTTGACGCCAGTTCCTCCGCCCTGAACGGCTTTCTCAGGCGCGGGAGGTCGGAATCCACACCGTCGGCGTAACCGGACACGAGCAGGACAGGCAGCCCGGGTTTGGCGGACCGAACCTCGCGAGCCAGATCGGTGCCGTTGATGCCCGGCATCAGGTGGTCGGTGACCAGAAGGTCGAAGGCCTCGCCCTTCTGGATCAGGGAGAGTGCCTCCTCGGCGCTGGTCGCCTCGATCACCGCATAGCCGAGGTCGCTCAGCATATCCGCCGTGATCATTCGAACGAGGTCCTCGTCATCGACGAGGAGCGCTGTTCCGCGCGTTCCCGGCAGCTCGGGAGATCCGGCGGCAGGGCTGACCGCCTCCAATCCTTCGGCGCTCTGGGGCAACCACAGCTCGACGTTGGTGCCTCGTCCGGGCCGGCTCTGGATCGTGAGCGCACCGCCGAGCTGTGAGGCAAGGCCGTGGACCATCGAGAGGCCGAGACCCGTCCCCTTGCCCACTCCCTTGGTGGAGAAAAACGGCTCGACGGCGCGAGCCGCCGTCGCCTCGTCCATCCCTGCGCCCGTGTCCGCGACGGACAGGCGAAGGTAGGTGCCGGGCGGGAGCTTGGACCGGTGACCCGCCCCGACCTCTTCAGCCCCGACGGAAATGCTGAGCGTGCCGCCTCCCTCCGCCATGGCGTCGCGCGCGTTCACGACGAGGTTCAGGAGTGCCATCTCGAGCTGGTTCGGGTCGGCCTCAGCCGGTGGCAGGTCGGGCGGGGTGTCGGCCACAACCCTGATCTGCGGGCCCGTGGTGCTCGCGACCAGCTCGCCCATGTCGTTGACCAATTTGGCGAGGTCGACCGGGATCGGCTGGAGCGGCTGGCGGCGCGCAAAGGCAAGCAGCCGCTGAACGAGAGTTTTTGCCCGTTCGGCCGACTGCATCGCGCCGGCGATGAGGCGCTGCTCGCGCTCACCGCCGAGCTGCCGCCGCTGAAGCATGTCGAGCGAACCGACGATGGGGGCCAGCAGGTTGTTGAAATCGTGTGCGACGCCGCCGGTGAGCTGGCCCATCGCCTCCATCTTCTGCGACTGCCGCAGCGCCTCCTGCGCCTCGGCGAGCTGCGCTTCGCGACGGAGCCGGTCAGTCACATCGGTGACGAACTGATAGACGCCGACCTGCTCGCCGGCCTCGTTGCGAAGCGGCCGGAAGTTCACCTCGTAGTAGGGACGTGACCGCTCGGGGTCGCCGTAGTCCTCCACCATCGTGACGGGCTCGTCGTGCATGCCCTTGGCCCAGCCGAGCCGCACCTGCTCCTGGTGCTCCGGCTGGTCGGCCAGGAGCTCCAGCATGTTGTCGCCCGCCTTCGGCCGCACCCCGAAGATGCGCTCGAATTCGTCCGCGTTGGCGACATTCAGGGCCAGGATGTTGTAGTCGAGATCGACCGCCATGATCATGACGTCGGTCATCTCGACGAGCTTGGCGAGCATGTTGCGCTCGGCCATGGCCTCGGCGACTCGGCGCTCCAGCGTGTCGTTGAGCTCGCGCAGCCGGTCCTCGGCGCGGGCACGTTCGATCGCGGCCCTGACGCGCTCGCCGACCTCGCGGAACAAGCCCTCTTCGGACACAGACCATGTTCGGGGCGTGGCACTCTGCAGGGCCAGCAGGCTGACATAGCGGTCGGCCTCGAACAGGACGACGTCGAGGTACGCGCCAACCTGCCTGGCCAGGAGCCCTCGCCGCGCATCTTCGCTGAAGCGCGGGTCTGTACGCACGTCGTCGACCTTGACGATCGGGCCCTCATGATAGGAGCGCAGCACGTCAGGCCCGAAAGCCGCCAGCTCGTGCTCGCCCACGATCGACGCGACGCCTTTCGTGTAGTCCCGCTCGACTTTCATCAGGCTGCCGAAGATCTCGGCATAGAAGACCCGGCTCAGACCAAACCGCTCGCCGAGGCGCTCGGCCACTGCCGAGGCAATCTCCCCCGGCGTCCTGAGCGAACGCAATTCATCGGACAGGGAGAGCAGGAACGCCTGGCGCGCCTCGCTTTCACGCAGCTCGGCCTGGACCAGCGACCGTTCGATCGCGTCGGCTGCCTGGCGGGCCAGAACGTCGAAGAGCTTGAGGTCACGTGGCGGCGGAGTATGCGGATGCTGCCAGTGCGTGGAGAGCATGCCCAGCAGCTTTCCCGACCGGGACAGGAGCGGCGTCGTCTGGACCGCGCGCATGCCGGTCCAGCGGTAGGCCTGCAGATCGCCGCTGTCGGCGGGCAGGCCGCTGTTCTCCACGTCGGGGATGATCACCCGCTCGCCGGACGACAACGCAATACCGCAAGTGCTCCCGGAGGTCGTATCCACGGTCTGCCAGTAGTCGGCTGAGCGCTGGTCGTAGCCGCGGTGCGCCAGGAGCTGGAGGGATCCGGCCGCGTCCAGAATTTGGATGCTCGCGGACTGGGATCCCATCAGGTTGGCGGCAGCAGTGAGGATGACATCGTAGATCGCCTGCGGGGCCTCATCGCCCACCAGCCGCGTGCTCACCTCCTGCAATCGCTCCATCGCCTCGACCTCGGCCGCAAGAGCGGACTCGCTCTCGCGCAGGGCGGCCTCGGCGCTCGCACGCTCGACGGCCGCCCAGGTGCGGCTGCCGGCGTCCTCGACAAGGCGCGTCTCCAGGTCGGACCACCGGCGCGGGACGGCCGAGTGCACATAGAGGATCGCGACGAGGCGGTTTTCGCTCACGAGCGGCGCCGCGATGAGGGCGCGTGTGCCGATGCTCTCCCAGGTGAGGAGATAGTCCGGGCGAGATGTCCTCGGATCGGTGAGGCAATCGCCGACGACCAGCGTGCGCCCGGCACGAAGCTCGGCGATCACCTCCGGGCCGAACGCATCCAGCACGCGCGCCTCGCCCGCCAGCGAGACGTTGGCTCCGTCTGTCCAGTCTCGCGCGACCGACACGATCTCTCCGGTCGGGTCGATCTCACCATAGCCCACCCGCCCGACGCGGAGATGCCGACCGAGGAGCCCGGCGGTGGCCGCCGTCAGATCGACGGGATCGGCGAGCTTCGCGAGCGTGTCGCCCAGCCTCACGACGAAGCTCTGCCGCTGCTCGGCCAGCACCTTGCCCGTGGTTTCGGCAACGGCGCAGAACATGCCGGCGATACGGCCGTTTTCGTCGTGCACGGGGGAGTAGGAAAAGGTGAACCAGGTCTGCTCGTCATAGCCGCGCCGGTTCATGACCAGCGGCAGATCCTCGCGGTAGGTTGCCTCGCCAGCGAGGGCGGCATCGATGAGCGGCGAGATGTCGGGCCAGATCTCCGACCAGATTTCGCGGAAGCGGGCGCCGAGAGCGCCAGGGTGCTTGGCACCCAGGATCTCGGCATAGGCGTCGTTGTAGAGAAAGCCGAGTTCGTCACCCCAGGCGACGAACATCGGAAACTTCGACCCGAGCAGCAGCCCCACCACCGAGCGTAGGGACTGTGGCCACGTTTCCGGCGCGCCGAGAGAGGATGTCGACCAGTCCAGTCCCGCCATCATACGGCCAGTCTGACCACCGATGGCGATCAGGCGGTCGGTAAAGCGGGAGGCCACGACAACGGGCACGAAAGATCCTTTCCGCGGCCGGATCCAGATCAGACTTCGGCGGAATGACTCAACGGTTAACCCAGGAACGCGCCAGCGTCATGGTCAAACCTGCCGGGCGGGCTTGTTTCCAAGCTGCTGCGGGGGACAGCATTGTAGCTGTGAACAATGACGGATCGAATTTCAACCAATAATGCCAGCCGTGATCTTGGCTGACAGCGGGGGTTCGCGGATTACGGTGGTAGACGAGCAGAACGAAAACCAACTCACCTCGCCGGCCTGACCGACCAGCACTCCGAGCAGCCGGTGATAGCGCCACGGTTTGGTCCCCCAAACCCTGCCGATGCGTCCGGTCCGAACGGCTAAACAACGCCGGGCAGATCAATGCGGGCGGCGCGCCCTTCCGGGCAAGCCGGCCGGCCATCGCATTGGGGGCTGACGGCGCGACCTCTCGGGCAGGCACCGGTCAGGGCGCGCCCTTCTGAGTGGTCGTAAACAGGGCGGCGATACGCCAGCCGGCTTGCGCCTTGACGCAGAGGACGCTGACGAGGAAGCGGAGGTGGTCGGGGCCGGGCTCGCGCGATCCGATCTCCAGCACCAGCGGGAGGTGCAGGTACCCCGTGCGGTCGTCGAGTTCGACCGCGACAGCCGTGTCGAGGCCCGGCTTGACCTCCCACACGTCGGATTTCTGAAACACGGCCATCCGCTCGATCATGGCATCCGGGCCCCAGTAGGACTGGCCGTCGCTCACCCAGAGGAAGCGGGGCGAGTCGAGGAGCAGCGACCGCACCGCCGCGAGATCGTGCCTGTTCTGCGCGGCAACGAAGGCCTCGTAGGTGGCGCGCACCTCGTCGGCGGTTCCGGCCCGTGCCAGGGCCGGAGAAGCGATCATCAGCAGCGCAAGGGCCGTGGTGCGGACGAACCGTGTCATAGGCTTGCTCCCTTCAGGATGCTGGAATGCGGTCAGGACGGCTGCACGGGCTTGAAGAACGTCGCCAGCGCGAGTGCTGTCGCGAGCGCCGCCCCGACCCCAGCAACACAGCCTGTCCAGCCGACCTGGTCGAAGACCCGGCCGAGCACGGCGCTGCCGACGAGGCCGCCGGAGAAATAGCTGGCGAGATAGATCCCGCTTGCGGCCGCCCGGCGCGATCCGGCGGCGCGGCTCACGAAGCCGGTCGCGACGGCCTGGGCGAGGAACGTACCAACCCCGACAAGCGACAGCCCGGCCAGCACGAATGGCAGGCTCGGCAGCAGGGTCAGGGGCAGACCTGCGAGCGCGGTGCCGAGGCCGAGCCACGCGACGCCGCGAACGCCGATCCGGCTCGCGGCCCGGCCTGCGAAGGGCGTCGTCAGGATCGAAGGCGCGAAGACGAGGTAGACGAGGCCGACATCCATCATGCCCAGCGAGAGGGGTGGCCTCACGAGCACGACATTCACGTAGGTGAAGGTTCCGATGAAGGCGAAAAGGATGCAGAACCCGACACCGAAGCCGGCCAGAACGGGCGCGGCGAGCAGCGTGCCGGCGGAAGCACCCGCGGACGACACGGGCGCAGGACGCGGATCCGCTCCGGAACCGATCACGCGAGCTGCCAGCAGAGCGCCGGCGATGTTCATCGTTGCAAATGCATAAAAAGCGGCGGAGAGGCCGAAATGGCTCGCCACACCCGCGGCCACCAGGCGGCCAAAGAGGTTGCTGGCGACATTGCCGGTGACGTAGGCGGCAAACCCGGCCTGGCTTCCGCGCGCGCCGAGATGGGTAAGGGTGAGGGTGAAGGCGGTCGCCATGCAAAGGCCCTGCAAGACCCTTAACAGGGCGAATATCCAGAGGTTCGGCGCGAAGGCGAGCATCACGGTGGGGACGGCGAGCACGAGCAGGGCGAGCGGCACGCCGCGTGCGGGGGCGAGCCCTTTGCCGAACAGCGCCACGGCAAGCCCGGCCAGCGCCATGCCGATCGTCGTCGCGTTGACCGCCAGCCCCATCGTTCCCGGCGAGACGGCGAACTCGATCGCCAGCAAGGGCAGGAGTGCCTGTGCGGCAAAGAGGTCCACGACGGTGAGAAACGCCAGCAGCGCGATGACGGAGTGACCGGCGAGACCTGTGTCGCGGCTGGCCACCGGGGGAGCCGGGACCGAATGCGTCAGGGCGTCCATGGCGTGCCTCCTGCGACAGTTTCGACGGTCGCAGGGTCTCTCCACCGGCGTGCGAATGGAAATGCCGTGTCCCTACCGACTCGATAGCGGCGGGGCATTCCCGGGCTCCATAGCCGGAGGCTTGGCATCCCATGGCGACCCGGTATTGGCCCCGGCCCGGCCCCCCATGGTGGTGTTGCTTCAGGAATGCGGGCGCGCGGTGCGCCCGTGCCGTCGTCGCGGCCCCGGGCCGTCACGGGATGGAGAGAGCCATGATGATCGAGAGCACGGCGCAACCCCGCGCCGCCCTGCAGATCCCGAGCGCGGCCAACGCCGCGAAACTGTTTGCCGGCGGCTTTGCCGGGCTGATGGCCTGGGAGGTCTGGGCGCGGGTGATCACGCCCTTCTTCCTCGGCGGGCCGCTGGAGCCCGCGGGCCTCGTCCAGTCACTGGCTCGGACATGGCTGAACTACGACCTGCCGCGCCTCCCCGCCGAAGCCATCCACTACGCCATTGGAATCGTCGGCTACCCCGTCGCATACTTCGTCATTTCGCGGGTTCTCCCGCGCTGGCCCGTCGTCCTCGACGTCGCCGTGTGGGCACTGTTCACGGCCTGGATGGCGTGGGCGCTCGTCTCCGGCCGGGTCGACGGCGGCATGGCGGCCTTCTGGGCGATCGTCACCGTGGTCACGGCGACGCGGCTGTTAAACCGCAACGCCCTCATTGCGGACTGCCTGAGCTGGGGCTCCTTCACCTGGTTCAACGCCCTCGGCATCATGGCCCCGCTCGCCGGCCTTCCGTTCCTGCTGATGGAATGGGGCGGCGGCCTGTCCTTCATGAGCTATGTCGGCCACGTCATCTACGGCTTCATCGCGGCCCTGGTCTTCGAGGTCTGGTCACGGCGCGGATGAGCCGCGGCATCCGAGCGGCGCGAGGAGAGACAGGAACTCTCCTCCCACCCTCCCCCATTCTCGGGCACGAAAAAGCCGGGCAGCTGATGGCGCCCGGCTTTTTCTGCGTCTGGTCGCGGAGGGAAAGAGGAGGCGCCAGGGGAGGGACCCGGCGCCTTCCGTCCTCTTCAATTGACCTGGGCCGTCTCGCAGGGACGGGCATGGTTCGTATTGACGCTCTGGGTCCGGCCCGCGGAATCGACGACCATCGGCTTGCACGGCTTCACCGGCTTGGTCATCGCAACCGGAACGCAGGGGCGGGCGTGGTTGGTGCCGGTGCCGGCGACGTTGCCGTTCTTGTCGACCACGGACGGGGCGCAGGCGGTCGGCATGTAGCTGGTGTTTGTCTTCACGTAGGGCTTCACCCTGTGGCCGGCATCGGCGAGGGCCAGCCCGGGAAGGGCGAGGGCCGAACAGGCCAGCAGGGCGGCGGTGGCAATCGTCTTCATGGTCATCTCCCGTCGGTAGTTTCAGACGCCGTTTGCGTCCTCACGATTGGAGATCTTTCGTCGCCGGCACTCCAATGCCGGTCACCGATGGTGTTCATAGGAAGTTGCTATCGTCGGTTGCAGCAATCCGCCTGCCCCGGCGGGAAGCCAACGATAGCCCACGTGCATGGCGGGCCATGGTATGAGGCAATGACCAGAATGGGACACCCCGCCGTGATCCACAGCCGCACCACCTATGCCAGCCTCGCAGACGCCTACCAGGCCGCGCTCGACGGCGAGGGGCCCGTCAACGAGCGGCTGGCGATCTTCGCCGACACTCTGCGCGCGCTCGATCCCACCTTCACTGCCGTGGTGGACCGGCTCGTCGGCCGCCTCCAGGCGGTAGAGGCCGGCCAGGGCGCGCCCGGCCTGGGCGAGCCCATGCCGCCCTTTTTGCTGCCCGACGAGGAGGGCCACCTCGTCGCGCTGGAGCCGCTGCTCGAACGCGGTCCCGTGGCGGTGGCGTTCCATCGCGGTCACTGGTGTCCCTTTTGCCGGATCAACGCCCGTGCTCTCGCGCAGGCCCATACGGCCCTGAAGGAGATCGGCGGCACGCTGGTCGCCATCACGCCGGACAGGGCCGGTTTCGCGGCGACGCTGAAGGAGATCGCGGGAGGCGACTTCCCGATCCTGACGGACCTCGACAATGGCTACGCGCTGTCCCTCAACCTGGCGATCTGGGTGGGCGAGGAGATGCGAAGCAACATGAAGGCGTTCGGCGTCGATCTCGACGCCTACCAGGGAAACTCGGCCTGGATGCTCCCCATTCCGGCGACGTTCGTGGTCAGTACCGGCGGCATCGTCTCATCGCGGTTCATCGATCCCGACTACCGGCGCCGCATGGAGGTGAAGGATCTGCTGGCTGCCGTCAGGGCGGCGCGCTAGCCCCTTTCCTCACTGCAGGTGCCGGCTCCAGTCGGCCCCGCGCACGAGCTTCATGAAAGTGTTGGCCGCCGCCGGGCGCTGCCGTCCCGCAACCGCATAGAGGTTGACCGTGCGCGTGACGGGAAGTCCCCGAAGGGCGATCCGGCGGACCGACTGGGGCAGCGCCGTGCTGCGGGGCGCGATGGCGACGCCGATTCCCGCCTCCAGCAGCGCGATCATGTCGCGCTCGGATCCGACCGCATGGGAACTCTCGAATGGGAGATTGCGACCCTTGAAGAGAGCACTGATCTGGTCGACCTGCTCGCAGTAGCCGCGCACCAGCAGCTTGTAGGAGGCGAGATCATCGATCTCGACTGCGTTGGCGCCGGCGAGGGGATGATCTCCGCCGACCAGCAGCGCGAACTCCTCGCTGAAAAGTGGCCACGCGTCGAAGCGGTCCCAGGACTGTGACAGCATGCCGGCGACTGCGAGGTCCGCCTCGCCCTTCTTCAGCGTCTCAGCCGCCATCTCGCCCGTGCCGCGGGAGAACTTCAGTTCGAGGCCCGGGAAAGCCCGCGTGAGCTCGGAGAGGAACGGGATGAGCAGCGTGATGTCGACCGTGTTCGACAGCGCCAGCCGCAGCGAGGCGACCTCGCCCCGGCGGATCTGGTGGGCCAGCTGCTTCACACCCTGCGCCGCGTCGAAACATTGCTGCAGCAGCGGCAGCATGCGCTCGCCGAGCTCGGTCAGGTGAGAGAGCTTGTGCTCGCGGCGGAAGAGATCGCCGCCGAGCTCCTCCTCGAGGAGCTTGATCGCGCGCGTCAGGGAGGGCTGCGCGACGTTGCACTCCTCCGCCGCCCTGGTGAAGTTCAGGGTACGCGAGACCGCAAGAAAATACCGTACCTGGTGCATTTCCATGGGATGCCCCTCGATGATGGAATGCCCGGTTCGACACAAATCAACTTAACCCGGGCGAAGCGGCGCGTCAGCCCGGTCGTGCATCTTCGTGTCGCCGGCTTCCATAGCCGTTAGCTATCGTTCGCATAGCGCAGCGCTTCGTTACGTCCGCCATAGGCGGCGGACATCGGCTCCATCGACCATCGGTATTTCAGTCGCGCCTGTTTCGGCTGTGCAATCGGGCTCACGAAACCCGAACGGGAGAGGCCCGATGAGCACCCGCCAGCCGGAACAAGAACCGATTTCCGAGATCGAGATCGACATCCCCGACCGCACCGGGCCGGTGCTGACCGACGCCCAGTATGCGGAGGCCCTGCAGCACATCGGTGGCGTTTCGCTCGAGCTGCGGCGACTTTCCTGGGCGATTGGCTGGGAGCGGCCCGAGCCGGCCCGGCACCCGCTCCGCCTCACGCTTCACTGACACGCCAGGAGGCTGCCATGGCTCATCGCGACCAGCCCTCGGCGCGTCCCCGCGTCGTCATCGTCGGTGCCGGCTTCGGCGGCATCGCCGCGGCACGCGCTCTGGCGCGCGCTCCCGTCGATGTCACGGTCATCGACCGGCACAACTACCACCTGTTCCAGCCCCTGCTGTACCAGGTCGCGACGGCAGCCCTCTCTCCGGCCGACATCGCCTCGCCGATCCGCTCGGTGCTCCGCGGGCAGCGCAACGCGTCGGTCGTGCTCGCCCGGGTCAGCGGGATCGACAAGGAGAAGCGTGTCGTCCAGGCAGGCTCGCGCAGCTTCCCCTATGACATGCTCGTCGTCGCCACCGGCGCGCGGCATGCCTATTTCGGCCATGACGAGTGGGAGGCCCACGCCCAGGGCCTGAAGAAGATCGACGACGCCACCTATCTCCGGCGCCGCATCCTGCTCGCCTTCGAACTCGCCGAGACCCAGGACGACCCGCAGGAGCGCCGCCGTCTGCTCAACTTCGTCGTCGTCGGCGGCGGGCCGACCGGCGTGGAGATGGCCGGCGCCATCGCCGAGCTGGCCAGGCGTGCCCTGTCGGCGGAGTTCCGGTCCATCGATCCGCGCGACGCGCGCATCATCCTTCTCGAAGGCGGGCCACGCGTCCTCGCGCCCTTCGAGCCCCGCATGTCGGAAGCCGCGAAGAAGGCGCTGGAAGAGCTCGGCGTCGAGGTACTGCTCTCCAGCGTCGTCACCGCGTGCGACGCGGAAGGCGTCGCCGTCGGGGCAGACCGCATCGAATCGCGCACGGTCATCTGGGCAGCCGGCGTGCGGGCCTCGCAGGCTGCGAAATGGGTGGGCGCGGATACCGATGCTGCCGGCCGCGCGCTCGTCGGGGCGGACCTGACCCTGCCGGACCATCCCGAGATCTTCGTGATCGGCGATACCGCGCATGTACCCGGGCCGGGCGGACGCCCGCTGCCCGGCATCGCCGCGGTCGCCAAGCAGCAGGGCCAGCACGTCGCACGCTCCATCGCGACGCAGACCCGCTCCGCCTTCCGCTACCGAGACTACGGCACCATGGCCACGATCGGCCGCAAGAAGGCCGTCGCCCAGGTCGGCCGCCTTCGCCTGTCGGGCTACCCCGCCTGGGTGCTGTGGAGCCTGGCCCACGTCTTCTTCCTTGTCGGCTTCCGCAACCGGACCTCCGTGCTGATGAGCTGGGCGTGGAGCTACCTCACCTATGAGCGCGGGTCGCGGCTCATCACGGGCGCGGAGCCCGACATCGACATGGACGCGATGCAGGGGATGGACGCCCCGGTGCCCGCCCCTGCCGCGCTGCGCGGCGCAGCCTGATCGACATCCGCACCAGACAGGAGAACGGACATGACCTCTCAGGCAATGCCTCTCACATCCCCCGCTGCCCTTCCCCTTGCGGGCAGGGTGGCGCTGATCACGGGATCGACCAGCGGCATCGGGCTCGGCATCGCACGGGCGCTTGCCGCGGCTGGCGCCGACATCGTGCTGAACGGTCTCGCAGCGCCCGGCGCCGTCACCGACCTCACGCGAACGCTCGGAGCCGAGTTCCGCCGGGAAGTGTTCTTCTCCGGCGCGGACATGAGCGACGCCGGCGCCATCGCCGGCATGATGGGCGAAATCGAGGCCCGGTTCGGCCGGCTCGACATCCTCGTCAACAATGCCGGCATCCAGCATGTCGGGCCGATCGAGACATTCCCGCCCGAGAAATGGTCGCTGATCATGGCGATCAACCTCGGCTCGGCGTTCCACACGACCCGGCTCGCCCTGCCCGGCATGAAGGCGCGCCGCTGGGGACGCATCGTCAACATCGCCTCGGCACACGGGCTGGTCGCCTCGCCGTTCAAGTCCGCCTATGTCGCCGCCAAGCACGGGCTCGTGGGGTTCACGAAGGTCACGGCTCTGGAGACGGCGCAGGACGGCATCACCTGCAACGCGGTCTGCCCCGGCTATGTCTGGACGCCGCTGGTGGAGGCCCAGATCGAGGACCAGGCGAAGGCGCACGGCATCTCCCGGGAAGCCGTGGTCCGCGACGTGCTGCTCGCCAACCAGCCCAACAAGACCTTCGCGACGGTGGAGCAGATGGGGGCGCTCGCCGTCTTCCTCGCCGGCGACGCGGCAGCCTCGATCACGGGGACCGCGATCCCGGTCGACGGCGGATGGACGGCCCACTGACGGCCAGTTCTCCTGCGACCAGGAAAGAGGGGCGGCTCCGGGCCGCCCCTTCTGTTTGACTGCCAGGGGAAGGTGATGCCGTCAGGCGACGGCTCGCTGGGGCTCGGCCCTGTCCGCCACGCCGAGACGGGACAGGACGGCGCGTTCGAAGCGGTCCTCCCGCCGCAGGCGGCTCCGGGCCGCGATGACGCGGCGCAGGGAGGTCTCGTCGCTCCGGGTGGCGGCCAGCTCGGCAAGCGTCCGCACGAAGACGTCCCGCTGCGCGTTGCTGCCGCCGAGGCGAGGCATGTCCGCGAGGAGGCGAGGAACATCCGCCGGGGCCGCTGCCTCGCCTGCAATCACGCCGGCGAGGTCGGCCGCGACGAACCCTGCCACCTGGCCCTGGTCGTCGAGGCCGCTGCGCCGGGCGGCGATGGCCCTTGCCAGCTCGGCGGCCGCCGCTCTTTCGCCTGTCGCGACGAGCGCGAGAAGCGTGTGCAGGGATGAGAACAGCAGAGTCGTATCGGCCCGCCGCCGCAGCGCGATGTCGCGAAGCTCGTCCCAGCGGCGGCCGACCGGCACACCGTGCTGGCGCATGCGCCACAGGAACGAGACCGCGTTGGCCATGTCCCGGAAGTCCTCGCTGGGTTCCGGCCGGACCTCCGCGTCGTAGAGCTGGAGCGCCCTGCCGAAGTCACCGCCCTCGACGTGGAACAGCGCGAGGTGCCATGCGACGTGGAGCCCGAAATTGTTGCATCCGGTCCAGTTCTGCCGCGCCGCCTCCAGCCAGCTGATGCCTTCCCGGTAGCGGCCGGTCATCTCGTGCACGTGCGACACGGCGTGCAGTCCCCACGCGTCCAGGGGCTCGTGCTCCAGCGCGACGCGCCCGGCGAGTTCGGCGAGGTCATATTCGCCGGCCTCCTCCAGCGCGAAGGCGTGGCAGCCCAGAACGAACCCGTAGCCGGGTTCCTCGGTCGACATCGCCTTCAGGGCGGAGTTGCTGGCCACCAGCATGCCGCGCGTGTCACCGCCCATGAAGCGCAGCCCCTGAGCGATCTTGAAGGGCAGCAGCGACATGCTGCCCTCGGCGAGATAATCGTCCAGCCGGTCGGCGGCGGCGAGGCCGCGTCCGCGCACGGCGAGGCCGAGCGCCTCGACCAGCACGTGTTCGTCCAGTGTCGCATCGCGGCGCACGAGGGCGGCGCGGGCGGCGAGCCACTCCCGGCGGGCTGATTCGAGCGTTTCCGCGCGGGCGAGCATCAGCTGCGCGAAACCCTTCAGCGCGTGCGCCGCGACCAGGCCGGGGTCGGCGGCCAACGCTGCCGACAGCGCGTCCGCCACGCCGGGCCGGTGCGCGGCAACGCCGGTCACGGCCAGCTCGAAGCAGGCGACGCTCTCCCGCGACCGGGTGGAGTGACTCATGGAGAAACGGTCGACGATCATTCTCAGGATCCTCCCCGCGCCCTTTGCGGGCGTCATCAACAGGGTCAGGCTCCCACCGTTCGCCATAGAAGGGGGCTATCGTCTCTGGAGATACCCGGCATTTCAAACGCAGGCTCCAGCGCGGCAACACTTCTCCCATGCCCGGCGCAGTTCCGCCGGGCCACGAGAGGAGACCCACCGATGCCGCACATCACTCTCCGCCGGGCCCTGGCTGCAGCCATCGCCCTTCCTGCCGTCCTTCTGCTGGCCAATGCCGCCTCCGCGGGCGAATGCCCGGCCGGCAAAACCGGCGTCGACCTGACCAAGCCGGTCACCACCCCGGCCAAGGACGTGACGGACACGGTCCTCGCCGCCACCGACCTCGGCGGCGAGTCGATCGCCACCCCCGGCCGGCAGCTCAGGCTGCGCAAGCTGGTGGTGAAGCCGGGCGGCGTCGTGCCGTGGCACAGCCATGCCGACCGGCCGGCCATCATCTACATCGTCGAGGGCGAGGTCACCGAATATGCCAGCACCTGTGCCGTGCCGATCGTGCACAAGGCCGGGGACGTAGCCCGTGAAACGAAGGCCACCGCGCACTGGTGGAAGAACACGGGCAACAAGACAGCAGTGCTGCTCTCCGCCGACATCCTGCACGACCAGACCGACAAGAACATGTGAGGCGGGCGGGCCGGCGCACCGCGCCGGCCGCTTCGCTCGGGGAGGGCATGACATGACCATTCACACCATCCGCACCGGACCGCGAAGCCGCAAGGCTCCCGCCTCTGCCGCTGCCGAAGACGAGTCCTGTGCCGAAAAGCTGCGCCGCCACGGCCAGATCGTCCTCGTGCTCCAGGGCGGCGGGGCGCTCGGCGCGTATCAGCTCGGCGTCTACGAGGCCATGCACGCCGCGGGGGTCGAGCCGGACTGGATCATCGGCACATCGATCGGGGCCATCAACGCCGCCCTGATCGCCGGCAACGCGCCGGAGGACAGGCTCTCGAAGCTCTGCGAATTCTGGCGCCGCATCGAGCACGGGCCTCACTACAGGGCGCTGACCTGGCTCGCCCCCTTCGCGGCGGCGGCTTCCAACTGGCTCACCATGGCGCACGGGATCCCGGCGTTCTTCCAGCCCAATGCGGGGGCGTTCCTCGGCTCGCACGTGCCGCTCGGCGCCGAGCAGGCCGGCTACTACTCGACCCAGCCGCTGCTCTCCACCCTCGCCGACCTCGTCGACTTCGAGCGGATCAACAGCGGCCCGACACGGCTGACAGTCGGCGCGGCGAATGTCCGCACGGGCGAGATGACCTATTTCGACAGCCGCGAGCGCCCGCTCGGCCCGCGCCACGTCGCGGCATCGGGCGCGCTTCCCCCGGCCTTCCCGGCCGTGCGCATCGACGGCGACCTCTACTGGGACGGCGGTATCCTCTCCAACACGCCGGTCGAGGCAGTGTTCGACGACATGCCCCGGCGCAACTCCCTCGTCTTCGCCGTCCACATCTGGAACCCCGGTGGTCCCGAGCCGGGGACGATGTGGGATGTCATGAATCGCCAGAAGGACATCCAGTATGCCAGCCGGGCCGCGAGCCACATCGCGCGGCAGAAGCAGATGCACAAGCTCCGGCACGTCATCGCGGAGCTCTCCAGGACGCTGCCGGCCGAGATCGCGGGCCTCCCGGAGGTGAAGGAGCTGGCTGCCTATGGCTGCCTGACCCGCATGCACGTGGTGCGCCTGCTCGCCCCTTCGCTCGAAGGCGAGGACCATACCAAGGACATCGACTTCAGCCCCTCCGGCATCCGTTCGCGCCGCGATGCCGGCCGGCGGGATGCCGAGGCCGTGCTGGCGATGGCGCCGTGGGAGGGCGAGTTCGACCCGATGGAAGGCTTCATCCTGCACGAGGTGAAGCAGGGGGTGGAAGTGAACGCGGGGTGACCGGAACTGCGCCGGCGGGGGACTGCGATTGGGCCTAGGCGGGCCAGACCCGTCGCTTTTTCCAGTTCGACTCTGCCCCGAGGTCGAAAAGCCTCTGGGCGAGCAGCACCGCCGTCGGGGCGTTGACGGCCGTCGCGTCGGCCCCGACCTGCGCTGCCAGCTCCGGGCAGGCGGTGAACGGGGGGCCGCCGACCATGATGCCGATTGCCGGGTTGCAGGAATGCTGCCTGATCTGGTGGATCGTGGCAGCCAGCGAGTCCAGCTGCCGGTCCGAGCTGGCCGTCAAGCCGGCCACGGCATACCAGTCGTTCCGCATGAGGCGGGAAACCTGCTGAAGCGTCGTTCCACGCTCGGATTTCACATCCCAGCCTCCGGCGCGCAGGAACTTCTCCACCATCGCGACGCCGAACGAATGGCGCTCTTCGGCGATCGCCATCATGAGCACGCGCCGCTTTTCGGAGAACGCCGGGACAGCGAACGAGCTGCTGAGCATCGAAAGCAATTGCTGCAGGCGCCCGACACCGAGCGTGACGTCGACGAAGGTGCACTCGTCGTTGTCCCACATCGTGCCGAGGCATCGCGCGGCGGGTTCGAGCAGATTGACGAAGAGCCCGTCCATCGACAGGCCGCGGTTCTTCAGCTCGACGATGAAATCGAAGGACAGATGCAGGTTGGGATCGAGAACGAGATGAGCGAGGTGGACGATGTCCGGTGCCGCGGGGGTCCCGGAGCTCTGCGCCTCGCCGTTGGCGTTCTCGGCATGAAGGCCCACGAGGCGCGGCAGGATCTCCGTCTGGACGATCAGCGCCAGCCTGTCGCGCGTCTGCGCGAGATCGGCCTGCTGGAGGATTTCCGGATCGATGAAGGGCGGCGCGACCGCGTGGGACGCCCAGGATGCGGATAGGGATGCGCGGAAATGACCGTCGCCGTCGTCCATCGCGACCTCCCCCGCCCGCTGTGGAGGGGGCATCGTATGCAGATAAGGCCGCCGCGCAAGGCCCCTGGTGCTTCTGCGACAAGGTTGCAGTGCCAAAATTTTGCGGGACAGCACGGCCGTGACGCGGTCCTGCAACCGCCGCTGCAGCCTGCAGTGTCACTTCCGCCGGGGATCTGGCCCCACACAGGAAAAGCTGCGGGGCCCGTGCCCGCGTCCCTTGGGCCGTGTACATGGACGCAGACCCGGCGGTTACCAGACCGCGCAAAGCCCGGGCCGAGGAGGACACTTCGATGAGCGACGCGATCATGCCGAACGGCGCGCGGTACCCGAGCCTCAGGGACAAAGTCGTCTTCGTCACCGGTGGAGCATCCGGCATCGGGAAGAGCATCGTCGAGCACTTTCACGACCAGGGCAGCAAGGTGGCCTTCGTCGATCTTGCCGCCGAAGCCGGCCGGGCGCTGGCGGCAGACCTCGGCCGCATGGGCGGGCACGCGCCCGTGTTCGAGGCCTGCGACCTGCGCGACGTCGAGGCGCTCGGCGACATTATCGCCCGTGTCGGCGCGACGCTGGGCCCGGTCACGGCCCTGATCAACAATGCCGGCAACGACGACCGGCACACGCTGGAGGACGTCACCTCCGCCTATTTCGACGACCGGATGGCGGTGAACCTGAAGCACCAGCTCTTCGCCGCAAGAGCCGTGCGGCCGCAGATGCGCGGGGCCGGCGGCGGGTCGATCGTCAACTTCAGCTCCATCACCTGGACCGTCGCCGACGGCGACTGCGTCTGCTACGTCACCGCCAAGGCGGCCGTCGTCGGCCTGACCCGCGCTCTCGCCACGGAGCTCGGCGGCGACGGGATCCGGGTCAACGCCATCGCGCCCGGCTGGATCATGACTGAGCGCCAGCAGGCGCTGTGGCTCGACGAAGCCGGCGAGAGGCAGATCGCCGAGCGGCAGACGCTGAAGGACAAGCTCTACCCGCCCGACATCGCGCGCATGGCCCTGTGGCCGGCGGCGGACGACAGCCGCATGTGCTCCAAGCAGACCTTCACCGTCGATGGCGGCTGGATCTGACCGGCTGATGAAGAATCAGCGCGGCGGGGGGCGCGGGCCAACCTGAATTCGCCTATCGTTGCGCAAGAATTAGAGGACGGGGATGGAGGTTGGCGCGGCCCGGGGGCCGCGTGTCTGCCGGTCCACCCTTCAGACTGGCTCAAGCGAGGCCGCCATGGACGATCTTCAGTACGGCAAGCGCAATAAGAGGGGCGACTGGTCCCCGAACGCCCGTCTCGAGATCGCGCCGTTCTACCGGTTGCCGATCAGTCCGCTCGCCATCCTGAAATGGTTGCCGGGCTACTTCCTGCCCTGGAACCTGCTCTTCGCCGCCTCAGCGGTGCTCTACTGGCAGTTCGTGGTGCCCGATGTCGAGGTGATGAAGACCATCGCGTGGGGCTGGGTGCTGCGCCTGTTCGCCGTCAACTGCGTCGCCGTCTTCCTGTTCTACGGAGCCTTCGAGTATCGCCTCTACGTCAGCCGGGCCCAGGCGAACCGCTTCAAGTACAATGCAAGATTTCCCGCCGACCAGAAGAACAGCGCCTTCCTGTTCAACAACCAGAACGTCGACGGCATGATCCGCGGCTTCGGCACCGGAGTGCCGATCTGGACCGCCTACGAGGTTGGCGTGCTCTGGGCCTTCGCCAATGGCTGCGTGCCGTGGCTCTCCTTCGCCGAACACCCGGTGCACCTGTTCCTGCTGGCGCTGGTGGTTCCCATCCTCCACGAGTTCCACTTCTTCTGCATCCACCGGCTGATCCACTGGGGGCCGCTCTACAAATGGGTGCACAGCGTGCACCACAACTCGGTCAACCCGTCGCCCTGGTCGTCGCTGTCGATGCACCCGGTGGAGCATCTCCTCTATTTCTCGACGATCCTCTGGCACGTCGTCATCCCGTCCAACCCCGTGCTGGCCCTCTACCAGCTTCATTTCGCCGGGTTCGGCGCCATTCCGGGCCATGTCGGCTTCGACAAGATGGAAGTGACGGACACGATGGCAGTCGACAGCCATGCTTACGGGCACTACCTCCACCACAAGTATTTCGAGGTGAACTACGGCGACGGCCTGGTGCCCTTGGACAAGCTGTTCGGCACCTGGCACGACGGATCGCCGGAGGGGGAGGCGCGCATGAACAAGCGCTTCCAGAAGCGCCGGGCGCGGGCCAACGCGGCTGCGAAGGCGGGCACTCCGGCCGAATAGGCCGCGCTCTTACGGCTGGGACTACCGCCCATTGCTCTGAACTCGTCGGAGACCCTGCTCAGCAGGTCTTCGCACCCGGCTTGGGCTTGCATGGCTTGCGGGCGGACGGTGCCCCTCCCGTTTCGGCCAAGCCGACGCGCGAGGCGATGCTGGACGCCACCGGCGTGGTGAAGCGGGGCGCGGCAGGAGCCGCTGACGAAGGTGCGGCCACCGTCGGACGGGGCCGTTCCGGCACGATCCCCGCCGCAGCGGCGGCGGCGCTCGACGCGCTCGTCTCGGCGAAGGCTGGCGCCGATGCCAGCATGGCGACCATGAGGGCGCCGGCAGACAGACTGGAAGGCATGTTCGCCCCTCTCGGTTGCTTGCCGCCGCACCGGCCCCGATTGCGGCAGCGCGGCAAGACAAGCCCGAAAGACCGATCAGGGCAAGCCGGAAATCCGGGTCGTTCGCGAGGGAGCCGGCGCCGGTCGCCGCCTCACCACTTCATTTCGAAGCCGATGCGGCCGGTGCCACCCCATTGGGCCCCGTCGAAGCCGCGGTCATAGCTCGCATTCGCGAAGAGGCTGGCCTGCTTCGACACCGCCATGCGGAGCCCCGCATCGACGCTGGCGCCGTTCCGGCTTCCAGCAGCGGTGAAGCCGACACCGTTCTGGCCGTCGAGGGACGACAGGGTGGTGCGGGTCGAGCCGCCGAAGACGTTCCAGACGTTGACGCGGCCCCACACCTCGAAGGGCGTCTCGCCGGGCGCACCGAAGCGCGCGCCGACCAGCAGGCCGAGGCGCCCGCGCAGCGTGTTCTCCGATCCCCAGGAAACCTGCGCATACGCATCGTTCTTGTCGGAGATCGACACGGTGTTGGCCACCATCTGGGCCTGGGGCACCACCCACATGTTCGCTGAAACGTCGAAGCGCTTGCCGCCCTCGAGCGAAACGGACCCTCCCCACGCATCGGTGGACAGGGTACCGCCCGCGGCGGAGCGGGCGTCGAGCCCCTCGAACTTGGTCGCCTGCGCGAGGCCGTCGGCGTAGAAGCCATTGGTCCAGAAGCGGGTGGCGTAGACGCCGATCGAGAACGCGTTGGCGCGGATCGAGCCCGCCCTTCCCCGCTCGGATGTCTCCGCGGACCCGGTCCCGTGCCCGGCCGCGATGAAGGCGCCGGCGTAGGTGCGGTGGTCCGCGGTGTCGTCACCGTAGAGGTCATAGCCGAGCTGGATGTAGCCGAGGTCGGCGTCCCAGTTGGTGCGGCCGGTCGCGGATGCTTCGGCACGGGTGCCGACGGCGCGGCCCCAGGCTCCGCCCGCGGTAGAGGGCTCGCCGGCATTGGCTGACAGGTTGGCCCGGCGCTGGTCCAGCGTATCGACGAGCGCCGTCATGTACTGCCCCAGCAGCGCGGGGAGGGCCGGGTAGAGGCCTGTTTCCAGCCTGTAGAAAGGCCTCGACGGATTGTCGGGGTCGATCGAGCGCAGGTACCAGTTGTCTGCCGTCCCACCGGCGGCGCCGCCGCGGAACAGGGTGTACTGGTACGCACCGCCGATGGCGGGCGCGCCAAGGGTGAAGGCTGACGCGCCCGTCGTTGCGCCGCCCACGGCCGTCACGACGGGGATGCCGTCGCCAACCGTCGGCGCGCCGAGGCCGCCGGCGTTGCGCACGAAAATGGGGGTCGACCCCGTGGCGGTCGCCCCGCCACCGCTGAGCTGCAGGATGTCGGCCTGCGGCGCGCCGGGCGAACCGCCGACGCGCGTCAGGAGGCTGCCGCCATTGCCCGCATAGATCCCCGTCACCGTCAGCGTGCCGATCCCGCCGGGCAGGCCCGGCGCCACGGTGCCGCGGTTGTCGACGTCGCCGTCCACGGTGCCGTTGCCCGACAGCGTGCCAGCCGGTTCGATGGCGATCGGCGAGACCAGCGTCCCCTCGATGCCGAGGATGCCGTCCTCCACCGTCGTCTGCGTCAGGCCGGTATTGACGCCCGACAGGATCCAGGTGCCCGAGCCCTGCTTCGTCAGGAACTCGAACCCGGCCATCGAGCCGGTGAAGGTGTCCGTGCCTGGCCCGAGCAGGAAAATGGAATCGGTGCCGCCGCCGCCGTCGATGTTTCCGGTGATCTGCGAGCCCGTGTACAGGCGCAGGACGTCCGTACCCGTTCCGAAGGCGAGGCTGCCATAGACGGTGCCGCGATTGGTGAAGTCGATCCCCGCGCCGATGTTGCCGCCGATCACGACCGCCGTGAGGTCCGGGTTTGCGAGCGGCCCGGTCGAGATGATGCCGTTGTTGACGATGGTGAGGGTGCCGGGGTTTTCCGACCAGATCGCAGCCGCATTGACCGCGTTGATCCTGCCATTGTTGATGATCGTGTTGTTCGTGCCCTGGACGTTGATGGCCTCGGCGCTCACCTGCGTGCCGTTGGACAGAACCATGCCGCCCGCGCCGATGGTCACGGTGCCATTGCTGTCCATCTCAATGGTGTTGGCGCCCGTGCCGTAATTGCCGGAGCTGAATGTCGCGCTGTTCTGGACGGTCCCGTCGACGACGATGGACGCGCCATTCCCGAGGCTGATGGCCGACGCGTTGCCCGTCGTGATGCCTGCGCCGGGCAGAACGGTCACGCTGCGTCCGTCGTCACCGGGGCCGGTGCCGATCGGAGTGCCGAACGGATTGGGAGCCGTGCTGTCGCAGGTCGTCGAAAGCCCGGTGGTGACGCAGTCAGCGCGCGCGCTCGTGGCCGCGAACGACCCGACTCCGGCCAGAAGCAGGGCGGCGCCACGGATTCCGCGGGGGAGACGCGGCTGTCTGTGCGGTGAGTTGAGCAAGCCGCGTCCTCATACTTCTGATCTAGGTCAACCTGATTCTTATGAGACTTAATCCACCCCGGCGGGGGCCAGCAACCCCGAAGGTCGTAGACCGGAAGACTCGGCACGGACCGTGTCTTCGGCGCAGCAAGGGCCGGCGCTGCGGCTGCCGCGAGACTGTGGCAGGCTGCGCAAATGGCCTCGAAAGCCTTTCCCATGACGGCCTTCCCGTTGCTCGCGCGAACGGACATCACCGAAGCTGCGAAGCGGAAACTCGCCGTGCGGGTCGCCGGGATTTCGGTCGATCTCCCCCGCCTCGACGCGTGGCGGACCATGACGGAGGACCCGCAATCCTTCTGGCACGCGACGTGGAACGAGGCAGCGCCGCCGGGTGAGCCGGAACCGGGCTAGAACTCCTCCCAGCCCTCGGCGCCGACGGCCTTCTTGCGCGGCGCAACAGGAGGCTGGAAGCTTTCCTCGGCCATGCAAGCCTGCCGGGTCCTCCTTGGCGGCCGGATGCCTTGTTCGGCGTTCGTGCGCTTCGGAGATCACCGCTGACGATGACGGCCGATCATGCGGAACGCCGCGACGGCCGGACCGTCGCGGCGTTTTGTGGCTGTCAGGGCTGGCCGCTGCCGCCGGCGGCGCCATAGACCTGCCCGGTCGCGTAGCTGGCGTCGGGGGCCGCGAGCTGGACATAGATCGAGGCCAGTTCCGCCGGCTGGCCGGGACGCCCGAGCGGCGTCTGCCCGCCGAACTTCTCCAGCTTCTCCATCGTCGCTCCGCCCGAGACCTGCAGCGGCGTCCAGATCGGTCCCGGCGCCACGCCGTTGACGCGGATGCCCTTGGGGCCGAGTTGCTTGGCCAGCGACTTCACGTAGTTCATCGTCGCCGCCTTGGTCTGGGCGTAGTCGTAGAGATCCGGCGACGGGTCGTAGGCCTGCTCCGACGTCGTGCCGATGATGCAGGAGCCCGGCTGCAGGTGCGGCAGCGCGGCCTTGATGATGTAGAACGGCGCATAGATGTTGGTCTTCATCGTTGCGTCGAAATCCTCGTCGCTGACGTCGAGGATGGACTGGCGCGTCTGCTGGCGCGCGGCGTTGCAGACGACGATGTCGAGCCCGCCCAGTCCGCTGACCGCCTCGTCGACGAGCCTCCGGCAGAAGGCGGCGTCCCTGAGATCGCCGGGAATGGCGACGCCCTTGCGGCCTGCCTCGCGGATGAGCGCGATGACGTCCTGCGCGTCCTGCTCCTCGTTCGGGAGATAGTTGATGGCGACGTCGGCGCCTTCCCGCGCATAGGCGATGGCCGCGGCGCGGCCCATCCCGGAGTCCCCGCCGGTGATCAGCGCCTTGCGCCCGGCGAGGCGCCCCGAGCCGCGATAGCTGCGCTCGCCGTGATCCGGCCGCGGGTCCATGTCGCGGGCGAGGCCCGGCCAGGGCTGCGACTGCTTCTTGAACGGCGGCTTGGGATACTTGCCCGTGGGGTCCTGCAGCGGCATCGACGCTGGCTGCTGCGGCTGCTGTTGCTGCTGGGCGATTGCGGGCGCAACTGCTGCGGCGGCGGCCGCAAGGCCGGCTCCCGCGCCGACGATCTGGCGGCGGGACACGCCATCCTTGTTCTTGTTAGTCATTGTCGCTCCTGGGCCTGTATGGGATGAGACAGGCCCCGAGAACGGGCAACGGGCGGAATTGTTCGTGCGGCCAGACGACTCAGGTTGCGGCGCGGAACTCCGCTGCCTGTCGTCCGAGCCACGCCGCGGCAAGGAGCGCGCCGTAGAGCGGCAAGCCGGTCAGCACGATTGCGAGCGGGACGAGCCCTGCATCGGTTCCGGCGCGGTGGAGGACGGCGATGCCCACCGCGTGACCGGCGATGGCGAAGACCGGAAGGCGGGGGAGGGATATGTCGGACGTGTATCCGGCAGCGCCATGCAGAAGAGCGAGAGCCGGAAGGCACACGGTCCAGTAGACCCGCATGTCCCAAGCTTCGGCGACGCCGCGACCCGAAAGCAGCGGCAGAGCAGCGAGGATCGCCCATGCGAGAAATCCGCAGAGGGCAAGGACAGCGCAGACGGCGAGGTGTCTTGGCGAGACGTTCACGCATGCAGCCTAGGCCTGCGTCCCTTGCTTCAGCGTAAAGATGCGTCAGCCGGGAGCAGGCGGCGGGGCCGGCAAGGTACGCAGAAGCAACGTTCGCGGGCGCCGGGCGTTTTTCCGGCTTCAAGCACTGGAGCCTGCGATGACCATCACGCGCGCTTTCACGTCGTTTGCGGCAGGTGTCGCTCATGCAACGGGACGGCCGGCCACTTTCGCCCTTTGCCTTGCCATCGTAATCATCTGGGCGATTACCGGGCCGGTCTTCCACTATTCGGACACGTGGCAGCTGGTGATCAACACCGGAACGACGATCGTGACGTTCCTGCAGGTGTTCCTCATCCAGAACACGCAGAACCGCGACAGCGCGGCCGTGCAGACGAAGCTCGACGAGTTGATCCGGGCCAGCGCCGCCCAGAACCGCTACATCGGGATCGAAGACCTGACGGAGGAGGAACTCGCCGACCTCCGGCGCCGCTGTGAGACGCGGGCCAAGGGGCATCGTCTTACGGAGGTGAAGCGAGCCGCCGAAGCAGCGCAGCGCGGGGTCAACATGAAAGCGGCCAAGGCGGCCGAGAAGGCTTCGGGATAGTCGCACCCCTCGCCCGGCGAAGCGGCGCGCTTGGGGTCACGATTGCGCGCACAGGTTGCATGTTTCAGGACCTGTCGGCATAGCTTGCCTCATGAGGATGGACATGCGGCACTCTCCCATGCGCACCCGGCTCGCTCTCGCGCTTTGCGCCGTCGTCCTCGGCGCGACGGCAGCCATGGCAGGCGATACGACGACCGTGCCCCTCCCGAAGGAAAAGAAGGCGAAGCCGGCCCCGATCTCGGCGGTGCAGACATGCACGCTGGGTGGCGGCGCCTTCACCGGCACGCGCGTGCCGGGCACAGACGTCTGTGTGAAGGCCGGCGGGTTCGTGCGCTGGCAGGCGACCGGATCACGCTGACCCCGCGCTGGCTCACCCGCGGAAGACAATCTTCAGTGTCCTGCCTGCTCTCAGGCGCGGCGTTCCCCCGTGGCCGGGAACAAGGCGCGGGCGGCGGCGAGGCAGAGCAGCGCGGTGAAGGCGAGGATGAGCGTCACCAGGGCGTTGATGTCCGGCGTGAAGCCGAGGCGCATCATGCCCCAAAGCCGCACGGGCAGCGTGCTCGCCGTCCCGGTCACGAGCAGGCTGATCATCATCTCGTCGAAGGACAGCGCGAAGGCGAGCACGACGGCGCCGACCATCGCGCTCGTCAGATTGGGCAGCAGCACGAGGCGGAAGGTCTGCCAGCCCGACGCGCCGAGGTCGTAGGAGGCCTCGACGAGGCTGGCGCTGAGCTGCTCCAGCCGCACCAGCAAAGTGCGGTAGACGAGCGCCAGCACGAAGCAGGTATGGCCGATGACAACGGTCGCCAGCGAACGGTCGATGTCCACCTCGCGAAAAAAGATCAGGAGCGCCAGCCCGGTGATAATGGGCGGCATCAGGAAGGGCAGCGCCACCAGCCCCTGCAGAACAGCCCGCCCCCGCGCCCGGCGCCAGCCATGGTGGAGCGCCAGCCCCATGCCGACGACGAGCGCCAGGAAGGACGCGCAGAAGCCGACGATCAGCGTGTTGAGCAAGGACTCCAGCACGCTGTCGTTAGAGGCGAGCAGCCGGTAGCTGTCGAGCGTCGGGCTGCTCCAGTCGATCCTGCCCTGCACGACGGGAAAAAAGGAGGCCACCACCGGAACGGCGATGGGCCCGTAGAGCAGAATGAAGACGAGGCCGGTGAAGGCGCCGAGCGCCAGGCGGCCGGGGTCGGCGCGCGTCATGCCGGCCTCCCCCGACGCCCGCCGGCGAAGGCGCCGAGGGCGATGACCGCCACCACCACGATGCACAGGATCACCGCCAGCGCGGCGCCGAATGGCCAGTTGAAAGCGGTGCCGAACTGGCTGTAGATCACCCGCCCGAACGTGAAGCCGGCGAGCCCGCCCACCATCTGCGGCGTCAGGAAATCGCCGATCGCGAGCACGAAGACGAAGCTCGCCGCGGCCGCGACGCCGGGAAGCGACAAGGGCAGCGTCACCGTTGCGAACCGGTAGGCGCGGGACGCGCCGAGATCGGACGAGGCCTCCAGCAGCGAGGCCGGGATGCGCTCCAGCGAAAGCACGATCGGCAGCACGGCGAAGGGGATCAGGAGCACCGTCAGGGTCAGCAGGATCGCGTTCATGTTGAAGACGAACAGCGTGACCGGCGCGTCGACGATGCCCATCGCGAGCAGGGCCCGGTTGAGGAGGCCGGTGCCGCCCAAGATGGCGCGGATCGCATAGATCTTGACGATGTAGCTCATCAGCATCGGCACGACGACGGCCAGCAGCACCGCATAGCGCAGCCGGCCCTTCAGCCCGGCGATGAAGCATGCCACGGGGTAGGCGATCAGTACGGTCAGCGCGGCGACGCCGAGGCAGAGCAGGCACGTGCTGCCGAGCACCGAGAGGAAGCTGCCCTCGGTGAAGAAGCGGAGATAGTTGGCGAGGGTCAGCTCGCGCACGATCTCGCCGCCCTTTACATGAAAGAAACTGGTCAGGAGAAAGCCGCCGAGCGGCAGGCCGATGAACGCCACAGGCAGCGCGAAGGCGGCCGCGGCGGCGGCCCATGCAAGCATGTCGCGTGTGCGGGCGGTGGTCACGGCGGCACCAGCCGGCAGTCCGCCTCATTCCAGCTGACGGAGACGGCCTGCCCCTCGGCAAGCCCCACTCCCCGCGCGCTGCTGGGAAGCCGGGCGCGAAGTGGGATCCCCTCCCCCTCTCCGACGCGCAGCCCGGCGAGCGTGCTCGCGCCGCCGAACTCCAGGAACTCGACCCGGCCTTGCAGCGCGCCGGAGGCGCCGGGCTGGCCGACGATGACGGCCTCCGGCCGGAGCATCGCGAAGGCGGCCGTTCCGGGCTGCAGCCGGGCTTCGCCTCGCGCGCGGACGGGGCCCATGGCCGTGTCGAGCACGGGCGTCGCGCCTTCGCCGGCGGCGACCCGGCCCTCGATGAGGTTGTTGTCGCCGAAGAAGCGAGCCACGAAAAGGCTTTCCGGCCGGTAGTAGAGGTCCTCGGCGCTGCCCGCCTGCAGGATGCGGCCCTGGTCCATCACGCAGATGCGGTCGGACATGGTGATCGCTTCCTCCTGGTCGTGCGTGACGAAGAGGAAGGTGGTGCGGATCTCGCGCTGGACCGACTTCAGGAAGTGCTGCATCTGCCGGCGAAGGGAGACGTCGAGTGCCGCGAGCGGCTCGTCGAGCAGGATCAGCCGCGGACGGCAGACGATGGCGCGGGCGAGCGCCACGCGCTGGCGCTGGCCGCCGGAGAGTTCCGACGGGAAGCGATCGCGCAGGCCGCCGAGCTGGACGAGGTCCAGGACCTCCGTGACCCGCCGCTCGGTCTCGGCCGACGGGGTGCCGCGCACGCGCAGGCCGTAGGCGACGTTCGCCGCAACCTTCATGTGCGGGAACAAAGCGTAGTCCTGGAACACCGTGTTGAAGGGGCGGCGATTGATCGGCAGCCGGACGATGTCCGTCCCGTCCATCAGCACGGTGCCGCCGTCCGGCTCGACGAAGCCGCCGATAATGCGCAGGATCGTCGTCTTGCCCGAGCCGGAAGGCCCGAGAAGCGTCAGGAACTCGCCGTCCCGGATGGCGAGGTCGACCTCGCGCAAAACAGGGACGGCGCCATAGCTCTTCGACAGGGCCCGCAATTCGAGCAGGGGACGCCGTGTGTCGCTCACCGTGTCCCCGCCCGAACCCCGCGCGCCCGTGCGGCCACTCTCACGGAGCAGCCTTGATCTCGTTCCAGACGTCGGCGCGCTTCGTGGGATCCTCGACGGCTTCGAGCCAGATCAGCTTGTCCTTCGGGTTGGCACCCTCCAAGGCGACGGAGGTGTTGCCGAAGCCGGTCCGCTCGGAGAGCTGCGCGCCGATCTTCTTGTCGAGCAGGAAGTTCACCCACTGCTCGGCGAGATCCATGTCCTGGACGCCCTTGGTGATGGCCCAGGTGTCGAGCCAGGTGAGCGCCCCTTCCTCGGGGTTGATGTAGCCGACCTTGGCGCCCGCCTTCTGCATCGCCTTCATCTGCTGCTGGCCGTAATTCGCCCAGATCAGCGCGATGTCGTTCGTGTTGTAGATCTGCTGCGCTTCGTCGGCGGTCGAATAGAAGGCGATAGCGTTCTTCTTCAGGTCGCCGAGCTTCGCCTTCACCTTGTCCATCTGCTCGGGGCTGAGCTTGAACGGGGTGTCGACGCCCATGGTCAGCGCCGTGAAGGAGAAGTTGTGCTCGCCATTGTCGTAGAGCAGCACCTTGCCCTTGTACTTGGGATCCCAGAGCACGGACATGGAGGTCGGAGCCGGCTTCACCTTCTCGGTGTCGTAGATGAGGCCGATGGAGTCGAAGGCGTAGGGAATGCCGTAGACCTTGCCGTCGCGCGTCGTGCCGGTGACCTTGGAGAGGTCGGCGAAGCGCGGCAGACCCGCCTTCTGGTTCGGCAGCTTGGACATGTCGTGCGGGACGGCGAGCCCGGCGTCGATGTAGCGCTGCAGCTGCGCGGTGTTGACGGCGAAGACGTCGAAGTCCTTGCCCTCGCTGCCCTTGATCTTGGCCCAGATCTCGTCGTCCGTGCCGACGAACACGACATTGACCTTGGCGCCGGTCTGCTTCTCGAACTCGGCGACCCAGTCCTTGTCCGCATAGCCCTCCCAGGCCATGACGCGCAGCTCCTTGGCCGCGGCATGGCCGGCCGCGACGGCCGCGAGCGCGACGGCGGCGCCGGCCGCAAGGATCGTCCTGGACAGTTTCGACAGCATGCTCTCCCCTCCCGCCGGCTTCCGACCGCGAGGCTCCGGGCCGGACGCCGGAACCCTCCGCCAGGCTGTGCCTGGTTGGCCGTCGCGATGCGACGGCAGTTCAAGCCCCGTGACGCGCACGTTGCCTCGCGCGCCGCCGGCGATTGGCCGGGTGGCGGTCGGGAACGCTATGCGGCACGAACGGCATGGCTGGCTCCCCTTGCAGCCGCGTCCCGGGACCGGGTGCTCCTGCTGCCAGCGGCTCGAATTCACTAGCCGCAAGCGTGAGTTGTCAAGCTGACGTACAAGCCAGCCCTGCGGGGATCGCAGGGCCAGAGGCACGGCCTACGCTTCCTGCACAGGCGAAGCCACCGGGGGTTGCGAACAAAGCGAGAATACTGTCGGATGCGCCACCATGAGTGCCGCCTTGCCCCTCGATTCGCCTGGACATCTCGACGGGCTCAACGACAGGCAGCTTCAGGCCGCCGCGCACGGGCAGGGGCCGCTGCTCGTCATTGCGGGGGCCGGCTCCGGCAAGACCAACACGCTGGCGCATCGCGTGGCCCATCTGATCGTCAGCGGGGCCGACCCTCATCGGATCCTCCTGATGACCTTCTCGCGCCGGGCAGCCGCCGAGATGACGCGACGGGTCGACCGCATCGTGCGCCGCGCCTCGGGCGTTGCAGCGGGCGTGAGTGACGCGGGCCCCCCGGCCCTGGCGTGGGCGGGCACCTTTCACGCCATTGGTGCCCGGATCCTGCGCGAGCACGCCCTCCAGATTGGCCTCGACCCGGCCTTCACCATCCACGACCGGGAAGATTCAGCCGACCTGATGAACATCGTCCGGCATGAACTCGGGCTCGGACGCAAGGAGGCGCGCTTTCCGTCGAAGGGGACGTGCCTCGCCATCTACTCCCGCTGCGTGAACGCGCAGGAGGACATCGAGCCGGTGCTGAAGTCCTCCTTCCCCTGGTGCGCGACCTGGGGGACGGAGCTGAAGTCGCTGTTCGCAGGCTATGTCGACGCCAAGCAGAAACAGAACGTACTCGATTACGACGATCTCCTGCTCTACTGGGCCGAGATGGCCGCCGAACCCTCACTGTCCGAGGAGATGGCTGCGCGCTTCGACCACATCCTCGTCGACGAGTACCAGGACACCAACCGCCTGCAGTCGGCCATCCTGCTCGCCCTGTCCCCCGAAGGACGCGGCCTCACCGTGGTGGGCGACGATGCGCAGTCGATCTACTCGTTCCGCGCTGCCACCGTCCGCAACATCCTCGACTTCCCCGCCAGCTTCACGCCACCCGCGACGGTTGTCGCGCTGGAGCGAAACTACCGTTCAACGAAGCCGGTCCTGGAGGCCGCAAACGCCGTCATCGGACTGGCGCGCGAGGGCTTCTCGAAAGCGCTCTGGACGGAACGGGAGGGCGGCGACAGGCCGCTCGTCGTCAGCGTGCCGGACGAACTCGACCAGGCCCGCTACGTCGCGACCCAGGTCCTCGAGGCGCGCGAGGGCGGCACGGTGCTGAAGCAGCAGGCCGTGCTGTTCCGCGCCTCGCACCACAGCGGACCGCTGGAGATCGAGCTGACGCGCCGGCAGATCCCCTTCGTCAAGTTCGGCGGGCTGAAGTTTCTAGACGCCGCCCACGTGAAGGACATGCTGGCGCTGCTGCGCTTCTGCGAGAACCCGCGCGACAGGGTGGCGGGTTTCCGCCTTCTGCAATTGCTGCCGGGCGTGGGCCCGTCCTCCGCCGGGGTCGTGCTGGACGCGATCGCAGCGGCGCCGTCGCCCTTCGATGCGCTGGCCGGGCTCGTCCCGCCGCCGCGTGTCGGCACCGCGTGGCCGGGCTTCGTCGACACGGTGCTGCGCCTTGCGCGCGGCGAGGCGGGTTGGCCCGGCGGGATGGAGGCGGCGCGGCTCTGGTACGAGCCGCATCTCGAGCGCATCCACGAGGACGCAGGCGTGCGCCGCGCCGACCTCGTGCAACTCGAGCAGATCGCAGCGACCTATCCGAGCCGCGAGCGCTTCCTGACCGAGTTGACGCTGGATCCGCCGCAGGCGACGAGCGACGTCGCCGGGCCGCCGAGCAAGGACGACGACTACCTCATCCTGTCCACCATCCACTCCGCCAAGGGACAGGAGTGGCGCGCCGTCTACTGCCTCAACGTGGTCGACGGCTGCATGCCGTCCGACCTCGCAACCGGGACGAGCGAGGAGATCGAGGAGGAGCGTCGCCTGCTCTACGTCGCCATGACGCGGGCCAAGGACGCGCTGCACCTCGTTGTGCCCCAGCGCTTCTATGTGCGCGGCCAGGCAACCGGAGGCGACCGCCACGTCTACGCCTCCCGGACGCGCTTCATTCCGGACGGCATCCTGAAAAGCTTCGAGAAGACCGCCTGGCCCCCGCCCGAGCAGCGCCATGCCGGACCCCGCCCCGCCTCGGCCCCCGTGCCCATCGCATCGCGCGTCCGCGGCATGTGGCGCTAGAAGGCCAGCTGAGCGCGACCGGGACCCCTTCCCCCGTCTTGCCTTCGCTCGAGCTCACCGAGACGGGACGTTCCATCCCCCCACCCTGCCCTCCCCCGTGAACGGGGGAGGGTTCCGGAGCTTCGCCGGCAAACAACGCAGCGGTTCCTGCCGGACAGTCAGCTATGCTGCACTGGCCGCGAGATGGCGGACATAGCTGGAAGAGCTGGCAGGTCGAAAAGGCGCGACCGAAAACCCTCCCCCGCCTGCGGGGGAGGGTAGGGAGGGGGAAGCCGCTCGCGAAAGGGTGAAATCAGGGCCACCTTGCCTTCGCTCGAGCTCACAGAGACGGGACGTTCCATCCCCCCACCCTGCCCTCCCCCGTGAACGGGGGAGGGTTCCGGAGCTTCGCCGGCAAACAACGCAGCGGTTCCTGCCGGACAGTCAGCTATGCTGCACTGGCCGCGAGATGGCGGACATAGCTGGAAGAGCTGGCAGGTCGAAAAGGCGCGACCGAAAACCCTCCCCCGCCTGCGGGGGAGGGTAGGGAGGGGGAAGCCGCTCGCGAAAGGGTGAAATCAGGGCCACCTTGCCTTCGCTCGAGCTCACAGAGACGGGACGTTCCATCCCCCCACCCTGCCCTCCCCCGTGAACGGGGGAGGGTTCCGGAGCCTTTTTCGGTTGTCTTGGCCTAGACCCGGTCTCGACCGTAAGCAAATGCACCGGCCCGAGGGCGGCATGAGGGCGCGGGATTGAACCGGAGGGGCGGATGGCCGTTGTCCGCCGGACATCAGGGAGAGGATGCCATGCCGACAGAGCTTCCCAACGAACGCAGCATTCGTGAACCCGGCTCGATGGAGCTCGACCCCTCGGGTGAGGGCGTCGCCATCGACGAGACGCGCAAGCTCATTGCCTCCAACAAGGTGGAGGGGACGCCGGTCTACTCCCCCGAGGGGGAGCAGCTCGGGACGATCCACAATTTCATGGTCGACAAGGTCTCGGGGCAGGTCGCCTATGCCGTGATGGCCTTCGGCGGCTTTCTCGGCCTGGGCGAGCACTATCACCCCCTGCCCTGGCGGGTGCTGCGGTACGACACGAAGCTCGAGGGCTACGTCGTCGACATCGACCGCAACCGGCTGGAGGCCGCTCCCCGGCATGGCGCCGGGGAGGACCGACTGGCGGAGCCGGAATTCGGCGCGGCGGTCGACGCCTACTACATGGCCGGCGCGCGCTAGGGGCGCACCCCGGCCTGCGGGGTGCGGGTCCGGAGACCCGCGCTCCGCTAGCGCCCGGCCTTGTCCTTCAGCGCGTCGATGCGCTTTGACGCCTCGGCCTTGTCGAGGCCGGCGTCGTACGCCTCAGGGTCGTGAGCTTCTTCCGACAGCGTCTTGAGGTAGGATTTCTGGGCTCCCGTCATCGGCTCCTCGCCGGTGACCCAGTCGTCGGGGTCCTTGATCCGGTTGGAATCGCTGCCGCCCGCCCGCTTGGGGTTCTCCTCGTCCGCAGGCGTGCGCCCCCGTTCGGGGTTCTCGCCCACGAACGGGGCGTCGCGCGGATCGGGATCACGCTGCGACCCATGCCTGGAGGCGGGCTCCTCGCGCACATCCCTCGTCGTTTCACGTCCTGCTTCACGCTGGCTCATGGCACCCTCGCCTGTTCCTGTTCCGTTCGTCCTTCTCAACGGGCGGGAGGGTCCTGCGTTCCCGGCTGCGACACGGCGCGCTCCACGGCAATCCCTGCGGTGAAGCCGTGCAGCACGGTGGACAACACGATGGCGAAGGACACGATGGCCCAGAGCTGGGGGCCTTCCGCCCAATCATGATGCGTGGTGGCGTAGGCCAGGTAGTAGAGGGAGCCGATCCCGCGGATCCCGTAGACCGCAACGACAAGGCGCTGCCTCGTCGTGGCCAGCGCTCCCGTCAGCGAGAGCCAGCCGGCCAGGGGCCTCACTGCGACGATCAGAAGCACGGCGACGAGGGCGCCCTGCCACTCGAGTTCGGCCAGCGTGACCGGCAGCGCGACGCCCAGCCCGACCAGCAGGAGAGCCGTCAGCGCGCGTTCCAACGCCTCCGAAAAGTCGTGCAGGCGGCCATGGAACGCGTGGCCCGATTCCGTGCGCCGAACCGTCAGTCCCGCAACGAAGGCGGCGACGAAGCCGTAGCCTTCCGCGAGTTCGGTCAGGCCATAGGCGGCCAGCACGCCGGCAAACGCGACGACGCCCGACTCGGTGTCCGCGAGCGGATTGCGGCGCGGAAAGGTGAACAGGAGAACGCTGAGCATGCGGCCGACCACAAAGCCGCCGGCCACGCCAACCACGATGCGGTAGACGAGATCGCGTGCCGCCCACTCACCCAGACCTGCCCAGCCGAGTGCCGTGGTGCCGGCGAGCAGCAGCGCGAGATGGACGAAGGGAAAGGCGAGGCCGTCATTGAGGCCGGCCTCGGTCGTCAGGGCAAAGCGCACCGGATGCTCGCCGCCTTCCGTCGGGCGCCCAACCTGAACGTCGGAGGCCAGAACGGGATCGGTCGGCGCCAGCACGGCTCCCAGCAGGAGCGCCGCTGCAAAGGACAGGCCCGCCATCCACCAGCCCAGCAGCGCGATCGTCACGATGGTGAGCGGCATGGCGACGAGGAGCAGGCGGATGGTCGCCCGCCACGGCTCCATGGCCCAGAGCTTGTCGATCCTCAGCCCGACGCCGAACAGGCTGACGATCACGCACATCTCGCTGACGCGCTCGCAGACCCAGGCGGCGGAGAGCGGATCGATCGCACCCGGCATCTTCGGCACGAGCGCGAAGAGTGCCCAGCCGAGCCCGATGAGGAGCGCCGCCGCGGCCGGCTCCCGCCCCGAGAACAGGCGCGGAAACCAGTGCGCGAGCACGATCGCCACGCCAAGACCGGCGAGCAGGATATGGTCACTGGATAGATCGAACACGCGGACGCGTCTCCCAAGGCGCTGTCGCGCGGTATGGCGAGCCAAGCTGCAGGCGCCTCGGCAATGCCCCGGCAGGGATCCCGTTCCGGTCGGAAAAGCGACCGTCGCGCGCCGAACGGTGAGCGCCCGGCTTGGTTAATATCGAGGTCAGTCTAGTACCCCCAACCATCCCCGCGGCTGGGTGAAGAGCGAGTCTTCCTCGAGTCTGCAAAAGCAGCCGGCTCAATGAACGGTGTGGAACACTTTTGCCGGGGCGGCGTTGCATGCCGGTACACGGGGCAACATCGCAATTTTGAGTACGCCAACTGAAATGGCGCAGGGGAGACTGACCATGACTCATCTGTTCAGGACGATTACGGTCGCCACCGGTCTTCTGCTTGGCGCAGCCGGAGTATCCTATGCGGACGGCGACGGGTTCGTGGCCGGGGCCGGAGCGGGCGCTGTAACGGGCGCCATCGTGGGCGGCCCGGTCGGGGCCGCGGTTGGCGCCGGCGTCGGCGGCATCGCCGGCGGCGTCGCATCGGACGCCAAGAAGCCCAACACGGTGGTCATCGAGCAGCCGCAGCGCCGCGTCATCGAGGAGGACGTCACCGGCACGGTGCCGTGCTCCAGCACGACGGTGCAGCATCAGAACGAATATGGCGAGACCAGCACGACCCGGCGCACCGATTGCCCGTGACGCGCGGGCGCAAGCCGCTCTGAAACACAGCCCGCCGGGACACCCCGGCGGGCTTTTTCGTGCACGGCTCAGCCGGCGAGAACGGCCTTGTTGTCGCGCGCATAGTCGCGCAGGGCGCGCGGCGGCTTGCCGGTCAGGGTCTGCACGTCGCCGGTTACGACCGCGGCCCACCCTTCGCGGACCGGGTAGAAAATCGAGGCGATGAAGCGCGCATAGTCCTGAGGCACACCGGCTCCCGTGAGGTTGCCAACGAAGGTGTCGTCGTCGACCGGAGCGTAGGTGATGGTTCTGCCCAGCACATCGGACAGGATCGCCGCGGCATCGGCATAGCCCAGCGCTTCCGGTCCGGTCAGGTTGAAGGCCTTGCCGTCGTGAACGGTCGTGGTCAACGCGGCCGCGGCGGAGGCGGCGATGTCGCGCGTGTCGATGAAGCTCGTCTTGCCCGTGTCGGCGGGCACCGAGATCTGGCCGTGGTCAACGCCTGCCTTCCAGAAGGTATGGAAATTGTCGGCGAACCAGTTCGGCCGGAGGATGACGTGAGGCGTCCCCGACTTCTGCAGGGCGATCTCGGCTTGCCGGTAGGGAATGGCATCGTCAGCATCGACACCGAGGGCGGTCATGAGAACCACCTTCACGCCGCGCTTCGCCGCGGCATCGATGATCGGCACGAGCGTCTCCCTGATCGCCGTCGTGCCGGTCGGGAGCATGAGATAGGCGCGGTCGACGCCCTCGAAGGCGCTGTCGAACGTGGCGGGATCAGCAACGTCGAGAGCAACGCCCTTGGCCGCGCCGACCGGCTTTCCCGATCGAGAGGCTGCCTTGACCGTCTCGCCCTTCGCCAGCAGCGCCCCCACCAGGGGTTTGCCAACGTTTCCGCCCGCGCCCAGCACCAGAATCTGACCGGCCATGATGTCTCTCCTTGGCTTTGTCCAACAGTATCCGTTGGAAACCACGTATCAAAATGATAGGTACTACCGTTCCGGGAGCGGCGTAAGGGAGCACCTTCCGGTGACGTGGTTTCGTCCGGGAAACCGGACCGGCCGGGACGCAGGGCGGGAGAGCGGCGATGCAGAATGCCTACGACGTGTACAAGGAGCTCTGCCCGACACGGATGGTGCTGGACAGGCTCGCGGACAAATGGGCTCTGCTGATCCTCGACAGGCTAGAGGACGGGCCCATGCGCTTCAACCAGCTGCGGCGCGACATCGACGGCATCTCGCAGAAGGTTTTGTCGCAGGCCTTGAAGAAACTGGAACGCGACGGCCTGCTCTCGCGGACGGTGTATCCGACCGTGCCGGTGACGGTCGAGTATGCGCTGACGCCGCTCGGCCACACGCTCACCGACACCGTGTCGGCTCTCGCCCATTGGGCCGAGCGCAACATGGATGCCGTGCTGGCTGCGCAGGCCGCCTACGACGCGTCGACGCGCGCCTGAGATCGCCTGCACGCACGGAGCGCGTCTGGATCCCGGACCGCGCCGGTCGTGGCCGGCGGAGCAGGGTAGTCAGGGCATGAGATTTGCTCCTAGGATGCCACTTCAGGCCCCAGGGGGATTCCATGCATCGTCTCGCCGCCCGTCTCGCTCCGACCCTCGCAGCGCTCCTCGTGCCGGGCGTCGCTTTCGCCCACCCGGGTCTCGACCATACGCATGGCTTCGCGGCGGGCTTTGTCCATCCGGTCAGTGGCATCGACCATGTGCTGGCGATGGTTGCGGTCGGGATCTTCGCGGCCCGGCTGGGTGGCCGGGCCCTGTGGCTGGTCCCTGCATCATTCGTGGGCATGATGGCTCTTGGCGGGGCACTGGGCATGACCGGAGTGGCTGTACCATTCGTCGAGGCCGGCATCGGCGCCTCCATCGTGGTGCTCGGCCTGGCGATCGCAATGCGCTGGGCGCTGCCCACCGCCATCGCCATGGGTCTTGTCGGGGCATTCGCCATTTTTCACGGACACGCGCACGGCGCGGAGATGCCGGAGACGGCGGGCGTGGCGTTTTACGCGGTCGGGTTCGTGGTGGCGACTGCGCTGCTCCACGCAGCCGGGATTGGGCTGGGCGTTGGTGCAAGCCGTATGTTCGCCCGCCACGGGGACCGGATGGTTCAGGCGGTAGGGGGCCTCATGGCGCTGGCCGGGGTCGGGGTCCTCGCGGGAGCTTTCTGATCCGCCGAGCGCTTCCGGCACGTCACTCCGCAACAACGCCGGCCCGCGGCAGGCAGCTCGTCAGCGGGCCGCCTTGCGGCGGACATAGAGCTCCAGCCGGTGCCCGACGATCTCGAAGCCGAAGCTCTCGGCGATCTGCGTCTGCAGGCGCTCGATCTCTGGACTCGTGAACTCGACCACCTTCCCGTTCTCCACGTCGATCAAATGGTCGTGGTGATCCTTTGAGCCGCGCTCGTAGCGGGCGCGCCCGTCAAGGAAGGCGTGGCGCTCGACGATGCCCTCCTCTTCCAGACGCTTCACCGTGCGGTACACGGTCGCGAGCGCCACGCGCGGATCGCAGGCGCTGACGCGCCGGTGCAGTTCCGTCACGTCCGGGTGGTCCGATGCCTCGGAGAGGATCTGGGCGATCAGCCTGCGCTGGCCGGTCAGCCTGATGCCCCTCGTCCGGCACTGCGCCTCGATCCAGTTCGTCATCGCGCTGTCTTAGCAGACGGCGAACCGTTTGTGACCTCCTGTCGCTCTTGCAATTCATTTGCAACTAGGCGAGAATTGCCGCGTTCGGAGATCATGATGAGCGGCGCCGAAACTCCCGTCGAACGGACACTGACCACCTGGCGGCGGGACAGGTCGGATCCGTCTCTCGCGGAGGTGCACCGCTCCATCCCCGTGTCCGGCCGCGCCGGCATTTGGCGCAAGCTCGCGGCCTTCATGGGCCCGGGCTATCTCGTCGCCGTCGGCTATATGGATCCCGGCAACTGGGCGACGTCGCTGGCGGGTGGCGCCAATTTTGGCTACGCGCTGCTCTTCGTCGCCCTGCTCTCCAACATCATGGCGATCCTGCTGCAGCACCTGTGCGCCCGGCTCGCGGTCGCCACGGGCCGGGACCTCGCGCAGGCCTGCCGCGACGCCTATCCGCGCTGGCTCGCCTGGCCGCTGTGGTTCCTGGCGGAGATCGCCATCTGCGCGACGGATCTCGCCGAGGTCATCGGCACCGCCATCGGGCTGAACCTTTTGTTCGGTATTCCGCTGGAGCTCGGCGTGCTGATCACGGCGGCGGACGTGTTCCTGATTCTGTGGCTGCAGAACAAGGGCTTCCGCTGGATTGAAGCCTTCATCGTCACGCTGCTCGGCGTCATCGCCGTCTGCTTCATCGTCCAGATCGCGATGGCCGATCCCGACTGGGGCGGCGTCATCCGCGGTTTCGCGCCGACGACCGACATCGTCACCAACCCGAACATGCTCTACCTCGCGCTCGGCATCATCGGCGCGACGGTGATGCCCCATAACCTCTACCTGCACTCCGGCATCGTACAGACGCGCGCCTTTGGCGAAACCTTGCCGGAAAAGCGTGAGGCGATCACGCTGGCCACGGCGGATTCGACCTTCGCCCTCATGTTCGCGCTCACCATCAATGCGTCGATCCTGATCCTCGCCGCGGCCGCGTTTCACGGCACCGGCCATGAAGCGGTCGATGAACTGGGCAAGGCCCACGCTCTGCTGTCGCCACTGCTCGGGTCTGCCATCGCGCCGACGCTCTTCGCCATTGCGCTCATCTGCTGCGGGATCAACTCCACCGTCACCGCGACCATGGCCGGGCAGATCGTCATGGAGGGATTCCTCGACATCAGGCTCGCACCCTGGCTCAGACGGCTGATCACGCGCCTGGTCGCCATCGTCCCGGCAGCGGCAGTGACCCTGTTCTACGGCGAGAGCGGCACGGCTAGGCTGCTCATCCTCTCCCAGGTCATCCTCAGCCTGCAGCTTCCCTTCGCCGTCATTCCGCTCGTGCTGATCACGGCATCGAAGCGCAAGATGGGGGAACTCGCCTCCCCACGCTGGTTCACGGCCATCGCGGCGCTCGTCGCGGCGATCATCGTGGTGCTGAACGTCAAGCTTCTGGTCGATTTCGTCAGCGGCTGACGTCGGCCGCCCTCCGAGCCAGCAAGTTATTCAAGGCCTGTCAAGGTAAACGAATTTAACTTGAGGCAATTGCAATCGGTTAACTCTCAATCTTAGCGGAAGCGGCGAAAGTCCGCCCTAGACATGGCCCGTGGTTACATTCGGGTCCAAGTCGTATGCATGCTACGCGCCTCGCTCCTCTTCTTGCCTTTCTGCCGGCACTCGCCATGGCCCTGCCCTCGCCGGTCAGGGCGGCCGAGGCCGACCTCTCCCATATACGCGCAACCGAGCGGGCCTCGAGCCCGGCAGGCTGGCGGCAGTTCTGCGCGGAGAACCCCGGTGACTGCCGCGCCAGCGGTCCAGCCGTTTCCAGCGTGGCGCTCACGCCGCAGCGCTGGCAGGACCTCGTCGACGTCAATGCGACCTTCAACCGGACAATCGAGCCGGTCTCCGACATGGAGCAGTACGGCGTCGAGGAGCGCTGGAGTTACGCGACATCCGGCGCAGGCGACTGCGAGGACTACGTGCTCGAAAAGCGCCGCGAACTCATGCGCCGGGGCTGGCCCAGCTCCGTCCTGCTGGTGACGGTCGTCCTCGATCGGAGCGACCTCGGCCATGCCGTGCTGACGGTCGAGACGGACCGGGGCGAGTACGTGCTCGACAACCAGGTTTCGGGCGTCCGCCTGTGGTCCGAGACGGGCCTCACCTTCGTCAAGCGGCAGTCTGCCGGGAACCCGAATGCCTGGCTGAACCTCGGCTGGACAGTCGGTGACGCTGCCCAGCTCACGGCCGGGCTCTCGCGCAGATAAGCGTCTGCCCCATAGGATACGGGCTTGCCGTAGCAAGCTGGTTGACTAAACATTCTCCTGCTTCCCGATTGACGGGGGTCTGCGGGAGGACACCCATGCTGTACCGGTTCATTGCCGTCCTGGCGCTCTCCGCAATGCTCCTTCCGTCAGGCGCGGCCCGCGCTGACGACGTGCGGCGCGAAACGGTGCGGTTCGCATCTGGTGCCAGCTCCGCGACGTTCACCGGGCGCTTCAAGGGCTACGACTCGGTCGAGTACACCCTCGGTGCCGAGGCGGGGCAGAAGCTCACGGTGAGCTTCAAGGCCCGCGGCGGCGCCTCGTACTTCAACGTGCTGGCGCCCGGCAATCCCGAAGCGCTGTTCAACGGCTCCACTGCCGACACTCCCGACCGCTTCGAGGGCAAGCTGCCCGTGTCCGGCGACTACGTCGTGCAGGTCTACCAGATGCGGTCGAGCGCGCGGCGCGGCGCGACGGTGACCTACACCATCACCTTCGCCATCGGCGGCACCGTTTCGCTCGACACGCCGCCAAAGGCGGATTTCGCCGACGGGCTGACGGGTGGCCCGGACTACTGGCAGGTCACAGGCGTACCTGCGGGCGACAAGCTGAACCTCCGCAAATCTCCCTCGGCGCGAGCCCCGGTGGCTGCTTCGGTCGAGGAAGGCGCGGCGCTCCGCAACGCGGGCTGCCGCATCGTTGGCGGCCAGCGCTGGTGCAGGGTCGAGACCACCGCCGGTGCGGTTGTCACCGGCTGGGCCGCGGGCAAGTACCTCCGCGAGGGGCCGGCACCCGGCGCAGCCAGCGGAACACCCCCGGAGGCGAAGCTTGCCGCCGACTGCCGCCGCTACGCCGCCGTCGATTTCGCGACGAAGCCGTCGCGGATCAAAACCGCGGGCGTGGCCCCCGGCCCGGAAGGATATCTCGTCGACGCGGCAGCCGACCTCGGCAAGCAGGGCGTGAAGCCCTTCGCCTGCCGCTTCGACAGAGCCGGGACCTATCTGGGCGTCATGTCCAAGGTCAACGAGGGCGCGCTCTAGGCGGCCCCGGTCAGCAGCCATATTGAGACGAAGGGGGCGACGTGATCCATCGCAGACGGTTTCTCGCGCTCACGGCGGGCCTCGCCGGAGGCGCTGCACTTGCGCTCCCGGGGCGACCCGCGCTGGCACAGCTCACGACCAAATTCGCGGAAGAGCTCCAGAACGGCGAGTACAACTGGTTTCCGGAACGCTCGCCGACCGGTCCCGTGCTGATCATCGTCTCGATCCCGGACCAGATCTGCCACGTCTACCGCAACGGCATCCGCATCGCCGCCTCGACCTGCTCGACCGGCAAGAAGGGCCATGCCACGCCGACGGGCGTCTTCACGATCCTGCAGAAGGACAAGCACCACCGCTCGTCCACCTACAACAACGCCCCGATGCCGAACATGAACCGGCTGACATGGTCGGGCATCGCGCTGCATGCGGGACAGCTGCCGGGCTACCCCGCCTCGCATGGCTGCGTGCGCCTGCCGCTCGCTTTCTCGGACATGCTGTTCGGCATCACGAAGCTCGGCATGACCGTCGTGATCGCCGACGACACCTCGTATCCCGTCTCCGTGGCGCATCCCGGCATGGTGCTCGGCCAGTACGCGCGCAACGAGTTCAAGGCCGTCGATACCGCGCTGATGAAGCAGGCCTATGCCGAAGGGCACGAGGACAAACCGAAGGCCACCGCCATCGTGGTCAGCAGCAAGACGAAAACGGCCCGCGTCCTGCAGAACGGCAAGGAGATCGGGCAGGGCGCGGTCGACATCAAGGACCCCGGCAAGCCCATCGGCAACGGCGTCTACACGCTGGCCGAGACGGACGCGGAAGCCGGGCAGCTGAAATGGCTGACCACCGCCTATTCGGGCGGCAGCGACAACATCCTCGCCGCACCGGAGACGATCCAGCGCATCGCCGTCGACCCCGCTCTGCTGGAAAAGGCCCGCCAGAACCTGCAGATGGGCATGGCCCTCGTGACGACCGACGAAGCCGACACGGCGAAGACGCGCACCGCGTCCGATTTCGTCGTCCTGCGCGGACAGGACAGGGCACAGGGGTAACTCCGGGGAGGCCCGAAGCGGCATCTACCGCCGCTTTTCCGCCCTGCTCTCGGCGAGGATCAGGCCCACTCCGCTCAGGACGATCAGCCCCGCACCGGCAAAGACCATCGGGCCGGGGATGTCGTGCCAGATGACATAGCCGAGGATGAAGGCCCAGACGAGGTTCGTGTACTCGAAGGGCGCGACGGCCGCGGCCGGTGCCAGCCTGAAGCTCTCGAAGACGAGAAACTGGCCGCTGCCCCCGACGATGCCGAGGCCGACGAGCAGGACGAGGTCGGTCGCGCTGGGAGTGACCCAGATCCAGGGCAGGGCTACGCCGCAGGCCACCGCGAAAAGGAAGTTGGACACCACCATCTGCGTCGGGGTCGTTTCCCTGCGGCTGATGATGCGCACCAGGATCGTGGTCATCGCCCAGGTCAGCGCGGCGAAGAGCGTCATCGCGGCGGGAATGGCATCGAGGGCCAGCGACGGCCCGGCCGCCAGCACGACGCCGGCGAAGCCGCCGAGCACGGCGGCCCAGCGCGGCGGCGTGACGCGCTCCTTCAGCATCACGACGGAGAGGACGACCACGAAAATGGGCGCCGCAAAATAGAGCGTCACGAGCTGGGCGAGGCCGAGGCTGCGCGAGGCGGTGTAGTAGCTCAGCCAGGCCACCAGGATGAGCACCGCGCGGCCGGCCAGGGCGGGCTTGCTGCGGCTCGCAATGGCGGAGCGATAGGCCCCGCTCCTGTCGGTCACCGCGAGCAAGGCAAGGATGACGAGCGAGCGGCTGAACAGCACCTGCCAGACCGGCAGGTGCGCCACCAGCCACTTCACGATCGCGTCCTGCGCGGCGAAACACGCGTAGCCCATCGTCGCCAGCGCGATGCTGCGGAGAACGGGCGGGTGCGCAGGAGAATCGGAAAGGCTGGCCACGCGCGGATCATGCGCGGGGCCGGGATGGCGGTCGAGTGTCCGGGCGCGCGGGCGAGGGCTGCGCGCGCGTAGCTCAGCGCACCTTCACCGTGACCCCGTGATTGTGCTTCCTGACGAGATCGTCATGACGATGGTGACGCCAGTACCGGTCGCGGCAGTGGCGATCATAATGGCAGGCGCGCGAGTAGCCATGCTTCTCGTACCTCTTGTACTTGGCGTAGCTGGTGCCGTCCTTCCAATGGCCCGTGGTGGCACCCGCAAGCGCCGGCGCTGCAGGCAGGCCGAGTGTCGCAAGGGCGACGGCCGCGGCCATGGCGGTCCGTGCAAGGTCGAGCGTCATCGATCATCTCCGGGGGAACAGAACCACGCCCTTCACAGGCTAAAGCGCAGCCCGCCGTGAAGCTACGGATCGGACGGCTTAATCCGACAAGGCTGCCGTTTCATTTCGGTGATTTTCCCGTGTTGCAGTGTCCCGAGAACCATCAAGCATCTTGACCATCTCGAATCAGCTTAAGCTTTGGCTTGATCCCATGTGAACTCAGGCGGGCTTGCGCATGACACCTCTGCTCCGTTCCGCGGCCCTGGCCGGTCTCGTCCTCCTGTCCGCGGTGCCGGCGGCCCTCGCCTTCGAGGATCCGCCGGCCACGGACGCCCGCACCGTGCTTGGCGACCTCGCCAGCGGCCCCGGCTACACCGTCGCTCCAGGGGTGGGCAGCGACGGGTTGCTCTGGGTCTTCACGATCCGGTCCGGCTACGGGGTGCAGCAGGTTGCGGGCGAAAGCCTGGCGCGCGAGCGCATCCGGGAGCTCGAGGCCCTGCGCAAGCTGCAGGCGATGTCGGAATCCGACGTTTTCCTGAAGTCGCTCGGGCAGACGGCGGCCGCACCGTTGCGCTACGGGGCGGATCTCATCGCCGACCCGCAGAAGACGCTGACCAACTCGGCCAACGGGCTGGCGAACATGTTCGACCGCATCGGCAGCGCCGTCGCCAATCGCGGGGCGACGCGCGACGGGGTCGCCACCAGCCTGCTCGGCATCGACTCGGCAAGGCGGCAACTGGCCGTCCAGCTCGGCGTCGACCCCTATTCCGACTACGCGCCCCTGGCCTCGAAGCTCACGGAAGTGGCGAGGGCCTCCGCTCTCGGCAACCTCTCCGTCAAGGCGCTGCTGATGGTGGTGCCCGGTGGCGCGGGCATCGCGGTGAGCTCGGCCTCCACGGTCGACACGATCCGCAATACGCTGGCGGAGAAAACCTCGACGCAGGTCGTCGAGATCGTGCTCGGCATGCTGGCGCGACAGAAGGTGCCTGCCGCCATCGCGCAGCGCCTTGTCGACAACCGGTTCTACACGCCCGCCGACCTGCTGGTCATGGCGCACGCCCTCAAGAAGCTGCGTGCCGGCAACACGGCGCTGTTCGTGGCGCGGGCGGCCGAGGCGGCTGGCCGGGAGGAAGCCTTCTTCCAGCGCACCCGCGCGGTGCTGCTGACGCAGCAGGCGTCTGCGCTCGGCATCGGCGATTTCGTCGACGTCGGCGGCTTTCCCCTGAACCGGCTGAAGGACGGAAGGCTGATCGCGCTCTTTCCGTTCGACGAGGTGGCGTGGACGCAGCGCGTCGCGCGTGCCTTCGACCGCGCGGCCAAGCTGCAGGGACAGGGCACGGCGCCGGGCCTCGTGCTCGCCATCACGGGTTCGACCACGCCCATGGCGGCGGCCGAGATCCAGCAGCGCGGCTGGACGATCCAGAAGGTGAACTAAGGGGCCGGAAGAGCCGAGCCACCACTTGCGTCATTGCGAGCGGAGCGAAGCAACCCAGTCCTGTTCGCCCTGCTTTGGCGCTGCTCCTGGGATGCTTCGCCGCTATCGATCCTCGCAGTGACGGTCCGGGCGGGCGGAGTTTCTCCCCGCCCGCCAAGTCCCTTAACGGCGGGCCAGCTCGAAGCGGTCCGCGTTCATGACTTTCGTCCAGGCGGCGACGAAGTCGTGCACGAACTTCACCTTCGCGTCGTCCTGGGCGTAGAGCTCGGACAGTCCGCGCAGCTGCGAGTTCGAGCCGAACACGAGATCGACGCGCGTCGCCGTCCACTTCACCGTGCCGGTCGCGGCATCGCGGCCCTCGAACACGGCTTCCTCGTCCGAGGTTGCGCGCCAGGCAATGCCGGGCTCGACCAGGTTGACGAAGAAATCGTTGGTCAGCGCGCCCGGCCGGTTCGTGAAGACGCCGTGCGTGGAGCCGCCATGGTTGGCGCCGAGCACGCGCAGCCCGCCGACCAGCACCGTCATTTCCGGCGCCGTCAGCGTGAGCAGCTGGGCCTTGTCGACCAGCAGTTCCTCGGCCGAAACCGTGAACTGCGTCCTGAGATAGTTGCGGAAGCCGTCCGCCTGCGGCTCCAGCACGGAGAAGGACTCCACGTCGGTCTCCTCCTGCGAGGCGTCCGTGCGGCCTGGCGTGAATGGCACCTCCACGGCATGGCCGGCGGCCTTCGCAGCCTGCTCGACGGCGGCGCAGCCGCCGAGGACGATCAGGTCGGCCAGCGAGACCGCCTTGCCGCCCGCCTGCGCGGCATTGAAGCCGCGCTGGACGCTGCCCAGCACCTCGAGCACGCGGGAGAGCTCGGCGGGGTTGTTCACCGCCCAGTCCTTCTGCGGCGCGAGCCGGATGCGGGCGCCGTTGGCGCCACCGCGTCGGTCGGAGCCGCGGAAGGTCGAGGCCGACGCCCACGCCGTGCGGACCAGCTCGCCCGTGGACAGGCCGGAGGCGAGAATCTTCGCCTTCAGCTCAGCCACGTCCTTCGCGTCGACCAGCGGATGGTTGGAGGCCGGAACGGGATCCTGCCAGATCAGGTCTTCGGCCGGGACCTCCGGGCCGAGATACCGCACCTTCGGCCCCATGTCGCGGTGTGTCAGCTTGAACCAGGCACGGGCGAAGGCGTCGGCGAACTCGGCCGGGTTCTTGTGATAGTGCCGGGAGATCTTCTCGTAGGCAGGGTCCATCTTCATCGCCATGTCGGCGGTGGACATCATCAGCGGAACGAGCTTCGCCGGATCCTGCGCGTCCGGCGCGTGGTCCTTCTCGGCGAGGCCCTTCGCCGCCCACTGCCAGGCACCGGCGGGGCTCTTCACCAGCTCCCACTCATAGCCGAACAGCACGTCGAAATAGCCCATGTCCCATGTCGTGGGGTGGGGCGTCCACGCGCCCTCCAGTCCGCTGGTGATGGTGTCGGACCCGTGCCCGCTGCGGAACGAGCTTAGCCAGCCCAGGCCCTGTGTCTCGAGCGGCGCGCCTTCGGGCTCCGGCCCGACCAGCGCTGCGTCGCCGGCTCCGTGCGTCTTGCCGAAGGTGTGGCCGCCGGCCACGAGCGCGACGGTCTCCTCGTCGTTCATCGCCATGCGGGCAAAGGTCTCGCGGATGTCGCGGGCCGAGCCGAGCGGGTCCGGCTTGCCGTTCGGGCCTTCCGGGTTGACGTAGATGAGGCCCATCTGCACGGCGGCGAGCGGGTTCTCGAGCTCACGGTCGCCCGTGTAGCGCCGGTCGCCGAGCCACTCGGTCTCCGCGCCCCAGTAGACGTCCTGCTCCGGCTCCCAGACGTCCTCGCGGCCGCCGCCGAAGCCGAAGGTCCTGAAACCCATCGATTCCAGCGCGCAATTGCCTGCGAGGATCATCAGGTCGGCCCAGGACAGGCTGTTTCCGTATTTGCGCTTGACTGGCCACAGCAGGCGGCGGGCCTTGTCGAGGTTGGCGTTGTCCGGCCAGCTGTTGAGCGGGGCGAAGCGCTGCGTGCCGCGCGAGGCGCCGCCGCGGCCGTCGCCGGTGCGGTAGGTGCCGGCGCTGTGCCATGCCATGCGGATGAAGAGCGGCCCGTAATGGCCGTAATCCGCGGGCCACCACGCCTGGCTGTCGGTCATCAGGGCGTAGAGGTCCTGCTTCACCGCCTTCAGGTCGAGCTTCCGGAACTCGGTCGCGTAGTCGAAGGCCGGCGCCATCGGGTTCGACGGCGGTGCGTTCTGGTGAAGGATGCTCAGGTTGAGCTGGTTCGGCCACCAGTCGCGCGTCGACCTGATGCCGAAATGCGTGGTCGCCCCATGCATCACAGGGCACTTGCCGGCGTTTGCCGTGTTGGTTCCGTGCATGGCTCTCTCCGATCCTGGGTGCACCGAATGGGGTCCGGGCGGGTATGGAGCCGGCGCGTCGCGCGGCCTGCCCGGAAGACCGCGCCGGAGGACGGCCGCGACACGGGACATCCCGCGCCGGACGGCCGGCCGGCTCGCAGGGCCCCGCCGCGCGCGTCCGTGCGCCTTGCGCTGAACACGTTGCGGCCGACCTGCAACTTTCCTTCTACAGGAGCTGAGCTATTAGGCTAAGTCGGAAGTTCTGATACTGCCGATAAGGCCGACTGATGCTGAACGTCACGCTCAAGCAATTGCGCTATGTCGAGGCGCTGGCCCGCTACCGGCACTTCGGGAGGGCCGCGGAGGCCTGCTCGATCACCCAGCCGGCCCTCTCCATGCAGATCAAGGAGCTGGAGGACGCGTTGGGCGCGCCGCTTTTCGAACGAAGCTCCCGGCAGGTCCGGCTCACCGGCTTCGGCGAGAAGTTCGCCGGCCGCATCCGCGACATCCTGCGTTCGGTCGACGAGCTCTCCGACCTCGCCAAGGCCTCGCGCGACCGCTTTGCCGGGACGCTGCGGCTCGGCATCATCCCGACCGTCGCGCCCTACCTCCTGCCCTCAATTATCGGCCGGCTGGCGCGCGGTCATCCCGGGCTGGATATCCGCGTGCGCGAGACACTGACCGACGCGCTGATCCGGGAGCTCGCGGACGGGCGGCTCGATGCCGCAGTGGTGGCCCTGCCGGTTTCGCAGCCCTTCCTGATCGAGATGCCGCTCTTCAGCGAGGAGTTCATGCTGGTGCGAGCCCTGGAGGACCAGGGCAAGCCCGTGCCGAGCCCGGATACGCTGCAGGAGATGCGGCTCCTGCTGCTGGAGGAGGGACACTGCTTCCGCGACCAGGCGCTCTCTTTCTGCCGCCTGACAACCTCGCCGCGCGACATGCTGGAGGCGAGCTCCCTCTCGACGCTCGTCCAGATGGTCGGCGCCGGGATCGGCGTCACCCTGATTCCGGAGATGGCTGCTGCAGTCGAGACGCGCTCCGCTTCCGTGTGCCTCTCGCGCTTCGACGCACCGCGCCCGCAGCGCACCATCGGCATGGTGTGGCGCAAGACGAGCCCGCTCGCAGACCAGCTCGCCGAGATTGCCGCGCTGGTGCGCGACGCCGCCGCAGACCTCCGCAGCGCGTGAAACGGAACGGCTGAGCCCGCGTTGTCCTCTCCCAAGCAAGGAGCGAGACACGATGACGGACAAGACCCCAGTGGACCCGGCCAGGCCGGGCACGCCGGCTCATGGCGACGGCCAGGGCGCCATCACCGCCGGCCACGGCCAGACGCAGGCCAACAGCGCCGCGGACGCACCGAAGTCGTCGGGCCGCCAGGACGATCCGGGGCAGAAGATGCCGGTAGAGGGACACGCGGTGCCGCCGGCCGGCTCGACGGCCCATGAGCACGAGGGCAAGCCCGGCCGCTGACCGCCGCAGGCCGGGCAGCATCGATCCGGCGCGGCTCCGGCGACCTGGTTGCCTTGGCCAGCCTGGCCATCATCGTGTAACACCGCGCCGGAAGACTGACTTCCTCGCTGCGTTCAGGATCGGGACCGGGCATGACCCCGTCACTTCTCGGCATGGTGCGCCGGACCGGCTCGCGCCGGGTCCGGAGCGCTACCGCGCCGATCCTGGCAGCAGCCGGCATCGGCGCGGTCGTCGGCGGCTGCGTCGTCGCCGTGCAGGAATTCGTCGTCTGGAGCCAGCGCATGGCGCTGGGCTTCGCGGCCGAGCGGCGGCTCGTCATTCCCGAGCACAGCTCCCTGCTTCGCATCGCGGTGTCGCTCATGATCGGCGCCCTGTTGCTCAGTGCTCTCGGCTGGGTGCTGGGCCGGTTCGACAAGCGGCCTCCGACCGACCCCGTCGAGGCGAACGCCCTGCGCGGCGGCTTCCTCCGGCCCTGGGACGGGGTGGCCGTGGTTCTGCCGATCCTGCTGTCGGTGGCGTGCGGGGCCTCGGTCGGCATCGAGGCGGCCGTCACGCAGATCGGCGCCGTGCTCGCCAGCGTGGTGGGCCAGCGGCTCGGCCTCGTGCGCTCCGACATGCGCCTCCTCGTCGGTGCCGGCACGGCCGCCGCCATCTCTGCCGCCTACCGCGCTCCGATCGCGGGGATGCTCTACGCCTACGAGCTCATCCTCGGCAGCTACAACCGGCGAACGCTGGTGCCGGTCGCGCTGGCCGCCGTCGCGGCCTACGCCGTCGTGCAGGGCATCGCGGGGCCATCCCGTTCCTTCGCGCTGCGCCAGGGCACGGGGGTGGTGTGGCGGGACTATCCGGCTGCACTCATCATCGGCGTGGCGGCATCGCTGGTCGGCATAGCGACCATGCTCATGGTCGGCGCCTTCGAAAGGACGCTCGCCCGCCTTTCGCAGCGGGAATGGATCCGCCGGGTTGCAGCCGCGGCCGGCCTCGCCGCCCTGGCGACGGTCTCGCCGGTGATCCTCGGCAGCGGGCATGCCGGCATCGATGCCGCGGTCAACGGCGAGATCGCGGCCAGCGCCGCCCTCCTCCTGCTCGGGGCCAAGGTGGTCTCCTCGTCGCTCAGCCTCGGAGGAGGATTCCGCGGCGGCCTGTTCAGCGCTTCGTTGCTCATCGGCGCCCTGCTCGGACAATCGATCGCCTGGGCGACGCAGATCCTGCCCGGCGTTCCCGTCGTGAACCCGGCCCTGTGCGCCCTCGTCGGCATGGCGGCGGTGGGAACGAGCATCATCGGCAGCCCACTCGCCATGGCCTTCCTCGTGCTGGAAACGACCGGCGACTATGACGCGACGGTGGTCGTCGCCATCGGCGCGGTGGTGGCCGCGTTCCTCACCGAACGCCTGTTCGGCTACAGTTTCGCCACCTGGCGCTTCCAGCAGCGGGGCCTCGCGCTCGACGGCGGCCACGACATCTCCCGCATCAACACCCAGACCATCGCCGACCTCGTGCGGCCGGCGAAGTTCGTCGTTCCGCCGCAGGCGCCGCTGCCGGAGGTGGCCCGGGTCGTCGCGGCGGCCGGGCACCGCGGCGTCGCCGTCGTCGATCTCGGGGGCAAGCTGATGGGGCTGGTCGATCCGGCGCTGCTTGAGATCGTGCAGGGCGAGCAGGACCTGCCAGTCGCAGCCGCCGACCTGGTCGGCCGCCCGGACATCCGGCTCGGCCCGGAGACATCGCTGGGCGAGGCCGTCCACATCTTCCGCCGCGACGACCGCTTCGTCCTGCCGGTCATCGACCGCCGAAACGCCGACCGGCTCGTCGGCACCGTGCGCTCCAGCGACGTCTTCCGCACCGCCGTCGCGCTGGCCGACGAGCAGCGCGCCGAGGATCTCGGCCTGCCGCGCCCGCCGCGGGACGGTCGCCCGGCCGTGTAGAGTTGACACCCAACTTTAGGTCTCTTCCGTCTTTCATTTGTCGCCCAAGGAACACGCATCCGGCGCTCTCGCGGCCCTCAAAGAAGGCAGTCCGGCTGCACAAGTTTAGAGCCCACTCAACGATTTCAGGCCGTTGGTGACTGGCACGCGGTTTGCTCCAGTTGTCCTAGCCCCCGATGACTGCTGGCGCCCTGTCGGCGCTGCGTGTCTAGCGTGGGATGCGGGAGCAGAATCATGCCCGTGGCCGATGCCGTCACCGTAAGCGACTGGGCCGAAAGGCCGGTCGACATCACCATGCCCAAGCTCAGGCTCGACGGGATCAGCCATCATTTCCGCACGTCCGGCCAGACCACGGTCGCGCTCGATTCAATATCACTCGAGGTCCGGCCCTCGCGGTTCGTGTCCATCATCGGCCAGTCCGGCTGCGGCAAGTCCACGCTCTTCAACATCCTGGCCGGATTGCTGGCACCGACCGAAGGCGCCGTCCTGCATGACGGCACCGACATCACAGGGCGGGCCGGCATCGTCTCCTACATGCTGCAGAAGGACCTTCTGCTGCCCTGGCGGACGATCCTCGAGAACGTCATCTACGGGCTGGAAATCCAGGGCACGCCCAAGAAGCAGGCGCGCGAGATCGCACGACCCTTCCTGCAGCGCTATGGGCTGGCAGCGTTCGAGAACCACTATCCCGCTGCACTCTCGGGCGGCATGCGCCAGCGTGCGGCCCTGCTGCGGACTTTGCTCTGCAACAAGGACGTGATCCTGCTGGACGAACCCTTCGCGGCGCTCGACGCGCAGACGCGCTTCCGGATGCAGCAATGGCTGCTGACGCTGTGGAAAGATTTCAACCTCACCATCCTCTTCGTCACCCACGACGTGGACGAGGCCATCTTCCTGTCCGACGAGATCGTGGTGCTGTCGCCGCGGCCCGGACGGGTGCGCGACACCTTCCATGTCGACCTGCCGCGACCGCGATCGCGCGACGTCGTCACGCGCCCGGAGTTCGGGCGCCTGAAACGCCGCTGCCTGGAGCTGCTGTTCGAAGGCCATGACGGTCTCGACGACGAAGGGGAGTGGTGAGCATGTCGCTTTCCACGCACGCCCTCCCCGATGATGCGAAGGCCGACCGCAAGCCGGCCACGCCTGCGTCCCGCGCCAGCAGCGGCGTCGTGCTGAAGACCGAGCGGGACTGGCCGGCACGTACCGTTCTTCTCGTCCAGATCGGCATCCTCGCCCTGCTGCTTGCGCTCTGGGAAATCGGCGTGCGGGCCGGGCTCATCAACCATTTCTTCTGGTCGATGCCATCCGACATCCTCACCACCGGCTACGTATTCGTGCGAGACGGGACCGCTCTCTTCGACACCTGGTTCACGTTCCGCGCGACGATCATCGGCTTCGTCGCGGGCTCCCTGCTGGGCGCCGCGATCGGGCTCGCCATGTGGTGGTCGACGAACGGCGCGCGCGTCGCCGAGCCCTTCATCGTGGTCTTCAACGCCATCCCGAAGATGGCGCTGGGGCCGCTGATCATCCTGCTCTTCGGGATCGGCATCGAATCGAAGATCGCCATGGCGATCGCGCTGACCTTCGTCATCACCGCGCTTGCGACCTTCTCCGGCGTGAAGTCGGTCGACCAGGACCTCGTGCGCCTCACCTACTCGCTCGGCGGCACACGGCGCGACGTGTTCCTGAAGGTGGTGCTGCCGTCGGCGGTGCCTTGGATCGTCTCTTCACTGCGGATCAATATCGGCCTCGCTCTGGCGGGCGTTCTCATCGGCGAGTTCATCTCGTCCCAGTTCGGGCTGGGCAAGGTCATCATGTATGCCGGCTCGACCTACGACATCGCCCTGATCTGGTCGGGGATCATCATTCTGTCGGCCCTGTCGATGCTGCTTTACGGCGTCGTCGTGTGGCTTGAGCGACGTTTGCTGGAAGGGATCCACGCGGCGGACTCGTCGCGCGGCGGCCGGGGCTGAGCGACGCTCGTCGCTCCGGCGCGGAACACGAACACCGAGGACCTGTCGCCGGCGGCCCGTGGCCGCCGGACGGGGAAGCCGTGACTGACGACCAGAGAGAGGGGAGCCAATGATGACGACATTTTCACGCAGGCAATTCAACACACTGGCCCTGGCAACCGCGGTTGCCGGGGTGTCCGCCGCCGGGGGCGCCCGGGCGGGCGACCTGAAGCCTTTCACCGTGACCGAGCCCGGCCACAGCGTGGACAGCCTTCCCTTCTATGCCGGCATCAAGAAGGGCTACTTCAAGGAAGCCGGACTCGACATCAAGCTGATCACCACGGAAGGCGGGGGCAAGCACATCGCGGCGGTTCTGGCCGGCGACGCGCAGGCCTATATCGGCGGACCCGAGCATATCGCCTTCGTCAAGCAGCGCGGCGGCGAGGCGCTGCGGGCGGTCGTGGCCCTGTCCAACCGGGCGAATGCCTTCATGGTGGCCAAGACAGGCATAACGGTGGATCCCGCCGGGTCCTTCGGCGACAAGATCAAGGGCAAGAAGATCGCCATCGGCACGCGCGGCGGCACCGACTACTCGATCCTTCTCTACCTCCTTGAGTTGAACAAGCTCGACCCCCGCAAGGACGTGACGCTCATCGAGATCGCCAGCAGCGCCGGCATGATGGCCGCCGTCGCCGCCGGCCAGGCGGACGCCGCCGTCGTAGCCGAGCCCACCATCTCGCAGGGCATCAAGCAGGGCGTCTGGCAGGCGCCCTTCGCCAGCATGCCGAAGGAACTCGGCCTGTTCTCGTGGACGACGCTGAACGTGCCGCAGAAGCTCATCAAGTCCGACCCGGCGCTGGTGAAGATGATGGTGACGGCGTGCCTGAAGTCCCTGCAGTTCGTGAAGAACGATCCGGAGGGGGCCAAGGCCATCGCGCGCGAGGAGTTCCCGACGCTTCCGCCGGCCGACCTGGAGGCGATGCTGGCGTCCACCATCGCCAACGACATGTGGCAGTATGACGGGGCGATCCCGCCGGATGCGTGGGAGAAGACCAAGACCATCGTGAAGATCGCCGGCCTCCTGAAGGAGGACGTGCCCTACGACCAGGTCTACGATCCGCAGTTCATGCCGAAGTCCTGATTGCCAGGGCGGCGCCCGGCAGCGGGCGCCGCCATCCTTCGACGTCCCGCAAGGCAGTGCCATGACCGACGCCCGTAAGCTGTACATCCTCCTTTGCGGCTACGAGATCATCCGCAAGTCCGGCTGCATCCGCGGCGCCGACCGCTCGATCATCCTCGCCGTGCCGATCTGCGCCTACCTCATTGAGACACGGCGCGGGCTCGTGCTCTACGACACCGGGCTCGACAGCGCCCCGCTCGCCGATCCCGTCCAGAGCCGGGCGATCTTTTGCAACGACACCTTCCCCGGGCCGCCCGTGGTCTGCCCCGAGCACGAGCTGCTGCCGCAGCTTGCCGCGCTCGGCGTGCAGCCCGGCGATGTCGGCGAGATCGTCCTCAGCCACGCCCATGGCGACCATACCGGCCATGTCTCGCGCTTCACGAATGCGCGCGTCACGATCCAGCGCATGGAATACGAGGCGGCGTTCTCCGAGGAGGGGCGCAAGGCGAAGTCCTTCGCCGACATCGCTGATCCCGCGATCCGCTGGAACGTCATCGACGGCGACGTCGAGCTGATGCCCGGCCTCGACATCCTGCTGACGCGCGGGCACCGGCCAGGCCATCAGTCACTGGCGGTCGCGCTGCCGGAAAGCGGCACCAAGATCCTGACCGGCGATTGCGCCGACCTGCTCGAGAACTTCAACCGCGAGGTCCTCGGCTCGTCGATGGACGACGAGGCGGCGCTCGCCAGCATCAGGCGCCTGAAGGCAATCGCGGCCCGCACCGGCGGCGAGCTGGTGCCTCTCCACGATCCCGACTTCGTGCAGCGCGCGAGACTCGCGCCGCTCTACTACGCGTGAGGGCCAGCCATGGAGACGACGACGGGCTACGGGTACCAGGGGCTGGACGCCGCCTTGCTGGCGAGTTTCGCCGCAATGGCCGCCGACACAGCATCGCGCACCGTTGCTCTCGACCGCTATGTCGAGAAGGAGAAGGGCAGCGCCTTTCCCGTGCGGCAGGGCCAGATCCTGCGGATCACCTGTTGTGACGGTCCGCAGGTGTGCGACTTCAACGCCTTCGCGATCGACGATCCCAGCGAGCACTTCTGGTCCGGCCGCACGCGAACGCTGCAGGGTGCCCACCTCTCCGTGGGCGACAGGCTGTGGAGCACCGAGCCCAACATGCGGCCGATGTTCACGATCATCGCCGACACGGTCCCGCGCGACCCGCTGCCGCACAACGCCGCGTCGCACGACCTCATCTATGCGCGGTGCAGCGCCCGGGCCTGGGGCCTGCGCTATGGCCGCTTCGACATGCCCAACTGCAACACCAACCTCACCCGCGCGCTGCAGGACGCCGGCTTTCCGGCCACGCATGTCCACGACGCCTTCAACATCTTCATGACCACCGGCATCGACGAGACGCACCGGCTGTTCTTTCTGCCGCCGCAGGCGCGCAAGGGCGACTACGTCGAGCTTCACGCGGAGATCGACACGATGGTCGCCATTTCCTGCTGCCCCGGCGACTGCAACGGCGACGGCAACAAGGGCCTGCAGGTGACGGTGTACGACGCCACCGCCGCCGGACGCTGAACCAGCGAGGCCAGGCCTGGCACGAGCGAAGAGCGCCTGTGTCGCACCGCGGATTTCTGCTCTAGAACCAGCTGCTGGCCGCACCCGCCGGTCATGAGCGTGGTCCCGACACATGGCACTTGAAACTTCCGTCTCCGGCCCCGCGCTGCCCATCGTTCCCGGCACGGCCGAAGGCCCGGTCGTCGCCATGCACGAGGGGTTGAGCTTCTGGGGGGGGGTCGATCCCACCGACGGCCGGGTCATCGACGTCCACCACCCCGCCCATGGGGCTTCGCTTGCGGGCGCCGTCGTGGTGATGCCGACGAGCCGGGGCTCCTGCTCGGGATCGGGCGTGCTTCTGGAACTCGCGCTCGCCGGGGCCGCGCCGGCTGCCCTCGTCTTCAGCGAAGCCGAGGACACGCTGACGCTCGGCGCCATCGTGGCGGGCGAAATGTTCGGCAAGCCGGTGCCGGTGCTGCGGCTCCACCCTGAAGCGTTTCGCGCACTGTCCGGGGCCACCCGCGCATCGGTGACCGCCACGGGCGTGGAAGCCGGCGACATCACGATCCCGCTCGCTCCTGCGGCGACGGATGCCCTCGTGCTCGACGCCCACGACAAGGCCATGCTGGTCGGCGAGGACGGACCGGCGGTCCAACAGGCGATGCGGATCCTCGTCGCCATGGCGCGGCAGCAGGGCGCCGCATCGCTCACTTCCGTGACGCGGGCACATATCGACGGGTGCATCTATGCCGGCCCGGCCAACCTCGTCTTCGCCGAGGCCATGGAGGCGCTGGGCGCCCGCGTGCGCGTCCCCACCACGATGAATGCGATTTCGGTCGACCGCGAGAACTGGCGCGCTCAGGGCGTGTCGCCCGCTTTCGGCGAGCCGGCCCAGCGGCTCGCAGATGCCTATGTGCGCATGGGCTGCCGGGCCAGCTTCACCTGCGCGCCCTACCTGCTGGACGGCGCGCCTGAAGCGGGCGAGGCGCTCGGCTGGTCGGAGTCGAACGCCGTCATCTTCGCCAATTCCGTCCTTGGCGCGCGCACGGCGAAGCACCCGGACTTCCTCGACCTCTGCATCGCCCTCACCGGCCGGGCGCCGCTGGCGGGCGCGTTCCTCGACGAGGAGCGCCGGCCCGCACGCATCATCGACTTCGATATGCCGCCCGGGGCCGACGCGGCCATCTGGCCGCTCATCGGCTATGTCGCCGGCCTCGCCTCCCCGGACAGGGTTCCCCTCCTGCGCGGCCTCGCGGCGGGCAAGCCCGGGCGCGACGACCTCAAGGCGCTCTGCGCGGCATTCGGAACCACGTCGGCCGCGCCGATGCTGCACGTCGAGGGCGTGACGCCCGAGGCGCACCTGCCGCCCCATCCCGGCGCAGACCGGGTCGTCGTCGATCGTGCCCGCCTCGCCGCGACATGGGCCATGCTGAACGACGGTCCGGAGGAGGTCGATCTGGTCGCCATCGGCAGTCCTCACGCGTCGCTCGAGGAATGCCGCGAGCTGGCCGCGAGGCTCGCCGGAGCGGCCCGCGATCCCGGCGTCGCGGTGATCGTCACCGCCGGGCGGGACACGATCTCAACCGCGCGCGCGGACGGCACGCTCGCCAGCCTCGCCGCGAGCGGCGTGGCGGTTCATCCCGACATCTGCTGGTGCTCGATCACCCGCCCGGTGTTCCCACCGGGCACCAGGACGGTGCTGACCAATTCGGGGAAGTACGCCCATTACGGCCCCGGACTTTCCGGCTGCGCCGTCCGGCTCGGCACGCTGGACGATTGCGCCGAGGCGGCGCGAACCGGCCGCGCTCCGCGGGGCGTGCCCGGCTGGCTCCGGTAAGCCGGATGCGGGGTCGCGCGCCTAACCCGCCTGACCGGCGACGAGCGCGATGACGACGTAGCGGCCCACCTTGCCGATCGTGACAAGGATCAGGAAGGCCGGCAGAGGCTCGCGCAGTACGCCTGCCACCACCGTCAGGGGGTCGCCGACGACGGGCAGCCAGGACAGCAGGAGCGACCATTTCCCCCACCGGCGATACCAGCCCTCCGCCCGCTCCACCTGCGCCCGTGACACGGGAAACCAGCGCCGCCCCTCGAACCGGGAGAGGAAGCGGCCGAGCAGCCAGTTGACCACGGCGCCCAGCACGTTGCCGACGCTTGCGACGGCCACGAGGCCCCAGACGGAGTACGCGCCCGACAGGGTCATGGCCGCCAGCACGGCCTCCGACTGCGCAGGCAGGATCGTCGCCGCCAGGAAGGAGGCGAGGAACAGTCCGGCATAGTCCAGGGCATACGGCACGCTCAGTTGTTTCCTGGTTTTCCGTGTGACGGCGCGGCGCGACTGCCGGCCTGCAGACTGGTGAGGACGAGCGCTGGAAGACAGGGGCCACTATGGTGATCAAGGGTGACGCGGCAAGCCGGCAGCGGCTCCTTGGCGGAGTGACCGAAACGGGCTACCCCAGACGCCGGGGATCAGGGAGCGGTCGACCATGCCACCTGCGGCCGGATACGACGCGATGCAATACCGGCGCTGCGGCCGGAGCGGACTGAAGCTGCCGGCGATCTCGCTGGGGCTTTGGCACAATTTCGGCGCCGAAGCCTCTGCCGAGACGGCGCGCGCCATCTGCCGGCGGGCGTTCGAGCACGGCATCACCCATTTCGATCTCGCCAACAATTACGGTCCCCCGCCCGGCTCGGCGGAGGAGGCGTTCGGCGCGATCCTCCGGGACGAGTTCGCCGGGCTGCGCGACGAACTGATCATCTCGACCAAGGCCGGCTACCGCATGTGGCCAGGTCCCTATGGCGAGTGGGGCAGCCGCAAATACCTGCTCTCCAGCCTCGACCAGAGTCTCCGGCGCATGGGGCTCGAGCATGTCGACATCTTTTACTCCCACCGCTTCGATCCCGAGACGCCGCTGGAAGAGACGATGGGAGCCCTCGATTCCGCCGTGCGGTCGGGCAAGGCGCTCTACGCCGGCATCTCGTCCTACCCCGCCCGGCAGACGCGCGAGGCGGCGGCGATCCTGCGCGAACTCGGGACGCCCTGCCTGATCCACCAGCCGAGCTACTCGATGGTCAATCGCTGGGTCGAGGCGGACGGGCTCCTCGATGCGCTGGACGATCTCGGCATCGGGTCCATCGTCTTCTCGCCGCTCGCCCAGGGCGTGCTGACCGGCCGCTACCTCTCGGGCATCCCCCAGGACAGCCGGGCCTCCCGGACGAGCTCGGTGCGCCAGGACCTGCTGCAGGAGCCCGCCCTCGGCAGGATCCGGGATCTCGGCGCGCTCGCCGCAAGCCGGGGACAGAGCCTCGCCCAGCTGGCCCTGGCCTGGGTTCTGCGCGGCGGGCGGGTGACCTCGGCCCTCATCGGCGCCAGCCGGCCGGAGCAGGTGACCGACTGCGTGGGCGCGCTCGCGGCGTTGGAGTTCACGGCGGAGGAACTCGCCCGCATCGACGCGCTCACCGACGGCATCGCCACGACGCAGCCGCCTGTCGCGCCGGCTCCGCGCGCCTGATCACCCGGCTGGCGGCGCCGTGCTGCCCCTGACCAGCAAATCCGACTGGAGGACCAGTTCCGCCGGCGCGTCCTGCGGCTCGAGGCCGCGCATGCGGGAGAGCAGGAGAGACGCGGCGGCCACGCCCATTTCGAAGCGCGGCTGGACGACCGTGGTGAGCGGCGGCGAGCAGTAGTCGCCGAATTCGAGACCGTCGAAACCGGTCACGGAGACGTCGCCGGGAACGTCGCAACCGGCCGCCCGGGCTCCCTTGAGGAAGCCGATTGCCATCTCGTCGCTAGCGCACACGATCGCGGTCGGGCGCGGCGTTCCGGCCAGCAACGCCGCGGCGGCCGCCTCGCCGGATGCGAAGCGATAGTCGCCGGTCCAGGACGGCATGGCCGAGGGATCAAGCCCGGCTCTTTCGAGCGCAGCGACGAAGCCGGCCCGCCGCGCCACCGCGTTGAAATTTCCCTCCGGACCGCCGACATAGCCGAACCGCCGGTGGCCGAGCGCGAGCAGGTGCTCCACGGCTTTTGCGAGGCTCCCGGCATCGTCGATCAGGACGCGGGCCCGGGCCGTCTCCGCTGGGGTGGCGACCGCGCCGACGACGGGGAGGCCGGCTTCGACGACGCTGCGTCCGTCGCGCGTCGGCAGCCTGTCCCACATGACGATGATGCCGTCGATGTGCCCGGCGAAGACGACGTCCGCCAGATGGCGCTCCTTCTCCGGGCTGTTGTCGAGGTCGCCGACGATGAGCCCGTAGCCGTTGCGCGAGAGCTCGAAGTCGATACCTCGGATGACTTCGCCGAAGAACGGGTTCGACAGCCGCGGAACGAAAACCATGGCCATCATCGAGCGCCGGGCGCGCAGGTTTCGGGCGGCGGCGTTCGGCGTGTAGCCCAGCGTGCGCACGGCGGCCAGCACGCGGTCCCGCGTTTCCGGCCGGACACTGACGGGATTTGCGAGCGCCCGGCTGACAGTGGCTGTCGAGACGCCCGAGAGAGAGGCCACGTCGGCGATCCTCGGCGTGTCCCCGCCAGTTCCCCTGTCCGACATGTACCCCCCATGCGTCCCGGCGCGGCCCGGCCGGGACTGAGCCTACAGCGTACGTGCAACCTACGAACTGTTGTAATCGATTACAACGTCCACTAAGCTCACCCCCATCCGGCGCAAAGACCGGCGGCCGCACGGCGGCTCTCGAGGGATTGAACGCTTTCCGGAGGGTTTGATGACACGCATGCGCTCCCGATTCATTGCCTGCACGGCCCTGGCCGTCGTCCTGTCCGCAGCGTCGGCGCGCGCCGACCAGCCTACGGCCGAGGTGATCCACTGGTGGACCTCCGGCGGAGAGGCGGCGGCGGTCAAGGTGTTCGCCGATTCGTTCAACAAGGCCGGCGGCAAGTGGGTCGACACGGCCATCGCCGGCGGCGGCGGCGAGAATGCCCGCTCGACGGGTATCAGCCGCATCGTGGGCGGCAAGCCGCCAACCGCGATGCAGTTCAACTACGGCAAGCAGTTCGACGAGATTGTCGCGAACGGCTACGTCGCCAATGTCGACGCCGTGGCGCAGGAAGGGAAGTGGAAGGACCTGCTTCCGCCCGTCCTCTACAATTCCGTCGTGCGCGAAGGGCACGTCTACGGCGTGCCGGTCAATGTCCACGGCATTCACTGGGCCTGGTGGTCGGCCGCCGCGCTGCAGAAGGCGGGCGCCGAGGCTCCCAAGAGCTGGGACGACTTCTTCCCGGTGCTCGACAAGCTGAAGGCCGCCGGCCTCACGCCGGTGGCGCTGGGCGGCCAGGCCTGGCAGGAAGAGATCCTCTTCAACTTCATCGTCAATTCGTACGGCGGCAAGGACCTCTTCAGGGCGATCTACGTCGACCACAAGGTCGACGCCGTGAAGAGCCCGGAATTCCGCAAGGCGGTCGACCTCTTCCTCAAGCTGAAGCCCTATGTCGACGAGGGCTCGCCGGGCCGCAACTGGAACGACGCCACGGCGATGGTCATCACCGGAAAGGCCGGCGTCCAGGTGATGGGCGACTGGGCCAAGGGCGAGTTCAACGCCGCCAAGCAGACGGCCGGCAAGGACTATGTCTGCGAGGCGGGCTTCGGCACCAAGGGCGGCTACGCCTTCGGCGGCGACGTCTTCGTCATGGTGAAGTCGGATGCCAAGGGGGCGGCGGAGGCGCAGGCCCTGCTGGCCAAAACGCTCCTGTCGCCCGAGGTGCAGGTGGCGTTCAACAACGTCAAGGGCTCGATCCCGGTGCGGCCGGACGTCGACACGTCCAAGGTCGACGCCTGCGCCAAGATCGGGCTGGAGGCGATGAAGAACCTCGACAACCAGATCCCCAACCTCGACTTCACCAACACGCCTGACCAGGTGGGCGCCTATCGCGACGCCATCACCGAGATGTGGAATTCCAAGAAGCCCGACGTGGACGCGTTCCTGGCCAAGTACGCCAAGGCCGTGGCCATGTGATCCGTTGGCCGGCCTTGCCGGCCGGCTCGCCATTTCCCGGGGCGGGCATTCTGCCCCGGATCGTCCCGACGCGCTCCCTCGCAGTCCTGCCGGAGGCGGCCTCGCCGTGAAGCACAGGCGCAGACCATCCTGGGCGGTCCAGCTGGCCCTCGTGCCAGCCTGGTTCATGCTGCTCGCCGGCTATGTCGGCACGATCGCCTGGTCGATCCAGATTTCGCTCACGAATTCGAAGGCGCTGCCGAACACGAACTTCGTCGGGCTTCAGCAATACCAGCGGCTGTTCAGTGACGACCGCTGGCGGCTGTCGGTCGACAACATCGTCATCTTCGGCGTGCTGTTCGTGGCGCTCTGCCTCGTGGTCGGCTTCCTCCTGGCCGTGGCCATCGACCGCAAGGTGCATGGCGAGGACCTGTTCCGGACCGTCGTCCTCTATCCCTACGCCATGTCCTTCATCGTCACCGGCCTCGTCTGGCAGTGGCTGATGAACCCGACACTCGGCATCCAGCGCAGCGTGCGGCTGATGGGCTGGGAGGGCTTCACCTTCGACTGGGTGGTGAACCCCGACATGGCGATCTACGCGCTCGTCATCGCCGGCGTCTGGCAATCCTCCGGGCTGGTCATGGCCATCCTGCTGGCCGGTCTGCGCGGGGTCGATCCCGAACTGTGGAAGGCGGCGCGGATCGACGGCATCCCGCCGTGGCGCTACTACGTGTCGATCGTCTTGCCGCTGCTGCGGCCGATGATCATCACCTGCGTCGTGCTGCTCTCGATCGGCGTGGTCCGCGCCTACGACCTCGTGGTGGCGCTGACGCGCGGCGGCCCGGGCCTGTCGACGCAGGTGCCGGCGACGTTCGTGATGGAGTTTCTCTTCCAGCGGGCCAACATCGCGCTCGCGACGGCGGCCTCGACCGTCATGCTGGTGACGGTCCTCGCCTTCCTCGCCCCCTTCATCTACTTCGAATACTTCCGCAAGCGGGCGGGGGCGCACGCATGAGTGCCGCTGCTGCACCACGCGGCCGGCGCCCGTCCCGGCTCACGCCCGGGCGGGTCGGCCTGTACGCCTTCCTGACGGTGGCGGCGGCCTTTTTCCTGATGCCGCTCTACGTGATGATCGTCACCAGCCTGAAGCCCATGAGCGAGGTGCAGGAGGGCTATATCTTCGCCTTCCCGCGCGAGCCGACGCTGGAGCCGTGGATCTCGGCCTGGAGCTCGGTGTGCACGGGGCTCACCTGCGAGGGCATCGGGGTGGGCTTCTGGAACTCGATGAAGATCCTGCTGCCCAGCGTCGTGCTCTCCATCGCGTTCGGGGCAGTCAACGGCTACGCCCTCTCCTTCTGGCGGCCGCGCGGCTCCAATGTTCTGTTCGCCGGGCTGCTGCTGGGCGCCTTCCTGCCCTACCAGATCTTCATTTATCCGCTCGTGCGGATCTACTCGACGCTCGGCTTCTACAACACGCTGCCGAACATCATCTCGATCCATGTCCTCTTCGGCTTGCCAGTGATGACGCTGCTGTTTCGCAATTTCTACATGAACGTGCCGGTTGAACTCTTCAAGGCTGCGCGTGTCGACGGGGCCGGGTTCTGGCGCATCTTCGTCTCGGTGATGCTGCCGATGTCGACGCCGATCATCGTCGTCGCCGCCATCCTGCAGATCACCGGCATCTGGAACGACTTCCTGCTCGGCACGGTCTTCGCCGGCCGCGAGAACTGGCCGATGACGGTCCAGCTCAACAACGTCATCAACACGACGATGGGCGAGAAGCCGTACAACATTCATATGGCGGCGACGATCCTGACCGCCCTTGTGCCGCTCGTCGTCTACTTCGTCTCGGGCCGCTGGTTCGTGCGCGGCATCGCCGCGGGGGCGGTGAAGGGATGAGCGCGCTTCCCCACTCCTCCCCCACCGGCGATCCCGCGGTCTCGGTCCGGGACCTCGTCATCCGCTACGGCGCCGTGACGGTCCTCGACGCGCTCGACCTCGATGTCGGGCAGGGTGAGTTCCTGGTGCTCCTCGGCCCGTCCGGCTGCGGCAAGTCCACTTTGCTGAACGCCATTGCCGGGCTGCTCGACGTCACCGATGGCGAGATCTGGATCGGGGGCAACAACGTCACCTGGGCCGAGCCCAAGGACCGCGGCATCGGCATGGTGTTCCAGTCCTATGCGCTCTACCCGCGCATGACGGTGGAAGGCAACATGGCCTTTGGGCTCAAGGTCGCCGGCGCGCCGCGTTCCGAAATCGAGCGGCGCGTGGGCGACGCGGCGCGGCTTTTGCGGCTCGAGAACCTGCTGCAGCGCCGCCCGGCCCAGCTCTCCGGCGGCCAGCGCCAGCGGGTCGCCATCGGACGGGCGCTGGTCAAGAACGCCGCCGTGTTCCTGTTCGACGAGCCGCTCTCCAACCTCGACGCGCAGCTGCGCGGCGAATTGCGCGTGGAGATCAAGAAGCTCCACCAGGAGCTCGGCGCGACGATGATCTACGTCACGCACGACCAGATCGAGGCGCTGACGCTGGCCGACCGCATCGCCGTGATGAAGGGCGGCCGCATCCAGCAGCTCGCACCGCCGCAGGAGATCTACCGGCGGCCGGCCAACACCTATGTCGCGGGCTTCGTCGGCTCGCCGCCCATCACCTTCGTCGAGGGCACGCTGGAGGCAGGCGCCGGGGCGCCAGCCTTCCGGTCGGGCGGCTTCGGCGTGCCGCTCGCGACGTATCCCTTCAGGGGAGACGGCCGGCCGGGCGAGGTCATCCTGGGCATCAGGCCCGAGCACATCGCGGTGCGCCCGCCGCGCGAGGGAGAGCCGTCCTACCCGGCACGCATCGAATTGGTCGAGCCCATGGGAGCCGACACGGTGCTGCGCTGCCGGGTGGCCGGAGTGGATCTCGTCGTCCGGGGCGAGGGCGACGCGGCCTATGAGCGCGGACAGGAGGTCCTGCTCGCCATCGATCCCCGCCGGGTCCTGCTCTTCGACCGCACCTCCGGCGACCTCCTCTAGCCGTCATCCAGGAGCGATCCATGCTTCCCTCAGCCCCCCTCTCCTTCCAGCTCTACTCGGCCCGCAACTTCCCGCCCCTTGAGGCGCAGCTCGCCCGGCTGCGCGAGCTCGGCTTCGGCGGGGTGGAGCCCTACGGCGCCATGTACGACGACCCCGCCGGCTTCCGGGCCGCCATCGACCGGCACGGGCTGTCGGCGCCCTCCGCCCATATCCGCCTCGGCGATTTGCGGGACCGGCCGAGCTGGGTGGTGGACACCGCCCGCACCATCGGCATCGCGCTCGTCGCCTGCCCCTTCCTGATGCCGGACGAGCGGCCGCGCGACGCGGCGGGCTGGGCTGCCTTCGGGCGGGAGCTCGCCGGCATCGCCGCGAGACTGAAGAACGAGGGCCTCGCCTTCGCCTGGCACAATCATGATTTCGAGTTCGCGGCGCTGCCGGACGGCACCACGCCGATGCAGCACATCCTGGCCGCAGGGCCGGACGTGCTGTGGGAGGCGGACGCTGCGTGGATCGTGCGCGGCGGCCACGACCCGCTGGACTGGATCGCCCGCCATCCCGGCCGCATCCCGGCCCTGCACGTCAAGGATATCGCGCCCGCCGGAACCTGCGCGGACGAGGACGGCTGGGCCGATGTCGGCGAGGGCACCATGGACTGGCCGGCTCTTTGGCAGGCCGCCGAGGTCGCGGGCACGCGGATCTTCGTGGCCGAGCACGACAACCCGAGCGACTGGGACCGCTTCGCCCGCCGCTCGCGCGACACGATGAAGCGTCTTGCGGGACGGAGCTGACATGACCACCGGGATCGCCCTGATCGGATCGGGCAACATTGCCCTCACCTATGCCCGCATGATCCCGCAGTTCGCGGGGCTGAAGCTCGTCGCGGTTGCCGACATCCGGCCCGAGGCCGCGCGGACGCTGGGCGAGGCGCATCGCGTGGCCCACGGCTCGCCCGCCGAGGTGCTGCGGCGCGACGACGTCGACATCGCCGTCAACCTCACCGTGCCCAACGCCCATGCCGAAGTCTCGCTGGCTGCGCTGGAAGCCGGCAAGCACGTCTTCTCGGAGAAGCCGCTGGCGGTCGATCCCGCAGACGGGCGCGCCATCCTCGCGGCCGCCGCGGCGCGCGGTCTGCGGGTCGGCTGCGCACCCGACACGGTGTTCGGGCCGGGTGTGCAGCGCGCCCGCGCCGTCATCGACTCCGGCGAGGTGGGGCCGATCCTCGCCGGCAGCGCCGCGATCATGTCGCACGGCATGGAGCACTGGCATCCCGACCCCGAGTTCTTCTTCAAGCCCGGAGCCGGCCCCGTGCTAGATCTCGGACCCTACTACCTCGGCGCCATGGTCGTGCTGCTCGGGCCCATCGCCGAAATCCGCGCCACGGCGAAGGTCGGCTTCGCGGAACGGCTCGTCACGGCCGAAGGGCCGCGCAAGGGCCAGTCCGTGAGGGTGGAGACGCCGACGACCGTGCACGCCCTGCTGCGCTTCGCGTCGGGCGCCGACATCGTTTTCCAGGCGAGTTGGGACGTCTGGAAGCACTCCCTGCCGCTCATCGAGCTCTACGGCGCGAAGGGCGGGCTGCGGGTGCCCGATCCCAACTTCTTCGGTGGCGAGGTGGGCGTGTCGTCCGGCCGAGACGAGTGGCGGACCATCGGGACATCGGACACGAGGCTCGGCATCCCGAACTACCCGTGGGACGGCCCCTTCGAGAAAGCCAATTACCGCGGGCTTGGGCTCGCAGACATGGCGCAGGCGATCGCGACGGGCCGTCCGCACCGGGCGTCCGGCGACGTGGCCCAGCACGTTCTCGAGGCCATGGTGGGCATTCTCGCCGCGGCCGAGACCGACCGCCCCGTCCGGCTGGAAAGCCGCCCCGAGCGGCCTGCGCCCCTCTCTGACGCGGAGGCGGCGACACTGTTCGCCCGGTAGACGCCCGGCCAGAGGCGGAGGCCAGCGTTCAGGGCAGGGCCGAACGAACGAGCCGAGGACGCCCTGCGCCTCGAGTTGCGGATCGCGCTCTCGCTACGCTGCACAGCCGCAGTTGGGAGTGCCGGTGTCCTGCGGAATGAGGAAGAACTCCACCCGGCGGTTCTTGCGCATGTCCTGTTCGTTCTGGGGGTGTAGAACGACCCGGTGGGCCGATCCCATCCCGAATACTTTCGAGCAGACCATGTATTTGACCGACGGGTGACCGGCGAGCTTGGTGAGCGCCGCTTCGAAAACCTTCCTGCCGGACTCAGCGCGCTTGAGGCTGACGTCCGTCTCGAAGGCCGCGCGTTGCGCAACGGCCACCCGGAGCGCGACGTCGGCATGACCGACGACGACGATGCCGCGATAGGGGCGCGGCGTGGAAAGGCTCGCAAACACCCGCACGGCGAGAGCGCGGATCTGTGCGGTCTGAGCACTGGAAAGGGCACCTACCTCGGTCGCGTACTCGGGAAAGTCGGCAACGACGCACTCCGCCTTGCGGTTCGCCATCATCGAGATGCTCAGGTTGCGAAACATGGCGAGCGAAAGCATCCGACCTCCCCTTCGACCCCAGTCATCCTATTCCAAATTTCCCGTTCCTCTGAAACATTGTCAATCGCCCAGAAAACATCACGGGCGTCGAGGGAGCGGCTGATGGCGAACGTGACAATCTATATCGCTGACGTATTTGAGTTGACGAAGATAGGAACGTTCAAAGCCGACCTCGCCGCACGGGTCAAGCTGCTTTTCGACGATGCCATTACATTCGCAAACAAGAGGCTGAAGCAGGGCGATCCACCCCATTCCTCGTCAGTCGTGATTTCTACGACGAAACCCTCGCCTGGAAAGCTTGACTACATTGTCTATCTGCTTCCGGTGGAGTTTCGTTCGATTGCCGGCTCGCCGACGCGAGACAACCTCCTGGCCGAGCATTGGGGTTTCACGACGATCGATGCAGCGCCTGCGCCGAGAAAGTCTGAAATCATCGCGAAGCTGACAATGGGTGGTGTCATCGGTTCGCTCGTGATCCATGAATTGCTGCACTACAAGACCGGCAAGGGCAACAAGGCCCTGCATCAGACCGGTGGGCTCGGCGCCGCAACAGTCGATGCCAGCTCTCAAATGAACGACGCCAACCGGCTGGACATCGCGTCGACCTTGACGACTGAGGTGGTTCCCTGGCTGGACGGCTGGGACATCTGCGTCAATGCCAAGACCCGCCGCGATCAGGGTGACATGTTCTGGAACCTGTAAGGTTCGGAGGGGCGTCTCCTGGCCTTGCGGGGCATCTTTCCCGGGATGCCTTCCCGCCGGCTTCGTCATCGGCCTCGACCACCCGCTCCGCGCCCTCCAAATCCTCCTCCCCCGCCTGCATATCCGCCCCGTCCGCCGACGCCGTAATTCCCGCGGTAAACGTTGTTCCGATAGACAGTTCCGCCATTGCCGCAGAACCCATACGGCCCGCATACACCTGCCGCACCGCGAGGGTAGGTGTACTCGCGCCCGTAGCTGCGGCCAGCCCCGTACCAGTACGGGTAGCGTGACCGGTTCGAATATCCGTAGCCGTAGCCGTAGCCGTAGCTGGAATCGTACGGGTACCCGGATGTCGCGACCGGGTAATCCGCGGTTGGCGCACACGCTGAAACGAGCGTGAGAAGCCCTGCCGAGAGCAAAATCCGCTTCATTGCCGCTTCTCCAGTTTCAACGAGGGCACGTCGATCTGCGGTGCGGAGCCCCCGGCTCGCAGGAGAGTGGGCCGCGCAGCGTTCAGGAATTGGCGCAACGTCACTTAGGGACAGCGGTTCCGGCCTCTTCTGACCTCCCGTCGCGCCTCCGGTCTTGCCCCTATGGCAATCCACTGATGGCGGTTGTCGCGGGAAGAGCCATCCTGGCGGACGCGCGCCTTGGATCCCGGTTGCCGGCCGTCGCCGGAGGCACGCGTACAGGAGCCCGGTCGCCGGAAGCAATCGGGCACGTGTCGGGACGAACGACCGAACAGGGATGACCAATGGCCCAGATCCGGATCGCCGCACTCGCAATCCTCACCGCCGGCCTGTCATTGGCGAGTTTCGCAGCCACCACACAGACGGCGAATGCTGTCGTCTACTGCACCTATATCGGCTACCCCACGGGCTGCATTGCCCGGCCCGGTGTCCGGCTGGTTGCGCGGCCGCCCGTGGGTGCCGTCACTGCGCCGCGCCCCGGTAACAGGAATGGCGGGGTCAACAGGATCGGCGTGCGCCGATAGCCGACCTCTATTTCGCCGGCTTGCACTCTATGCCGGAGGTCGAAGTCGCAAAGGCTCTTTCGGAAGTGGCGCATCTCTTCGCTGCACCTGCATCTCGGCCAGCGCAGTCAGGTCGACGGTCCGCGGAGCGAGAAGAGCCGGCCGAAGCACGCGCGGGAGGACACGCCGTAGCAGCCGCCGGGATCCGACGGAGAGAATCGCGGCGACCAATCGCGGCCGCCGGGATCACCATGCGTTGGGCAGCGCGAGTTGTTCTCGCGGCGGGTCGTAAGGCCCGCCCAGCCGCCGGTCCAGGAACCGGGCGGCGGCGTCGATGACGCTGCTCACCTGCTCGGCCGTCGCGCCTGCCGGCGGCGGAGCGGTGCAGAGCGCGGCCAGCACCTCGGCATGCTCGCGTGGCAAGCCCCCGTCAAACTCGACGATCCCGGCACGCTCTTCGAAAGCATCCAGCGCCGCCTCCGACAGAGCTCCGGCCCTTGCATGTCCCGACGGGCCGGGTCCGGCATGAACTCGCTTGAAAGTCGCCATTTCGAATACCTCCTGAGCATGAGGTAGGGCTCGCAGGCGTCAAGAACTGTCACCCACCCTCTGTCACCCACCCTCAGGTCGGTAAAGGGCGGACTCGCGTGCAGCGCACGTACAAGGTGTTGCGGGGCGGTACACCTCGGCCCCATGATGATGCAGCAGGCGAGGATGAACCGCCTGGGAGCGACCAACGGGAGAAAGCGATGCGCGCCAGGAATCTGCCGTTGATGGCCGCACTCGGGCTGATCTCGTGGATCCCCGCGGCTTCCGCCCAGAGCCCAGGGGACATGACGTTCTTCGTCACCAGCGTCGGCCCGGGCAAAGGTGGTGACCTCGGCGGGCTGGCCGGCGCCGACGCCCATTGCCAGCAACTCGCCGCCGCGGCGGGAGCGGGCTCACGCACATGGCGCGCCTACCTCAGCACGCAGGGCGCTGGCGCCGTAAACGCGCGCGACCGCATCGGAAACGGGCCATGGGCGAACGCCAAGGGCACTGTCATCGCCAAAAGCGTCGATGACCTCCACGGCCCGGCAAACGCCCTGACGAAGCAGACCGCCCTCACCGAGAAGGGCGACGTGGTGAAGGGCCGGGGCGACCAGCCCAACACGCATGACGTGCTGACGGGCTCCACGCCCGATGGACGCGCCTTCACAGGCGACGCCGACATGACCTGCCGCAACTGGACGAGCAGCGCAGCCGGTTCCGCGATGGTCGGGCACTCCGATCGCACGGGCCTCGACGACAGCGCGGCGGCGAAGTCCTGGAACTCGTCCCACCCCTCCCGCGGGCCGGGTGGCGGATGCGCCCAGGACGACCTCAAGAGCACGGGCGGAGCGGGCCTGCTGTACTGCTTCGCGACGAACTAGGCGGAGGGCGCCGGCATGACGGAGGGGGCGGGAGAGGGACCAACCCGGCAGGGAGAGTTCCATGCGGCTTGCCAACCTGACCGTTCTGGCCATGGCGATTGTGCCCTTGCCGGCATACCCGCACAGCGCTCCCGGCGGTTGGTTCTACGACCCCAGTTGCTGCGGAGGGCGGGACTGCCGGCCCATCGCAGACGACGCGGTCACGCCCGTTCCGGACGGCTGGCGCATCCGGGCGACCGGCGAGATCTTCCGGGCGCCCTTGGTCAAGCACTCGCCGGATGCTCACTTCCATCGCTGCTCGATCGACGGAAAGGAGACCACTCCAACCGTGTGCCTCTACGTGCCCGACCAGTCCTGAGTTCCTCCTGTGCGGGCCGATGCAGGCCGAGGGCCTCCGTCGGCGATAATGCAACCTTCGCGCAGGCGGGGTCTTGATCAGGTCCGTGCAACAGGAAGCCGAACGAGCGCGCCATGTCCAAACCCGTCGTCGTGACGATTTCCCACAGCATGGGTCGCGAACAGGCCCGGGAGCGCCTGAGGGAGCGGATTGGAGTGGCACAGCAGATGCTGGGCACCTACCGCGTCGGCATGGTCGCAGATGAATGGGATGGCGACCGGCTGAAGCTCAGCCTGGCTGCCCTCGGCCAGACCGTTCACGGCACGGTCGACGTGATGGACGACCTCGTGCGGGTCGAGGTGCAGCTTCCCTGGCTGCTCGCCGCCTTTGCCGATCGGATCAAGGCCGTCGTGCAGCAGAAGGCGCCCGTTCTGCTGGGGCCGCCAACCCGGAAAGACTGAGACGGGCGGAATTAACCGGCTACAGGCGAGTGCTGCCGGCCCGGTCACTTCAGCTCGATCCAGACCGGAGCATGGTCGCTGGCATGGGGCCAGCCCCTCACGTGGCGATCAACGCCGCAGCCGGCAAGCCGCGGGCGAAGATCGGGACTGAGCAGCACATGGTCGATCCGCAGACCGGCGTCCCGGCCCCATGCGTTGCGGAAATAGTCCCAGAAGGTGAAGATCCGCTCGTCCGGCCGGAGCGCCCGGATCGCATCCACCCAGCCGTCTGCGGTCAGAGCGGCGAAGGCGGACCTCACCTCCGGGCGGAACAGGGCGTCCTTCAGCCACCGTTCCGGCCGGTACACGTCCTGCTCCGTGGGGATGATGTTGAAGTCCCCGGCCAGGACCACCGGCGCGCCCGATGCCTTCAGCTCATGCAGGCGACGGCCAAGCCGGTCCAGCCAGGCGAGCTTGTAGTCGAACTTCGGTCCGGGAGCCGGGTTGCCGTTGGGAACGTAGAGGCACACGACCAGAATGCCCCGCACGGCGCATTCGATGTAGCGGCTCTGCTGGTCGGCCTCATCGCCCGGCAGGTGCCGTGCCGTCTCGATGGGCTCGGCATCGCGCGTCAGCACGGCCACCCCGTTCCAGCTCTTCTGCCCCAGCCAGATGGCGCGGTATCCCGCCGCCTCGATGGCGGCGATCGGGAATTTCCCCTGCGGTGCCTTCAGTTCCTGCAGGCACGCGACGTCCGGCTTCGTCTCCTCCAGCCAGCGCAGGAGACCCTCTAGGCGGCCATTGACGCCGTTGACGTTGAAGCTGGCGATGCGCATGCGGCCGTCCTCGCTGATTGACGGTTGTCGACGCGGGCGAGGCACGTTGGTTCACGCGCAGGGCGTGCCGGCCACCCCGGCTTCCGTGCGGCAGGTCGGCCGCGAACGAGCATCCCGGCGGAGCGTTGAAGCAGGTGTTTTAAATCGGGCTCGCCGGCAGGGCCTGCGTGCTCACCGTCAACTGGCATAGGGTCGCGGCATGGGACTCCTGACATTCAGCTTCAACGTCACCCTGGACGGCTGCGTCGACCACCAGGAGGGCATCGCCGACGAGGAGACGCACGCCTTCTTTACCCGCCTCATGGACGAGGCCGGGGCGACGCTTTGGGGTCGCGTGACCTACGAGATGATGGAGAGCTACTGGCCGGCGGTCGCTCGCGGCGACGTGGATGCGACGCCGGCGATCCGGGAGTGGGCGGTCAAGCTGGAGGCCAAGCCCAAATACGTCGTGTCGTCGACACGAACGGACTTCCCGTGGAGCAACAGCCACCTCGTCGCCGGCGACCTGCGCAGAGGCGCGCAAAGGCTGAAGGACGAGACCCCGGCCGGCGTGCTGCTGTGTAGCGGCACGCTTGCGACCGCACTGGACCGGCTGGACCTGATCGACGCGTACAAGCTCCTCGTCCACCCCAGGATCACAGGCCACGGCCCGACGCTCTACCAGAGCGGTCTGCCCGTCACGCGGCGCCTCGCGCTGATCTCGGCCACGCCGCTCCGCAACGGCGCCGTTGCCATGCACTACCGGCGCGAGGCTTGACGGGCAGCAGAGCAGCGTCAGAGCGCGCGCGACGCAGGGGGTCCACTTCACTGTCCTGGACGGGCATCGGATCGGCATGCTTCGGCGCGCAATACCTATGCTTGGCGGTCGGTCTGTTCTTCTATTTTACGGTGATTGGTACGGTACCGGCATCGTATCCGCCATTCGGGAATATTAACTCGCCAGAATAGGAGTCTGTCCCCACAAAACCCGGGTCGGGTGTGTAGAGCACCCGGAGTCCGGGTACTTTTTTCATATTGCAGTCGTATCGTTGGTTCGTCTCCTTGAATGCGGTATAGTCAAACCCCTTTTCGATCATCAGCTTTCCGTGCAGTGGATACTTCGTAATTCGGATGTCTGGGTCGCCCATATAGCTGCAATCAGCGTTCAGGCTGGTGAAGAAGTTCAGTTTCCTCGTCTCCCCAGCGGGAACTGCCACAGGTGGAATCCCAGCTTGTGTGTTGCATCCACAGACGGTCAGGCCGGCCGCCACCGCGAGTAAGGATCTGCGCATGAACGGCTCCCCTTGCGCATGAGCTTAAGTTCATTCAGCATAAATCAATTGAACTATCCCACAATTGGCAATGGAGGCGGTTCATGGTTCTTGATCGGGGAGCGGCGCGCATGTTCGCTCTGGCGCTCTCGGTTCTGATGACCGTCTCTGTGTCGGCCAGATCAGCTTATGCCGTGACCGTCACCAAGGTAGTAGTTTCCAATAAATCAAGCAGGATATTGTACTTTTGGGAAAACAATCATGATTGCTCTTCTCCTGGATTTGCCAAGGTGACTGTGACTGTCGCACCGAAGCAGGGGAAGATAAGGCTTATCCGCAGCAAAGATTTTCCGAACGCCGGCCCAACTTCTCCAGAGTACGAGTGCAATACGGTCCGAATTCCTTCTGTACAGGCGTGGTACACATCAGCTCGTGGCTTCATAGGCGAGGACTACGCAGAGTTCGAGGTCATTCATTCGGACGGTGTACCGCGAACGATTCAAGTGCAAATCGTCGTAAAGTAGCACGAGTACAGACTTTACGCGGTCGGCGTCCACTGGGGAGACGGGACATGTCAAAGGCGTTTCGACTGGCGGCAATATTGCTCGTCGTGGGACCTTCAACTCCTTACGCGAGCGAGACATTCAATCGCCGGGCAGTCTTTTCTTCCGGTCGGCCGTCAATGTTCGAGTTCGTCACCAGTTTGAACCCCGACTGTTCGTTGCTTGGCCTTCCCACTGTAAGGGTTACGGCAGATCCTTCTCACGGTTCCCTCAAATTAGTCCCGGGCAAGGGCTATTCGCAATTCAGGCCGGATAATCAACGCTACCAGTGCAACCGGCATAGAGTTCCAGGTATTCAGATCTTCTATACATCCCGTCAAGGCTACATAGGAGACGATCGGTTCGAATTATCTGTGATCACCTTCGATGGACGCGAATATATCTACAAAGTCCAGATCGATGTGAAGTAGACAAGTCGCGCGCATGTCGGATTTTCAGGTAAACGGACATTCGGCGTAGCGAGAAGATACACACTTCCCGCACACGCGATCGCACAACCAATCGACGCCTCGATGGTGTGTAGATCGACAGCTTAGCTTGGGGAAAAAAACTAGCGTTCTGGATGGTTAATGGCGGAGGGAGTGTCTTCGTAACAAAATTCCCAAGTTATTCTATTCGTTGAACTTTATTTCTGTAGCTAAGCAATAAGTTTGCTCCCGCACATACAATTTCACATACAATCGCAGCGGTTTCCGGCGAACGTCAGCGGTCGCAAGTAACTCAAATATTTGAATATTGCACGCCAGCAGGAGCGGAGCTCCAATTCGTTACGAGCGCTTTTGCGACCGTCATTTTCGGCAACCTCGGCCTGCTGATCGCCTATCGTCAAAGGCTTACGTCGCAGGAGAGGCTGGGGCTCGATCTCTTCGATAAGTGCTGTGCCATTTGCACCGACGTGATGGCGATGATGTACGAGGCGATACGCAGCGGAGGATTCGATGAAAGTCACCTGGCGTTGGTTCGCATTGCCGAAGCGGGCGGTCGCGCCCGGTTTCTGCTTGGGCCGGGGCAAATGAAATTTATCGGCGAAGTGTATGATCGGCTCAACGACATTCGTCGACGTGCAATGATCCATCCGCCTATTAAGGATGCTGTCGCCCATGCACGAAGCGCCTACGAAATCGCCGGCCACGATTAGTGTGGATCATACTTGACCAATGAAACCACTCGTCGTCGTTCAGAACAATCTCGTGGTTCACCTCACCGGCCCGCTCGCGGAGGCGGCGCGACAGCGCGGGATCACGATCCACGATATCTCGTCGGTGGACGACATGAGCGGCGTGCCGCCCTTCCCCGAAGGCTTCAACAAGCCCGACGCGGTGGGGCCGGTTCTGGTCTGCGGGTCGATCGGCTTTGTCTATAATTGGGCGCAAAAGCACCATGACCTCAAGCGCTGGGTGTTCTGGTCCGACGAAGCGTCGAGCGCGGAATCGTGGCGGCGCGGGCTCGATGATCTGTACCTCAACGCCGATGGCTGGGAAACCAGCATCGCGGAGGCGCTCGCTCAAGAGATCGCGCCGCGCCACTATCGGCCGATGACCACCACCAAGGCCCTTGTGGGAGGGGTGCTCACCCCGGAGCGTCTTGCAGAGATCGCCTCCGAGAAGAACCTCGCGGGCGACTTCCGTATCTGGTCGAGCGCGCCCAAGACGATCGACATGGAAGTACGCGTGTTCATGATCGATGGAGCGGCGGCAGGCCATTCAGTCTACCGCCGGGATTGTGCGTCCTGCTACGATAATGCCGACCCGCGCACGCGCGGGGCCCTGGACGCCGCACATGCAATCTCCGAGCGTTGGTCACCAGCGCGCCATTTCGTGTGCGATGTCGGCCTCGTGGGCGGCAAGTGGAAGCTGATCGAATTCAACCCGCTGCACTCGTCGGGATGGTACAGCGCTGACACTGGGGCGGTGCTCGATGCCTATATTTCAGCCGAGCGAGAATCTGTCTGAGCGCTTTGCGTTGCAGAACGTCCTTTCGCCGCCTGCTTTCAAGTAGCTTGAGGCCTGTGTCAGGCGGAAACTTGGATTCGAACTAGCGATACAGGTTGTATATATGCGTCACCGGTTGATTGTTTTGTTCGATCGACGGGTTAAGTAGTCAACTAAACAAAATTCCGGCATGCGGAGCGAATTGAACCCTAACTGGCGCTCAACATGCTTTCGCACATTTAATTTCACACACATCCGGGGGAAGAAAGCGTGTACGCAAGCGCTAGCTAAGCGCCAGAAAGTACAATAATTTCAAGAGTTTGCAAGGTTACTGGCGGAGGGAGCGGGATTCGAACCCGCGATACGGTTTCCCGTATACACACTTTCCAGGCGTGCGCCTTCAACCACTCGGCCACCCCTCCGTCGCGCGCCGCGGCGCGCGAGGTGGGTTATAGCCATCCTGAGCGGCGGCGCAAGGCGATGGGCGCAATGACCGGCGCGGGGTTCGCGCGGGCCCTGTGACACCGGCGGACCGCATCGTTCGCAGGCGCGCGGTGCTGTCGTGGGCCTGCCCAAGCGGGCGCAGGTGCGCTACTCATGCGCGGGCGGGGACGGCCCGGAGCGGGCGGCGCGGCGGAGCGGCGGGATGGTCAGGTTTCTGGTGCGGACGATCGGCTACCTGCTGCTGGCCGGCGCCTTTGCGACGCTGGTCATCGACGGCACGCGCTCCATCGCCTCCTCGGCGCTCGTCTACACGCCGCTGCACGAGGCACTCGAGACGGCCCTGCCCGGGCGCGAGGAGCAGTTCAGGGCCTTCGTCGAGACCCATGCGGGCGAGCACGCGTGGGTGGCTGTCGTGCAGCCCGTGCTGGGTTGGCCGCTCTCGCCGATCCTGCTGGTGCTCGGCTTCCTCGTCGTCCGGCTCGCCGCGACGTCCGAGGACGAAGACGACGTGGGCTTCGTCGCAAGGCGCTGAGGCCGCTCACGGCAAGATGATGGAACGACGGCTCGCAACCTTGGGGCCGGCACCCCATTTCTGGACGAACACGAGAGGTGCTCCATGTTCTCCTTCCGCAAGAAGACGGCGATGCCGGCCCCCTCCGAGGCGCTGCCGGGCCGCCCCAATCCCCTTCCCACCGCCGAAAAGCACCTGGTCAACGGCCACGCGCTGAAGGGCCCCTATCCCGAGGGGCTTCGCACGGCCGTGTTCGGGCTCGGCTGTTTCTGGGGCGCCGAGCGCAAGTTCTGGCAGGTGCCGGGCGTATGGGTGACCGCCGTCGGCTATGCCGCGGGAACGACGCCGAACCCCACCTATGAGGAGGTTTGCTCCGGCCTCACCGGGCACAACGAGGTGGTGCTCGTAGTCTACGATCCCGCCAAGGTGTCCTATGAGGAGTTGCTGAAGCTGTTCTGGGAGAGCCACGACCCGACCCAGGGCATGCGCCAGGGCAACGACATCGGCACGCAGTACCGCTCCGGTATCTACGTGGCTGACGAGGAGCAGCGCCGCGCCGCCGAGGACAGCAAGGCCGTCTACGGCAAGGCGCTCGCGGCGCGCGGCATCGGGGCGATCACGACGGAGATCATCCCGACGGGCCCGTTCTACTTCGCCGAGGATTACCACCAGCAGTACCTCGCCCGGAACCCGGGCGGATATTGCGGGCTGGGCGGCACCGGCGTGTCCTGCCCCATCGGCACGGGCGTCACCGCGAACGCGTGAACGCGGACAGCGCGCCGCCGCCTTTCGCGGCGCGCATCGCCCGCTTATGCTCCCGCCGTAGCTCGCGGCGGGAGGCGGCATGATCGAGAGGGCGCTGGAGAAATTCCTGTTTGCGAGCCGCTGGCTGCTCGCGCCCTTCTATGTCGGGCTGGTCTTCGCCCTCGCCCTCCTGCTCGTCAAGGCGACCAAGGAGGTCTGGCACTTCATCCTTCTCATCGGAGACGCCACCGAATCGCAGGTGATCCTGGCGACGCTGTCGCTGGTCGATCTCACATTCACCGGCTCTCTGATCGTCATCGTCATCTTCTCCGGCTACGAGAACTTCGTCTCCAAGATCGACGAGACGCACCACAAGGACTGGCCGGAATGGATGGGGAAGATCGACTTCACCGGTCTGAAGCTGAAGCTGCTCTCCTCCATCGTCGCCATCTCGGCCATCCAGCTGCTCAAGGCCTTCATGGACGTGAAGAACGTCACGGACCGCGAACTGATGTGGCTCGTCATCGTGCACGCCGTGTTCGTGCTGTCCGGCATCATCCTGGCCTGGACCGACAAAATCTCGGCCAGCACCGTCAAGGCGAAGTAGGGGCGTAGAACTGACGCGACGCTTTCATTTCCGGCCGGAGCGCCTGCGGCGGGAGCCTCTCAGGGTGCGGCCAGGACGGCGCGGCAGGCGGCGGGAAGCGCGTCGAGCGACATGGGCTTGCCCGGCTTGCCGGGCTTGGGGTGAAGCACCTCCGGCCTGAACCACCAGTCGAGCTCGGCGCCGCATCCGTCACCCGGAGGGGTTGGCGCCTGGGGATCGCAGGACTCCCCGCCCGAGGCGCAGGACAGCCGAAGATGCATGTGGAAGGTGTGACCGTACATGGGCCGCACCTTGTTGAGCCAGGACCGATCGCCTCCCGCGGTGCGGCAGAGATCCTTCTTGATCGCCGCGTTGACGAAAATGCGCTCCACCTTCGGCTCCAGGGCGGCCGCCTTGACGAAGGCGCGCTGGCGGTCCGTCCAGTCGGCGGACACGCTGAGGCCGCCGGGGGCCACCATCTCGGTGGCCTGGATGTCCTCGCGCTCCTGGCGCGAGAGAAGGCGGTTCGGCATCGGCGACAGCCAGACATCCGCATCGAGGCCGATCTGGTGCGAGGCGTGGCCCGACTTCATCGGCCCGCCGCGCGGCTGGGCGATGTCTCCGACGAGGATGCCGGGCCAGCCGGTTGCGGAGGCGGCCTTCGCCGAAAAGCCGGTGAGGAAGCGGATCAGCGCCGGGTGGCCCCAGTTGCGGTTGCGCGAGAGGCGCATCGCCTGCCAGGTCTGGCCTTCGGTGGGCAGCATCGCGCCGCCTGCCAGGCAGCCCTTGGCGTAGGTGCCGATCGAGGCCGCTGGCATCGCGGCGGGGGCAGCGACGGCGCCGAACAGGTCGCGGGCCGCGGGCTCGGCCCGGGCCGTGCCTGCCGTGAGCACGGCCAGCAGGACGGCGGCGAGCCGGGCGCGACGGGGGACATAGGACGGCATCAGGCGGACCTCCCAGCCCGGCGGCGTCAGGGGTTGCGGACGCGGAAGATTCTCACGGGGCCTTTCGCGTCGCCGACGGGCTCGAGCCAATCGGGACTGTCGCCGCGGTCGAGGCGGGCTGCAAGCCCGTCCGGTGCCGTCGCCTTGTAGTGGCCGACATAGCCAGACGCCGTGCAGTACACGACGTAGCGGACGCCGCGCCTCTGGGCATAGGCATGTGCTTTCTCCGGCGTGGCCTTGAAGAAGGCGTAGCCGTCGAGAATGCCGCGGCTGGCGCGGTGATAGGGCGCGGACAAGACCGCGTGATGGGTCGCGACGAGGATGAAGGGCCCGCTGTCGACGAAGTTGGCGACCAGGCCCGGGGGCTCCCCGGCAAGGGCACCATAGTTGGCGCTGTCATAGCAATTGGCACGCACGGCCTCGGCCCGGGACTTCTCCTCCGCCCCGGCAGTGGAGGCGAGGCCGGGGATCAGGCTCGCCACCAGCAGCGTGACGATGGAGCTCGCCAGCAGCGACCCCGCCAGGACGGCCGAGACAGGCGAGCCGCCCAGCCTCTGCACTCGCCCGGCCAGCGCACCCACGGCTCCGGCGACGAGCGGCACGGCGAGGATGTTGGCATAGACGAGCGTGCGCACCTGCACGCAGCCGATGGCCAGCGATATGGCCACGCACAGGCCGAGCGCGCCGACGAACAGCCTGGTCGGCGCCCTGCGGAAGAGCAGGGCCAAGGCCGAGAGCAGCCCAAAGACGGGCATGGCCAGGGTCACGAGGGTGGCGAGGGCGTTGTCGCGCCAGCTGACGGTGATCGGCTGGACCTCCTGCACCCGGTCGAGCCAGATCGGGCCGATGGCCGGGTCGATCTGGCCGAAGGGTCCACGCAGGCAGGCAGGCTCGACAGCGCCGAAAGCAGCCACCGCGACAGCCCCCACGAGGGCAACGGAGGCGATGCGGCGCCAGGCCGTCTCGCCGACCGGCCGCCACGACGCGGCGAGCGCGAGGCCGCACCCGCCGACGCAGGCGAGCACGAAGTAGCTGGACGAGAGTGCGTCGCAGGCAGCGACGGCCCAGCGCCCGGGGGGGATCGTGAGGACGTAGAAGCCGAGCGTCGCGGTGGCGAGCGAGGCGCCGTAGGTCGCGACGTCGCGGGCCTGCCGCGGATCGACGATGAACCGCATCGCCGCCAGGGCGGCAGCAACGCCGACATAGGGCAGCGTCTCCATGCCCACCGCCAGCATGGCTGCGCTGGCGAGGCCGGCAAGCGCTGCAGCGACCGTCCCGGGCGTGCCCGCGGCGACGAGGAGCCAGAGCGTCAGCGCGATCTGGACGTTGTGGTGGTCGATACGCCCGGGTGCGAACTGCCACGTGGCAGGCATCAGCCACACGGTGAGCAGCACGCCCGGCAGCGCCGCAAGCGGCCCGCCTGCCATGATGGCAAGGCGGCGCGCGGCGAAGAGGGCCGGGATCAGGGTCAACGGCGGCCAGATGAACATGGTGATCTTGGTCGCCAGCTGCGCCGGCAGGACCGAACCCAAGGCCAGCATCAGCAAAGCCTGCGGCAGGTCGACGAGGCGCGACCAGTGCATGGGCGCCGTCGACGGCGGGTCGAGCCTGTACTGGTGGACGTCGAACCAGCCCTGCCCGGCCAGGAAGTCGCGAATCTCGACGAGGCGCATGGCGTCGTCGGTGTCGCTGAACTGGACGCCGATGCCGTGCCAGTCGAACCGCGAGGTGGCGATGAAGAGCGCCCAGGCGAGCAGCACCAGCGAGGCCGGTGCCGAGAGCGCCCAGGAGAGGGGCGATGAGGTGGCGGCCTGGGGCCGGAGGGCGAGGTCGGTCATGAGATCCGGGGCTCGGGGAACGTCACAACGCTATGCGAGTACAGTTAACAATCCGGGAATGCTCGCGCACGCTCATTGGAATCATTGCGGTGAATTCTGGTAATATTACCCAAGCGTGAAAGTAGTAATCTGGCAATGAAGCAGATGCTTCGACATTTACGATTCATTCCGGAGTTGCGTCTAAAACACAAATCAACGCTAGATTGCTGATTACGCAACGTAGTCGCCAGCGGACGAGTGAACAGACTCTTGCGCGGACGCCACCGGCCATGAAGGACACCGACGCCACGGCCCTTTCGCCGCCCACCTGGGTGGCCTCTCTTCTCCCCGGCGGCCGCCGCGCCGGGGCGCTGGAGGCCAGGTTGTGGCGCGCGCTGCGCCATCCGCTCGCCGCCGCCTTCTCGCGCTTCCTCGGCGTCGGCCTCGTCGGCCTCGCGGTGGACGCGTCCCTCTTCACGGCCATGGATGCCGCGAACATGCGGCCGGAAGTGTCGCGAGCCATTTCGCTCGGCGTCGCGACGCTCGTCACATGGTGGCTGAACCGGCGGCACACCTTCGGCGCCAGCGGCAGGCACCCCGCTGCCGAGGCCGCTCGCTACGCCGCCGTGGCACTCTGCGCGCAGGGCTTCAGCTACGCCGTCTTCCTCGCGCTCGTCTACGAGATCCCTGCCCTGCCGCGGCTGATTGCGCTCTTCATCGGCGCCGGCCTCGCCGCAGTCGCCGGCTTCGCCGGCCACAAGCTCTTCGCGTTCGCGCCTCGGCGCGACACCGAACTCTCCCCCGCAAGACCGTCGGAGACACCATGAGCAACCATGCCGAAGTCCTGATCGTGGGCGCCGGTCCGGCCGGACTGACTGCCTCCTACCTCCTCAGCAAGGAGGGCCGGGACGTCCTCGTCATCGAGCGGGATCCGACGATGGTCGGCGGCATCAGCCGCACTGTCGACTACAAGGGCTTCCTCTTCGACATTGGCGGCCACCGCTTCTTCTCGAAGTCGAAGGAGGTGGTCGACCTGTGGAAGGAGATCCTTCCCGACGACTTCATCGAGCGCCCGCGCATCTCGCGCATCTACTACAAGGGCAAGCTCTACTCCTACCCGCTGCGTGCCTTCGAGGCGCTGTCCAACCTCGGCATCCTGGAGAGCGCGTACTGCATGCTCTCCTACGCCTTCGCCAAGGCGAAGCCTGTCGAGAACCCGCGCACCTTCCACCAGTGGGTGCGCAACCAGTTCGGCGAGCGGCTGTTCTCGATCTTCTTCAAGACCTACACCGAGAAGGTGTGGGGCATGTCATGCGACGAGATCTCGGCCGACTGGGCGGCCCAGCGCATCAAGGGGCTGAGCCTCGGCACCGCCGTGATGAACGCCCTCACCCGGCCGTTCCGCGGCAAGGGCGGCACCAAGAATGGCGAGGTTGTGAAGACGCTGATCGAGTCCTTCCAGTACCCTCGCAAGGGCCCGGGCATGATGTGGGACGCGGCGGCCCGCAAGACCGTCGAGCAGGGCGGGCGCGTCCTCATGGACCGCAGCCTCGACACGATGAGCTACGACGAGGCCGGCAAGCTCTGGACGGTGACGGTGCGCCGCGGTGACGGCGAGGTCGAGACCTACACGGCCGACCACGTCATCTCTTCGGCTCCGGTGCGCGAGCTGGTGAACTCCATCCGCCCGGCGCCGATCTCGACCTTCTCTGCGCGCGCCCTCAAGTACCGCGACTTCCTCACCGTGGCGCTGATCACGACGCGGCAGGACCTCTTCCCCGACAACTGGATCTATATCCACGACCCGTCGGTGAAGGTTGGCCGCGTCCAGAACTTCCGCTCCTGGTCGCCCGAGATGGTGCCGGACCCGAAGCTCGCCTGCCTCGGCCTGGAGTATTTCTGCTTCGAGGGGGATGGCCTGTGGTCGGCGCCCGACGAGGAGCTCGTCGCGCTCGCCAAGCAGGAGATCGCCAAAATCGGGCTCGTGCGCGAGGACGAGGTGGTGGACGCCTGCGTGGTGCGCCAGCCGAAGGCCTATCCGGTCTATGACGACGAGTACAAGCACCACGTCGACATGGTGCGCCTCGACCTCGAGAAGCGCTTCCCCACGCTTCATCTCGTCGGCCGCAACGGCATGCACAAGTACAACAACCAGGACCACGCGATGATGACCGCCATGCTGACGGTCCGCAACATCCTGGCGGGCGAGAGGCTCTACGACATCTGGGGCGTCAACGAGGACGCCGAGTACCACGAGGCCGGCGGCTCCGGAGAGCAGGAAGCACTGCGTAGCGAGCGGCTGGTTCCCCGGCGGGCTGCCTAGCAACCGGCAGGAACCCCTCCCCTCAGGGGAGGGTCAGCCTGCGGCAGGCGGATTTCAGATGGTCTGGTTGTAGGCTCCGACCTCGGGGTTCTCGCGCAGCACCGCGTCGACAGCGGCGAACATTTCGCGCATGCGGGCCTCGGAAACGGGGCTCTCTACCACCACGACCAGCTCCGGCTTGTTGGAGGAGGCGCGCACCAGCCCCCAGGTGCCGTCCTGCGTGGTGACGCGGACGCCGTTCACGGTCACCACGTCGCGGATCGGCTCGCCGGCGAAGGAGCCGCCCTTGGCCTGGAGATCCTGGATCTGCTTCACCACGCGGGTGACGACGTCGTACTTCACCTCGTCGGCGCAGTGCGGCGCCATTGTGGGCGAGCCGTAGGTCTTGGGCAGCGCCCGGTAGAGATCGGCCATCGAGCGGTCGGGATTGCGGTCCAGCATGTCGAGGACGGCGATGGCGGTGACGAGGCCATCGTCATAGCCGCGGCCCACCGGCGCGTTGAAGAAGAAGTGGCCGGACTTCTCGAACCCCGCCAGCGCCTTCAGGTCGGCGACGCGGCGCTTGATGTAGGAGTGGCCGGTCTTCCAGTAGTCCGCCTTGGCGCCGCTCGCGATCAGCTCGGGATCGGTGGCGAACAGGCCGGTCGACTTCACGTCGACCACGAACGTGGAGCCGGGGTGCAGCTTGGAGAGGTCGCGCGCCAACATCACGCCGATCTTGTCGGCGAAGATCTCGTTGCCCTCATTGTCGACGACGCCGCAGCGGTCGCCGTCGCCGTCGAACCCGAGGCCGACATCCGCCCCCGTTTCCTTCACCTTGTGGGCGATGGCGTGGAGCATCTCGAGCTCCTCGGGGTTCGGATTGTAGCGCGGGAAGGTGAAGTCGAGCTCCGTGTCGAGCGGGATCACCTCGACGCCAAGCTTTTCCAGGATCTCCGGCGCGAAAGCACCAGCCGTGCCGTTGCCGCAGGCGGCGACGACCTTGAGCTTGCGCTTCATCTTGGGCCGGCTGGTGAGGTCGGCGATGTACGTCGCCGGGAAATTCTCGACGTAGTTGTAGCTGCCGCCCGCCTCGGTCCGGTAGGCGCCGGCGAGGACGATCTCCTTGAGCCGGGTCATCTCGTCCGGCCCGAAGGTGACCGGGCGCTGCGCACCCATCTTCACGCCGGTCCAGCCATTGTCGTTGTGCGAGGCGGTGACCATGGCCACGCAGGGAACGTCGAGGGCGAACTGTGCGAAATAAGCCATCGGCGAGAGCGCGAGGCCGATGTCGTGCACCTTGCATCCCGCCGCAACGAGGCCGTTCACCAACGCCAGCTTGATGGAGGAGGAATAGCTCCGGTAGTCGTGCCCGGTGACGATCTCCGGCTTCACGCCCATGTCCCTGATCATGGTGCCGAGGCCCATGCCGAGGGCCTGGATGCCCATCAGGTTGATCTCCTTCTCGAACAGCCAGCGCGCGTCGTACTCGCGGAAGCCCGTGGGCTTCACCATCGGCTGCGTCTCGTACGCGTAGGTGTTGAAGGCGAGGGAGGGGACGGGCTTGGGGAACATGGGGGCTCGTCTGGCTCGAGTTCGGTCGGGCTAAGGTCTACCTGAACGGCAGGACAGTGCAATGGTTGCCCTTCCCGGAGGCGGAAAGACGGCAGCCCGGCGCAAGGCTGGAGGGCGGTACTCCAGACCCGCTCTTTTGCCGGGACCGGCAGAGAAGCGCGTCTGAAGACGCGCGGTCCGTGGATCGGTCTACTGCTTGAGGACCAGCGAGCCGTCCGCGATCTGGAAGCTGGACAGGCGGCGCAGGAACGACATGCCGAGGAGGCTCTCCTTGAGCCGGCCGGCAGGCAGCACCGCAGCCTCGACGTCGCGCAGCACGATGCTGCCGACGCGGACCTCGCGCAGCTTCACCGGCGCGGCCTGGATGGTGCCGTTGGCCGTGGCGATGGTCAGCTTGTACTCGCCGGCATTCGGGAAGATCCCGGCCCGTCCGGCATCCTCTGCCGAGAGCGCGACGACGGATGCACCGGTGTCGACCAGCATGTTCAGCCGCGTGCCATTGACCAGCGGCTCGGCAATGAAGTGGCCCCTTCCGTCCTCGGGCAGCACGAGCATGCCGCGGGGCATGCTGTCCTGGGCAGGCGTGGTCTTCTGCGCGTCGGCCGGCCGCGGCCCGAGCCGGAACGCCGTCGAGCCGTTGAGGACCTGGACGAGAACGTAGCTGACGGCCACGAGGACCGCTGCTTTTCCGGCGAGCTTCAGCATGGGCGGGCAAGGGGCAGCATGGATGGGGAGGGAGATAGCATGGTCTCCCTTTCCGCTTCCTTGCCCCGACCGCACGTTTTCGCGGCCGGCCCCGTTCAGGCCGCGAACCCGGCCGTGGCTTCGTCGATGGCCTCGCGGCGGGGCAGGCTCGGCTGCGCGCCCCGGATGGTGCAGGCGAGGCTCCCGGCGGCGGCGCCGCGCGCCAGGGCCATCGTGAAGCCGTAGCCGGCGTCCAGCGCGGCGGCGAACGCGCCGCAGAAGGCGTCGCCAGCCGCGGTCGTGTCGACAGGGGTGATGCTGAGCGCAGGCACGTGCCGCCTCACGCCGCCGGTCCAGCCGATGACGCCCTCCGCGCCGAGCGTCACCACCGTGGCGATGCCGTGCTTCGCGTCGATGCCGCGCGCCACGTCGTCGGGCTCGCCGCCGATGCCCAGCGCCTCGCCCACGGTGATCACCTCGTGCTCGTTGACGATGAGCACATCCAGCGCGCCGAGGAGTTCGTGCGGGATCGCACCGGCCGGCGCGGCGTTCAGGACGACGCGGGCTCCTGCCGATTTTGCGATGGCGGCGGCCTTGGCCGCCTCCGCATCGGGCACCTCACGCTGCAGGAGGAGGATGTCCGAGGCGCCGATCTCCACGGCCTCCAGCTGCGTGGCGCGTACATGCGTGTTTGCGCCGGAGGCCACGACGATGGCGTTCTCGCCGCGCGCGTCGTCGACGCTGATGAAGGCCGCGCCCGTCGGTGCCTCGACCCGCGCCGTACGTGTCAGGTCGACGCCTTCCGTTTCCAGCAGCGACAGGCCGATGGCCGCGAACGGGTCCTGCCCGACTGCGGCCACGAGGGCGACCCTGGCACCCGCGCGGGCCGCGGCCAGCGCCTGGTTGGCCCCCTTTCCGCCGGGGATGACATCGTAGCCGGGGCCGAGCACCGTTTCGCCCGGGCTCGGAATGTTGGGCACGCGGGTGACGAAGTCGACATTCACCGAGCCGAAGACGACGATCATGCTCCCCTCCCCGTGGCCTCCCGCCATGCGGCGACGAAGCTCCTCGCCCGCTCGCCCACCTCGGCCGCAGCCAGGCCGGGCTTGAACAGGGCCGATCCGATACCGTAGCCCGCCACCGGCGTCGCGGCATAGGCGGGAAGCGTCTCGGGGCTGACGCCGCCGACGATGACGAGACGCGTGCCGGGCGGCATCACCGCCGCGAGGGCGCGCACGGCAGAAGGCGTGATGACCTCGCCGGGAAACAGCTTGATCACGTCCGCCCCGGCCTCGAGCGCGACCGCGGCTTCGGTCGGCGTCATCACGCCCGGGGCCGAGACGAGGCCGAGGTGCTTGGCGCGGCGGATGACGGCGGGGTTGGCGTTGGGCGATACGATGATGCGCCCGCCTGCTGCGGCGACGGCATCGACGTCCGCCTCGCGATACACCGTGCCGGCGCCGACCACGGCCCGGCCGGCAAGTGCCTTGGCCAGCGCGCCGATGCTGACCAGCGGCTCGGGCGAGTTGAGCGGCACCTCAAGGATGCCAATTCCGGCGGAGACGATGGCCTCCCCGACGGCAACCGCCTCCTCCGGCCTGAGGCCGCGGAGGATGGCGATGAGGGAGCAGCGGGCGAAGGCCGCGTCGAAATCGGCAAGATGGGACATGGCTGGCTCCGCTCAGGCGCCGGAAAGATCGAGGAGACGCGTCAGGCCCTTCAGGAACACCGCGTCGGGATCGAGGATCCTGACCGTGTGCCCGGCGGCGGCGAAGGCCGAGCCATAGGCACGCGCCAGCACGCCGTCGGCGACCACCACCGTCTCGCCCGCCTCCTGCATCGCGAGCCCGTGGCGGACTTCGTTGCCGACGAGCAATCCCGACAGGAATGGCCCAACCTGCGCTGGCGGCAGGTCGCCCATCAGGGCCAGCGACCGCGCGGAGAAGGCCTGGTGCGTCAGCCCGCCCGGACGCTTCGAAGCCTCGAGCCCCCGCGCGAAGCCGGCCTCGTCCTCCGGCTCCTCGGCGAGCTTGCCCAGGATCGTGTGGGCGCTCAGAGCGCCGTAAAAGTCGCCGGTCATGAAGGTGGCAAAGGAGACGACGCGCCCGCCCGAAAGCCGGGCCCATTTGCCGTGCGTGCCCGGGGTAACGACGGTGCCGTCATCGATCCCGGCGCCGGCAAGCTTCACCTCCTCGCCGCGCAGCACGTCGGGCACGCCCTCGCCGTCGCGCGTGCTGAGGCCGGGCACGATGCGGGCAGACAGCCCCTCGCCGAGATCAACCTCGACGAGCGCAGCGGCCACGGCCTCGAAGCCAGCCGGGCAGTGCACGTAGGGTGCCTCGACCCAGCCGTTGCGGCTGCCGACCATGCCGGCCATCACGACCGGCATCGGCCCGTGCGCGGCGAGCCAGGCGCCGACATGCCTGCGCAGCGTGGCCGGATAGCCTCCCGCCGGCACCGCCATGATGCCGTCGTCGCCGGCGACGCGCTCCAGCGCGGCACCGGCCGCATCGACCAGCCAGGCCCGCAGCCGGGTGGTGCCCCAGTCGACGGCGATCAGCCTCGGTGAACTCATGACCTCAGCGCACTCACGGGAAGGTTGGCTCCGGGCGGCGGACGCTATCAGACCCAGCCGCCATCGACCACGTATTGCTGGTTCGTGCAGCCGCTCGACTCCTCGGACGCCATGAACACCGTGAACTTGGCGATGTCGTCGGGATAGAGCTTGCGCTTCAGGCACTGGCGCTGGAACAGCTCCTTCTCTGCCTCGGGCGTCAGCCAGAGCGTCTGCTGGCGCTCGGTCATGATCCAGCCGGGAGCGATGGCGTTGACCCGGATGTTGTAGGGCCCGTAGTCGCGGGCGAGCGACCGGGTCAGCCCGAGGACGGCCGACTTCGCGGCGGTGTAGGCCGCCATGCCGCCCTGGCCGACCATCCAGGAGGTCGAGCCGAAATTGATGATGACGCCGGCGTTCTTGGCCTTCATGTCCGGCAGGACCGCCTGGGCGGCGAAGAACTGGTGCTTCAGGTTCACCGCGATGCGGCCGTCCCAGTACTCCTCGGTCACGTCGCTGGTGGCGTGGCGCTCGTCATGGGCGGCGTTGTTGACCAGCACGTCGACGGGCCCGAGCTTGGCGCGGAGGGCCGACACAGCCTCGCGCAGTGCCGCGATGTCGGTAAGGTCCGCCCTGACGAAGGCCACCGCCGTGCCCTGCGCCTCGAGCTCGCGCACCACCTTGGCAGACGCGTCGGCATTGATGTCGATAAAGCCGACCCTGGCCTTCTGGCGGGCGAAATGACGGGTGATGGCCTCGCCGATGCCGCTGCCGCCGCCCGTGATCAACACCACCTTGCCCTCGAGGTCCGGATAAATCGCGCCTGCCATCGCTTCCTCCCTGTCGCCGCCTGCACGGCTGATGTTTGCCCATCGATACACGGGCGGCATTGGCCGGCGCAAGCGCCGGCGCGGCGAACAGATGTACGTACCTCAGCAATAAATCCGAGAAACTGTAGGCGATTTTCCCGCTCGACGTGCAGCCCCGCGCCATGCGCACGTCAACAGGGGTTGATTTGCCACATGGCGGAAGTACGCTTCCTTGGCCGTGACCGCCGGCCGATGAGCCGGGCGGGTCCAACGGGACAGTTCCTAGGGAGGGAACATCATGAACCGCATCATTCGCCTTGCGGCGTTGGCCGCAGGCGTGTCCGTGCTCAGCGCGGGCGCCGCCCTCGCCCAGTCGGGCGTCCTCAACAAGGCCGTCGGCGGCTACACCTTCGACGACGCTGCCAAGGAGGCGGCGACGACGAAGGACTTCAATTCGAAGGACGGCAAGCTCACCTTCGCCATCGTCACGCACACCGCCGGCAACGGCTTCTTCGACCCCACCTATGTCGGCGCGAAAGTCGCCGCCAACGCCCTCGGCATCAACCTGATCATGCTGGGCTCCGAGGCACCGGTCGACGACATCCCGCGCGAGATCGCGATCCTCAACCAGATCGTGCAGGACCCCACGATCGACGGCGTCATCATGACGACCCCCCAGTCGGGCGCCTATGACGACCTCGTCAAGAAGCTGACGGAGAAGGGCATCCCGGTCGCCACGACCAACTCCTTCGATCCCAAGCTCCTCAACCGCTCCGCCATCTCCCATACCGGCCAGGAATCATCGGCCGCGGCGATCGGCGGCGAGGCGCTGGCCAACTGCCTGATCAAGAACAACGTCAAGGGCGGGTCGATCATCTTCCCGAACACCACCACGCTAGGCAACGAGGAGGTGAACCGCCGCGTCACCGCCGCCTTCCAGGCCACGGTGAAGACGCTGAACGCCGCCGGCAAGCTGAAGGACTTCAAGGTCGACGCCGGCCCGCAGAACATCGGCATCGACGTCGACAAGGACAACATCGTGAACTCGGTGGTGTCGCTGATCGAGAGCCGCAAGGACGTCGTCGGCGCCTTCGCCGCCAACGGCTTCGTGACGCCCGCCCTCGGCGACGCCATCGCCCAGCTCAAGCAGAACGGCAAGGTCTGCGCCTTCGGCTTCGACCTCGGTCCGAAGCAGCAGGAGGCCCTGAAGACCGGCGCACTGACCGGTTCGCTCGGGCAGCAGCCCTTCCTGCAGGGCTTCTGGCCGGTGATGCAGCTCTACCTGCAGATCGACCGCGGCATCTCCGCCGCCAATCTCGACACGCGCGCCCAGCTCGTGACGAAGGACAACGTCGACAAGATCGGCAAGCGCTTCGAGAACTGACGCTCGCCTCAGGCCGTCATCCCGGCCGAAGCGAAGCGAAGAGCCGGGACCCAGGACCACCTGGCTTCCGAGTGCCTGGATCCCGGGTCTGCGCCGCACCGCTCCGCGATGCGGCGCGCCCGGGATGACCGGCGTCCATTCCGGACGGGCGCGGAGACCGCACCACGATGACCAGCATCGCAACCGCCCCGACGACCGACGGCACCCGCCTGCGGTTGCCGCTCCAGCTGATCGGCGGCTGGGAGGTCGGGCTGCTGGTGTTCATGGTCCTGCTCTACCTCGTCGGGGTCTACATCAACCCCGCCTTCTTCGGCTCTACCGACGCCTTCTCGGCCGTGCTGCGCGACACTGCCCGGTTCGGCGTGATGGCGGTCGGCATGACCTTCGTCATCGTCAACAAGGAGCTGGACCTCTCCGTCGGCTCGATTCTCGGCCTGGTGGCGACCGTCTTCTCGATCCTCTACGCGCCGTCGCACTTTGATCTGCCGATCGGCTGGGCCGTGTTCGGCGGCGTCGTCATCGGCATGGCCATCGGCCTGATCAACGGGCTGCTCGTGACCCGGCTGAAGGTGCCCGCCTTCATCGCGACGCTGACCATGCTCTTCATCGGGCGGGGCCTTGTTCTGGGACTCACCGGCGGCAAGACCATCGCCTATGAGCGCAAGGCGGCGGCGGACGGCTGGTTCTTCGGCTGGGGCGAGACGAACGCGCTGGGCTTCAACAGCCAGATCGTCATTTTCATCCTCGTCGCCCTCGTCGGCATGATCCTGCTGGCCAAGACGCGCGTCGGCTACGAGACCTACGCCGTCGGCGGAAACGAGCAGGCGGCGACCTATGCCGGCATCCCCTCGAAGTGGGTGCGCATGCGCGCCTACCTGTTCTCGGCGCTCACCGCCACGCTCGCCGGCCTGATGAACGTCGCCCAGGACAAGGGGATCACCTCCCAGTACGGGCAGGGCGCGGAACTCATCGTCATCGCCGCGGTGATCGTGGGCGGCGCCTCCATCGCCGGCGGCCGCGGGCGGGTGCTCGGCGCCTGCCTCGGCGCTCTCCTCGTCGTGCTCATCGACAAGGTGCTGCGGGAGGGGATCCCCATCACCCGCATGATCGATGTCGGCGACGTGCAGATGGAGGTGCAGGCCTACGCCCAGCTGCCGCCGGGCGCGGTGCCCGCCTTCCTGGGCGTGATCCTGCTCGTGGCCGTCCTGGTCGAGCCCTGGGCCATCAAGGGAGGCGGTGCCGCCCGCATCTGGGCGCGACTGCGGGGTGACGAGGCACCTCCCCCGCCCGATCGCGGCGAGGCCGCCATCGTCGGCGTGCAGACGCGCGGCGCCGCGTCCGAGGCCCGCGGCGTGGGGGCGCGCGGCATCCGGGCCTTCCTGGCGCGGCGCGATGCCGCGGCCATCATCCTGAGCGTCGTCCTCTGGGCGATCGGCCTCTGGCTGCGGCCGGACTTCTGGGGATCCCTCGACAACAGCTTCAACCTCCTGCTCGCCTTCACCGAGATCGCGCTGGTCTCGCTGGGCCTCACCTTCGTCATCGCTAATGGCGACATCGACCTCTCCGTCGGCTCGGTCCTCGCCTTCTCCGGCGCCACGGCGGCGTTCCTGATGAAGGAGATGGGGGCGGACCCGGCGCTCGCCGTCACCGTGGCGATGGTCGGCGGCATCCTGTGCGGCGTGATCAATGGCTGGCTCACGGTGCGCTTCGGCCTGCCTGCCTTCGTCGCCACGCTCGGCATGTTCTACGTCGCGCGGGGCCTCGCCGCCTGGCTGGTTGCTGGACGACAGCTCTCCGGCTTTCCCGAGAGCTACAACCTGATGGGCCGCAACGTCTTCGAGATCCTCGATTGGCTCGGCATAGCGCCGGGCGGCGGCTTCGCGCTCGCGCTGGCCAAGGCGGTGAGCGCGCAGACGCTGTTCATGGCCGTCGTGGCGCTGGTGGCGGGCCTCGTTCTCGGCCGGACGATCTGGGGACAGATGGTCTACGCGGTCGGCGGCAACGAGCGGGCCGCGCGCTATGCCGGCATCGACACGAAGGCGGTGCGCTTCTGGTCGCTGGTCTTCTCGGCCGGCTGCTCGGCCGCCGCGGGCGTCATCTACGTCGCCTATCTCCGCTCCTTCAACCCGTCGGCCGGGGCGGGGCGCGAGCTCGACGGAATCGCCTCCGTCATCATCGGCGGCGGCTCGATCTTCGGCGGCTACGGGACGATCATCGGGGCGCTGGCGGGAGCGGCCGCCATCACGCTGATCCGGTCACTGCTGTCGCTGCAGGTCATCCTTCCCGACGGATCGTCCTTCGTCATGCCGCAGCACTGGATGAACGTCTTCATCGGCCTGATCCTGATCTGCGCCGTCGTCGGCGACATCTGGGTCCGGCAGGAAAACATCATGGAACGCTTCTCCCGCGCGCTCAGGCGCCGGGCGCCGCACGGAGGGGACGCATGACCACGCCCATCATCGAGATGCGCGGCATCGAGAAGCATTTCGGCGCCGTGCACGCGCTGCGCAACGTCGATTTCTTCCTCATGCCGGGCGAGATCCTGGGCCTCGTCGGCGACAACTCGGCCGGCAAGTCCACGCTGATGAAGGTTATGACGGGGGCCTACCAGCGCGACGGCGGCGAGGTTCTCGTCGACGGCAAGGCGACGCATTTCCGCAGCCCGCAGGAGAGCCGCGACGTCGGGATCGAGATGATCTACCAGGACTTCGCGCTGTGCGGGAACATGGACATAGGCCAGAACATCTTCCTCGGCCGCTGGCCGCGGAAGGGCCTGTTCGTCGACCGGCCGCGCATGTATGCGGAGGCGCAGGCCGTGCTCAAGCGGCTCAAGGTCGACGTTAACTCCGTCTTCCAGAAGGTCGAGAGCCTGTCCGGCGGCCGCCAGCAGTCGGTCGCCATCGCCCGCGCCATCTCCTTCAACCCCCGCGTCGTCATCTTCGACGAACCCACCGCCAACCTCTCCGTCATGGCCACGGAACGGCTGCTGGAGACCATGGCGGAGCTCAAGAAACAGGGCGTGGCGCAGATCATCATCTCGCACCGGCTCACCGACATCTTCGAGGTCGGCGACCGCGTGATGGTGCTGAAGCGGGGCGAGAATGTCGGCGAGCGCTATGTCGCCCACACCAATGAGCACGAGGTGCTCGAACTCATCGTCTCCGGGACCCGGGAGACCCGCCTGACCGCCGAGGAAGCCTTGCGAAGGGCGGCCTGAAGGCGTGCTGTTTGCGATATGTTGAGCGACATAAGCTCAACCAAAGAAATGCAAACGAAAATTTAACCATACGCTGACGAATAATCCCCATGTGATCCGGTCGTTCGTGGACCGGTGGTGTGGGTGTGTCGGCATGAAGCTCGCTCGTATTGCTGTACTCGGGATCGCGCTCGCGGCTGGCGGCATTGCCGCCTATCTCGCATCGCAGTCCTCGGAAGCGCCGCCGCCCCCTCCCGAGAAGGTCGAGGCGGTGAAGACGACGGAAGTCCTGGTCGCCGCCGGTGAGATCCCGCTCGGCACCACCGTGGCTCCCAAGGACATGCGCTGGCAGGTGTGGCCGGCCGACGCGACCAGCGCCGGCATGGTCCTCAAGACGGAAAAGCCGAACGGCATCGAGGAGTTCACGGGCGGCATCGCCCGCGTGCCGATGGTGGCCGGCGAGCCCGTCCGTCCCGAGCGCATCGTCAAGTCGGCCAATGGCGGGGTGCTCTCCGCGCTGCTGCCCTCCGGCTCGCGCGCCATCGCCATCACCATCGACAACCGCGGCGCCAACACGGCCGGCGGCTTCATCCTGCCCAACGACCATGTCGACGTGATCCGCACGTTCCGCGACGAAGCGGCCAGCAAGTCCCAGGGCAGCGAGGTGATCGTCAGCGAAACGCTGCTGCGCAACGTCCGCGTGCTCGCCATCGGCCAGAACATTCAGGAGCGCAATGGCGAGAAGGTGGTCGTCGGTGAAACCGCGACCCTCGAGCTCGACCCGCGCCAGGTGGAAGTCATCGCGCTGGCCCAGCGCCTGGGACAGCTCTCGCTGTCGCTGCGCAGCATCCAGGATCTCACCAAAGCCGAGGCGCAGATGTCTGCCAACGACGACACGACGCTCACCATCGTCCGTTACGGGACGGCGTCGCAGCGCTGACGGGCACCGCACGAAGGACCATCCGAATGATGCGCTTCGCTCTCTCATCCACCAGCACCCTCCGGGGCGCCCTGCTCGCAGGCGCCCTGCTGGTGGCCGGCCTCTCAGGCGGGGCACCGGCCTTCGCCCAGTCTTCCACGCCGACGCAGATCAGCGTGACGGAGAGCGAATCGGGCCGGGCCAGGCGGCTCGACCTCGGCATCGGCAAGGCGGTCATCGTCGACCTGCCGCGCGACGCCAAGGAGGTCTTCGTCGCCAATCCGAAGGTGGCCAACGCCGTCGTGCGCTCCACCCGGAAGATCTTCGTGATCGGCGAGGCGGACGGGCAGACCAACGTCGTCGTGCTGGATTCCGAGGGACGGCAGGTTGCCAACCTCGACATCAATATCGGCCGCGACCTGAACCTGCTGCGCCGCACGCTGAAGGCGGCCATGCCCACCAGCGCCATCAACATCGTCCCGGTCGGCGACACCATCGTGCTCACCGGCACCGTCGCCTCGGCCGGCGACGCCCTGCAGGCCATGGACATCGCCAAGGGCTTCGTCTCGACGAGCACCGTGGGAGCGCAGGCCGTCGCCGGCGTGGTGGTCAACTCGCTCCAGGTGAAGGGCAAGGACCAGGTCATGCTGAAGGTGACGGTCGCTGAGATCCAGCGCGCCGTCCTCAAGCAGCTTGGCGTCAACACCTCGGGAACGTGGCAGGTCGGCAACCTCGCCGGCGCCGCCGACATCTTCACGCCCTTCACCCTGTCGCGCCAGGTGCTGGCCGACTCGCAGATCAGCGGCGGCGTCGGCAGCTCCACGAACGTTGTCCTGCGGGCCGCCGAGCGCGCCGGCGTCATGCGCACCCTGGCCGAGCCGACGCTGACCGCCATCTCCGGCGAGAGCGCCAAGTTCACCGCGGGCGGCGAAATCCCGGTTCCCGGCGGCGAGTCGTGCTCGACCGACCTCTTCGGCCGCAATTCCTGCGTGGTGAGCGTCGTCTACAAGAACGTCGGCGTGGCCCTCAACTTCACGCCGGTGGTGTTGAACGACGGCCGCATCAGCCTGCACGTCTCCACCGAGGTCACAGACCTCGACTACGACAACCAGCTGAAGGCGACGAGCAGCACGGCCCCGGCCTTCAAGACCCGCAAGATGGACACCACCGTCGAGCTGCCCTCCGGCGCCTCTCTGGTCTCGGCCGGCCTGATGCAGCAGGCCAGCGGCCAGGTGGTGAATGGCTTCCCGGGCCTCATGAACCTGCCCGTCATCGGCGCCCTGTTCCGCTCGCGCGACTATGAGCGCCGCGAGACGGAGCTGCTGATCAGCGTCACGCCCTACATCGCCAAGCCTTCGGCGCCCTCGGCCGTGGCCCGGCCCGACGACGGCTTCGCCGACGCCAGCGACCCGCAGGCGGTGCTGATCGGCCGGTTCAACCGGATCTATGGCAAGGGCCAGTCCACCGCAGCCGCATCGAGCTATCGCGGCCGCGCCGGCTTCATCGTGGAGTAAGGCGACAATGACCCCGTTTCCCGCCGCGCTCCGTCCCGGAGCCCGCGCCATCCTCCTTCTTCTGGCCGGCGTCGCCGCCTTCCCCCTCGCGGGGTGCAAGACGGCCGAAGATGCCGTCACCACGGCGACCGTGGACTACCGCGTCCGCCATCCCATCGCGCTGGTCAACGCGCCTACCGACCTCGATCTCTTCCTGGCCCGCAACGACAGCCGGCTGGACGAGCGCCAGGGCAAGGATCTCGACCTCTTCGCCGAGGACTACCGCCGCAACGGCCGCGGGCCGCTGCAGATGATGGTGCCGTCCGGCCAGTCGGGCTATGGCGGCGAGCGCGTCGTCCGCGCCGCCCTGGCCGAACACGGCATCGGCGGGCGCAACATCAAGGTCGCGATGTACCGGACCGACGCCGGCCCGTTCGCGGCGCCGATCCGGCTCAGCTACGCCAAGCTGCAGGCCAAGGTGGCGACGAAGTGCGGCCAGTGGCCCGAGGACATCAACGGCAACGCCGCCTCGCTGCAGGGCTGGGAAAACCGGCCCTACTACAATTTCGGCTGTTCCTACCAGACCATGATGGCCAACCAGGTGGACGACCCGATCGACCTCGTCAGGCCGCGGGCCGAGACCCCGCCCGACGTCAACCGCCGCATGAAGGTGTTCGACGACGCGCGCAAGGCGGTGGACCCCTCGACCGCCTGGAAGACCGGGACGGCGAGCGTCAGCGGCGACAGCGGCGGAGGTAACTGACGATGCAGGGGGCAGGCGTTCCCACACAGCAGCCGGCCGCGGAGATGGCGAGCACGCACATCCCGCCCGTGCCGCGCATTACCGTCCAGGCCTTCTGCGAGACGGCGGAGGTGGCGGCGACCATCGAGGCGGCCAGCGCCGACCGGCGCATGGACAAGGCCATGCTGAAGGTTCAGATGGGCGGCGCGCCCGCGGCGGTGGAGGTCTACCGCACGGCGCCGACGCCCAACGTCATCGTGCTCGAGTTTGCCGCCGGCGACGGTCCCCAGCTGCTCAACTCTCTCGACGAACTGGCTGAGTCCTGCGACGCCGGCACCAAGGTGATCGTGGTCAGCCACGTCAACGACGTTCTGCTCTATCGCGAACTCATCCGGCGCGGCGTGAGCGAGTACCTGATCACGCCTCTCGACACGGTGGGCTTCATCAAGGGCATCGCCGAGCTCTATACCGCGCCGGGGGCCGAGCCGCTGGGCCGCACCATCGCCGTGGTCGGAACGAAGGGCGGCGTCGGCGCCTCCACCGTCGCCCACAATATCGGCTGGGCGATCGCGCGGGGGCTCGACGTCTCCACTGTCATCGCCGACCTCGACCTCGGCTTCGGCACCGCCGGCCTGGACTTCAACCAGGACCCGCCGCAGGGCATCGCCGAGGCGGTGTTCGCGCCGGACAGGCTCGACCAGAACTTTCTCGACCGACTGCTCTCCAAGTGCTCGGAGACGCTGTCGCTGCTCGCCGCCCCGGCGACACTCGACAGGCTCTACGACTTCCAGGAGACGACGTTCGACCAGGTCATCGACATTCTGCGCGGCTCGGTGCCGTGCATCGTGCTCGATGTGCCGCATGTCTGGACGGGGTGGTCGCGGCGGGTGCTGATCGGCGCCGACGACATCGTGCTCGTGGCGGCGCCCGACCTCGCCAACCTCCGAAACGCCAAGAGCATGATGGACGTGATGCGGGCTGCCCGGCCCAATGACCGGCGGCCCAAGCTCATCCTCAACATGCAGGGCGTTCCGAAGCGGCCGGAAATTCCGGCGGCCGACTTCGCCAAGGCCCTCGATTGCGAGCCCTCCTGCATCATCCCGTTCGATCCGCAGCTCTTCGGAACCGCGGCAAACAACGGACAGATGATTGCAGAAATTCAGGCCAACGGCAAAGTCACCGAGTCTTTCCTTCACGTCGCACGGACGCTGATTGGAAGGAACGAGGAGAAGAAGGCCAGCCGCTCCATCCTGGGGCCGCTGGTCAACAGGCTGCGCCGCAAGGCATGACGTTCACCTCTTCGCAAGGCTGCGAGGGCAGGATCGCGCGGATACGCTAGAGAGTCGCATGTTCGGCAAGCGCACCCAGGTCAATCCGGCTACACCGGCTGCCGCCCCGCCCCCCGCGGCGGCGCCCGCCGTCGCGCCCGCGCCGACGCCCGCGCGCGCGCCGGATCCCGTGTCTGCGGCACCGCCGGCGTCCCACGCCGCCGTGTCGCAGGCCGCGCCGCGCACGGTGGTGCCGGACCGGGCGAAGTCGGAGGAGTACTACCACACCAAGAGCACGATCTTCGGCGCCCTCATCGAGGCGATCGACCTCTCCCAGCTGTCGAAGCTGGAGACGGACGCGGCGCGCGAGGAAATCCGCGACATCGTCAACGAGATCATCGCGCTCAAGAACCTCGTGATGTCGATCGCGGAGCAGGAAGAGCTCCTCGACGACATCTGCAACGACGTGCTCGGCTACGGGCCGCTCGAACCGCTGCTGGCCCGCGACGACATCGCCGACATCATGGTGAACGGCCCCGACCGGACCTTCATCGAAGTCGCCGGCAAGATCCAGCTGACCAATGTTCGCTTTCGCGACCAGGGGCAGCTGATGAACATCTGCCAGCGCATCGTCAGCCAGGTCGGCCGCCGCGTCGACGAAAGCTCGCCCATCTGCGACGCGCGCCTGCCGGACGGCTCGCGCGTCAACGTCATCGCCCCGCCGCTGGCCATCGACGGCGCCGCCCTCACCATTCGAAAGTTCAAGAAGGACAAGCTCACTCTCGACCAGCTTACCCGCTTCGGCTCGATCTCGCCGGAAGGCGCCGAGATCCTGAAGATCACCGGCCGCGTGCGCTGCAACGTGGTGGTGTCGGGCGGCACGGGCTCGGGCAAGACGACGCTGCTGAACTGCCTGACGCGCTACATCGACGACGACGAGCGCATCATCACCTGCGAGGACGCGGCGGAACTGCAGCTGCAGCAGCCGCACGTGGTGCGCCTCGAAACGCGTCCGCCGAACCTGGAAGGCTCCGGCGCGGTCACCATGCGTGACCTCGTCAGGAACTGCCTGCGTATGCGTCCCGAGCGGATCATCGTCGGCGAGGTGCGCGGACCCGAGGCGTTCGACCTGCTGCAGGCGATGAACACGGGCCATGACGGCTCGATGGGCACGCTGCACGCCAACTCACCCCGCGAGGCACTGAGCCGTATCGAATCCATGATCACCATGGGCGGGTTCGCCCTGCCCTCTCGCACGATCCGCGAGATGATCGTCTCCTCGGTCGACGTCATCGTGCAGGCGGCCCGACTGCGCGACGGCTCGCGCCGCATCACCCATGTCACCGAGGTGATGGGGATGGAAGGCGACACGATCATCACGCAGGACATCGTCGTCTACGCCATCACCGGCGAGGACGCGAACGGCAGGCTGATCGGCCGGCATGCCTCGACCGGTATCGGCCGGCCGCGCATGTGGGAGCGTGCCCGCTACTACGGCGAGGAGAAGCGGCTCGCCGCGGCTCTCGACGCGATGGAGGTCGCCGACGATGCCAAGGTCGGCTGACGTCGCCAGCGGAGACACGCCATGGCGCTGAACGGGCTCGCCGTCGGCGCGCTTGCCGCGGTCGCGGTGGGCGCGGCCGCCTATGCGCTCGCCTATCCCTGGCTCATGGGCGGCCAGCGCGCCGAGCAGCGGCAGAAGGCGCTCGTCGGCGACGGGCGGAGCAACCAGCAGGCCTCGCGGGCAGCCGCCGTCTCGGCCAACCAGCGGCGTGACAAGATCGCCCAGAGTCTGAAGGAGGTCGAGGCCAAGCAGCGGGCCGCGACCAAGATGACCTTCGAGAAGCGGGTCGCGCAGGCCGGCCTCGACTGGGACAAGCGCAAGTTCCTCGTCATCAGCGCCGTCATCGGGTTCGTCTTTGCAGCCTTCGCGTTCGTGGCGTCTGGCGACCCGTTCGCTGCGCTGGCGGGACTCTTCATCGGCGGCTTCGGCGTGCCGCGCTGGCTGCTGGGGTTCCTCCGCAAGCGGCGCATCAAGAAGTTCATCGACGAGCTGCCCAACGCGATGGACATCATCGTGCGCGGCATCCGTTCCGGCCTTCCGCTGGGCGACTGCCTGCGCATCATCGCCAACGAGTCCGCCGAGCCGGTGAAGAGCGAGTTCCGGACCATCGTCGAGAACCAGGCGATGGGCCTGCCCATGGCGGATGCCGTCGGCAAGCTCTACGAGCGCGTCCCCGTGCCGGAAGCCAACTTCTTCGGCATCGTCATCGCCATCCAGTCAAAGTCGGGCGGCAACCTCTCAGAGGTGCTCGCAAACCTGTCCCGCGTCATCCGCGAGCGCAAGAAGATGCGCGGCAAGATCGGCGCGATGTCGATGGAGGCGAAGGCCTCGGCCGCCATCATCGGCTCGCTGCCGATCGTCGTCGGCGTGCTCGTCTACCTCTCCAGCCCCGCCTACATCGAGCTGCTCTGGACCACGATCCACGGCCGGATCTGGATGGGCATCGGCGGCGTGATGATGGTAATGGGCGTGCTTGTGATGCGCAAAATGATCAATTTCGACATCTGAGGCGCCATGCTCGACCAGCTCGTCATCAAGCTCGGCGACCCGAAGTTCCTGATGATGGTGCTCGCCGCCGTCGCGGCAGCGGCCACCGTGCTGACGCTTGCCATGCCGCTGCTCGAATCCGACACGCTGACGAAGCGGATGAAGGCGGTGGCCTCGGAGCGCGACCAGATCCGGGCGCGCGAGCGCGAGCGGCTGAACCGCCAGAACGAGGCCCGCCCGACGCTGCGCCAGCAGCCCAAGCAGTACATGAAGAGCGTTGTCGACCAGCTCCAGCTGGGACGATGGCTCGGCACCGAGACCGCCAAGGAACGCCTGATGATGGCGGGCTACCGCGGTCCCCAGGCCGAGATCGGCTTCCTGTTCTTCCGCCTGATCTCGCCGATCATCTGCTTCACTGGCGCCTCCATCTATGCGTTCCTGATCTGGCAGACGGAACAGCCCATCTTCGTCAAGGGCGCGGTGGCCCTGGGCGGCGCCTTCCTCGGCATCAAGCTGCCGGAGATCTTCCTGCGCAACGTCATCGCCAAGCGCCAGGCCTCGATGCGCCTCGCTTTCCCAGACGCGCTGGACCTGTTGCTGATCTGCGTGGAATCCGGCATGTCGATCGAGCAGTCCTTCCGCAAGGTGGCGCAGGAGATCGGCTCGCAATCCGTGCCGCTGGCCGAAGAGCTGTCGCTCACAACGGCCGAGCTCTCCTTCCTTCAGGACCGCCGGCAGGCGTTCGAGAACATTGCCAAGCGCACCGGCATCGACGTGGTGAAGAGCGTATCGACCGCGCTGGTACAGGCCGAGCGCTACGGCACGCCGCTCGGGCAGGCGCTGCGCGTGCTGTCGCAGGAAGGCCGTGACCAGCGCATGAACGAGGCCGAAAAGAAGGCCGCGGCGCTGCCGCCCAAGCTCACCGTGCCGATGATCCTGTTTTTCCTGCCCGTGCTGCTGATCGTCATCCTGGTCCCCGCCGTCATCCAGGTGTTCGGCTGGAACTGACGAGTGCAAGACCGGATTGCGCCGTCAGTCCGCGTCGGGCACCGACAGGCAGGCCTTCTCGAGCATGATGAAGGCTCGCGCACGGTGGGACAGGGCGAGGCCGAGCGGCGGCAGCCCGTGCTTTTCCACCTTTTCCATCTCACCAAAGGTCCGGTCGAAGCCGTCGGGAAGGAACATCGGGTCGTAGCCGAAGCCGCGTTCGCCGCGCGGAGGCCAGACCAGCGTGCCGTCCACCCGTCCTTCGAAGGTCTCGACATGCCCGTCGGGCCAGGCCACGCACAGCGCCGAGACGAACCAGGCGCGCCGGTCCTCCGGCTCGAAGGCGTCACGCTCGCGAAGGGCCGCCTCGATGCGCTCCATTGCGGCGCGAAAGTCCTTCCCGGGTCCGGCCCACCGGGCCGAGTAGATGCCCGGCGCCCCGTCGAGCGCCGCGACGCACAGGCCGGAGTCGTCGGAGACCGCGGGCAGTCCCGTGGCCTGCGCCGCAGCCTCCGCCTTGATACGGGCATTGTCGACGAAGGTCGTGCCGGTCTCGTCCGGCTCGGGCAGGCCGAGTTCGCCGGCGGACACGGCCGTGACGCCATGCGGGGCGAGCAGGTCGTTCATCTCGACGAGCTTGCCGGGATTGTGGGTGGCCACCACGATGCGGCCGGTGAGCTGTCTGGCCATGGCTGAAGCGTCCCGGCTACATCGTCGCCAGCTTCTGGAGCTCCACGAGGCGGGACACGCCCTGCCGCGCGAGCTTCATCAGCGCCAGGAACTCCTCCTCCGAGAAGGGCTTGCCCTCGGCCGTGCCCTGCACCTCGACGAGGCCGCCGGAGCCGGTCATGACAAAATTGGCGTCCGTCTCGGCGGCTGAATCCTCGGCGTAGTCGAGGTCGAGCACGGGCGTTCCGTTGCTGATGCCGCATGAGATGGCGGCGACATGGTCGCGCAGCGCATCGCGCGACAGCATGGAACGGCCCTTCATCCATTGCAGGCAGTCGTGCAGCGCCACCCAGCCGCCGGTGATCGCGGCGGTGCGGGTGCCGCCGTCCGCCTGCAGCACGTCGCAGTCGACGACGATCTGCTTTTCCCCGATCGCCGAGAGGTCCACGACGGCCCGGAGCGACCGCCCGATCAGGCGCTGAATCTCCTGCGTGCGGCCCGACGGCTTGCCGGACGTCACCTCGCGGCGGGTGCGCTCGTGCGTTGCGCGCGGCAGCATGGCGTATTCGGCGGTCACCCAGCCCTTGCCGGTGCCGCGCAGCCATGGCGGGCCGCGCTCCTCGAGGCTCGCCGTGCACAGCACATGGGTCTCGCCGAACTTCACCAGGCAGGAGCCTTCGGCGTAGCGCGCCACCCCGCGCTCCAGGCTCACCTTGCGCAGTTCGTCGTGTGCACGGCGGGACGGTCTCATGGGTGTGCTCCGGCGGGAAAGACCGGCGTTGTAGGGCCCGCTTCCGTGAACCGCAAGCGTGCCGCCTCTCCTGCGCGACCAACCGCGCGTCTCCGGACGCGCTCTCGGCTAAAGCGGCCCACGAGCCCCGGCGCTCCATCACACTTGATCGCGGCGGGTGCGACCCCCACACTCAATGCCCGCCCATTTCCGGGCGAGCCGCCGGTGTCGCGCCGCTGCGCCGCCGATCCGGCGCAGGCGAGTGGCGCGATGGCGGAACAGCGGATCATCGGGGCGAACACGATGCGGGCGGACGTCATGACACCTGCGGGCGGACCGCTGGTCGAGATCAATGACCGGTCGCGGGAGATCTTCCGGCGGATCGTGGAGAGCTACCTCGCCACAGGCGAGCCGGTAGGGTCGCGCAACATTTCGCGGATCCTGCCGATGGCGCTGTCGCCCGCCTCGGTGCGCAACGTCATGGCCGATCTCGAGGCAGCCGGCCTGATCTTCGCGCCGCACACCAGCGCCGGGCGGTTGCCGACCGAGGGCGGGCTGCGCTTCTTCGTCGATTCCATCCTCGAAGTCGGCGACCTCTCCAAGGAGGAGCGCGCCCATATCGACGCGCAGGTGCGCGCCTCGGCCCAGAGCCGCAGCGTCGAGCAGCTGCTGGCCGAGGCTTCGGCCATGCTGTCGGGCCTGTCGCGGGGTGCCGGCGTCGTTGCCACCACGAAGGCCGCGCTCCGGCTGCGACACATCGAGTTCGTGCGCCTCGATCCCGGCCGCTCCCTCGTCGTTCTCGTCGGCGAGGACGGCTCGGTCGAGAACCGCGTGATCGAGCTCCCGGCCGGCCTGCCGGCTTCCGCCCTGCAGGAAGCCTCGAACTATCTGTCCGAGCGCATCCGCGGCAAGACGCTGGCCGACCTTTCCGGTGAGATCGAGGATGAGCGGCGCCGCGCCGAGGGCGAGCTCGACACGCTGACCGCGAGGCTCGTCGAGAATGGCCTCGCGAGTTGGGCCGGTGAGGCCGAAGCGCGCCAGCTCATCGTCCGGGGCCAGGCGAACCTGCTGGAAGACCTCCACGCCATGGAGGATCTCGAGCGGATCCGCCTGCTCTTCGCCGACCTCGAGACCAAGAAGGAGGTGATCGACCTCCTGGGCCGCGCCGAGACCGGCGAGGGCGTGCGCATCTATATCGGCTCGGAGAACAAGCTCTTCTCGCTGTCGGGATCGTCGCTGATCGCGGCGCCATTCCGCGACGCCAGCCAGAAAATCGTCGGCGTGCTCGGCGTGATCGGCCCGACGCGGCTCAACTATGCCCGCATCGTGCCGATGGTCGACTACACGGCAAAGGTCGTTTCGAAGCTGCTTGAAGGCGGGCGCTGAAACGACGCGCACACCATCGGCCCGCGTTGATGCACGCAGGGCTTGAGTGTGACACTTCCTTGCCCCACATCTCGTGACGCTGTGATGACGCCGGGTTGCCCGGCTTGACCGGAGTGACCCGCGCCGATGTTCGACGCCACCCACGAAGCTGTCCCTGGAGCTCCGCTGGCATCGGGGTTCCAGGCTGTGCGGCCCATCCCGGGATTGCGCGGGGCGAGGGACACACTCGTCGGCACTCACGAGAACCCGGTACCCGACGGAGCGCGGACGCAGATCGTCGAGGCGACGGACGGAGTGGCGTTGCGCGCGGCAGCGTTCCCGGCGCGCGGGCGTGCGCGGGGGACGGTGCTGCTGCTGCAGGGCCGTGGCGACCAGATCGAGAAATATTTCGAAGTCATCGACGATCTGCGCGAACGCAGCTTTGGCGTGCTGACCTTCGACTGGCGCGGCCAGGGTGGTTCGCAGCGGTTGCTGCCCGACCCGCGCAAGAGCCACGTCGACGATTTTCGCGCCTATCGGCGCGACCTGACGGCCATGCTGCGCATCGCGCGAAGCCAGCCCGGCCCGCTGGTCGCCGTGGCCCATTCAATGGGCGCCGCCGTGCTGCTCGAAGGCCTGTCGGATACTGCAAACCTGGTCGACGCCGCAGCGGTGACGGCGCCCATGATCGCGCTGTCGCCCGCGCTGAAGCCGCCCTTCGCCGAAGGCCTGTGCAGTGCCCTCGCAGCGGCGGGGCTGAACAGCTCCTACATCCCCGGACGGACGCGCCAGGCGACCGTCGGCGGGTCGTTCATCGACGACAACATCCTGTCGTCCGACGCCGACCGTTTCCTGCGCTGGTCCGGCATCATTGCGTCGGCGCCCGAACTGGGACTGGGCAAGCCCACCATCGGGTGGCTTGATGCTGCATTCCGCGTCATGAAGCGCCTGCAGGCGGCGGATACACCGTCCCGGATCGCCGTGCCGCTGCTCGTCTGTGCCGGAACGGCGGACCGGGTCACCGCCACACCGGCCGCCGAGCGCTTTGCCTCCCGGCTCCGGCAGGGGGTCTTCGTGCCCGTGGCGGACGCCCGCCACGAGATAATGATGGAGCGGGACCCTCTTCGCGCCCAGTTTTTCGCCGGGTTCGACGCGCTGGTCGCGAGGGTCACGCGCAGCGCCAGGCGCACGGCCGCCTGACGGCCTTCAGTGGCCGCTGGCGTCGGCCGCCCGGCTCGCCTCGAACAGGAACCACACGCGCTTTTCTGCTGCGTCGATGAAGTTCTCGAGCAGGCTCGCGCTCGCGACATCCTCGTGCTCGTCGCAGACCTCGTGCGCCTCGCGCATCGCGGCGACGACAGCCTTGTTGTCCGCGACGAGTGACCGCAGCATGTCGGCGGGATCGACGAACTCCCGGTCGTCGTCCTGGATGCGGGTCAGGCGCGAGACATGGCCGATGGAGCGCAGCGTCGTGCCGCCGATCTTGCGCACGCGTTCTGCAAGCTCGTCGGTGGTCGCGAAGATGTCCGCGCTCTGCTCGTCGAGCATGAGGTGGTAGTCGCGGAAATGCGGCCCGCTGACATGCCAGTGATAGTTCTTGGTCTTCATGTAGAGCGCGAAACTGTCGGCCAGCACGCCGTTCAGTGCTTCTGCGATCGCCTTAACGCCCTCGGGGGCCAAGTCGGTCGGGGTGAGCAGGTTGGAGGCTGTGCTGTCGCGCGTAGCGGTCTTGGCCTTGGCCACGAGAGGCTCCTTCGGTAGGGGGAGGCCGCATCGCGGCCAGCTCTGGAGAGATGGGGCGTGGACCGGAGCCCAGCGCATGCGGGTTATCAACGCACGGCGCCGCTTGCGGTTGCATGACAGCCCATCCCGTCCCGCCGCCCTTGCACCGGCCATGGCGATCTGCCACATGCCGGGCGATGGCCCAGCCCCCCCTGCTTCTGCTCCAGTCGATCGCGCTCACCTTCGGCGGCACCCCGCTCATCGTCGATGCCGGGCTTTCCGTGTCGCCCGGGGAGAGACTTTGCCTCGTCGGCCGTAACGGCTCGGGAAAGTCGACGCTCCTGAAGATCGCCGCCGACCTCGTCGAACCCGACCGCGGCACCCGCTTCGCCCAGCCCGGGGCCACGATCCGCTACCTGCCGCAGGAGCCCGACCTCGCCGGCCATGCCAGCACACTCGCCTATGTGGAGGCGGGGCTGGGACCGGGTGACGACCCCTATCGCGCCCGCTACCTGCTCAACGAACTCGGCCTGACCGGCGAGGAAGAGACGGGCAGGCTTTCCGGCGGCGAGGCCCGGAGGGCGGCGCTCGCCCGGGCATTGGCGCCTGATCCCGACATCCTCCTCCTCGACGAGCCGACCAACCATCTCGATCTCCCCGCCATCGAATGGCTGGAGAAAGAGATCCGCGGCATGCGCTCGGCCATGGTGCTGATCAGCCACGACCGGCGCTTTCTCGAGACGCTGTCGCGCGCCACCGTCTGGCTGGACCGCGGCATCACGCGCCGTCTGGAGAAGGGGTTTGGCTCCTTCGAGGCATGGCGCGACGCGGTGCTGCAGCAGGAGGAGGACGAGGCGCACAAGCTCGACAGGCGCATCGTCGAGGAGGAGCACTGGGTCCGCTACGGCGTCACGGCACGCCGCAAGCGCAATGTGCGGCGCATGGGCGAGCTGGCGGCCATGCGAACAGCCGCCGGAGAGCGGCGGCGGGCGCAGGGCACGGTCAGGATCAGCGTTTCGGAGGCGGATCTTTCCGGCAAACTGGTGGTGGAGGCCCTCGACATCGCCAAGGGCTATGGCGGGCAGCCGGTCGTCTCGAACTTCTCCACCCGCATCCTGCGCGGCGACCGTGTCGGCCTCGTCGGCCCGAACGGGGCGGGCAAAACGACGCTCCTGAAGATGCTCACCGGCATGCTGGCGCCGGATAACGGCGTCGTGAAGCTCGGCGCCAATCTGCAGATGGCGACGCTCGACCAGGCCCGCGATACGCTCGACCCGACCGAGACGCTGGCGGCCACCCTGACCGGCGGGCGCGGCGACACGCTGACGATCAACGGCCAGCCCAAGCACGTCGTCGGCTACATGAAGGACTTCCTGTTCTCACCCGAGCAGGCTCGGACGCCCGTCGGCGTGCTGTCGGGCGGCGAGCGGGGACGCCTGGCGCTGGCGCGGGCCCTCGCTTTGCCGTCGAACCTGCTGGTTCTCGACGAGCCCACCAACGACCTCGACCTGGAGACGCTCGACCTGCTGCAGGAGATGATCGCGGACTACCCCGGCACGGTGATCCTCGTCAGCCACGACCGCGATTTCCTCGATCGGGTCGTCACCTCGGTCGTCGTCGCCGAGGGCGAGGGCCGCTGGATCGAGTATGCCGGCGGATACACCGACATGGTGGCCCAGCGCGGCGCCGGGGTGACGGCCAGGCAAGCGCCCCGCGAGGCGGCGAAGGCTCCCGCCGCTGCAAAGGCCGAACCGGCCGCAGCTGCACGGGATGGCCGGAAGAAAATGACCTTCAAGGACAAGCACGCCCTCGACACCCTGCCGGCCACGATGGAGAAGCTGCACGCCGACATCGCGGCCCTGCAGGAGAAGCTCTCCGACGGCGATCTCTACGTCAGCGACCCCGGCGCGTTCGCCCGCCTCACGGCAGCCGCGTCGAAGGCGCAGGCCGACCTTGCCCATGCCGAGGAGGAGTGGCTGAGGCTGGAGATGCTGCGGGAGGAGCTGGAGGGATAAGGCGGTCCGCCTCGGATGAATGGGAGCGCGCGTCTTCAGACGCGCATTGCAGCCACGAGCTGAAAGAAGTGGGTCTGGAGGCCCGCGCTCCGGGGCTTAGTCCGGCGTTGCCTCGAACGTCATCCGGGTCTGGTTGTGGCCGATGTTGCGGGCGAGACGTCGACCTGCGAACCCGGACCGGTGCAGAAGCGCCAGCATGTCGTCCTGACCGTAACGGGTGAGGCCGACATCGTTCCTGAGCCGGCGGTAGGGCGACGCCGCGGTGCGGGCGAGGCCCGTGAGGGCTGCCAGCATGAAGCCCTCCTCCCTCGCGAAGCGCAGCAAGGCGAGGGTGTCGTCGAGCGCGCCGGATGCCGCCGGGATCACGTCGCCGATGACGAGGCGGCCCTCCGGCCGGAGCGAGGGACGGAGAGTGCGGAGGACACCGCCGAGTTCGCCGGGGCTCATGTATTGCGCCACGGAGTTCATGACGGCGAGGTCGACCGAGCCGGCGTCGAGCCGGGCGCAGTCTTCCGGGGCGAGCACGGCAATCCCGGGAATGCCGCCGAGCCTGGCGCGAAGGCGGTCGCGCAGGGTCGGCGCGCTGTCGCAGAGCAGAAGGCGGGCGCAGCGGGGGGCGAGTTCGGCGGCGTGCCCGGCCTCCCCGCAGCCATAATCCAGCATGACAGGCCGCCCGGGCGGCAGGAGCGCGGCGAGATCGCGGGCGATCAGGCGGTCGTGGGAGCGACGGTGGCGCTCGCCCGCGTAGATCGTGTGCTCGCCGTCCCAGAATTCACGCCATGCCTGCATCACATGCGCTCAGCATCGGCCCCGGAGCGATCCGGCGAAGCGCCTCAGGCCTCTGCCCGCTTGCGGTGATCGGCCATCATCGCGACGAAACGGTCGAAGAGATAGTGGCTATCCTGGGGGCCCGGAGAGGCCTCGGGATGGTGCTGCACCGAGAAGGCCGGCCGGTCGGTGAGCGCCATGCCGCAATTGGAGCCGTCAAACAGCGAGACGTGGGTCTCCTTTGCATTGGACGGCAGCGTCTCGCGGTCCACCGCGAAGCCGTGATTCATCGACACGATCTCGACCTTGCCGGTGGTGAAGTCCTTCACCGGATGGTTCGCGCCGTGGTGGCCCTGGTGCATCTTGCGGGTCTTTGCCCCGACCGCCAGCGCCATCATCTGGTGCCCGAGGCAGATGCCGAAGGTCGGTACCTGGCTGTCCAGCAGCGTCCTGATGACCGGGACGGAGTACTCGCCCGTCGCGGCCGGGTCGCCCGGGCCGTTCGACAGGAACACGCCATCGGGCTGTAGCGCCATCACCTCGGCGGCCGTGGCCGTCGGGGGCACGACGGTGACCTTGCAGCCGCGCTCGGCGAAGAGGCGCAGGATGTTGCGCTTCACGCCGTAGTCGATGGCGACGACGTGGAACGTCTCGCCCTTGCGCATACGGTAGCCGGCTTCGCGGTCCCACGCTGCCTCGTCCCATCCGTAGCGCTGGGTCGAGGCCACCATCGGCACGAGGTCGAGCCCGTCCATGGCCGGCAGCGCGGCAGCCTTCGCCTTCAGGGAGGGAAGGTCGAACTGGCCGGACGGGTCGTGGGCGATGACGGCGTTGGGCATACCCTTCTCGCGGATCAGCGCCGTGAGCGCCCGGGTGTCGATGCCGGCGAGGCCGACGATGCCGCGCGACTTCAGCCAGCCGTCGAAGGGGCGCGAGGCGCGCCAGTTCGAGGGCTCGGTGATGGCGGTGTGGACGACGACGCCACGCACGCCGGACTCGCCAGCCATGTTGACGGTCTCCACGTCCTCTTCGTTCGTGCCGACATTGCCGATGTGGGGGAAGGTGAAGGTGATGATCTGCCCGGCATAGGAGGGGTCGGTGAGGATCTCCTCGTAGCCGGTCATGGCCGTGTTGAAGCAGACCTCGCCGGTAGCCTCCCCTACGGCGCCGACGCCGAAGCCTTCCAGGACGGTGCCGTCGGCGAGAACCAGCACGGCGGTCGCGACCGGCTCCTGCCAGCCGCCTTCGGTGGCGGGGGCCATTCCCGCCCGGTCTTGAAGCGTCGTCATTTTCGTCCTAGTCCTGCCGCCGAAGCTGGATCGGGCCGCGCCCGCGCCCTTCTCCCGCCGGCGGCGCCGGTGGAAGCGGGACTGTCGCGGACGCTGTCACTGCTTGCGGGGATCAATAAGGGCGGCGCAGGGCCGCGTCAACCGCGCGGCACGACGGGCAAAAGCGTTGCAATTCAAGGGGTTCGTTCCGGCTCGGCCGGACTTTCCCCAATTCGGGGCCGGCGTTTGCGCACGGCCCGGCAGGAGGAACGGATGCGCGAGCGGTTCACCGAGGTGCTCAAGGAAGCGATGAAGGCCGGCGACAAGCGCCGCGTCGCGACCGTGAGGCTGATCACCGCCGCCCTGAAGGAGCGCGACATCGAGGCCCGCGGCGCCGGCAAGGGCGAGATCGGGACCGACGAGATCCTCGCTTTGCTGCAGAAGATGATCAAGCAGCGCCAGGAGAGCGCGTCGATCTATACCGGCGCAGGTCGCCCGGAGCTCGCCCAGCAGGAAAACGAGGAGATCGACATCATCACCTCCTTCCTGCCGCAGCAGCTGAGCCCCGAGGAGACCGAGGCCGCCATCGCGGCGGCCATCGCCGAGACGGGTGCCGCCGGCATGAAGGACATGGGCAAGGTGATCGGCGCGCTGAAGGCGAAGTACGCGGGGCAGATGGATTTCGGCAAGGCCAGCGCCGCCGTGAAGGCGAAGCTCAGCGGCGGTTGAGACGGTCGACCACGCGTGATCCGGCGGGCCTTGGAGGCCGATCTTCCCTCGATCACCGAGATCCGGTCCGCGGTGCGTGAGAATCGTCTCTCGGATCCCGCCCGCGTGCCGAGGGAAAAGGTTCTGTGGGTTCTCGACAACCCAGGTTTCCGGGTCTGGGACGAGGGCGGACGGATCAGGGGTTTCTCGGCGCATGATCCGCGCGACGGGTCAGTGTGGGCACTCTTCGTCAGCCCGGATGATGAGGGACGCGGTATCGGCTCGGCTCTTCTGACGGTCGAGATCGACATGCTCCGCAGGTCCGGCGCCCAGCGTATCTGGCTCACGACGGACCCCAAGTCGCGCGCGGCCGGCTTCTACCGGCGCCGCGGATTCGAGTTCGACGGCCTGACCGAAGATGGCGGCGAGGAGATCCTGGTCCTGCGCCGGACCTGACTCTCCCCCTGTGGATACCGGGCGTAACCAGCCGAGGATTCCAGCCGACTCGGCGCGGCCCTATAATGACGGGGCATGAAGTTTCCTCCGGGCATCCTCGACGAGATCCGCGCGCGCCTTCCGGTGTCGGAGGTGGTGGGCAAGCGTGTGCGCCTGCAGAAGGCGGGGCGCGAATGGAAGGGGCTGTCACCCTTCAACGCGGAGAAGACGCCCTCCTTCTTCGTCAACGACCAGAAGGGCTTCTTCCACGATTTCTCCTCCGGCAAGCACGGCGACATTTTCGGCTTCGTGATGGAGACGGAGGGGCTGAGCTTTCCCGAAGCCGTCGAGAGGCTGGCCGGGCTGGCCGGGGTTGAGCTACCGCGCCAGTCGCGCGAGGCGGAGGAGCAGGACCGGCGCTACCGCAGCCTCGGCGAGGTGATGACGCTCGCTTGCGCCTTCTTCCAGGAGCAGCTGCGGGCCAAGCCCGGCTTCAAGGCCCGGGCCTATTGCGAGGGCCGCGGCCTCGGGCCGGAAGTGCGCGACCGGTTCGGCCTCGGCTACGCCCCGCCGGACAGGTTCGCCCTGCGCGACCACCTCGCCGGCAAGGGTGTCACGTCCGACGCGATGATCGAGGCGGGGTTGCTGGTGACCGGCAATGACATCGCCGTCCCGTATGACCGCTTCCGCGACCGGCTGATGTTCCCCATCGCGGATGTGCGCGGGCGCGTCATCGCCTTCGGCGGGCGGGCTTTGGAGAAGGACGTCCCGGCCAAGTACCTGAACTCCCCCGACACGCCGCTCTTCCACAAGGGCACGGTGCTGTACAATCACCACAATGCCCGCAAGGCGGCCCACGACAAGGGCACGGTGATCGCCGTGGAGGGCTATGTCGACGTCATCGGCATGACCATGGCCGGCTTCGCCAACACGGTGGCGCCTCTGGGTACGGCCCTGACCCAGGACCAGCTGGCCCTGCTGTGGCGCATGGCGGACGAGCCGATCCTGTGCTTCGACGGCGACAAGGCCGGTCGCCGGGCCGCCTACCGTGCCATCGACACGGCCCTGCCGCTGCTGGAGCCCGGCCGATCCCTGCGATTCGCGCTGCTGCCGGAGGGGCAGGATCCGGATGATCTCGCCCGCAGCGGCGGCGCCTCCGCCGTGGCCCGCGTGGTGGAGCGCGCAACGTCCCTTGTCGACCTGCTCTGGGCGCGGGAGGTTGAGTCGAGCCCGCTCGATACGCCGGAGCGCCGGGCGGCGCTGGAACGCCGGATGCGCGAGATCATGGCGTCCGTGCGCCACGAGGATCTGCGCCGGCACTATCGCGACGAGATAGCCTCGCGGCTCTCCACCCTGTTTGCGCCGGTGCGCCGGCAGGCTGGCGGTGGTGGCCGTGGCCGAGACCAGCGCGGCGGCGGCCGTTACCGCGAGCCCGGCCGCTTCGCTCCGGCCGAACCCGCGCGGGCCAGCGAAAGCCTGGCCCGCAGCGCGCTTTTTGCCCGGCATTCGTCCGTGTCGCCGCGCGAGGCGCTAATCCTGAGCATCCTGCTCGCCCATCCAGAATTGCTGTCGGCACAGGCCGAGGCGCTGGCCTCGCTCGACTTTTCGCACGCCGACACGCGGGCCCTGCAGCGCGCCATCGGGCACGCCGCGGCGGTGGGCGCGCTGGAGGACGGTGGCGTCGTTCCGTCCGCGCTTGGGCTGGAGGCGGAATACGCCAGACTCGCCGCCGCGGTCAGTCCAAGTGTCAGATGGTGCCTTGACTCGGCAGCCGATCCCGTCGCAGTGAGGGAGATACTGCGGCAGGCCATGACCTTGCATCGGCGGGCGCGGACGCTACATAACGAACTCGGGCTGGCCGAGGTTGCCCTTGCCGAGGACCCTAACGAGTCCAATCTGGCATGGGTGAGCGACCTGAGGATGCAGATTTCCGCCTTGGAGGGGACCGAGGCGGAGGTCGAGGGGGCAGGGCGCGCCCCGGGTGCCCGCGGCGCATAGCGCCGGGGACACGGGACGGCACGGTGGCGGGACCGACAGGCCGGCACGGTTAGGGGTGAGTTAATCGATTCGCGATTCAGTGCAGACCTGAGTTCGTGACGAGGGTGGTTCGGCCTGGCATCGCCATGGCGGCACCGCCCTTTTGACCATGCAGGCCGGAGGCGGATTGCGTGGCGGGCAGGTGCCCGGTCTCGGTACTGGAACGTGACCGACAGTCTGGAGCGATCGGGCGATGGCAACAAAAGCAACAGAGAAGGCTGAGGGCGACGCCGCGGATGCTCCGCAGGTGGACAGCCCGCTGCTCGACCTGAGCGATCAGGCCGTCAAACGGATGATCAAGCTCGCGAAGAAGCGCGGCTATGTCACCTATGACGAACTGAACGAGGTTCTGCCGTCCGACCAGAACTCGTCGGACCAGATCGAAGACATCTACGCGATGCTCAACGAGATGGGCATCAACGTCGTCGAATCCGAGGACGCCGACAGCGAGCGTCCGGAAGGCTCGTCCGACGACAGCGGCGGCGATGACGAGGAGGGCGGCGAGCTCGTCGAGGCAGCCCCGCGTGCTGTCGTCACCAAGGCCGAGAAGTCCGAGCCGACGGACCGCACCGACGACCCGGTGCGCATGTATCTGCGCGAGATGGGCTCCGTCGAGCTTCTGTCCCGCGAGGGCGAGATCGCCATCGCAAAGCGCATCGAGGCCGGCCGCGAGGCGATGATCGCGGGCCTCTGCGAGAGCCCGCTGACGTTCCAGGCCATCATCATCTGGCGCGACGAGCTGAACGAGGGCAAGGTCCTCCTGCGCGACATCATCGACCTCGAGGCGACCTATGCCGGCCCGGACGGCAAGGGCGCGCCCAAGGAAGGTGAGGGAGAGGGCGAAGAGGAGGCCGAGGAGCCTGCCGCCGCCGCTGCCACGCGCGAAGGCGAGGAAGCCGAGCCGCCGATCCCCGAGGGTGACCTCGAGGAAGACGACATGGAGAACAACGTCTCCCTGTCGGCGATGGAGGCGGAGCTGAAGCCGAAGGTCCTGGAGACCTTCGACCGCATCGCCGACGCCTACAAGAAGCTGCGCCGCCTGCAGGACCAGAACGTCGAGTCGCGCCTGCAGAATACGACGCTGTCTCCCGCCCAGGAGCGCAAGTACAAGAAGCTCAAGGAAGAGATCGTCGTCGACGTCAAGTCGCTGTCGCTCAACCAGAACCGCATCGACAACCTTGTCGAGCAGCTCTACGACATCAACAAGCGGCTGATCGGCCTCGAGGGCCGGCTGATGCGGCTTGCCGAGAGCTACAAGGTCTCGCGCGACGACTTCCTGAAGAACTACCAGGGCTCGGAGCTCGACCCGAAGTGGCTGCTGCGCGTGTCCAAGCTGGGCACCCGCGGCTGGCGCGACTTCGTCGCCCACGACAAGGACTCCATCAAGGACATCCGCCAGGAGATCCACAACCTCGCCTCCGAGACCGGCCTGGAGATCCAGGAGTTCCGGAAGATCGTGCACATGGTGCAGAAGGGCGAGCGCGAGGCCCGTCAGGCGAAGAAGGAGATGGTCGAGGCGAACCTGCGCCTCGTGATCTCGATCGCCAAGAAGTACACGAACCGCGGCCTGCAGTTCCTGGACCTTATCCAGGAGGGCAACATCGGCCTGATGAAGGCGGTCGACAAGTTCGAGTACCGGCGCGGCTACAAGTTCTCGACCTACGCCACGTGGTGGATCCGGCAGGCGATCACGCGCAGCATCGCCGACCAGGCGAGGACCATCCGCATCCCCGTGCACATGATCGAGACGATCAACAAGATCGTCCGCACGTCGCGCCAGATGCTGCACGAGATCGGCCGCGAGCCCACGCCTGAGGAACTGGCCGAGAAGCTGGCCATGCCTCTGGAGAAGGTCCGCAAGGTTCTGAAGATCGCCAAGGAGCCGATCTCCCTCGAGACGCCGATCGGCGACGAGGAGGATTCGCATCTCGGGGACTTCATCGAGGACAAGAACGCCATCCTGCCGATCGACGCGGCGATCCAGTCGAACCTGCGCGAGACGACGACGCGCGTGCTGGCCTCGCTCACGCCGCGCGAGGAGCGCGTGCTGCGAATGCGTTTCGGCATCGGCATGAACACCGACCACACGCTGGAAGAGGTCGGCCAGCAGTTCTCGGTGACCCGCGAGCGCATCCGCCAGATCGAGGCGAAGGCCCTGCGCAAGCTCAAGCACCCCAGCCGCAGCCGCAAGCTGCGGAGCTTCCTCGACAACTGACACGTCCGGCTCGCGCCGGATCGACAGGCCAAACATCTGGGCCAGTGGCCGCCAGGATCCTCACGGGCTCCTGGCGGTTTTGCTTTGCGCGCCCCAGACCCCAGAACTGCAGCGAACATCGAGGCTCAGGCGTCGAGCAACGTGTCCGTCCGGCCGGCTAGAAGACGGCGAAGGTGCAGGCTGGCCAGGGGGTCGTCGCTGCGCACGCCGACCAGCGTGGCGAAGGCCGACAGCGCGGTGGCGTCTCCCGCCTCCAGCCTGGCGAAAGCCGCCTCGTAGCCGAGCGGATCCTCGTCAGCCAGCCGCAGGGGCTCGAAAGCGCGAAGGGGAGCCGCGCGCCCGCGCAACATGAGGTCACCGATCGGCCGGCCGCGGAATCCGGGGTAGCGCGCGGCTGTCTCCGCGCTGACGCAGATCCGCGTCCCCAGTGCCTTGTTGGCGGATTCCAGCCTTGCGGCGGTGTTGATGGTGTCACCATAGGCCGTGTAGTCGAAAAAGCGGCCGCCGCCGAAATTGCCGACCAGGGCGGGCCCGGAGTGGACGCCGATGCGGGTCACGCCGAAGGCCACACCGCCGGCATTGGCCTCCTGCCGGAATTCCTCGGCCGCCTCGTCCAGATCGAGCGCGCAGGCGACAGCGCGGGCGGCGTGGTCGTCCTGCAGGGCCGGCGCGCCGAAGAGGACGTGCAGCGCGTCCCCCATCAGCTTCGCCACTGTTCCCTCATGGCTGAAGACGATGTCGGTCATGCACCGGAAATAGCGGTTGAGCAGATCGGCAAGCAGGCCCGGCGGCAGCGTCTCGACGAGCGCGGTGAAGCCCGCGACATCCGTGAACAGGGCCGTCACGTCGCGCCGGGCGCTGCCGAGGTCCACGCCGGCGGCAGCGGAAGCGAGCTCGGCCGCCAGGTTGGGCGAGAAGTACCGGGCGAGTGCCGCGCGGGACTTCTCCGCCTCAACCCAGCGAAGGCGGCTCTCGCGAAAGGCGCCGATATGGCGCAGCGTCTTGCCGATGGTGGTCTCGACGTCGGCGAAGTCGATCGGCTTCATGAGGAAGTCGAAGGCACCGCGGTTCATCGCCGTGCGGATGTTCGACATGTCGCCATAGGCCGAGACGATGACGGTGGCCAACGGCTCGGGCGCCTCCTGCAGCTTGCCGAGCAGCGTCAGCCCGTCCATGCGCGGCATGTTGATGTCGGAGAGCACGAGGTCGAGATCGGGCGTCTCCTCGATCTTTTCGAGCGCCTCCATGCCGTCGCGGGCGAAGACGAAGCGCATCTCGCCGGCCGCAATGCGGCGACGGAATTTCTGCAGGATCAGGGCCTCGAGATCGGGCTCGTCGTCGACCACGAGGATGGTGGTCATGTCGCCAGCCTCCGGTCGATCTCCTCGCGGAGCAGCGCAAAGTCGATGGGCTTGACGACGAAGCCCGCGGCGCCGCCCTCCTGCGCCAGCCGGCGGGTCTCAGCGTCGCCGTAGGCCGTGATCATGATGACGGGCACGTCGGGGCACGCCTGCCTGACACGGGGCAGCAGTTCGAGGCCGGTCATGCCGGGCATGTTGATGTCGGAGAAGACGAGGATCAGCCTGGCGTCTTCGCGTTGCCGGGCAACCCTCTCGATGGCACCCTCGCCCGACAGTGCGAACTCCATCGTGAAACGGCCAGCCCGCAACTCGCGGCGGAACTGCTGGCGGAAAAGGTCGGCGACGTCGGGCTCATCATCAACGACGAGGATCAGGACGCTCATGCTCCGACCCCCGGCGTGACTGACGCGCTGCGCGGCAGGGTGATCGTGAACTCCGTGAAGCTGCCCGGCTCTGTCGAAACCTCGATCCGCCCGTCGTGCTGCTTCACGACGATGTCGTGGCTCAGGGACAGCCCCAGCCCGGTGCCCTCCCCGGCCGGCTTGGTGGTGTAGAACGGGTCGAACATCTTCTGCTTCACGTGGTCGGGAATGCCGGTCCCGTTGTCGCGGACGCGGATCTCGATGGCCGGGCCAAGGTTTCGCGTCGTCACTGTCAGCCGGGGCTCGTACCCCTGCCCTGCCGCCTCGCCCCTCTTGCGGACGGCGTAGAAGCCATTTCCGATAAGATTGAGCAGCACGCGCGTGACCTCCTGGGGGAAGAGTTCGGCTTCACCTGCCTCCCCGTCATAGTCGCGGTGCAGGGTCACGTTGAACCCTGCCGTTTCCGCGCGGGCGCCGTGATAGGCGAGGTTGAGACTCTCCTCGACCACCCCGTTGACGTCCACGCGCCGGCGCTCCCCGGAGCCGCTGCGGGAGTGCAGCAGCATGTTCCTGACGATGGAATCGGCGCGGCGGCCGTGGCTCGCCACCTTTTCGAGGTTGCCCTTGAGCATCCCCGAAATCTCCTCCACCTCGCCGCGCACGGCATCGTCGAGGGGCGCCGGCGCCAGCACGTCCCGGAGCTCGTCGACCAGTTCCACCGACAACGAGGCGAAGTTGTTGACGAAGTTCAGCGGGTTCTTGATCTCGTGGGCGATGCCGGCCGTCAGCTGGCCCAGAGAGGCCAGCTTCTCGGTCTGGACGAGGCGGTCCTGCGTCCGCTGGAGGTCGTCGATCGTCTCCTGAAGCTCCTTCGTGCGCGCTTCGACCTCGTTGAAGAGGCGCACGTTCTCGATGGCGATGACCGCCTGGTCGGCAAAGGTCTGGACGATATCGACCTCGCGCTGGCTGAACGGACCGGGTTCGACGCGCGCCAACACCAGAGCGCCCTCGACCCTGTCGTTGCGCAGCAGCGGCGCGCCGAGCACGGAACGCGTCTTGTTCAGCCCATAGGCGGGCACCACGAAGTCGGGATCCTCCAGAACGTCCGGAATGCTCTCGACGCGGCCCGACAGAAGCACACGGCCAGCGGCGGATCCGCGGCCCGGTGTCGGAGGATTTTTCGCGAGGAAGTCGCCGAAATCCCCCTGGATGCCGGAATTGGCCCGATAGCGGAAACCGTCGCCGTCGCGCACGCAGATGGTGCCGTTGAACGCGCCGACCAGTTCGACGGCGGAGGTGATAAGCGTGTCGAACACGGTTTGCAGGTCGAACGCTGAGCGGCTGATGACCTTCAGCACCTCCGCGGTCGCGATCTGCTGGCGGAGCGCCTCGCTCAGATCGTCGCTCTTGGACCTGACCTCCTTGAACAGGCGCGAGTTCTCGATGGCGATGGCGGCCTGGTCGGCGAAGGTCTGGGTGAGCTTGATCTGCTCTCGGAAAACGGTCCCGGTTCGGGGCGCGCAAGGCTGAAGACGCCGACGAGTTCTCCGTCGCGCATCAAGGGCAGGACGACGATGGCGCGATAGCCGGCGAGCTTCGCCGTCTCCGTGTAGAGGTAGTCCGGGTCGGACCAGGCGTCCGGGAAATGGGCGATCTCGCCCGCCCGCGCCGTCCGCCTGGAATGCAGGGGATACTTGACCGGGAGAGGGGCCTCGCGGGCAAGCCGCTCGAAGTCCTCGGGCATCCCGATCTGCGTCGCGAGCCGGCAGACATCGCCGTCGCGCAGGTGAAGGGTCGCCATGGTGGCACGGCAGAGCCTCGCGGCGGCCTCCAGGATCGTCGACGCGGCGCGGTCGAGGTCGAACGCTGAACGGCTGATGACCTTCAGCACGTCTGCCGTCGCGGTCTGCTGGGCTAGGGACTCCTCAAGGTCGCGGGTCTTGTCGCGGACCTCGTCGAACAGCCGCGCATTCTGGATCGCGATCGCGGCCTGGTCGGCAAAGCTCTGGACGAGCTTCAGCTCCTTCTCGGAGAAGGGCCGGGCAGGCCTTCGCGACAGGACCAGGGACCCGACACCATGATCCTCCCAGAGCATCGGCGCATAGACGATCGTGAGGCCTCCTGCCTCCCGGATCGGCGCCCTGAAGCGCTCGGGCAGGTCGGGCTTTTCGCCGAGATCGGCAAAATGGACCGTGCGCCGCTGCTCGATGGCGAGGCCGGTCGAGCTGCCGGAGAGCGGCATCGCATCGCGCCCCCAGTCCCCGTAGGACCAGCCGAGATGGGCCACTCCCCGGACCATGTCGCCCTCTACCAGATAGACGGCGACGGCTTCGAGTCCGAAAAGGCGGCGGCACGCCTCCATGATGGTGTCGAACACGGGCGCGGCGTCGGAAACGGATCGGCTGATCACCTGAAGCACTTCGGCCGAGGCAGTCTGGTGCTCGAGCGCCTCCTTCGTTTCGTTGAAGAGCCGCGCATTCTCGATCGCGATCACCGCCTGGTCGGCGAAGCTCTGCAGCATCGCCACTTCCCGGGGCTGGAACGGACCGGTCGACCGGGCCACGCCGATGGCGCCGATGCCGCGTTCTCCCTTCAGCATCGGCGCGAACACCATTGAGCGATATCCGGCCAGCTTCGCCATCTTGCGCAGGACGCCCGGGACATCCTCGCCATGGACGAGATTGGGCCAGTGCACCGCCTTCCGCTCGCGGATCGCCCGGCCTGCCGGTGTACGCTCGACAGGCGCGGGAAAGGTCGGCGCGACAACGTCGTGATAGTCGCCGAGATAGGCGCCGATGGTGAGTTGGCCGTCTTCGTCGACCAGCAGCACGTCGATCTCGTCGCCGCCGAACAGGTAGCGGCAGCTCTGCAGGATTTTTTCGAACACGGGCTTCGTGTCGGCGACCGAATTGCTGATCACGCTCAGGATCGACGCCGATGCCTGCTGCTGCTCCAGCGCCTCCTGGGTCTCGTTGAAGAGCCGCGCGTTCTCGATGGCGATCAGCGCCTGGTCGCGGAAGGCTTCGGCCTGCGCAATCTCACCCGGGCCGAAATTGTTGGCGAGGCCGGACACAAGCGCCAGCACGCCGATGCACTCGTCGTCGCGGATCAGCGGGAGAAACAGCGACGACCTGACGCCCAGCTCCGCCTGCACCTTGCGCTCGTGGTCCGGCAGGTCGATGACCGACCAGTCCGGGTAGTTCACGAGCGTCTTCCCGACGATGACCCGCGACGGAAAGTTGGCGTTGACGTCGATGGGCAGCCGCCGGCGCGAGAGGTCCGCCACCAGGCCTTGCGACGTCATGATCGACGCGGCGTAGAACGTGTCGCCATCGCACAGCAGGACCACCACGGTCTCGCACCGCAGGACGTGCTTTGCAGTCTCCACGATGCGGTCGAAGACCGGCCGCGCATCGGTGGGGGATTCGCTGATGACACGCAGGATTTCCGTGGTCGCTGTCTGCCGCTCGAGCGCCTCGCGCGTCGCCGAGAGGAGCCGCGCATTCTCGACGGCGACCACTGCCTGGTGGGAGAACCGGCGGATGAGATCCACCTGCCGCCCGGTGAACAATCCCGGTTCCGGTCGCGTCAGGACGATAACGCCCGCCACGGCTCCGTCGCTGACGAGGGGGGCGGCAAGGCATCCGCGGTAGTCGCCGATCCTGTGCGCCGCGTAGCCGGAGAAGCGCGGATCGTCGGGAAGATCGGCGACGTTGATGACCTCGCCGGTCACCGCCACGCGACCGCTGACCGTGTCGGAATCCGCCCTGGGCGAGACGGGATTGGCCAGGACGTGGGTCACCCACTCCGGCGGATAGCCCACCTGCGCGCCCAGGACGAGCTGGCCGCCCTGCATCAGCCAGATGACGCCACGGCTGGCGCCGCAGAGTTCGTTCGCGGCGACTATCAGCCGGACCAGGATGGTCTCGAGATCGACCCTGCTGTCGCTGATGGCTGCCAGAACATCCGACGTCGCAGCCTGCTCGGCGCGAGCCTCGGCCAGCGCTGCGATCAGCTCCTCCCGTGAAGGATCTTCAGCCTGAGATCTTCGTCCGGCATGGTGTCCGGCCTTGCCCGACATTGAACACCCCTCGCCTGAACGGACCGCACCTGCAGCGCTCAAGCCCTATCCATGAAACAAATTGGTGGACCGCGCAAAGCTCCTTTGTTGCTCGATGACGAGACCCTGGCGCACGCGCGAGGCCGGTCGGGCCGGGGCAGGCGATGCCCGCGATGCTGCAACCCTTCGCCCGCCCTTAGATGACGAAGTCGTCGCTTGGGTCCGAGTCGGCCGCCGCTACCTGCACGTCGACGGGTACGATCCAGTTCGCGGCATAGCTTTCCCGGTCCGTCTGCTGGGTATCGGGCTGGACCGCCCCGTGCTCGTCCCGGGCCCGGCATCGCAGCGATGCACGACCGGGCTCGGTCGGGGTCCACGGGAACTCCCAAAGGCACCAGCCATGCGAGTGGTCCTGCGGCTGCAGCCGCGCCGGCGTCCAGTCCGTTGCGCCGCTTCCCTCGACCGCGATCTCGACCGAGGCGATTCTGGCCTCGCCGCTCCAGGCGGCGCCCGTGACGAGGACAGGCTGCCCTGCCCTGAGCCGAGCCCCCGCCGCCGGGCGTGCGATCTGCGACTTCACTTCCATCCTGCCCAGCGGAACGAGCATCGGCTCGCCCAGACTCCGGTCCCAGCGGAAATAGTCCCGTGTCTGCCAGTAGCCGGAGAACGGAACGTCGACGACGCGGATCTGCGTCAGCCACTTGATCCAGGCCATCCCGTACCACCCGCCGACGACGGCGCGCAGGGGTGCCCCGTGCTCGCCGGACAGCGGTTCACCGTTCATGGAATGGGCGAGCAGGACTTCGGCCTGCCTCGCCTTCGTGAGCGGAAGGCTTCTCGCAAAGGCAATCCTGCCGGGAGACGCCGTCTTCTTCCCACCATCCACCTCACCGCGATCGGCCCCGACCAGCACGACCTCGCAGGCGCCGGGAGCCACACCGGCCGCGTCGAGCACCGACGAGAGTGTCACGCCGGTCCAGCGGGCGTTGCCCACGGCGCCGGTCTGCCACTGCAGTCCCTCGCGCGCCGGTTCGTAGAACACCCGGCCATTGCCAGCGCATTCCATGACGGCCGTCAGCTCAGCCTGCGGCAGCGCATGCAGGTCCTTCAGGGTGAGGGACAGCGGCCGCTCGACGGCTCCCTCGACCCGCAGGTGGAAGGTGCCGGGATCCAGCTCAGGCGCCGGAAAATGATTGCGCACGTAGAACTGGTCGCTCGGCGTCAGGTAGCTGGACAAGGTCGAGAACGGAAACTCGAGGTTCAGCGGGAGCTTCTGCCGCACGATCAGTCCGGGCTGTGCGTTGGTCGAAATCATGGGCCGTCTCTCCTGAACCGCGGGGAGAGTTTGGCAGCCGCCACCGGCAGTGTCATGCGCCGCGGCCTCGCGGAGTTGCAGGTCGCCCCGGCGGGTCGGGCGCCGAGTTGTTCAGATTGAGCGCCGAGCCCGGCAGATCGGTCCCGGCGTGCGATCGATCGGCTTTCAGCGACCGTCGGTCACGGTCTCGCACTTTCGGTTCGAGTGACTGTCGCCATCGTGTTCGGGGTTGAGCGCGTGGTGGAGCGGAGCATGATCCACTGACGTAACGGCTCGTCGTACCATCGGCTTGCGGCGTATGCCGCGGCCACGCAGACGAGCAAGGACGCCAGCACCCCCGCCGGGCTGTGCGGGACCACTTGATCCATCATCCGCAGGATCGGGAAATGAAGAATATAGAGCGGGTACGACAGGCGGCCGCTGATGTCGCAGATCTTGCGGGTTCTTTCTCCAGGCTCGTATTTCGAGCCGAACCAAACGATGGCCGGGAATGCAACGAGGATGCAGGCCAGTTCATAGGCGCTGTCGTTGAACGGCATCAAGTCGGGCCAGAATAGCACGATGAGCGCGCCGGAGAGCAGGAAGAACGCGGCGGACGACGTGTGCGATGTCTTTCCGGCTCGGGCCCGGCTCAGAAGCACTCCCATTCCAAACGAGAGCAAAGCTCGCGGCAGCCCGAGAAGCAGGTCGTCGAAATGATTCCCGGCCACACCGAAAGACATGACGATCAAGGCGCTCGCCACGACGAGCAATGCCGTCAGTAAGGTGGTCCAGTACTTGAAAAGCGCCGCAAAAAGGAAATTGACGCAGATCTCGAAGAACAACGACCATTGCGGACCATTGACGGGAAAGGCGTTGTCCGAGAACCCGAATGATTGGTGCACCGGCGAGACAGTCGGGAGGCAGAGCAGCGCGGCCGCGATCGCCACCCACTCGGCGCCGGTGATGTCCTGTCCAGCCCGCATCGCACCCTGCAGAGCGACGAGGCCACCGGCGACAGCGCCCAGGACAAGCAGCGGGTACAGCCTGATCACACGCACGACGACGAACTGGCGGAACGTCATCCCGTTCGCGAGCCGGGCGCCGTAGGCGTGGGCGATGACGAACCCACTCAGGCAGAAGAAGAAGTCTACGGCGAGGTACCCGTGATCCAGGAAGTGCCTGGACGGCATCCAATAATGCCGGTGAAACAGGACGACACAGACCGCCGCGACGCCCCGCAAGCCGTCCAGAATCTCGTAGTGATGGGTGGTACGCGGGTGTGCCGCCTGAGGCTTCAGCATTGACCCAGCGCTTCCCGCAACGTCGTTCACCTGCTTGCAGGGCACGCTAGCTTGAAAGCGTAAACAGACCAGAGTGTGCTTTGAGGAGGGAGGACCGCGGGTCAGGGAGTTGGAACTGCTCGATCTCGTGTCCCCCGAAGAGTGCGCGAGTGGCCTCCCGGGGGACTCAGGCCATGGTCCCGAGTGAAGAGAAGCCTGCTCTAAAACGTGTCCCAAGTCCCGCTACGCGATGCGGATGGCTCGACCGCCGCAGTCCTACGCGGACGCTGCCTGGAAAAGGCCTGCTGGGCCTGCTCCCGCAACCCGCGCGGGCTTGCAGGCATGGCCGTGGCGACGGCGCTGGAACCATTGACCTTGAACGTCGCCACAAGCTCGTTGAGCCGGGAGATCTGCTCAGACAGAGATGCGGCAGAGGCGGCGCTCTCTTCCGCCAGCGCTGCGTTCTGCTGCGTCATCTGGTCCATGTGCGCGACGGTTTGGCTCATCTCGTCGATGCCGTTGGCCTGCTCAGTCGCGGCTGCGGAGATCTCCGTGACCGTGGAGGTCACCTTCTGCGAGGCGAGCACGATTTTGCTCAACGCCTCGCCTGCCGACCGGACCAGTTGCACACCTTGACCGACTTCGGACACGGATGCGTTGATCAGCGCCGTGATCTCCTTGGCCGCCTCGGAAGAGCGCTGCGCCAGGGTTCGCACCTCGGACGCGACGACCGCAAAGCCCTTACCCGCGTCGCCGGCACGGGCCGCCTCGACCGCGGCGTTCAGGGCGAGGAGGTTGGTCTGGAAGGCGATCTCATCGATGACGCCGGTGATGTCGGAGATCTTCTGGCTTGCGCTCTCGATGCGCGACATTGCATCCACCGCCTTGCCGGCGATGTCGCCGCCGCCGCGCGCGACACCCATGGCCTGTTCGGCCAGGTCAACGGCGATGCGGGACGACGACGCCGACGCTTTCACGGAAGCCGCGAGCTCTTCCGTGGTGGCGGCGGTCTCCTCGAGCGAGGAGGCCTGATGCTCGGTCCTGGACGAGAGGTCGCTGGCCCCAGTGTTGATCTCTCCTGCGGCCACGCTCACCTCGCGCGCCGTGCCTTGGATGGTCGATACCGTGGCCGACAGGCGGTCGATGGTCTCGTTGAGCGCCTGCTTCAACGCGTCGAAGCGGCCGCGATAGGCCGTGCGGACCGTGCGGGTGAGGTCTCCCTGCGCAAGAGAACCGAGCACGTCTGCGAACTCGCTCGTCGCGGCGTCGACGACCTGGTTGATCTCGTTGATCCCGGCGACCAGCTGTCGCATGTCCGGGTCGTCCGTCGTGACCTGCAGCCGGGCGCTGAAGTCGCCATCGGCGGCGCGGCGCACGACCTCGCCCACCTCACTGACAATCTCGACCACCGACTGCGCCCGGCGAAGCCGCTCGGCCGCGATCGCCCGCTCTTCTTCCTCCAGCGCTTTCACACGGACCGCGTTTTCCTTGAAGACCTGGACAGCGCCGGCCATCTGGCCGAGTTCGTCGTGACGGTCCGTGAACGGTACGTCAATCGACAGCGTCCCCGACGCGAGATCCTTCATCGCCCGTGTGATCGAGCGGATGGGCAAGACGATGCGGGTGCGAAGCATGAGGTACGTCCCGATCGAGACCAGAACGACCACGGCCATTGCAACGAGACCGATCGCGATGGCTGTCGCCGCGAAGCGCGCGCCCTGAGCGGATAGGGCGTCGGCCTCTCGGTTGTTTCGGTCGATGTTGTCGTTCAAAGCTTTCGACGCGACGACGACCGTCTCCGCTCGGGTCGCATCCTGAAGCGCTATCGCCTCGGCGCTTTTTCCCGCCCTGACGAGCGATGTCACCCGATCGATGATCTCGCCATACTTCGCCCACCCGGCTTCGAATATCGCCCAGTTCGCGCGCTCTTCCGCGCTGGACATCAGGTTTTCATAGAGGGCAGCGTCCTTGCGGAGTTCCTCCTGAGCCGCCTTGATGTCGTTCACCGAACGGTCGATCGCCTCCGGCTTGTCCGCCTGCATCAACCGTCGGACGGCAAGGCGGACGAGCAGCGTATCGGCGTTGATCTCGCCGAGGATGCGAACGGAGGGAAGGGCGCTCGACGCGATTACGTTGCCGTTGTGCTGGATCGTACGAACACTGACGATGCCGAGCACGCCTACGAAAACCGACAACACGCAAAGCACCACGACGAGGACGGTGGAAAGCACGCTCAAGGAGATATTTTTCATGGCTCAACCCTTTGTCATGGGTAATCCGGGCGTTGTGGCCGTCCCGGTGCGACAATGAGCAAAAAAAGGCTGTGTTTTGCCGGAGGCCGGTTTGTCCCAGGAAATGCGGAAAGAGATTTTTCGTGAGCTGAATAGTGTGGGCGCGCCTCACCAGGGAACGACTAAACTGTGGCGCGAACCAAATACCGCGACTCGCGGAGTAATTGCACGAACGGATTGATAAATGGCAAACATGCAAAGCGAAGCTGAGGCACTGGCGTAGTCATGTGGTTACGGGTGGAGCATGCCCCGTTTTGACGGACCCTAGATTGGCACATCCGCGCGTTCGCCGTTCAAGGCTTCAGGTGGAGAAGGAGCCGGCAGAACCGACGCTTCCCCTTCGTATGATCCGCGTGATCTGGCGCTCGCCCGAACCGACGCTGTCGCGCGATCCGATCGGATGGGGTGGCGAACCACCTCGTCAACTCAGGCTGTGCTTTCCGGCACAGAACACGGACCCTAGGCAGGCCCGTCGCGCCGTGTCCGCTGGCGCGTCTTGGGCGGGCGGACGCCGCATTCGTCCGCCTCGGCGAGACGGCGGAGGAAAGCGAGACCCTCATGGGCGCGGACGCGGCCGGAGCGGGCCTGCCACTCCATGCGCGCACGGGTCGCGCGGTCGAGCCACTCTTCCCGCACCCGTCCGCTGCGGTCGCGCAGCTCGCTGCGCAGACGGTCGATGAGGTCGGGCGGCAGCACCGGCGAAATCTCGGCCCCCGGCGAGCGGCGGTAGGTCCACACCCGAGCAGGCGGGATGTTGCGCCAGATCGGCGGTGAAGCCTCTGCCACCAGCCAGGGCTGGCGCGGGACCGGCGAGGTGACGCCATAGGTGAACTGCACGAACGGAGCGCCGGGCGCCAGGATCCGCGCGGCATCGGCAAGCAGCTGGGCGCGGTCGCGCTCCGGACGGGTCAGCAGCGGCAGGCTGGAGACGATGGCGGCGACGGAATGGTCGAGGACGCCCGCGAGCGTCACCGTCAGCGCGTAGGCGTCTCCCTGCACGACCCGCGCCCGCGGGTAGCGCCGGGCGAGCAGCGCGCAGAATTCAGCGTCGTACTCGACGAGGACCAGCCGCTCCTGCGCCACGCCGCGCTCGACCAGCGCCTCGGTGACGGGCCCGGTGCCGGGCCCGAGTTCCACGACAGGCCCGGGCAGGCGGGGATCGACGCGACGGGCCATGGCGCGGGCCAGCGCTGGCCCGGACGGCGTGATGGCGCCGGTCGTCTTCGGGTTCTCCAGCCAGCTTCGGAGAAATCGGGCTTCGTCCGCCAGCTTTGAGGCCCAGAGCGGGCCGCTCCTGTGCGCAGGTTTCCGGCGGACTGCCTGCTCGCGACCTCTCACCCGATGACCTCCGTCCGCCCGACGTCCTACTTGATCTCGATCTCGATGAAGATGAACTCGAAATCATTGTCGTTGACGACGTCGTGTTCCACGCCGGCACGGCGCTCGTAAGGCACGCCGGCCGTGAGCTTTGCCTTTCGCTCGCCCTGCGCGTCAACGAGTGTCAGCTCGCCGGAGGTGATGGGTACGACAACGTAGTCCCAGCCGTGGCGGTGCCATCCCGTATGTGCGCCGGGCGGAAAGCGCCACTCGGTGGTGCGTTGGCGCTCGCTCTCCAGGTGAACGGTCGGAATCGCAGGGGGCCGGGCTGTGAACCGGCTGACACGCTCGCTCATCGTCCGCCCTTTCGATCTGTGACGTTGCAGGAACGTAGCGTTTCACCGGGCGCGGACAAGCACGATCATGAGCCGGCGGCGAGCCTTCGAAGTCCCGTCCAGTCTGCACCGGTGGCGGACGCGATGCGGGCGCGCGCCGCGGCGAGCGGTTCGCGCACCACCAGCATGTGGTGGCCGCTGGCGTGGAGCAGCGTGACGGGATCCACGAGGATGCCGACATGGCCTTTCCAGAACACGAGGTCGCCGCGCGCGAGGTCCGCTTCGCCGGGCAGGGCGGACCCGAGGCCTGCCTCCTGCATGTCGCTGTCGCGCGGGGCGGAAAGGCCCGCGGCCGCGAGGCTCACCTGGACGAGGCCGGAGCAATCGAGCCCGAGGCTGGTCTTGCCGCCCCACAGATACGGCACGCCGACGAAGCACTCGGCGACGGCGACGAAGTCGGGCTCGCTCTCACCCAGCGGAACCAGGTGCCTGGCGAAGACGAAGCCGCCCGTCGCAAGCACGGCGAAGTCTCCCTCGCTCCGGACAACGGAGGCCGAGGAGCCGATCGACAGGGCCGCCGAGGGCGGCAGCTTGATGCTGGGACCGGGGTAGACGAAGCTCCGGAGCGGCGCGACACGGTGCGTCGGGGCGGGAAACGCGTCCGCCGGCCGCAGCGCCTCGGCGGGCAGCCACCCCACATAGCCGTCGGCTGCGAGTTGGCCCCAGGCCCAGCCTTCCTCGTCGCTCTCGTAGACGGTCACCGCCTCGCCCATCAGCGCCTCGGTGTCGAGCGGCGCGTCCGGCGCGGGCGAACGCCGCAACGGCGCGACCGGCAGGTCGACGCGCATGGCCCGGCCCTCGACAAAGCGGTCGGCCGTCACCTTGCCCGCGAGATGGGCTGCGGCGAGGTCGGGGCGGGCGGGGGTGAGGCGGCGGTCAAAGGCGGTCATCGCGGAAGGTCCCTGCTGCGCGCCACGACCACGTCGCCGAGATGTTCGACGAACAGCGCGCCCTTCACGGTGCGTTGCACGACGACGTTGCGCCTGTCCACCTCGTCGCGCCGGCGGGCCAGGAGCTCCTTCTCGCCGAGCGTGTCCAGCGCCCGGGTGATGACGGGCTTGCTGACCCCGAGCTTAGCCGCAAGTCCGCGCACGGTGTGCGGAGGCGTCTCCAGGTAGACGGTCAGGAGAATGGCCGTCTGCCGGGCGGACAGGTCGTGCTCCCCGTCGCGCACGAGATCGAGCATCACGTCGTGCCAGAGTCGCAGGGCCTGCAGGGGACGCAAACTGACGGACATGCGGGACCCGATCGTTACGGTCCCGTATCATTTCAGCCGGCCGGCGGCGCGGCAAGTCCCGTGGTCAGGCCGATGCTCCGTATCGTTGACGAACCAATGACAGCACCAGCCGCGCCGTCTGCGGCTCGCCGCCCTCGGGCCGGCCCGGGCGAGCTACAGGGGTCCAGCCGAAGATGTCGAAATGGGCCCAGCTCTTCGCCCGCTCCACGAAGCGGCGCAGGAACAGCGCGGCCGTGACGGAGCCGGCGTATGAACCGCCCGAGATGTGGTTGATGTCGGCGACCTTGCTGTCGAGCATCGACTCGTAGCGCTTCCACAGCGGCATCCGCCAGACGGGGTCGTTGACGGACTGGCCCGTGGCGACCAGCGCCGCGGCGAGATCCTCGTCGTCCGTGTAGGCGGGCGGCAGGTCTGGGCCCAGCGCCACGCGCGCGGCGCCGGTGAGTGTGGCGAAGTCGAGGAGCAGGTCGGGCTCCTCCTCGTCGGCCAGTGCCAGCGCATCCGCCAGGACCAGACGGCCCTCGGCATCGGTGTTGCCGATCTCGACGCTCAGCCCCTTGCGGCTGGGGATGACGTCGCCGGGCCGGAAAGCCGAGCCGGAAATGGCGTTCTCGACGGCCGGGATCAGGACGCGCAGCCGCACGGGAAGCTTCGCCTCGATGATCATCTGCGCGGCGGCGAGCGCCGTTGCCGCGCCCGCCATGTCCTTCTTCATCAGCAGCATGCCGGCGTCCGGCTTGATGTTGAGGCCGCCGGTGTCGAAGCACACGCCCTTGCCGACCAGCGTGACCTTCGGCCGGAAGGTCTCGCCCCAGGTGATGTCGATGAGCCGCGGAGGCCGCGAGGAGGCGCGGCCCACCGCGTGGATCAGCGGAAAGTTCTGCGCCAGCAGATCGTCCCCCACGATGGAATTGAAGGAGGCCCGCATGCGCGCGGCCCAGGCCCGCGCCGCCGCTTCGAGTTCCGCCGGGCCGAGGTCGTTGGCGGGCGTGTTGACGAGGTCGCGGGCGAATGCCACCGCGTCGGCCTGCCTTCCAACCTCCCCGCCGTCCACCCCGTCGGGAACGACGAAGCGGATGTCCCTGGCCTCGCTCTTTCCCTTGTAACGGGTGAAGGCATAGAGCCCGAGCAGCAGGCCCAGCAGCGTCGCCGAGGGATCGGCCGATCCCGGCTCCAGCCGGTAAAGGCCGGCAGGCAGGCTCGTGACGCCTTTCGCCGGGGAAAACGGGTCGCCGCCCTCGGGGTGCCCTGCCAGCACGGCCGCGACGCCGCCCTCTGGCGACGGCAGGACCACGCTGGTGCCCGCCTTTCCGTCAAAGCCCTGCGCCCGGGCGAAAGCCGTTGCGGGAGCGCCGATGCGCGCTGCCACCTCCTCCCAATTGTCCCTGGTGACGACGGCAAAGGGAATGGCCGAGGCGGCGGCGGGATCGATGGCGGCGACGAGGGACTGGTGCAAGGCGGCTCTCCCGGGGTGTGGCACCTGTCTAGCAGCACCGGTGCGGCGACCTCCAGTGCAGGCCTCGCACGCGCATTCGGGCTCAGCCCGGACGCCCGTGGTTAACCGACCGTTAGGGTTAACAACCTATGACTGCAACTTGAGGTTGTTTGCGCCCGGATGGGCGCGGTGCTGCGGAGGCGAGGATGGGCGCGGCGGATCCCCGGGGACAGTGGACGGCGAGGCGGACGGCTGCACTGGCCGTCGTGGCGCTGGTCGCGCTGGGCGCCGCTGGCTGCAACAAGAAGGGCAGCGGAGATCCTTCCGTCACGGGCTCGATCGGCAGCACGGCCACCCCGGGCAGCGCCGACGCCTGGCGCTCCTACGCCGACGAGTGGGGCCGCCGCTACGAGGCGAAGCCCGGCGAAAAGCAGGCCTCGCTGAACTATGCGAGGGCGCTGAGCGCGCTGGACCAGCGGCAGCAGGCCGTGGCCGTGCTGCAGGCCGCCGCCATCAAGGCACCGAAGGATACCGACATTCTCGCCGCTTACGGCAAGGCGCTGCTGGAGAATGGCGACTTCCAGCAGGCGCAGGAGGTGCTCGCGGGCGCCCACACGCCGGACCGGCCGGACTGGCGCATCCTCTCCGCGCAGGGTGTGGCAGCCGACCAACTCGGCGACCACGCCTCGGCCCAGAACCTCTACAACGCCGCGCTCAAAATCAGCCCGGACGAGCCGGGGGTGCTGACCAATCTCGGCCTCTCCTACGCGCTCAGCAAGCGCCTGCCCGAGGCGGAAGCCACGTTGCGCCGCGCGGCAGCCCTGCCGAACGCCGATGCGCGGGTCCGGCAGAACCTGGCCCTCGTTCTCAGCCTCCAGGGGAAGCACGGCGAGGCCGAAACGATCGCGCGGCGTGACCAGTCGCCGGTCGAGGCAGCGCAGAGCGTCACCGCGATGAAGGATCTCTCGGGCGCCTCCCAAAGCAAGGCCACGACCAGGCCGAAACCGAAGAAGCTGCCGCCGGTGGCGCAGGGCGACCCCTGGACGCAGATCCGCAGCGTCGACGCCAAGGCCCCGAGGGGTCCGATGCGCCTGGACGAGGCCGCCGGCCTGACGACGGTCCCGCAGACGCCGCGCACCAGCGGCGCGCCGGTGGCGGCCGTCGACGAGGCGCAGTAGCGCGCTTCTCCGGACCGCGCGTCTTCAGACGCGCTCCGTCGCTGTCCCGCTGAGCGTGTTCTCCGGGTCCCAGCCATACTGAACCGTCTCGAAGCGCATCGAGAGCGCATCGAGCATCAACAGCCGGCCGACCAGCCCCTCGCCGAAGCCGACGATCTCGCGGATCACTTCCAGCGCCATCATGGCCCCGAGCACCCCGGCAAGCGCGCCGAGAACGCCCGCTTCCGAGCAGGCCGGCACGGTCCCGGGCGGCGGAGGCGACGGGAACAGGCAGCGGTAGGTGGGGTTCGGCGTGCCGTCCGCAGCCACCTCATGGGCGCGTATGGTCGTCAGCGTGCCGTCGAAGGCGCCGAGCGCGCCCGTCACGAGCGGCAGCCCGAGACGGTAGCAGGCGTCCGACACCGCATAGCGCGTGTCGAAATTGTCCGACCCGTCGGCGACGAGGTGATAGCCGCGCAGCACTTCGTCCATGTGCGGAGGTGTGAGCCGCACGGCATGTCCCTCGACCTTCACATGCGGGTTGAGCCGGCCGATGGCGTCGGCCGCGCTCTCCACCTTGGGCCGGCCGATGTCCGGCGTGCCGTGGATGACCTGGCGCTGCAGGTTCGACAGCGAGACCGTGTCGTCGTCGGCGATGCCGAGCGTGCCCACTCCGGCCGCGGCGAGGTACTGCAGCACGGGCGCGCCGAGGCCGCCTGCGCCGACGACCAGGACCCGCGCCGCCCGGAGCTTCTGCTGGCCCGGCCCGCCGACATGGCGCAGCACGATGTGGCGGGCATAGCGCTCGACCTCGGCAGGCGAGAGGCTCATTTCCGTCCCGCCGCCCAGTCGAGCGCCTCCTCGAGACGGTCGTTGCCCCAGAACAGTTCGCCATCCGCCGTCACGAGCGCCGGGGCACCGAAGACGCCGAGGCTGATGGCCGTGTCGGTCTCGCGGCGCAGAGCATCCTTGACGAGAGGAGTTTGCGCCGCGGTGAGCGCCGGATCGAGGTCGGCGCCGGTCTGGCGAAGGCAATCCTCCACCACGGCGGGATTGGCGATGTCCAGGCCGCTGCAAAACTCGCTGCGATAAACGGCCCGCACGAAGGCCGGGCGTGCGTCCTCCGGCAAGGCCAGGGCGACGCGGGCGGCGTGGAGACCGTTCTGCGGGAACACGTCCGGCTTTCGGAAGGGAAGACCCAGCCTGTCGCACCAGCGTTCCATGTCGCGCCACATGTAGCGGCCCTTCGCTTCGTGGACCAGGAAGGGCGACGTCGTCCAGCCCTGCGCCTTCAACACCGGCCCGAGCAGGAAGGGGCGCCAGCGCACGGCGACTTCGCGGTCCCGAGCCAGACCGTCGATGCGTTCAGCGGCGAGAAACGAGTAGGTCGAGGCGAACTCGAACCAGAAGTCGATCGTTGAGGACATGCACCGGACCCTAGCAGGGCCGCTCCCCTGCGCAAGCGCAGCGGCCGGCGCTCACAGGCTCAGGTCGAAGACGCCCGTGCAGCGCTGCCCTGCCGACTTCTGAGCCGCGCTGCAGCGGATATCCATGCCCTTCGGCTGCGCCCGCTTGCGGCCCGCCTTGGCGGCCGTGCCGGCCGGGTCGGGTGCGGGCCCGGGATCGACGATGGCCGGTGTTCCCTCCGCCGTCTGGTCGCTGCCTCCTGGAGCGGGGTCGGTCAGGCCGTCGGCGCAGTACTCTCCCGTCACCTGCCCCTGCTTGTTGTAGGTCTTGATGCAATCCTTCTTGGCGAACGCCGGGCCGGGCGCGAGCAGCAGAACGCCCGCGGCCAGCGGCGCCAGGAGGAGCAGACGAAGCGGCCTGGACGTCATTCGCGACTCCCTCGCGGCCGGCCTCAACTGTGCCGGATACTCACGGCGGCGACCCTCGCCCCGATCAGCAGGGACCCGCCCATGCGGTTGGCGGCCCGCAGCGCCGGGGGACTGCCGGCGAGGCCGCGGGCACGCAATGCTGCGGCGGCATACACGACCACGTTGCAGAAGGCGAGCGTCAGAATCGTGGCCTGGAAGGTCGCCATCGGCTTGCTGTGCTCCCCCGTGAAGCGGTCAGCAAGCCACGGACGGGGCGTGCTGTCGACCCCCGGATGATCCCTCACCCCGCACGCCTCTCCCGCAGGGGAGAGGGGGACTCCCACGTCCGCCTTACATCGACCAGGGCCGGGCCTGGCGCGACGGTATCCCGACGCCGTAGTCCCCTCTCCCGGTTCGGGAGAGGGATAGAGGGTGAGGGCCCTAAACCGCCCGCAGCGGCTTGCGCCCGTCCTGGGCGCCGAGCAGTTCGGCCTGCAGCGCGGCGAGCTGCTCGATCTGCGCCTGCATCCGGTCCACCTTGTCGTGGAGCTCGGAAATCGCGGTCTCGGACTTGATGTTGACCTCGTAGTCCATGGCCGCCGCCAGCCGGTCCTTCGAGGCCTGCCGGTTCTGCGACATCATGATGACCGGCGCCTGCAGGGCGGCGACCATCGAGAGCAGCAGGTTCAGGAACACGAAGGGATAGGGGTCGAAGGCGCTCGCCGCCAGGACCAGGCCGTTCAGCGCGGCCCAGGCCAGGAGGAAGACGGTGCAGCCGACGATGAATCCCCACGAGCCGCCCACCGCGGCGACCCGGTCGGCAAGGCGCTCGCCAAGCGTCAGGCGCTCGTCGAAGACCTGGTTGATGTTGCGGGCGACGTGCACGCGGCGGGCGACGCGCGCAATGACGCGGCGGTCCCGATCGCTCAGCGGGGCCACCCCTTGATGCAGCAGGTGCTGCGCCAGAAAGCGAATTTCAGTGTTCATGGCTCACTCTTCCCGACCGGCCGTCGACGGCCTGCCGGAGGTGAGCCGACCCTACGGGTTCAGCGGACCTCGGCGACCGGCGACGGCGCGGTCAATCGACTGGGACTGTCGCTGGGCATAGGGTTTCGATGTCCTTGTGGGGCCAAACGGGTGCAAGGCACCCGTGAAGCTGCGTTCGAAATGCACCCGGCGGGCACATTCGTCAACCCCGCAAACGCACGGATCACGGAAGTGTTTCCGTGCGCCTGCGGAGAGGGTTACGGGCGCGTTCAGCCCTGCGGCACGCCGGCCAGCTTTCCACCGGCGAGACGCACGACGGAGCCGCCCTTGGCGCCACGAGCGGGCAGGCCCTTGCGCGCCGCCATCTCGCAATTGGCGATGAAGTCGGCGATGCGCGGCGCGATCTCGGCCCTGAAGCGCGAGCCGTTGAAAACGCCGTAATGACCGACCTTCGGCTGCACCCAATGGGCGCGAAGCTCCTCGGGGATGTTGGGGCACAGGCGGTGCGAGGCCTCGGTCTGGCCGACACCGGAAATGTCGTCCTTCTCGCCCTCGACCGTCATCAGCCCGCAGCGGCGGATCTGGGTCAGGTCGACCGGCTTGTCCCGGTGCATCATCTCGCCCTTGGGAAGGGCGTGGCGCACGAAGACGGTGTCGACGGTCTGCAGGTAGAACTCCGCCGTGAGGTCCATCACCGCCAGATATTCGTCGTAGAAGTCGCGGTGCTTCTCGGCGGAGTCGCCGTCGCCCTGCACGAGGTGCTTGAACATCTCGGCATGCGCTTCGAGATGGCGGTCGATGTTCATCGCCATGAAGCCGGCAAGCTGGAAGAAGCCGGGGTAGACGTCGCGCATGAAGCCGGCGTTGGGCAACGGCACCTTGACGATGCAGTTGCGCCGGAACCAGTCGATGCCGCGCTTCTCGGCCAGCTTGTTGACCTCGGTCGGGCTGAGGCGCGTGTCGATCGGGCCGCCCATCAGGATCATCGAGCGCGGCGAGCGCGGGTCGTTCTCCGCTTCCATGCGGGCCGCAGCGGCGATGACCGGCACCGACGGCTGGCACACGGCCATGACGTGCACGTCGGGGCCGAGCAGGTGACACATCGAGATGACGTAGTCGATGTAGTCGTCGAGGTCGAAACCGCCCTCGCTGATCGGCACGAGGCGGGCGTCGACCCAGTCGGTGATGAACACTTCATGCGTCGGCAGGAAGGCCTCGACGGTGCCGCGCAGCAGCGTTGCGTAGTGCCCCGACATCGGCGCGACGATCAGGAGCTTGGGCTGGCGGGCCCGCATCTCGCCGAGCGCGCGATCGAAATGGATGAGCTTGCAGAAGGGCCGCTCCCACACGGTACGCTCGATCACGGCGACCCTTTCGCCGCCGACGAGTGTCGTCGGAAGGCCGAACGTCGGCTTGCCGTAGCGGCGGGTGGTGCGCTCGAAGAGCTCGCATCCGGCCGTCATGGAGCGTCCGAACGAGGTATGCGAAACCGGGTTCAGGGGATTCTGATAGAAAACGCGTGTCGACTCGGCCAAGGCGCGAGCGGGTCCCAGCAGCGCGTGCGCTGCCTCGTACCACATGTAATAGGGTAATTGCATGCCGGCTCTCCTTCCCGACAACGCACCCGGCGGCGCATCGTTGCTGCGTTGCGGCGAAACCGCAGCTTAGCGTTTCGCGGAACCGTTACAATCCGCCTAAGGGCGTGCCTGCCCTGCGACTTTCGGCCATGCCTCGCATCCGTGGCGAAGTGTGTTGGACAGGCGGCCCGAAGGCGTGCCTGATGCAATGCAGCAGAGCCGGACCGGGGACCTTCACCGCGCGCCGGGGAACACTATTTCAGCGCCATGCCCGATTCGACTGCGATCCAGATCGTCCGCCCCGCCAGCCTCCTCAGGCTCGACACGCTCGTGCGGCTGCGCTGGCTGGCCGTCGCGGGGCAGGCCGTCACGATCCTCATCGTGCATGCCGGGCTGGGCTATCCCATGCCGTTCCTCTCCTGCTTTGCCGTGGTCGCGGCCTCGGCGGCGCTGAACGCGGCCTTGCGCTGGCGCTTTCCGGTCAGCCACAGGCTGGGAGAGCAGGCCGCCACCGTCCTGCTGGCGTTCGACATCCTGCAGCTCGCGGCGCTGCTCTATCTCACGGGCGGGCTTGAGAATCCGTTCTCGATGCTGTTCCTCGCGCCGGTGATGATCTCGGCCGCCGCGCTGCCGCCCTGGCGAACGCTGATGCTGGGCGTCCTCGCCATGACCGCCGCCTCGGCGCTCGTCTTCGTGCACTGGCCGCTGCCATGGTCGCCGGACGAGCCAATGGCACTGCCGTTCCTGTATCGGATGGGCATCTGGTTCGCGCTGCTGCTCGGCCTCGCCTTCATCGGCGTCTATGCGTGGCGCGTGACCGAGGAGGCGCGTCTCCTCGCCCAGGCGCTTGCCGCCACGGAACTCATCCTGGCGCGCGAGCAGCACCTCTCCGCCCTCGACGGCCTCGCAGCCGCCGCAGCGCACGAGCTTGGGACGCCGCTCGCGACCATTGCGCTCGTCGCCAAGGAGCTGCGGCACAATGGCCCGAAGGAAGGGCCTATGGCGGAGGACGTGTCGCTCCTCAACGAGCAGGTCGACCGCTGCCGCGGTATCCTGCGCAAGCTCACCTCGCTGTCCAACGAGAGCGAGGGCCCGCTGGAGACGATGCGCCTCAGTCACCTGCTGGAGGAGATCGCCGGGCCGCAGCGGCCCTTCGACGTCGATATCGCTGTGACGACGGAGGGCCCGGGGGCCGAGCCGGTGTGCAGGCGTAATCCAGGCATCCTCTACGGCCTGGGAAACCTGGTGGAGAACGCTGTCGACTTCGCCTCCGACCGTGTCGTCATCGCGGCCAAATGGAGCCTCGAGGAGGTGCACGTCACCATCAGGGACGACGGGCCGGGGTTCCCCTCCGAGGTCATGTCCCGCCTCGGCGAACCCTATGTCACGACGCGCGGCGTCGGGCGCGACGGACGCAAGGAGCCCGGGCAGGGGATGGGGCTCGGGCTCTTCATCGCCAAGACGCTGCTGGAAAGATCGGGCGCGCGTATCCATTTGGGCAATGCGACGGATGGTTCTCCCGGCGCCGTCGTGCGGGTGGTTTGGCCCAGACTTGCCTTCGAAAGAGGGTTGGTTGCTCGTGCAGAACCGCTCGAACCAGCATTTCCGCTTTGAATCACTCCGAATTGTTCGTTTTCGAGTGAACCGGGACCGGGTTCCGCACGTACTGCGGAGCGGAGGTTCGACATGTTGGACAGCGTTTCATCCACACCGTCCGCCGCGGCGATGGCCGCGCAGGACAAGTCTCTTCTGATCGTCGACGATGACCGCGCCTTTCTGACGCGGCTCGCCCGCGCCATGGAAACGCGCGGCTATACCGTCACGACGGCAGAAAGCGTGGCCGACGGCGTCACCGCCATCCAGCGCGGGGCGCCCGCCTTTGCCGTGATCGACATGCGGCTCGGCGACGGCAACGGTCTCGACGTGCTGGCGAAACTGAACGAGAAACGGCCCGAAGCCCGCGGCATCATCCTGACGGGCTACGGCAACATCGCGACCGCCGTCACGGCCGTGAAACTCGGTGCCTACGATTACCTCGCCAAGCCCGCCGATGCCGACGAGATCGACGGCGCCCTGAAGGCCACGACCGGCGAGCGGGCTACGCCTCCGGAAAACCCGATGTCGGCGGACAGGGTGCGCTGGGAACACATCCAGCGTGTCTATGAGCTGTGCGGGCGCAACGTGTCCGAAACGGCCCGGCGTCTCGCCATGCACCGCCGGACCCTGCAACGTATTCTCGCCAAACGCGCGCCGCGCTGAAGCCCGGCGCGTATCGAGGAAGGCCGCCGGTGCACCACCCGCCCGGCGGCCTTTCGCGTTTTCAGGACCTCTCCCGCATCACGGCATCCGCCGCGAAGGACGGGCGAAGCGCCTGATAGAGATCGCGATAGAGGCCCAGCCGCTCCGCGTAGGCTGCGTGCCGGCCGTCATCCGGCTGCGTCACGTCCAGAATTTCGGGGCGCGTGCAGATGCCGGGTCCGGAACCGTCGCGCGCCATGCGCCCGAGCCGTGCGGCGCCGAAGGCCGGGCCCTTGCCGCCGTCGCGGTACCGCGTCAGGGGAATGCCGAGCACGTCGGCGAGGATGCCCATCCAGGCCGCGCTTCGCGCACCGCCTCCCGTGACGCCTGCGCCGGGGAAGACCGTGCCGGCCGCCGCCAGCGCGTCCCGGCAATCTGCGAAGGCGAAGGCCACGCCCTCCAGTACCGCCTGGACGAGCGCGCGGCGCGGCGTGTCGGGATCGAGCCCGAAGAACACGCCGCGCGCATCCGCGTCGTTGTGCGGCGTGCGCTCGCCGGCGAGGTAGGGCAGGAACATGACCTGCGACGGCCGTGCCGGCCTTTCGCCCATCTCGGCCAGTAGGTCGGACACATCCATGCCGAAGAGACGCGAGGCGAAGGCGAGGCAGCTCGCCCCGTTGAGCATCGCGCCCATGACGTACCAGCGCCCGGGCAGGCCATGTGCGAAGGCGTGGACCGCCGTCTCGGGGGACGGGCGGTAGGAGTCGACCGTGACGAAGAGCTGGGCCGACGTCCCGATCTGCAGGAAGGCGTCGCCATTCTCGACCGCGCCGATGCCGATCGCGCCGCAGGCGGCATCCCCCGCGCCGGCTGCGACCGCGACCCCGTCGGGCATGCCCCAGCGCCGCGCCAGCGCGGGGCGCAGTGTACCCGTCCGCTCGGATCCCTCGGTCAGCCTGGGAAGAGCGGTCTCCGGCATCTGGCTCGCCGCGAGGGCCTCGGCGCACCACCGGCGCGGGCCCTCGTCGAGCCACCACGTTCCGGCGGCGTCGGACATGTCCGTGACCCGCTCGCCCGTCAGATGCAAACCGACATAGTCCTTGGGCAGCAGCAGCGTGCGCATCGCCTGCACGGCGCCGGGGTCATGCCGGGCGAGCCAGAGCATCTTCGGGGCGGTGAAGCTCGGCATGCAGAGCACGCCGACCTTCCGGGGCAGGCCGGGATAGCGCTCGCCGATCTCGCGCGCCTCGGCGCTGGCGCGGCCGTCATTCCACAGGATCGCCGGACGCAACGGCTTGTCGGACCCGTCGAGCAGCACGGTGGCGTGGCTCTGCCCGGACAGACCGATGGCACCGGTCCGCGCCATCGCGGGCGCATGATCGCGCGCAAGAGCGTCGAGCAGGCCGGCGGTGGTCTGCCACCAGGCGTCAGGATCCTGCTCCGCCCAGCCCGGACGGGGACGCGACGTTTCGAGCGGCGCCTCGACCGAGGCGACCACCCGCTCGTCCGCGTCCACGACGATTACCTTGACGGCGGAGGTGCCGATGTCGATCCCGATGACGTGGTCCAACGCGCCCTCCCCGGCTTTCGCCCCAGTGCCGGCGCTTCACCCGCGCTTGTCAAGGCTCGGCGGACGCTCGACGCCGCCCGCCGGATCGTCGTACGCCTGTCACGGCCGCTACCGGAAATGCGGCGGCCGGGATCACGGAGGGCATCGATGGCACGGGGCGTTCTTGGAACGGGAATTTCGGCGCTGGAGGGCAAGCAGGACCTGTCCGACCTCGCGGCGCATCTCGACGAGATCGAGCGCCACGGCGTTGCGACCATCGAACTGCCCACCTACGACATGGACCTCGTTGTCGGTGGCCGGATCCGGCGCGACCAGCTGGCCCGCCTGAAAGACATCACGGCCGGCCGCGACGTCCGCTACACCGCGCACGGGCCGCTGGCGGTCAACTTCTTCGACGATGCCTGGCGCATCCCGCGGCATATGGAGGTGCTGAAGTCCTCCATCGAGGTGTCCGCCGAGCTGGGCGCCATCCACTACGTCATGCATGCGGGCTTTCGCCCGGTCGTCCAGCATGACGGCATCGAGGACGCCTATGCCCGGCAGCGCGAATGGCTGTCGCGTTCCGGTGACGTTGCCCGCCAGCACGGCCTGTACCTCTGTGTCGAAAACCTGTTCGCCGGTTATGTCGGGGACGAGCATACGCCGACGCCCTCGCGCCTCGCCCGTGAACTCGCCGCCGTGGACCACCCCAACGTCGCCGCGACCCTCGACTTCAGCCACGGCTACATCAACCTGTCCTTCACCGGAGGCGACCTCGTCTCCGAATGCGCCGCATTGGCTCCGTTCGCCCGCCACCTCCACGTCCACGACAGCTTCGGCCGGCAGGACGACATCTGGACCTACACGCGCGGCGAGGCGCTGGCCTACGGGCACGGCGACCTGCACCTGCCTGTCGGGTGGGGCGACATCCCGTGGGACAGGCTCATGGAGGAGTGCGTCTTCCCCGCCGGCGTTGTCTTCAACATCGAGCTGGACCGCCGCTACTGGCATGTCGCGGCCGAATGCATTGCAGCCACGAAGGCGCTCGCGGCCAAAGCAAGGACGCAATAGCTTTGCCTGGCCCGCTAAAGACCCGCGGTCCGGAGCGCGCGTCTTCAGACGCGCCGTTTCGAACGGTCCGGGATTGGGCCGTCACGCCTCCCTGAGGTGTTCCAGTGCCGCCAGGAACGCCTCGGCGCGCGGCATGTCGGTGCCTGGCTCTCCTGGCCGGGTCCAGACGATCCGGTCCTTGCGCCAGCCGATCGGTGCGCCACCCAGCTTGCGGTCCTTTTCGCCGAACCAGTCCAACGGGGCCCCCGGTGCCGCGGCCACGCCCTGCGGGCCGATGTCGATGCGGGCCAGCCCAAGTGCGGCTGCTCGGGCTGTGAGCGCGGCCACCCCGAGCAGGCGCTCGACCTCCGGCGGGTGTGGCCCGAAGCGGTCGTCGAGTTCGTCGCCGAAATCGTCGATGGCCCTGGCCGAATCGAGCCGTGCGAGCCGGATGTGCAGGTTCAGCCTCGCCTCCTCCTCGGCGACATAACCGGCCGGAATGCCGCCGCGGTCGGCAATGCCGATCTCCGGCGGCGGCGCGTCCTCCACCGTCTCCCCCCGCGCGCGGCGGAGAGCCACCTCGGTGAGGTGGCGCGCCAGCCCGGCGCCGATCAGGCTGAGATGGCCGCTCTGGTCGGTGCCGAAGAGGTCGCCCGCGCCGCGCTGGTCGAGATCGCGGGCGGCAACGGCGAAGCCTGCCCCGGGTCTGTCGAGCGCCACCAGCGCGTTGAGCCTGCGCATCGCACCGGGGGTGATCTCGGCCGCATCCGCGGGCATGAGCACGCAGAAGCCGGTGGCGCGGCCGCGCCCGACCCGTCCGCGCAACTGGTGCAGCTGGGCGAGGCCGTAGCGGTCGGGCCGCCAGATCACCATGGTGTTGGCGTTGGGCACGTCGAGGCCGCTCTCGACGATGCTGGTGGAGAGCAGGCAGTCGCACTCGCCCTCGGCGAACCGTAGCATGGCCTCGTCGATCTCCTGGGCCGGCATGCGCGCATGGATGCGCAGGACCTCTAGTTCGGGACAGGCCGATGACAGGCGGCCGGCAAGAGGCTCCATCTCTTCGATGGTCGGGCAGACGACGAAGCTCTGCCCGCCGCGGGCCGCCTCCCGCCTCAGCGCCGCGGCCAGGGCCTCCGGCTTGAACGGCTCCAGCACGGTACGCACCGGCCGGCGTGCAACGGGCGGCGTGGCGATGACGCTGAGGTCGCGGAGCCCGGCCAGCGCGACCTGCAGCGTGCGCGGGATCGGCGTCGCCGTCATCGACAGCACGTGCAGGGTCGGCGACAGCGCCTTCAGCGCCGCCTTCTGGCGTTGCCCGAAGCGCTGCTCCTCGTCGATCACGACGAGGGCGAGGTCGGCGAAACCGACCCCCTTCCCGGCGACGGCGTGAGTGCCGACGACGACCCTGACCCGTCCGGAGGCGAGCCCCTCCTTGACGGCCCGGGCCTCGGCCGGCGGCGTGAAGCGCGACAGTTCCGCGACCTCGATGCCGAAACCCGCGAAGCGCCGCCGGAACTGCGCCGCATGCTGGCGTGCCAGGAGCGTCGTCGGGGCCGCGACCGCCACCTGGCCGCCCCAGAGCGCGACGGCCGCCGCCGCCCGCAGCGCCACCTCCGTCTTGCCGAAGCCGACATCGCCGCAGACGAGGCGGTCCATCGGCCGGCCGCGGCGGAGATCGTCCAGCACATCGCCGATGGCCGCCGCCTGGTCGGGCGTCTCCGGATAGGGGAAACGGGCGGCGAAGCGCTCGTAGAGGGCTGGTTCCGGCGTGATCACCGGGGCGGGGGTGGCTTCCCGCCGCGCGGCGCGGTCGGCGATGCCCTGGGCGGCGGTGGCGATCTCGGCCGCGACCTTGTCGCGGGTCTCGCGCCAGGCGGAGCCGTGCAGCTGGTGCGGTTTCACCTGCGATCCCGCCGAGCCGTAGCGCCACAGCTGCCCCGCCTCGGCCGCAGGGACGAGAAGCGTCTCGCCACCGGCGAAGGCGAGCCGGATCGTCTCGGTGACCCGCCCCTCCGCATCCGTGACGGGCTCGAGCCCATGCAGGATGGCGACACCGTGCTCGCGGTGGACGACGGCATCGCCGACGCTCCAGTCCGCATCGAGGTCGAACGCATGCCTGGCCCGCCCGGGCGCGCCCGTAGCGGCGCGCGCTCCGAGAAGGTCGGCGGCGGCGATCACGGAAATTCCGGCCTGCCGGTCGATGAAGCCGTGCGACAGCGGCAGGACGAGGCCGGGGATCACGCCGTCCGCCTCCGTCGCATTGGCCCAGGTCGTCACGACCGCGGTGTCCTCGCCCACGGCCCTGCGGATGCTGCGCAGCGTCCGCCGGAGCACGGACACATGCGGCGCGGCGATGACGACGCGTCGGCCCTCGGTGCGCTCGCTCTCGACGAAGCGGGCGAGCGCCCGCGGCGGATCCCGGTCGAGCACGAAGCGGGCGATGGCCGCGGCGGCGTCATCCTGCATCGGGACGAGCCGTCGTCCGGCCAGGGCTATTTCCGCCTCCGCGAGGGCGGCGTAGAGGCCCGCTGGCCCGGGGCCGGCAGACTGGTCCACCAGTTCGCGGAAGGCCTCCGCACGCCGCATCGCGGCCGGGTCCAGGACGATGGCGGCCTCGGGCAGGAGTGACGCAAGCAGCACCCGGGAGGCAGGAGCGCCCCCGTCCGGCCCCGGTTCGGCCTCGCGGGCGGCCACGACGAGCCACCCCTGTGCCTCGCGGACGCTGCGCTGGGTGTCGGGGTCGTAGACGCGGATCGACACGATACGGTCCGCCTCGTGCTCGATGCGGATGGGCTGGCCGGCATCGGCCGGGAAAATGTCGAAAGTGCCGGCCCTGGCGGAGAACTCGCCGGGCTCGTCGACGCGCTCGTCGGCCCAGTAGCCGCGCTCCAGCAGCTTGCCGACGAGGCCGGGCTCGTCGAAGACCTCGCCCGTCGCCAGCGTGAAGGGCCGCAGCGCGGGCGGAAAGGTCTCCGGCACGGTCTGCACCAGCGCCTCGGGCGTCGCGATCACCACGGGCGCCTCGCCGCCTTCGTGCCGCATCCATTCCAGCGACGCGAGGACGGCGGCGCGCCGCCCCAGCACCGCGGCGGAAGGCGGCAGCCGGTCTCCGGGAAGGCTATCCCACGGCGGAAAGGCCAGCACGGTGCATGCGGGGGCGAAGGCCCTCAGGAGTGCCGCGAGATCGTCGGCCTCGCGTTCATTGCCCGCCACGACCAGCAGCCCCGCGCGGGACTGCCGCGCCAGATGGGCCAGCATGGCGGCCGTCGCGCCGGGCGGACCTGCGGGGATTGCCGGAATGTCGCCGGCCAGGGCGGTGGAGCCGGCGTCCATGTCCGGGGCGGGGGCAGTCTCGAGCTGGGCGTCCATGGCAGATCCGGGAAGGGACGCGGTCAACGCGGCGGCTGCCACCCGGTTCGCCCCGGGTGTTCAGCCCATTGATCCCGGCGCGCCGGGAGAGGCGTTGTCCCGGACCGCGGGCCTCCTGGGCCGCTCGTTTCTCAACGCTTAACGCACCTTGCAAACGCGCGATCCGGGCCCGCATCCCTGGCCTGTCGCAGCTTCGATTGATTCCGGATCGTTTCCGATCCACATAGGAGATTGAGCGCTCACCGGCGCCCTTTCCGACCGCCGGCCTTGAACCGGACGCGTGAGGAGCAGGACATGTTCATCCAGACCGAAGCAACGCCGAACCCGGCGACCCTCAAGTTCATCCCCGGCCGCGTCGTGATGCACGACGGAACGCTGGACATTCGTGACCCGCGTGCGGCCGAGCGCTCGCCCCTGGCGCGCAGGCTCTTCGCCGTTCCCGGCGTGTCGGGCGTGTTCTTCGGGTCGGACTTCGTCACCGTGACGAAGGCCGACGGCGAGTGGCAGCACCTCAAGCCGGCCGTTCTCGGCGCCATCATGGAGCACTTCCTCTCCGGCGATACGCTCTTCGAGGGCGACGATGCCCCGTCGGGGGACGCCGACGAGGAGGGCGAGTTCTTCGAGGAGGCCGACGCGCCGACGGTCGCCACCATCAAGGAGCTGCTGGAGACGCGCGTGCGTCCGGCGGTGGCCGGCGACGGCGGCGACATCACCTTCAAGGGCTTCCGCGACGGCATCGTCTATCTGACGATGAAGGGCTCCTGCTCCGGCTGCCCGTCCTCGACGGCGACGTTGAAGCACGGCATCCAGAACCTGCTGCGTCACTTCATTCCGGACGTGCGGGAAGTCCAGGCGGTCTGATCCGCCGGACGCGGAGGGGGAAACAGGATTGCGCGTCCTGGCCATCGACACGGCGCTGGAAGTCTGCGCCGCCGCCGTCGTGGAAACGTCCGGGCCGGAGGGCCCGGTGCCGGTCGCGCGCGAATCCGTGCCGATGGTGCGCGGCCATGCCGAGGCGCTGCTTCCCATCGTGGACCGGATCGTGGGTGAGGCCGGCGGCTTCCGCTCGCTGGACCGGGTCGCCGTCACGGTAGGACCGGGCAGCTTCACGGGCCTGCGCGTCGGCATCTCGGCCGCCCGTGCCATCGCGCTCGCGACGGGTGTTCCAGCCGTGGGCGTGACGACGCTCTCGGCCTACGCCGCGCCGATCATCGCGTCGGGCGTCGCCACGCTCGTCGTCACGGCCATCGATGCGCGGCACGGGCAGGTCTACCTGCAGGTGTTCGCTCCGGCGGGGCGAACGGTCGTGGCGCCCCGCATCGTCGGCGCCAAGGAGGCGGCCCGGCTGCTCGGCACGGGGGCGGTGCGCATCCTGGGATCGGGCGCGCCGTTGCTGGCGGAGGCAGCCCGCTCCATCGGGCTGGAGGTGGCGCTGGAAGATGCGTCGCCGGCGCCGGACATTGTCTGGGTCGCGAGGCTCGGCGCATCTGCGCAGCCCGCCCAGGCCCTGCCGAAGCCCTTCTACATCCGTGCTCCCGACGCCAAGCCGCAGTACCACGTCCGCATCCCGAGGCGCTGAGGACGCACATGTTCTCGCTGTTCCCCGAACGGCCCGTCGCGGTGCGCGTCCTGCGCCCTGCCGACGCCGCCGGGGTGGCGGCGCTGCATTCCGCGTCGTTTCGCCATGGATGGAGCATCGCAGAGATCGAGGCGATGCTGCGCGACCGCGCGGTCACCGGCCACGCCATCGGCGCCGGCAGCCGGCTCGACGGCTTCGCGCTGAGCCGGCGTGCCGCGGACGAGGCGGAGATCCTGACCATCGCCGTCGCCGCGAGGCGGCAAGGCCGGGGCCTCGGGCGCAAGCTGCTCGAAGCGCATCTCGGTGGGCTCGCCGCGGCGGGCGCACGGGCGGTCTTCCTGGAGGTAGAGGAGGGCAACACGCCGGCGATCGCGCTCTATCGCAGGCATGGCTTCGGGCAGGTGGGCCTGCGCAAGTCGTACTACAGGCGCGCGGACGGGTCGGCGGCGAACGCCCTCGTGCTGCGCCTCGCGCTGGAGTAGCGGCGTGGCGGGCGGAACGGCGGAGGGAGCGACCCCCGGCATCGCCGGCCGGCTTCGCATCGCCTTCGTCATCGCGGTGCTCGGGCCGGTCACCCTCGTCCTGCTGCCGGTGCAGTGGCTCGCGGTGAAGCGGGGCTGGCGGCTCGCCGGCACGCTGCCCGTGGCATGGCAGCACTTCGCCTGCCGGATGCTCCGGATTCGCGTGAAGGTGGAGGGGGAGCCGTCGCCGGACCGGCCCATGCTGATCGTCGCCAACCATATGAGCTGGCTCGACATCCTCGTCATCGGCACGATGATGCCGGTGAGCTTCGTCGCCAAGGCGGAGGTGGCCTCGTGGCCGCTGTTCGGCACGCTGGCGCGCCTGCAGCGCACCATCTTCATCGACCGGGAGCGTCGCTCGGCGACGGGACATGCGAGCCGGGCCATTGGCGAACGCATGGCCGACGGCGATGCCATCGTCCTCTTCGCGGAGGGCACAACCAACGACGGCAACCGCCTGCAGCCCTTCCGCTCTGCACTGATCGGCGCGGCGCGCGATGCGCTGGCCGCCGCCGAGCACACGCGCCACGTCGTCGTGCAGCCGCTGACGGTGGCCTATCCCCGCCGCAGCGGCCTGCCCGTCGGACGGGCCATGCGGCCCTTCATCGCCTGGCAGGGAGACATCGAGCTGGTGCCTCACCTCGTCGGCATCCTCGCCGGCGGGCCGATCGACGCCGTCTGTGTCTGGGGGGAACCTGTGGCTTTCGACAGGGGGGCCGACCGCAAGCGCGTCACGCGGGTGGTGGAAGAGACGATCCGCCGCGACTATGTGAGGACCGTGACGGGGCGCGAACCACTCTGAAGGGTTCAGATGCCCGTTGGATTCCGGTTCTCTTCCCGCTGCGGACCGTCTAAACACGATCACGGTGGCACGCCAGTCTCGGCGCGGCGCGCGAACACGGCTCGGGGTGCCCGGCACCCCTGAAGGACGATGACGACAAAGGACCAGAGCACAGGCGCGCCCGCGCCAGGACCCGTCGGCGGAGAGGCGCGAAAGCTCTACGTGCGGTCCTATGGCTGCCAGATGAATGCCTATGACAGCCAGCGGATGGTCGATGCCCTGGCGCCGTCGGGCTATGTCGAGACCACCGACATGACCGAGGCCGACGTCGTGGTGCTGAACACCTGCCACATCCGCGAGAAGGCGGCCGAAAAGGTCTATTCCGAGCTCGGCCGCGTCCGCGCCACGCGCAGCGAGCGCGCCGCCTCCGGCCGGGACACCCGTATCGTGGTGGCCGGCTGCGTCGCCCAGGCGGAAGGCGCCGAAATCCTGCGCCGCGCTCCCGGGGTCGACCTCGTCGTCGGGCCGCAGGGCTATCACCGCCTGCCGCAGCTGCTCGACGAGGCGAAGCTGCGCCCGGTCGTGGAGACCGAGTTTCCCGTCGAATCGAAATTCGACATCCTGCCGGCGCCCCGGCCCGAGAAGGTCCAGGCGCGCGGCGTCTGCTCCTTCCTGACGGTGCAGGAGGGCTGCGACAAGTTCTGCACCTTCTGCGTGGTGCCTTATACGCGAGGCGCAGAAACCTCGCGTCCGGCGGCGGCCATCCTCGACGAGGCACGCCGTCTGGCGGCCGCCGGGGTGCGCGAGATCACTCTTCTCGGCCAGAACGTGAACGCCTGGCACGGCGAGGGCCCGGACGGGTCCATCTGGTCTCTCGGCCGGCTCATGGCCGCGCTGGCGGAGATCGATGGATTGGCGCGGCTGCGCTACACGACGAGCCACCCTCTCGACATGGAGCAGGAACTCATCGACGTCCATCGGGATTTGGCGGCGATGATGCCCTACCTGCACCTGCCGGTTCAGTCGGGCTCGGACCGTATCCTGGCCGCGATGAACCGGCGCCACACGCGCGATGACTACCTCGCCATCATCGACCGGGTGCGTGCTGCGCGGCCCGACATTGCCCTCTCGTCGGATTTCATCGTCGGCTTCCCCGGCGAGACCGATGCCGACTTCGAGGACACGATGCGCCTCATCGAGGAGGTCGGGTTCGCCGCGTCCTATTCCTTCAAGTACAGCCCCCGCCCGGGCACGCCGGCGGCAGACCTCGAACAGCAGGTGCCGGAGACGGTGAAGTCGGCGCGGCTTCATGCGCTGCAGGCGCTGGTCGCTCGCCAGCAGACGGCTTTCAATGCGACATCGGTGGGCAAGACGATGGACGTGCTGATGGAACGGCATGGCCGGCATCCCGGACAGCTGGCGGGCAAGTCGCCCTACCTGCAGGCCGTTCAGGTCGACGACCCCGGCCTCACCATCGGCGATATCGTGCCGGTCGAGATCACGCACCAGGGCGCCAACAGCCTGTTCGGCCGCGTGGTGGGCCGGGCGGCGGGAAGGATGAGCGCATGAGCGCGGGACGCTCCGGCGAGCGCGATGGGGGAAGCGGCTTGAGACCTGGTGACGGCGGATCACGGATGTCGAGGCCCTCGGCGCGCCAGGGCGTTTCTGAAACGGCTGAAATCCGGCTGACCTTCGAGGAGAACCGGCTCGCCGGGCTCGTCTTCGGGCAATACGACCAGAACGTCGCCCATCTCGAGCGGCGTCTTGGCGTCGTTGCCAACGTCAACGGCAACCACGTGATCATCAAGGGCTCGCCCGAGGCGACCGAACAGGCCCGCCGCGTGCTGGAAAAGCTCTACGAGCGGGTCGGCGACGGGACGCAGCTCAGCCCCGGCGACGTCGACGGCGTCATCCAGGAGACTGCCTTGCAGGGCACGCTGTTTCCGGTGCGCGATGCCGGCGGTGCCGCCTTCGAGGAAATCGGCACGCGGCGGCGCCGGGTTCGCGCCCGCAACGCGGCCCAGCACTCCTATCTGCAGGCGCTCAAGCAGTACGAGCTCGTCTTCGCGCAGGGTCCCGCGGGCACCGGCAAGACCTGGCTCGCCGTCGGCCATGCCGTGCAGCTTCTGGAGCGCGGCACGGTGGAGCGGCTGGTCCTGTCGCGCCCGGCGGTCGAGGCCGGCGAGCGCCTGGGATTCCTGCCCGGCGACATGAAGGAGAAGGTCGATCCCTATCTCCGCCCGATCTACGACGCGCTCTACGACTTCATGGAGGCCCGCCACGTCGAGCGCGGCCTGCAGACGGGCATGATCGAGATCGCGCCGCTGGCCTTCATGCGCGGACGCACGCTGAGCAACGCCATCGTGCTGCTCGACGAGGCCCAGAACACCACGACCATGCAAATGAAGATGTTCCTGACCCGCCTGGGTGAGAACTCCCGCATGATCATCAATGGCGACAGCAGCCAGATCGACCTGCCGACGGGGCAGAAGTCAGGGCTGATCGAGGCACTGAGGATCCTGGAGGGTGTCGAGGGCATCGGCCACGTCACCTTCGGCGAGGAGGACGTGGTTCGCCATGATCTCGTCCGGCGCATCGTCGGCGCCTACAATGCCGACTTCATGCGCGGCCCGGCGAAGCCCGGATCGTGAGTACCGCCGAGATCGACATTGTCCGCGAGGCCGGCGCCTGGGACGCGCTGCCTGCGGCCGAAGAGACGGCTGAACGGGCGGCACTGGCTGCGCTAGCCGCCGCCAGCACGCCGCTGCGGGACGGGATCGGGCTCTGCATCCTGCTGACCGACGACGCCGCCGTCCGCGAGTTGAACAGCCAGTGGCGCGGCAAGGACAAGCCGACCAACGTGCTCTCCTTCCCCGCCGCCGCGCCCGGCGATCTGGCGCGCGCGCCCGTGCTGGGCGACGTGGCCGTCGCACTCGAGACGTTGATGCGCGAGGCGGAGGAGGAGGGCAAGCCCGCCTCCGGGCACCTCGCTCACCTCGTCGTGCACGGGGTGCTGCATCTGCTGGGGCACGATCACGAGACCCCGGCCGACGCCGAGGCCATGGAGGCGCTGGAGGTGACGATTCTCGCCGGGCTGGGTATCCCCGACCCCTATGCCGGCACCGAGCTTGACGCCGGCGAAGCAGGCGGCAGGATGTCGGGCCGACCATGAGCGACGATTCTTCCAGTAGCGCGCCGGCTTCCGGCGCGGGCCAGGACCGCGGGCGCGACAGCAGCAACGACAGCCTTTTCGACCGGCTGCTGGGGCTGCTCGGCATCAAGCCCGCCTCGATCCGCGAGGATCTCAACGACGCGCTCGCCGGGGCCGAGGACGCCGAGTTCTCCCCCCAGGAGCGCGCCATGCTGCGCAACGTCCTGGCGCTGCGCACGCGCAGGGTGGACGACGTCATGGTGCCCCGGGCCGACATCCTCGCCGCCCCGCTCGACGCCACCCTGGGCGACCTGCTGCGCCTGTTCCGCACGGCGGGTCATTCGCGGCTGCCGGTCTATGCCGACACGCTCGACGACCCACGCGGCATGGTGCACATCCGCGACTTCCTCGACTACATCGCCGCCAAGGCCGAGACGGCCCGCGTGCCGCGGCGGCGCAGGACGGCGCTAGACGTGCCGGATCTCGGCCGCGTCGACCTGTCGGCCCCCCTCTCGGCCGCCAAGATCCTGCGGCCCGTCCTGTTCGTGCCGCCATCCATGCCGGCTCTCGACCTGCTGGTGAAGATGCAGACGCTGCGCACCCACATGGCGCTGGTCATCGACGAGTATGGCGGCACCGACGGCCTCGTCTCCATCGAGGATCTCGTGGAGATCGTTGTCGGCGACATCGAGGACGAGCACGACGAGGCCGAGACGCCGGACATCACCCGCACCGCCGACGGCTCCTTCCTCGCCGATGCACGCGCCAGCCTGGAAGATGCATCCCAGGAACTGGGCGTCGATCTGCTGGCCAGCGATCTCGCCGACGACGTCGACACGCTGGGCGGGCTCATCGCCACGCTGGCCGGCCGCGTTCCGGCCCGTGGCGAGGTGATATCCCATCCGCTCGGGCTGGAGTTCGAGGTACTCGACGCCGATCCACGCCGCATCAAGCGGGTCCGCATCCATCCTCCGCGGCTCGAGGCCACGGAGGAGCCGAGGAAGGCCCTGCCTCCGCCCCCGCCGGCCCTTCCCGCGCCCGCCGAGGACGGCGGGAACGGCCGCTCCGGCCAATGACAGCGCTGAAGCGCATCGCTCACGGCGTCATCCTGTCGTGGGGCTTCGGCCGTTTCGCGATTGCCATCCTGGCGGGTGCCGCGGGCGCGCTCGCCATGCCGCCCTTCGGCTTCCTCCCCGCGCTCGTCATTTCCCTGACTGTGGCCGTGTGGCTGCTGGACGGCGCGGCATCGGGCGTCGGCCGGTTCTCCCGCCGCACCTTGTGGAGCGCCGCGTGGACCGGCTGGGCCTTCGGCTTCGGCTACTTTTTGGCCGGGCTCTGGTGGCTGGGCGCCGCATTCCTCGTCGAGCCCGACCAGTTCGCGCTCCTGCTGCCGCTGGGCGTGCTCGGGCTGCCGATGGGGCTCGGCGTGTTCCCGGCGCTGGGCTTCGTGCTGGCCCGAATCCTCTGGTCCCCCGGCCCCGCCCGCATCCTGGCGCTCGCCGCTGGACTGACCTTCTCCGAATGGCTGCGGGGCACGGTGTTCACGGGCTTCCCCTGGAATGCCTACGGCATGGCGCTGGGCGACCACTTCCTGCTCTCGCAGGCCGCCTCGGTGATGGGCCTCTACGGGCTCACGCTGCTGGCCGTGGCGATCTCAGCTGCTCCCGCGACCATCGCTACGGCGGTCAACACGCGCGGGCGGTGGCTGGCGCCGGGGCTGGCTGCCGCGATGCTCGTGGCGCTGGCTGCCTTCGGCTGGATCCGCGTGCCGTCGGCACCCATGCCCACCGTGGCCGGCGTGCAGCTGCGCATCATGCAGCCCAACCTGCAGCAAGACGAAAAATTCCGGCCCGACAACTGGCACAGCGTGATGGCGCGCTATCTGTCGCTCAGCGACCGCGCGACGTCGCCGGAGCGGCCGGGGATGGCGGGTGTCACGCACCTGGTCTGGCCCGAGTCGGCCTTCCCGTTCCTCGTCGCCCGTGATCCACAGGCCCTGGCCCAGATTGGCGCGCTGCTGCCCAAGGGCTCGATTCTGCTGGCCGGCGCCGTGCGAGCCCAGGAACCGCTCCCGGGGGAGGAGGAGACGCATTACTTCAATTCGATCCACGTGATCGGCGACGACGGCACCATCCTGGCGAGCGCCGACAAGGTGCATCTCGTCCCCTTCGGGGAATACCTTCCCCTCGCGGGGCTGCTGACGCGGCTTGGCCTGCGGCAGTTCGTTCACGTCCCCGGCGGCTTCGAGGCCGGGAGCCGCCACGTCGCGCTCGCCGTCCCCGGCCTGCCGCTCGTGGCGCCCCTGATCTGCTACGAGGCGATATTCCCGGAGGAGGCCGTTCCGCCCGGCACGCGCCCGGGCCTGCTGCTGAACCTGACGAATGACGGCTGGTTCGGGATCACCCCCGGCCCCTACCAGCACCTCGCGCAGGCCCGCCTGAGGGCCGTCGAACAGGGCCTGCCGCTCGTGCGCGCGGCCAACACCGGGATCTCCGCCGTGGCCGATCCCTACGGCCGAATCGTCGCGAGCCTGCCGCTCGGAGTGGACGGCGTCCTGGATTCAAAACTGCCGGAAGCCATAGAACCTACGCTCTTCTCGCGCATGGGCTCATGGATACCCGCGATTTTGTTGATGCTTGCCTCTCTTTTTGCCGCAATTGCTGCATTCCGCATTTGACAAGTTACTGAGATTTGCGGATAGCTTACCGCAACCGGGGGTTTTCCTCGGGGGTGCAGCCGCTGTTTTTGCGGGCACCGGCGTCATCGTTTTCCCATTTTGCCGCCTGCGTGCGGCGCAGCTATTGTGGAGCACGTCTGATGTTGAAGAAGGCCCCCAATCCCATCGACAAGCATGTCGGAAGCCGGGTGCGGATGCGTCGTGTCCTGATCGGTATGAGCCAGGAAAAACTCGGCGAAGCTCTTGGCCTCACCTTCCAGCAGGTCCAGAAGTACGAGAAGGGGACCAACAGGATCGGCGCGAGCCGCCTGCAGCAGATCTCCCGCATTCTCGGAATGCCGGTGGAGTTCTTCTTCGAGGGCTCGCCCGCCACCGAGAACCCGGCGCAGCCTACCGGAGGCTTCAGCGAGGCGGGTGACACAACTTATGTCGCCGACTTCCTCGCCACCAACGAGGGAATCCAGCTCAACCGGGCGTTCCTGAAAATTCGCGACCCCAAGCTGCGTCGGCGCGTGGTGGATCTCGTCCACGCCATTGCTGGCGAGGACGAACACGCCGAGCCGGAGTCGGCAGCGGCCTGAGGCACTTACCGCCCTGGCCCGCGCGCGGCGGCGCGGGTCACGTGCGGTTGGCCGGAAGGGCCCGCGTGGACAGCTGCTTGTGCAGGTGCACCATCAGCGCCGTGCCGAACAGCGGCGTCAGCAGGTTCAGGACGGGAACGACGACGAAGGCCGCGATCAGCGCCCCCGCGGCCAGAACCGTGCCGGGATGGCGGCGGCGGAGTTCTGCCACCTCCGGCAGGGACCGGAAACGGCCGGCAGCGAGCGCGAAGTATTCGCGCCCGAGCAGGTAGGCGTTGGCGATGAAGAACGCCACGAGGTTGACGCCGGGGATGAACACGAAGAGCAGCGCGATGAGGTTCACGCCCAGCATGGTCAGCGCAAACTTCACCGCCTCGACAAGCGCCGTGCTGGTGGGCAGTGCCCGCCCCGGCGCGTCGGTGGGGTAGTCGTTGCGCTCCACCTTCTCGGCGACATCGTCGAGGAAGAAGCTCGCCACCAGCATCGAGACGGCGGGGATGAGATAGCCGAGGCCGACCACAAGGCCGATGCCGGCAAGCAGCACCGCATAGGTCTCGATGACGGGGTGGCTCTCGACAGCGGAGACACCCGAGAGCCACCAGGCAAAGAAGCGGGTGATGGCCAGCCACACCAAGCCGAGAAGCACGATGGTGAGCGCCAGCGACTTCCAGAGCACGGCGCGGAAGGGCGGCGAGAAAATCTGGTTCAGCGCGCGCCAGGCGCAGGAGACGAGCATCGCGTCGAGTTCCTTGGGGCGGCGGGGTCAGAAACCGAGGCCGCCCTGCTCGGGATCTGCGAGAACATGCAGGCGGCTCGCCGCTGCCTGGGCGAAACGCAGCAGCACGGCTTTGCGGCGCGCCGCGGCGAGGCGGTGCTCGGGCGCATCGCGCATGAGCGCAGCACCATAGGCGTCGGCAACGATCAGGCCGGCATCGGGAGGCATGATCTCCTGGGGGACATGGTCGGGGATGGCGAAGAACAGCCGGTCACAGAAGTCCCGGTAATCCGGCCACTTCGTGTCGGCCCTGAGGTCGGCCACGCTCGACTTGATCTCGACGATCCACAGCGTCCCGTCCGGACCGAGCGCGACGAGGTCCGCGCGACGGCCGGAGGCCAGCGTCAGCTCGGTGACGCTGGCGTATCCGAAGCCGGCGAGCAGGCGGCGCGTGCCCCGTGCCACCGCGAGCGCGGTGGGCGACTGCCGGCCGTCGGCCGGCAGGGAAAGGGCCGCCTGCATGGCCGGGTTGCCCATGGCGGGCTCAGCGTCCCGCGATTACGACGATCTCGACCGTGTATTCGGGGGCGGCGAGCTGCGCCTCCACGGTCGCGCGCGCCGGTGTGTTGCCGGGCGACACCCAGCCGTCCCACACCGCGTTCATCTCGCCGAACGTCTTGATGTCGGAGAGATAGATCGTCGCGGAGAGAATTTTGGTCTTGTCGCTGCCGCACTGCGCCAGCACGGCCTCGATCTGGCCGAGGACGTCGCGGGTCTGCTCCGTGACGCTCCGGCCCTTGGCGGCGTCGCTCGCCACCTTGCCGGCGACGTAGACGGTGTCGCCGTGGATGACCGCGCTCGACATGCGCGGGCCGGGGTCGATGCGTTGAATGGACATCAATCTTCCTCGGGTAGGAATGGCCTATTGGACCGGGTCCGGCCCTTTTTGGGACGGCCCCCGGGCCGCATAGCACATTTCAGAACGTCGTTTCATTGCCGGAGATTTTTTCATGCCCAAGGTTGGATCTTGCGTCCTGGAGTTTCCAGACGGGAAGACGGGCCGCGCGAAGATAGAGGCGCGCTACGAGCTTTCCTACTCCCCCGACGTCGCCGACAGGACCGTGCGCGGCGTGCTGGCCATGTCCCTTCCCGACGGGATCAGGGCCCAGCTCGCGGGGCGGGGCGAAGTGGTGTTCTCGCCGGCCGCGCGCGCGAACGTGACCTTCGTCTGCTACAGCAAGGGCTTCCTGGAGTTCGTCAGCGACGGACCCTTTCCAAAGCTGTAGCCGCTCAGCCCGGCTCCACCGCCCAGCATGCGACGCGGCGGCCGTTCTTATCCTCGAGAGGGGGGTTCTGCACGCGACAGCGATCGAATGCGAGGGGACAGCGCGGGTTGAACGGGCATCCCGGCGGCGGGTCGAAGGGCGAGGGCAACTCGCCCTTGAGCACGATCCGCTCCTTCTTCGCGCCCGGGTCGGCGACCGGCGTCGCCGACAGGAGCGCGCGCGTATAGGGGTGCTGCGGGGCGGCGAAAATCGCCTCGCGGCTGCCCACCTCCACGGCGTGCCCGAGATAGATAACCATCACCTCGTCGGCGATGTGCCGGACGACCGAGAGGTCGTGCGAGATGAAGAGATAGGCGAGGCCGAACTCCTCCTGCAGCTCGGCCAGCAGGTTCAGCACCTGCGCCCGGATCGAGACGTCGAGGGCGGAGACCGGCTCGTCGAGGACGAGGATCTTCGGCCGCAGCATCAGCGCGCGGGCGACTGCGATTCGCTGGCGCTGTCCGCCGGAGAACATGTGGGGGTAGCGGGTGGCGTATTCGGGCCTCAGTCCGACGCGCGCCATCATGGCGGCCGCGGCGTCCCGCCGCTCGGCGGCGCTCATCGACGTGTTGACGAGAAGCGGCTCCTCCAGCGCCGCGCCGATGGTCTGGCGCGGGTTGAGGGACCCATAGGGGTTCTGGAAGACGATCTGGACCTCGCGGCGCAAGCGCCGCCTGTCCTCGGACGAGGCCCCGACGAGATCGACGCCGTCGATGCGCAGCGTGCCGGCCGTCGGCTCCTCGATCATGGTGACGAGGCGCGCCAGGGTCGACTTGCCCGACCCCGATTCGCCGACGACGGCCAGGGTCTGCCCGGCCTTCAGGTCGAAGGAGACGCCGGCCAGCGCCTTCACGGTCGCGGCCGGCGAGAACATGCCGCGGCGGGCGGAGTAGTCGCGCGAGAGGCCGCGTCCCTCCAGGACGACGGCGCCGGAGGCGGGACGCACGCTCATGCCGCGCGCTCCCGATGCGTCGGCTGGCCCGCCACCAGCGGGTAGTGACACAGAGCCCGCCCGAGCTCCGGCGGCGCGGGGCGGGGCGGAACGGTGCGGCAGCGCTCGTCGGCGAAGGCGCAGCGCGGCGAGAAGAGGCAGCCCGTCGGCCGGTCGAACTGGCCCGGCACGACGCCCGGGATGGAGGGCAGGACGCGGCCGGTGGCGCGCTCCGGCAGGGCGGCGAGCATGGCCGACGTGTAGGGATGGTGAGGGTCCGAGAACAGCGCGGAGGTTACCGCCTGCTCCACCTGCTGACCTGCATACTGGACCACGACCCGCTGAGCCGTCTCCGCGACGACGCCCATGTCGTGGGTGATCAGCACGAGGCCCATGCCGGTCTCCTGCCGCAGCCGCAGCAGGAGGTCGAGGATTTGCGCCTGGATGGTGACGTCGAGCGCCGTCGTCGGTTCGTCGGCGATGAGCAGCTTCGGGCGGCAGGCGATGGCCATGGCGATCATCACGCGCTGGCTCATGCCGCCGGAAAGTTGGTGGGGGAAGGCCGAGAGCCGCCGCCCGGGGTCGGTGATGCCGACCTCCTCCAGCAGCTCGACCGCACGCTTCTTCCGCGCCGCCCTGTCCAGCCCGAGATGCCGCTTCAGCGTCTCGCCGAGCTGGAAGCCGACCGTGAAGCACGGGTTCAGAGAGGTCATCGGCTCCTGGAAAATCATGGCGAGGTCGCGCCCGACGATCCGGCGCCGCGCCCGGCGGTCCATGGTCAGGAGGTCCTGCCCGTCGAAGCTCATCACGTCGGCGGTGACCTTCGCCGTCCAGGGCAGGAGGCTCATCACCGCCAGCATGGCGACGGACTTCCCGGAGCCGGATTCGCCGACGATGGCGGCCACCTGGTCCTGCTCCATCGTGAGGTCGACGCCGTCTACGGCCTTGAACAGCCCCGCGCGCGTGGCGAAGGAGACGGAGAGGTTGCGGATGTCGAGCAGCGCCAACGGCTCAGCTCCGTTTCAGCTTCGGGTCGAGAGCGTCGCGCAGCCCGTCGCCCATGAGGTTGATCGACACCACCGTGACCAGGATGGCGAGGCCGGGGAGCGTCACGATCCACGGGTTGGAGCGGATGAATTCGCGGCTGTCGGCCAGCATCGAGCCCCATTCGGGCGTGGGCGGCTGTGCACCGAGCCCGAGAAAGCCCAGCGCAGCCGCCTCGAGGATGGCGTTGGAAACGCCGAGCGCCGCCTGGACGATCAAGGGTGCGAGGCAGTTGGGGAGCACCGTCACGAACATCAGCCTCAACCGCCCGACACCCGCGACCTTCGCCGCGGTCACGTACTCCCTCCCGAGTTCGCCCAGCGCCGAGGCGCGCACGAGGCGGACGTAATTGGGCAGGTAGACGACCGACACCGCCACGATGGTGTTGGCGAGGCTGGGACCGAGGACGGCGACGACGAGGATGGCGAGCACGAGGCTGGGGATGGACAGGACGAGGTCCATGACCCGCATGATGACGATGTCGACGATGCCGCCGAAGAACGCCGCGACGAGGCCGAGCGAGACGCCGACCACCACCGACACCGTCATGACGGACAGGCCGATGAAGAGCGAAATGCGCGCGCCGTAGATAAGGCGGGACAGCATGTCGCGGCCCAGCGCATCCGTGCCGAGGACGAAGCGCCAGTTGCCGCCCTCCTCCCAGGCCGGCGGGAGCTTCGAAAAGTCGCGGAACTGCTCGATGGGTGAATAGGGCGCGACCCAGTGGGCGAAGATGGCGACGAGCCCGATCAGCACCAGCACGGCGAGGCCGATGACGGCGCCTTTGTTCTCCGAGAACGATGCCCAGAACGAGGCGATGGGCCCCGGCGGCGACGGGACGTGCTCGACCGGAACGGCGGCGGGAGGCGCGGCATCGGCGATGTCAGCGGCCATGGCGGATCCGCGGGTTGATGGCCCCGTAGAGCAGGTCCACGATGAGGTTCACCAGGATGACCATGGCGGAGATCAGCAGGATGCCGCCCTGGAGGGCGGGGTAGTCGCGGCGGGCGATGCTCTCGATCAGCCACTTGCCGACGCCCGGCCAGGAAAAGATCGTCTCGGTCAGCACCGCGCCGGCCAGAAGGGTGCCGACCTGCAGGCCGACGATGGTGACGACGGGGATGAGCGCGTTCCTCAGCGCATGAACGCCAACGACCCTGCGCTCCGGCATCCCCTTGGCACGCGCGGTGCGTACATAATCCTCGCCGAGGACTTCCAGCATGGACGAGCGCGTCATGCGCGCCACGACCGCGAGCGGGATCGTGCCGAGGACGATGGTGGGCAGGATGAGGTGGTGCACCGCCGACCAAAACGCACCCTCCTGGTCGGAGAGCAGCGAGTCGATCAGCATGAACCCGGTCACGGGCTCGAAATAGTACTGGATGAGGTCGATGCGGCCGGAAACAGGGGTCAGCCCCCAGCGCTCCGAGACCAGCATGATCAGCAGCAGGCCCCACCAGAAGATCGGCATGGAGAAGCCGGTGACGGCCACCGCCATCAGGCCCTGGTCGAACCAGCTGCCGCGCTTCACCGCTGCGATCACGCCGGCGGGAACACCCAGCAGCACGGCGAAGAGCATGGCGCAGATGGAGAGCTCGAGCGTCGCGGGGAACAGCGTCGTGAACTCGGTGAGGATCTTCTCGTTCGTCACCAGCGACACGCCGAGATTGCCGTGCAGCACCTGCCAGACATAGTCGAAGAACTGCTTCCACACCGGCTGGTCGAGGCCGAGCTCATGGCGGAAATAGGCGAGACGCTCGGGCGAGATGCCGCGCTCGCCGGTGCGCACTTCGACGGGGTCGCCGGGAACGAGCCGGATGGCGACGAACGTCACGAACATCAGCGCAAAGAACGTCGGGACCGTGAGCAGCACGCGCCGCAGCAGGAACTTCAGCATCAGGTTCATTACCCTGAGGCAGTCGGCGAGGGGAAGAGGCTCCTTGCCGCGTACCGTCGCGAACGCTGCGGGCAGTGACCTACAACATGGAGGGGAGCACCCGGTCCGGCGGGCGGTGGCCGTCCATGAAGGTCTTGATGTTGACGATCACCTTCTCGCCCATGTCGACGCGGCCCTCGATCGTGGCCGATCCCATGTGCGGGAGCACCACGACCCGGTTCTGCCGCGCCAGCTTGAGCAGGCGCGGCGGAATGGCGGGTTCGTGCTCGAAGACGTCGAGCCCTGCCCCGGCGATCTCGCCGGCTTCGAGCATGCGCGTGAGGGCGTTCTCGTCGATGATCTCGCCGCGCGCCGTGTTCACGACGATCGCCTCGCGCTTCAGGAGCTTGAGCCGGCGGGCCGAGAGAAGGTGGTAGGTGGCGGGCGTGTGCGGGCAGTTGACGGAAACGATGTCCATGCGCGCCAGCATCTGGTCGAGGCTGTCCCAGTAGGTCGCCTCGAGCGCCTCCTCGATCGGCCCGGCGACGCGGCGGCGGTTGTGGTAGTGGACCTGCAGGCCGAAGGCCTTGGCGCGGCGTGCCAGCGCCTGGCCGATGCGGCCCATGCCGACGATGCCGAGCCGCTTTCCGGTGATCCGGTGCCCCAGCATCCAGGTCGGCGACCAGCCGTTCCACGCCTCGTCCGGGATGACACGGGCGCCCTCGGTGACGCGGCGTGCCACGGCGAGGATCAGCGCCATCGTCATGTCGGCCGTATCCTCGGTGAGGACGCCCGGCGTGTTGGTGACGGTGATGCCGCGCGACAGGGCGGTCTGCACGTCGATGTTGTCGACGCCGTTGCCGAAATTGGCGATGAGCCGCAGCCGGTCGCCAGCCTGGGCGAGCAGCGCGGCGTCGATCTCGTCGGTGACCGTCGGCACCAGCACGTCGGCCGTCTGCATGGCCTCGACGAGGGCCGAGGTGGTCATGGGTACGTCGTCGACGTTGAGCCTGGCGTCGAAGAGCTCGCGCATGCGGGTCTCGACCACGTCCGGCAGCTTGCGGGTGACGACGACCAGCGGCTTCTTCTTCGACATGCCCCGCCCCAGCTTGGCCCCGCCGCCCGATCCCGGCCGGGATCGGACCGTCTCAAGGCTTCGTTAACCGTGTCCGATCCAGAACGGAGGCGTCGCTGCCTAGCATGCGGGCCGGTCGGACCCCTCGACCTCTCTAGCGAGCGGAAGGGGGAAACACAACGCCCCGGAGCCCCGCACTTTTGAACGAGACCAGGGGTGTCGAGCCGATGCCGGCCACCACGCGCGCCGTCCTGAGAACCATCGCCAGCCTCGCCGTCCTCGCCACGCTGGTCGCGGGCGTGCCCGGCTCGGCCTTCGCGGTCGATGGTACCACCATCGGGACCGAATCGAACCTGCCGATCCCGCGCTTCGTCAGCCTGAAGTCGGACAGGGTGAACCTGCGGGAAGGCCCCAGCAAGGACCACCGGACGACGTGGGTGTTTCAGCGGGCGGGACTGCCTGTCGAGATCACCGCGGAGTTCGAGACGTGGCGTCGCATCCGGGACAGCGAGGGCGCGGAGGGCTGGGTGCTACACAGCCTGCTCTCCGGCCGGCGCACGGCGCTCGTCGCACCCTGGTCCAAGGCAGGGCCGCTGCCCCTGTACGACAAGCCCAACCTGCAGTCGGGCGTGAGCGCCCAGCTGCAGCCGGGCGTACTGGGCTCCGTCCGCAACTGCCAGGGCGGCTGGTGCCGCATCATCGGCCAGGGCTTCGACGGCTGGATGGCGCAAAGCAATCTGTGGGGCGTCTATCCCGACGAGAAGATCGATTGATCGGCCGCACCCGCGCTTGCGCCGGCTCTGCCGATCCCTATAGGTAGCCGCGATTTGCGGGCCGGCCACCGGTTCGCAGCGGAGACGGATCCCATGGCCGACAAGCGCGTCAAGAAGGTCGTGCTCGCCTATTCCGGCGGGCTCGACACGTCGATCATCCTGAAGTGGCTGCAGACCACCTATGGCTGCGAGGTCGTGACCTTCACGGCCGATCTCGGCCAGGGTGAAGAGCTCGGCCCGGCGCGCGACAAGGCCCTGCTGCTCGGCATCAAGCCGGAGAACATCTTCATCGAGGATCTGCGCGAGGAGTTCGTGCGGGACTACGTCTTCCCGATGTTCCGCGCCAACGCGCAGTATGAGGGCCTGTACCTCCTTGGCACCTCGATCGCGCGCCCGCTGATCGCCAAGAAGCAGATCGAGATCGCGGAGAAGGTCGGCGCCGACGCCGTTTCCCATGGCGCCACCGGCAAGGGGAACGACCAGGTCCGCTTCGAACTCTCCTATTACGCCCTGAAGCCCGACATCACGATCATCGCCCCCTGGCGTGAATGGGACCTGCGGTCGCGCGAGCAGCTGATCGCCTTCGCCGAGCAGAACCAGATCCCGATCGCCAAGGACAAGCGCGGGGAAGCGCCGTTCTCCGTCGACGCCAACCTCCTTCACGCCTCCTCCGAGGGCAAGGTGCTGGAGGATCCGGGCCAGGAGGTGCCGGACTACGTCTATTCGCGCACCATCGATCCCGAGAGCGCGCCGGACAAGCCGACCGTCATCACCGTCGATTTCGAGAAGGGCGATCCCGTCGCCATCGATGGCCAGAAGCTCTCGCCGGCCACGCTCCTGGCCAGGCTGAACGAGCTTGGCCGCGCCAACGGCATCGGACGGCTGGACCTCGTCGAGAACCGCTTCGTCGGCATGAAGAGCCGCGGCATGTACGAGACGCCCGGCGGCACGATCCTGCTGCAGGCACACCGCGGCATCGAGTCCATCACGCTCGACCGCGGCGCCGCGCATCTGAAGGACGAGCTCATGCCCAAATATGCCGAGCTCATCTACAACGGCTTCTGGTTCTCGCCCGAGCGCGAGATGCTGCAGGCCCTGATCGACAAGAGCCAGGAAGCGGTCACCGGATCGGTCACACTCAAGCTCTACAAGGGCTCGGCGTGGGTGATCGGGCGCGAAAGCCCGTATTCACTCTATGATCAGGATCTCGTGACGTTCGAAGAGGGCGCGGTCGCGTACGACCATCGCGATGCTGCGGGATTTATTCGCCTCAACGCGCTCAGGTTGCGTACTTTGGGTGCCCGAAAGCGCCGCGTCGGGCTCTAGGGTGCGCCGGCCCTTTCGGCCCTGCGACCGCTAACCTTTGCCGGCCCGGCAATTCGGGCCGGCGTGTTATAATAGATAGTTGCTTATCACCTGCTGCTCGCAGGACGGTCTGGTAGACTCAGGTCCTCATCTCACTATTGCAACCGAAACACGCATCGGCGTTGCATCTGTCATTGCCCTGATTTTCCGGCGCGGTGAGCCGGCTTGATCGAAAAACCTGTTGCCTGATCCCGGAAGTGTACGGTTTCCCGCCTAGGCAGCGGTCCACGGACCATTAACGTGCGGCTTCTGGAAAACAGGACAACCGTCAATCCTTTCCGTCACAATTTATGATAACCTCATTGGGCCGCACACTCACGATGTCCTTCGAACAGTCGGCGGTCCGCAATCTGCTGTTGTCCACTTTGCCGCCCGAGGCGTTCGAGGCGGTTGCACCGCACCTCGAACTGGTGGAACTGACGCTGCGCGAACAGCTGGCGCGGCCGGGACAGCCGTTTCCGTTCGTCTACTTCCCCGAGACGGCCGTCGTCTCCCTCGTCGCAAGTTCCGGCGAAGAAGAGGTCGAGGTCGGGATCATCGGGCGGGACGGGATCGCGATCCCGTCTGCGTCACACGGCTCTGACCAGTCGCCTTTCGAATGTTTCGTGCAGATGCCCGGCCCTGCCTGGCGCATCCCGACCGAACAACTCCTCAGCCTTCGGGACGCGGTACCCGCGTTCGACAGGAACCTGGCGCGCGGAGCCGAGGCCTTCTCGATCCAGGTCGCCTTCACCGCGCTGGCCAATGCGCGATTCCCGCTCATCGCCCGTCTGGCCCGCTGGATCCTGATGTGCCACGACCGGGTCGAGAGCGACCAGCTCGATCTCACCCATGCATTCCTCTCGCTGATGCTGGGCGTGAGGCGGGCTGGCGTGACCACAGACATGCATGTGCTGGAAGGGGCGCGGGCGATCGTCAACCGGCGCGGGCGCATCATCGTCCGGGACCGGACGACGCTGGAGCGCTTCGCCGGAGCCTGCTACGGCACGCCCGAGGCCGAGTTCGAGCGGCTGATCGGCCAGCCCATTCGCCGGCGACCGGCATAGCGCGGCAGCATTGTCGGCGCAGACAGGCGCGCGTTCTGCCTTGCCGAATGCGGCGAGCGGACGCATCCTCCCCTCCCAAGGGAGCGCGATGGAGCCGGTCATGGAACATCCCGACTATGGCGAGTGGCAGGACATGGACCTCGCCCCGCGCGACGGGACGCGCGTCCTCGTCATGATCCGCGAGAGCGAGCAGGGCCCGGCCGAGGTGGACGTCGCCCGCTGGGGCCGTTCGCGCGCCGGCGAGAGCTGGATCGCCTCCGATTCGGACCATGACTGCGCCGTCGTCTATACAGACGCCGACCTGGCCTACTGGATGCCGCTGCCATCCCCCTTGCCGAAGCTTCGCTCCGGTTCCGCGGCGCGGTCGGCCGCCCCCAGGGTGGGGAAGGACGAAACGTACGGCTCAGGTATCTGAAGGCTCATACCTGACCCCGGAAGGCTTTCACGCAAGTTCGTGCCCGATGTGGCGGGCGGGCTGGCGCCACGCGCTGTCGACGGGCATTGACGCGGCCCGTCCCCGGGTTTCATGATTTAACTGATCGGTTAAGCTTTAGCTGGCGGCTTTTCGTCTGCCCGCCCAGGGCCGCCACCGCGGCCTGATCCCCCGGAACGGACCATGCGACAGAAGCTCTTCAAGGACGCCGTGATCCTCGGCCTGCTGACGGCCATCGGCCCTTTCGCGATCGACATGTACCTGCCGGCGATGCCGGAGATCGGGCGCAGCCTGGCGGCGACGCCCGAGCAGGTTGTGATGAGCCTCACCGTGTTCTTCATCCCGTTTGCGCTACTCCAGATCGTCTATGGCCCGGTTTCGGACGCCTTCGGGCGAAGGGCGCCGCTCGCCTTCGGCATCGGCCTGTTCGCGATCGCCAGCGTGGGGTGTGCGCTCGCGACGGACATCGGCACGCTGCTGGCGTTCCGGGCGCTGCAGGGTGCGGGGGCCGCTGCGCCCATCGTCATCCCGATGGCCATCGTGCGCGACATGCATACCGGTGTGGAGGCGGCCCGGCTGTCGTCCCTGCTGATGCTCGTGTTCGGCACCTCGCCGATCCTGGCGCCCCTGGCGGGAAGCCTCGCCATCTCCTTCGCGTCCTGGCGGGTCGTGTTCTGGGCGGTCACCGTGGCCGCCATCCTCGGGCTCGTTCTCCTCGCGACAATGCTCGCCGAGACCCGTCCGAAGGAGGCGCGCCACAACAGCGGCGTGTCCGGCACGTTGGCCGCCTTCCGGCTGCTGCTGGCTGACCGGCATTTCATGGCGATGACGATGGTGGGCGGCATCGCCATGGCGAGCTTCTTCGTCTACCTCGCCAACTCGTCCTTCATCCTGATCGACCATTACGGCCTGTCGCCGGCCGGCTACAGCCTGGCCTTCTCCTCGAACGCGTTCGCCTTCTTCGCTGCGGCGCAACTGAACGGGTGGCTGGGAGGCCGGTTCGGCCTGCACCGCATCGTGCGGCCGGCCGTCTACGGCTATGCCATGGCCATGTTCCTGGCGTTCGGGCTCACCCTGGCCGGCGTCGAGAACCTCGTGGTGATCGGCGTAGTCCTGGCGCTCGGCTACGGGTTCCTCGGTATCGTCCTGCCGGTGACGACCGTCCTGGCGCTGGAGGAGCACGGCAGCATCGCGGGAGCGGCCTCCTCGCTGCTGGGAACGCTGAGGCTGCTGCTGGGCGCGGTGATCATCGCCGTCAGCAGCCGCTTTTCCGACGGCACCCTGCTGCCCATGGCCGCCGGGATCGCCGCCTGCGCCGCGGTGACGCTGGCTCTCGCGCTGGCGATGGCGAGGTCCGCGGCGCGTACCGCGCAGGCGTGAGCGCTAGGCCGCCACGGCCTGCGGGCGGAAGCGGTACCAGGCGAGCGCGGCGAGGCCGACGAGCACGGGCGGAAACACGATCGCGTTGACCGCGCCCCACCCCGATGCCGCCAGGACATGGCCGGAGGAAAACGACCCCACCGCCATCGTGCCGAAGACGAGGAAGTCGTTGAAGGCCTGCACCTTGTTGCGTTCCTCCGGCGCGCACGCCCCCGCAACCATGGCGGTCGCGCCGACGAAACCGAAGTTCCAGCCGATGCCGAGCAGGATCATCCCCGTCCAGAAATGGGCGACGCTGACCCCCGCGAGGTCGACCACGCCGGTCGCGGCCAGCAGGACCAGGCCCAGCGCGACGATGCGCGATGCTCCGAAGCGGGAGATCAGCGTTCCCGTGAAGAAGCTCGGCGCATACATGGCCAGCACGTGCCACTGGATGGCGAGGTTGGAGGCGCTGATCGGGTGCCCGCACATCTTCATGGCGAGCGGGGCCGAGGTCATCACGAGGTTCATCAGGCCGTAGCTCGCCACGCCGCAGATGACGGCCGTGATGAAGAGCGGCTGGCGCGCGATGACCCGCAGCGGCCGGCCGGAGGCCTGCGGGCCACGCGGCGGCAGCGGGATCCTGACGAAAGCGAGCGTCGCCATGGCGAGGAGGGAGACCGCCGCCTGCGCCAGGTAGGTCACCGAGAACAGGTATGGCGCGTGGAGGTCCATCGTGAGCTGGACCAGCTGGGGCCCGAGCACGGCAGCGGCGATGCCGCCGGCCAGCACCCAGGAGATCACCTTGGGACGCAAGGCAGCGCTCGCCGTATCGGCCGCCGCGAACCGGAACGACTGCGCCACGGCGCCGTAGATGCCGCCGAGGAACGTCGCGACGCAGAGCAGCGGAAACGAGGAGGCCATCACCGCGCAGTAGGCCACCAGCCCCGCCGCGACGCCGAAGAGCGAGCCGGCGAGGAACGCAGCGCGCCGCCCGAACCGGCGGGCCGCCATCCCCGTGGGCAGGGTCGCTACCGCCATGCCGACCACGAAGACGGAGATGGGAAGGGTCGCAAAGGCGGGATCGGACGCCAGCGTCGCGCCGAGAATCGCCGCCGTGGCGAAGATCACCGTCGAGTTCGCTCCTGCCAGCGCGGTCGCGGCGGCAAGAATGAGGGCATTGCGCCGGGCGAGCCGGTCGTCGGGGGCATGGTGCACAGGAGTGGCCTGTCCGTGTTTCTCGTGGAAGCCCGTCTGGACGGTTCTGGTCTACGCCGCCATGCGCTGGCGCACGTGCTAGGCAGGCTTGGCGCGCAGTCCAAGCGCCGAGAAGAGGTCTTTCACCTCCTGCGCGGCCTTGGCGTCGGCCGGCCGCAATTCGACGACACTGAGGCCGGACGTCCCGGCCCGCGCATAGCTCTTGCGATTGCCGAGCGACACCGGGAGCAGTTGGATGACCTCCTGCGTCCGGATGATCTCGGCTGCCGCCGCATTTTCTCCACCGGCCGAATCGGCGCGGTTGAGCACGGCGAAGGCCTTCAGCTCGGGGTTGGTGACACGGGCTTCGTCGATCAGGGCGGCGATCTTGTCGACCGTCCACACGTCGAAGGAGCGTGGAGCCAGGGGGACGAGGAACTGGTCGGCGACGGCGAGGGCTCCACGCTGGCTGGCGGTGTCGCCGGCACCGACATCGATGACGACATGGTCGTATTTCGGCGCGAGACGCCTCGTCTCGGTGACGAGGGCGCGTCCCTTCAGGGCGATGCAGGTGAAACCCGCGCCCTCCGGCCTGCCCTGGTTGCGCATGGCCGTGAAGTCCGTCGCCGTTCCCTGCTCGTCCGCGTCGACCAGCAGCACGTCGTGGGCGGAGGTGGCGAGGAGAACGGCGAGATTGGTGGCCACGGTCGACTTGCCGGTGCCGCCCTTGGTCCCGCCCACGGCGATGATCACGTCCGCGCCCCCGCTGCTCCGAATGCGGGTATCAACGGGTCCGCGCGCGTCCGCGTCAAGGCCTACGAATGTCCCTCGACGCCGGCCGCCCCTCGACGCGGGCCTCTGCCTGCCTCACCATCGCCATGGGGAAGGTGTGGTGGACCGCTGAGGCCACCGCCCTGCTGGGGAGGTATGGAGCTTGGCCTGGACAGCGCTTCTGGCCCATCTCGCCACGGTGGCGGGCGTGGTGCTGGTGCTTTTCGTCGTCGGCGACATGCTGCGCAGGCGCCGCGCACCGACGAGCACCACGGCCTGGCTGCTGGCCGTGATCTTTATCCCGTGGGCGGCCGTGCCGGCCTACCTCATCTTCGGCACGCGAAAGCTGAAATCCGCCGAGGACCTGAAGACGCCGCTCGCCCTGCGCGAGGGTGGATCGCCGGCGGAGGCCGAGGCCGCGTCCCTGGACCGGCTGGTGCGCAGCTACGGCCTGCCGGCGGCACTGCCGGGCAACCGCCTGACGGTGTGCGCCGACGGGGTGGACATCTTCCGGCGAACGATGGACGTCATCGCGGCAGCCGAGACGCGGCTGCACGTGCAGACCTTCATCCTGCATTCCGATCCGACCGGGAAGGCCATCATCGAGGCGCTGGCCCGGCGCGCCGCGTCCGGCGTCGAAGTGCGGCTGCTGCTCGACGGGATAGGATCATTCCTCACCGGCAGCCGCACGCTGGCGCCGCTGGTAGAGGCCGGCGGAAGCGTCGGCTGGTTCCTCCCGGTGCGGCCGCGACGCCTGCTCCTCGGCAACCTGCGCAACCATCGAAAGGCCACCATCGCCGACGATCGCATGGTCGTGGCCGGCGGCGCCAACATGGCGCTGGAGTATATGGGCCCGCAGCCTCTCGCGTCGCGCTGGCGGGATCTCTCGTTTCTCCTGGAAGGACCGGCGGTGATGGCCTACGCGGACATGTTCCGCGCCGACTGGCGCTTCGCGACCGGCGAGGATCTGCCGCCGGGCGACATGCCCGCCGCCCAGAGCGATCCGGATTGCGTGTCTACGCAGGTGCTGCCGTCCGGGCCGGACGTGAAGGGCGACCCGCTCTACGCCACGCTGGTGGCGGCGGCGCTGGCGGCGAAGCGGCGCCTGTGGATCGTATCTCCCTACTTCATCCCGCCGGACGGGCTCTTCGAGGCCCTCAGCATCGCCGCCCACAAGGGCGTCGACGTGCGCATCATCGTGCCCGACACGTCCAACCACTTTCTCGCCGACCTCGCGCGGGCGCAGGGGCTGCGAGCGCTGGCGGCGGAAGGATGCAAGATCGTACGGTTCACCGGGGGGATGGTGCACGCCAAGATCGTCGTCGTGGACGACGAGGCCGCCATGGTCGGCTCGGTCAACATCGACCCGCGCAGCCTGTTCCTGAATTTCGAGGCGAACTGCGTGTTCTATGGTCCACAGGCGGTACGCCAGGTCACCGGCTGGATCGACGCGCTGCACGCTGACACGACCGTGGGCGCTCCCGCGGTATCGCGCGCACGCGACACGGTGGAGGGCGTGGCGCGAATGCTGACGCCGCTGCTGTGACGCCGCGAGCCTCTCAGTGCGAGAAGGCGAGCGTCCAGAGCGGCGAGTCCGAATAAAGGGTGAGGCCGGCCGCCGCGAGGGCGATGCCGTAGGGGATGCCGGTGCGCGGCTGGTGAAGATGCGAGAGCCATTGCACGCCGATGGCGATGCGCGGCAGCGGCCAGCTGCGGAACTGCAGGATGAGGAGCGTCAGCGCGCCGCCGAACAGCGAGGCGACGATGGCGTACTCCATCGCCTTGTCCCAGCCGAGCCACAGCGCCGTGGCCGCGGCGAGCTTGGCGTCGCCGCCCCCGATCCAGCCTGCCGCGAACATAGCGAAGGTGATGACGAGGACGAGCGCCCCGGTGCCGAGGTGCATGCCGATGTCCGGGACGGGCATGTGCAGCGCGAGCGCAGCGGCAAAGAAACCGGCGACAAGGATGAGCGACACCTTGTTGGAGATCGTCATGGAGACGAGGTCCGACGAGGCGGCATAGGCCATCAGGGCGGGAAAGAGCAGCAGGATGAAGATCTGTTCCAAGGTGCAGCTCCACCGGCGACGCGAGCAGGTCATCCTTGTCCACCGACGGTTGAGGACGGGTTAGCGCAACCCATTTCACCTCGAGCCGGCGGCGAAAACCCACCCCTGAAAAGCGAGAGCCCCGGCTGGCGGGCCGGGGCTCTGGATGCAGGCGCAGAAAGCGCCAGGTCATCAGTTCGCGGTGTTGACCGCGTTGGAGACCTTGTTGAACGTCTCGGAGAGGTTGCTCTTGAGCGAGCTGAGCGCGCCGATCAGGCCGACAGCGATGATGGCGGCGATCAGGCCGTACTCAATGGCGGTGGCGCCGGACTCATCCTTGATGAAGCGAGAGAAGATCGTCATGTGAAGCTCCTGTAGGGCGTCTGTCGTCGTCTGACTGCCCCTCTGGCCGCCAGAACCGAAGCCGAACCTACTCACGATCGATTTCGGACAAGTTAATGCGATATTCTAATCATTAGAATTGCGTGGATATAGATGCTTTGGTTAGCACGTTGCTTTCTTTTACATCTGCTTTTGCGCCGCTGAACAACGCATTATTTACGATGATTTTCCCCTGCCTACAAAAAGAGAAAGCCCCGGCGCTGGCCGGGGCTCTCTTGATCGAACTGCCGCGGTGAGCGGCGCAGGATCTCAGTTTGCGGTGTTGACCGCGTTCGAGACCTTGTTGAACGTCTCGGAGAGGTTGCTCTTCAGCGAGCTGAGCGCGCCGATGAGGCCGACGGCGATGATGGCGGCGATCAGGCCGTACTCGATGGCAGTGGCACCCGACTCGTCGCGAACGAAGGAAGAGATAAGCTTCATGTGACTGACTCCCGCTTACGCATGTCGCTTCCGGTCGGAGCATCCGTCACATCGGTGGCATTGCCGCCCGGAATGAGGTTCAACATAGTGGTGACGCCTTTTAATCGCGTTAATTTCAGAGCAGAAACAGCGGATCTCTGCCCTAAATTTCGTAGAATTAAAAAAATATTTCCAGAGTAAACGACCAATCGTTGCAAGCCAGCCCAGTCTTCGACGAGACTACAACTCTTGTGGAGCCCTGCAAGTGCACACGGGTCTTCCGGAGCTGCGCGGTGACTGAATACATGGTGCACGGCGAAGCGCCCGACGATCATTGCATGGGCAACGTTGCTTTGATCGTGATCGTTCGATCGCGTTAGGGGCTCATTCACTATTACACACTTAATATCGTCACCGGTCGCGCCCCGAGTTGTGCGGGGCGGGCCCGGCCAGCCCTGAGGGCGGCCGGAAAAAAGGAGTTATGCGGATGAAGTCGCGGTCCGGCCTTGTCCTGCTCGGGGCGCTTCTTGTTCTCGGCGCCCTACCGGCGTTCGCCATCGACGCCATCACGGTGCAGACCGACCGTGCCCAGGTTCTGAAACTGCCAGCCCGGACGACCACGGTCGTCATTGGCAACCCGATGATCGCCGACGTGTCCGTTCAAAAGAACGGCTCGATGATCGTGACGGGCAAGAGCTACGGCACCACCAACCTCATCGCGCAGGACTCGACGGGCGTGGTGCTGGGCGAGTCGCTCATCAAGGTGGAAGCGCCGAATGAGGACGTCATCGTCCTGATGCGCGGCTCGGAGCGCGAATCCTACTCCTGTACCCCGCGCTGCCAGCCCACGCTGAGCCTGGGCGACGTTCCGCGCCATTTCGACGCGGTCGGTGCGCAGACCACGAGCCGCAACGCGCTGGCAAAGTAAACTCTCCCGGACCCTCGCGCGGCGGGAGTCTTGAACACGCGCGATACGCGCTTTGCCAGGCGCGCTCGCAGCACAGTGCTGATCGTTCTCCCCAGCGCTCCAACTCGGTTTTGCAGAGACTTGCAGAGTTTCTGAACACGCCTCGTCAACCATGAATTGATTACAAACTTCATGTTTACGCGTTGTTGGCGATAACTCATCCAAATTAGCCGTCCAAGTGATGGCGCCCATGCGGCGAACCGGCTGGGGGTGAGCATGTCGATCAACGTGCACGGGCAGGGAACGCAGGCGCGGAAATCCCGCCGCCTCCGGCTGCTCGGCTTCAGGCGCAACAAGGACGGCTCGGTCGCCGTCGAGTTCGCGCTGCTCGCCGTGCCGTTCCTCAGCCTCGTCTACGCGATTTTCGAGACGTCGATGGTGCACATGACCAATCAGGTCATGCAGACCGCCGTCAGCGACGCCTCCCGCCTGATCATGACGGGCCAGGCCCAGACCGCCAACATGACCGCCGCGCAATTCAAGGCCGAGGTCTGCAAGCGCGTCACCGCCCTGTTCAACTGCACGCGCGACCTGATCATCGACGTGCGGGTCTACAACACCTTCTCCGCGGCCTCCGTCACGACACCGCCGGTTAAGCCCGATGGCACCATCGACACGTCCGGGCTCGGCTTCACCATGGGTGGGCCCAACCAGATCGTCGTGGTCCGCGGAATCCTGGCCTACCCCATCGTGGTTCCGCTGATCGGCAAGTCGATGACGAACCTGGCCGGCAACAAGCTCCTGATCATGGCGTCGGCCGCGTTCAAGAACGAGCCCTACTCCACATGAGCGAGCCAGGCCCCTCCCTGTTGCACGAAGCCGCCGGCCGGGCCCGCGACGGCGCTGCCGTACGCACGCTGCGGCGCCTCTTTGGCCGCCTCGGCGTCGATGAGCGCGCGGTCGCCGCGGTCGAGTTCGCGCTGCTGCTGCCGCTGATGCTGACGATCTACATCGGCTCGGTGGAGGTCAGCCAGGCGCTCACGGTTGATCGCCGCGTCGTGCTGCTGGCGCGTACGCTCGGCGACCTCACCACCCAGTACTCCAGCATGGTCGCCGCCGACCTGACGACCGTGGTGGGCGCAGGCTCGGCCGTCATGGCGCCGATGCCCATCTCCGCCGCGAAGATCCGCATCACCAGCGTCGCGATCTCCGGCTCGGGCTCGGCCGATCCCACCGTGCCCAACAAGGCCACGGTGTGCTGGAGCTTCCAGCAGAACTGGACGGCGCTGGTCAAGGGCGCGACGCTGACCGTGGCGGACCTGCCCACGGCGCTGCGGGGCGACGTCGGGACATCCATCGTGATGGCCGAGGTGCGTTACCCCTACACACCCGTGATCGGCTACATCATCACGGGCACGCTGAACCTTGGCGAAAAGATCTTCATGCGGCCGCGCCTGTCGACCTACGTCACGCGCACGGACCTCGCCAACAACGGCGCCCCCAACCCTATCACCGGCGCCGGCCCCTGCACCTGAAGCGGACGCCTCCGCGCGTCCGAACCGCCGTCAGCTCGCCTGCGCGGTGGTGCTGGCGGCCTTCATGCTGTCGATGACCGATTGCGCTGCGGCGGCGGCGTTTGCTGCCGGATCGGCGCCATGCATCGTCTGCACCGCGACGAGCGCATTGGCGAACTCGATGCCGCTCTCGTGGAAGATGCGCACCATGCGCTTCACCGCCTCACGTTGGATGTAGGACGGCTTGCCGGGCTTTACCGTGAACTTGAAGCGCACGACGAGCGCGTTCTCCATGATGTCGGCGATGCCCTGCATCTTCAGCGGCTCGAGGATCTCGCCCTTGATCTCCTCGTTCTCCATCATCTCCTGGCCGATCTTCTTGACGACCTTGCGCAGCTTCTCGATGTCGGTGTCGCGGGCGAACTTCAGGTTGAACTTCACCGTGGTCCAGTCGCGGCTGAAATTGGTGATCTGGCCCAGCTGCCCGAACGGGATCGTGTGCACCTGCCCGTTCTGGTGCCGCAGCCGGATCGAGCGCAGCGTGAACCCCTCGACAGTCCCCTTCGCCTTGCCGCAGTCGATGTACTCACCCACCCGGAAGGCGTCATCGGCGAGGTAGAAGACGCCGGACACGATGTCGCGCACCAGCGTCTGGCTGCCGAAGGACACGGCAAGGCCGAGCACCGAGGCGCCGGCGATGAGCGGCGTGATGTTGACGCCGAGCTCCGAGAGCACGATCAGCAACGCGATCACCGCGATGACGACGGTGAGCGCGATGCGCAGCAGCGGCATCAGCGTCGCGAGGCGCGAGGCGGCGGTGTGGCCGGCATCCTCGTCCATCGTGGCACCGCCGGCCGGTGCGACATAGCGGTGAGTGGCCAGCCGGACGAACTCGAAGCCGACGTAGGCGAGGAAGAGCGTTGCTCCGGCGCGCAGCGATGAGCGGGTGAGGTCGTGCCAGCCGGACTGGTCGACGAGGCCGACGACATCCACGATCCAGGCCTGCGCGACGCTGACGCCGGCGACGATGAACATGGCAACCCGCAGGCAGCGGACGACGACGTCGGCGAGCCGGATGGGCGGGCGCACTCCGGGCGGCGTGACCGCGCGTCCACCGAGCCGGTTGGTCACCGTCATCAGCACCGTCTCGGCCAGCAGCAGCCCGATCACGACATTGACCGTGAGCAGCATGGCCACAGGGACCGAGTACTTGGCCGAGATCGCGCCGTAGATCTGCGTCGCGATGAGCAGCACGAAGAAGGCGATACCGAGCGGCAGCCAGCGACGCGCGACGGCGGCTCCCGCCGTCTGCCGGCCGGGTGCTCCGCCAAAACTCTCGAACCACCGCGCAACGGGGTCGCGGGACCGCACGCAGGCCCAGATGAAAACGGCCAGCATGACGAGGTTCAGTACGACTTGGCCGGCCGAGATCACCTCGCGCGGGATCTGCATGGCGATGAAGAGCCGCAGGAGTGTGCGCAGGCCGATGACGAAGCCGACCGCGATGGCCACGCTGTGGAAGACCGTGCGCGCACCCGTGTCGTCGAGGGGAACGAGCCGGGCGTCGGCCAGGACCGGGCGCAACGAGAGCCGGAAGGCGAACATGTACAGCCGCCATGAGAACAGACCGCCAAGGACGAGGGCGCCGAGGCGATGCTGCGGATCCGTGCCGTCGAACCATGTTCCGGCCAGGCCGAAGGCGACGAGAGCGGTGAGGCCGAGCGCGACGGCGTCCAGCACCGCCAGCGCCAGCAGCTGCAGCAGGCCGTTGCTCTCCGGGTCCGGCCTGGCCGCCGCCGCAAGGCGCCGGCGGGGGCCGGTGAGCAGCAGGCGGTAAAGGGGCTCCACCGCGAGCACCGCGACGGAGCCGGCGAGCAGAAGCAGCAGGAAAGCGCCGGGACCCTGGCCCCCATTGGCGCTCCGGTCGAGCGCGGACGGGATGCGTGCGAAGACACCCGGCAGCGACGGAATGGCCAGGAGCACCGTTTCGGCGCGATTCGCGAAGTCGCTCGCGAAACGGCTCGCCGCGTCACCGCTGTCCTCCACCCCCACCTTCGGCGCCTCGGCGGCAGGCGCAGCCTCCTTCCCGGCCTCCCTCCCGGCCTCCTTGCCGGCCGGCTTGGCCGGCACGACGCCCTCTTCGCGCAGTTTCCTGGCGACGGAGTCGCCAATGGCGGTAACAAGAGCATCGAACTGCTGCTGCGTGAGGCCGGCCGGAGGCGCCGTCGGCTGCGTCTCCTGTGCAGGCACTGCCGTGGCCGCGAACACGCCGAAAAGAAGCGCGATGACGCACGCCCGGAACCGATACATGAGGCACCCCCGCACCGCCGGTACTGCGACCGGCCGGCTCACCTTACGATTGCGGGGGGCAATTTGCGATCTGGTTGATTGCGGAGCCGCCGGCGGCCTTCTCAGGCACGCGCCTGCGCGAGCCGTCCGGCGCCGGCGCCCATCGCGGCATCCGCGAGCGGTGGGCGGAAGCCACGCAGCCGAAGCGCGTTGCCGACCACGAAAACGCTGGACAGGCCCATGGCCGCGGCCGCCAGCATGGGCGACAGCAGCACACCCGCAACGGGCCACAGCACGCCGGCCGCGACCGGCACGAGCAGCACGTTGTAGCCGAACGCCCAGAACAGGTTCTGCCTGATGTTGCGGAGCGTGGCCCGCGACAGCGCCACCGCGTTGACCACGCCGCGAAGGTCGCCTGCCATCAGCACCACGTCCGCGCTCTCAACGGCGATGTCTGTGCCGGTGCCGATGGCGAGGCCCACCTCGGCCTCGGCCAGTGCCGGCGCGTCGTTGACGCCGTCGCCGACGAAGGCGATGGGGCCATGGGCGGCGCGCAGCCGCTTCACGGCCTCGACCTTGCCTTCCGGCAGCACCTCTGCCTCCACCGCGGCGATGCCGAGGCGGCGGGCGACGGCTTCCGCCGTGCGGCGGCTGTCGCCTGTCACCATGGCGACGGTCAGCCCCAGCCCGGCGAGGGCCGACAGGGCCTCGGGCGAGCTGGCCTTCACGGGATCGGACACCGCGAGGACGGCGGCGACACGCCCGTCTACGCCAACATAGAGCGAGGACTTGCCGTCCGCCGCCAGCCGGGCGGCATCGCCCGCGAGCGCGGCGTGGTCGATCCCGAGCCGTTCCATCCAGCGCGCGGCGCCCACGGCGACGCGCCGTCCGGCTACCGTCCCGGCAACGCCATGGCCGGTCACGGATTCGAAATCCGCGACCGTTGCAACCGGCATGCCCCGGCGTTCCGCCGCGCCGGCGATGGCCTGCCCGAGCGGATGCTCGGAATACGCCTCGACTGCAGCCGCGAGTGGCAGGACGTCGTCTGCCTCGAAGCCCCCGGCCGGCACGATATCCGTCAGCTCCGGCCGCCCCTCCGTCAGGGTGCCCGTCTTGTCGAGCGCGACGACGCGAACGGCTTCGAGCGCCTGCAATCCCTCGCCCCGCCGGAACAGGACGCCGAGTTCGGCGGCGCGGCCGGTGGCGACCATAATCGAGGTGGGCGTCGCCAGGCCCATGGCGCAGGGGCAGGCGACGATGAGGACCGCCACCGCGTTGACGAGCGCCAGGGCGGGGTCGTGCGCGAGGACGAGCCAGGCCACGAAGGTCAGCGCGGCGATGGCGAGGATCGCCGGCACGAACCACGCCGTGACGCGGTCCACCATCGCCTGGATCGGCAGCTTCGCGCCCTGCGCGTCCTCGACCATGCGAATGATGCGGGCGAGCACCGCGTCGCCGCCGAGCGTCGTGGCCTGCAGCGTAAAGGCCCCGCTCCGGTTCACCGTGCCGCCGACGACCGTGTCGCCGGCGCCCTTGGCGGCCGGCATGGGCTCGCCGGTGATCATCGACTCGTCGACATAGGACGCGCCGTCGAGGACCACGCCGTCGACAGGGATGCGCTCGCCCGGGCGCACCAGCACGTGGTCGCCGGAGCGTACGGCGTCCAGCGGGAGTTCGGCCGCAAGGCCGTCGCGGATCACCCGCGCGGTTTGCGGCTGAAGGCCGACAAGCCGCCGGATGGCATCCGACGTCTGGCCCCGCGCACGCGCCTCCAGCATGCGGCCGAGCAGGACGAGCGTGACGATGACGGCCGCCGCTTCGAAATAGACCGCGTCAGTCCCCTCGGGCAGCAGGCCGGGCGCAAGTGTCGCAACGGCGGAGTAGGCGAAGGCGGCGCCGGCACCGATGGAGACGAGGGCGTTCATGTCGGGCCCGCCGCGCAGCAGGGCCGGTATGCCCTTCGCGAAGAAACGCCGGCCGGGCCCGGCGAGCACCGCAGCCGTCAAAACGAGCTGGATGACGCGGTCCGTCTGTTCGCCAAGCGTCCCCATGATCCAGTGATGGAAGGCGTCGGACATGTGCGCGCCCATGGCGAGCACAACGACGGGGATGGTGAGGACGGCCGCGATCAGCACAGACCGGGCGAGCGAGCGCGCCTCGGCAGCCTCGCGGTCCTCTCCCTCGGCCCGCGGCGCTGCGACGTCGACCGGCGTCGCGCCATATCCGGCATCGTCGACCGCTTCGGCCAGCGCGGCCGCTACGACACCCGGCGCATGGCGGACGGTGGCGCGGTGGGTGGCGAGGTTGACGGCGGCGGCTTCCACCCCCGGCACGCGGGCCAGAGCTTTCTCGACGCGGGACACGCAGGAGGCGCAGGTCATCCCTTCGATCGAGAGCGTGGTGACCGCTTCGCCTGCTGGCCTGTTGGTCGTGGACACGGACATGACGACAACTCCGGGCCGGGCCCTCCCGCCGGTTCCCCGAGATCATGGTGACCAGGAGCAGGTTTCGCCAGTGCGCAGAGGCACGGATGCGCAAGGCGGCAGGGCGGCCATGCGCGTCGCGCGCAGTCCGGAGCGCGGGTCTTCAGACCCGCTCTTGCGCTCGGTACGCGTCAGACGGCTCTCTCAGCTGTCATTCCCGGCGGCCCGAAGGGCCGGGACTGGAACCCAGGGCTTTTCGGCTGACGGCCCCTCGATCCCCTTCCCGACCTGCTGCGCAGGTCGCCGGGGATGACAAAGGTTTGTCGATGGCACGGGTTGGTGGATCTCACCGCCGGCGGAACACCGGTGCGCGCTTGTCCTTGAAGGCGGCCCGGCCCTCGGCGGCGTCCTGCGTTGCGAAGCAGATGGTCTGCAGGTCGCGCTCGTATTCGATGGCCTTGTCGAGCGGCATCGAGAATGCGGCGCGCAGATTGACCTTGGCCGTCTCCGCCGCAATGGGCGCGCGGCTGGCGATCGTCATGGCGACGGCGCGGGCGCGGTCCATCAGGTTGCCCTGCTCCGCGACCTCGCTCACCAGCCCCCAGGCCAGCGCCTGCTGCGCGTCGATAGGGTCGCCGGTCATGATCATCAGCGCCGTGTTGGACGGGCCGATGTGCTGGGCGAGGAAGGCGGTCATGCCGCCGCCGCCGATCCAGCCGAGCTTGATTTCGGGCGCGGCGAAGCGGGCATTGGCCGAGGCGATGCGGATGTCGCAGCTCAGCGCGGTCTCGAGCCCGCCGCCGAAGGCGTAGCCGTTCACAGCAGCGATGCTGGGCTTCAGCAGCCGGCGGATGGCGTCGCAATAGTCCGGCCGGTTGCGGAACTCCCAGGGTGTCTCGTAGCGGTCGAGCTCGGCGATGTCGGAGCCGGCGCAGAACGCCTTCTCGCCCGCGCCGGTGACGATGACGGAGCGCACCGCGTCGTCGCCATTGCAGTGCTCCACGGCCTGCACCACGGCATCCGCCATCTCCGGCGTGACGGCGTTCAGCTTCTGCGGCCGGTTCAGCGTAATGGTGGCGACGTGGCCGTCGATGGCGAAGGTGACGTCGCTCACGGCTTTGTCTCCCCCACCGCCCCGGCCGCCATCAGCGCCGCGATCCGCGCATCGTCGAAGCCGGCCTCGCGCAGCACGTCACGGGTGTGCTCGCCCGCGAGAGGTGCGCCGCGATCAACCGCGGGGGGCGTCTTCGAGAACTTGTAGGGAAAGCCGGGGGTCTTCACATGGCCCTCGGTGGGGTGGTCGTACTCCACGAAGGTGCCGTTGTGGGCGATCTGCGGATCCTGCACGAGGTCGGCATAGCCGTAGACCTTGCCCGCCCAGATATCGTTGGCCCGGAACAGTGCCAGCCACTCCTCGGTGGTCCGGTGCTTCAGCCGGTCGCGGGTCTTGGCGTAGATCTCGTCGCGCCGTGTCCAGGTGTCGACCTCGTCGTCCATGTCGAGGAAGGACGGCTCGCCGATCAGCTCGCCGAACTTCTTCAGGAGCGGAAAGGCGACGATGATGTAGCCGTCCGACGTCGCGAAGGCCCCGTAGGGCGCGCGGATATAGACGTGGGCGTGCGGCTCGGCCGAGCGCTGCTGCGGCTTGTTGGCGACGGTGAACACCGAGAGCTCCTGCATCTGCAGGGTGGTGATGGCGTCCAGCATGTTCACCGTGACGAGCTGCCCCTCCCCCGTGCGCTCGCGGTGCAGGAGCGCGGCGAGCACGCCCTCGAACGCGGTCGAGGCGGTCACGGCGTCCACGAGGTACTGCCCGGCGGGGTTCGGCGGCTCGCCGGCTCGTCCGGCCGACAGCATCGCGCCGGACATGCCCTGCAGGATCAGGTCCTGGCCGGGCCGGTCGACATAAGGACCGTCCTCGCCATAGCCGGAGATGGAGACGTAGACGAGCCGCGGGTTCAGCTTCGACAGGCTCTCATAGTCGACGCCCAGGCGCTTGGCGACGCCCGGCCGGTAGTTCTGCAGGAACACGTCGGCCGTGCGCACGAGATCGAGCAGGACGGCCTTGCCTTCGGGGTTCTTGAGGTCGACCGCCAGCGAACGCTTGTTCCGGTTCAGCGACAGGAACGATACGTTGATGCGATTGCCGCGCGCCCCGCCGGCGGCGACATGGCGCTGCCATTCGCCCGTCACCGGCTCCACCTTCACCACGTCGGCGCCGAGGTCGCCGAGCCGCTGGCCGGCGAAGGGGCCAGCCATGGCGATGGTGCAGTCGAGCACGCGGTAGCCGGTGAGTACGCCCATGTCTTGAAATCCCTCTCGGCGGCACAGCCGCCTCAGTGCATCACCCAGCCGCCGTCGACACTGATCGTCTGGCCGGTGATGAAGCCCGCTTTGTCCGACGCGAGGAACAGCAGCGCTTCCGCGATGTCCCGGGGATGGCCGCGACGCTTCAGCGCCTGCCGCTCCAGCACGAAGCGGGTGTAGCCCTCCGGGTCCGGATGGATCTTCTCGGCGTCGGTCGGAAAGGCGCCGGGCGCGATCGCGTTGACCGTGACGCCATAAGGGCCGAACTCGCGCGCCCAGGCCCGCGTCAGGCCGACCAGCGCCGCCTTGGATGCCACGTAGGGTGACAGGTTGGCCCAACCGCCCCAGAGGGTGACGCTCGAGATATTCACGATGCGGCCCCAGCCTCGCTCGCGCATGTGCGGCAGCGCCGCCTGCACGCAGACGATGCCGGCGTCGACGTTCACCCGCTGCACCGCCTGGTGCTCCTCGATGGTGAACTCCTCGAACGGCTTGGCGGGGTAGATTCCGGCATTGTTGATAACTGCATCGAAGCCGCCGACCCGGTCTGAGACGGCGCCGAGCTCGCGCGCGAGCGCCGGGAGATCGGAGAGGTCGAGGCGCTCGAGGACCAGCCGGCCGGGTCCGCGGCCATGGGCCGCCGCCTCCAGCGCCGCGGCCTTTACCGGGTCGTTGTCGATGGCGACGAGCGTGGCGCCGGCCTCGATGAAGGCGAGGCTCGTCTCCAGCCCCAGCCCTCCGGCGGCTCCGGTGAGCAGGACGGTGCGGCCTGCGAGGTCGCCTGCGGCCATCTCAGCGGCCTCCGATCGGGGCGAAGGTGCCGGAGGGCTCGGGATAGTCGTCCTCCGGCTGAGCGGCGATGGACAGGGTGTGCGCCTCGGCGCGGGAAATGGCATCGGCCCCGTCGAGAACGGCGAGGCGGGTGGTGTAGGAGCGCTCGTCGCCATGCTCCAGCCAGATCACCTCGCCCCGCTCACGCGCGAAGGACTTGCCGAGGACGTGGTTGGTCGACGGCTCGATGCCGAGCGCATACTGGCCGGACTGCAGGTTCTGCCACTCGTACTGGCAGGGGAACTCGGACTTGTTCGTCTCGACGAGGAAGCCGAGGCCTATGCGGTCATTGACGAGCGCGACGGGAACGCGGCCGTGCGTGTCGGCCGCCATCTCGTGCTGCCAGACCTGCTCGTGGAAGTTCATCTGCGGTGCCGGGAGCGACCTGTAGCCGGCGCCCTGCCGCCGGTAGGCCTCACCGGCATGCGCCGCCCATGGCGTGTCGACAATGGGCGCGAGATAGCGCGAGCCCTCGTCGAGGACGGGATGGCCGACATTGATGTGATAGCAGAACATGTGAGGCGTCCGGTAGAAGCCGTGGTTCACTACCCGGTCCTTCAGGACGATCTCGTTGCCGCCAACCTTCGCCTCGATGCGGCGGACGAGATGCAGGTCCTCGCCGAACACGGCTGATTGCTGCACCACTCCCTCGCACCACAGCGTGCACTCGTCACCGTTCCAGGCCTCGCCATAGCCCGTGAGGCGCCCGGGAATGGTGCCGATGCGGCCGTGAAGGGAGCTCGAGACGGTTTTGCGCGGCCCGTAGACATAGTGGGACGCGTCGTCGTCGTGCATGAAGAGGGTGTGGTCGAGGCCGCAGGTGACGATGAGGCCGGAGAAGGAGCGAAGCCAGGCAAGGCCGTCCTCCCCCTCGTATTCGTGCAGTCCGGGATGGCGGAACCCCGACGGCGAGTGCCAGCCGATGGCCTGCCCGCGGAACTCGCAATCGGCGATGTCGAGGGCACGGTCGATCAGCACGGTGAAGCGCAGGCCCGTTCCGGTGCGGAACTCGAGCATGCGGATGCCGCGCTCGACCCCGTCGCCGAGCGTCATCAGCCGCACGCCCGCGAATTGCGACAGCATGCCGGAGCGGGCGGCCACGTCACGCCGGCTCAGGCTCTTCCCGTAGAGATCGACCATCGGGTCCTCGCTGCCTGTGGAGCGCGCGTCGTCAGACGCGCTTTGGACCGCGGGCCTCCGGCCCGCAGCGCCTTGGAAGAGAGCGGGTCTGAAGACCCGCGCTCCGTCGGTCACACGCCGTTGGCGCGGAGCTTTCCGTCCAGGAACTTCTTGGCCCTGGGCACATCGGACTCGTCGAGGTGCTCGATGATGACCGGGATGTTGGGGTGCTTCTCGGCCAGGCGCCTGAGGTAGTAGTCGTAATTGAGGACGCCGAGGCCCGGGGCCGGCAGCTCGATGGAGCCGACGCCGCGGAAGGAGTGCGCCTCCGAGGCGTCGATGTCGGCGTGCTTCTCCGACTTGTCCTCGGAGAGCTTCACGTCCTTGGCATGGGCGATGCGGACCTTGTCCGACAGCGTGTCGAAGATCTGCTTCAGCACCTTGTCCATGTCGCCGATGTTGTGGGCCTCGAAATAGTTGGTCGGGTCCATCAGCAGGCCGAGCGCCGGGTGGTCGATCTCGGCGAACATGCGCACGGTCTCCTCGACCGAGCCGACGACGTTGTTGACATAGGTCTCGAGCAGGAACGTCGCGCCGTGGTCATAGGCCGTCTGCACCAGCTCCGCGATGACCTTGCGGCACTCCTCAAAGCCTTCCTCGGTCTTGTTCTTCGGATGGGCCACCCAGTCGGACTCGGTGTCGAAGGTGCCGGTCTCGGAGATGACGTAGGGCGTGCCGAAATGGCGCGCGTTGCGGATGACCGCCTTGAGGTAGTCCAGGCGCTTCTTCCGCTCGCCGGGATCGGGATGCACGATGTTGGTGTAGCAGGACACCGTGCAGATCGGCAGGTCGTGGTCGCGGAACGTCTCGCGCACCAGCTTTGCCTTCTCGACAGTGATCGACTCGGGCGTCGAGAAGTCGATGTCCTTGAAGGCGAGGTCGAGCTGGACCGTGTTGAACCCGATCGCCTTGATCTTCTGCGCCTGCTCCTTGAGCGTGTACGGGAAATACCCGTTGAAAATGCCCACCTGCATCATGGTGCCGTCCTCCCTTTGATCATCGTTGGGCGTCTCAGACGCCGAATTCCGAAAGCTTCACGGCGCGGTGCTCCTTCAGCGAGCGGTAGCCCGCCTCGATCAGCGCCATGGTCCTGACATTGTCCGCACCGCTCAGCTCAGGCGGTGTGCCGCTGGCGAGCGCATATTGCAGCTGCTCCATGACGCCCTTGAAGGCGCCCGGGAACCAGCGCGTCTCCCAGGTCGGCTCGACCCACTTGCCGCCCGTCGCGGTCTTCGAAGCGTAGCGCAGCGTCGAGGGCGATCCGTTCGGATAGTCCGGCCAGCCGATCGTGCCCTGGGCCACGCCGTCCGTGCCCTCGACGCGCCATTTGATGTAGATGTCGCTGTCGAAGCCCTCCTCGCGCGGGCCGCTCCACACGTCCTCCATCGACACCGCCATCACTCCCGAGGGGAAGGTGAGGGTGGAGACGGTGATGCCGTCCGTGTGCGCGAAGTCCGTGCGCGGGTCGGGTCGCGCTGCGGTGTAGATTTCCACCGGGTCGCCGAAGAGGAAGCGCAGCACGTCGAGGTGGTGGATCGACATGTTGAGCAGGGTCAGGCGGCCGTAGTCGCGCAGGAAGGGCTGCCAGTGCGGGATGGCCCGCATCTCGATCGTGGCCAGCACCGGCTTGCCGAGCCAGCCCTTGTCGAGGATCTGCTTGAGGACACGCATCGACTGGTCGAAGCGCATGTTCTGGTTGACCGACAGGATCTTGCCGGCCGCCCGGCATTCCGCCTCGATGGCCCTGGCGTCCTCGAAGGTCATGGCCAGCGGCTTCTGGGCGAGGATGGCCTTGATGTGCGGCTGCTTCAGCGCGTGGCGGATCAGGTCGGGCTGCTGGTCGGGCGGGAAGGCGAGATCGAGGATCTCGACCTGCTTGTCCTCGATCAGCGCCTTGGGCGTGTCGTGGACCGTCGGGATCTGCCAGCGCGCCGCAACCTCGGCCGCCTTGTCCTTCGTGCGCGAGGCGATGGCGACGACGGGGAATCCTGCCTCGGCATAGGAGGCGAGATGGACGTCGGCCATGATGAAGCCGGCCCCGATGCAGCCGATCTTGAACTGGCTGGCCCGTACGGGCGGGTCGGGCGTGAAGCCCAGCGCATCCACCATGATGTCCTCCCTGTCGCGATCGCCGTCGCTTTTTGATGCATATCGATGTCATCCGATGCAGTGCATGTCAATCGGCACGGGAGCTGATGGCACCTGAAGCGGCTTCGACTTCGGTTGTGCCAGAGTTCTGGGCGCTAACCGCCGTCCATCAGAAAATGTCGGGTGAATATGGGCGTTAAACACATCAGATCGCCTCATTATTGTTGACCCGTTCTGCGGTCCTCGCCATGGTGCATCCGGACAGGAGTGCTGACGTGGACGACAGACCGACAACCAGGGCCCGCCCCACGATCGTCGACGTGGCGCGCGAGGCGGGGGTCTCGACCGCCACCGTGGACCGTGTGCTGCACGGACGAAGCGGGGTTAAGGCGCGCACCCGGTCACGCGTGCTGGGTGCCGCCGAGCGGCTGGGCTATGTCGATCCCGGCCTGCCCGGCCTGCCTGCGGCATCACGGCTTGCGCTCGACGTGATCCTGCCCGGCGGCACCAACACCTTCATGAACATCCTGGCCGACCGCATCGCCGAGATGGGCACAATGCGGGCCGCCGAGGCCGAAGTCCGCGTCCACCGCATCGAGGGCTTTGTGCCGGAGGTGCTGGCGCAGGCGCTGTCAGCGCTGCGCGGAGCCAGCGACGGCGTCGCCATCATCGCGCTGGACCATCCCATCGTGCGCGAGGCCATCCGCGACCTCGCCGCCCATGACGTGCCGGTGCTGACCCTCGTGTCGGACATCTCGGATGTGCCGCGCAGTGCCTATGTCGGGATCGACAATCGCGCGGCCGGACGTCTCGCCGGCCATCTGCTGGGCCGCTTCATCGGTCCGACGGGTGGCAAGGTGGCGCTGTTTGCGGGTTCGCTCTCCTATCGCGGCCACGAGGAGCGGGAGATGGGCTTCCGCCACATGCTGGCGGAAGACTTCGATGCGCTGTCGATCGTCCAGACAATCGAGGTGCGCGACGACTCCGAGCGGTCCTACGGCGAGGCGACCGCTCTCCTCGCCCGCGTCCCCGACCTCGCCGGCATCTACAATATCGGCGCCGGCAACCGGGGCATCGCCCGCGCCCTGGAAGAGGCGGGGAGAGCGCGGCAGACGGTCTTCATCGGCCACGAACTGACGCCGCACACGCGGCAATTCCTGCTGTCGGGGGTGATGGACGCGGTCATCGACCAGAATCCGCGGGTCGAGGCCCGCGAACTGATCGACCGCCTGCTGCGCGCCGCGCGCGGCGAGCCCAGTCCTCGCGGGCCGGCACTGCGGGTTCAGGCCATATTCCGCGAGAACATCCCTGAGGTATGAGGCTGTGGATTTCTGGCCGACCGGGTGTGGCGGCTTCTCAGGACCCGCAGGCCCCCTCCCTGGACTCCCGACAGGCGGTGGAGGGTTCCCCGCGCACGGTGTGAAGAGCCGGTGAGCGCTACCGCCTGACGGACCTCGCGAAGCGTGTCTCGTAGCGGGCGAAAGTCTTCTCGATGATCACCGTCAGGACGAAATAGCCGACGGCGACGAAGAGCAGCGGCTCGTAGGTGCGGAAAGTCTGGGCGCGCACGACGTTGGCGGCGCCCAGCAGGTCGATGACGGTCACCGTCGAGGCAAGCGCCGTCGCCTTCAGAAGCAGCACGGTTTCGCCGGCGAGCGTCGGCAGGATCCCTTGCAGGGCGCGCGGCAGCCAGATCCGGCGGCGGATCTGGCCTGGAGACATCCCGAAGGCGCGGCCGGCCTCGATCTCGCCCTTGGGCACCGCGAGGAGCGCCGCGCGCACCACCTCGCCCGTATAGGCGGCCGTGCTGACGGCGAGCGCCAGGACGACGTACCAGAAGCCTTCGCGCAGGAACGGCCAGAGGAAGCTCTGGCGCAGCGCCGGCATGCCAGAAAAGACGGAGCCCAGGCCGTAGTAGAGCAGGTAGATCTGCACCAGCAGCGGCGTGCCGCGGATGATGCTGGTGAAGCCGAGGCAGCCTGTGGAGATCAGCGGGTTCTTGGACACGCGGCCGAGCCCGACCAGGATCGCGCCGGCAAAGCCGATGACGCCCGAGAGCACGACGAGAAGGATGGTCCTCCACAGGCCCTGGAGCAGCAGGGTGTCGTACTTCTCCAGCCAGAAGAACTGGTTTTCCCAGAGGCCGTGCAGCCATTCCTGCATCGCCGCCCCCTAGACCTGCGGCATCCAGCGCCGGATCCGGCGCTCGATGAGGTGGATGCCCGCGTTGGAGAGCAGCGTCAGCACGTAGTACAGCGCGCCGGCCGCGAGGAAGAAGGAGAAGTAGAACTTCGTCGCGCCGGCAGCCTGCTTGGCCGTGAAGAGGAGCTCGTTCGAGCCCACGACGCTGACGAGAGCTGAGTCCTTGATGATCACCATCCAGAGATTGGCAAGGCCGCCGATGGCATGCGGCACCATGCAGGGCAGAACGATGCGCCGGAACAAGCCGAAACCCTGCATCCCGTAGGCCTCCGCCGCTTCAACCTGGCCCTTGGGAACGGCCAGGATGGCGCCGCGGATGATCTCCGATGCGTAGGCTCCCTGGACGAGGCCCAACACGACGATGGCGACGGCAAAGCCGCTGACCGACACGCCGTCCTCGGCCCCGAGCCGGACGAACAGCCACGTGATCGCTTCCTGCCCGGCAAAATAAAGCAGGATGATCAGCAGGATCTCCGGCACGGAGCGGCAGACGGTGGAGTAGAAATTGGCGATCCTGACGGCCCAGGGTCCGCCGTTCAGCTTCACCCAGGCCACGCCCATGCCAATGACCAGGCCCGTGGCGAAGGCTCCGACCGAGATCTCGATGGTCGTGATGGTGCCCAGCAGGAGTTGCTGGCTCCAGCTTTCAGGGCCGAAGCCGAGCACCTCGAAGAACGATGCGGCTGCCATGTCCGGTTGTCGCCCCCTCAGACGAAACCGGCCGGCGTTTCAGCCGGCCGGTGTGTCACGATCAGCCCTGCGGCGGGGTGCCTACCTTGTACTTGAAGTACTTGCCCGCGATCTTGTCGAAAGTGCCGTCGGCGTAGATCGCCTTGATTGCCGCGTTGATCTGTTCCTTGAGCTTGTCGTCGCCCTTGCGGATGCCCGCGCCGACGCCGGTGCCGAGCGGGAAGGTGCCCTTCAGCTCGAGATCCTTTCCGGACGGGTCGGCCAGCACCGGGTCGAGCGCCGCCGAGTCGGCGATCGTCGCATCAATCCGCCCCGCGATCAGGTCGGCATTGGCTTCGTCCTGCGTGTTGTAGACCTTCACCTCGGCGATGCCCTTGAGGTTCTGGTCGGCCCAGGCCGAGTGGATCGTCGAAGTCTGCACGCCGACAGTCTTCCCCTTCATGCTGGGAGGATCGACGCCGATCTGTGTGCTCTTGGCCGCGAGCACGGCGGCCGGCGTATTGTAGTACGGGATCGAGAAGTCGATCGTCTTCTTGCGATCGTCTGTGATCGACATGGAGGCGAAGATGACGTCGATCTTCTTCGAGGTCAGCGCCGGGATGATGCCGTCCCACGCCGTCTCCTTGACCTCGCACTTGGCCTTCATCTGCTCGCAGATGGCACCGATGAGGTCGACCTCGAAGCCCTCCCACTTGCCTGCGGCGTTCTTGGAGGCGAAGGGAGGGTAGGGCTCGGCGGAGACGCTGAACCTGACGGTCTGTGCCTGGGCGGCCGCGGCGGTCACGCCGAAGGCGAGCGCGGCCGCGGCGCAGACTTTGAGAAATGCTTTCATGACGGGCTCCGTGTTTCGCTTCTTGCTTTCGGGGCAGGACTCCTCCCGCCCTCCCGTGGCGTCAGCCGTCCCTCCGGACGCTGACAAACTGCCTGCACCGGGGGCTCGAGGGGTTCTCGAACACCTTCCGGGGTGGCCCCTCCTCTTCGATCAGTCCGTTGTGCAGGAACGCGACATGGCTCGCCACGTCGCGGGCAAACGCCATTTCGTGCGTGACCAGCATCATGGTGCGGCCCTCCTGGGCGAGGTCGCGGATGACGCGCAGCACCTCCCCGACCAGCTCGGGATCGAGAGCCGAGGTGGGCTCGTCGAAGAGCATGACGGCCGGCTCGATGGCGAGCGCCCTTGCGATCGCGGCGCGCTGCTGCTGTCCGCCGGAGAGAAAGGCCGGGTAGGCATCTCGCTTCTCGTAGAGGCCGACCTTGTGCAGGTATCCCTCCGCCCGCTCGATCGCCTCGGCCCGCGGCACCTTCTGCACGTGCACGGGCGCCTCGATGGCATTCTCCAGCACGGTCATGTGCGGCCACAGGTTGAAGCTCTGGAACACCATGCCGAGCCGCGCACGGATGCGCTGGACCTGTGCGGCATCGGCAATGGCCCGGGCGCCGGCCGTTGACGGCTTGAGACGGATTTCCTCGCCGCCGATCTCGATGCGACCGGCATTCGGGATCTCGAGAAGGTTGATGCAGCGCAGGAGCGTGCTCTTGCCCGATCCGCTCGCGCCGATCAGTGCGATGACGTCCCCTTCGTCCGCCGCGAGCGAAACTCCCTTCAGAACCTCGAACTGCCCGAAGCTCTTGCGGATCCCCTCCAGTCTCACCACGACGTCTGCGGGCGCACGCGCCCGGACAGGGTCCTCAACCGTCAATCACTCCTCCTTCACGGGCGGGCGGCGCTTCTGTCGCGGAAGACCGCGCCGGCGCCGTCGCCACCCGCCATTACTGTTTCAGGCCGGTTGGGAGCCCGCAAGAGGGATTTCTGGGCCCGTTTGCCTCGCAAAAGGGCAGGCTTTGACGCCCCCTCAGCGATGCGGGCGGCTTATGGTTAACAGTGCAGAAGTATCCACCTGACCAGTCAAGCTTGAGCAAAGCAATCGTCAGGCGTCGAGGAAACCAGATGAATCGTGACTATTAACCCTAATTCTTCCTTCACGGTCCCGAACGCCTTTCAATTGCCTTCAACTTAATCTGGATTAAGTTTTTAATCTCTGTCGTGCCTAGATTAACAGCACGTTAACGAGCCGGGCAGTCCCCGCCGTTGGCGAGGATCGGAAGCTCCGGGCGGACACCGGAAGCGCGGGCCAGTTGGCGCCGCGAGCCCGCCGCCGGTGCCCTCCGTCTGGAAACGCACGATCCGGGCCTCCCGCGCCTCCCCGCGCAGGGCCCCGCCTCACGAAGGAGTGGAGTAAGCCATGACCAACCTGAAGACCCTGGCGCTTTTCGCAGCCACCGCCGTTGTGGCGCTCGGCGCGACGTCCGCCTCTGCCACGTCCTACCGGTATACCAAGGACAAGAGCACGGCCCACACCAATGCCGGCGGCGAGACCGGCGGTTCGGTTACGACCCATCCCGGCATCTACCTGTACGACAAGAAGCGCGGCCAGTGGGTGAACTACGGCTCTGCTGACGCGACCGGCGTGGCGCTCGGCGCCGGGGCCGCCAAGGCCGACGCCTCGACCGGCAAGGCCTCGTCCTCCGTCAACACCTCCGGCGCGGCCGGCCTCTCCCTCGACTCGACCGGCAACTGGACGGCCGAGGGCGGCATCTCCGGCGGCGGTTACGGCAGCGGCTACTCCAGCAACCGGACGACGACGTCGAGCAACAACACGCGGACCTCGGCCGAGAGCGGCGGCGACGTGGGCGGCCGCACCAGCGGCAATGCCTCGGCCGGCGGCATGGGCCAGGGCACCGCGGGCGCTTCCGCCTCCTCCACTGGCACGGGCACGACGGCCAGCTCCTCGGCCACGGGCGGCGCGAGCACGGGCGTCAGCTCGTCGAACGGCGGCACCGCCGGCGCCGGCTCCAGCGGCGGCGGCTCGTCCTCGGCCTCGTCCTCGCGTCGCTGACGAAACCAGGAGGCGGGCCCGGTCCCGCCTCCGCTTCCATGCACAGGCGCGCCGGCTCCGGCCGGCGCCCCCGCGGAGCCCGGCACGAGTCCGGCCCGCTTCCAGGAGGGACGAACCATGATGCGTTCCGCACGTCCGGGGACACAGAAGGCGCGCGCTTGCGGCAGCCTCGTCCTCGCAGCGGCCCTGGCGGGGGTCGCCGTGCCAGCCTCGGCCGGCTCAATCACGCTGACGCCGATCAGCGGTGCCATTGCAGGCGCCGTCGGGCTCGGCTCCGGCACCGGCATTGCCGGCACCGGCAACAGCACCAGTTTCGCCTCGGGCATGGGCCTGGGCTTCTCCTACAGCCTGCGCATGCCCTATGGCGGCTCCGCCTCGCTGAGCGGCGGCGCGGCTGACACCTACAGCGGCGCGCTGAGCGGCGGCATAGCGCTGCCAGGGGCAGGCTTGTCTTCCGCCGGCACGATCGGGGCGAGCCTCGGGCTCACCGGCGGCGAGGCCTCGGCAGGCGCATCGGGCGGAGGCGCGGGCACGGCCGGCACCACCGCCGGTCCTGGCGGTGCCGCGGCGGGCACCGGCGGATCCGGCTTTGGCACTGGATCTACCAATGTCGGCACCGCGTCCGGGACGGGCTCGGGTGCCGCGACGGCTGCCGGTAACGCCGTCAGCAATGCACTCGGATCGTTCTCGGCGCCGTCGACGGTGGGTTCGACTGCCTCCTTCGGCTCGGTCGGATCCGTTGGGTCTGTCGGTTCCATCGGCTCATTCGGCTCGTCAGGCCCCGCCTCGAGTTCGTCGAGCGGCAACAGCTCGTCGCGTTCGCGCTGACGGCACCGCTCAAGGGAGGACTTCGCATGTCGACGTCAATCAGGACGCGTACCGCCCTTCTCGCGGCGGCAGCGCTCTTCGCATCGGGCCCCGCCTTCGCCGCAACATCGTCCAGCGGCAGCAGCTCGCGGTGCATCGTCATCAACGGCAAGTACAGCTCGGGCTGCGTTGGCGCCGTGAGCGGCGGGCGCAGTGACGCGAGCGGCACATCAGCCGGTCTCGGCTCCTCGTCGGGTGGTTCCTCGTCCGGCGGTGACTCCTCATCGGGCGGTGGCGGCTCCTCGGGCGGTGGCGGTGGTGGCGGTGGCGGACCGGCTGCGACGGCCGGCACCAGCAACACGAGCACCGGCGGCTATGGCACGGCCAGCGCCTCGACCTCCGGACCGGCGAGCGCCGGCGGCTCCGGCACCGGCGGCGGCACGGCGAGCGCCAGCACCGGCGCGGGCACCGCGACGACCAATGCGGGCGCCACGTCAGGCAGCGCATCAAACGCGACCAGCGGCGCCGGCGGCTTCGGATCCGGCCAGGGGAGCGGCGGCGGCCACGCCTCCAGCAGCTCCACCTCATCGCGGCGCTGATCGCCCGGCCAATAACCTTTCAGCACGAACGAATGCGGCCCCGGGGACGGTCCCCGGGGCTTTTCGTCGTTGCTCCCTCTGGCGCAACGCCCCCGGACACGCGACATGAGCCCGAAGGCCGGTGAGGCCATGGGATGAAAGACATGCGCGACGTCACGCTGGTCACGGGAGCCTCGGGGGGCATCGGTGCAGATCTTGCCCGGGAACTGTCGGTAGGGGGGCGGGACATCGCCCTGACGGCACGAAGCCGGGGCGCGCTGGAGAGCCTGGCGGATGCGCTCGCGGCAGCGGGGCGTCCTCGCCCCCTCGTGGTGGTGTCCGACCTCGGTGAGCCCGGGGCGGCGGACCGCATCCTCGCCACACTGGAGGGCGAAGGCGTGCGGGTGACCGAGCTCGTCAACAATGCCGGCTTTGGTCTCACCGGCGACGCCGCCGCCCTCGACCGGGCCGAACAGGTCGCGATGATCGACCTCAATGTCCGTGCCCTGACGGACCTGACGCTTGCCTGCCTGCCGGCGATCCGGGCGGCCCGCGGCGGCATCCTCAACGTGGCGTCCACCGCCGCTTTCCAGCCCGGCCCCGGCATGGCGGTGTACTACGCGACCAAGGCCTTCGTGCTCAGCTTCAGCGAGGCGCTGTGGGAGGAATTGCGCGGCGAAGGCGTGCGCGTCACTGCCCTCTGCCCCGGCCCGACCGCCACGGGCTTCCAGGCCCGCGCCCGCATGGACGCGCGCCTGCTCGACGTGATGAAGCCGATGTCGGCGGCCGCCGTCGCCCGCGCCGGGGCGGAGGCCTTCCTGCGCGGTGACCGGGTCATGGTGCCCGGCCCGATGAACAAGGTGACGGCGGCGCTGGGCCCGCTCGCCCCGCGCCGTCTGCTCCTGCCGCTCGTCGGCCGTCTGCAGAGGCCGCCGTCCCGCCGCTGAGAGCCGCTCGCTCCGACGTCCTTGCGAGGAGCGCAGCGACGAGGCAACCCAGGACCCGGCCGGTTCAGGCAAACGGGCCAAGGTTGCTTCGCTCGCAACGACGGTGTCGGAACCGAGGAGCGCCTACCCCGGGAAGGTGTAGGCGGTTTTCACGATGGTGTAGAACTCGCGGGCATAGGCGCCCTGCTCGCGCGGGCCGTAGCTCGATCCCTTCCGGCCGCCGAAAGGCACGTGGTAGTCGACGCCCGCCGTCGGAACGTTGACCATCACCATGCCCGCCTCGCTGTTGCGCTTGAAGTGCGAGGCGTATTTCAGGCTGGTCGTGCAGATGCCCGAGGAAAGACCGAACTCGGTGTCGTTGGCGACCGCCAGCGCCTCGTCGTAGTCCTTGACGCGGATGACGCTGGCCACGGGGCCGAAGATCTCCTCGCGCGAAATGCGCATGGCGTTGGTGGCCTGCGTGAAAAGCGCGGGCTGGAGATAGAAGCCGGGCGTCTCGCGGTTGAGCAGTTCACCGCCCCAGGCGAGCCTTGCACCCTCGTCCTGACCGATCTTGATGTATTTCAGGTCCTGGTCGAGCTGACCCTGGTCGACGACGGGGCCGATATGCGTGCCCGCCTTGAGGGCGTCGTCCACAGTGAGACCCTTCAGGCGCTCGGTCACGGCCTCGACGAACCGGTCGTGGATGCCCTGCTGGACGATGATGCGCGAGGAGGCCGTGCAGCGCTGGCCGGTGGAGAAGAACGCGCCGTTGACCGTGCATTCCACCGCCACCGCGAGGTCGGCGTCGTCGAGCACGACGAGCGGATTCTTGCCGCCCATCTCGAGCTGGATCTTCTTCATCGGGGTTGAGGCGACGCAGGTCGCGGCGACCTTTCGGCCCGTCGACACCGAGCCGGTGAACGAGATCGCCGAGACGTCCTTGTGCTCGAGGATGGCCTGGCCGACCTCGGAGCCGCGGCCCATCACCAGGTTCAGGACGCCCGCCGGCAGGCCGGCGCGATGCAGGATGTCGACGAGCGCCCAGGCCGAGCCGGGGACAAGGTCGGCCGGCTTGAAGACGATGGTATTTCCGTAGGCGAGCGCCGGGGCGATCTTCCAGGCCGGAATGGCGATGGGGAAGTTCCAGGGCGTGATCATGCCGACGACGCCGACAGGCTCGCGCGTCATCTCGACGTCGAGGCCCGGACGGATGGAGGCAACCTTCTCGCCCATGAGGCGCAGCGCCTCGCCTGCGAAGAAGCCGAGGATCTGCCCGGCGCGGGTCACCTCGCCGATGCCTTCGGGCAGCGTCTTGCCTTCCTCGCGCGACAGCAGCCGGCCGAGCTCGTCCTTGCGGGCGAGGATCTCGTCGGACGCCTTGTGCAGGATGTCGTGGCGCAGCTGAGGGCTGGAACGGGACCAGGCGGGGAAGGCCGCCTTCGCCGCCGCGATGGCATCCTCCGCCTGCTGCTTCGAGGCGCGCGTGTACTGACCCACGACGTCGCCGGTGTTGGACGGGTTGAGATTGGCGTTGTCGGAGGTGCCGGTCACCCACTCGCCGCCGATGAGGTTCTTGAAGGTCTCGGTCATGGTCCTGTCCTGTCTGGCGGTTCCGCCCATGGATTGATGATGTCGAGGCCGAAGCCGGCGAAGTGACGCTCATTGCCGGTAACCATCACAAGGTTCCGGCTCAGCGCGATGGCAGCAATCTGAAGATCCAGGCCGGGCTTCTCGGAGCCGTCCCGCTGAAGCTGAGCCCTGAGGCGGCCCCAGATGAGGGCTGCATCCAGGTCAAGGGCGAGCAGGCGTCCATCCATTGCGTCGAGCAGATGAGAGAACCAGGCCTGTAGTCCCTCCTTGCGGCGCCCTCCCGGCAAGCGGGCTATGCCGAATGCGAGCTCGCCCATCGCGATCGACGGTACGAAAATCTGCTCCTCGTCCTGGGCTGCGAGCCAGCGGTCCACTTGCGGGTCGCCATCGCGGCGGCCGAATTCACCGACGACGTTGGTGTCGAGGAGAACGCCCCGGCTCAAAGATCGATGTCCCGGTCTGGCGCAAGGTCATCGCGCCCGATGTCGAACATGGGGCCTCCCGGCCAGAGGGCACGGGCCTTCTCAAAAAGTTCGAGTGCGCTTCTGCGCTCCCGCCCCTTGGCAAGCACCTCACGAAGGCTGCGTGCTTCTTCGCCGTCCTGCCGCAGAACACTCGCAGCACGCCGGATCAACGCGACGTCCGGGCCCTTCACCGCGACTTCCACCCGGCGCATTTCGCCAGCCGACTTCTGGCGGTGCCGCCTGACACGGGCATTGCTGCTGCTCATCATCGAACTCCGCCGTTTCCGGAAACGTTACCGGAAACGCTCCCTGACGTCCATCAGATCAGTCCTCGCCGGGCGAGGTTGCGCATCAGGTGCGAGGTGCCGAACGTCCAGGGCGCGCATTCCGTGGCGAGCTGGATACGGTTGACGAGGCGGCCGAGCTTCGGCGTCGCGATTGTGACGACGTCGCCCACCTTGTGGGTGAAACCCTTGCCGGGAGCATCGCGGTCCTCGATGGGCGCGAAGAGCGTGCCGGTGTAGAGCACCGCCCCGTCCGGGTACTGGTGGTGCCGCCCCAGCATCTGCCTGGCGAGGTCGGCGAAGTCGCGGCTGATCTTGGACAGGCTCGACGACCCCTCCAGCCGATAGCCCTCCGGGCCCTCGACGACAAGCGTGAGTTCCGCCCGCCGGAGCTCATCGAGCGAGAAGGACACGTCGAAGAACCGGAGGAACGGGCCCAGCGTGGCGGAGGCGTTGTTATCCTTCGCCTTGCCCAGCAGCAGCGCCGAGCGGCCCTCCACGTCGCGCAGGTTGACGTCGTTGCCGAGTGTTGCGCCGACGATGGCGCCCGACGACGAGACGACGAGCACCACCTCGGGCTCGGGATTATTCCAGGTGGAGATCGGATGGATGCCGGCGTCCGCCCCCGTGCCGACGGACGCCATGGGCGGCGCCTTGGTGAAGATCTCGGCGTCGGGCCCGATGCCGACCTCGAGGTACTGGCTCCACAGGCCCTGGTCGATCAGCAGTTCCTTCAGCCGCATGGCCTCGGGAGAACCCGGCTTCAGCCGCGACAGGTCTTCGCCCACCAGCGCAGTCATCTCCTTGCGGATCTCGACCGCCGAGGCGGCATCCCCGCGGGCCCGCTCCTCGATGACCCGCTCCAGCATGGAAATCGCGAAGGTGACGCCCGCCGCCTTTACCGCCTGCAAGTCGACAGGAGAGAGCAGCCAGGGCCGATCGGTATCGCGTCCCTCTTCCGGCGTATTGGCCAGCACGTCCGCGAGCGTCGCGACGGTGTCGCCCGAGGCTTCGGCCAGCGCACGGGCGGGATCGTGCTGCTCGCACAGGTCGCGCATGGTGGGGAAGGCTTTGGACACGTCGACGAGCACGGCTTCGCCACGCTCCTCGCGCACCACGACGACCGAAGGGCCTCCCGCCTCCGGGCGCCAGAGGCGTCCGGCCAGGGCTCCCTTCGCGCCGTCCTCGGGAAGGGTGGTGGCGACATCGAGCGTCAGGCGGGCCAAGGCGCGTCTCCCGGGATTTCTGTTGTCTGAGGTGTCTCTACCATCGGCGGCGCGCAGGCGCGAGGCGCCGGTGCGCGAGGCTGGCATGAGCGCGCGCCGCAGCCGGCACCCCCTCCTTCCGCCACTCCTCCGCCTCGCATAAGCTCCCGGCGCAACCATGCGCCCGGCCAACGGGCCACAGGGAGGGACCATGAGCCTGATCCTCGCCATCGACCAGGGCACCACCTCGTCGCGCGCCATCCTGTTCTCGTCCGACATGGGCATCGTGGCGACGGCGCAGCGGGAGTTCCCGCAGCACTTCCCCGCCTCGGGGTGGGTGGAGCACGAGGCCGAGGACCTCTGGGACACGGTTCTGGCGACAGGGCGGGAGGTGCTCGCCAAGGCCGGCGTCGAGGCCAAGGACGTGGCCGCCATCGGCATCACCAACCAGCGCGAGACGGCGCTGGTCTGGGATCGTGCGACCGGCCGCCCCATCCACCGCGCCATCGTCTGGCAGGACCGGCGCACCGCCGAACTCTGCACGCGCCTGAAGGCGGACGGGAATGAGGCGCTGGTGACCGCTCGCACGGGCCTGCTGCTCGACCCCTACTTCTCCGGCACGAAGGTCGCGTGGCTCCTCGACAACGTCCCCGGCGCGCGCCAGCGGGCGGAACGGGGGGAGCTCGCCTTCGGCACCGTGGACAGCTTCCTGCTCTGGCGCCTCACCGGGGGCGAGGTTCATGCCACGGACGCGACGAATGCCTGTCGCACCCTCCTCTACGACATCCATCGCGGCGACTGGGACGACGACCTGCTGCGGCTCCTGCGCGTGCCGCGCTCGCTGCTGCCGACAGTGATGGACTCATCGGCCGAGTTTGGCACGGCGCTGCCCGAGCATTTCGGCGCGGCGATCGTGGTGCGCGGCATTGCCGGGGACCAGCAGGCGGCCACGGTGGGCCAGGCCTGCTTCACGCCGGGCATGATGAAGGCCACCTACGGCACTGGCTGCTTCGCGCTGCTGAACACGGGCACCGCGCCGGTCGCCTCGAAGAACCGGCTGCTGACCACCATCGCCTACCAGCTCGGCGGCAAGCGTACCTACGCGCTGGAGGGGTCCATCTTCATCGCCGGAGCGGCGGTGCAGTGGCTGCGCGACGGGCTCGGCATCATCAAGACCGCGGCCGAGACGGGTCCCCTGGCCCGCGACGCCGACCCGATGCAGAGCGTCTACCTCGTGCCCGCTTTCGTTGGTCTCGGCGCGCCCTACTGGGATGCCGAGTGCCGGGGCGCCCTCTTCGGGCTGACGCGGGGGACGGGGCCCAGGGAGATCGCCCGCGCCGCGCTGGAAGCCGTCTGCTACCAGACGCTCGACCTGCTCGACGCCATGAAGGCCGACTGGCCGGGGGCTGCCGGCGCGGAGACGGTGCTGCGCGTCGACGGCGGCATGGTGGCCTCGGACTGGGCCATGCAGCGCCTCGGCGACATCCTCGGCTCGCCAGTCGACCGCCCGGTCGTCAAGGAGACGACGGCGCTCGGCGCAGCCTACCTGGCGGGCCTGTCCGCCGGCGTCTACCCTGCCCCGATCGCCTTTGCCGACACATGGCGGCTCGAGACCCGGTTCACGCCGGAGTTGCCAGCGGCGCAGCGGGCGGAAAAGGTGGCGGGATGGCGCGACGCCGTCTCCCGCACCCTCACCGTCCGCCCGCAGTAACGGCAGCTGCCTCTCTTTCGAGGGGCAACGCGACGAAGCCCTACAGCCCCTCGAACAGCGCCGTGGAGAGGTAGCGCTCGGCGAAGGAGGGGATGATGACGACGATCGTCTTGCCCTTCGCCTCGGGTCGCGCCCCGATCTCCAGCGCCGCGGCGACGGCCGCTCCGGAGGAGATGCCGACGGGAATGCCCTCGGTCCGGGCCAGATGGCGCGCCGTCTCGAACGCCGTCTGATTGCCGACGGTCACCACCTCGTCGATGACCGAGCGGTCGAGGATCTCGGGCACGAAGCCCGCGCCGATGCCCTGGATCTTGTGGGGGCCCGGCGTGCCGCCGGACAGGACGGGCGAGTCCTCCGGTTCCACGGCGACGATCTTCAGCGAGGGCCGGCGCGGCTTCAGCACCTGACCGACGCCGGTGATGGTGCCGCCGGTGCCGACGCCGGAGACGAAGTAGTCGATCTCGCCCCGCGTGTCGTTCCAGATCTCCTCGGCCGTGGTGCGACGGTGGATGTCGGGGTTGGCGGGGTTGCGGAACTGCTGCGGGATGATGGCGCCGGGGATGCTCGCCTTCAGCTCCTCGGCACGGCCGATGGCACCGCGCATGCCGAGCGGGGCGGGGGTGAGCTCCAGCTGCGCGCCGAGCAGGGCCAGCATCTTGCGACGCTCGATCGACATCGATTCCGGCATGACGAGGATCAGCTTGTAGCCGCGCGCCGCCGCGACGAAGGCCAGCGCGATGCCGGTGTTGCCGGAGGTGGGCTCGATCAGCGTGCCACCCGGCTTGAGATGGCCCTCCTGCTCCAGCGCCTCGATCATGGCGACGCCAATGCGGTCCTTGACGCTGGCGATGGGGTTGAAGAACTCCAGCTTGGCCAGGATCGTCGCCTCGACGCCCTTTTCTTTGGTGAGACGGTTCAGCCGCACCAGCGGCGTGTCGCCGATCGTTTCGGTGATGCTGTCGTAGATGCGGCCGCGGCCCGGCATGTGCGCGGTATCCGTCGGCGTCTTGTGGGCAGTCTGGGCCATGGTGCGCTCTCCCGTTTGATTGCCGGCCGCGCTCGGGGCCGGAGGTTCGGATCAGATGATGAAGTCGGCCGCCACCTGCATATCGTCGAACACCCGGCCGGCCTCGGCCTGACGGCAGAGATCGTCCACGGTGACGACGTCGAGTTCTCCAAGGAAGGCCGAGCCGGCGCGCGCCACCATCGGCCCGACGACGACGTCGACCAGCCGCGACTCGGGAACCGGGGGCATCGAGTCCTCGCCGGTGGACGCCATCGCGGCGCGGACGATCTCGCCTGCCGTGATCCGGCGGCGCTCGCGCGCGATCTCGTAGCCGCCGCGCGGACCGCGGACCCCCTTGAGGATCCCGGCCCTCACGAGGGCCTGGAGCATGGTTTCGAGATGGCGGGGCGGCAGGTTGTGCCGCGTGGCAAGATGCTTGGCCGCGACGGGCGACGGCCGGGCATGCAGGGCGATGTCGACCACGGCCGCGATGGCCAGCAGACTTCGCCGGGACAAGAGGATCATGTGTCGGCCCCTCCGCAGGACGGAGGACAGGCCCCGCGTCCGCTCGCTAGTCCTCGCGGGGCGTGTCGGGCCCCGCAGTTCGAACGCCGGTCGACCCGAACCCGCCGGCGCCGCGGCCGCTCTGCGGCAGCTCTTGGCGCAACTCCAGCGTGGCCCGGGTCACGGGCGCGACGACGAGCTGCGCGATCCGCATCCCGCGCGTCACCGTGAAGGGCTCGGCCCCATGGTTGACGAGCAGGACGCCGACCTCGCCGCGGTAGTCCGCGTCGATCGTGCCCGGCGCGTTCAGCACGGTGACGCCGTGCTTCAAGGCGAGGCCCGACCGCGGACGCACCTGCGCCTCGTAGCCTTCGGGGAGATGGATGACGAGGCCGGTCGGCACAAGTCCCCATTTCCCAAACTCAAGTGTGATTTTTTCATTTTCACGCAGCGCTGCCAAGAGGTCCATTCCAGCGGCGCTTTCCGTCTCGTAACGCGGTAAAGGCAGCCCCTCGGCATGCGGCAGCCGCACGACCCCGACCGTCACACCCATCGCGTGTCCCCGAGCGCCCGCGCGATCCGCTCCGCCAGCGCGGCGGCGACCGCCGTCTTGTCCATGGTCGGCCAGTCCTCGACGCCCTCGCGGGTGACGAGATGGACCGTGTTGCGGTCGCCGCCCATCACGCCCGTGCCGCCGACATCGTTGGCGACGATCCAGTCGCATTTCTTGCGGGCGAGCTTGCCCTGGGCGTGCTCGACGACCTTCTCCGTCTCGGCGGCGAAGCCGACCACCAGCTGCGGCCGCCCGCTCGTCCGGCCGGCGATGGTGGCGAGGATGTCGGGGTTCTCGACGAGCGCCAGGGACGGTGGCGCGGCGCCGGCCTGCTTCTTGAGCTTCTGGCCACCCTCATGGGCCACGCGCCAGTCCGCCACGGCGGCGCAGAAGATGGCGGCGTCGGCCGGCAGAGCCGCCTCGACCGCGGCCAGCATCTCGCGGGCGCTCTCGACATGCACCGTCCGGACACCGGCGGGATCGGGGATGGTCACCGGCCCGCTGACGAGCGTCACCTCGGCGCCCAGCGCCGCGCAGGCGGCAGCGATGGCGTGTCCCTGCTTGCCGGAGGAGCGGTTGGCGATGAATCGCACGGGATCGATGGGCTCGAGCGTAGGGCCCGATGTCACGAGCACGCGGCGGCCCTGCAACGCGCCACCTCCGCGGACTGCCAGCATGCGGTCGACTGCGGCGGCGATCACCTCCGGCTCCGCCAGGCGGCCGGGCCCGAACTCGCCGCAGGCCATCTCGCCCTCGTCCGGCCCGACGAAGGTCACGCCATCCGCCTCCAGCGTGGCGCGGTTGCGCATCGTGGCCGGGTGCAGCCACATGCGCACGTTCATGGCGGGTGCCATGAGCACCGGCTTGTCTGTCGCCAGCAGGAGCGTCGAGGCGAGGTCATTGGCGAGACCGCCCGCCAGCTTGGCCATGAGGTCGGCCGTGGCGGGGGCGACGACGACCAGGTCTGCGTCCCGCGACAGCTCGATGTGGCCCATTTCGGCCTCGTCCGTCAGCGAGAAGAGGTCGGTGTAGACCTTGTCAGCGGTCAGCGCGGACACCGACAGCGGCGTCACGAAATGCTGCGCCGCCTGGGTGAGGACGCCGCGCACGGCGTAGCCCCGCCGGCGCAGGATGCGCGCCAGCTCCAGCACCTTGAACGCGGCGATGCCGCCGCCGATGACGAGCAGGATGCGCTTGGCCGCGGGCATCGCGTTCACCGCTGTGGAGGTCATGGCTCCCGGTCTCCGGCGCCGCTCCGGCGCTTGCACAAGATGGCCGCGTCAGCGCCTCAGGAGAAGAGGCGCCAGGCGAGGACGAGGAGCACCACCGCAATGACCCACAGCGCCAGGTTGCCCCAGCGCGCCCTACGCGCCTCCGCCCGGCCGATACCGGCCAGCGTGTCGGCGGCGAGCGGGAAGCCGTGGCGCATGCCCTCCTCGACGCCGGCGAGCGCCCTCTCGGCGCGCGCGGCAAGCGAGGGGATCCGGGCGATCGCCGAGGCCAGCGAGAGCGCCCCGCGCCCCGCCTCCTCGACCCGGCCGACCGGGCCGAGATTGCGCTCGATCCAGCTGCGGACGACGGGCTCGGACGTCGCCCACATGTCCAGCCGCGGATCGAGCTTTCGGGCCACGCCCTCCACCACCACCATCGTCTTCTGCAGCATGACGAGCTCGGTGCGCGTCTCCATGTCGAAGAGCGCGGTGATCTCGAACAGCAGCGTCAGCAGCTTGGCCATCGAGATCTGGTCGGCCGTGCGGTTGTGGATGGGCTCGCCGATGGCCCGGATGGCCTGGGCGAAGTCCTCCACCGAGTGCACGGGCGCCACGTAGCCCGCCTCGAAGTGCACCTCCGCGACGCGGCGATAGTCGCGCGTGATGAAGCCCAGCAGGATCTCGGCCAGGAAGCGCCGCTCGTTCGGCCCCAGCCGCCCCATGATGCCGAAGTCGACGGCGCAGAGCCGGCCCTGGGCGTCGACGAACAGGTTTCCGGGATGCATGTCGGCGTGGAAGAAGCCGTCGCGCAGCGCGTGCCGCAGGAAGGACTGGATGACGATGCGCCCGAGCGCGACGCGGTCATGGCCGGCGGCCTCGATCTCCTCGATCTGGCCGAGCGGGATGCCGTCGATCCACTCCATGGTGAGGATGTCGCGGGAGGTCCGTTCCCAGTCGACCTGCGGGACCCGGAAATCCTCGTCGTCGCGGGTGTTCTCCGCCATTTCGGACATGGCGGCGGCCTCCAGCCGCAAATCCATCTCCATGCTGACGGAGCGTGCCAGCGTATCGACGACGCCGACAGGCTTCAGCCGGCGCAGCGCGGGCAGGATGCGTTCCAGCGTGCGCGCGCCATAGGCCATGGAGCGCAGATCGTTGCGGAAGCGGTTTCGCACGCCGGGCCGCAGCACCTTCACGGCAACGGTGCGCTCGCCATTGACGTCCGTGACCTGCGCCTTGTGCACCTGGGCGATGGAGGCCGCCGCCATGGCATCGCCGAAGCTGGCATACAGCGTGTCCAGCGGCTCGCCGAGGGAGAGCTCGACGGCGGCCACGGCCTCCGAGCGCCGGAACGCAGGCATGCGGTCCTGCAGCGCCTCGAGGTCGCGCGCCATGCGCACGCCCACCACGTCCGGGCGCGTGGCGAGGAACTGGCCGAACTTGACGTAGGACGGCCCCAGCCGGGTGAGGGCCGCGGCGAGGCGCGAGGCGTCATCCTTCGCAGTGCGGCGCTCGATGAGCCGTCCGCACCACAGGGCGAAGCGGGCCTGCGGCGGAAGGTCGGCGCCTTCGGCGGGCCTCAGCGCGCCCTCGCGGGCGAGGACGAAGCCCACATGCGCCAACCGCACGAGGGCGGTGATGGAATTCAGCAAAGCCCGGCGCTCCCGCCATCCCTGCCGCGCGGCCGGAGGATCACAGCTTCCACCCCGAATGCAGCCGCACGATGCCGCCGCTCATCGGCCGCTCGCTGACCCGGCGGAAGCCCGCGGCGCGGATCATTCCCGAGAACGCCGCCGGGCGCGGGAACTTGCGGATGGATTCCACGAGATAGCGATAGGGCTCGCCATCTCCGGTCACGACCTTGCCCAGAGCCGGGACGACTGCGAAGGAATAGGCGTCGTAGACCGTGTCGAGCAGCGGCACGTCGACCTGCGAGAATTCGAGGCACAGGAAGCGTCCGCCGCGCTTCAGGACGCGGTGGGCCTCGGCCAGGGCCTTGTCGATGCGGGGCACGTTGCGGATGCCGAAGGCGATGGTGTAGGCGTCGAACGAGGCGTCGGGGAGCGGCAGGCTCTCGGCATTGCCCTCGACGAACTCAATGGCGCCGTCGAAGCGAGCCGGCGTGCGCTCGCGGCCGACGGCCAGCATGTCGGCGTTGATGTCGAGCACAGTGACGTGGGCGTCCGGGCCGCCGGCGTCCAGCACCCGGAATGCGATGTCACCGGTCCCGCCGGCCACGTCGAGATGGCGGAACGGGCCGCGCCGGGGTGGGCGCAGGGCCGACACCATCGCCTCCTTCCACAGCCGGTGCAGTCCCGCCGACATCAGGTCGTTCATCAGGTCGTAGCGGCGGGCGACCTTGTGAAAGACGTCGTCGACCAGATCCTGCTTGTCGGAGAGCGGAACGGTCGTGTAGCCGAAATGGGTTTCGGCCTCCGCGTCCGGGCCCCGGCTGTCGTCGTGCATGCGGTCCTCCGCTGAAAGCGCGCGGACATTAGCGCTAGTCGGCTCCGGACGCCATGAGGCGGCTTGGCCCTTCCCGGGGCATACACAACGGACGATTCCATGCCCGAACTGCCCGAGGTCGAGACAGTCAGACGCGGACTCGCGCCCGCCATGGAGGGCGCGACGATCGTCCGTGCCGAGATACGCCGTCCCGACCTACGCTTCCCGTTTCCCGGGAATTTCTCCGGTCGCCTGCAGGGGAGGCGGATCGAGGCTCTCGGCCGCAGGGCAAAGTACCTGCTCGCCGACCTCGACGACGGCACGGTGCTCGTCATGCATCTCGGCATGACGGGGCGGTTCACCGTCATCCCGGCGTCCGGCGAGGCTCAGGCGCCGGGGGTGTTCCACCACGAGGCGGGCGACGACGCGGTGCACGACCACGTGGTGTTCCACCTCTCGAGCGGCACGCGCATCGTCTACAATGATGCGCGCCGCTTCGGCTTCATGACGCTCGTCGCCCGGGTGGCGCTGGACGAGCACCCGCTGTTCAAGGGCATGGGGATCGAGCCGCTCGGCAATGCGCTCGACGGGGCGGCGCTGGCGCGTCTGTTCCGCGGCAAGGCCGCGCCGCTCAAGGCGGCGCTGCTCGACCAGCGGCTCGTGGCCGGCCTCGGCAACATCTATGTGAGCGAGGCGCTGCACCGGGCCGGTCTTTCGCCGCGGCGGGCGGCAGGCACCCTGACGCGCAAGGACGGCGGCCCCACGGCGGCGGCCACGCGCCTCGCGGCCGAGATCAAGGCCGTTCTCGCCGAGGCGGTCGAGGCCGGCGGATCCAGCCTCCGGGACTACGCACATACCGATGGCTCGCTCGGCTACTTCCAGCACGCCTTCCGCGTCTACGACCGCGAGGGGGAGCCATGCCCGCGCCCCGGCTGCACCGGCGTGGTGCGCCGCATCGTCCAGTCCGGCCGGTCCACCTTCTATTGCGGCGTGTGCCAGCGCTGATCGGCCGGGATTGCCGCGCGGCGCGCTCTGGGCTAGCGCTGTCGGTGCAACAGGAGGCGCCGATGGCCGACACGACCGGGTACGAGACCATCCTCGTCGAGCAGCGCGGAAAGGTGGCGCTGATCACCCTCAACCGGCCGCAGGCCCTGAACGCGCTGAACGCGCGGCTGGTGGCGGAGCTGAACGATGCGCTCGACCGCATCGAGGCCGACGCCGGGACGGGCGCCACCGTGATCACCGGCTCCGCCAAGGCCTTCGCCGCCGGCGCCGACATCAAGGAAATGGGCGGGCTCTCCTGGCCGGCGACCTATGTGGAGGACTTCATCACGGCCTGGGACAGGGTGGCCTCGCGCCGCAAGCCGATCGTGGCGGCGGTGGCGGGCTTCGCGCTGGGCGGCGGCTGCGAGCTCGCCATGATGTGCGACTTCATCCTCGCCGCCGAGACGGCGAAGTTCGGCCAGCCGGAGATCCGGCTCGGCGTGATGCCGGGCGCCGGGGGCACGCAGCGCCTTGCCCGCTATGTCGGCAAGTCCAAGGCCATGGAAATGGTGCTGACCGGCCGCATGATGGACGCCGCCGAGGCCGAGCGCGCGGGGCTGGTGTCGCGCATCGTGCCGGCCGACAGCCTCGTCGAGGAGGCCGTGAAGGTCGCCACCGAGATCGCCGGCCTTTCCGGGCCGACCGTCATGATGGCCAAGGAGGCGGTGAACCGCTCCTGGGAGACGTCGCTGTCGGAGGGCATCCGCTTCGAGCGCCGAGTCTTCCAGGCCATGTTCGCCACCGCCGACCAGAAGGAAGGCATGGCCGCCTTCGTCGAGAAGCGCCCCGCCCGCTTCGAGGGCCGCTGAGCCCGTGATCCCTGCGCCGGAGGTTCTGCTCCTTCTCGCCGGCGCTGCCTTCGTCGCGGGCATGGTCGACGCCATCGCGGGCGGTGGCGGGCTGATCACCATCCCCGCGCTGGTCCTGGCCGGGCTCGATCCCGCCGCAGCGGTCGCCACGAACAAGCTGCAGGGCATCTTCGGCACGGCGACCGCCACGGCCTCCTATGCGCGGGCCGGGCATGTCGATTTCGGCCGCCTCTGGCCCGCCGCCCTCGGCGCCGGCCTCGGCGCACTGGCGGGATCGCTGGCGCTTGGGGCGGTGCCGACCACCTGGCTTTCGGCCGCGATGCCGGTCGTGCTCGTCCTCGTCGCCATCTACTTCGCTCTGTCGCCGTCGATCAGGGCGGATTCAAGCCGTCGCCGCATGCATCCCGCGGTCTTCGCCTTCGCCGTGGCACCTGTCATCGGCTTCTACGACGGGGTGTTCGGACCGGGGGCCGGCTCCTTCTATCTCCTCGGTCTGGCGACCCTCGTCGGCCTCAGGCTGCTGCCGGCAACGGGCGGGACGAAGCTCCTCAACGTGGCCAGCAATGGCGCGGCGCTTTTCGTCTTCGCGCTCTCGGGCCGGATCGTGTGGGCGGCCGGTTTCGCGATGGCCGTGGGAACGCTGGCGGGAGCCTGGTGCGGCTCGCAGCTGGCACTGCGGGTGGGGGCCCGGCTGATCCGGCCGGCACTCGTGCTGGTCTCGCTCGCCGTGGCCGCCAAACTGCTGTCGGACCCCGCCCATCCGCTGCGGCTCGCCCTCGCGCACCTCTTCTAGCGCGTCCGAGCGAGAGCGTCGTTGACGCTGCAAGGGGCTTCGGCTATACGCCAGCCTTCCTTGGGCGACCGGCGGCCACGAGCCCCGTGCCCACGACATCATTCAACACGCGTTCTCCCGGTCACGGGTGCGGAGCGCACCAAGAGGACGACACATGGCCAATACGAAGTCGGCGAAGAAGGCGACTCGCAAGATCGAGGCGCGCACCGCCGTCAACCGGATGCGCCGTTCGCGCATGCGCACCTTCGTGAAGAAGGTCGAGGCTGCCATCGCTACCGGCGACAAGGCTGCTGCCACCGAGGCCTTCAAGGCGGCCGAGCCCGAGCTGGCTAAGGCGGCCCAGAACGGCATCGTGCACGCCAACACGGCGTCCCGGAAAGTGTCGCGGCTGGCAAGCGCCATCGCCCGCATCAGCGCCTGAACACCGGCTCACGCCTCTCGCTTCAGGGGCAGGCCCTCGACCGACGAAACCCGGCTTTCAGGCCGGGTTTTTTGTTGCGCTGACGCCATCGCCGGCACTCAACCTTCCGGGCTTTTTCGCGGCGCCGGACTGCGTGGCGGTGACGCCTCACGGGCGCGCGAACGACATTGACGGGACCGTGACCTTCGCGATTCCGCTTGACAGGCGTGCTACCGCCAAGCCCGCGAAAGCGGTCTTTCCGAGCCTTTCACCGCGCAGATTTTCGCTATTGGAATCAATAATTTATAGGGCAAGGCGAGGAGCCGTCCCGGAATCCTCTGACCTGTCGCCCAACCGTCATGGCGACAGGAAAAAAAATTGTAACGAGGGAACCCGACTGCCCGGAAATTTGACGTCTTAAGGAAAGGTGAACCGAGTCAAAGATTTGCCGTTTTCAGCCAAGGCTCGACAATGGCCTGCACCCCTCCTGGACAACCCTATTCAACTCGACTCGACCGGGGGTTGTGTTGCACCCCCCGGGGGGGCTGTGTAAGGTCAATGAGGTCCAGGGCGTACCCCAACGGACTTACCCATCAAGCGGCGACGGGTGTGGCCTTGCATCAAGGAAGGAGTTCGTTCGCGTAACGGAGAGTGTGACGATCTCTAGGGATCGGCGGCACCGCCGCATGGTCCCGGTCGGGCTGGAACAGCGTGCGCGTCATGTGCGCCTGACCTGAAAGAGGTAGTCGTATGCGAAGTGACGGAACGCCCGGTCGCCGTGTCGGGGCCGGGCTCAGGGGGCAGAAAATGTTGGAATCTTCCGTTTCCATGACGTTTCAGGGCAGGCGTTTTCTGGCCTCTGGCATTGTTCCTTCGCGTATTGCGTTCCGTGCTTCCGGTGATCCCGCCGCGACGGACTAGCGTCTGCTCAACGTCGCCTTCGGCGGCATTCCACCCATTCCCCAGGTCCATGACGCCGATCCCGCAGCGCGGCTGCCGCGGGCGACGATCGGTCATGCTCAAAACGAGATGAACATGCTGCGCGCACTCAACACGACGGAGGTCAACCCGGCGATGGCCGAAGCTGCGGGCCCGGATGCGGCCAGGGGCGACAATCAATTGCAGGCTTGGGAGCGTGTGAAGCGGCGGTTGCGAGCCGAACTCGGCGAGGATGTGTTCTCCAGCTGGTTCGGGCGCCTCGAGCTCGCCGGCATCGTGCAGGGCGTCGGTCACCTCACCGTGCCCACGCGATTCCTGAAGAGCTGGATCCAGTCCCACTACATCGACCGTGTCCGCGCCCTGTTCGTGGCGGAATGCGACGGCGTCAGCGACGTGTCTCTCGCCGTGCGGGGCGCCGGCCAGCGTCCCGTGCCTCGGCCGCAGCAGCAATCGGAGCCGTCTCCGTCCGGCGCCGCGGCCGTTTCCGGCCGCCCTGCGACGACGGAGCGGCCGGTGCCGTTCTTCTCCGCGATCGACGATCGCTCGGCCCCTACTTCGGAGGACGGACTGCAGGGCTCGCCACTCGACCGGCGGCTTTCGTTCGGCACGTTCCTGGTCGGAAAGTCCAATGCCCTTGCCCACGCCGCCGCCGAGAAGGTGGCGCGCGTCGAGAATGTCGGGGCGCCTCTCTATAATCCCCTCTACGTTCATTCCGCCGTGGGGCTCGGCAAGACGCATCTCCTGCAGGCCGTCGCCCATGAGGTCATCGCCTCCGGCAAGCGCGTCATCTACCTCACCGCCGACCGCTTCATGTACGGGTTCGTGGCCGCGCTGAAGGCGCAGACGGCGCTCGCTTTCAAGGAGCGCCTGCGCGGGATCGACGTGCTGGTCATCGACGACGTGCAGTTCCTGCAGGGGCGATCGATCCAGCAGGAGTTCTGCCACACCATCAACGCTCTCATCGACGCCGGCCGGCAGGTGGTGATTGCCGCCGACAGGTCCCCGGCCGAGCTGGAGAGCCTCGACGAGCGCGTACGCTCGCGTCTCGCCGGCGGGCTCGTGGTGGAGATGGGCGCGCTCGACGAGGCGCTGCGCGTCAAGATCCTCGAGGCGCGCATCGCCGCCGCCCGCATCCACCACCCCGCCTTCGAGGTGAGCCAGCCCGTCGTGTCCTATGTGGCGCGCGCCATCGTCACCAATGGCCGCGACCTCGACGGCGCGGTGAACCGGTTGCTCGCCCACACGACGCTCTCCGGTTCCATGCCGACGGTGGAGAGTGCTGAAACGGCCATCCGCGACCTCGTGCGCTCGCGCGAGCCGCGCAAGGTGCGCATCGAGGACATCCAGAAGCTGGTGGCGGTTCACTACAATGTCAGCCGCTCCGACATCCTGTCCTCCCGGCGCTCGGCGGGCGTGGTGAAGCCTCGCCAGATTGCCATGTACCTCTCCAAGCAGCTGACCCTACGCTCCTTGCCGGAGATCGGGCGTCGTTTCGGCGGCAGGGACCACACGACGGTGCTGCACGCCGTGCGCAAGATCGAGGGCGCAGTGGCCATCGACACGTCGCTGCGCGAGGACGTGGAACTCCTCAAGCGGATGTTGCAGGAATAGACGCCCGACTGGCGCGCCGGGCGTCCCGGACGTCTCGTCGGGGAAAACCAGGCAAAAGCGGCCCGCCACGAGCGCTGGTGCGCTTGCGCCGGGCTTGCGCTGTTGCCAATGTGCTCGCCCGCCGGGCTCCGACCCGGCTATGCGCCGCCTGTGCGGCGCCGCCCGAGTGATGCAGGATCCCGGCCATGAAGGTCACCGTCGAGCGCTCCGCGCTGTTGAAGTCGCTGGGCCACGTCCACCGGGTCGTGGAGCGCCGGAACACCATTCCGATCCTTTCCAACGTGCTGATCCGGGCCGCCGGCGGTGAGCTGCGCCTGCGCGCCACGGACCTCGACCTCGAGGTCACCGAGACCGCGCCGGCCGATGTCGGGCAGGAGGGCGGCATCACGGTGCCCGCCCATGTCCTCTACGATATCGTCCGCAAGCTGCCGGACGGGGCCCAGGCCTCGCTGGAGACCACCGGCGACGTGGGACAGGTGCTGATCCGCTCCGGCCGCTCGCGGTTCACGCTCCAGGCCCTGCCCGAAGCCGACTTCCCCGACCTCGCGGCCGGCGAGATGACGTCGAGCTTCACGCTGCCGGCCAAGGAGTTGAAGCGGCTGATCGAGAAGACGCAGTTCGCCATCTCCACGGAGGAGACGCGCTACTACCTCAACGGCATCTACCTCCACACGCTCGACTCGGCGGGGCAGCCGGTTCTGCGTGCTGTCGCGACCGACGGCCACCGCCTGGCCCGCGTCGAGACCCCCGCCCCGGCAGGCGCCGAGGGAATGCCCGGGGTGATCGTGCCGCGCAAGGCCGTCGCCGAGATCATCAAGCTCGTCGACGATGCCGGCGAGGAGGTGCGGGTCGAACTCTCGCCCACGAAGATCCGGCTGGCGCTGGGCTCGGTGGTGCTCACGTCGAAGCTGATCGACGGGACTTTCCCGGACTATCAGCGCGTCATTCCGAGCGGCAACGACAAGCCGCTGGTGGTCGACAAGTCCGAGTTCCAGGCCGCCGTGGACCGCGTGTCCACCATCTCCAGCGAACGCGGCCGCGCCGTGAAGCTCGCCCTCTCCGACCGGCGGCTGACGCTGTCGGTGACCAATCCGGATTCCGGCTCCGCCGTCGAGGAGCTGGAAGTCGACTACGAGGCCACGCCGCTCGACATCGGCTTCAACGCGCGCTACCTGCTCGACATCGCCTCGCAGCTCGAGGGCGACACGGCGCTCTTCAAGCTCGCCGACCCCGGTTCGCCCACGCTCATTCAGGACCGCGAGGGCGCAACCGCCCTCTACGTCCTGATGCCGATGCGCGTGTGAACGGAGCAGCCGACGCCGCCCCTGCCCAGCCGGACCTGACCGGACCAAGAAGCGCTGCGCGCGCGCCCATGGTGCGCCGGCTGATGCTCTCCGAGTTCCGCTCCTACGCTGCGCTGGACCTTGCGGTCGCCGCGCCTCTCGTCGCGCTTTCCGGCGAGAACGGGGCCGGCAAGACCAACATCCTCGAAGCGCTGTCGCTGTTCTCGCCTGGCCGTGGCCTGCGCCGGGCCGACCTGTCGGACATGGCGAGGCTGGGAGGACCCGGCACCTTCGCCGCTTCGCTGGCGGTGGACGAGGATGGTTCGGTGGTGCGCCTCGGCACCGGAACGGAACCGGGCGACGCCGGAGGGCCGCCGCAGCGGCGCTCGCGCATCGACGGCACACAGGTGGGATCGGCGACGGCCTTTGCCGAGCATGTCCGCATCGTCTGGCTGACGCCGGCCATGGACGGGCTATTCGCAGGGTCGGCCGGCGACCGCCGCCGCTTTCTCGACCGGCTCGTCCTCGCCGTCGACACGGGCCACGGCGGCCGCGTGACCGCGCTGGAGAAGGCGCTCCGCTCGCGCAACCGCCTGCTGGAGGAGGATCGCCCCGACGCCGCCTGGCTGGACGCGATCGAGCGCGAGGCGGCCGAGACGGGCGTTGCGGTCGCCGCAGCCCGGCGCGACGCCGTGCTGCGCCTCGCGGCCCTGATCGGCGAGGCCGCCGACGACACGTCGCCGTTCCCCTGGGCGGAGCTGTCCCTGACCGGCGAGCTGGAAGCGCTGCTCGCCGACGCCCCCGCCCTCGACGTCGAGGACATGTTCCGGGCCCGCCTCCGCGACGGTCGGGCGCGTGACAGGGCGGCAGGCCGGGCCCTATTCGGGCCGCAGACCTCCGACCTCTCGGTCCGGCACGGCCCGAAGCAGGTGGACGCGGCGCTCTCCTCGACCGGCGAGCAGAAAGCTTTGCTGGTCGGGCTCGTGCTGGCCCATGCGCGCCTGGTGGCGCAGGCGACGGGCCTCGTGCCCTTCGTCCTGCTCGACGAGGTCGCCGCCCATCTCGACCCGCGCCGGCGCGCCGCCCTTTTCGAGACGCTCGCCGCCCTGGGCGGGCAGGTCTGGATGACGGGTGCCGACCCGGCAGCATTCCGCGAGCTCCCGCCCGGCTCGCAGCGCTTCGAGGTGACGCCTGGCCGCGTGCGCGGTATGGTCGGCGCATGACCTTATCCGGACTTCTCGTCTTCGCGGCCGCCTACACGCTGGCCGTCGCGACACCCGGGCCTGGCGTCGCCGCCGTGGTCGCGCGTGGCCTGGGGCGCGGACGCGCCGGGCTGCTCCCGTTCATCCTCGGCTTCACGGCGGGCGACCTCATCTGGTTCACCGTGGCCGCGGCGGGTCTCAGCGTGATCGCCCACACCTTCGAGACAGTGTTCACGGTCATCAAATATGCCGGCTGCGCCTATCTGCTCTGGCTCGCCTGGAAGGCCTGGACCGCGCCGGTGGCGGTCGCCGGTGACGAGGGGCACGGCGGCGCCGGCCGCGAGAGCCCGCTGCGGCTCTTCCTCGGCAGCCTGTCGCTGACGCTCGGCAATCCCAAGGTGATCGTGTTCTTCATGGCGCTGCTGCCCAGCCTCGTCGACCTGCAGTCGCTGAGCCTGCCTGCCTTCCTCGAGATCGCGGCGCTGATGGCCGTCATCATCACCTCCGTGCTCGGCGGCTACGCGCTGCTTGCCGCCAGGGCACGCCGCCTCTTCTGCAGCCCAAGGGCGCTGAGGCGCATCAACCGCACGACGGGAGTGATTCTCGCGGGCACGGCCGCAGCCATCGCGGCCCGATAGCGCCCGAACGCGGCTCCGTCGCCCTTGGCGCGGGTAAGCGACAGCCGGGAGCAGCGCAGCATCTGGAGCGATCCTGCACGGTACCGGGAATGCTCTGGTAAATCGCCGGACGAGCCGTGAAAAGGCCTCTGTTCCGCACTATATTTCCGAAGACGAATCAAGGGTTTCCACCCGGATAGGGACCGACATGGCAGAAGCTGCCCGCCGCACCGAGGACGAGAACGTCTACGGCGCCGAATCCATTAAGGTTCTCAAGGGCTTGGACGCTGTCCGCAAGCGTCCCGGAATGTATATCGGCGACACCGATGACGGATCCGGCCTCCACCACATGGTGTACGAGGTCGTCGACAACGCCATCGACGAGGCGCTGGCCGGCCATGCGGACGAGGTGACCGTTACCCTGAACCCCGACGGATCGTGCACCGTCACGGACAATGGGCGCGGAATCCCCACGGGAATTCACAAGGAAGAGGGCGTCTCCGCGGCCGAGCTGGTGATGACGCAGCTGCATGCCGGCGGAAAGTTCGACCAGAACTCCTACAAGGTCTCTGGCGGCCTTCACGGCGTCGGCGTGTCCGTTGTCAACGCCCTCTCGTCCTGGCTGCGCCTGCGCATCTGGCAGAACGGCGAGGAGCACGCGATGAGCTTCACGCATGGCGTGCCCAATGCGTCGCTCGCCGTGGCCGGCCCGTCGCACGGCAAGAGAGGCACGGAGGTGACGTTCCAGCCGTCGTCGGAAACCTTCACCATGGTGGAGTTCGACTACGACACGCTGGAGCACCGCCTGCGCGAGCTCGCCTTCCTGAATTCGGGCGTGCGCATCGTGCTTACCGATGCCCGCCACGCCGAGGTGAGGCGTGAGGAGCTGCTCTACGAGGGCGGGCTGGAGGCTTTCGTCCGCTATCTCGACCGGGCGAAGACGCCGATCCTGCCGGCTCCGATCATGGTGCGGTCTGAGCGCGACGGCATCACGGTCGAGGCAGCGCTGTGGTGGAACGACAGCTACCACGAGAACGTGCTGTGCTTCACCAACAACATCCCGCAACGCGATGGCGGCACCCATCTCGCGGGGTTCCGCGCCTCGCTGACCCGGCAGGTGACTGGCTATGCCGACAGCTCCGGCCTATCCAAGAAGGAGAAGGTTTCGCTCACCGGCGATGATTGCCGCGAGGGCCTCACCTGCGTGCTGTCGGTGAAGGTGCCCGATCCCAAGTTCTCGTCGCAGACCAAGGACAAGCTGGTTTCGTCCGAAGTGCGGCCCGTCGTGGAGAACGTGCTGAACGAGGCGCTCTCCGTATGGCTGGAGGAGCACCCGGCCGAGGCGCGCGGCGTCGTCGGCAAGGTCGTGGAGGCAGCGGCTGCCCGCGAGGCAGCCCGCAAGGCGCGCGAGCTGACCCGCCGCAAGGGAGCGCTCGACATCGCATCCCTGCCGGGCAAGCTGGCCGACTGCCAGGAGCGCGACCCGTCCAAGTCAGAGCTGTTCCTGGTCGAGGGTGACTCCGCCGGCGGCTCGGCCAAGCAGGGCCGCAACCGCGAGTACCAGGCCGTGCTGCCGCTGCGCGGCAAGATCCTGAACGTCGAGCGGGCGCGCTTCGACAAGATGCTGTCGAGCCAGGAGATCGGCACGCTGATCACGGCGCTCGGTACCGGCATCGGCAAGGAGGAGTTCACTGCCGACAAGCTGCGCTACCACAAGATCATCATCATGACGGACGCGGACGTGGACGGCAGCCACATCCGCACCCTCCTGCTCACCTTCTTCTTCCGGCAGATGCCGGAGCTGATCGAGCGCGGCCATATCTTCATCGCCCAGCCGCCGCTCTACAAGGTGACGCGCGGCAAGTCCCAGCAGTACCTCAAGGACGAGCGGGCGCTCGAGGACTACCTCATCGAGCAGGGTGTCGAAGGCGCGCTGCTGCGCCTCGCAGGAGGCGAGGAACGGACGGGACGCGACCTGCGCACGCTGCTGGAGGAGGGACGCGTGATCCGCAACCTCCTGAACGGGCTGCATTCGCGCTACGACCGGCGGGCCGTCGAACAGGCGGCACTGGCCGGCGCCCTGGAAATGCAGGGTGACCAGGAAACGTCCGACGCCGTGGCGAAGGAAATTGCCCGGCGCATGGACACGCTGGCCGACGACATCGAGCGGGGCTGGACCGGCCACGCCGAAGGCGGCGGCTACGTACTGGAAAGGACGCTGCGCGGCGTGCGCCATGTCGTGTCGCTCGATGCCGCGCTGCTCGGGTCGGCCGACGCCCGCAAGATCGCCGAGCACGCTGCCCCGTTGCGTGCCGCCTTCGCCAACACGGCGACGCTGGTCCGCCGCGCCGACGAGCGGCCGATCAACGGTGCCGTCGAACTCTTCGAGACGCTCACCAGCGTCGTCCGCAAGAGCCTCACCCTGCAGCGCTACAAGGGCCTCGGCGAGATGAATCCCGAGCAGCTCTGGGAGACGACGCTCGACCGCAACGTCCGCTCGCTGCTGCAGGTGAAGATCAAGGAAGGCTCGGAGGCCGACGACATCTTCACCAAGCTGATGGGCGACGTCGTCGAGCCGCGCCGCGAATTCATCCAGTCCAACGCGCTGAGCGTGGCGAATTTGGATATCTGAGGCAGCACTGACTTTTGAAGGTGCCGGAGTTCGGATACCTTCGCTGGACACGTGGTGAGGGCAGCCTCATGACAGCATTGACGGTTCGCCTGGACGACGGAAGTGCCCAGAGGCTGGCTGAGCTTGCCGAAAAGCTGAACCGCTCAGAAGCCGAGCTTGCCCGGCAGGCTGTTGACGATTTTCTTTCCGCGCAGGAATGGCAGATCGCCGACATCGAGGCCGGGCTGGCGGAAGCTGATCGCGGCGAGTTCGTGCCTGACGAAGCCATCGCCGAAATGGTGCGCAAGTATACGGTGAGCGAGCCAAAGGCGTGAGCCGCCGGCTGCGATGGACAGCCAGAGCATCCTTCCGATTGGACAGCATTGCCCGTTTCATCGCGGAACGAGATCGATGGGCCGCCGAAAAGGTAGTCAGGCGCATCGTTGGGGCGGCAGGAAAACTGGAGATGCAGCCCATGATGGGGCGGCCTGGAAGGATCGCAGGCACCCGGGAATTCGTCGTCAGCGGCCTGCCTTACATCATCGTCTACCAGGTATCGGAGCAGTGGATCGACATCCTGACCGTGTTCCACACGGCCCAGAGCGGCCCCGACATCGTCTGAGCCGCTCCAGCACTGCCTGTCAGGCCCCGTTGCCATTCGTATCCCGCCAGGCCCGCTCGAAGGGCAGGCGCCAGGCATGCGGGGCGACCAGCTGGTGGATGGTCTTCGGTCCCCACGAGCCGGGTTCGTAAAGCCGCACGGGCGGCGGGTTTTCCAGCAGCGGCGTCGAGACCTCCCAGAGCCGCTCGATGCCCTCGGCGCCGGTGAAGAGCGTCCGGTCGCCGCGCATGGCGTCGAGAATCAGCCGTTCATAGGCCTCCAGCACGTCGCCAATCAGGCCGGTGTCGTGCATCGCGAACTGCATGCTGAGCTTGTCCAGCCGCATGCCGGGCCCCGGCCGCTTGCCGTAGAAGGAGAGCGACATGCGGCTCTCGTCGGCGAGGTCGAAGGTGAGGTGGTCCGGCCCCTGCGCGCCGACACCCGAGCCGACCGGGAACATGCTCTTGGGCGGCTCGCGAAACGCGATGGAGATGATGCGCTGGCCCTCCGCCATGCGCTTGCCCGTGCGCAGGAAGAACGGCACGCCGGCCCAGCGCCAATTGTCGATGTGCACCTTCAGGGCGATGAAGGTCTCGGTGTCGGAGACGGGATCGACGCCCGGCTCGGCGCGAAACCCGACATACTGGCCGCGCACCACATCCTTCGGGTCGATCAGCCGCATGCTGCGGAAGACCTTGTTCTTCTCCTCGTTGATCGGGCCCGGCTCCAGCGCTGTCGGCGGCTCCATGGCCATGAAACCGACGATCTGGAAGAGATGGGTGACCACCATGTCGCGGAAGGCGCCGGTCTGCTCGTAGAAGGCCGTTCGCTTGCCGATGGTCAGCGTCTCCGGCACGTCGATCTGCACGTGATCGATGAAGTTGCGGTTCCAGATCGGCTCGAACAACCCGTTGGCGAAGCGGAAGGCCAGGATGTTCTGAGCCGCCTCCTTGCCGAGAAAATGATCGATGCGGAAGATCTGGTCTTCGCTGAACACCTCGTGCAGGCGGCGGTTGAGCATGACGGCGCTTTCCAGGTCCGTCCCGAACGGCTTCTCCATGATGATGCGGCTGCGCTCGACGAGGTCGGCCTCCGCCAGCAGGTGCACGGCCGGAAGAGCGGCGCTGGGCGGCACGCTGAGATAGTGGAGCCGGCGGTTCTCGCCGGGCAGCGCCGCCTCGGCCCGCGCGACGGCTGCGGCCAGCGGCTCGGCGCCTGCGCCCATCGGCACGTAGTCGAGCGCGGCGGCAAAGGCGTCCCAGTCGGCCTGGCTCACGGGCCGGGCAAAGAACTGGTCGATGGCACCGCGCGCGAGCGTCCGGAACGCGTCGACGTCGATGTCGTCGAGCGAGACGCCGATGATGCGGCAGCCCGGGATGAAGCCCGCGCTGACGAGGTGGAAGAGCCCCGGAAGGAGCTTCCTGCGGGAGAGGTCGCCGGTCGCGCCGACGAGCACCACCACCTGCGGAGATTGCGGGCCGACCCGCGACGCCTTGCCCGACACGTCCACCCCCAAGCCTCGCCGGACCGTCCGAAGCGGCCGTTCCCGTCCACCATCAGAGCACGGCGAGATTACGGATGCATTTCTTCGGCCAAGGCGCGGCCGGTCAGCCGGGACCGGGATGCAACCGGAAGGTGCTCCGCCGCGTTCAGGACAGAGAAGCGCGGGCTGTGCCGCTCCGTGCGCCGGACCGGAGACACGGGATGCCGCGTAACGAGATCGCCGCCATTGTCGGGCTCATCGTCGCCTTCTGGTGGGTGATCGCCGGGCCCGGACGGACGCGCGGGTTCCCCCGCGACATCCAGGGCTTCGGGCTGCTCTTCGTCATCTTCGTGATCGGCTTCGGGATCACCTGGATCGTGCTGCGGATCCTCGGCTACTAGCGGACTGAAACGCGGGTCTTCAGACCCGCACTTCATCTCGCGTCACGGGGCGCGTCTCGAGACGCGCGGTCGCAGCGCGCCCGCTCCCTCACTCGTGCCCGGCGAAGAAGTCGCGGACCTTGCTGAAGAACCCGGCGCTCTCCGGCTGCGTGTCCTTCGAGCTCTCGGTCTCGAATTCGCGCAGCAACTCACGCTGGCGGCTGGAGAGCTTCTGCGGTGTCTCCACCACGACCTGGATGTAGAGGTCGCCGTGCTCGCGGGCGCGCAGCACCGGCATGCCCTTGCCGCGGATGCGGATCTGCTTGCCGGTCTGAGTGCCATCCGGGATCTTCACGGATGTTTCCTGCCCGTCGAGCAAGGGTACGGTGAGATCGCCGCCCAGCGCCGCCGTCACCATCGACACCGGCACCCGGCAGAACAGGTCCGCCCCGTCCCGCTGCAGGAAGGGATGCGGCTTGATGGACAGGAAGATGTAGAGGTCGCCCGACGGCCCCCCGCGCATTCCTGCTTCGCCCTCGCCGGCCAGGCGAATGCGTGTTCCGTCTTCCACGCCCGCGGGGATGTTGACCGACAGCGTGCGCTCGCGCGTGACGCGGCCAGCGCCGTTGCAGGAGCGGCAGGGATCGTCGATCACCTCGCCGCGGCCCTGGCAGGCTGGGCAGGTACGCTCGATCGAGAAGAAGCCCTGGCTGGCGCGCACGCGGCCATGCCCGGCGCAGGTGGCGCACTGGCGCGCCTTCGAGCCCGGCTTGGCGCCCGTTCCGTTGCAGGCTTCGCAGGAGACGGAGGTCGGCACCTTCAGCGTCGCGGTCTTGCCGCGATAGGCCTCCTCGAGCGTGATCTCGAGGTTGTAGCGCATGTCGGAGCCGCGCTCGCGCCCATTGGGGCCGCCGCCGCGGCGTCCGGCGAAGTCGCCGAACAGGTCCTCGAAGATGTCCGCCATGGAGGACGCGAAGTCGTTGTCGAAGCCGCGACCGCCGCCCATGCCGCCATTCTCGAAGGCGGCGTGGCCGAAGCGGTCATAGGCGGCGCGCTTCTGCGGGTCGCTGAGCGTCTGGTAGGCCTCGTTCAGCTCCTTGAACTTCGCCTCGGCAGCCTTGTCGCCCGGATTGCGGTCCGGGTGGTGCTTCATGGCGAGCTTGCGGAACGACGCCTTCAGCTCGACCTCGGTGCAGGTTCGGCTGACTTCAAGGACTTCGTAATAGTCGGCTTTGGCCATGGCTCGGGGGTGCTCAGTCGGGCGTTGAGGCGTCGGGATCGGGCAGGGCAGTGAGGATCGGTTCCAAGCGCGCGATTAGGGGCTGGAGGTCCCCTGGCGCAGTCGCCCAGACGACCTTGATGTCCAGTGTCTCATAGCTGTGAGCGATGCGATCGCGCATCCGTCCAGATCGTGCTCCGCGGCAAATTCCTGGTTCTGACGAGTCAGCCGCTTTGCGCACTCGCCGATAACGACAAGACACATCGAAACCGCGCTCTGATGAAGTTCTTCGGCCAGGAACTCATCCTCAGTCAATCCATCAATGAAGCGGCGCGCGCTCCTGGGTGCGTCCAGCATGATCTCCAGATCGAGACCAGTGTCGCCGGCTCTCAAATCGGCCTCGCCTCCAGCGCCTCCGAAGGTCTCATGCCCCGCCCCCGAAGCAGAAGGCGGCCGGGTCTCCCCGGCCGCCTCGCGTCACCGCGTCACGCGCTCTTCTTGCGGTCGTCGTCGCCGACCTCGCGGAAATCCGCGTCGATAACGTCGTCCTTGGCCTCGCCGCCCGGTGCGCCGCCGGCGGCCTCGCCGGGGCCTGCGCCCTGCTGCGCCTCGTACATGGCCTGGCCGAGCTTCATCGAGAGCTGCATCAGGTCGTTGGTCTTGGCCTTGATCGCCTCGACATCCTCGGTGCCGAGCGCGTCGCGCAGCGCCGTCACGCCGGTCTCGATCGCCGACTTGTCGGAAGCCGGGACCTTGTCGCCGAACTCCGCCACCGACTTTTCGGTCTGGTGGATCAGGCTCTCGCCCTGGTTGCGGACCTCGACCAGCTCACGCCGCTTCTTGTCCTCGGCGGCATGCGCCTCCGCGTCCTTGACCATCTTCTCGATGTCGGCCTCGCTGAGGCCGCCCGACGCCTGGATGCGGATCTGCTGCTCCTTGCTCGTCGCCTTGTCCTTGGCCGACACGTTGACGATGCCGTTGGCGTCGATGTCGAAGGTGACCTCGATCTGCGGCACGCCGCGGGGAGCCGGCGGGATGCCGACCAGGTCGAACTGGCCGAGCAGCTTGTTGTCCGCCGCCATCTCGCGCTCGCCCTGAAAGACCCGGATCGTCACCGCCGTCTGGTTGTCCTCGGCAGTCGAGAAGACCTGACCTTTCTTGGTCGGGATCGTCGTGTTGCGGTCGATCAGCCGGGTGAACACGCCGCCCAGCGTCTCGATGCCCAGCGACAGCGGGGTCACGTCGAGCAGCAGCACGTCCTTGACGTCGCCCTGCAGCACGCCGGCCTGCACCGCCGCGCCGATGGCGACGACCTCGTCCGGGTTGACGCCCTTGTGGGGCTCCTTGCCGAAGAACTGCTTCACGGCCTCCTGGACCTTGGGCATGCGCGACTGCCCGCCGACGAGGATGACCTCGTCGATCTCGGCCGCCGTCAGGCCGGCGTCCTTGAGCGCCTTGCGGCAGGGCTCGATCGTCTTCTGCACGAGATCGTCCACCAGCGCCTCGAACTTGGCGCGGGTGAGCTTCAGCGTCAGATGCTTCGGGCCGCTCGAATCGGCGGTGATGTAGGGCAGGTTGATCTCGGTCTGGCTCGCGGAGGAGAGCTCGATCTTGGCCTTCTCGGCCGCCTCCTTCAGGCGCTGGAGAGCCAGCTTGTCCTTCTTGAGGTCGATCCCGTTCTCCTTCTTGAACTCGTCCGCGAGATACTCGACGAGCCTCATGTCGAAGTCTTCGCCGCCCAGGAACGTGTCGCCGTTCGTGGACTTCACCTCGAACACGCCGTCGCTGATCTCGAGGATCGAGACGTCGAAGGTGCCGCCGCCGAGGTCATAGACCGCGACCGTGCCGCTCTTCTTCTTCTCGAGGCCGTAGGCGAGCGCCGCCGCCGTCGGCTCGTTGATGATGCGCAGCACCTCGAGGCCGGCAATCTTGCCGGCGTCCTTGGTGGCCTGGCGCTGGGCGTCGTTGAAGTAGGCAGGCACCGTGATGACGGCCTGCGTCACCGGCTGGCCGATGAACGCCTCCGCCGTCTCCTTCATCTTCTGCAGGATGAAGGCCGAGATCTGCGAGGGCGAGTAGGTCTTGCCGTCCGCGTCCACCCAGGCGTCGCCGTTGCCGGCGCGCACGATCTTGTAGGGCACGAGGCCCTTGTCCTTCTGCGTCATCGGGTCGTCGTAGGTCCGCCCGATGAGGCGCTTGATGGCGAAGAAGGTGCGCTCGGGATTCGTCACCGCCTGGCGCTTGGCCGGCTGGCCGACGAGGCGCTCGCCTTCGTCCGTGAACGCGACGATCGAGGGCGTCGTACGAGCGCCCTCCGCGTTCTCCACGACCTTCGGCGTCGCACCTTCCATGATGGCGACGCAGGAATTGGTCGTGCCGAGGTCAATACCGATTACTTTACCCATGCTAGTCCCCTTTCTCAGCGAGACCGCCGGGCCCATACAGGCGCTCCGGCTGTCGGCGGTATGGGCCGCTTGCGTGGCCCGTTTCCGCCGGATCCCCTCAGGATGCGCGGGTTTCCCGCGGCTGGCGGGTATATAAGGACAGGGCCCTTGCGCCGCAAGGAGAGTGACTGGTCGCGGCGCTTGACGCAACGCTCGCGTCGCACCAAGGACATGACGTCCGCATTGTAGTTGTTCGACCTTCTTCTCGCGAGAGTTGCAGTCCCACGTTAGGATCGGTTCATGGGTTTCCTCCGCACGGGCCGCGCCGGCCCTTTCCGGCCGGCGGCCACGCTCTTCCTCGCGCTCGCGCTGCCGGCCCTCGCCTGCACGCCCGCCGTGGCGCAGATCGTCCTGCCTGGCGCCACGGCGATCGAGGGATCTGGACTGGGCGATGCCCCGCCGCCCAAGCCGAGGAAAAAGGTGGTGCCGCCGAAGTCGTTCGCCGAGGATGCCGTGGCCGGCAAGGAGTTCCTGCGATACGGCAGCAAGGGCCGCCTCACGCTGATGAAGAACCCTGACGGCGGCTACACGCTGAAGATCATCGCCGTCGGCGAGAAGATCTCCAAGCCGACGGAAGCCTGCGGCCTCGACCTCGGCAATGGCGCGCCGCTGGCGATCACCTCCGTCGGACGGCCCGACGGCGTGCCGCGCTACGACGTCGCGGTGCCCGGGTGCCCGCTGACGCTCGACGTGGCTGACGGCAGCGTCCTCGTCGGCGGCGAGGCCGCGTGCACCTTCCAGGAAGCGGACTGTCGCGTCGATGCGCGCGGGCTGTGGGGGCCTCCCCCCGCCGATCTCGAGCCGAAGACGGCCGACTTCGACGGCGACCGCTCGCGCGCCGACAAGGCCATGCGCGAGACCTTCAAGGCGCTGATGGCGCGCAGCAAGGACAAGGCCGAACTGAAAGCGCTCGTCACCGAACAGGCCGGGTTCACGGCCGCGCGCGAGGAGCTTTGCCGGGATTATGCCCGCGAGCCGGCCCACGGATTCTGCGGTGCGCGCTACACGGAACTGCGCGCGGCGGCGCTCGACGCGCGGCGCGCCCGGCTCGAGGCCAGCGGCCAACTCGCTGCGCCAAAGCCGAAGCCCAAGCCGAAGCCCGTCGCACCCGTTCCCGCAGCCTCGGCCGGCGGCGAACTGCAGTAGGAGCCGGCGCTTCCATGGACCGCGCGTCTTCAGACGCGCCTCGTGCCATGCGGGTCTGAAGACCCGCGGTTTGGTCCGTCAGGCGGCCAGGTCGGCCACGATCGCGTCGAGCACGGGGAAGCCGCTGCGGGTGACGCGCAGGCGGCCGGTACGGGTCTGCTCGACCAGGCCTTCTTCCTGCAGCACGCGGACGCGGTCCTCGGCCAGCTCTCGCCCGGTCAGTGCCGCGAAGCGGGCGGGCGAGATGCCCTCTGTCAGGCGCAGACCCATCAGCAGGAACTCGTCGCCCTCCGCCTCGGCCGACAGGCGCTCGACCTCGGTGATGCCGTGGCCCTGCTTCTCCACCTGACGCAGCCAGGCCTCGGGCTGCAGCACGGTGGAGAGAGCCAGCCGGCCGTTGGAGGAGACGAGCCGCGCATGGGCGCCGGGGCCGACGCCGGCATACTCGCCGTAGCGCCAGTAGACGAGGTTGTGCCGGCACTCCGCGCCAGGCCGGGCGTGGTTGGAGATCTCGTAGGCGGGGAGGCCGTGGCGGTCGCAGATTTCGCGCGTGACGTCGAAAAGCACGCGGGCGTGCTCGTCGTCGGGGACGACCAGCTTCCCCGCGTCGCGAAGGCGCTCGAACATGGTGCCGGGTTCGATGGTGAGCTGGTAGAGCGACAGGTGCTCGGCGGCGCGCCGGATCGCCTCCTCCAGCTCCGCGGCCCAGGCCTCCGGCGTCTGCCCGGGACGGGCATAGATGAGGTCGAACGAGGTGCGCTCGAAAATCGAGGAGGCGATGCCCACGGCCTCCATCGCCTCGTCCGCCGTGTGCAGGCGGCCGAGCGCGCGAAGATCCGTGTCGTTCATCGCCTGGACGCCGAGGGAGACGCGGTTGACCCCGGCTCCCCGGTAGCCGGCCAGCCGGCCCGCCTCGACGCTCGTCGGATTGGCTTCCAGCGTCACCTCCACGTCGCGGGCGACGGGCCAGTGCGCGGCGATGGCGTCGAGGATGCCGCCCACGGTGGAGGGCTTCATCAGCGAGGGCGTGCCGCCGCCGAGGAAGATGCTGGTGACGGTGCGCCCGGGCGCGATCTCGGCCTCATGCGCGATCTCGCGCTCAAAGGCGGCGAGATAGCGCGCCTCGTCCACCGGCTGGTGGCGGACATGGCTGTTGAAGTCGCAATACGGGCACTTCGACGCGCAGAACGGCCAATGCACGTAGACGCCGAAGCCGGGTGCGAAAGGTTCGGGTGCGCTCATGCGCCTCCAATGGTCTTTCGCGCCTGCGAAGGCAAGCCCGCGCTGCAAAAACGGCTCGAATTCGCCCCGCACAGCGAGCTGTAAGTCCTTGCGAGGCGCGCAGCGACGAAGCAATGCAGTCGCGGTCGCCAAAAGGCGAACAGACCCGGGTTGCTTCGCTGCGCTCGCAAGGAGGGGTGGCTACCCGCTCACCTTGTCCTCAATGACCTCCCAGATCGCGACCGCGAGATCCGGGCCGCCGAGGCGCTTGATGGCGCGCAGCCCCGTCGGCGAGGTGACGTTGATCTCGGTGAGGTGGCCGTCGATCACGTCGATGCCGACGAAGATCAGCCCGCGCTCACGCAGGGTCGGGCCGATACGGTCGCAGATCTCCCGCTCGCGCGGGCTGAGCTGGGTGGTTTCGGCGGCACCGCCGCGCACCATGTTGGAGCGGATGTCGTTTTCGGCCGGCACGCGATTGACGGCGCCCAGGGGCTCGCCGTCAACGAGGATGATGCGCTTGTCGCCGTGGATCACCTGCGGCAGGAAGCGCTGCACGACCCAGGGCTCGCGGAAGGTGACGGAGAAGAGGTCGAACAGCGAGCCGAAGTTCGGGTCGGCGACGCCCACCTTGAACACCGCCGCGCCGCCATTGCCGTAGAGCGGCTTCATGACGACCTCGCCATGCTCGGCGCGGAACGCCTCGATCTCCTCGCGGTCGCGGGTGATCAGCGTCGCCGGCATCAGGTCCGGGAAGTCGGTGACGAGGATCTTCTCCGGGGCGTCGCGAACGGCCTTCGGGTCGTTCACCACCAGCGTCTTCGGATGCACCCTCTCGAGGAGGTGCGTCGTGGTGATGTAGGCGAGGTCGAAGGGCGGGTCCTGGCGCAGGAGAACAACGTCGATCTCGGCGAGATCCCGGCGCTGCGCCTCGCCGATGCGGACATGGTCGCCCTTCACGTCCTGCACGGTGATCGGCTGCATCGTCGCCGTGACACGGCCATCGCGCATCGAGAGCCGGTCGGGCGTGTAGTAGAAGAGCCGGTGCCCGCGCTCCTGCGCGGTCAGCAGCAGGGCGAAGGTGCTGTCGCCGGTGATGTTGATGCGCTCGATCGGGTCCATCTGGACGGCGACGTCGAGCGGTCTCGTCTTGCGCATCGGGCGCTCCCTGGCTGCTGCCTCCTCGGGCGGCCGCACCATCCTCCGCTTGCCCCGCGCTGGCAAGACCGCGCCCGCATGGCGGCCTTTCACACTTCGAGGGGGAAGGCGTCGGGAACGTGCCTCGGAAAGCGGCGGGGAACGACGATCACCGCATCGCCCCGCAACGTCCGGGACGCCGCCCACGGATTGCGGGAGAGCCAGTGCGCGGCCGCGCGGCGGATGCGGCGCTGCTTCTGCGGACCGATCGACCACAGCCCGGCCTCCGTGTCGCCGCGCGCCTTCACCTCGACGAACGCCACCGTCATGCCGCGCAGCACGACCATGTCGATCTCTCCGCCGTGCACGGAATAGTTGCGGACGAGAATCCGATACCCGCTCAGGATGAGGAGGGCGGCGGCGGCAATCTCGGCCCAGCGGCCCCGGCGCAGCGCCTCCCGGCGCAACTGCGGGCCGCGGCGGCTCATGTCCCCGCGATGGCCACGGCGCGGGCGTAGACGCGTTTCTTCGGCAAGCCTGTCTCCTGGGCGACGACGGCCACGGCGTCTTTCACGGACAGGGTGGCGAGGCGCCGCCGCAGGGCCTCGTCCAGCGCCGCTTCGGTATCCTCGCCCGCAGCCGAACGGGCGGAAGGCGGCCCGATCAGGACGACGATCTCGCCCTTGGGTGCCGGTTCGCCGGCATAGGCCCCGGCCAGCACGGGCAGCGTGCCGCGGCGCACGCTCTCGTAGAACTTGGTGAGCTCGCGGGCGACCGCCGCCGGCCTTTCACCGAGGACGGCCGCGGCGTCGGCCAGCATCTCCGCGACGCGGCGCGGGCTCTCGAAGAAGACGAGCGTGCCAGGCACCTCGCGCAGAACCTCCAGCCGCTCGCGGCGCGCGGCGGACTTGGGCGGCAGGAAGCCCTCGAAGAAGAAGCGGTCCGTCGGCAGGCCCGCGACGACCAGGGCGGCGAGCACGGCCGAGGGTCCCGGCACGGTGGTGACCGGAATGCCGTCCCCGTGCGCCGCCTCGACCAGCTTGTAGCCGGGGTCGGAGACCAGCGGCGTGCCGGCATCCGACACGAGAGCCAGTGCCTCGCCCTGCTTCAGCCGCGCGAGCACCTTGGGGCGCATCTCCTCGGCATTGTGCTCGTGATAGGGCACCAGCGGCGTGGTGATGCCGTAATGCGCGAGAAGCGTCCGGGTCACCCGCGTATCCTCGGCCAGGATGGCGTTCGCCGCAGCCAGCGTGCCCAGGGCCCGGAACGACACGTCGCCCAGGTTTCCGATGGGGGTCGCGACGACATGCAGGCCCGGCGCCAGCGCCGTCGCCTCCGCGCGGATGCCGAAGGCGGTGAAGGCGGAGGGCGGCGCATCGCCTGCAGCGCTGCGGCGTGGCGTGTCTCTCTTGCTACTCATGGCCGAATCCGCCGCCCGCGGCACCTGCGCAGACTTCGCGCCGAGATTAGCTTCGGCTAACGTCCCGCGCAAAGAATGCGGGATCGGCGTCCCGCGCGGATCGGTGCGGCGAGAGGAGTCTGCGTTGAGTGACGAATCGTTTCCCGGGGACGCCGTCGACGCGGGCCGGCGTCGCGTCCTGCGGCTGCTGGCCGGAACGAGCCTCCTGGCCCCCGTCCTGGCGGCCTGCAATACGGCCGGGCCGAACCTGGGCGTCGAGCAGCCGGCATCGTCGGCGTCCAACGCTCCGCCGGTCATCCCGGGGAAGGTGCGCGTCGCCCTCATCCTGCCCCTCAGCGCGGGCGGCAACACCGGCGCCGTGGCGACCTCCCTGAAGAACGCGGCCGAGATGGCTGTCGCCGAGTTCAACGGCTCGGTCGTCCAGCTGCTGCCCAAGGACGACAAGGGCACGGCCGAGGGTGCGCGTCAGGCTGCCGAAGAGGCGCTCGCCGAGGGCGCAGAGGTGATCCTTGGTCCGCTTCTCGCCTCCTCCGTGCAGGCGGTGGGGCAGGTGGCCAAGCCCGCCGGAAGACCGGTCGTCGCCTTCTCGACCGATGCCAGCGTGGCCACGCGCGGCGTCTACCTGCTCAGCTTCATGCCGGAGAGTGACGTCGACACGATCATCACCTTCGCCGCAGGACGCGGCAAACGGTCGGTCGCGGCGCTGATCCCGAACAGTGCCTACGGGACCATCGTGGCAGCCGCGCTGCAGGAGACGGCCGCCCGCCGCAACATGCGGATCGCGGCGCTGGAGCGCTTCGACGCCGCCGGCGCCGACGCCGCGGTGAAGCGCATCGTCGCTGCATCGGGTGGCGCGGACGCGCTGTTCCTGCCGGTCAGCGCCGCCGAGATGGCGACGCTAGGGCCGGTGCTGACCGCCAATGGCGTTCCCGGCCGCATGCAGACGCTGGGCACCGGCGTGTGGGACGATCCCCGGCTCGAGACGGCGGCGGCCGTGCAGGGCGGCTGGTTCGCCGCGCCCGACAAGGCAGGCTTCAACGCCTTTGCCGGCCGCTACCGGGCGAAGTTCGGCAGCCAGCCGGCGCGCATTGCCACGCTGGCCTACGACGCGGTGTTCCTCCTGAACGCGCTGCACGCGAAATACGGAACGCAGGCCTTCACCGACGCCAACTTCACCGATCCCGAGGGCATCATCGGCACGGACGGCCTGTTCCGCTTCCGGCCCGATGGCACCAACCAGCGCGGCCTGGCCGTTCTGCAGGTGAACAACGGGTCGGCCTCGACGATCCAGCCAGCGCCGAGAAACTTCGCGGCGGGGACGTAGGACCGCGCGTCTTCAGACGCGCCTCCCTCGAGACCCAGCCCATCGGGCATGCAGGTTGGCGCGCGCCGCAGACCCGCATTTCTGGACGGCGTCCGATCGCGTTCCTGGACACCGGCTCTCCGCTTTGCTCCGGCCGGAATGCAAGGCGTGAGTACGGCGGCAAAGCGGGTCTGAAGACCCGCGCTCCAACGGGAGCACGTGCGTCTTCGCACGTCTCGTTAAGTGAGTGATCGTTCACTTCTTGCACGGTCCGCTGCCTGTGATAGTGAGTGATCACTCACTATTCGGCCGGCAACCCGGCCCGGAGGACCGCATGTCCGACAGCTTGCTGCGCACCCGCCGCTTCGCGCCGCTCTTCTGGTGCCAGTTTTTCTCCGCCTTCAACGACAACTTCCTCAAGAACGCGCTGGTGGCACTCATCGTCTACCGGCTCGCCATGGAGGGGTCGGGGACACTCGTGCAGATCGCGGGGGCGATCTTTATTGCGCCGTTCTTCCTCCTGTCGGGGCTCGGCGGCGAGATGGCCGACCGCTACGACAAGGCGCTCATCTCCAAGCGGCTGAAGTTCGCCGAGATCTTTGCCTCGCTGGTGGGCGTCGCCGGCTTCGTCATGCAGGACGTCTGGATCCTGATGGCGGCACTGGGGCTGTTCGGGATCATCGCGGCCCTGTTCGGGCCGATCAAATACGGCATCCTGCCTGACCACCTGAAGACCGAAGAGCTGCCCGCCGGCAACGCGCTGATCGAGGGGGCGACCTTCATCGCCATCCTGCTCGGGACGATCGCGGGCACGAAGGCGGCGACCGGAACGGAGAACCCGCTCTATGTCGGCGCCGGGCTCATTCTCCTGGCCGTCGCCTGCTGGATCGCCGCCCGGATGATCCCGCCGACGGGCGAGAAGGCTCCCGGGCTGCGGGTCAACCCCAACATCTTCGCCTCCACCGGCGGGCTGATCCGGGCGCTGTGGTCCGAGACGCGCCTGTGGCGCGGAGTGCTGGTCGTCAGCTGGTTCTGGCTGGTCGGCGCCGTGATGCTGGCCCTGCTCTCGACGCTGGTGCGGGACCGGCTCGGCGGCGACGACAATCTCTACATCGCCGCCATGACGCTGTTCTCCGTCTCCATCGGCGTGGGCTCGGCGCTGGCGGCGTGGATGTCGCACGGCCGCATCATCCTGCTGCCGACCGTCATCGGCGCCGTGCTGATGGGCGTCTTCGCCATCGACCTCGGCCTCGCCACATGGGCCGCCGTGCCCGGCCCGAGTCCCGTCGGCCCCCTCGCCTTCTTCGCGACGGGAACGGGCCTGCGCATCGGGATCGATCTCGCCGGCCTCGCCGTAGCCGGAGGCCTCTACATCGTCCCCGTGTTCGCCGCCGTGCAGTCCTGGGCCGGCGAGGATCGGCGCGCCCGCGTCATCGCGGCCGGCAACGTCATCCAGGCCGGCTTCATCGTCGGCGGCGCGCTGGCCGCGGCCGCCCTTCAGGCGGCAGGACTGACGGAGGGGCAGATCATAACCCTGCTCGGCGCCCTCAACCTCGTCGCTGCCGTCGCCGCGCTGAAGCTGCTGCCCGTCAACGTCTTCCGCGACGTCCTCTCCATCATCTACCGGGCCGTCTACCGGATGGAGGTGAAGGGCCTCGAGAACCTCGACAAGGCGGGTCCCAACCCCATCATCGCGCTGAACCATGTCAGCTTCCTCGATGGCGGGCTCGCACTGTCGCTGATGGACAAGGACCCGGTCTTCGCCATCGACCACGGCATCGCGCAGCGCTGGTGGGTGAAGCCCTTCCTGAAGATCACGCGGGCCATGCCGCTCGACCCCACGAAGCCAATGGCAACCCGGACGCTGATCCACTCCGTTCAGTCCGGCGAACCGCTGGTGATCTTCCCGGAGGGCCGGATCACCGTCACCGGAAGCCTGATGAAGGTCTATGACGGGGCCGGCCTGATCGCCGACAAGACCGACGCCTTCGTCGTCCCGGTGCGCATCGACGGGCTGGAGGCGACGCCGTTCTCGCGCCTCTCGCCCAAGCAGGTGCGCAGGCGCTGGTTCCCGAAGGTGCGCGTCACCATCCTCGACCCGGTGAAGCTCTCCGTCGATCCGGAGCTCAAGGGCCGCGCCCGCCGCCATGCGGCAGGAGCGGCGCTCTACGGCATCATGTCGGACCTCGTCTTCCGCACCACATCGACCGACCGGACCGTGATCCAGGCGGTGATCGAGGCGGCGCACATTCATGGCGCAGGCCGTGTGGCGGTGGACGACCCCGTGGGCGGGCCGCTGAGCTACCGCAAGATGCTGGCGGGTGCCCGCGTCATCGGCCGCAGGCTTGCGCCGCTGGCGCCAGAGGGCGGCGCGGTGGGCGTGCTGCTGCCCACGTCGGGCGGCGCGGCGGTCACGCTGCTCGGCCTGCTCTCGGCCGGCCGCGTCCCGGCCATGCTCAACTTCACCGCCGGCGCGACCAACATCCTTGCCGCGTGCCGCGGCGCCGAGGTGAAGACCGTCGTCACCTCCCGCGCCTTCGTCGAGAAGGGCCGGCTGGAGGCGCTGGTCGAGGCGCTTTCCGCCGAAGTGCAGTTCGTCTGGCTGGAAGACGTTCGCGCCAAGGTCGGCTTCGCCGAGCGCCTCGGTGCTCTGCTGAGCTGGAAGAAGCCGCTGTCGAAGGGCAAGGCCGACGACAGGGCCGTCGTGCTCTTCACCTCCGGATCGGAGGGCGCGCCGAAGGGCGTCGTGCTCTCCAACCGCAACATGCTCGCCAACGCGGCGCAGGCCGCGGCCCGCATCGATTTCGGGCGTACCGACACGGTCTTCAACGTGTTGCCCGTCTTCCACTCCTTCGGGCTCACAGTGGGGCTCATCCTGCCGCTGGTATCCGGCGTCAGGGTCTATCTCTACCCCTCGCCGCTGCACTACCGGATCGTCCCGGAGCTGGTCTACGCGTCGAACGCGACCATCCTGTTCGGCACCGACACGTTCCTGGCCGGCTATGCGCGGTCCGCACACCCCTATGACTTCCGCTCGCTGCGCTACGTGCTGGCCGGGGCCGAACCGGTGAAGGAGGCGACGCGGCGCACCTGGATGGAGAAGTTCGGCCTGCGAATTCTGGAGGGCTACGGCATCACCGAGACGGCGCCGGCGCTCGCCCTCAACACGCCGATGTTCAACCGCTTCGGCACCGTCGGGCGTATCCTGCCAGGGATGGAGGTGCGGCTCGAGCCGGTGCCCGGTGTCACCGAGGGCGGGCGGCTCTTCGTCAAGGGCCCCAACGTCATGCTGGGCTACCTCCGGTCGGAAAATCCGGGCGTCCTGGAGCCCCCTCCGGAGGGCTGGCACGACACGGGTGACATCGTCGCCGTGGACGCCGAGGGCTTCGTCACCATCAAGGGCCGCGCCAAGCGCTTCGCCAAGATCGGCGGCGAGATGGTGTCGCTCGCCGCGGTCGAGACGCTGGCTGCCGAGCTCTGGCCGGACGCTTTGTCGGCCGTCGCGACGACGCCCGATCCCCGCAAGGGCGAGCGCATGGTCATGCTGACCCAGCGCAAGGATGCGACGCGGGCGGACTTCCTGGCCTTCGCCAAGGCCAAGGGCGCTGCCGACCTGATGGTGCCCGCCGAGGTGGTCGCCGTCGACCACGTGCCGCTGCTGGGGTCGGGCAAGGTCGACTACGGTGCCGTCGGAAAGCTGGTGCGCGAGCGTGCCTCCGAGAGCGCGGCCTGAGGCGGCCATGCGCGACGGCAGCCGCACGCGGGCAAAGATCGTCGAGGAGGCACTGCGCCTCTTCGCGGCGAAAGGGGTGGAGGGCGCCTCCATCCGCGACATCGCCCAGGCGGTGGGGGTCGCGGAGGGCGCCCTCTACCGCCACTTCAAGGGGAAGGAGGAGATCGCGCGCGAGGTCTTTCTCACGCATTTCGAGGCGCTGGCCAGCGACGTGATGGCCATCGGCGGCGCTGCGGATCCCTTTCCCCGCAGGGTGTGGCGGCTGGTGCTGCACTTCGCCACGCTGTTCGACGAGCGGCCGGCGCTCTTCACCTTCATCCTGATCAACCAGCACCGCCATCTCGAAGCAGTGCCCCTGGAGCCCGAGCGCAACCCCGTCTCGGCCCTGCGCGACGTGTTCTCGCGGGCCATGGAGCAGGGCGAGATCGACCCCGGCGATCCCGACCTCGCCGCGGCGCTGGCGCTCGGCATGGTGACCCAGCCTGCCATCTTCCGCCTCTATGGACGGATCCAGGGTCCCATGGCGCGGCAGGCCGCCGCCATCACCCGCGCCGTGCTAGCCGGGCTGGGCACGCGCCCGGCGGTCTAGACGCGCAGGGCCCTCGGACGGGCGCCCGTCAGCGCCGCCCGAAGGCAGGGTCAGCAGTTCGTGCAGATGCCTTTCAGCACCTTCTGGTCGACCGCTTCCTTCTGCTTCTGCACCTCGGAAGGCCGGTCGATTGGCTTGATCCCGGCACCCAGCGAGCCCGTGCCGTCCGCCGTGCGGCGCTGGTCGGGGATCTTAGCGGGATCCTGACCCTGCTTGCGTGCCTGCTGCTCGCACCCCTGGATGATCTTGGCGGTGAAGTAGTCGCGATGGGCGAGGACGTCGGCACAGGCCGGCGAGCCGCCGCGCGAGCCGATCTCGGCCGCCGAACCGCCAAGGCCCGGCGCCGACGAATTGGCGGCGCTCCCGGCCTGGTCCGACGTGAGGCCGCCGGTCTGCGAACCGACCGTTCCCGTCACGCCCGGCGTGCCCGGATTGGTCGAGGGCACGCCCGGGTTTGTCGCCGCGGACGTTCCCTGATCGCCGAGCGTGCCGGCCTGCCCGCCGCCCGGGGCAGGCGTGCCGTTGGGAAGGACGGTGCCGGACGTGTCGGAGTTCGGCCCGATGCTGGTGGCGCCGCCGATCGAGGTGGAGCCGGTCGGCGCCCCGGGGGCCCCGCCGCTGCCGCCGCCGATCCCGCCGGCGGATCCGGTAGAGCCTGCGGAACCCGAGGAGCTTCCCCCGGACGAGCCGCCCGAAGAACCGCCGGACGAGCCGCCGCCGCTCTGGGCGAAGGCGGGCGCAGTGGCGAGGAGGACGGCGGCACAGCCGGCCGCCAGGATACGCTTACGAGAGAAGGTGGACGTGATGGGCATGGCGGCCTCCTGCAAGACAGGTCGGGCCGCCAACGCTCCGGCGGGGATCGGGTTTCAGTCGTTCAGGCGGGCCGGTTGCCGCGCCCCGTGCGGCCGGGCATCGGTCCGGTGTCCACCACGGTCTCCCACCTGGCTGCGTCGTGCCGTTCCGCCGCGTGGAACGGTACGGCGAGGCAGAGCGCCCCGGCCTGTTCGGCAATGGCCGCCACGGCAGCCACGTCGCCGGGTGATCCGGCCACGTGCACTTCATCGCCCGGCTCCAGAGCGGGCATTGCGGAGGCTGGCCTGCCCGCCTGGACAAAGAGGTCGCTGGCGCCAGCATCGCGGGCGACGACCCGGACATCGGCAATGCCTCGGGCCCGCAACCATGCGAGCGCTGGGCGCATGTAGAGATCGCGCGGGTCGCGTGCGGCAACGATTACCGAGAGTTCGCGGTGCGGTTGGCCGAGGCGGGCCGCCACCGCCATGGCCCAGATCGCCGAGAACCCGGCCCCGGCCGAAACCAGCACCAGCCTGCCATCGGCATGGCGTAGCGTCTCGCGGCCAAACGGACCGTGCATGCCGATGCGGGCGCCCGAGCGGATGCCCGTTCCGAGGCGACCGGAGAAGGCCCCTTCCGGATGACGGCGAACATGGAAGACGAGGGTCCGCTCATGCGCCTCGGCGCGCAGCCCGAAGGTGGGGCAATAGGCGCGCTCGGGCCCGCCGGCAAAGGAGAGCTTGACGAATTGGCCGGGAATCCAGGGCAGGCGGTCACGCAGTTCCACGACCAGCTCGGCGACGGAGGGCGACAGGTCGCGCACACCCGCCACCGTTCCCGTCATCCGGACGGGAAGCGGCAGGTCGGGCCGGCTGCCGCGGATTGTAACGCTCATTTGCAACGCATCCCGTTCATGGACTGCTAACCTTAATTGTGACGCTGCGACCCAGGGCTGTCCAAGGCTTTCCCGGGTCATGTTCGATTAGGGTTAATGCGGCGGACCGGCGTGCGCCCGGCATGGCGGGCCGTAGACGCGCCGTAAACTCGCCTCTTCCATCCTGCCGTCAGACCGGCGATTCGTGCCGGCTGGCCAGGAGACATCGCCATGGACCGATTGGCTGTCGCAGTCGTGATCGCCGTGCTGTGCGCGGCCGGTATGGCGTCCACCCCCGCCGCCGTCGCCGCTCCTGCAAAGCCCCAGAAGGCCGAGCGGCTGCCGGCCGAGGCCGTGGCGGCCGCCAAGGCCGTCTCCGGCCTGCGCGCGGCCCAGGGCCTCCCGCCCGTGAAGGCCGACGCGACACTGACCCGCGCCGCGGACGAGCAGGCCGCCGCCATGGCCGCCGCGACGACCATGTCCCACACCATTGCCGGCGACCTCGGCAGCCGGATGCGCAAGGCAGGCTCGGCCGCCCCGGCCGCGGCGGAGAACGTCGCCATGGGCCAGCGCGACCTTGCGGAGGTCATGGCGTCCTGGACCGCGTCGAGCGGCCACCTCTCCAACATGCTGATGAAGCAGGTGACACGCCTCGGGCTCGCCAGGCGCAAGGGCGCTGACGGCAGGCTCTACTGGGCCATGGTGCTCGCCGCGCCCGAGCCCGTGCCGGTCGCGGACGGTTCTGCTGATGGCTTCCGCTGGGGTGCCCCGTTCCTCGTGATCCGGTGAGAGGCCCTACAGCGAGCGCACCATCACGGCGCCGATCATCACGAGCACCGCCCCGGCCAGACGGCCCATGCTGATCTCGCGCACGGCAAGGCCAAGGAAGCCGATCTTGTCCAGGATCAGCGCCGCGGTGAGCTGGCCCGCGATGGCGAAGGAGAACATGGCGGCTGCCCCCAGCCGCGGCACGAGCACGACGTTGCCGATGAGGTAGAGCACGCCGAGCGAGCCGCCGGCGACGAAGAGCCAGGGCGGGATCCTGACGATCTCGGCGACGGGCGGCAGGTCGCGGAACACGGTCAGCACCAGCACGACCAGCAGCACCAGCCCGGCGCAGAAGGACACGGCCACCGCCGCGACCGGGTTGCCGAGGGCCCTGGCCAGCTGGGCATTGATGGCCGCCTGGACAGGCAGGGCCATGGCCGCGAGAACGGCGCAGAGCGGCAGGACGACGCTGGACAGGGACATCGGGCTGGCTCTCGGTTTCGAGGGGTGGGGGACAGAAAAATGCGGCCGCGCAGGGCGCGGCCGCAACTCGGGACTTGCCGGAGAGATCCTACTTCATCGCCTTGGCGGCGTCCGTCACCGCATGGGTGAAGGCGCCCTGCGGCTCCTTCGAGATCACCGGGTCTGAGCCGCCCGACAGCAGCGTCGCGACGGTGCGCTTGTAGTCGGCCTCGTCCAGCGCGCCGTCGGAGCCGGCGGTCAGCTTGTTGATTTCCTCGACCATACGGACCTGGTGCTTCTCCGTCTGGGCACCCGTGGCGTCGTTCTCCAGCACAATCGCGGCGGCCTCCTTCGGATGGGCGCCGGCCCACTCCCAGCCCTTCATCGAGGCCTTCACGAAGCGGGCCATGGTGTCGACGAACTTGGGATCCTTCAGCTTGTCCTCGAGCACGTAGAGGCCGTCCTCGGTCGTGGCCACGCCCTGGTCCTCGTACTTAAAGACGACCAGGTTCTCGGGCTTCAGCCCGGCGTCGATGACCTGCCAGTACTCATTGTAGGTCATGGTGGAGATGCAGTCGGCCTGCTTCTGGATCAGCGGGTCGACGTTGAAACCCTGCTTCAGCACCTTGACGCCCTGGGCGGAGCCGTCGGTCGGGATCTTCAGCTTCGACATCCAGGAGAGGAAGGGATACTCGTTGCCGTAGAACCAGACGCCGATGGTGCGGCCCTTCAGGTCCTCCGGCTTCTTGATCCCCGTCTCGGCGCGGCAGGTCAGCATCAGGCCCGAGCGCTTGAAGGGCTGGGCGATATTGACGAGCGGCACGCCCTTCTCGCGGGTGGCGAGGGCGGAGGGCATCCAGTCGACAATCACGTCGGCGCCACCGCCGGCAATGACCTGCGGCGGGGCGATGTCGGGGCCGCCCGGCTTGATCGTCACGTCGAGGCCGGCGTCCTTGTAGAAGCCCTTGTCCTTGGCGACGAAGTAGCCGGCGAACTGGCCCTGCGTCACCCATTTCAGCTGAAGCGTCACCTTGTCGGCGGCTTGCGCCGCGCTGGCACCCGCCGCGGCGGCGGCGAGCAGGGCTGCGATTGCGAGCTTCTTCACGGTTCGACCCTCCGGTTTCGTTGTCGTTGTACGGCCGCAGGTTGGTCCCGCGGCCAGTTCCCCTTCTAGACCGCCCTCTGCCGGTAGGAGGCGTGCCAGAAGGTGGCACGCCGCTCCGCGAGGGCGAGTAGGCCGTAGAACAGCGTGCCGGTGAGGGCAGCCACGACGATCGTGGCCCACACCATGTCGATGTTCATGCGACCAACCTCTGTGTTGATGCGAAAGCCCATGCCGACGATGGGCGTGCCGAAGAATTCGGCCACGATGGCGCCGATCAGCGCCAGCGTGGAATTGATTTTCAGCCCGTTGAAGATGAAGGGCAGCGCCGCCGGGAGCCGCAGGTTCAGCAGCGTCTGGCCGTAGCTCGCCGCCCACGTCTTCATCAGGTCGCGCTCCATGGCTCCCGCAGAGGCGAGGCCGGCGACCGTGTTCACGAGCTGCGGGAAGAAGGTCATCACCACGACGATGGCGGCCTTGGACTGCCAGTCGAAGCCGAACCACATGACCATGATCGGAGCGACGCCGACGATGGGCAGGGCCGAGACGAGGTTGCCGAGCGGCAGCAGGCCGCGCTGCAGGAACGGCACCCGGTCGATGAGGATGGCGACGAGGATGCCCGCGCCGCAGCCGAGGACGTAGCCGACGATCACGCCGCGAAAGGTCTGCAGGAAATCGGCGCCGAGCACCGGAAGCGAGGAGGCGAAGCGCGCGCCGATGGCCGAGGGCGCGGGCAGGATGACCTTCATCATCTGCGAGCCGAAGCCGCGCACGCCCGCCTCCCACATCACCAGGATGGTGATGCCGAAGACGAGCGGGATGGCGATGCCGACGAGCGCCTGCACCGGGCCGGCGGGCAGGCGGGCCGCCGAGAGCGCCTGGACGATGCGCCAGGCACCGAGCCACATCGCCGCGAGCGCCAGCGCGTAGCCGGAGCCGGCGGCGTATTCGAGCCCGCCCGACAAGGCCCCGACCAGCGCGAAGGCGAGCCCCGCCGTCAGCGCAGCGAGCATGACGAGGAGGGCAACCGACATGCCCCTGCGCGAGCCCAGCAGGGCGAGCGCCAGCGCCGCCAAGCCGAGCAGAGCCGACAGACTGCGAAGGGCCACCCATCCGCCTTCGCCGCCGAAGGGCAGCGCGGCTGCGGCGATGCCCGCCGCGGCGCAGAGCAGGGCGAGCCAGTCCGTCCTCATCGCAGATAGCCCATGCGGCGAAGCACGACGCGGTCGGCCAGGGCCACGGCTGCGATGAGGAGGCAGGCACACAAGGCCGCCATGAAGATCGCCGCCCAGATCTGGATGGTCTGGCCGTAGTACGAGCCGGCCAGCAGCCGCGCCCCCAGCCCGCCATCGGCCGACTGGGTGAGCTCGGCCACGACCGCGCCGACGAGGCTGGCGGCGACGCCGACCTTCAGGCTGGCGAAGAGGAAGGGCACCGAGGCCGGCACGCGCAGCAGGAAAAAGGTCTGCGCCCTTGAGGCCGAGTAGGTCCGCATGAGATCGAGCTGAAGCGGATCGGGCGAACGGAGCCCCTTCACCATCCCCACCGTGACCGGGAAGAAGGAGAGGTAGGCCGCAATCGCCGCCTTGGGCACGATGCCGGTGACGTCGAGCTGGTTGAGGATGATCACGATCATCGGCGCCAGCGCGATGATCGGCACGGTCTGCGAGGAGACCAGCCACGGCATCATCGACCGGTCGAGGCTCCTGACATGCACGATGAGCACCGCTAGCACGATGCCCAGTCCCGACCCCAGCAGGAAGCCGAGCAGCGTCGCCGAGAGCGTGATCTGGGCGTGGTAGAGCAGGCTGCGCTTCGACGTAGCGGGCGTGGCGACCACCGTCTTCCACAGCTCCTGGGCCACCTGGTGCGGTGCAGGCAGCTTCGGACGCTCCTGCGCCAGAGTGCCGGCGACGAGCTCGCCCGTCGTCCACTCCTGCTGCCCGGCATTGCGGAACGCGTCCCGCTGCAACTCCGCGTTCATCAGCACGGCGCCGAGATACCAGAGAGCGACGATGGCCGCGCAGACCACGAGCACCGGCAGCATCCGGTCGGTCAGAATGGAAGAGGTGGACGTTCTCACCAGGTCCCCCGCCGCGTCATCCCGGGCGCGGCGCAAAGCGGAGCGGTGCGCCGCGGACACGCGATAAAGGACCGCTGCCCTGTGTCGTGTTGCTGGATCCCGGCTCTTCGCTTCGCTCCGTCCGGGATGACGACGACTGGTCGGGTACTACCGGCATCACTCATACGAATGCCCTTCCCGCAGTCCGTGCCGGACCCGGTTGGCGACTTCCATGAAGTGCGGCGTCTCGCGGATGTCGAGGGTGCGGTCGCGCGGCAGGTCGCAGTCGATTACCTCCTGGATGCGGCCGGGGCGCGGCGACATCACCACGATCCGGGTCGACAGGAACACCGCCTCCGGGATCGAGTGCGTGACGAAGACGACCGTCTTGCCCGTGTGGTCCCAGAGCCGCAGCAGCTGCTCGTTCAGCTTGTCGCGGACGATCTCGTCCAGCGCGCCGAAGGGCTCGTCCATCAGGAGCAGGTCGGGATCGAAGGAGAGGGCGCGGGCGATGGAGGCGCGCTGCTGCATGCCGCCCGACAGCTGCCAGGGGAACTTCTTCTCGAAGCCCCCGAGATTGACCAGTTCGAGGTTGCGAGCGACCCGCGCCTCGCGCTCGGCCTTCGGGAAGCCCATGATCTCGAGCGGCAGCGACACGTTGCGCGCGATGGAGCGCCAGGGATAGAGCGCCGGCGCCTGGAAGACATAGCCATAGGCCCGCTTGAGGCGGGCTTCGCCCGGCGTGACACCGTTCACGGTGAGCGTGCCGGAGGTCGGCGCCTCGAGGTCGGCGATCGCCCGCAGCAGCGTCGTCTTGCCGCAGCCCGACGGGCCGATCAGCGAGACGAAGTCGCCCCGGCGCACGTCGAGGTCGACATGCGACAGGGCGTGGACCGGACCGTCGGCAGTGTCGTAGGTGAGCGACAGATCGCGGGCAGCGATGACGGTCGGGGCGGTCGCCCCGGCCGGAACGGTGTTCGCGGTTCGCTGCGCTACGGCTTCCACGTCAGCGGGCCACGGCCTTGTCCGCGGTCAGGTCCTTCCAGGTCCGCAGTGCCTTGAAGTCGGCCGAGAAGGGGTCGCGCTTGACGAAACGGCCACGGCCGGACTGGCCCATGATCTTCTCGCCGTCCCACACGACCTCGCCGCGCGAGAGCGTGTAGCGGGCCGTGGCACTGACCTTGTAGCCCTCGAAGACGTTGTAATCGATCGCCGAGAGCTGCGACTTGGCCGAGATGGTCTTCGACGCCTTGGGATCCCACACGACGATGTCGGCCTCGGCGCCGGGCGTGATGGAGCCCTTGCGGGGATAAAGGTTCAGGATCTTCGCGACGTTGGTCGAGGTCACCGCCACGAACTCGTTTGGGGTGAGCCGTCCCGTCTCGACGCCGGCCGTCCACAGCACCGAGAGCCTGTCCTCCAGCCCGCCCGTGCCGTTGGGGATCTTGGTGAAGTCGTTGCGGCCCATGCGCTTCTGCTCGGTGGTGAAGGCGCAATGGTCTGTCGCGACCACCTGCAGCGAGCCGGCGCGGAGCCCATTCCAGAGGTCTTCCTGGTGCTTTCTGTCGCGGAAGGGCGGCGACATCACGCGCCGCGCGGCGTGGTCCCAATCCTTGTTGTGGTACTCGCTCTCGTCCAGCGTCAGGTGCTGCACCAGCGGCTCGCCATAGACGCGCTGGCCGAGCGAGCGGGCGCGGGCGATGGCCTCGTGCGCCGGGATCGACGAGACGTGCACGACGTAGAGCGGCACGCCCGTGGCGTCGGCGATCATGATGGCGCGGTTGACGGCCTCGCCCTCCACCTCGGGCGGGCGGGAATAGGCATGGCCCTCCGGCCCGGTGACGCCGTCGCGCAGGAGCTTCGCCTGCAGGGCGGCGACGATGTCGCCGTTTTCGGCATGGACGAGCGGCGTGGCGCCCAGCTCGGCGCAGCGCTGGAACGAGGCATAGAGCTGCTCGTCGTTCACCATCAGCGCGCCCTTGTAGGCCATGAAATGCTTGAAGGTGGTGACGCCCTTGGCGACCACGTCGGCCATCTCGGCCCGGACCTGGTCGTTCCAGTAGGTGATGCACATGTGGTAGGCGTAGTCGCTGTAGGCCTTCTTCGCCCGGCGATCCCAGTCGGCCCAGGCCTCCAGCAGCGGCTGGCCGTTCCCCGGAATGCAGAAGTCGACCACCATGGTGGTGCCGCCGGACAGCGCGGCCTTGGTGCCGGTCTCGAAGTCGTCGGCCGTGGTGGTGCCCATGAAGGGCATTTCGAGATGCGTGTGCGGGTCGATGCCGCCGGGGATGACGTAGCAGCCCTGCGCGTCGATGACGTCGTCGCCCTTCAGGTCCTTGCCGACGGCGACGATGTGCTCGCCCTCCACCAGCACGTCAGCGTCCCAGGTGCGGTCGGCCGTGACCACGGTGCCGCCCTTGACCAGTGTCGACATGGCTTTTCTCCGAACGGTCCAGATTGGTGGCGCGGCCCCGTCAGGGGACGATGACGGCCTTCTCGAGCACCGCGTGCAGCAGCACGTTGGCGCCGGCGGTTGCCCATTCCGGCTTGATGTCCTCGGCCTCGTTGTGACTGACGCCGTCGACGCAGGGCGTGAAAATCATCGAGGTCGGTGCCACGCCGGCGATGTAGCAGGCGTCGTGGCCGGCGCCCGAGACGATGTCGCGATGCGTGTAGCCGAGCTTCTCGGCCGCGTTGCGGACCGCCGAGACGCAGCCCTGGTCGAACGGAACGGGGGCGTAGTTGAAGATCTGCTTGGTCTCCTGCGTCAACCCGATGGCCGCGCAGATGGCGTCGACCCCTTCGCGCAGCGCCCCGTCCATCGCGTTCAGCGTGTCGTCCGAGGGGTGGCGGAAATCGACCGTCATGAAGACGCTGCCGGGAATCACGTTCCGGGAGTTCGGATAGGAGTTGATCATGCCCACGGTCGCGACGGCGAGCGGGGCATGGGCGAGGCCGATGCGGTTGACGAGGTCGACGATCCGCGCCGCGCCGAGCAGCGCATCCTTGCGGACCGGCATCGGCGTGGAGCCGGCATGGCTTTCGAAGCCCGTCAGGTTGATCTCGTACCAGCGCTGGCCCTGCCCGTGCGTCACGACGCCGATATCGATCGACTCGTCCTCGAGGATCGGGCCCTGCTCGATGTGCAGCTCGAAGAAGGCATGGATGGGCCGGCCGCCGACGGGCTCCGGACCCTGGAAGCCGATGCGCTTCAGCTCGTCGCCCAGCGACTTGCCGTCCTGGTCGAGCCGGGAATAGGCGTGCTCCTCGGTGTAGACCCCGGCGAAGACGCCGGAGGACACCATGGCCGGCGCGAAGCGCGAACCCTCCTCGTTGGTCCAGTTGGCGACCTCGATCGGGTGCTTCGTGCGGATGTTCATGTCGTTGAGCGAGCGGACCACCTCCAGCGCGCCGAGGACTCCGAGCACGCCGTCGAACTTGCCCCCGGTGGGCTGGGTGTCGAGGTGGCTGCCCATCATCACGGGCGGCAGGCTGTCGTCCATGCCCGGACGGCGGGCGAACATGTTGCCCATGCGGTCCACCTTCACGGTGCAGCCGGCGGCCTGGCACCAGCGGGTGAAGAGCTCGCGGCCCTCCTTGTCGAGGTCGGTAAGGGTCAGCCGCTTGCAGCCGCCCTTGGGAGTGGCGCCGATCTTCGCCATCTCCATGAGGCTGTCCCACAGGCGTGCGCCGTCGACGCGCACATTCCCCCGCTCCGCCATCGCTATCCCCTCGCCGATCCCCGGTGTCCGGCGCCAGCGGGCGATGCAAGGTCGCTGCCACCGGCCGCCGCCGAAGGCGCGCTCCCGCGTCTTGCCCCCCGGCGAAGCGAGGCTAGTATGCGCCTGACCATTTGGTCAATTCGTTCCGGGCCGCCCTCCGGGGGTGACACGGGGACGAGCGCAGGACGCGACGGGGGCGACGCATTGAGCGGGGCGAGGCAGCGCACCCATGTGCGCGAGGAGAACGAGCGCGCCATTCTCGAGGCCGCAACCTCGGTGTTCGCGGAGCTCGGCTTCAAGGGCGCGACGACGGCGGCAATCGCCGAGCGGGCCGGCCTGCCCAAGGCCAATGTGCACTACTACTTTCCGAGCAAGGCGGACCTCTACCGGGCGGTGATGGCGCGGGTCCTGGAGACCTGGCTGGCCGCGGCGGCATCGCTGGACGGCACCGGCGAGCCGGCCGAGGCGCTGAAGCGCTACATCGAGGCGAAGATGGACCTGTCGCGCAGCATGCCGGAGGGATCTCGCATCTTCGCCAGCGAGATCATGCGCGGCGCTCCGGCCATCGCCGATCACCTCGACACGACACTGAAGGACTGGCTGCGCTCGCGCGGCGCCATCGTGCGGCGCTGGATTTCCGAGGGCAAGATCGCGCCGGTCGAGCCGGCCTACCTGTTCTACATGATCTGGGCGTCGACCCAGCACTATGCCGACTTCGCGCGCCAGATCGAGGTGCTGAATGGCGGGCCGCTGACCGACGAACAGTTCGAGACCGCCAAGCGGCAGGTGGTCGGCACGATCCTGCGTGGCATCCTGGCCGCGTAGGGCGAGGCGTTCCCGTCAGCGCTGGGCGTCGTCCTTGCCCCGGGCGAGCGCCACGTGGTGCAGGTGGTCGTGGCGGGAATCCGGCATGCGGAAGCCGAAGCCGCCGGCCAGTTCGTCACGCTTCTCGAGACGCGGGTTGATGAAGCCGTCGCGCGGCCAGCGCACATAACTCGAGACGCCGCGCTTCGCGCCGGAACGGGGACGGCCGGAAGGATGCGACTTGCTCACGGCTGAACTCCACGGGAGGGCCGGCGCAATTCGGCCGGCGCTGCAACACTATGACGCTGCATCAGGGCACCGCCAGTCCGGTCGATACCGGATGAGCCGTTTGCGTACGCCGTGGGCGGACGTTCAGGCTTGCCGGTCGATCAGATAGTAGCCCTTGCCGTCCATGCACCCCTTGAAGTTTGTGAGGTCAAGGCGGTTGGGCTGGTCCGTTTCGGACTCCTTGCGGCAGGTCGCGAGGTCCGTCTTGCCCTGGGCGAGAAGCGCAGGGTTGCTCGACATCATCTGTCCGTCCTTGCGGGCCCACACCTTGTTGGCCGGGATCTCGCCGTACTCCCGCGGAGGAGGCGGAGGCGCGCTGACGCAGGCCGCGAGCGGGAAGAGGGCGAGCAGAACAAGGGCACGGCGCATGGAACGCATCTCCTGGGTCGATCGGCTACAGGTACCAAGACTCGAGTCGTCGATCTAGACTCAACCATCGCGTGTGTCAGCAGCGTGGCGGCCAACTGGATTGGTCACCATCCGTTAGGGATGCCGCGAGAAGGCCGACCCGGCAACGCCCAGCGCCCCGATGCAGTCGAGCAGCCGCCCTAACCCACTGCCCATAAACGCTTTTTCTTTGTCGTCCCAAAAGGCGACCGGCCCAGGTTCAGCCATCCGAAGGTTGCATGAACGATCATGCACGTCTTTTGGGACGTGCTTTTAAGATCACGACAAGCTTTGGCGTGTCACCACTTTTGCGAGCCCAGTACGGGCTTATGACAACCAGAAGGATGACTACCATGGCCGACATCACGATTTCCGCTCGCGTCCGTTCCAACCTGCTCGCGCTGCAGCAGACATCGGACCTGATGACCCTCACCCAGGGCCGTCTCGCGACCGGAAAGAAGGTCAACTCCGCCCTCGACAATCCGTCCAGCTTCTTCCAGGCCCAGGGTCTCAGCGACCGCGCCACACAGCTGACCGGCGTTCTCGACGGGCTGAGCAACGGCATCAGCACGATCCAGGCCGCCAGCAAGGGCCTGGACACGGTCTACAAGACGCTCCAGTCACTCAGCGGCCTGGTCGACAAGGTCAAGGCCGACGCTGCCGGTGCGAAGAACGCGCTCACGGGAACGGTCACGACGCTGGTCGGAACGGATGTTGCCGGCTTCGCGAACAGTGACACCCTCACCTTCACCAACGACACGACCGGAGCGGTGACGACGATCGACCTCGGGGCCGCGGGAGCGACCAAGACGGTCAGCGATGTCATCGGTCAGATCAACTCGCAGACAGGCGGCCAGTACTCGGCCTCGCTCCAGAATGGAGCCCTGGTGTTGAACGCGGCACCGACCGTGGGAAGCACCTTCACGGTGTCCTCCAGCGGCGCTGCTGCCCTCACTGCCCTGATCGGCGCTACGGTGCAGAGCACCCAGAGCGGCGGTCTCACCCAGTCGCAGTTGAACAGCTATGCCCAGCAGTTCAACGATCTGCGGACGTCCATCGACCAGACTGCCACGGACTCGGGCTTCAACGGCACGAACCTGCTGGCGGGGGGCAACGACCTCACCGTCAACTTCAACGAGGCGGGCACCTCGTTCCAGACCGTCTCGTCCAAGGCCGTGTCGTCGGACGGCTTCAGTGTCGCAGCACTCTCGCTGACCGCATCGACGCTGGCGGACTTCACCGGTGCCGTCACCTCGATCAAGACGGCGCAGGCCACGGTGCGCAGCTACCAGTCCGACTTCTCGAACAGCCAGTCGATCATTCAGAACCGGCAGGACTTCTCGAAAAGCCTGATCAGCACGCTGAAGACCGGCTCCGACAACCTGACCAACGCCGACTCGAACGAGGAAGCGGCGAACCTGCTGTCCCTGCAGACCCGGCAGCAGCTGTCACAGACAGCCCTGTCGCTGTCGAACCAGGCCGACCAGGCCGTGCTCCGTCTCTTCGGCTGATACTTCGGCCGCAGGCGACGACCGGAGTGGCGGGGCAGAAGTCCCGCCACTCCCTTTTACAGGGCCGAAGTGCGATCCAGGTTCACGCTATTGGGACATGCGGCGGGTGGTCAGCCCGGGAACGGCGTCTCGTCAACGCCGACGGCGCGTTGGGCGTGGGTGTAACGGAAGACGGAAGAGACGAGCTGGAGTGCTTCCCGCAGGCCCTCGGCCTGGATGTCGTACTCGAATTCGTCGGCATCGATCTGCTTGATCGCCTGCAGAACTTCCTTCTCGAGGAGCCGCGGCGAGAGTTCCGGCTGGGCGGTTGCCCTTGCATGGAGCACCTGAACGGCCTTCAGAAGACCAGCAATGGTAATGGTATCAATAGCTTCCCGATACTCGTCGCACATGAACGCCTCCTGGGGCAATGATCGATTAGATATTTCGACGAATGCCACGACCGTGGCCGGAAACCACACCGGCTGATGTGCGAAATCACACATCTCCGGATTGAGGCCGTGTATTCCCGCCGCACAACGCGGATGCAGTTCGTAAGTTCCACACGCTCAGGCTGTAATCGCACCGGACTATGGTGTGATTATGATCGATTACGCAATATCACTCACCCGTTTGATCGAGATCGTACGCAGGCCGGCCTCGGGGCAAGCCGACATCCCTTGACAGGCCCCCGCTCCCGTCACAGTCTTGACCAAACGGTCAGGATTTAGTCGGGCGGCTTTGCCCCCGGGCGAGTGGAGGGGAACCATGAGCGCCAGTCGGACCACGCCGGGTATTGCCGCAGGACGCCTGAGTACGGCCGAGTATGCCGCCGGCTTCACCGACCTGCATCCGCCGCTCGACGCGCACGAAGCGAGGGTCGAGGCGGACCGGTGCTATTTCTGCTACGACGCGCCCTGCCAGACCGCCTGCCCCACCGCCATCGACATTCCGCTCTTCATTCGCCAGATCTCGACCGGCAGCCCGGTTGGAGCGGCCAAGACGATCCTCGACAGCAACATCTTCGGCGGCATGTGCGCACGCGTCTGCCCGACCGAGACGCTGTGCGAGGAGGCCTGCGTGCGGGAGGCTGCCGAGGGCAAGCCGGTCAAGATCGGCCTGCTGCAGCGCCATGCCACGGACGTGCTGCTGGAGGAAGGCCGCCAGCCCTATGCCGCGGGCCCGTCCACCGGGAAGAAGGTCGCCGTCGTCGGCGGCGGACCGGCCGGCCTGTCCTGCGCGCACCGCCTTGCGCTGCTGGGCCACGCGGTGACGGTGTTCGACGGCCGCGACAAGCTCGGCGGGCTCAACGAGTACGGCATCGCCGCCTACAAGACGCCGGAGGACTTCGCCCAGCGCGAGGTCGAGTTCGTCCTGGGGGTCGGCAACATCGATGTGGTGACGGGCCGCGCGCTGGAAGGCGCCGACGACCTCGCCGCGCTGCGGCGCGACTATGACGCCGTGTTCCTCGGCATCGGCCTCGCCGGCGTCAACAAGCTCGGATCGCCCGGCGAGGACGCGCTGGACGGCGTGGTGGACGCGGTCGACTGGATCGCCCGCCTGCGCCAGGCGAAGGACTACGGGCAGGTGCCGGTCGGCCGGCGCGTCGTCGTCATCGGCGGCGGCATGACGGCCGTCGACGCGGCCGTGCAGGCCAGGCGCCTCGGCGCCGAGGAGGTGACGATCGCCTACCGCCGCGGCGAGGACGCCATGAAGGCCTCGCTCTACGAACGCCAGCTCGCGCAGACCAGCGGCGTCGTCATCCGCAGCTGGGCCATGCCCACCGGGCTGCTGGGCGACGGCGGCAAGGTCGTCGGGGTCAGCTTCGAGCGCTCGGCCGAGCAGGGCGGCAGGGTCGTCGGCACGGGCGAGACCTTCACCATTCCCGCCGACATGGTGCTCACCGCCATCGGCCAGACGCTGGTGCCCTCCGCCTTCGGCGGCGCCGACGTGCTGCGCCTGGAGGGTGGCAAGATCGTTGTCGACGCCGAGCGGCGCACCAGCCTGCCGGGCGTCTGGGCCGGCGGCGACTGCGTCGCGGGGGGACAGGATCTCACGGTCAGCGCCGTCGAGGACGGCAAGCAGGCCGCCATCGCCATCGACCGCGCCCTGCGCGGCGCGATGGCCGCCTGAGCGGGAGGGGAGGACGACATGGCAGACCTTCGGACCGACTTCCTCGGCATCAAGTCGCCGAACCCGTTCTGGCTCGCCTCGGCACCGCCGACGGACCGGGAGGTCAACGTCACCCGCGCCTTCCGCGCCGGCTGGGGCGGCGTGGTGTGGAAGACGCTGGGCGAGGCGGGCCCGCCCGTCGTCAACGTCAACGGGCCGCGCTACGGCGCCATCCACGGCGCCGACCGGCGGCTGCTCGGCTTCAACAACATCGAGCTGATCACCGACCGGCCGCTGGAGGTGAACCTCCGCGAGATCAAGACGGTGAAGATGGCCTGGCCCGACAGGGCGGTGGTGGCGTCCATCATGGTGCCCTGCGAGGAGCAGGCCTGGAAGTCGATCCTGCCCCTCGTCGAGGAGACCGGATGCGACGGCATCGAGCTGAATTTCGGCTGCCCGCACGGCATGTCGGAGCGCGGCATGGGCTCGGCCGTCGGCCAGGTCCCCGAATACATCGAGATGGTGACGCGCTGGTGCAAGCAGTACTCGCGCATGCCGGTCATCGTGAAGCTGACGCCCAACATCACCGACATCCGCTACCCCGCCCGTGCCGCCCACAAGGGCGGGGCCGACGCCGTGTCGCTGATCAACACGGTGAGCTCGATCGTGTCGGTCGATCTCGACAGCTTCTCGCCGAATCCCTCCATCGACGGCAAGGGCTCGCATGGCGGCTATTGCGGCCCGGCGGTGAAGCCGATCGCGCTCAACATGGTGGCCGAGATCGCCCGGGACGCGCAGACACGCGGCATGCCGATCTCCGCCATCGGCGGCATCACGACCTGGCGTGACGCGGCCGAGTTCATCGCCATGAGCGCCGGCACGGTGCAGGTCTGCACGGCGGCGATGACCTACGGCTTCAAGATCGTGCAGGAGATGATCGCCGGCCTGTCCGGCTGGATGGACGAGAAGGGCTACCAGACGATCGAGGATTTCCGCGGCCGCGCCGTGCCCAACGTCACGGACTGGCAGTACCTGAACCTCAACTACGTCACCAAGGCGCACATCGACCAGGATCTCTGCATCAAATGCGGGCGCTGCCACATCGCCTGCGAGGACACCTCGCACCAGGCGATCACGGCGATGGTCGACGGCCAGCGCAAGTTCGTCGTCAAGGACGAGGAGTGCGTGGGCTGCAACCTCTGCGTCGAGGTCTGCCCCGTCCAGAACTGCATCGAGATGGTGCAGATGACCTCCGGCACGGATCCGCGCACCGCAGAGCCGATCCGGCCGGGCTACGCCAACTGGACGACGCACCCCAACAATCCCATGCGGACTGTGGCGGCGGAATAGGGCGGCCCCTCCCCCGCTCCGGCCAACGCCGACCGCCGCCCACGACCGCTCCGGCACCGTCCGGAGCGGTTTTTTTGTCGGCGCGGGATCGCCCTCCGCCGGGGATGCGGCCCGGCGCCCTTCTGCTATCGTCGGGTGAAGCGCCGGCCCGCCCAGGGCCGCGAAGAAAGGCGCGGCACGAGGAGCAGCAGGATCATGGCCGACCGCAAGAAGACCCCCGAGACCCTGCGCAGCCATCGCTGGTTCGGCGCCACGGACCTCAGAAGCTTCGGCCACCGCTCGCGCACCCTGCAGATGGGCTACCGCTACGAAGACTTCATGGGCAAGCCGGTCATCGGCATCGTCAACACCTGGAGCGACATCAACCCCTGCCACACCCATCTGCGCACCCGGGCCGAGGAGGTGAAGCGGGGCATCTGGCAGGCGGGCGGCTTTCCCATAGAACTCCCCGCCCTCTCGCTCTCCGAGAGCATGGTCAAGCCCACCACCATGCTCTACCGCAACCTGCTCGCCATGGAGACGGAGGAGCTCCTGCGTTCGCACCCGGTCGACGGCGCCGTGCTGCTCGGCGGATGCGACAAGACCCCGCCCGGCCTCGTCATGGGCGCCACCAGCATGGGCCTGCCCTTTATCTTCTGCCCGGCCGGGCCGATGCTGCGCGGCAACTGGGGTGGCAAGCAGCTGGGGTCCGGCTCCGACGTCTGGAAGTACTGGGCGGAGAAGGAGGCCGGCACCATCTCCGAGGCGGAGTGGCGCGAGATGGAGAGCGGCATCGCCCGCTCCTTCGGCACCTGCATGACGATGGGCACCGCATCGACCATGGCGGGCATCGTCGAGGCGCTGGGCCTGACGCTGCCCGGGGCCGGCTCGATCCCGGCCGCCGACAGCGGCCATTCGCGCATGGCGACCGAGACCGGCGTTCGCATCGTCGAAATGGTGTGGGAGGATCTTCGGCCGTCGCGGATCCTCACCAAAGGCGCCTTCCACAACGCCATCGTGGCGCTGATGGCGATGGCCGGTTCCACCAACGGCATCATCCACATCGTCGCCATGGCGCGCCGGGCGGGCATCCAGGTGACGCTCGACGATTTCGAGCGCCTTTCACATGTCTGCGGCGTCATCGCCAACCTCAGGCCTTCCGGCGCCTTCCTGATGGAGGATTTCCACTATGCGGGCGGGTTCAGGGCCTTCTTCCGCACCCTGATGCCCCATCTCGATACGCGCGAGATCACCGTCACCGGCAAGACCGTGGCCGAGAACTATCGCGATGCCAGGGTGTGGAACGACGACGTCATCCGGCCGCTCGACAATCCCGTGGCCGCCGCGGGCGGGCTCGCGGTGCTCCGGGGCAACCTCGCCCCCAATGGCTGCGTGATGAAGCCCACGGCCGCCGACCCCCGCCTGCTCAGGCACACCGGCCCGGCGCTCGTCTTCGACGACTACGATGCCATGATGGGGGCGGTGAACGACGAGACGCTGGAGGTGACGCCCGACCACGTCATGGTGCTGCGCAATGCCGGCCCCGTCGGCGCCCCCGGCATGCCGGAATGGGGCATGCTGCCCATCCCCAAGGTTCTCCTGAAGCAGGGCGTGCGCGACATGGTGCGCATTTCCGACGCGCGCATGTCCGGCACCAGCTATGGCGCCTGCATCCTGCACGTCGCCCCCGAATCCTTCGTCGGCGGCCCGCTGGCGGCGGTGCGCACGGGCGACCTGATCAGCATCGACGTCGAGGCCCGCTCCATCCGCGTCGAGCTGACCGACGCCGAGCTCGCCGCTCGTCTTGCCGCCTACACGCCCCGCAAGCGCCCCGAACTGCGCGGCTACGTGCGCCTGCACGCCGAGCACGTCACCCAGGCCGACCAGGGCTGCGACTACGACTTCCTCGAGGGCACGGCGCCGATCCCGGAGCCGGAGATCCACTGAGGCCGCCCGAGCGGCGCCACGGCACCGGCGAGCGATGCCCGAGCAGCCGCGCCCCGCTGCCGGAGGCGCGGGGGTCGGGGGCAGGCTGAAGCCTGACCTCTTCAGCCTAACCACGACCGTCCCCTCCCTCACCCCTGCCGCTCTCCCGAATCGGGAGAGGGGAGGCGCGTGCGCTTCATGGCGGGGGAGCTTGGCGCCTCGCGCATTCCGGACGGCGCGGGGAACCCCTCTCCCAGTTGGGAGAGGGGCAGGGGTGAGGGACTACCGCGCAGCGAGTTCGCACCCGGCCCTCCCGCAACCTGCGCTCGCTGGACGGATCGGACCCGCGCGGCGACCCTGTTCCGATGACGTCCGAACAGCGCGACTTTGCCCGCAAGCTGCGCCGCCTCTCGACCCCCGCCGAGGAAGCACTCTGGCGCGAGCTTCGGGCCCGCCGGCTGGGCGGCGCAAAGATGCGAAGGCAGGTTCCGCTCGGTCCTTACGTGGCCGACTTCGCCTGCCTCGCCGCGCGCCTCGTCATCGAGATCGACGGGGCGGCGCACCGCGGCCGCGAGGAGTACGACGCACGCCGGACGGCGGAGATCGAGGCCATGGGCTTCGCGGTCCTGCGATTCACGAGCGTCGAGGTCGAGGAGAACCTGTCCCGCGTGCTGGACCGCATCCGGGCCGCGCTGGGGTGTTCCGATCCTGCGTGACCGGAGCCGTCCCCCTCCCTCACCCCTGCCCCTCTCCCGAATCGGGAGAGGGGTTCCCCGCGTCTCTTCCGCTAGCCGCCCACGAGGTTCCGGGGCGTGCCGGCGGCGAAGGCTTCGATGGTGTCGATGAGCTGGTCGGCGAGGCCCTGGATGGCCTGGCGGCTGGCCCAGGCGACGTGCGGGGTGACGAGGACGTTGGGGCGGCCCGCGAGGCGCATCAGCGGGTGGCCGGGCGGCGGCGGTTCCTGCGTGGCGACGTCGAAGCCGGCGCCGGCGATCCGGCCGGAGTCCAGCGCCTCGACGAGGGCGTCCTCGTCGACGAGGCCTCCGCGGGCGGTGTTGATCAGCAGGGGCCGGCGCGCCATCAGCGCGAATTCCGCCCGGCCGACGAGGCCGCGCGTCTGCGGCGTCAGGGGGCAGTGCAGGGTGACGACGTCGCTCTCCGCCAGCACCTGCGCGAAGGGGGTGCGGCCGGGCGGGGGCGTGTCGTCGCCCTTGCGGCCGGCCACCAGCACGCGCATGCCGAAGGCCTCGGCGATGCGGCGGACGGACGAGCCCAGCGCGCCCTGGCCGACGAGCCCCAGGGTGCTGCCGGCGAGATCGTCGATCGGGTGGTCGAAGAAGCAGAACTGCCCGCTTTCCTGCCAGCGCCCGGCCAGCACGGATTCCCGGTAGGCGGCGAGCGAGCGCCGCAGCGACAGGATCAGCGCGAAGGTGTGCTCGGGCACGGTGGCGCGGGCGTAATCGCGAATGTTGGTGACCGCGACGCCGCGGGCCGCAGCCGCGGCGAGGTCGACGCAGTCCGTGCCAGTCGCCGCCACCGCGATGAGCCTGAGGCCGGGAGCCGCGTCCATGGCATCGGCGCCGACGCGCACCTTGTTCACGATCAGGATATCGGCCCCGGCGGCGCGGGCGGCCGTGTCCTCCGGCGCCGTGCGGTCGTGCTCGACCCAGTCGTGCGGAAATCGGGGCCGGCGCAGCGTGATGTGCGGGGGGATGCTGGCGCGGTCGAGGAAGACGATGCGCATGGAGACCTCACCAGCCGGAACAAAAGGGATGGCGGGCCGTTGCCCGTGCCCCAACCCGAAGGAGGCAGGCCATGGACAAGGATCGCATCGAAGGCGCCGCGAAGAACATCAAGGGCTCCGTGAAGGACGCGGCCGGCAAGATCACCGGCGACACGAAGTTGCAGGCCGAAGGCAAGGCCGACAAGATGGAAGGCAAGGCCCAGAACGCCGTGGGCGGCGCGAAGGACGCGATTCGCGACGCGGCCGACAAGTCGCGGCGCTGAGCCCCTCGTCGGCTGGAGCCGGCACGGACATTCGAAGGGCGGCCGCAGGGCCGCCCTTTTCGTGTGCGCGGCACGACGCCGCTTGCCCGCCGCGAAGGCGGCGCTAAGCTCCCAGCCGGAGAAGGGGAAGTTCCATGCGCACCATGATGCTCGTTCTGGCCGGCCTCGCCATGCTGGCGGCCGGAGCGGCGGACGCCGACGCGGCGTCGAAGAAGAAGCACCATCGCAAGCCGGCGCCGAAGGCGCAGACGATTTCCGTTCAGTCGACCCTGGCGAGCAAGCCCGGAACGTCGGCGGACGAGAAGATGTCGAACCGCGACAAGGGCATGCTCGACGTGCGCAGCATCTGCACGAACTGCTGACGCGGCCCGGCCGTCAGATGAAGGCGCGCGCCACGGCGAGAGCCATTGCCAGGACGCCGACGGCGCCGAACACGGAGGTGAGGACGGTCTCGGCGTTGCGCCAGTTGACCCGACCCATCGTGAAACCCTGCTCGTTCATCTCGCTCTCCCCCGGCACCCTCGATGCGGCGCCGTTGACCTGACCATGCTCCCGAAAGGCCGGGAACGGCGTGCGGTGGCGCACGGCACCGTTTCCGCCGTCCTCCTGTTCGACGGACATGACGCACATGGCCCCGAGTTTGTTCCAGACCGCACCACTCCCGCCCTCGCTCTATGCCGACACGGCCGTCCCCGCCGAACCGCTGGACGCCCTAGCGGGGGACGCCTCCACGGAGGTCGCCATCGTCGGCGGCGGCTTCACCGGCCTGTCGACCGCGCTGCATCTGGCCGAGCAGGGCGTGTCCTGCATCGTGCTGGAGGCGCACGAGCCGGGATGGGGCGCGTCGGGCCGCAACGGAGGCCAGGTCAATCCCGGCCTCAAGCACGAGCCTGATACCCTGGAGGAGCACTTCGGGGCCGATCTCGGCGGGCGCATGGTGCGGCTCGGGCACGAGGCGCCCGGGCTCGTCTTCGCGCTGTGCGAACGGCTCGGCATCGCGTGCCATGCCGTGAAGACCGGGACGATCCGCGCCGCACCCACCGCCGCGGCGGAGAAGAAGGTGCGCGAGACGGTGCGGCAATGGGCTGCCCGCGGCGCCGACGTGGCCTGGCTGGACGCCGCGGAGAGCCGGCGCCTCACGGGCACCGCGCACTACCGGGGCGTCATGCTGGACAGGCGCGGCGGCAACCTCAATCCGCTCTCCTATGCTCGCGGGCTCGCGGCGGCGGCGCGCCGGGCGGGAGCCCGCGTGTGCGGGGGTTCGCCCGTGCAGGCACTGCGCAGGGACGGGCAGGGCTGGGTGCTGGAGACGCCGCGCGGCACGGTGCGCGCCGGGCGGGTCGTCGTCGGCACCAACGGCTATACCGGGCCGCTCGTGCCCGGGCTGGCGCAGTCGATCGTGCCGGTCTACAGCGGCATCACCGCGACCGAGCCGCTGCCGCCGGACCTCGCCGCCGCGATCATGCCCTCGCGGGCGTCGCTCTACGAGATTTCGGCCCGCTACATCTACTACCGCGTCGACGAGGCGGGCCGCTTCTTGATGGGCGGCCGCAGCGCGATGCACGACACGCATGCGCCGGCCGACTTCACCGTGCTGGTGCGCCATGCCCGCGAGCTGTTCCCGGCGCTCGCCGGCGTCCGCTGGACGCATTGCTGGAACGGCCAGGTCGCCGTCACGCCCGACGAACTGCCCCATCTGCACGAGCCCGAGCCCGGGCTGACCATCGCGCTCGGCTACAATGGCCGGGGCGTCGCCATGGCCACCGCCGTCGGCCGCATGCTGGCGCGCCGCGCGGCGGCTGCCCCGGCCGAAGCGCTCGATCTGCCGGTCACGCCCATCCGCCCCATGCCGATGCACGCCCTCTGGCGCGTAGGCGTCGCGGCGGAGATGGCGTGGTCGGCCGTGAAGGAGCGCCTGGCGGGCTGAGCTCCTCGACCGTCATTGCGAAAAGCGCAGCGACGAAGCAGCCCGGTCGCGGGTGCCGGAATGGCGAACAGGCCCTGGGTTGCTTCGCTTCGCTCGCAATGACGATGTCGTGCGTCGCTCGTCTCAGCCGAACAGCTGCTTCAGCGTCTCCGCTGCGGCCTTGCCGAGCTTGGCGTGCTCGCCGGCGTCGAAGTGGATGCCGTCTAGCGCGCTCGACGTGATCACCTTGCCGGCGTCGAGGAAGGCCGCGCCGTGCCTGCGGGCGACGGCTTCGTAGAGGGGCGGCAGGGCCTTCGACTTCTCCACGCCGCCGGCGAACATGTCGCCGAGGAAGCCGGCGAGCAGGATCGGCGGCGGGCAGATCAGCATCAGCTTCGGCGCGGGGCCGCCGATGCCGGTCAGCGTCTCCACGGCATCGGTGAGCAGCAGGTCGCAGCTCGCCGCGATGTCCGAAGGAGTGGCGCCGAAGCGGGCCTTGAGGTCGTTCGTGCCCAGCATCAGGACGAAGCCGTCGAGCGGCCAGTGGCTTTCCAGGATGGCGGGCAGCACGGTCCGGCCATTCTTGTGATGGCCCTCGATCGGGTCATCGCGCAGCGTGGTGCGGCCGGGAAGCGCCTCGTCGATCAGCGTCCAGCTGGCGCCGAGCGCGGCGCGTGCCACGCCGGGCCAGCGCTCGGACGGCGAGTGCCGGTCCCACACGGGTTCCTTCATCGGCGGCATGCCGAAGGTGTTGCTGTCGCCGTAGAGCAGGACGGTGGGCATGGCGGATCCTCGATGCATGCGGAAGCGGCCGGCAGGCCGCCGCCGATCATCGCCAACCCGCCGGGCGGTTCAAGGTCCGGCGGCGAAGAGCTGTCACGCCGCCGGCGTGGGGTTCTCCGCAAGGAAGCCGCGCTTCCTCAGCAAGGCCGAGGGATCCGGGTCGCGGCCGCGGAAGGCGCGGTACGCCTCGGCCGGGTCGCGCTTCGAGCCGGCGGAATAGACGTGCTCCTTCAGCCGCGCGGCGAGGCCGGGGTCGAAAACGTCGCCCGTCTCCTCGAAGGCCGAGAAGCCGTCGGCGTCCAGCACCTCCGACCAGAGGTAGGAGTAGTAGCCCGCCGAGTAGCCGTCGCCGGAGAAGACGTGGGTGAAATGCGGCGGGCGGTGGCGCATCACCATGGCCTGGGGCATGCCGAGCTTGGCCAGGACGTCGCGCTCGAAACCGCCGATGTCGACCGAGCCGGCATCCTCCAGCACGTGGAAGTCGAGGTCGACCATGGCCGAGCTGACATATTCAACCGTGGCGAAGCCCTGGTTGAAGTTGCGCGCCGCCAGCACGCGCTCCAGCACCGCCTCGGGCAGGGGCTCGCCGGTTTCCGCGTGAACCGCATAGCGCCGCAGCACCTGCGGGCTCATCAGCCAGTGCTCGTAGAGCTGGGAGGGGAACTCGACGAAGTCGCGCGGCACGGAGGTGCCGGCGATCGAGGGATAGGTCACGTCAGACAGCATGCCATGCAGGCCGTGGCCGAATTCGTGGAACAGCGTGCGGGCATCGTCGAGGCTGAGCAGAGAGGGCTTGCCCGGTTCGGCCTGCGCGAAGTTCATGACGTTGACGACGATGGGACGGACGTCGCCGCGCAGGCGCTGCTGGCCGCGATAGCTGCTCATCCAGGCACCGCTGCGCTTCGACGGGCGACCGAAATAGTCGCCGAGGAACAGGGCGACATGGCGTCCGTCGCGGTCCTTCACCTCCCAGGCGCGCACGTCGGGGTGGTAGAGGTCGAGGCCGGTCTTCTCCTCGAAGGTGACGCCGAACAGCCGTGTCGCCGTGTCGAAGGACGCCTCGATCATGCGGTCGAGCTGGAAATAGGGCTTCAGCGCGGCCTCGTCGAGATCGTGCAGCTTCATCCGCAGCTTCGCCGACCAGTAGCGCCAGTCATGCGCCGCGACGGGCTCGTTGGAGCCCTCCTCGCGCGCCAGCGCCTCCAGGGCCCGGTGCTCCTCCTCGGCCTGGGCTCGGGCGAGCGGCCAGACGCGGTCGAGCAGGCCGCGGACGCCATCGGGCGTCTTCGCCATCGACGTGTCGAGCTTGTAGGCGGCGAAGTTGGGGAAGCCGAGAAGCTTCGCCCGCTCCGCCCGAAGCGCCAGCATCTCGCCGGCGACGGCGCGGTTGTCGGTTCCGCCGCCATTCTCGCCGCGGCGCGTCCAGGCGGCGAACGCCTCCTCGCGGCGGGCGCGGTTGGCCGAGAACTGCAGGAAGGGCTCGATGGAGGAGCGCGAGAGGGTGATGACGTGCTTGCCGGCGAGGCCGCGGTCGGCAGCGGCGCGGGCCGCGGCGTCGCGCAGCCAGCCGGGAAGGCCGGCGAGATCACCCTCGCCCTCCAGCACCAGCTGCCACGACGCCTCGTCGGCCAGCACGTTCTGGCTGAACTGTGTCCCGAGCACGGCGAGGCGTTGCATGATCTCGGCCATGCGGTCGCGGTCGGCTCCCGTCAGGCGGGCGCCGGCGCGCACGAAGCGCTTGTGGGTGAGTTCGAGCACCCGGGCCTGCTCATCGGTGAGGCCGAGCGACGCGGCACGGCCGGCGAGATCGTCGATGCGGCGGAACAGCGCCTCGTGCATGCCGATGTCGGCGTAGTGCTTCGCGGCCTTCGGCGAGATCTCGCGCTCGACCGCCTGCAACTCGGGGTTGGTGTTGGCGCCGGTCAGGTTCCAGAACGTGCCGCCGACCTTCTCCAGGAGCTCGCCCGAACGCTCCAGCGCATCGACGGTGTTGGCGAAGCTGGGCGGCGCGGGATCGGCCCCGATGGCGTCGATCTCGGCCCGGTGCGCCGCAAAGGCGGCCTCGAAAGCGGGGCCGAAATGCTCCGGGCGGATGCGGCCGAAGGGCGGCAGGCCGAAGGGCGTGTCCCAGGTCTGGAGAAGCGGATTGTCCGTCGCCGCGGGCGCGCTCATGGGAAAGCTCCAAGGTATCTCTGGGCGCTCATATAGGCGCTGGCGGCCGCGGTGTCAGGACGGGGGAGACCACCGCACTCCGCCGCCTTTCGTCCCGGCCGGAGCGCAGCGATGCGGCGCGCCCGGGATGACGGCTGTAGAAGCGGCCGGACTGAGGGACTAGCTCACTCCGGTCATGGCCAGCGCCGTGTCGAAGGCGACACGCAGGCTGGCCGGGTCGGCGACGCCCTTTCCGGCGATGTCGAAGGCCGTGCCGTGGTCGACGGAGGTGCGCACGAAGGGCAACCCGACGGTGACGTTCACACCCTCGTCGAGGCCGAGATACTTCACCGGGATCAGGCCCTGATCGTGGTACTGCGCGACGACGACGTCGAACTCGCCGCTCCGGGCGCGCATGAAGACGGTGTCCGGCGGCCACGGCCCACTCGCGTCGAAACCGGCTGCCCGGGCGCGCGCCACGGCGGGGGCGATGATGTCGATCTCCTCGCGGCCGAACAGCCCGCCCTCCCCGGCGTGCGGGTTGAGGCCGGCCACCGCGATGCGCGGACGGGCGATGCCAAAGCCGCGGCAGGCCAGGGCCGCGAGGCGGATGGCGCGGTCCTCGGCCTCCGGCGTCACCAGCGCGATGGCTTCCCGCAGGGAGACGTGGATGCTGACCAGCAGCACGCGAAGCTCGCGGCTCGCCAGCATCATCGCGAACTCGTTCGTGCCGGAGCGCTCGGCCAGGATCTCGGTATGGCCGGGATGGCCGATGCCGCCGGCCTTCAAAGCTTCCTTGTGGATCGGCGCCGTGACGACGGCCCGCAGCCTGCCCGCCATGGCGAGGTCGACGGCGGCCACGATCGCGTCGTGCGCGGCCCTGCCGGCGCGCCCGTCGATCACGCCGAGCGGCAGGTCGTCCGGCAGCGCGCTCGCCGGCAGCACGGGAATCGTCCCCGCCGGGACGGAGGCGGCCTCCTCTGGCGAGGACACCTCAGCGACGGACCAGGAACCGCCGGCGAGGGGGAGGGCGCGGCGCATCGCGCCCACGTCGCCCAGCACGACGGCGGGGGCGGAAAGGCCGGCTGCGAAGAGCTTGGCGATGATCTCCGGGCCGATTCCGGCCGCGTCGCCCATGGTGATGCCGACCGGCGAGCCGGGGCGGGGGGCGGTCACTCGTCCTCGCCGAAGCGGCTCTCGACAAGAGCCTGGAGCGCGTCGAGCGCCTCCGGCGCATCCTCGCCCACGGCGGTCACCGTGATCGTCGTGCCGATGCCCGCGCCGAGCGTCAGGATCCCCATGATCGAGGTGCCGCCGACGGTCTCGCCGCAGCGGGTGACCTGGATCGCCGAGGTGAAATTCTCGGCGCACTGCACGAACTTGGCAGTGGCGCGGGCATGCAGGCCCTTCTTGTTGACGATGCGGAGCTCGCGCACCAGCGCACCCTCGGGGATGGGTGCCGGCGGACAGGTTTCGTCCACGATGCCGCTCATTTGCCGGCGAGCACCCGGCTCGCGACGTTGATGTACTTCCGGCCCGCCTCCTGCGCCTGGATGACGACCTTGTCGAGGTCGTGCTCGCCGCGCACGGAGCAGAGCTTGATGAGCATGGGGAGATTGATGCCGGCCACGACCTCGGTCCTCCCGCCGTTCATCACGGAGATGGCGAGATTCGAGGGTGTGCCGCCGAACATGTCGGTGAGGATCACGACGCCATCGCCGGTGTCCACCTTCGTCACGGCATCGACGATGTCCCTGCGACGCTGGTCCATGTCGTCGTCGGGGCCGATGGTGATGGTTTCGACCTGCGCCTGCGGACCCACGACGTGTTCCATGGCGGCCCGGAACTCGATGGCGAGCCGCCCGTGGGTCACGAGGACCATACCGATCATCTGATCAAACTCTCCCGCGCGGATGTCCGCGCACGAAGTCTTCATTTTGTGCGATGCGGCGAGAGATGCAACCCCCACGAACGCGCAACCTCCCCGGAAGGTTCCTGGAATCCTCCGGTCTCCTCCACGAGGGCTATGGCGAGGAGCACGCGGTCGGCGTCTCCGGGGCCCGCGGCGATGCGGGGGAGGTCGATTCCAAGAGATCGGCTGCGCATCAGGCCGGGTACCGGCAATCTTTCGCCCGGAGCCTCCTCCAGATCGACGACGAGGGCGAGTACGCAGGCCGGCTCGGGCTCGGCCGGGACGATGCCGATGCCGCGCACTTCGACATACCCCTTCAGGGCGGGATGGCCGCTGGCCAGTGCCCGTCCGGCACTGATTCGCACCCGCACCCGGTCGTCGGCCACGAGCCGCGCGAAAAGGCCTCGGGCCGTCGCGGCCTCGACGAGGCGGCGCGCCAGCATCGACTTGCCGCTGCCGGACGGGCCGCGGAGAAGAATCCCCGCCTCGCCCACCACGACGCAGGTGGCATGCAGCGCAGCCGCCGTGCTCACGACACGGCCGCGGGAAGGCGCACGACGAACCGGGCGCCCAGCGGCTTCACCTCGGCCGAGGCATCGGGATGGACCCGGTTCTCGGCCCAGACGCGGCCACGGTGGGCGCCGACGATCTGGCGCGAGATGGACAGGCCCAGGCCGGAGTTCTGGCCGAAGCCCTGTTCTTCCGGCCGGTCGGTGTAGAAACGCTCGAAGATCCGCTCGAGCGCATGGTCGGGAATGCCGGGCCCGTCATCGTCGACGACGATCTCGGCTTCCTGGCCGATGCGCCGCAGGAGCAACCGCACCTCGCCGCCATGCGGCGAGAAGGACCGCGCATTCTCCACGAGATTGCTGATGACCTGCCCCAGCCGGCCGTCATGGCCGAGGACCAGGAAGGCGTCGCGGCCGAGCGGATGCGGCACGGCCTCGAAGCGGATCTGCACGCCGTCGTCGCGACGCACGCCATTGGCGACGGACGCCACCGTCTCGAGCAGCCGCACGAGATCGACGGGCTCGGCGTCGGCGCGGGCGAGCTCGGCGTCGAGGCGGGACGCGTCGGAGATGTCGCTGATCAGGCGGTCGAGGCGGCGGACGTCGTGATTGATGACGCCGAGGAGGCGCGAGCGGGAGTCGTCCGACTTCGCCAGCGGCAGCGTCTCGACGGCGCTGCGCAGGGAGGTGAGCGGGTTCTTCAACTCGTGCGCGACGTCGGCGGCGAAGCTCTCGATCGCCTCGATCCGGTCGTAGAGCGCCTTGGTCATGTCGCGCAGCGAGCCCGACAGGTGTCCGATCTCGTCCGATCGGCTGGTGAAGTCCGGGATCTCCTCACGGGCCTTGATGGAGCGGCGCACCCGCTCGGCCCCCGAGGACAGGCGGCGGATGGGCCCGGCGATGGTGCCGGCAAAGAGCACCGAGAGCACGATCATGACGCCGGCAGCGACGAGGAAGATGCGCAGGATGGCCCAGCGCTCGGAGGCGATGATGCCGTCGATGTCGCCGCCCTGGGTGGAGAGGAGCAGCACGCCGCGGACGGCCCGGAAGCGCTGGATCGGCACCGCGACGGAGACGATGGTGTCGCCTGCCGAGTTGACGCGCACGACGCTGGCCGGCGTGCCGCCCAGCGCCCGCATCACCTCCGGCAGGCTGCGGCCGTTGGTCGACGAGGAATCGTCCGACATGGGCAGGCCGGTGCGGCCGAAGCGGCGCTTCCACTGGTTCCAAGTGCGCTCGATGAGGGTCGAATCCTCCTGCTCGGGCGGCGGCAGGTCGAAGCGCAGGATGTCGCCGCGCGAATAGAGCGCACGCGAGTCCAGCAGCAGGAAGCCGTCCCGGTCGTAGATGCGGGCGCGGGTGCGCGTCGGCGTCACGAGGCGTCTGAGGAGGGGCGCCACCCGCTCGGGGTTGATGGAGAACTCCAGAGCCGCGTCGTCATTGGCTCCGACGCTCTCGCCGGCCTGCAGCTGCAGGAGCTTGTCGGGATCGATGGTGATCTGGTCGGTGTCGACCGTGGCCGAGGCGGCAACCGCGCCGGCCATGATCTCGCCCTGCGTCAGAAGGCTCTGGACGCGGGCATCGATGAGGCCTTCGCGGAACTGGTTGAGATAGAGGAAGCCGAGCAGCAGGGCGACGAGACCCGCCAGGTTCAGCACGACGATGCGGCGGACCAGGCTGGAGGAGGCGCGCAGCGCCACCAGGCGGGACAGCGCGCGCACGCGCTCGCGCACCCGGCGGCCGAGGGGAACGCCCTCGTGGCGGGTGCGGCGTCCGGCAGGGGCGTGCTCGGCTTCGGCCGTCATGCCGTCATCCGGCGGCGCGCGGCCGCTCAGGCCTCCTTGAAGCGGTAGCCGACGCCGTAGAGCGTCTCGATCGAGTCGAAATCGTCGTCGACCGCCTTGAACTTCTTGCGCAGCCGCTTGATGTGGCTGTCGATCGTCCTGTCGTCGACATAGACCTGGTCGTCATAGGCGGCGTCCATCAGGGCGTTGCGGCTCTTGACGACGCCCGGGCGCATGGCCAGCGCCTGCAGGATGAGGAACTCGGTCACGGTGAGCGTGACCGGCTCGCCGTTCCACGTGCAGGTGTGGCGCTCGGGGTCCATGCGCAGCGCGCCGCGCTCGAGCGCCTTGGCGTCGCTCTCCTTCGTCCCGACAACTTCCTTTGCGCCGGCGCGGCGCAGCACGGCCTTGACGCGTTCGACAAGCAGGCGCTGCGAGAACGGCTTCCGGATAAAGTCGTCGGCCCCCATCTTCAGGCCGAAGAGCTCGTCGATTTCCTCGTCCTTCGAGGTGAGGAAGATGACGGGAAGGTCGGACTTCTGGCGCAGCCGGCGCAGAAGCTCCATGCCGTCCATGCGCGGCATCTTGATGTCGAAGATGGCGAGGTCGGGCGGATTGACCTTCAGTCCGTCCAGCGCGGCCGCTCCGTCGGTGTAGGTCTGGATGCGGTAGCCCTCGGCCTCCAGCGCGATGGAGACGGAGGTGAGGATGTTGCGGTCGTCGTCGACGAGGGCGATCGTGGGCATCGTTTCACTCGTTCGGCCATCAAATCGGCCGGGACTTGGCCCGGAATGGGCGCGAACCCCGGTCCCGCGGGGCGGCGGACGCTCACCGCCAAGAGCGGCGACAATGTGACGCTCGCGGTTCGGTTCCCAGCCGACCGCGCCGCGGCCGTTCGTCCAACTTAATGCGGATGCTGCGATTCCGCCATGCCGCTGACCTGAATTCGTCAGCCCGGCCATGGTTCCGCCCAAGGCCCGCCCGGCCTCGCCGCGCCGATTGGACGGCTTGACGCCGGCCTGCACGCTGCCATCGTGGCGCCGAACCGGAGAGACCGACATGAGCGGCAAGGCGTTCGACGCGCGGGCAGAGGCCCGCAGGCTGGTGCGGTCCGCCCGGCATGCGACGCTCGCCACGCTCGATGCCGCACGCCGCACGCCCTACCCCTCGCTCGCCTCGGTCGCGACCGACATTGACGGCGCGCCGCTGATCCTGATCTCGACGCTCGCTGTGCACACGACGAACCTCGCGGCCGACCCTGCGGCGGGGCTGCTCTTCGCCGACATCGGCGAGGGCGACCCGCTCGTGCATCCGCGCGTCAGCGTCGCCGGGCGCTTCGCCAGGACCGGGGAGGAGCGGGTGCGGCGCCGCTTCCTGGCGCGCCACCCGGAGGCGGAGATGTACGCGTCCTTCGCCGATTTCTCCTTCTGGCGCATGGAGGTGGAAGGCGCCCACCTCGTTGCGGGCTTTGGCCGGATCGTCGACCTCGCGCCGGCCGACCTCATCCTCGACCTCGCCGGCGCGCAGGGTATCGCCGCGGCCGAGGAGGAAGCCGTGGCCCACGTCAACGCCGACCACGCCGACGCCGTCCGCCTCTACGCCACCAGGCTCCTCGGGCTGCCCGACGGCGCGTGGCGGCTCACCGGGCTCGACCCCGAAGGCTGCGACCTCGCGCTGGGGGACGCGACGGCGCGGCTGCTCTTCCCCTCGCGCATCGACGGCCCAGGCGCCCTGCGCCGCGCCTTCCAGGAGCTTTCGGCCAGGGCGAGGGACGAGGGCGCCGGGGGCTGAAACCGGGACGCCCGCCTCAGTTGCCCCAGCGCTGCTGCCACATCCTCTCGCCGAACAGGCAGTTCACCCGCGGCTCCTGCGACTGCGTCTTCACGATCAGCCCTTCGTCGGGCAGAGGCGGGGCGAGCGAGACCTCGGTGAGGATCTTGGTGCGGATGGCGTCGGCAAATTGTTCGCGGTCGCGCATCGGGATCATGAACGACCCGGGGCCGCCGATGACGCAGTCGCTGTAGTACCAGTCGAGGTGCTCGATCTCGGGGAAGCCCGTCGCGGGCCGGTTCAGCATCAGCGGCAGGCCGTTGACGGTGATGCCCTTGGCGACCGCGTCGTCGCGCGCCGCCGTCACCGGGCGGCCCTGGTTGTTGGACCCGTCGCCCGAGATGTCGATGACGCGCTTCAGGCCCTGGAAGCCATTGCCCTCGAACAGGGTGGAGCCGAAGTCGATCGCGCCCGAGATCGAGGTCCGGTAGAGGCGGCGCGGGGTGCGGTCGGCGAGTTGCGCTGCGAAAGCCTCCGCCGAGGCCTTGCCGTCGATGACGGCCCATTTCGCGACGACGTCCTGCGACGAGACACCGGCCCACTCGACGTAGGTGACGGCGATGCGCCCGATGATGCCCTTGGAGATGGCGTCCAGCACCTGCGGCGAGGTGAGGGCGTCGATGTAGCCCTGCCGCTGCAGCGCCTGCTCCTCGGGATCCATGGAATAGGACACGTCGACCGCCAGAACGAGCTCGACGTCGACCTCCGTCGGGCCGCCGCGCGCCATGGCGGGTGCTGAGGACGCACCCAAGGCGGCGAGCAGGACGAGGGCGGCGGCTGCGGCCCGGCGGCGGACCCCGATGCAACGTCTATTTGCAACGCTATCCGGCCGCACGCAGGGGTTGGTCATGGCTGTCTCCGCCATCGCTTCCGCCCCCCGTCAGAAAGTGTGCCATTGAGCCCGCCGCAAGCCAATGGCCGCGAAATGCGGTGTTTCGACCCTTCACCCGAGACTGGAGCCATGCCATGGTCCCGCATCCGGGCCGCCGCTCGACCGGCGGACAGCCGTCAACAGAGGGGTATTCCATGCGTGCTTTTCTTCTGGGCGCGGTCGCCGCCGTCGCCATGGCCGGCGTAGCCCACGCCGCCGACGTCAAGCCGGCGATCGTCTATGACCTCGGCGGAAAGTTCGACAAATCGTTCAACGAGGGCGTTTTCAACGGCGCCGAGCAGTTCAAGAAGCAGACCGGCGTCGAGTTCCGCGACTTCGAGATCCAGAACGACGCCCAGCGCGAGCAGGCGCTCCGCCGCTTCGCCAAGGACGGCTTCTCGCCGGTTCTCGCCGTCGGCTTCAGCCAGGCGACCGCGCTGGAGAAGGTGGCCAAGGAATTCCCCAACACCAAGTTCGCCATCATCGACATGGTCGTCGATGCGCCCAACGTGCAGTCGATCGTGTTCAAGGAGCAGGAGGGCTCGTTCCTCGTCGGCCTGCTCGCCGCCAAGGCGTCAAAGACCGGCAAGGTCGGCTTCGTCGGCGGCATGGACATCCCGCTCATCCGCCGCTTCGCCTGCGGCTACGTGCAGGGCGTGAAATACGCCAACCCGCAGGCCGAGGTGTTCCAGAACATGACCGGCACCACCGGCGCGGCCTGGAACGACCCGGTGAAGGGCGGCGAGCTCGCCAAGGCGCAGATCGACCGCGGCGCCGACGTCGTCTACCACGCGGCCGGTGGCACCGGCGTGGGCGTGCTGCGCGCGGCAGCGGATGCCGGCAAGCTCGGCATCGGAGTCGACAGCAACCAGAACGGCCTTCACCCCGGCAAGGTGCTGACCTCGATGCTGAAGCGCGTCGACAACGCCACCATCGCCACCTTCACGGCGGCCAAGGACGGCACGTGGAAGCCGGGCGTGTCGGTGCTCGGCCTCGCCGAGAACGGCGTCGGCTGGGCGATGGACGACAACAACAAGGCGCTGATCACCCCGGACATGAAGGCCGCCGCCGACAAGGCCTCCGCCGACATCGTCTCGGGCGGGATCAAGGTGCACGACTACATGTCGGACCAGAAGTGCCCGGGCTGAGCTGACCTGAGAGAGGGCGGTTCCTCGTCATCCCCGGCCGGGGCGGCGCAGCCGCTCCGGGGAAGGGGAACCAGGCCCTGCCCTCGCTGTCGCGCACAATCCGCTCGAGGAAGGCGAGCCGCTGGATCCCCGTCCCGGCCGGCTTCGCCGCCCGCCGGGGATGACAGCGGCGCGCAGCGGGGCGGAAACCCGATCCAGCGGCAGATCTCCTGATGGCCCTTCCCAGTCCCGCCTCCGCTCCGCCCGCCATCGAGCTCGTCGGCATCGACAAGAGCTTCGGGCCCGTGCACGCCAACAGGGCCGTAGACCTGACCGTGCGCAAGGGCTCGATCCACGGCATCGTCGGCGAGAACGGGGCGGGCAAGTCAACGCTGATGTCGATCCTCTACGGCTTCTACGAGGCCGACCGGGGCGAGATCCGTGTCGCCGGGCGGCCGGTCCGCATCCGGGCGCCGCGCGAGGCGATCGCGGCGGGGATCGGCATGGTGTTCCAGCATTTCATGCTGGTTGAGCCGCTCTCCGTCCTCGACAACGTCATGCTCGGCGCCGAGGGCGGCGCGCTGTTGGCCAAGGGCGTGAGTGCCGTGCGCGCCGCGCTGGACCGGCTCGGGCGGGACTACGGCCTCTCCATCGACCCCGACGCCATCGTCGGCGACCTGCCGGTCGGGCTGCAGCAGCGCGTCGAGATCCTCAAGGCGCTGGTGCGCGGGGCGGAGGTGCTGGTGCTCGACGAGCCCACCGCCGTGCTGACGCCGGAGGAGGCCGACCAGCTCTTCCGCCTGCTGCGCGTGCTCTCGGACGAGGGCAAGACGGTGGTGCTGATCACCCACAAGCTGCGCGAGATCATGGCGGTCACCGACCGTGTCTCGGTGATGCGCCGCGGCGAGATGGTGGCGACGCTCGACACCTCCGCCACCAGCCCGGCCGAGCTGGCCGAGCTGATGGTGGGCCGCCGCGTCCTCCTGCGCGTCGAGAAGGGGCCGGCGAAGCCGGGCGCGACCATGCTGGAGGCGCGCGACCTCGTGGTGCTCGACGGGCGCGGGACGCCGCGCGTCGACGGCGTGTCGCTGACGGTTCGCGCGGGCGAGATCGTCGGCATCGCCGGGATCGCGGGCAATGGCCAGAGCGAGCTGCTGGAGGCGATCGCGGGCATGCTGCCCATCGCGTCGGGCAGCGTGCACTTTTCCGGCGAGGAATTCGCGCCGCACGACCGCGACCCCGCCATCCTGCGCAAGCGCGGCCTGCTGCACGTGCCGGAGGACAGGCTGCGCACCGGCCTCGTGCCCGCCTTCCAGGCCTGCGAGAGCGCCATCCTCGGCTTCCACGACGAGGAGCGATACGGCACCGGCCCCTTCCTCGCGCGGGGCCCCGTCATCGCGGACACGGCGGCGAAGATGGAGCATTACGACGTCCGCCCACGGGCACCCCTGCTCAAGACATCCAAGTTCTCGGGCGGCAACCAGCAGAAGCTCGTGCTGGCGCGCGAGATCGAGCGCAACCCGAAGGTGCTTCTCGTCGGCCAGCCGACGCGCGGCGTCGACATCGGCGCCATCGAGTTCATCCACCGCCGCATCGTCGCGCTGCGCGACGAGGGCGTGGCCGTGCTGCTGGTCTCGGTGGAGCTCGAGGAGATCCTGGGGCTCGCCGACCGCATCATCGTGATGTGCGGCGGCCGCATCACCGGCGAACGCCTGCCCGACGCCTGCGACGAACAGGACCTCGGCCTCCTCATGGCCGGCGTCACGGAGCGGGCGGCATGAGCGGTCGCGGCGCACCGGCCTCACCGTCATTGCGAGGAGCGCAGCGACGAAGCAAGCCAGGAGCCGGCAGTGATAAAGGCAAAAGCGCCTGGATTGCTTCGCTGCGCTCGCAAGGACGGCTAAGAACAAAGGCCACGGCATGAGCACGCCCATCGAGCTGCCGCGCTGGGTGGATCTCGTGCTCGTGCCCGCTCTCGCGGTGGTGGCGGCGTTCTTTGTCGCGGGGCTCGTGGTGCTGGCCATCGGCGAGAACCCGCTGAACGCCACGGTGGTGCTGGTGCGCGGCGCGCTGGGCAGCGCCGAGGGCATCGGCTTCACGCTCTACTACGCCACAAACTTCATCTTCACCGGGCTGGCGGTGGCCGTGGCCTACCATGCCGGGCTCTTCAACATTGGGGGCGAGGGCCAGGCGACGCTCGGCGGCCTCGGCGCGGCGCTGGTGTGCCTCCATCTCGGTTTTCTGCCGGCCTGGCTGCTCGTGCCACTCGGCGTGCTTGGCGCGGCGGCCGCCGGGGCGGCCTGGGCCTTCATCCCGGCCTGGCTGCAGGCGAGGCGCGGCAGCCACATCGTCATCACCACCATCATGTTCAACATGCTGGCCTCGGCGCTGCTGGTGTACCTGCTGGTCAACGTGATCGGGAAGCCCGGCTCGATGTCGCCGGAGACGCCGACCTTCGCGAAATCCGCTCATGTCGCCTTCGTGCACGAGATCGCGGCGGAGTTCGGCATCACCATGCCCTCCTCGCCGCTGAACCTCTCCTTCCTGCTCGCGCTGCTGATGGCCATCGCGGTGTGGGTGCTCGTCTGGCGCACGCGGCTTGGCTACGCCATCCGCACCGTCGGCGCCAACCCCGGCGCGGCGCTCTATGCCGGCATCTCGATCCCGCGCATCACCGTGATCGCCATGCTGATCTCGGGCGGACTCGCCGGGATGGTCGCCGTCAACGAGATCATGGGCGTGCAGGAGCGCCTGCTGCTGGAGTTCACGGCCGGGTCGGGCTTCATCGGTATCGCCGTCGCGCTGATGGGCCGCTCCCACCCTGTCGGCATCGTGCTCGCCGCGATCCTGTTCGGCGTGCTGTTCCAGGGCGGCACGGAACTCGCCTTCGAGAGCCCGGCCATCACGCGCGACATGATCGTCACCATCTCCGGCCTCGTCATCCTTTTCGCCGGCGCGCTTGACGGCATTTTCCGCAAGCCGCTGTCGGTGTTCTTCGCCCGCCTGCGGACGGGGGGCTGAGGATGGACTGGCTCTCCACCGGAATCGCCATCTTCGATTCGGGCGTTCGCCTCGCCGTTCCCCTCCTCTTCGCCTGCATGGCGGGGCTGTGGTCCGAGCGGTCCGGCGTCGTCGACATCGGGCTCGAAGGCAAGATGCTGATCGCGGCGTTCGCCGCCGCCGCCGCCTCGCACGCCACCGGCAGCGCCTGGGCCGGGCTGCTCGCCGGCATCCTCGCCGCCATCGCCTTCGCGCTGGTGCACGGCTTCGCGGCCATCTCCCAGCGCGGCAACCAGATCGTCTCCGGCGTGGCGATCAACATGCTCGCGGCGGGGCTCACCGCCCTCATCGGCAATGCCTGGTATGGCCAGGGCGGGCGTACCCCTCCGCTTGACGGGGCGGAACGCTTCGAGCCCGTCACCCTGCCCTTCGCGGACGCCGTGCGCGGCGTGCCCGTCCTGGGCCCGCTCTATGCCGACGTCATCTCCAGCCACACGCTGCTCGTCTACGGCGCCCTGGCTGTCGTGATCCTGTCGGCGTGGGTGCTGGCCCGCACCCGCTTCGGCCTGCGGCTGCGCGCCGTCGGCGAGAACCCGGCGGCGGTGGATACGGCCGGCATCTCCGTCACGGGCCTGCGCTACGCGGCAGTGGTGCTGGCCGGCGTTCTATGCGGGCTCGGCGGTTCGTACCTCTCGCTCGCCCAGGCGGCGGGCTTCTTGCCGCAGATGACCGCCGGCAAGGGCTTCATCGCGCTCGCCGCACTCATCTTCGCCAAGTGGCGGGCATGGCCCGCTCTGTGGACTTGCCTGCTGTTCGGCCTGCTCGACGCGGTGGCGATCCGGCTCCAGGGCGTGGTAGTTCCCGGCGTCGGCGAGGTGCCGGTGCAGGCCATCCAGGCCCTGCCCTATGCCCTGACGGTGATCCTCCTGGCCGGCTTCATCGGCCGGGCGATCCCGCCCCGGGCCTCCGGCCTGCCCTATGTGAAGGAACGCTGAAATGTCATCGCCCATCGACGGGCCGGCCGACCTCCTGGAGGCCGCTCGTGCCATCCGCGAGCGGGCCTATGCCCCCTATTCCGGCTACAGGGTGGGGGCCGCAGCGCGCGGAGCGTCCGGCCGGGTCTATCCGGGAGTGAACGTCGAGAATGCGGCCTACCCCGTCGGCACCTGCGCCGAGGCGGGAGCCATCGCCGCGATGGTGGCGGGCGGCGACACGGTGCTCTCCGAAATCACGGTAATTGCCGAGGGCGCTGCGCTGGTCACGCCGTGCGGCGCATGCCGGCAGCGCATCTTCGAGTTCGGGGGGCCGAACGTCGCGGTCTGGGCCGCCGACCCGGGCGGATACCGGAGAAGGTTCACCGCCGACGAGCTGATCCCGCTCGCGTTCGGCCCGCACGCCATGGCGCAGGAGCCCTCGTCTTGAGGCCGGACTTCGACCCGGCTGACGGCGCCGCGCTGCTGCGGGCCCGGCTCGCCGGACCCGTCGACACCGCCATCGTGCTGGGCACCGGGCTCGGCCCGCTCGCCGAGGCCGTTCCAGACCCCGTGATCGTGCCCTATTCCGACATTCCCGGCTTTCCGCCGGCCGGCGTCTCGGGCCATGCGGGGCGCGCCGTCATCGGCGTGCTGGGCAGGCGGCGCGTGCTGCTGATGCAGGGCCGCGCGCACTACTACGAGTCCGGCGACGCCGCCGTGATGCGGCCCGCGCTGGAGACCCTGAAGGCGGTCGGCGTGAGCAGGCTGCTGCTGACCAACGCGGCCGGTTCGTTGCGACCCGAAATGCCGCCGGGATCGCTCTGCATCATCCGCGACCACATCAACCTGTCCGGCGCCAATCCGCTGATCGGGGACGGCGGCGACGGGCGCTTCGTGCCGATGACGGAGGCCTATTCGCCGGCCCTGCGCCGGCGCCTCGCCACGGCGGCGGCGGCGGCAGGGCTGGCCGTGGGCGAGGGCGTGTATTGCTGGGTATCGGGCCCGAGCTTCGAGACGCCGGCGGAGATCCGCGCCATCGGCATCCTGGGCGGGGATCTCGTCGGCATGTCGACCGTTCCCGAGGTCATCATCGCCCGGCGCATCGGCCTGGAGGTCGGCGCGGTGTCGATCGTCACCAATTTCGGCGCCGGAATAAAGGACGCCAACCCGTCGCACGACGAGACCAAGGAGGTCGCCATGGTGGCGGGAGACGCGCTGCGCCGCCTCGTCCTCGCCTTCCTGGAGCAGGACGATGGCTAGGGACGACGCATTGGCCCTGCGCCTCATCGGGCTTCTCGACCTTACCAATCTCGAAGTCTCCTGCGGGCCGGCCGACATCGACGGGCTGTGCCGCAAGGCGGCAGGACCGCCGGCCCGGGTCGCCGCCGTGTGCGTATGGCCGCAGTTCGCGGGAGATTGCGCGCGGAGGCTGCGGGACACCGGCGTAGGGATAGCGACCGTGACCAACTTCCCGTCCGGCGGGGAGGACGTGGACCGCGTTATCGACGACACCCAGGAAGCGCTGTCCGACGGCGCCGACGAGATCGACCTCGTCCTGCCCTACCGGGCGTTCCTGAGAGGCGAGGAGCAGCTTGCCTCAGCCATGGTGCGCGACGTGAAGTCCGTGCTGCCGGACGGCAAGCTCCTCACCGTCACCCTGGAGGCGGGAGCCATGCCCGACATCGCCACGGTCCGCCGCGCCAGCGACCTCGCCATCGCCGCCGGTGCCGACTTCCTGAAGACTTCGACCGGGACGATCGCGGTCTCCGCCACGCCGCAGGCCGCCGAAGCGATGCTGCTCGCCATCCGCGACGCGGGCGGCGGCGCCGGCTTCAAGGCCGCCGGCGGCATCCGCACCCTGCAGGACGCGGCCTTCTACCTCGGCCTCGCCGGGTCTATCCTGGGGGAGAACTGGGCGAGCCCCGCAACCTTCCGCATCGGCGCCGGCGGCCTGCACACTGCACTCGTCGCCGCCGCGGAAGGTGGGGCCGACCCCGTCACCCACCCGGGATACTGACCATGCTGCTTCCGCAGGAGATCATCCGCCGCAAGCGCGACGGCGGCGAGCTGTCCGGCGACGAGATCGCCGACTTCATCGCGGGCCTGACGGACGGCCGCGTGTCGGAAGGCCAGGCCGCGGCCTTCGCCATGGCGGTGTTCTTCCGCGGCATGAGCATGGACGAGCGCGTGGCGCTGACCCGGGCCATGACGCAGTCGGGAGAGGTGCTGGACTGGTCGGACCTGCCCGGCCCCGTGCTCGACAAGCACTCCACCGGCGGCATCGGCGACAATGTCAGCCTGATGCTGGCCCCGGCCGTGGCCGCCTGCGGCGGCTTCGTGCCGATGATCTCGGGCCGCGGCCTCGGCCATACCGGCGGTACCCTCGACAAGCTCGACGCCATACCGGGGTATGTCTCGAAGCCCGACAACGCCTTGTTCCGCAAGGTCGTCGGCGAGGTCGGCTGCGCCGTGATCGGGCAGACCGCGGCGCTGGCGCCGGCCGACATGCGGCTCTACGCCATCCGGGACGTCACGGCGACCGTCGAGTCGATCCCGTTGATCACCGCCTCGATCCTGTCCAAGAAACTGGCCGCCGGCCTCGACGGTCTCGTCATGGACGTGAAGACGGGCTCGGGCGCCTTCATGCCGACGCTGGAGCTGTCGGCGGAGCTGGCGGAAAGCCTCGCCGAGGTCGCGAACGGGGCGGGGCTGCCGACGACGGCGCTGATCACCGCCATGGACCAGCCGCTGGCGAGCGCCGCGGGCAACGCCGTCGAGGTGAGGAACGCCATCGACTATCTCACCGGGGCGCATCTGGACCCCCGGCTGCACGAGGTCGTCGTGGCGCTGGGCGGCGAGATGCTGCTGCTGGGGGGGCTCGCCGAGAGCATCGAGGATGGCTGGGCGCAGATCGACGCTGCGGTGCAGTCGGGGCAGGCGGCCGAGCGCTTCGGGCGCATGGTGGCCGCGCTCGGCGGCCCGGCGGACCTGCTGGAGAACCCGGACGCGCACCTGCCGCGCGCGCCCGTGATCCGCGACGTGCCCCCTGCGCGCGAGGGTTTCGTCACTGGCTGCGACGCACGGGCAGTCGGGCTCGCGGTGGTGGGGCTGGGCGGCGGCCGGACGCGGCCGGACGGGGTGATCGATCCCGCGGTCGGCTTCACGCGGCTGGCGGCGCTGGGGGCTCCGGTCGGCGGGGAGGCTCCGCTCGGGGTCGTCCACGCGGCGACCGAGGAGGCTGCGGCTGCGGCGGCGCGGGCCCTGCAGGCAGCCTACGCGATCTCCGGCGAGGCACACGAGGAGACGCCGGTCGTGCTGGCGCGCTTCGCCGGCGACGAGGACGAGCGGGAGGGAGAGCCGGCATGACGATCCTGGTGGCCGTGCGTGGCATGGATGCCGAGGCCTGGGCGGCGCGCCTGCGCGAGGAGCTGCCGGGACGGGAGGTCGTCCTGCCCGGCGACATCTTCGACCGCCGGGCGGTCCACTATGCCGCGGCGTGGAAGCACCCGCCGGGCTCCCTCGCGGGCCTGCCCAACCTCGCCGCGGTGTTCTCGCTGGGCGCCGGCGTCGACCACCTGCTGACCGACGACAAGCTGCCCGACGTCCCGATCCTGCGCGTGGTCGATACCGATTTGACGGCCCGCATGAGCGAGTACGTCGTGCTGCACTGCCTCTCCATCCTGCGCCAGACGCGGCGCTACGAGCGGCAGCAGCGCGAGCGCGTGTGGGAGGACGACGACCTGCAGCCCGCCGCCGCCGATGTGCGGGTCGGCGTGATGGGGCTCGGCGTGCTCGGCGCGGATGCGGCGCGCAAGCTCGCCGTCATGGGCTTCGACGTGGCGGGATGGAGCCGGACGGCCAGGCACGTCGACGGCATCCGCGCCTTCGCCGGCGCCGCCGAGCTGGGCGCCTTCCTGGCGCGCACCGACATCCTCGTCGTCCTGCTGCCGCTGACCCCGGACACGCAGGGCATCGTCGACCGTCGTCTTCTCGGCGGGCTTGCCCGGGACGGGAAGCTCGGCGGGCCTTTCCTGATCAATGCCGGGCGTGGCGGGCTGCAGAAAGAGACCGACATCCTCGCGGCACTGGAGGACGGCTCGCTGGCCGGGGCCACGCTCGACGTGTTCGAGACCGAGCCGCTGCCGGCGACCTCGCCGCTCTGGACCCATCCGCGCGTCACGGTCACCCCGCACAACGCCGCCATGTCGGAGCCGCGCGCCATCGCCGCCCTGATCGCCCGTCAGATCCGGCGCCACGAGGCCGGCGAGCCCTTCGAGAACCTGGTGGACCGGGCGCAGGGGTATTGAGGGGCCGGTTGTTGTCGTCGTTGCGAGGAGCGAAGCGGCGAAGCAGACCGGAATCGTGTCGGAAGGGGGCCCAGGCCTGGATTGCTTCGCTTCGCTCGCAAGGACAGGCGGAGGGGCCCGCTTCTCAGCCCAGAACGAGGAGCCCGGCCAGTCCGGCGGCGCCGACGATGATGCGCCACCAGGCGAAGACGCCGAAGCCGTGCTTGCTGACATAGCCGAGCAGGCTCCTGACCACGACGAGCCCGGACAGGAAGGCGGCGATGAAGCCGACGACGATGAGCCCGATACCGTGCAAGTCGAGAAAGTCGCGGCTCTTGTAGAGATCGTAGGCGAAGGCGCCGGCCATGGTCGGCATGGCGAGGAAGAACGAGAATTCCGCCGCCGAGCGCTTGTCGGCGCCAAACAGCATCGCGCCGACGATGGTGGCGCCCGAGCGGGAGACGCCGGGGATCATGGCGAGGCACTGGCAGATGCCGATCTTCAGCGCCATCGAAATCGGGAACTGCGACACGTCCGTGTAGCGCTTGGGCAGCGGCACGCGGTCCACCGCCATCAGCACGAAGCCGCCGACGATCAGCGCGATGCAGACGATGAGCGGATTGAAGAGCACGTCCTTGATGAAGCCGTGCAGCACCGCGCCGAGCGCGGCGGCCGGCAGGAAGGCGACGAGCACGCCGATCACGAAGGTGCGAGCCTTCGGATCGCTCGGCAGGTCCATGGCGATGGAGAGCAGCTTGCGGAAGTAGACGCTGAGCAGCGCCAGGATGGAGCCGAACTGGATCAGCACGGCGAAGGTCTTGTCGAACCGCTCGTCGGCGAAACTCAGCCCGAGAAAATGCTCGGCCAGGAGCAGGTGCCCCGTGGACGACACGGGGAGGAATTCGGTGGCGCCTTCGAGAATGCCGAGGGCGACGGCCTTGAGCGCGGCGACGGGATCCATCCTGGTCCTTTCCGGAAACGGCGGGCGGGCAGGTCTAGCGTGGCCGCGACGGCTCGTCGAATCGGGTTGTCGCCCGGCCGCACGGGTTCTATACGCGGGACCCGCACCGCGCCAACCACCGGTTTCCGGGTTTGCCGGCTGCAACGGGCTGCGCCGCCCGCCATCGTCCCGCCCCTGTCGGAGTCCAGAGCCGCTTCATGGCGACGCTGTACCATCATCCCCTGTGCCCTCATTCGCGGTTCGTGCGCCTGGTGATCGGCGAATTCGGGCTCGAGGTGGAACTGGTCGAGGAACGGGCGTTCGAGCGGCGCACCGAGTTCCTGCTGATCAATCCGGCCGGCACCACGCCCGTCTTCAGCGAGGAGCAGTCCGGCCCGGTGCCGGGCGCCTCGATCATCGCCGAGTACCTCGACGAGACGCGCGGTCTGGCGCTCGGCGACCGCAGGCTGCTGCCCGCCGACCCGCGCGGCCGCATCGAGGTGCGCCGGCTGGTCGACTGGTTCAATGGCAAGATGCACGACGAGGTCACCGGCTACCTGGTCACCGAGAAGGTGTTCAAGCGCTACATGACGCCCGAACAGGGCGGCGGGGCGCCGGACATGGCCGCGATCCGCGCCGCGCGCAGCAACATCCGCTATCATCTCGCCTATATCGGCTTCCTCATGGGCAGCCGGCGGTGGCTCGCCGGCGAGAAGCTGAGCTATGCGGACCTCGCCGCGGCGGCACAGCTGTCGGCGGCCGACTATCTGGGCGACGTGCCGTGGAACGAGAACGAGGCGGCGAAGAACTGGTACGCGCGGGTGAAGTCGCGCCCGTCCTTCCGGACCCTGCTGACGGACCGCGTGCCGGGCATGGAAGCCGCCGCGCACTACGCGGACCTCGATTTCTGAGCCCGCAGGCCCTGAAGGACGCCGTTTTCGCCGCCGCGCGGCGGGAAGGCTTCGACGCCATGGGCGTCGCCGACCCCTCCGGCATCCCGCAGGCCCGCGAGCGCCTGGAGGCGTGGCTGGCCGCCGGGCACCATGGCGACATGGCGTGGATGGCGGAGCGCCGCGAGCAGCGGGCCTCGCCCGCCGGGCTGTGGCCGGCCGTGCGCTCCGTGGTCATGCTCGGCATGAGCTACGCCCCGGCCCGCGATCCGCTGGCCAATCTCGCCCGTCCCGAGCGCGGCACGGTGTCCGTCTATGCCCGCTCGCGCGACTATCACGACGTGGTGAAGGGGCGGCTGAAGCAGGTTGCCTCCCTGCTCGCGGCCCGTAGCGGGGCGGGCTACAAGGTCTTCGTCGACACCGCTCCGGTCATGGAGAAGCCGCTGGCCGCCGCGGCGGGCCTGGGCTGGCAGGGCAAGCACAGCGTGCTTGTGTCGCGCAGCGAAGGATCCTGGCTCTTCCTCGGGGCCATCTACACCACCGCCGAATTGCCCTTCGACACGCCGGGCAGCGACCATTGCGGCTCCTGCCGGCGCTGCCTCGACATCTGCCCGACCGACGCCTTCCCGGCACCCTACCGGCTCGATGCGACGCGCTGCATCGCCTACCTCACCATCGAGCACGACGGACCCATCCCGCGCGGCCTTCGCGCCGGCATCGGCAACCGCATCTTCGGCTGCGACGACTGCCTCGCCGTCTGCCCGTGGAACCGCTTCGCCAAGGCGGCACGCGAGCAGAAGCTCTCGGCCCGGGAGGAACTCGACGGCATTCCCCTCGCCGACCTCGCCGCCCTCGACGAAGCGGGCTTCCGGGCCCTCTTCTCCGCGACACCGGTGAAGCGCACGGGGCGCGACCGGTTCGTGCGCAACGTCCTCGTGGCCATCGGCAATTCCGGCCGGCCGGAGCTGGCCGAGGCGGCGCGTGCACGGCTCGACGACGCCTCGCCGCTCGTGCGGGGCGCCGCGGTGTGGGCCTTCTCGCGCCTGGCGGAGGCGCCGGACTTCGCGGAACGGCGTGCGGCAGCGCTGGAAGGCGAGGCCGATCCGCAGGTAAGGTCGGAATGGCTCGACGCCGGCGACGACCCGCCCGGCCCGCGCCAGGCCCCGGAAGGAGCACCGGCTTGAACCTCCTGATCTTCGGCTACGGCTACACCTCCAGCCACTTCGTGCGCCTGCACGGCCGCCGCTTCGCCTCCATCTCCGCGACGGTGCGCGCCGAGGACAAGGCGAGGGCGATCGCCGCCGATGGCGTGCAGGGCGTCGTCTTCGACGGCGAGACCATGTCGCGCGAACTCGCCGACGTGATCCAGGACGCGGACGCGGTGCTCGTCTCCGTGCCGCCCGACGGTGGCGGCGACCCGGTGCTGCGGACCTGCTCGGCCGAACTCGCCGCCGCGCCGCGGCTGAAATGGATCGGGTATCTCTCCACGGTCGGCGTCTATGGCGACCATGGCGGCGGCTGGGTGACGGAAGAGACGCCGCCACGGCCGGCCAGCGAGCGCTCCGTGCGGCGCGTCGAGGCCGAGGAATCGTGGATCGTGTTCGGCGCCGAGACGCACAAGGCCGTGATGATCTTCCGGCTGGCGGGCATCTACGGGCCCGGCCAGAACGCGCTCGTCAATCTGCGCAGCGGCATGGCGAAGCGGCTGGTGAAGCCCGGGCAGGTGTTCAACCGCATCCATGTCGAGGACATCGCCGGCTGCATCGCGGCCGGGCTCGACCGGCCGCGGGCGGGCGCGGTCTGGAACGTCACGGACGACGAGCCGGCCCCGCCGCAGGACGTGGTCACATTCGCCGCCGGGCTCCTCGGCATCGAGCCGCCTCCCGAGCAGGCCTTCGAGACGGCCGAGCTCTCGCCGATGGCGCGCAGCTTCTATGGCGAGAACAAGCGCGTCTCCAACGCCGCGACCAAGGCCGAGCTCGGGTGGACGCTGCACTACCCCACCTACCGGGAGGCCCACCGCGCCCTGCTGGCGGCGGGAGACGGACGCTGACGGCGGCCGGCCCTGTGCCGGCCCTGCCCGTCAGTCCTGCTTGCGGCGCAGGCGGACGATGACGTCGACGCGTGCGATCTCCATGCCGGGCGGAGGCTCCGGCAAGGCGCTGACCGAGACGAGTTCGCCGTCGATGTCCTGGAGGACGTTCTCGCCCTCGACGAAGAAATGGTGATGGTCGCCGGTGTTGGTGTCGAAGTAGGTCTTGGCCCCATCCACCGCCACCTCGCGCAGCAGCCCCGCCTGGGTGAACTGGTGCAGCGTGTTGTAGATGGTCGCCAATGAAACCGGGACGCGAGCCTTCGTGGCTTCCTCGTAGAGTCCCTCGGCCGTGACGTGGCGATCGCCCTTGGCAAAGAGCAGCCAGCCCAGGCCGACGCGCTGGCGCGTCGGACGCAGCCCCACCTCGCGCAGCTTGCGGCGCAGGTCGTGATACGGGCAGCCGCTCTGGGCCGGCCAGTTCTCGGTCGGGGGCGAGCTGCGCGGAACGCGTACGCCAGGCAGGTTGAGGAGGGCCATGTGTCGGAAAACGCCTGTGGAAGCCTGCCATATCATAGGGACGGGGGCACGCTCCCGCAACCCGGGCAACTCCTGACCGCGTGCGGCATGCTGCCGGGCGAGCGCTCCGGCGAACCACCCGGGTCGCGCCCGCGTTGCTCCTTCCGGCGCGCCGCACGCTGTGTTACCACACGCGCGCCGTCATGCGTGAAAGCGCGTGGCGGTCTGGCATGTCTGGAGAGGAGCCTCCCGCGGTGATGGAGCAGCGGTCCAGCTACGACTACGAAGACCTCCTCGCCTGCGGCCGCGGCGAGATTTTCGGGCCGGGCAACGCGCAGCTTCCGCTGCCGCCCATGCTGATGTTCGACCGCATCACGGACATCCAGGAAAGCGGCGGGCCCAACGGCAAGGGCATGATCCGGGCCGAGCTCGACATCCGCCCGGACCTCTGGTTCTTCCCCGTCCATTTCAAGGGCGATCCGGTGATGCCGGGCTGCCTCGGCCTCGATGCGCTCTGGCAACTCTGCGGGTTCTTCCTCGGCTGGCTGGGCCTGGAGGGGCGCGGCCGGGCCCTCGGCGTCGGCGAGGTGAAGTTCTCGGACCAGGTTCTTCCCAGTGTCCGGAAAGTGGTTTACGGCGTCGATTTGAAGCGGGTCTTCCGGTCCAAGCTCGTCCTCGGCATCGCCGATGGCTGGCTGGAGGCGGACGGCCGCCGCATCTACGAGGCCAAGGATCTGCGGGTCGGCCTCTTCAAGACGGAAGCCGCCTGAGCGGCCGCCGCGCGCCGCGTCAGCGGATGCACCGGCGAAGGGAAGGATGAGGCCATGAGACGTGTCGTCGTCACCGGCATGGGCATCGTGTCGTCGATCGGCAACACCACGCAGGAGGTGCTCGCCTCCCTGCGCGAGGCGCGTTCCGGCATCGTGCGCGCCGACCGCTATGCCGAGCTCGGCTTCCGCTGCCAGGTGCACGGCGCTCCGACGCTCGATCCCTCGGAGCTCGTCGACAGGCGCGCCATGCGCTTCCACGCGACCGGCACGGCGTGGAACCACGTCGCCATGGATCAGGCGATCCGCGATTCGGGCCTGGACGAGAGCGACATCACGCATGATCGCACGGGCATCATCATGGGCTCTGGCGGCCCCTCCGCGCGCACCATCGTCGAATCCGCCGACATCGCCCGCGAGAAGGGCCCGAAGCGCGTCGGGCCGTTCGCCGTGCCGAAGGCCATGTCGTCCACCGCCTCGGCGACGCTCGCCACCTGGTTCAAGATCAAGGGCGTGAACTACTCGATCTCGTCGGCCTGCGCGACGTCGAACCACTGCATCGGCGCGGGCTACGAGCAGATCCAGTGGGGCAAGCAGGACGTCGTCTTCGCCGGCGGCTGCGAGGAGCTGGACTGGACGCTGTCGGTGCTCTTCGACGCAATGGGCGCCATGTCCACCAAGTACAATGACCGCCCGGGGGTCGCCTCGCGCGCCTATGACGTCAACCGCGACGGCTTCGTCATCGCGGGCGGCGCGGGCGTGCTGGTGCTTGAGGAACTCGAGCACGCCAAGGCCCGCGGGGCCCGCATCTACGGGGAGATCGCCGGCTACGGCGCCACCTCGGACGGCTACGACATGGTCGCGCCATCCGGCGAGGGCGCCATCCGCTGCATGCGCCAGGCGATTTCCACCGTGAAGACGCCGATCGACTACATCAACCCGCACGCCACCTCGACGCCGGTGGGCGACCTCAGGGAGATCGAGGCGATCCGCGAGGTGTTCGGCACGGGCGACAAGTGCCCGCCCATCGCCGCCACCAAGTCGCTGACCGGCCATTCGCTCGGGGCAACCGGCGTGCAGGAGGCGATCTACTCGCTGCTGATGATGAACAACGGCTTCATCTGCGAGAGCGCCAACATCGACGAGATGGACCCGGCCTTCGCCGACATGCCCATCGTCACGCAGCGCCGCGACAATGTGCAGATCCGGGCGGCGCTGTCGAACTCCTTCGGCTTCGGCGGCACCAACGCCACCATCGTCTTCAAGCACGTGGACGCGTGAGGCGCCCGAGATCCAGGACCGGAGCCTCCCCATGGCCTCTCTGATGACCGGCAAGCGCGGCCTCGTCATGGGCGTCGCGAACGACCACTCCATCGCCTGGGGCATCGCCCGGGCGCTTGCCGACGAGGGCGCCGAGCTCGCCTTCACCTACCAGGGCGAGGCGCTGAGGAAGCGTGTTGCGCCGCTGGCCCAGGAGGCGGGGTCGGACTATTTGCTGCCCTGCGACGTGGAAGACCTCGCCTCGGTGGACGCGGTGTTTGCCGACCTCAAGGCGCGGTGGGGACGGATCGACTTCCTCGTCCACGCCATCGCCTTCTCCGACAAGTCGGAGCTGAAGGGCCGCTACGCCGACACGACGCGCGAGAACTTCGCGCGCACCATGGTGATCTCCTGCTTCTCGTTCACCGAGATCGCACGGCGCGCCGCCGACCTGATGACGCAGGGCGGCAGCATGATCACGCTGACCTATGGCGGCTCCACCCGCGTCATGCCCAACTACAACGTCATGGGCGTGGCCAAGGCGGCGCTGGAAGCCTCGGTGCGCTACCTCGCCAATGACTTCGGCCCCGCCGGCATCCGCGTCAACGCGCTGTCACCCGGCCCTGTGCGCACGCTGGCAGGGGCCGGCATCGCCGACGCCCGGCTGATGTTCAACTACCAGAAGCGCCACGCCCCGCTGCGCCGCACCGTCACGATCGAGGAGATCGGCGGCTCCGCCATCTACCTGCTGTCGCGCCTGTCCGCCGGCGTCACTGGCGAGGTGCACTATGTCGACAGCGGCTACAACATCATCTCCATGCCGCACCCCGAGGCGCTGAAGACGGTCGACGCCGCCGAGACCGCCGCCGAAGACGCCGCCCAGGCCGCCGGCAAGGCTGCGGAGTAGCCCGTTACCGCCATCCCTCACGCGCCTCCGCGCGCCGGAACGATCACCGTTTCGTCCGGGAGCGCGGCCCGGGAGGGCATGTCGCGGCCGCCGGCGAGCGAGACCAGTGCGGAAACGCGGGCGTCGATGGAGGGATGCGTCGCGAAAAGGTCCGAGAAGCCGGAGCGGGGATTGTCGATGCACATCTCCATGACGGCGGACGGCACCCGCGGGAGCTCCCCCCTGCCCTCGATCTTGCGCAGCGCGGAGATCAGCGCGTCCGGGTTCTTGGTGAGTTCCACGGCCCCCGCATCGGCGAGATACTCGCGGGTGCGCGACAGCGCGAAGCGGATCACCTGCGACAGCAGCCAGGAGAGCAGCACCAGCGCGACGGCGATGATAATTGCAATCACCTCCCCGCCGCCGCCCTTCTTGTCCGAGGACGAGGACGACGAAGACGACGAGGATGACGATCCTCCGCTCGACCAGCCCGTCCGCATGAAGCCGCGGAACAGGATCTCGCCGAAGAAGGAAATGGCCCCGGCGATGACGACCGCCACGACCATGAGGCTCACATCGCCGTTGCGGATATGGGTGAGCTCGTGGGCGAGCACGGCCTCCATCTCGGCGTCGTCCAGCGCGTTCATCAGGCCGCGCGTGACGGTGACGGTGTACTGCCCGGGATTGAGGCCGCTGGCATAGGCGTTGAGCACGTCGGTCTCGAGGATCTCGAGCCGCGGCATGGTGAGTCCGCGCGAGATGGAGAGGTTTTCGAGCAGCTGGTAGAGCTTCGGCTCCTCGGCCCGCTCCACGCGCTTCGCCCCGGTGACGGCGCGCAGGATGGCCTGGTGCCACTTCCAGGCGATCGCCACCCAGACGGCCGTCCCGATGGTGACGAAGGGCAGAGAGCGCAGCGTGTACCCGGCCGTGCGCGCCATGATGACGGACAGCGGGTCCTTGCTGCCCATGGCGGAGGCGACGAGCGCGCCCGCATAGGTCAGCACCCAGACGAGCAGGAACAGCCCGGCCAGCAGCAGCACCGAGCGGATGCGGTTCGACCGGATCTGCGTGTAGAGGCCGTAGGCCTGGAACATCGCGCCCCCGTTGGCGGGACGGCGGTTCGCCCGCCGTCAGAACTTCACGGTCGGCGCCACGTCCAGCGACTTGCGCTGGTCGGCGCCAAGGTCGAAGAACTCGCCCGGCTTGAAGCCCATCGAGCCGGAGAACAGCACCGCCGGGAAGGCCTGGATGGCTGCGTTGTACTCGCCGACGGAATTGTTGAAGAAGCGCCGCGACGCCGCGAGCTTGTTCTCCACGTCGGAGAGGTCGTTCTGCAGCTGCTGGAAGTTTGCGCTGGCCTTGAGGTCCGGATAGGCCTCGCCGAGGGCGATGAGCCGGCCGAGCGCGCCGGACAGGGCGCCTTCCGCGGCCGCCTGCTGAGCCGGGCCATGGGCGCCCAGCGCCGCGTTGCGCGCCGCCACCACGGCCTCAAGCGTGTCGCGCTCGTGCGAGGCGTAGCCCTTCACGGTCTCGACGAGATTGGGGATGAGGTCGTGGCGCTGCTTCAGCTGCACGTCGATGTCGGCGAAGGCCTGCCCGACCCGCTGGCGCATCGAGACAAGCCCGTTATAGGCCATGATCAGCCAGAGGCCGCCGACGATGATGATGGCGAGAATGATCCAGGTGGCCATGCCGCTCCCCTCCGCATCGCGCACGCTGCGCGCGGCGTAACGTTACACAACCGCAGACACGTTCAAGGTGTGTGGACGCACCGGCCCGCCTGCCTTGCTGCGAGGGACGGCCGTTGCTAGGGCTGGCACTCCACCGCGAGCCGCCCCATGCCGATCCTGATCGTTCTCCTCACCGGCGCGCTGGTGGCGCTGCCGGGGCCGGCCTTCGCTGCCGGGGCACTCGACGGCGCCAATTTCGGGCTGCCCTGGGCGCTGCCTTTCGCCGGCATGCTGCTCTCCATCGCGCTCTTCCCGCTGCTCGCGCCGCATGCCTGGGAGCATCACCAGGGCAAGATCGCCGCGCTCTGGGCCCTGCTCGTTCTCGTTCCTCTCCTCGTGCTGCGCGGCGCGACCCCGACAGCGGAGGCGCTGGCCCACACCATCCTGCTCGAATTCGTGCCGTTCATCCTGCTGCTGCTGGCGCTGTTCACGACGGCGGGCGGCATCCTCATCGCCGGCAACATCCACGGCTCCCCGGCAGCAAATGTGCTCCTGCTGCTGGTGGGAGGCGTGCTGGCGAGCTTCATCGGCACGACGGGCGCGTCCATGGTCATGATCCGGCCGGTCCTGCGCGCCAACGACAACCGCAAGCACAACGCCCACGTCGTGGTGTTCTTCATCTTCATCGTCTCGAACCTCGGCGGGGCGCTGACGCCGCTCGGAGACCCGCCGCTCTTCCTCGGTTTCCTGCGTGGCGTCGACTTCTTCTGGACCGCGCACCACCTCGCTGCCGAGACGGCCTTCGCGGCCGTGCTGGTGCTGGCCGTCTTCTTCGTCGTGGACACGGTGATCTACCGGCGCGAGGGCGTTGTCCGCGATCCCACGCCGGACAAGCGCGTGCGCCTGCGGGGCGTGCCCAACATCGCCCTCATCGGCGTCATCGTGCTCGCCGTGCTGGTCAGCGGGGCGTGGAAGCCTGGCATCTCCTTCGACGTCCTCGACGTGGAGATCGAGCTGCAGAACCTGCTGCGGGACATCGTCTTCGTCGCGGTGGCGCTCGTCTCGCTGGCCGTGGGCAAGGCGGAATACCGCGCCGCGAACGGCTTCGCGTGGGGGCCGATCGTGGAGGTGGCCAAGCTCTTCGCCGGCATCTTCGTCGCGATGATCCCCGTCATCGCCATGCTGCGCGCGGGACCGGGGGGTGCCTTCGCGCCGCTCGTCGCGATGGTGACTGGGCCGGACGGCGCTCCCGTGCCGGCGGCCTATTTCTGGCTCACCGGGATCCTCTCGTCCTTCCTCGACAACGCGCCGACCTATCTCGTCTTCTTTGAGCTCGCCGGCGGCGACGCCAGGTCGCTGATGGCGGAGGGCGCGCTGACGCTCGCCGCCATCTCCTGCGGTGCGGTGTTCATGGGCGCGAACACCTATATCGGCAACGCGCCCAACTTCATGGTCTATGCCATCGCCCGCTCGGGCAACGTGAAGATGCCCGGCTTCTTCGGCTACATGCTGTGGTCCGGGGCCGTGCTGATCCCGGTCTTCGTGCTGGTGACGCTCGTCTTCTTCCGCTGAGTGCTCACCAGTAGCGCTTGCACACACGCACGCCGTTGACCCAGCGGCAGGTCGTGGTCGTCGTCGCCACGGGCTTGCGCACGGCAACGGCGCCGTTCGGGCCCGCGCAACCCGCGCGGTAGACGCCCTTGGCGCAGACGGCGGCCTGAGCCGACGGAATGAAAGCCGAGGATGCGAGAACGATGCCTGCGGCGGCGACGAGGGCACGAATGGTCATGACTGGTCCTCCCGGGTGCGCTTGGTTGCGCAACACGACGAGCTTAAACCAAGCAGCAGCAGAAACCAGCCGGGCAGATGACGGCACGGGCTGCGGCATCCGTCATGGCCGTCGTGTCAGGACAGGGCGGCTCGCTGCCGTTCTCCGGGAAATCGGCTTGTGCGCCCTCAGGCCGCCCCGCCGTCGCGCAGGAATCGCACGATGCCGGAAAAGTCCGAGGCTTGGAACCCGGCCTCCGCATAGGCCTCGTAGAGCGCCCGCGCATGTTCGCCCAAGGGCGTTTCCGCGCCGGAGCTCCTGGCCGCCTCCTGCGACAAGGTGAGGTCCTTCAGCATCAGCGCTGCGGCAAAGCCCGGCGCGTAGCCCTTGTTGGCGGGGCTGGCGGGCACGGGGCCGGGCACCGGGCAATAGTTCGTCAGCGACCAGCACTGGCCCGACGAGGTCGACGCCACGTCGAAGAGCGCCTGGTGGGAAAGCCCGAGCTTCTCGGCCAGCACGAAGCCCTCGCACACCGCGATCATCGAGATGCCGAGGATCATATTGTTGCAGATCTTGGCCGCCTGCCCCGCTCCGGCACCGCCGCAATGCACGGCCTTGCGGCCCATGGCAGCCAGCAGCGGCCCGGCCCGCGCGAAGGCGTCCTCCTCGCCGCCGCACATGAAGGTCAGCGTGCCCGCCGAGGCGCCGCCCACGCCGCCGGACACGGGCGCGTCGAGCGAGGCCATGCCGGCCTGCGCCGCGAGGCCGTGCGCCGCCCGCGCGCTGTCGACGTCGATGGTCGAGCAGTCGACGAAGAGCGCGCCGGGCTTTGCCGCCGCCAGCGCAGCCGGCCAAACCTGCAGCACGTGCTTGCCGGCCGGCAGCATGGTGAACACCGTGGCGGCACCCGCGCAGGCCTCCTCAAGCGAGGCGGCGGCGTGCACGCCCGCCTGCCGTGCCGCGGCGAGGCTGTCGGCGGACAGGTCGAAGCCCGTCACGGCGTGGCCGGCGCGCACGAGGTTGGCGGCCATCGGCCCGCCCATGTTGCCGAGCCCGACAAAGGCGATGTGGCTCATGCGATGTCTCCGGACAGGTGGGCTCAGCTGCCGCCGCGGCCCAGCAGCGAGCGGGCGACGATGAGGCGCATGATCTCGTTGGTGCCTTCCAGGATGCGGTGCACCCGCAGGTCCCGGACGATCTTCTCGATGCCGTATTCGGCGAGGTAGCCGTAGCCGCCGTGCAGCTGCAGGGCCATGTCGGCGACCTCGAACCCGGCATCGGTGCAGAAGCGCTTGGCCATGGCGGCCAACCGCGTCGCATCGGGGTCGCCGCCGTCCTGCGCCGCCGCCGCGCGCCAGAGGAAGGTGCGGGCGACCTCCAGCTGCGTCGCCATGTCGGCGATGCGGAACTGCAGCGCCTGGAAGTCCTGCAGCCTCTGGCCGAAGGCCTTGCGCTCGCCGGCGTAGGCGAGCGTCTTCTCCAGCGCCGCCTGCGCCCCGCCGAGCGAGCAGGCGGCGATGTTGAGCCGTCCGCCGTCGAGCCCCGACAGCGCGATCCGGAAGCCCTCGCCCTCGGCGCCCAGCCGGTTGGCCACCGGCACGCGCACGCCCTCCAGGATCACCTGCCGGGTCGGCTGGGCGTGCCAGCCCATCTTGCGCTCCTCGGCGCCAAAGGAGAGGCCGGATGTCCCCCTGGGCACGAGGATGGCCGAGATGCCGGACGGCCCCGGCCCGCCGGTACGGGCCATGACGAGGTAGAGGTCCGACACGCCGGCGCCGGAGATGAACTGCTTCACCCCGTCGAGCACGTAGTCGTCGCCGTCGCGGCGCGCCCTCGTCGTCAGCGCGGCGGCGTCGGAGCCGGAGCCGGGCTCTGTCAGGCAGTAGCTGGCGACGGCCTCCATGGTCAGGAGCGGCGGCAGGATCCGCTCGCGCAGCGCGTCGCCGGCGAATTTGTCGACGAGCGCCGCGACCATGTTGTGGATCGACAGGAAGGCGGCGACCGTCGGGCAGCCCGTCGCCAGCGCCTCCATGATAACCACCGAGTGCAGCCGCGCCATGCCGGAGCCGCCGTGCTCCTCGCGCACGGTGATGCCCGCCATCCCCAGCGCGGCCGCCTCGCGCAGCACGTCGAGCGGCAGATGGCGGTCGCGGTCCCAGTCGAGCGCATGGGGTGCCATGCGGTCGTCTGCGAAGGCTCGGGCCATGTCGCGCACCGCGGCATGGTCCTCCGAAAGCGCGAAGGACGTCATGCCCCACGGTAGGCCCGCCCCCCGACCCGCCGCAAGCCAAACGACACGGGAGCGCGGGTCTTCAGACCCGCATCGCCCTTGGGGGAAACAAGAGCGCGTCTGAAGACGCGCGCTCCGGCTTCTGGTGGACCGCGGGTCTTCAGACCCGCATCGCCCCTTGAAGGAAACAACAGCGCGTCTGAAGACGCGCGCTCCGCGCTCTGGTGGACCGCGGGTCTTCAGACCCGCATCGTCCCTTGTCGGAAACAAGAGCGCGTCTGAAGACGCGCGCTCCGCTTTCTGAAAATCTCGACAGGCGCTTCCGGGTTTGCAATGGGTCGCGCGCAATGCGTGGAAGCGGACGGGATCATGGCTGACGAGGCACCGGCGAGCGCGGACGTGGTGATTGCCGGCGGGGCGGTGACGGGCTCGTCGGTGGCGTACCATCTGGCGGCGGACCCCGGCTTCACGGGCCGCGTGGTCGTGGTGGAGAAGGACTTCACCTACAGGCACTCGGCCTCGGCGCTGTCGGCGGCCTCGATCCGCCAGCAATATTCGAGCCCCGTGAACATCCGCATCTCGCTGTTCGGCATCGCCTTCATGCGCGGCATCGGCGAGATCCTGGCTGTGGACGGCGACCACCCGGCCATCGACCTGCACGAGGGCGGCTACCTCTACCTCGCGACGGAAGCCGGCGCCCACGTGCTGCGCGAGAACCAGGCCGTGCAGCGCGAGGAGGGCGCCGACATTCTTTTCCTCGACCCGGCCGCCCTGCGCGAGCGGTTCCCCTGGCTCGCCGGCGAAGACCTCGCGGCGGGATGCTGGGGCCGCAGCGGCGAGGGCTGGTTCGACGGCTGGGCGCTGATGCAGGCCTTCCGCCGCAAGGCGCGCAGCCTCGGGGTCACCTATGTCGAAGGCGAGGTGACGGGCGTCGAGAGTGACGGAGACCGGGTCACCGCCGTCCGGCTCGCCGACGGCAGCCGCATCGCGTGCGGCGCGCTGGTCGATTGCGCCGGCGCCTCGGGCGGGCGCAGGCTGGCGGCGGAGGCGGGCATCGACCTGCCGATCCATTCCAGCAAACGCTGCATCTTCTCCTTCACCTGCCGCACGCCCATCGACAACGCCCCGCTGCTCATCGACACGTCCGGCGTCTGGGTGCGGCCCGAGGGCCGGCCGGGCCCGGACGGGCAGATGTTCATCTGCGGCGGCCCGCCCGGAGACCACGATCCCGATTCTCAGGAGTTCGAGGTCGACTGGCCGCTCTTCGAGGAGGTCTACTGGCCCGCCCTCGCCAGCCGCGTTCCCGCCTTCGAGGCGATCAGGCCGGGCCGTGCGTGGGCTGGGCACTACGACATGAACCTGCTCGACCACAACGCCATCGTCGGCCGCGCCGTCGGCACGGAGAACGTCTACGTTGCGCTCGGTTTCTCCGGCCACGGCCTGCAGCAATCGCCCGCCGTCGGCCGCGGCCTCGCCGAACTCATCGCCCACGGCCGATATCTCAGCCTCGACCTGACCCCGCTCGGCCACGAGCGCATCGTCGAGAACCGCCCGCTGCTCGAGCGAAACGTGATCTGACCCTGTTATCCCCGGCCGGAGCCGCGCTGCGGCGCCGGGAGAGGGGCCGGGCCCGTCCTGCCGCGCGCCGCTGCTGCGCTGCGTCATGCATTTGTCTTGCGTGGCGGAGGGGCGGCCTGATACGTGTCTCGCATCTCTCGTCGGGGTGCCGTTTCCACTGGAGCGGCTGAGAGGCGTCCGCCAACCCGTCGAACCTGATCCGGCTAGCACCGGCGGAGGGAACGCGAGATGGCAGGCGCAGCACGCCTTTCCCCGTCTCAGGAACAGCACAGGTCCGGCCCGCAGGGCAGGGCCATGCGCGTGGCCGACAGGCTCCTGGCAGGCGCCACGCTCGCCGGCGTCCTCCTGATCTGGGAGGCCGCGGTGCGGCTGATGGGCGTGCCCAACTACATCCTGCCGCCACCCTCGCGCATCGCCACGACGCTGGTCACGCGCTTCGACCTGATCGGCCCGCAGGCGCTCGTGACGGCGGTGGAGATCGTCTGCGGCCTTCTCGCCGGCTGCGCTGCCGGCATCCTCGCGGCGCTCGCCATGGCTCGCTGGAGCACGGTGGAGCGCGCCTTTGGGCCGCTCCTCGTCGCCACGCAGGCGTTGCCGGTCTTCGCCATCGCGCCGTTGCTCGTGGTCTGGTTCGGCTTCGGCCTCGCCTCCAAGGTGGTGATGTCGAGCCTCATCATCTTCTTCCCCGTCGCGACCAGCCTGATGGAGGGGCTGCGGCGCACCGACCGCGGCCTCGTCGACCTCGCCCGCCTCTACGGCGCGACGCCGCTGCAGACGCTGCGCCTGCTGCGCATTCCCGCTGCGCTGCCGAGCCTCGCCTCCGGCCTGCGCATCGCCGCCGCGCTCGCGCCCATCGGCGCGGTGGTCGGCGAATGGGTCGGCTCCTCCTCCGGCCTCGGCCTGCTGATGCTGCAGGCCAATGCGCGCACCCAGACCGACGTCGTCTTCGCCGCGCTCCACGTCCTCGCCCTTCTCTCCATCGCCCTCTGGATGCTGGTCGACCGCGCCACGCGCCGGCTCGTCCGCTGGGCCCCCGACACACTGCGCTGAAACGAAAAAGACCCGAAAGGAACGCCCATGCCCCCGAGGTTGCCCCTGACCCGCCGCGCGCTCGCGCCGCTGGCCGCCGGCCTTCTGGCCGGCCTCGTCGCGGCGGCACCCGCCCGCGCCGCCGACAAGCTCACCGTGCTGCTCGACTGGTTCGTGAACCCGGACCATGCGGCCCTGGTCATCGCCCGTGAGAAGGGCTTCTTCGCCAGGCAGAACCTCGACGTGACGCTGATCGAGCCGGCAGATCCCTCGGCGCCGCCGCGCCTCCTCGCCGCCGGGCAGGGCGACATCGCGGTGTCCTACCAGCCCAACCTCTACACGCAGGTGCAGGAGGGGCTGCCGGTGATCCGCGTCGGCACGGCGGTGGCGACCCCGCTCAACAGCCTCGTCGTGCTGAAGGACGGGCCGATCAAGTCGCTTGCCGACCTCAAGGGCAAGACCGTCGGCTATTCCATCGCCGGCTTCGAGGAAGCGCTGCTGGGCACGATGCTCTCCTCCGCCGGGCTGTCGCTCTCCGACGTGAAGCTCGTCAACGTCAACTTCTCGCTGACCCCGGCCCTGATGTCGGGGCAGGTGGACGCGGTGATCGGCGCCTTCCGGAACTTCGAGCTGACAGACCTCAAGCTCAACGGCAAGGAGGGCCGCGCCTTCTATCCGGAAGAGAACGGCGTTCCGCCCTATGACGAGCTGATCTTCCTGACCAAGCAGGACCGGGCGAAGGATCCAGCAGTCCGCCGCTTCCTGGACGCGCTCGAGGCGGCCACGGTATGGATCCTCAACAATCCCGACGAGGCCTGGCAGGTGTTCAAGGCGACCGACCCCAAGCTCGACGACACGCTGAACCGGCAGGCCTGGATCGACACGCTGCCCCGGCTGGCGGCCAGCCCGGCCGCCGTCGACGATCGCCGGTACGAGCGGTTCGGTGCCTTCATGAAGGACAAGGGCCTGATCAAGACGGTCGAGCCGGTCGGGCGCTACGTCGCCGGCCGGTGAGAAGCGGACAGGGGAGGAGCGCGTGGCAGCCGAGCCGGACATCGACGCCCTCGTCGTCGGCGCGGGCGTGGTCGGCCTCGCCATCGCCCGCGAGCTGGCGCTCGGCGGCCGCAGCGTCGTCATCCTAGACGCCGCGGACGGCATCGGCACGGAGACCTCGTCGCGCAACAGCGAGGTCATCCATGCCGGGCTCTACTACCCGCCCGGCAGCCTGAAGGCGCGGCTCTGCGTCGAGGGCCGCCATGCCCTCTACGCCTATTGCGACGCGCATGGCGTTCCCTACCGCCGCTGCGGCAAGCTGATCGTGGCGGCAGAGGAGAGCGAGGTTCCGGGCATCGAGGCCATCCTGCGCCGGGGCCTCCAGAACGGGTGCGACGACCTCGCCATGATCCTGGGCGCGCAGGCCCGGGCGATGGAGCCGGCGCTGGCCGCCGTCGCGGCCCTGCATTCACCCTCCACCGGCATCGTCGACAGCCATGCCTTCATGCTCGCCTTGCTCGGCGACGCCGAGGCCGCGGGGGCCGCGCTGGCGCTGAACACGCCCTTCCTCCGGGCCGAGGCGACAGGGACGCTGTTCGACGTACACACCGGCGGCGCCGAGCCGATGCGGCTCACCGCGGGGATCCTCGTCAACTCCGCCGGACTGCATGCCTCGCGGGTGGCGGGCGGCATCGCCGGACTGGGAGCAGCCCACATCCCCGAAACCCGCTACGCCCGCGGGTGCTATTTCGTGCTGGCGGGGCGCGCCCCGTTCAGCCGGCTGATCTACCCCGCGCCCGTAGCCCACGGCCTCGGCGTGCACCTGACGCTGGACCTCGCCGGGCAGGCCCGCTTCGGGCCGGATGTCGAATGGATCGAGGGCATCGACTACACCGTCGATCCGCGCCGGGGCGAGGGCTTCGACGCGGCGATCCGGCGCTACTGGCCGTCCCTGCCGCAGGGCGCGCTGTCGCCGGGCTATGCCGGCATCCGCCCCAAGATCGGGACGCCTGACGCTCCCGCGCCGGACTTCCGCATCGACGGACCGGAGGCGCATGGTGTACCGGGCCTCGTCAACCTGTTCGGCATCGAGAGCCCTGGCCTGACCGCTTCGCTCGCCCTGGCCCGCGAGGTGGCCGCGAGGCTCGCCTGATCGTCCTATCCCGGCTGGAACCACCGCCATGCGCCTGTCGAGCTCCACACTGTCCCGCATCCCGGCCGCCACGGCGCGCCCGGCCTATGATCGCGCCGCGGTGCGCACGGGCATCGTCCATCTCGGCATCGGAGCCTTCCACCGCGCCCACCAGGCCGTCTACACGGACGATGCGCTGGCGGCGGGCGACCTCGGCTGGGGAATCGTCGGCGCCAGCCTGCGCTCCCCCGATACGGCCGATGCGCTGAACCCGCAGGACGGCCTCTACGCGCTCTCCGTCCGCAGCGGCGAGGGGGAGCGCCTGCGTGTCGTCGGCTCGGTTCGGAGGGTTATGGTGGCGCCGGAGGATCCCGAGGCGCTCCTGCAGCTGATGGCGGCGCCGAAGGTCCGCATCGTCTCGCTGACGGTGACCGAGAAGGGCTATTGCCACGACCCCGCCACCGGCCGCCTGCGCGAGGATCATCCCGACATCCTCGCCGACCTCGCTTCGCCCTCCACGCCACGCTCGGCTCCGGGGCTGATCGTCGAGGCTCTCGCCCGCCGGCTCGCTGCCGGCCTGCCGCCCTTCACCGTGCTCACCTGCGACAACCTTCCCGCCAACGGGGAAACCGTCCACCGCGTGCTCTCGCGCTACGCCGCGCTGCGCGATCCCGAGCTCGGCCGCCATGTCGAGGGCGGCGTCGCCTGCCCGTCCACCATGGTCGACCGCATCGTCCCCGCCACCACCGACGAGGACCGCGACCGCATCGCCGCCGCGCTCGGCCTGCGCGACGCCTGGCCCATCGTCACCGAGCCCTACACGCAATGGGTGATCGAGGACCGCTTCCCGCAGGGGCGGCCGGACTGGGCCGCCGCCGGCGCCACCTTCACCGCGGACGTCGCGGCCTGGGAGGCCATGAAGCTGCGCCTGCTCAACGGCTCGCACTCCTCGCTCGCCTATCTCGGCTATCTCTGCGGCTGCGAGACGGTGGCCGACGCCATGGCCGAGCCGGAGATCGCCCACCATGTCGGCGCCCTCATGGACGAGGTGGCGCCGACGCTGCGCGTGCCTGCGGGCGCCGACGTGCCGGACTACCGGGCCCGCCTCGTGGCGCGCTTCCGCAATCCCGCGCTGCGGCACCGGACGTGGCAGATCGCTATGGACGGCTCGCAGAAGCTGCCGCAGCGGCTGCTCGGCTCGGTCCGCGACCGGCTGGCGGCCCAGGCGCCCATCCCCCGCCTCGCGCTGGGTGTCGCAGGCTGGATGCGCTACGTCGCGGGTTTCGACGAGGCGGGGCGGCCGATCGACGTGCGCGACCCCCTCGCCGCGGAGCTGCGGCGCATCGCCGACGCGGCAGGCGGCAATGCCGGGGCGATGGCGCGCGGCCTGATGGGCGTGAAGTCGGTGTTCGGCGACGACCTTCCGGCGGATCCACGATTTACCGGCCCGGTCACGGCCGCCCTGGAAAGCCTGCTGCGCGACGGCGTGCGCGCCACCCTCTCCCGCATGAAGGGCGGAGCCCCGACATGATGGACATCAGCGGAGCACGACCGGAATGAGCCACACGACCCCCATCGCCGTCACCATCGCCGGATCCGATTCCGGCGGCGGAGCCGGCGTCCAGGCCGATCTGAAGACGTTCTCGGCGCTGGGCGTCTATGGCGCGAGCGTCCTCACCGCGCTCACCGCGCAGAACACGCTGGGCGTCCAGGGCATCCACGACGTTCCCGCCGAGTTCGTCGCGCAACAGATCGATTCCGTGTTCTCCGACCTGCGGGTTGCGGCCGTGAAGATCGGCATGCTGTCGCGCACCGGCGTGATCGAAGCCGTCGCGGCGGGGCTCGACCGGCACAAGGCCCGCAACGTGGTGCTCGACCCCGTGATGGTGGCGACCAGCGGCGACAGGCTGCTGTCGCCGGACGCGGTGGAGGCGATCCGATCCGTCCTGATGCCGCGTGCCCTGCTGGTCACGCCCAACCTGCCGGAGGCCGCAGCGCTGCTCGACAGCGGCATCGCCACGACCGAGGCCGAGGTCAGGCGCCAGGGCGAGGCCATCCTGGCGCTCGGCGCCCGTTCGGTGCTGATGAAGGGTGGCCACGGCACATCCGCGGAAAGCGTCGACCTGCTGGTCGCCCGCGACGGGATCGAGCGGCTCGCCGCCCCGCGCGTCGCGACCCGCAACACGCACGGCACGGGCTGCACGCTCTCGGCCGCCATCGCGGCGGGTCTTGCCCGCGGGCTCGGGCTGCGCGAGGCCGTGGTCGAGGCCAAGGCCTATGTTCAGGCGGCCATCGGCGCCGCCGACACGTTGTCGATCGGCGCAGGGCATGGCCCGGTGCACCACTTCCACGCGTGGTGGTGACCTGCGGACGCGGCTCGGGCGCGTCCGTACATCTGCTTGTTGCAGAACCGATACAGCCTCGAACTTACCCCTTCGGTGGCAGGGTGGTACGCCCTTCATGGCTCGTTAACCACTTCCGGGCGGAGTCAGCACAGGGGTATTGTGGCGACGATTCGCGGCGACCGCGGCCGGTCGCCGGCTGGTCGCCATGGCTGCGGCAGCGAGAGGGCATGACGGGATGGCCGGAGAGGGGCAGGTGGCATCGGCGTGCCTGAAAGCCGCCCTCGCCGCACCCCGCGTGCTCCGAAGCACCTTCCTCCGGCTGTCCGCCGGGGTGGCGCCCGCCGCGCTCCTTGCCGCCGAGGCGCGCGCGACGACGATCTACGAAAAGATTGCCCGCCTGCCGACGCGGGTGGACCCGACCGGCGCCTTTGGCCTCGCCATCTTCCTCGGCCTCGTCATCTTCGCCACGACCACCGCCCTCATCCACATGCGCCAGCGCCGGCGCTGGATGGAGCGCGAGGCCGCGCTGGCGGCCGAGAACGCCGACCTCAGGGCGCGCGGCGATCGCGCCGACGTGCTCCTGGCGGCCGAGCCGCAGATCGTCGTGGCCTGGGGCGGGCGCACCGGCGAGCCCGAGATCGAGGGCGACATCGCGCTCGTCGCCGAAAGTGGCCAGCCGCGCAGGGTGCTCACTTTCGGGTCATGGCTCGCCGCCGACAAGGCTCAGGCCGCCGAGACCGCCGTCGACCGGCTGAAGGAGCGCGGCGAGGCGTTCCGCATGACGGTGCGCAGCTCCGCCGACCGCGTCCTCGAGATCGAGGGGCGGCCGGTGATGGGCCGGGCCGTGCTGCGCATCCGCGAGATCTCCGGCGACCGGCTCGACCTGCTGCGCCTGACCGAGCAGCACGTGCAGGCGGCGGGCGAACTCGCGGCGCTGCGACAGATGATCGACGCCGTCCCCCAGCCCATGTGGCTGCGCGATCCCGAGGGACGCATTGCCTGGGTCAACGCCGCCTACGTCGAAGCCGTCGAGGGGTCGGCGCCCCAGGACGTGGCGGCCGCGGGCGTCGAACTCCTCGAGCGCCATGCGCGCGACGAGGCGCAGCGTGCGCGCCAGCGCGAGGGCCAGTACCACGCCCGCGTGCCCGTGGTCGTCGCCGGCCAGCGCCGCCTCTTCGACGTGGTGGAGCGCAATGCGGCGCAGGGCTCCGTCGGCGTGGCCGTGGACGTGACCGACCTCGGCATGGCGCAGGCGGAACTGAACCGGCAGGCGCAGGCCCATTCCGCGACGCTGGACCAGATCCCGACCGCCGTCGCGATCTTCGACGCCGGCAAGCGCCTGCGCTTCTGCAACGCCGCCTATCGCGATCTGTGGCAGCTCGACGAGACCTTTATCGAGGCCAAGCCCACCCACAGCGAGATCCTCGACCGCCTGCGGCATGCGCGCGTCCTGCCGGAGGAGGCGGACTACCGCAAGTGGAAGACCGCGGTGCTGGAGACCTATGGCACGACCGAGACGCAGGTCGTCTCCTGGTACCTGCCGGACGGGCGCACGCTGCGAGTCGTCACCAACCTCAATCCGGACGGCGGCTCGACCTACCTCTTCGACGACGTCACCGAGCGCTTCCAGATCGAGACCCGGTTCAACTCGCTGGTGCGCGTGCAGGGCGAGACGCTCGACACGCTCAAGGAAGGCGTCGCCGTGTTCGGCATGGATGGCCGGCTGACGCTCGCCAACCCGGCCTTCTCGGCGATGTGGCGGCTCGAGGCCGACATCGCCGCCAAGCGCCCGCACATCGACGCGGTGATCTCCGCCGCCCGCCGGCTGCACCCCGACGACCAGACCTGGAACGCGGTGCGCGCCGCCGTGACCGGGCTGCACGACATCCGCCAGACCTTCGGCATGCGCCTCGCCCGGGTCGATGGCACGGTGCTCGACTGTGCGGCGGCGCCGCTGCCGGACGGCGCGACGCTGATCACCTTCCTCGACATGACCGCGAGCGTGAACGTCGAGCGGGCCCTGACCGAGCGCAACGACGCGCTGGAACGCGCCGGCGAGCTGCGCGAGAGCTTCGTCCACCACGTGTCCTATGAGCTGCGCTCGCCGCTCACCAACGTCATCGGCTTCACCCAGCTGCTGGCGGAGGGCACTGTGGGCCCGCTGAACGCCCGGCAGAAGGACTATGCCGGCCACATCCTGCGGTCCTCAGCCGCCCTTCTCGCCATCATCGACGACATTCTCGACCTCGCCACCATCGACCGCGGCGCCATCGAGCTGCAGCTCGAGCCGGTCGACATCCGCGAGACCATCAGCGCGGCGGTGCAGGGCGTCCAGGACCGCCTGGCCGAATCGAAGATCCGCCTCGTCGTCGATGCGCCTCCCTCCGTCGGGCGCATGATCGCCGACGGCAAGCGGCTGCGGCAGATCCTCTTCAACCTGCTGTCGAACGCCATCGGCTTCTCGCAGGAGGGCCAGACCGTCACCGTCACCGCCGTGCGGTCCGACGAGGCGGTCACCTTCAGGGTGCGCGACGAGGGCCGGGGCATCCCGCCCGAGCTGCTGCCGCGCGTCTTCGACCGCTTCGAGAGCCACACCAAGGGTTCGGCGCACCGGGGGGTGGGCCTGGGCCTGTCGATCGTGCAATCCTTCGTCGAGCTGCATGGCGGCACGGTCGACATCCAGTCCGCTCCTGGCCGGGGCACGGTGGTGACCTGCACCTTTCCCGTGAACGGGCAGCCGAGCCGCGTCGCCGCCGAGTGAGGAGACACCGCCGATGAGCGATGCGCCGGCGCCCCTGCCCCGTTCGGCCTGGACGGTGCCGCTGGACGACGAGGCCGCCACTGCGGGGCTCGCCCGCCGCCTCGCCGCCATCGTCGGGCCGGGCGATCTCGTCACGCTTTCCGGCGACCTCGGCGCGGGCAAGACGGCCTTTGCGCGGGCCATGATCCGCACGCTGGCCGACGACCCCGCGCTGGAGGTGCCGAGCCCCACCTTCACGCTGATGCAGCTCTACGCCACGCCGCGCTTTCCCGTCGTGCATGCCGACCTCTACCGCATCTCCGGTGCCGACGAGCTGGCCGAGCTCGGCTGGGAGGAGGCGGCGGAGGATTCGGTCGTGCTCGTCGAGTGGCCGGAGCGCGTGCCCTTCCTCACCGGCGCCGAGCGGCTCGACGTTGCGCTCAAGCTGAAGCCCGGCGGCGAGGACGGCGAGCGCGTCGCCACCGTCACCGGCTTCGGCCCGTGGGCGCAGCGCGTGACCCTGGCACGCGCCGTCGCCGAGGTCCTCGACCGCGCCGGATGGCAGGATGCGACGCGCACCCACGTCCAGGGCGATGCGTCCACCCGCCTCTACGAGCGGCTGACACGGGGCCAGGAGACGCGGATCCTGATGATTTCGCCGCCTCGCCCGCCGGGACCGCCGGTGCGGATGGGCAAGCCCTATCCTGCCATCGCCCGCCTCTCCGACACGGTCCACGCCTTCGTCGGCATGGACAACGGCCTGCGCGCACAGGGCATTTCCGTGCCCGCCATCTACGAGGGCGACCTCGAGGCCGGCGTTCTGTTGATCGAGGATCTCGGCACGGAAGGTGTCGTCGACGAGAACGGGCCGATCCCGGATCGCTACGCCGAGGCCGTCGCGGTGCTGGCCCACCTGCATGGGCGCGACCTTCCCGAAAGCGTCCCGGTCGAGAGTGGGCGCGAGCACGTGATCCCGCCCTATGACATCGACGCGCTGCTGATCGAGGCCGAGCTGGCGCTCGACTGGTACATGCCGCACATCGTCGGCACGACGCCGTCGGGTTCCGCCCGCAGCACCTTCGTGGCGCTGTGGAAGACGGCACTGGAGCCGCTGCAGGCACGGCGCACCTGGACGCTGCGCGACATGCACTCGCCCAACATCCTCTGGCAGCCGCTGCGCCAGGGCATGGCACGGGCCGCCATCATCGACTTCCAGGACGCCGTGCTGGGCCATCCAGCCTACGACCTCGCGGCTTTGCTGCAGGATGCGCGCGTGGACGTGCCGCAGGCGCTGGAGCTGAAGCTGCTCGGGCAGTATGCGCGGCTGCGCACTGCCGCCGACCCGGCCTTCGACATGGCGGCCTTCGCGCAGGCCTATGCGGTGATGGGGGCGCAGCGGAACACCAAAATCCTCGGCACCTTTACCCGCCTCGACCGGCGCGACGGCAAGCCCGACTATCTCAGGCACCTTCCGCGCATCGAGGGATATGTCAGGCGCAATCTCGCCCATCCCGTTCTGTCCGGCCTGAAGGGATGGTATGAAGCGAATCTGCCGTCGCTCTTCGCGGCGCAGTGAACCCGGGCGCCGCGCCGCCCGCCGCATCGTCCCATTCCGGCCGCCCCATGACAGCCCGTTCCCGATCCGTCGTGCCCGCCCGCGCCATGGTGCTCGCCGCGGGCCTGGGGACGCGCATGCGCCCGATCACCGAGCGCATCCCCAAGCCGCTGGTGCGCGTCGCCGGCAAGACGCTGCTCGACCACAACCTCGACCCGCTGGCGGAAGCGGGGGTGGAGCTGGCGGTCGTCAACGTCCACCATTTCGCCGACCAGATGCTGGCGCACCTCGCCGAGCGCCGCCGCCCGCGCATCGTGATCTCGGACGAACGCGAGGCGCTGCTGGATTCCGGCGGCGGCGTGAAGAAGGCGCTGCCGCATCTCGGGTCCGGGCCTTTCTTCGTGCTGAACGCCGACAGTTTCTGGATCGACGGGCCCATCTCCAACCTCGCGCGCCTCGCCGGGCATTTCGACCCCGGCCGCCAGGACGTGCTGCTGCTCGTCGCCTCCACGGCGGCGTCCACCGGCTATGACGGCATCGGCGACTTCCAGATGGACGCGCAGGGCCGGCTTCGCCGGCGCGTGGAACGCGAGGTGGTGCCCTTCGTCTATGCCGGCGCAGCCATCCTGAAGCCGGACCTCTTCGACGGGACCCCGGACGGCGCGTTCTCGCTGAACCTCGTCTTCAACCGCGCCGCCGAGGCGGGGCGGCTCTACGGGCTCAGGCTCGACGGGCTCTGGCTGCATGTCGGCACACCGGAGGCCATCGGCCTCGCAGAAACGAAGATCGCCGCCAGTGTCCGCTGACAATTCCGCGCCGGCGCACCGGGCGGTGCCGCGCGTCTTCACCATCTCGCCGGGCGTCCCGTTCCTCCCCGCCCTGGCCGACGCGATCGTGGCCGGGACGCTGGTGCCCGGCTGGCCCGTGGCGGGCGATCCCCTCTCGCTGTCGGAAGGCACCGTCTACCTGCCGACGCGCCGCGCCGCGCGGGCCCTCGCGACGCTTCTGGCCGACCGGGCAGGAGGCGATGCCGTGCTCCTGCCGCGCATCGTGCCGCTGGGCGACGTCGACGAGGCAGAGGAGAACCTGCTGCTGGACGGCATCGGAGACGGCCTTGCCGCCGACCTGTCCCTGCCGCCCGAGGTGGGCGAGACGGCCCGCCGGCTGGCGCTGGCCGAGCTCATCCTCGCCTGGGCGCGGCAGGTGGACCGGGCGATGTTGCGCCTGCGTCCGGAGGAACCGCTGCTCGTCCCGGCCTCTCCGGCCGACGCGCTGGCGCTGGCGGGGGATCTCGGGCGGCTGATCGATTCGCTCTCCATCCACGGCCGCACCTGCGACGACGTGCACCGCCTCGTGCCGGACGAATTCGGCGCCTACTGGCGCATCACGCGCGACTTCCTCGCCATCGCCGCCGACGCCTGGCCCAAGCTCTGCCAGGAGCGCGGCGTTATGGACGGCGCTATGCGGCGCTACCTGATCCTGACCCGCGAGGCCGGGCGCCTCGACCGGGACCGGCCGGCGGCGCCGGTGATCGCGGCCGGCTCGACGGGCTCGATGCCCGCCACCGCCACGCTGTTGGCCGCAATTTCCCGCCTGCCACGGGGCGCCGTGGTGCTGCCGGGGCTGGATACCCACCTCGACGAGAGTTCCTGGCAGGCGGTCCTCGCCCCCACCGAGTTCGGCGTCGACGGCCATCCCGGCCACCCGCAGGCCATCCTAGCCCGCCTCGTCCAGCGCTTCGGGCTCGAGCGCGCCGACGTGCGCCTGCTCGGCACGCCCGACCCCGCACTGGCCGCGCGCGAGCGGCTGGTGTCGGAGGCGCTGCGGCCGGCTGAGACGACTCATTTGTGGGCCGACGCCCCGGAGCGCCTGCCCGCCGCCGACATCGCGGCGGCGCTCGCAGGCGTGGCCGTGGTCGAGGCGGCCGACGACCGCGAGGAGGCCGCCGCCATCGCCGTGGTGCTGCGCGAGACGCTGGAGCGCCCCGACGAAACGGCGGCGCTGGTCACGCCCGACCGGGCGCTGGCCGTGCGCGTCGCGGCCGAGCTCCGGCGCTGGAACATCCGTGTCGACGATTCCGCCGGCCAGCCCTTCGATCGCTCGCCCGCCGGGATGCTGGCCCGCCTCGCCGCGGAGCTGGCGGCCCGGGAGGCAGCACCGGCGCACGTCATCGCCCTGCTCGCCCATCCGCTCTGCCGCCTCGGCCTGACGCCGGATCTGCGCGAGCGGGGCCGGGTCGCGCTGGAGATCGGCGTGCTTCGCGGGCCGGCGCCCGCTCCCGGCCTCGAGGCGCTGGCTGCCTCCCTCGCCATCCGCTCGAGCGGGCGGGACCGCCACCCGCCGCGGCCCCGGCGGCGGCTGGGCCGGGAGGACTGGGACGCCGCGCATGCCGTGGTGAACGCCCTGCGCGACGCGTTCTCCGGCTTCGTCCGCCAAGAGGGCCGGATCGACCTCACCGCCCTGGTGCCCGCCCACGAGGCGGCATGCGCGGCGCTGATGCGCCCCGGCCCCGCCGAGGACCACGGCAGCGACTCCAGCGAGGAAGCGCTGGCGGCCCTCTTCGACGAGGTTCGCGCCGGCTCGGGCCGGGCTCTCTCCGGCACCTTCGACGACTACCCCGCCTTTTTCGGCGGCCTCGGCGCCGGCCGTGCCGTGTCGCAGACGGGCGATGGGCACCGCCGCGTCAAGATCTGGGGCCTGCTGGAGGCCCGTCTCCTGTGCGCCGACACGCTGGTGCTGGGCGGGCTGGACGAGAAGGCGTGGCCCCCGGAAACGCGCAGCGACGCGTTCCTCAACCGGCCGATGCGGCGGGACTTGCATCTGCCCTCACCGGAACGGCGCATCGGGCAGACGGCGCACGACTTCGCGCAGGCGATGGGTGCGCGCCGCGTCGTGCTGACCCGCGCCGCCAAGCGCGGCGGCGACCCGACCGTGGCGTCGCGTTTCCTGCAGCGGCTCCAGGCCGTCGCAGGAGAGCTGTTCGATCACCCGAAAGCGCGCGGCGCATCCTGGCTGGAGCTCGCCCGCAGCCTCGATGCGCCGCTGCCCGCACCGCGGCTGAAGCGGCCCGAGCCGCGGCCCGGGGCGGAGAAGCTGCCGGCCCGGCTCAGCGTCACCGAGATCGAGACGCTGGTGCGCGATCCCTACGCCGTCTACGCCAAGCACGTGCTGGCACTCGATCCGCTCGACCCCGTCGGCACGCCGCCCAGCGTGGCCGTGCGCGGCAGCCTCGTGCACGACGTGCTCGGCACTTTCGCGCAGGCTTTCCCCGACGCCTTGCCGCCGGATGCCCGGGAGCAGCTCCTGAAGCTGGGCCGCGAGGCCTTCGACAAGACGCCGGAACTCTACGGACGGCCCGACATCCGCGCCTTCTGGTGGCCCCGCTTCGCGCGCATCGCGGCTTTCGCCGCCGCATGGGAGGCCGGCCGACGCGGTCCAGGGGTCAAGGTGATCGCCGAGCGCAAGGGCGAGCTGTCCTTCACGCTGGCGGACGGCTCCCCCTTCACCCTCACCTGCCGCGCCGACCGGATCGAGCTGCTGCCGGGCGGCGGCATCGCCGTGGTCGACTTCAAGACGGGCGAGGTGCCCACCGGCAAGGTGGTGCGCATCGGCTTCTCGCCGCAGCTGACGCTGGAGGCCGAGATGGCCAAGCGCGGCGCCTTCGAGGGGGTCCCGGCCGGCGAGCGTGTCGGCGAGCTTCTCTATGTGCGGCTCAGCGGCGGCGTGCCGGCGGGCGAGGAGAAGGTGGTGCAGGACAGCAAGTTCCCCTTCGATCCCCATGAGCTCGCCAGGGACCACTTCGACAGCCTCGTGGCGCTGCTGGGCGAGTACCGCAGCGGTGAGCGCGGCTTCCGCTCGCGCACCGCGAACAAGTTCGCGAAGCGCTACAACTCCTACGACCATCTGGCCCGCTTCGCCGAGTGGTCGGCGACGGGTGGCGAAAGCGGCGATGGCGGGGAGGACGAAGCGTGAGCGACATCGTCGTCCCGCCCGTCACGCGGCTGGCCCAGGCCCGCGCCTCCGACCCCCGCGCCTCGGCCTGGGTGTCGGCGAATGCCGGCTCCGGCAAGACCACCGTGCTGGCGTACCGCGTCATCCGCCTGCTGCTGGACGGCGTCGACCCCGCGCGGATCCTGTGCATCACCTTCACCAAGGCAGCGGCGGCCAACATGTCGGCACGTGTCTTCGGCACGCTCGGCAAATGGGTGAGCCTGCCCGAGGAGGAACTCGCCGCCGAGGTCGCGAAGGTGGACGGGGCGTCGCCGCCCCGCGACCGGCTGCGGCGGGCACGGCGGCTCTTCGCCTGCGCGGTGGAGACGCCGGGCGGGCTGAAGATCCAGACCATCCACGCCTTCTGCGAGCGGCTGCTGCACCTGTTTCCGTTCGAAGCCAACGTCGCCGCCCGCTTCGAGGTGCTGGACGACCTCGGCAAGGCCGAACTCCTCGCCCGAGCCAGGGCAGAGGTACTGGCCCGCGCCGAAGGCACCATCGATCCCGCGCTGGCGGAAGCGCTGGCGACTGTCAACGAGGCCTCCTCGGAAGACCGCTTCGAGGGGCTCGTCGCCTGCGCCATGAAGCTGACGGGCTTCCTGCGCGAGGAGGCGCGGGGCGAGGAGGGGCTGGCCGCGCTTCGCCCCCGGATGGCGGAAGCGCTGGGCCTTTCGCCGGATGCCACCCGTCCGAACATCGTGCGCGACTTCCTCGACGGCGGTTTCCCGCGCTCGGAATGGCCGGCAGCGGCGGCGGAGCTGCTGGCGGGCTCGAGCAACGAGAAGAAGCGTGGGCAGGAGCTGGACCACGCGGCGCGGGCCACCGACGACGACGTCGCGCTGGAGTACTACACCTGCGTGATGGTGACGTCCGACGGCGCGAAGCCGCGCGCCGACGGCCAGTTCCTGACTTCCGCCTTCGTCAAGCGCCTGCCGGCGCTGGCGGCCGCGCTGCAGGCCGAATCGCGCCGGGTCTTCGACGGGCTCGACCGGCTGCGTGCCGTCGAGGCTCTCGACCGGACCATGGCGCTGATGCGCATCGCCGACGCCATCGCGGGCCGCTACGAGGCGGCGAAGGTGGCGCGAGGGGCGCTCGACTTCGACGACCTCATCGGCCGCACCGCCGCGCTCCTCTCGCGCTCGGACGCCGCCTTCGTGCTCTACAAGCTCGACCGCGGCATCGACCACATCCTCGTCGACGAGGCGCAGGACACCAGCGAGGCGCAGTGGTCCATCCTGCGCGCCATCGCCGAGGACTTCGTCGCCGGCGAGGGCCGGACGACGAAGCCGCGCACCATCTTCGCCGTGGGCGATCCCAAGCAGTCGATCTTCTCCTTCCAGGGCGCCGCCCCGGCTGTCTTCGAGGACATGCGCCGCATCTTCGGCACGCGAATCCTCGCGCTGAAGGAGGCCCAGCCGTCGCGCTGGGAATTCCACGACGAGAGCCTGAACCTGTCTTTCCGCTCGGCGCCGGAGATCCTGCAGGCTGTCGACCGGGTGTTCGGCATCGCGGAGCATTATTCCAGCCTCGCCTTTGCCGCCCCTGTCGCCACCTCGCACTCATCGGCCCGCATCGGCGCGCCCGGGCTCGTCGAGGTGTGGGACACCGAGAAGCCCGTCGTCGTGCCCGATCCCGACGCCTGGGCGAAGCCGCTGGACGAGCCGGAAGCCGGCGCCCCCGCCGTCCGCCTCGCTTTGCGCATCGCCGACCTGCTGGCGCGCTGGCAGACCGAGGGGGACGAGACCGGGAGGCGCATCCGGCCCGGCGACGTGCTGATTCTCGTGCGCCAGCGCAACGCTTTCTTCGAGGCGGTGATCAAGGCGCTGAAGGACCGCGGAGTGCCGGTGGCCGGCGCCGACCAGCTGAAGCTCACCCGCCACATCGCCGTCCTCGACCTCGTCGCGCTCGGCCGCGCCTCGCTGCTGCCGGAGGACGATCTGACGCTCGCCTGCCTTCTCAAGTCGCCCCTGGTGGGGCTGACGGAGGAGGACCTGCTGCGCGCCGCCTGGGACCGGGGCGACAGCAGCCTCGCCGCCACGGTGGCGGAATTGGCCGCCACAGACCCGCTCTTCGCCATGGTCCAGGAGAAGCTCGACCGCTGGCGCGAGCGGGCCCGACAGTGCGGGCCGTTCGCCTTCTATGCCGGCGTTCTCGGCCCGGAGGGTGGCAGGCGCGCCATGCTCTCGCGCCTCGGCGCCGAGGCGCGCGACGCCGTCGACGAGTTCCTGCGCCTCGCCCTCGAGCACGAGCAGCGCCAGCCCCCTTCGCTCTCGCTGTTTCTCGCCGGGCTGGAAGGCGTCGACCTCACCATCCGCCGCGACATGGACGACCGTGCCGACGAGGTGCGCGTCATGACGGTGCACGGCGCCAAGGGGCTCGAGGCACCCGTCGTCTTCCTCGCCGACACCTGCACCGCGCCGGACGGCAAGAAGGACGACCCGTTGCTCATGGTGCCGGACGCTACCGGCGGCGCACTGCCGGTCTGGTCGGCGGGAAAGAAGTACGATTGCGCCGCCACCTCTGCTGCGCGGGCCCGCCTGCACGCGGCGGCGTGGCAGGAGTACCATCGCCTCCTTTACGTGGGCATGACCCGGGCGAAAGACAGGCTCTATGTCTGCGGCTTCGAGGGCCAGAACAAGCGCACGCCGGGCTGCTGGTACGAGATGGTGTCGGTCACGCTCGACCCCGTCATGGCGACGGTGGAGCTGCCGGGCGGCGTCAGCGTCAGACGCTACCAGACGAAGCCGTTCCCGCCGCCCACGCCCGCGGAGCCGCGGGTTGCGGCGGCCCGGGATAGCGCCGACACGTCCTGGCTGACCCGTGCCATCGCGCCGGAGCCGCCGGCCCGTCCGCCGGTGCGTCCCTCCAGTGCGCTCGATGCGGCCGACGCCCCGCAGCGCGCGGTGGACACGCCCTTCCTGCGCGAGGCCCGCCTGGCCGGCACTGTCACCCACGCACTGCTGGAGAGCCTTCCCGCCTGCGATCCCGCCCATCGCCGCGAGGCTGCGGCCGCGCTGGCGGCCGTGCGCGGCGCCGCGCTGCCGCCCGAGCGGCGCACGCGACTCGTGGACGAGGTGCTGGCGCTGCTCGCCGATCCCGCCCTCGCGGCGCTGTTCGGCCCCGGCAGCCGGGCGGAGGCGCCGCTGTCGGGCCGCCTGCCTCTGGGCCCGGGCGGGGCGATGGTGGCGGTGTCCGGGCAGGTCGACCGCCTCGCTGTGACGCCGGAGGAGGTTCTGGTCGCCGACTACAAGACACGCGCGACGCCGCCCGCGTCGGCAGAGGACGTGCCGCAGTCGCACGTCGCCCAGCTGGCCGTGTACCGAGCCCTGCTGTCGAGGCTCTTTCCGGGCCGCACCGTGCGCTGCCTGCTGGTGTGGACGTCCGGCCCGGCGGTGATGACGATCCCCGGCGCGGCCCTCGACACGGCGCTGGCGCGCATCAAGGCTGCGTGACGCACGCTTGACCGGCCGCCGCCGCCTTCCTAGCTTTCGTCACGACGCAGCCGGCCCTTGACCCCGGCGCACTCAAAGGATCCAGACATGACCTCCGCCGTCACCGACGCCACCTTCAAGTCCGACGTGCTCGAATCCGGCACGCCCGTCGTCGTCGACTTCTGGGCCGAGTGGTGCGGCCCCTGCCGCATGATCGCCCCGGCCCTCGAGGAGATCTCGAAGGAGCTCGACGGCAAGGTGAAGATCGTCAAGCTGAACGTCGACGAGAACCCCGGTGTCGCCGGCCAGCTCGGCATCCGGTCGATCCCGACGCTGATGATGTTCAAGGACGGCAAGGTCGCCTCGCAGAAGGTCGGCGCGGCGCCCAAGGGCGAGCTGTCGCGCTGGATCACCTCGAACGTCTGATAGGCTGCGGGCCCGGCATCCACGCCGGGCTGTTTCCAGAACCTGCCTTCAGCGGCCCGGCATCGTCCGGGCCGCATGTGTTTCGCGGCAAGCCCCCGACCTGTGGTAGGAGAGCCGCGGGACCGGAGCCTTGCCGCATGAACCCGATCTTCGCCGACCTGCCCACCACCGTGTTCGAGGCCATGTCGCGGCTGGCGCGCGAGACCGGCGCGATCAACCTGGGCCAGGGTTTCCCCGACGATCCCGGCCCCGAGGACGTTCGCCGCAGGGCGGCCGATGCGGTGATGGACGGGTGGAACCAGTATCCGCCCATGATGGGCACGCCCGAGCTGCGCCAGGCCGTCGCAGCGCACTACCGGCATCACCAGGGCCTCGATCTCGACTGGGAAAGCGAGGTGATGGTCACCTCCGGCGCCACCGAGGCGCTGGCCGGCGCGCTGATGGCGCTGATCGAGCCGGGCGACGAGGTGGTGCTGTTCCAGCCGCTCTACGACGCCTATCTGCCGCTGGTGCGCCGCGCCGGGGGCGTGCCCCGGCTGGTGAACCTGAAGCCGCCGCACTGGCGCTTCGACGAGGCCATGCTGCGCGAGGCCTTCTCGCCGCGCACGCGGGTCGTCCTGTTCAACAACCCCCTCAATCCGACCGCCACCGTCTTCGGGCAGGAGGATCTCGCCCTGCTCGCCCGCTTCTGCGTCGAGCACGACGCCGTCGCCGTCTGCGACGAGGTCTGGGAGCACGTCGTCTTCGACGGCCTCGCCCACCAGCCGCTGATGGCGCTGCCGTGCATGCGCGAGCGGACCGTGAAGATCGGCTCCGCCGGCAAGATCTTCTCGCTCACCGGCTGGAAGGTGGGCTTCGCCATGGCGGCGCCGCCCCTGATGCGCGTGCTCGCCAAGGCGCACCAGTTCATCACCTTCACCACCCCGCCGAACCTGCAGGCCGCCGTGGCCTTCGGCATGGCCAAGGACGATTCGTACTTCCGCGGCCTGCGCGAGGGCCTGCAGCGCAGCCGCGACCGATTCGCTGCGGGGCTCGCCGGGGCGGGCTTCACCGTGCTGCCGAGCGCCGGCAGCTACTTCATCAATGTCGACCTCGCGCCCCTGGGCGAGACCGACGACGTTGCCTTCTGCGAGCGGCTGGTGCGCGAGCACGGCGTCGCCGCGATTCCCGTTTCGGCCTTTTATGCGCAGGACCCGGTGCGAAGCGTGGTGCGCTTCTGCTTCGCCAAGCAGGACAGCGTGCTCGACTCCGCGCTGGAGCGGCTGCAGGACGTCGTGGAGCGGGCCCGGTGAGGCGCCTGCTGGCGGCCATCGCCGTCTGCAGCGTTCTGGCCGTGACGCCGGCGGCGGCGAACGACAGGCGCACGCTGGCGCTCTATGGCTGGGCCGACTACGTCGACGGGGCGGTTCTCGACGCCTTCACCGCCGAGACGGGCATCGCCGTCACCTATGACAGCTACGACCGGCCGGAGACGGCCGCTGCCGCCCTCGGCGCGGGAAAGACCGGGTACGACCTGGCCATCGTTCCCGCCGACCTCGTCGTCGGACTCGCGGCACGCCAGGCCATCGCCGCCCTCGCGCACGGTTCACAGGATAGACCGCCCGCCGACCTCGCCGAACGGCTGCGGGTGCTCGACCCGCAGGGCCTCTCGGTCTCCTATATGTGGGGCACGCTCGGCATCGGCTATACCGCGCAGGACGTGCGGGAGCGGCTGGGCGAGAAGCCCGTCGAGGGTTGGGACGCGCTGTTCCGGCCCGACAACGCCTCCCGCCTCAAGGATTGCGGCATCCTGCTGCCGGACCGGGCGGCGGATGTCTTCCCCGCCGCCCTGCGCTTTGCCGGCCTGCCCGCCGACAGCCGCAACGCGGCCGACTACCAGCGCGCGGCGGATGCCCTCATGCGCATGCGGCCTTCGGTGAGGCGGCTCTCCTCCGCCGACGTCTCGGCCGCCCTGGCGACCGGCGACGCCTGCATCGCGCTGGCCTCCTCGGCCGACGTGCTGCAGGCCCGGCGGAGGCTCGAGGGGAGAGAGGATGCCCCGCCGATCGCCTTCGTCGTGCCGCGCGAGGGAGCGCCCGTCTGGTTCGACGTGTTCGTCCGGCCGGCCGGGTCTCCCGACCCCGGGGCCGCCGACGCCTTCGTGGCCTACCTGTCCCGCCCGGACGTGGCCGCGCGCAACGCCGCGGCCGTCGGTGGCACCCCCGCCATCGAGGCGGCACGGCCGCTCCTGCCCCAGGCGATGCAGCAGGACCCGGCGGTCGTCCCGCCGCCCGAGACCATGCGCCGGCTCTTCGCCGTGCCGGCGCCCGACGCGAAGCTGCAGCCTGTCATCGACAGGCTGTGGGCGAAGGTGAAGGCCGGGAAGTAGCGAAACCCGCCGGGGTCAAGCGTATTTCGAGCGGTCGAACTGGCCGAACTTGCGGAAGCGATACAGATAGCTCGGCACGACGGCCTCGATCGTCTCGGGCGCGATGCCGATGCCCTGGAACGTCCGGCCGTCCGCGGCGGCTTCCGCCGAGACGACGTTATCGCGACCGAGCAGGTCCACCTGGTCCCGCGTCAGCAGGAACTCCTCCGGCAGCAGGCCGAAGGTGGCGAACTTCAACCCCTCCAGGGCGCCGGCCTGCAGCCGCGCGGCACCGAAGGGCAGCGGCAGCAGCAGGCGCTTGCGGCCTGTCACCTTGAGCACGTACTCGATGAGCTCGCGGAAGGTCTTCACCTCCGGTCCGCCCAGCTCGTAGATGGTGCCGGTCCTGAGCGTGCCGTCGATGGCGCGGGCGATCGTCTCGGCCACGTCGCCGACGAAGACGGGCTGGAAGCGCGTCTCGCCGCCGCCGATCAGCGGCAGGGCAGGGGACATGCGCGCCAGCGCGGCAAAGCGGTTGAAGAAGGAATCCTCCGGCCCGAAGACGATGGACGGGCGCGTCACCACGGCGGTGGGCACGGCCCCGAGCGCGGCGGCCTCCCCCTCGGCCTTGGTGCGCGCATAGATGGATACGCCGTCGGGGTCGGCGCCGAGCGCCGACATCTGGACGAAGCGGGTGATCCCGGCCGCCGCGGCGGCTTCGGCGACGGCGCGCGCACCCTGCGCCTGCACCGCGTCGAAGGTCTGGCGGCCACCTTCGGAGAGAATGCCGACGAGGTTGACCGCGGCGTCGGCGTTCTCGAGGGCACGCGCGATGGACGCGGGGTAGCGCAGATTGGCCTGCACCGCGTGGATCTGGCCCACGGTACCGAGCGGCTGCAGGAAGTTGGCGAGGTCAGGACGGCGCACGGCCACCCGGATGCGGTATCCGCGGCGCGCCAGCGCCCTCACCAGATGACGGCCGACGAAACCCGAGCCGCCGAAAACGGTGACGAGCTGCTGCGATGTCGCGGTCATGTGGAAGAGCCTCCTGCCGACGGGAGGCTCTTAGTCACATCCGGTCGCGCTGTACAGGGGCGCGGCGACGCGCCCTGACCGGCACGGGGACGAGGGCCGCGCCGAGGCCGCGGCCGCCATGGCCACGCTCTTCGCCACCGATGGTCATGACGGCCCCGCCGGCAACGAGGCTGCCGAAGGTCACCATGAAGCCGCCGGCCAGCAGCAGAAAGGCGAGGACGCCTGTATCCGAGGCGCGGATCAGCGTGCCGAGGCCGTGCGCGTCTACGGCCACGAGGGTCATGGCGAAGCCGAGGCCAAGCAGCGAGCCCAGCGCCGCGTTCTTGAGGACGAGCCTCAGGGCCGGGTTGCGGCCATCGAGTGAATGCGGCGGGCGGCGCATGAGCCGTACTCCTTGCATTGCGTATTAAGCCTAGATTGGATCAGCATTCGTGGCGATACAAGGGCCAATCGGCGGACGGCATTGTGTCCGATACGTTCGGCCGCAGGAGCGTCGCCCCGGATTCCCGGCTGGCGCGGGGCACGGGGAGGCGGCGATGGCATCGTTGACAGCGCCTTGCGGCACCCGTATGAGACGCGCCGTGCCCAGGTGGCGGAATTGGTAGACGCGCTGGTTTCAGGTACCAGTCTTGCAAGAGGTGGAGGTTCGAGTCCTCTCCTGGGCACCATCCGCATCGCTCGACATCGCGTCCTGCATCGGATCGGCCAGGCCCGGATGAGCGCCGGCCGACAGTGTCCTCGCCCCCGACCGTGAGTGGCCCGCTTCGTGCTTTGACTTTCAGTTCGAGTCTCCACGCTGCGTCGGTGACGTGCGCCCGCACACGCGGGATTGATGGTTCGCAAAGGTTTCCCGTGCTATCCGCCACCCGGCGTGCCGTTTGAGGGTGACGCTCCCCATCCCGTCCCGAGGCCTGCCGAAGCTCCGCATGACGATCCGCCTGCACAAGGACGACCTGCCCGACGGCGCCGCGTTCGGCCCCAGCGTCGCCATCGATACCGAGACACTCGGCCTGAAGCCCCATCGCGACCGGCTCTGCCTGGTGCAGCTGTCGCGCGGCGACGGCACGGCCGACCTCGTGCAGTTGCGTCCGGGTGACGCTCCGGCGCCGAACCTCACGCGGCTTCTCGCCGACCCGTCGGTGCTCAAGCTCTTTCATTTCGCGCGCTTCGACCTCGCCGTGCTCGCCAACCGATTCGGCGTCATGCCGCAGCCGATCTACTGCACGAAGATCGCCTCCAAGCTGACGCGCACCTACACCGACCGCCACGGCCTCAAGGATCTCGTCCGCGAGCTGCTGGGCCAGGAAATCTCCAAGCAGCAGCAATCCTCCGACTGGGGCGCCGCCACGCTGAGCGAGGCGCAGCTCGCCTATGCCGCATCGGATGTGCTGCATCTGCATGCCCTCAAGGACAAGCTCGACATGATGCTGGCCCGCGAGGGCAGGACCGGGCTCGCGCAGGCGGCTTTCGACTTCCTGCCGACGCGGGCGCGGCTGGACCTGGACGGCTTCGAGGACGGCGACATTTTCGGCCACGGCTACCCCTGAACAGGGTCACCGGCCGGGCCGAGGGTGAAAGCCGCCCCCGGCAGCACCATATCTAGGACACGCTCCCGTGGTCCGGGGGTGGAGACACGGAGAATCGGCGCGGCATGGCTTTTGGCGGATCGATGGAGGGCGACTTCGAGGCCGAGGGGCGCTACCGCGCCGCGGTACGGCACTCCAGGCGCGTCCGCCTGCTCCGCCGCGCGATCCCGGTGGGCGCGGTGCTGGCGGTCGGCGCCATCCTGTTCTTCGCCTTCTTCGAGCCCTTCAAGTCATTGCCCGGGAACGTCTCGGTCGGCGCCATCACGCTCAACGGCACGAAGGTGACGATGGAGCTGCCCAAGCTCACAGGCTTCAAGAAGGACATGCGGCCCTACGAGGTGAACGCCCGCTGGGCGGCGCAGGACATCAAGCAGCCCAACGTCATCGAGCTCAAGGAAATCAACGCACGCATCGCGTTGCAGGACCGGAGCTATGCCACGGTCGATGCCCTGAACGGTGTCTACGACAGCAGCGCCGACAAGCTCGACCTGACGGATGATGTCCGCGTCCGCACCGATTCGGGCTACGACGTGCGGATGAAGTCCGCGCAGATCGAGTTCAAGGCCGGCAATGTCGAAAGCCACGATCCCGTGTCGGTCAAGTTCACGGGCGGCACCATCGAGGCGATGGGCCTCGAGATGGTCGACAACGGCCAGAGGATCGTCTTCAACGGCCGCGTACGCACCAAGATGAAAGTGGTCCCGGACGAGCCGAAGCCGGCCTCGCCTCCGGGTACCGTTCCGTCTCCCCAGCCGCAGGCCGCCCCGGTCAAGGATGTGAAGCCATGAACCGCACAACCGTCCTCGCCCTTGCCGCCCTTCTCGTGCTGCCGGCCGCGGCGCAGACCCCGGCGCAGCCCAAGGCCACGCAGAACCCCGGCCCGGTGCCTGCCTTCGGCAACTCGAAGGAACCGATCCAGATCGACGCCGACAAGCTCGAGGTCTTCAGCAAGGAGAATCGCGCCGTCTATAGCGGGAACGTGATCGCGGTTCAGGGCGAGACGACGATCAAGTCGGCGACGATGATCGTGTTCTACGAGCGCGACAACGCCAACGCGCCGCAGGCCGACGCCGCCGCCGAGGCAGCCTCCGCCGCGGCCCCCAGCGGCGGCACGCAGCTCAAGCGGGTCGAAGCCAAGGGCGGCGTCACCGTCATTTCCAAGGACCAGGTCGCGACCGGCAACGAAGGCGTTTTCGACAGGTCCGCCAACAAGATCATCCTCACCGGCAACGTCGCGCTGAGCCAGGGCGAGAACGTCACCAAGGGCGACAAGCTCGTCTACGACACGGTCAACGGCGTCGCCGTCGTGGAGAGCGGGGCGTCCACCGGGCGCGTCCGCGGCGTCTTCGTGCCGGGCGACGACAACGCCACTCCGGGTGCCAAGACGGGCGCCAAGCCGAAGACGCCCGCTCCCAAGAGCTGAATTGCAGGGTCGCGTCCGCCGCGTTAAACGACCCGCCACCGACGAGCTCCAGCCCATGCTCCTGCGCAAGCGCAACGCCGAAGTGCCCCCTCCCCACGAGGGCTACGGCGCCGAACCCGCCGGCTATCCGGACGCGGTCTGGGGCGACGACGGCCGTCTGCAGTCGGAAGGCGCGGCCGGCATTCTCACCGTCACCGGACTGGCGAAGGCCTATCGCAGCCGGCAGGTGGTCCAGGACGCCGGGCTCTATGTCCGCCGCGGCGAGGCGGTCGGGCTGCTCGGGCCCAACGGCGCCGGCAAGACCACGATCTTCTACATGATCACCGGGCTCGTCGCCGCCGATGCGGGCCGCATCACGCTGGACGGGCACGACATCACGAGCCTGCCCATGTACCGGCGGGCCCGCCTCGGCATCGGCTACCTGCCGCAGGAGGCCTCGATCTTCCGCGGGCTCAACGTCGAGGACAACATCCGGGCCGTGCTCGAGGTGGTCGAGCCCGACCGGGACCGCCGCGAGGCCGAGCTCGACAGCCTGCTCGAGGAGTTCAACATCAAGCGGCTGCGCAAGTCGCCGTCGATCGCGCTCTCGGGCGGCGAGCGGCGACGCTGCGAGATCGCGCGGGCGTTGGCCGGCGGCCCATCCTTCATGCTGCTCGACGAGCCTTTCGCGGGCATCGACCCGATCGCCGTGGGCGACATCCAGTCGCTCGTCCGCCACCTGACCGCCCGCGGCATCGGCGTGCTGATCACCGACCACAATGTGCGCGAGACGCTGGGCCTCATCGACCGCGCCTACATCATCCACTCCGGCCGCGTGCTGATGGAAGGCCGTCCGGACGAGATCATCGCCAATGAGGACGTGCGCAGGCTTTATCTCGGCGAGGATTTTCGCCTCTGACGGAACGCCGGTTTGCGCCCGCAGCCGGGACGCGGCCTGCGGACAGTGACGCCGGCCTCTGCTAGCGCCTCGGCGTGCCCGGCGCCGTCTTCGGGCCGGAAAAGACCGCTCGCGTTCTGTCTGCCGGGACGGCGGATCGTCTCTGCCGCCGCATTCGTCAACAGCCCGGCAACCACCCTCGCCCTGCGCCTTTGACCCGCAGCCCCGTTCCAGTCTATTGATGGAACGAAGGCAAGTTTCGTGCCGGACAGGGTGCCGGGAAAGAGGGTCATGAGGTTTTCGCAGCGGCTGGAGATCCGCCAGGGACAGGCCCTGGTGATGACGCCGCAGCTGCTGCAGGCGATCAAGCTCCTGCAGTTCTCCTCCGCGGAGCTCGCCAGCTATGTCGAGGGCGAGCTCGAGCGCAACCCGCTGCTGGAACGCGCCGGTGATCCCGACGACATGCGCGAGGCTCCCGAGATCCCCGTTCCGGAGGCGGGTCCCGCCGAGGGAGACTGGCTGGCGAAGGACCTTCCGGTCGAGGCGGGCGAGATCGAGGCACGCCTCGGCACACCCATGGAGAACGTCTACGACGCCGAGCCCGCTGCCGCGCCGGCCAGGGCGCAGGCGGAGACGGACGGCATCCAGCTCTCCGCCGGGGGCTGGACGGGCGTCGGCCCCGGCGGCCGCGACGGTGGCGAGGACGTCAACCTCGAGGCCTTCGTCGCGGCGCAGACCTCCCTGCACGACATGCTGGAGGAGCAGCTCCACGTCGCCACCGCAGACCCCACCGACCGGATCATCGGCCAGGCCCTGATCGACCTGATCGACGAGGCGGGGTACCTGCGCGACCCGCTCGAGCCCGTCGCCGAACGCCTGGGTGTGCCGCTGGCCCGTGTCGAGGCCGTGCTCGGCCTCATCCACGGCTTCGAGCCTACCGGCATCGGGGCGCGCGACCTCTCCGAATGCCTGGCGCTCCAGCTGAGGGAGGAGGATCGCTACGACCCCTGCATGCAGGCGCTGGTCGCCCATCTCGACCTCCTCGCCCGGCGCGACTTCGCCGCGCTCCGGCGAGCCTGCGGTGTCGACGAGGAAGACCTCGCCGAGATGGTCGGCGAGTTGCGCCGCCTCGACCCGAAGCCGGGCCTGCGCTTCGGCGGCGCTCCCATCCAGCCGGTCGTGCCCGACGTCTATGTCCGCAACGCCGCCGACGGCAGCTGGGCGGTGGAGCTCAATTCCGACGTGCTGCCGCGCGTCCTGGTGAACCAGACCTATTTCGCCAAGGTCTCCCGCTCGGCCAAGAAAGAGCCGGAGAAGGCCTACCTCGCCGACTGCATGCAGACCGCCAACTGGCTCACCCGCAGCCTCGAGCAGCGCGCCAAGACGATCCTGAAGGTGGCCAGCGAGATCGTCCGCCAGCAGGACGCCTTTCTGGCGCTGGGGGTGGAGCACTTGCGGCCCTTGAACCTGCGCACGGTCGCCGACGCCATCGGAATGCACGAATCCACTGTGTCGCGGGTCACCTCCAACAAGTACGTGTCGACGCCGCGCGGCATCTTCGAGATGAAGTACTTCTTCACCGCCGCCATCGCGGGCACACGCGGATCGGACTCACATTCGGCCGAGGCGGTTCGCTTCCGCATCAAGCAGATGATCGAGGCGGAGAGCCCCGACGATGTGCTGTCGGACGACGCCATCGTCCAGAAGTTGCGCGACTCCGGCATCGACATTGCCCGCCGCACGGTGGCCAAGTACCGGGAAGGATTGCGGATTCCGTCCTCTGTCGAACGCCGGCGGGAAAAGCTCGCCATGGCCGGGGCGCGCTGAGGACAACGCCCGCGCGTGCCTCCGGCGGGCCGCTCATTGACTTCGGCAAGGGCCATCCTTAGGTCTTGCCGAGGGAGTCGCGCAGGCGCCTTTCGCCGGTCCGGCGGCGGCTCACCGCGCAAGCCGAGGGAGTGAGACCCATGTCGCTTCGCGTCTCGGGAAAAAACCTCGATATCGGCGAAGCGCTCCGGGCGCAGGTCGTGGACCGGGTCTCCGGCGCGGTGTCCAAGTTCTTCGACGGCAGCTTCACCGGGCATGTCACGGTCAAGCGCGAGGGCACGGGCTTTCGCACCGACTGCGCGCTGCATTTGTCCTCCGGCGTGACGCTGCAGGCCGAGGGCGCCGCCCACGACGCCTACCAGAGCGCCGACCAGGCTGCGATCCGCATCGAGAAGCGCCTGCGCCGCTACAAGCAGCGCCTCAAGGACCGGGCGCCCGCCCCCGCGCCGGGCCTCGGCATCGAGATTCCCTCCTACGTCATCCAGGCTCCCGACGAGGACGAGGAGGACGAAGTCACGGACTTTCATCCCGTTGTCATCGCCGAGACGAAGAAGAATGTGCGCACTCTCTCGGTGAGCGAGGCCGTGATGGATCTGGACTTGACGGGGACCCCCGTCGTCGTGTTCCGTCACGCCGGCTCCGGACGGGTCAACATGGTGTACCGCCGGACGGACGGAAACATCGGGTGGATCGATCCTTCGACGCTCTCCCCCGACGGTCAATGACGCCCCCGCGACGAGGACCACAACGCGCTCGGCTGGCCTGCTTCATGCATCCCGGCCGCTCCCAGGTGGCGACAGAATCAGGGCCCCCATGCCTCTTTCCGACTTTCTGAGATCCGACGCGATCATTCCGGCGCTGCGGGTCGGCACCAAGAAGCAGGCCCTGCAGGAACTGGCCCATCGCGCCGCCCAGATGTCCGGCCTGCCGGACCGCGAGATCTTCGACACGCTGCTGCAGCGCGAGCGGCTGGGCTCCACCGGCATCGGCCACGGCATCGCCATCCCGCACGGCAAGCTCGCCAAGGTGGAGAAGCTGTTCGGCCTCTTCGCCCGGCTGGAAAGGCCGATCGACTTCGAGGCGCTGGATGGCGAGCCCGTCGACCTCGTCTTCCTGCTCATCGCGCCCGAGGCGGCGGGAGCGGACCATCTCAAGGCGCTGGCGCGCGTGGCCCGCGTGCTGCGCGACCCCGTGGTGACGCAGAAGCTGCGCACGACCGCCGACCAGGCGGCGCTCTACGCCATCCTCACCCAGGCTGCCGCCGCGTCCAACGCGGCATGATCCGCGCCGGCGCCGTGCGCCGGCCTCAACGAACCCACATCCGGCGGTCGTAGTCGAGCAGGTAGCGCCTTGGCGCCGCCGCGATGGCGGCCATGCCGTGCAGCACGGCGTCCGGGCTCACCACGAGCCGCGTGGCGATGGAGCGCGGCAGCCAGTCCACGGGCTCCTTGCCGTCGAAGGCCGCCCGGAAGGCATCGGCGTCCAGCAGCGGCGCGATGCGTGGCAGGATGCCGCCGGACAGGTAGACGCCTCCGGTGGCGCCGAAGGTCAGCGCCATGTCGCCGGCGAAGCGCGCCAGCAGGCGCAGGAACTCCCGGATCGTCTCGGCTTCCGGCCCGCCGGGCGAGGCGACGGCCGTCTCGACGATGGCGATCGTGTCGTCCGGCCCGGAGCCGCCCAGCACCGCCCTGCGTGCGGCGTGCAGCCGCGCGATGCCGGACCCCGACAGCACCACCTCGGCCGTCAGCCGGCCCATGACCTTCTCGACCCGGCTCAGCACGGGCCAGTCCTCGCCGTCGACGGCAAGGTCGATGTGGCCGCCCTCGCTTGGGATGGGCACCCAGAGGTCCCCGGCCTTCACCAGCGCGCCGACGCCGAGGCCAGTGCCGGGGCCCAGCACGACGCGCGCGCCCGGCCCTTCCGGCAGGTCGGGCCCGATGGTCCGCAACGCCGCGGGCGGCAGGGCGGGCAGCGCCAGCGCCTGCGCCTCGAAATCATTGAGCAGGAAGCCCTGCGACAGCGTCAGCGCCGGTGCGAGCTGGGCGCCGTCGATGAACCAGTCGGCGTTGGTCAGGTGGCAGGTGAGCCCATTCACCGGGCCGGCCCCGCACAGCAGCACCGAGCGTGGCTTGACCGGAAGGTCCCGCGTCACGGCCTCGATGGCAGCCTGCGGACCGGCGAAATCGCGGGTCTTCACCTTGGCGAGGATTCGCGGCTCCGCGCCGGGCGTTTCCGCCAGGGCAAAGCGCGCATTGGTGCCGCCGATGTCGCCGACGAGCGCGGGGTGGGGGAAATCGGGGTGATTCATGGGGAGCGGGCTCGTCCTTCCCAAGCACTCTGGCGTGCGGATTCAGGCAGTGTCAACGCGCGCCGGCGCAACACTTTCCATGCCGCATCGTGCACCCCACGTCGCGGCGCCCGCCGCGCCTGCACCCTTCGGCCACTTGGAAAGGCCGGCATGCGGGCCTAGAAGCTGCACAGACGACGCTTTTCCGCGAGGCACGCGATGGCCGCCACCGGTCTCTTCCCGCTCGGACCCGACACCACTCCCTATCGCCGGCTGGACGTGCCCGCCCCGCGCCTCGAGAACCTCGGCGGCCGCGAGGTCCTGGACGTCTCGCCGGAGACGTTGCGCGCCCTATCGCGGCAGGCCTTCATCGACATCAACCACCTCCTCCGGCCCGGGCATCTCGCCCAGCTGCGCGCCATCCTCGACGATCCCGAGGCGACATCGAACGACAAGTTCGTCGCCTACGACTTGCTGAAGAACGCCAACATCGCCGCGGGCGGCATCCTGCCGATGTGCCAGGACACCGGCACGGCCATCATCATGGGCAAGAAGGGCCGTCGCGTGTGGACCGACGGAGCCGACGAGGACATGCTCGCCGGAGGCGTGCGCGACGCCTATTTCGAGCGCAACCTGCGCTATTCACAGCTGGCGCCGCTCTCCATGTTCGAGGAGCGAAACACGCGCGACAACCTTCCGGCGCAGATCGAGCTCTATGCGGAGGGGGAGGACGAGTACCGTTTCCTCTTCGTCGCCAAGGGCGGCGGCTCGGCCAACAAGACCTTCCTGTTCCAGGGCACGCCGTCGCTGCTGACGCACGACAGGCTCGTCGGCTTCCTCAAGGAGAAGATCCTGACGCTCGGTACCGCCGCCTGCCCGCCCTACCACCTCGCCATCGTCATCGGCGGCACCTCGGCCGAGCAGAACCTGAAAACGGTCAAGCTCGCCTCGACGCGCTATCTCGACGCGCTGCCGCGCCATGGATCGGAGAGCGGTCACGCCTTCCGCGACCTCGACATGGAAGCCGAGATTCACAGACTGACGCAGTCGCTGGGGGTGGGCGCGCAGTTCGGCGGCAAATATTTCTGCCACGACGTGCGGGTCATCCGCCTGCCCCGGCACGGCGCGTCGCTGCCCATCGGGCTCGGCGTCTCCTGTTCGGCCGACCGGCAGGCGCTGGGCAAGATCACGCGCGACGGCGTGTTCCTCGAGGAGCTGGAGGCCAACCCGGCCCGCTTCCTGCCCGAGATCGACGAGCACGCGCTGGAGGGGGAGGTCGTCAAGGTCGACCTCAACCGGCCCATGCCGGAGATCCTGCGCACGCTGTCCGCCTATCCGATCCGCACCCGCCTGTCGCTCAATGGCCCGATGATCGTGGCGCGCGACATCGCGCACGCCAAGATCCGCGAGAGGCTGGAGCGCGGCGAGCCGATGCCGGCCTATTTCCGCAACCACCCCGTCTACTATGCCGGTCCGGCCAAGACCCCGGAAGGCTACGCCTCCGGATCCTTCGGCCCCACCACGGCCGGGCGCATGGACAGCTATGTCGAGCAGTTCCAGTCGTCGGGCGGCTCCATGGTGATGCTGGCCAAGGGCAACCGCTCGAAGGAGGTGCGCGACGCCTGCGCGAAGCACGGGGGCTTCTATCTCGGCTCCGTCGGCGGCCCGGCGGCGCGGCTGGCGCAGGAATGCATCCGCAAGGTCGAGGTCATCGAGTATCCAGAGCTCGGCATGGAAGCGATCTGGCGCATCGAGGTCCAGGACTTCCCCGCCTTCATCGTCGTCGACGACAAGGGCAACGACTTCTTCAAGGAGCTGAACCTCGGATGAGATCGCTGTTCCCAAGGATCGCGCGTGTGGCGGCCTTCCTGCTGGCGCTCGCCGCCCCCGCTTCCGCCGGCAGCCTCGACACGGCGGCGTGCAAGCGCGACCTGATGGTGGCGGAAAGCACCATGCGCATCCAGCAGGACAGGCTTGCCGCCCTGGCCGACGCCTCCCAGGCGAAGCTCTGCGACGCCTGGCGCGAGCATGTGCGCGCGGCGAAGTCCGCCAACGCGATCTACGGCCGCTGCCTCACCGACACCGACAAGCGGGTGAAGACGGCCGAGACCGCCTCCACCGCCGCCGATTTCGAGCAGGCGATCGCCGGCAGCTGCAAGGGCAAGTAGGCGCGGCGCGGCCCTGGACCGCGCGTCTTCAGACGCGCCGTTTGCCGGTTGACGATAGATGCGGGTCTGGAGACCCGCGCTCCGGCGCGGCCCTGGACCGCGCGTCTTCAGACGCGCCGTTCGCCGGTTGACGAAAGATGCGGGTCTGAAGACCCGCGCTCCGGTGCGGCCCTGGACCGCGCGTCTTCAGACGCGCTGTTCGCCTCGTTGACGAAAGATGCGGGTCTGAAGACCCGCGCTCCGGCGCGGCCCGGGACCGCGCGTCTTCAGACGCGCCGTTCGCCTGGCTGACAAAAGATGCGGGTCTGGAGACCCGCGCTCCGGTGCTCAGGTGGGCGGGGTGCCGTTGGCGGCCAGAACCGCCCCGGCGAGGTAGAGCGAGCCGCAGATCAGCACGCGCGGGGGCACCGGCCACTCGCGCGCGGCGATGGCGCGGAGCGCTTCCTCGACGCCAGGGTGGGCGCTGGCGGGAAGGCCGGCCGCGCGCGCGATGGCGGCGGTCTCCTCGGCCGGGCGGGTCGCCGCGGCGCCGGGGATGGCGACGGCCAGCACCTCGCGGGCGAGCCCGGCGAAGGGCTCCAGGAAGCCGAGCGCGTCCTTGGTGCCGAGCATACCGGTGACGAGCACGAGCGGGCGCGGATCGGCGTCCTCGCGCTCGGCCATCGCGCTGGCCACCGCACGGCCGCCATCGGGATTGTGCCCGCCGTCCAGCCACAGCTCCGTCTCCGCCGGCAGCAGCGGCAGGAGGTTGCCGCGGCGCAGCGGCTGCAGGCGTGCGGGCCAGTCGGCGGACGTCATCCCGGCCTCGTAGGCGGCCACGGGGAGGCGCCCGAAGCCCGCCGCCCGGAGGCCGGCAATGGCGGCGCCGGCATTGCGGTGCTGGTGACGGCCGGCGAGGCGGGGCAGCGGCAGGTCGAGCAGCCCGTTCTCGTCCTGGTAGACGAGGCGGCCCTGCTCCTCCTGCACATGGAAATCCTGCCCGGCGACCATCACCGGGGCTCCCGTGCGCGCGGCCATGCGCTCGAGCACCTCGCGCGCCTCCGGATGGTCCTGGTAGCCGATCACGCAAGGGGCGCCGCGCTTGAAGATGCCCGCCTTCTCGGCCGCGATCTTGGCCGGCGTGTCGCCGAGGAACTCGGCGTGGTCCATGGAGATCGATGTGACGACGGCCGAGAGCGGCTTCTCGATCACGTTCGTGGTATCGGCGCGCCCGCCGAGGCCGACTTCGAGCAGCAAGACGTGGGCCGGATTCTCGGAGAACAGGAGAAACGCGGCGGCCGTCGTGATCTCGAAGAAAGTGATCTCCGCGCCGTCATTGGCCTCCATGCAGCGGGTGAGCGCCGAGGCGAGCTTCGCCTCGCTGACCAGCGCCCCGCCACCCGGCGCGCCCAGCCGGATGCGCTCGTGGAAGCGCACGAGATGCGGCGAGGTGTAGGCATGCACGGCCAGCCCGGCCTGCTCCAGCACGGCCCGCATGAAGGCGACGGTCGAGCCCTTGCCGTTCGTGCCCGCCACGTGGATGACGGGAGGGACGCGCAATTGCGGGTTGCCGAGCCGGCCGAGCAGCCGCTCGATGCGGCCCAGCGACAGGTCGATCAGCTTGGGATGCAGCTGCAGGCAGCGCGCGAGAAGCTCGTCGGTGGAGGCCATGGCGGGTTCCGGTAGCGCCTGAGGCGCGCCGTTGCAACAGCCCGCCGCAGGCACGGCACGGTTGCCGGGCGGGCGCGCGGGGTCTAGACAGACGCCGTCACAGGAGGCCCGGATGACGTCGGACAGCGATTACCTCGTCGATCGCAGGCGCATGAAGCGACGCCTGGGCTGGTGGCGTGCGGCGGCCTTCGTCGCGGCACTCGTCGCCATCGCCGGCATTGCCCTCGCGCTCGGCCGGGACAGGCTCGGCGGCGCCGGCGCGCACATTGCCCGGGTCGAGATCAAGGGCTTCATCACCGGCGACGACAAGACGCTCGACATGCTGGAGCGTGTCGGCAAGAGCGACGCGGCCAAGGCGGTCATCGTCGACATCGACAGCCCCGGTGGCACCGTCACCGGGTCCGAGGCGCTGTTCGACGCGCTGCGCGCCTTGTCGCAGAAGAAGCCGACGGTCGCCGTGGTGGACGGCATGGCCGCGTCCGGCGGCTACATCGCCGCGATGGGTACGGACCGCATCGTCGCGCAGCAGACCTCGCTGGTCGGCTCGATCGGCGTGCTGTTCCAGTACCCGAACGTGGTCAAGCTGCTCGACAATGTCGGCGTGACCGTGGAGTCGGTGAAGTCGGCCCCGCTCAAGGCATCGCCAAGCCCCTTCGAGGTGACGACGCCCGCCGCCGAGCAGGCGCTGCGCTCGCTGGTGGTCGACACCTATGACTGGTTTAAGCGGGTCGTCTCGGAGCGCCGCTCCATCGCTGGAGGCGACCTCGAGACGGTGAGCGACGGCCGGGTCTTTACGGGCAGGCAGGGGCTCGGCCTGAAGCTCGTCGACGAGATCGGCAACCGCAAGCAGGCCATCGCCTGGCTCGAGAAGGACAAGGGCATCGCCAAGGACCTTCCCGTCCGCGACTGGAAGCGGGAGGACGGCACCGGCTTCGGCCTGTGGAGCGTGGCGGCCGGGGCGGCGTCCGCGGCCGGGCTCGAGGACCTTGCGAGGGGGATCATCACGGCGGCGCGCGGGACGGATTATGCCGCGCTTGACGGTCTTCTGGCCGTCTGGCACCCTTGACCTCGTAATACCCGATATTATTCAATGCTCTATCCCGCGCGGCGAGGCCCTTCCGCCATGATCAAGTCAGAGCTGGTCCAGAAGATCGCCGAGCATTATCCGGAATTGTACCAGCGAGACGCGGAAAACGTGGTCAATGCGATCCTGGAAGAGATCGTGCAGGCCCTTTCCCGTGGCGATCGTGTCGAAATCCGCGGTTTCGGTGCATTCTCGGTCAAGAGGCGACAGGCGCGGATCGGCCGCAACCCCCGCACGGGCGAGCACGTTCCAGTTGCCGAGAAGGCCGTGCCGGTGTTCAAGGCCGGCAAGGAAATGAGGCTCAGGCTCAACCGCAACGGCGTCGAGCCGGCCTGACGCACCGGCGCCCGCGACCGGCACCGGGTTGGAGTGGGGATGAGAGCTTTCTTCAAGGGCCTCGTGATCGTACCGCTCGCGGCGATCCTGCTGGTGTTCGCCGTGGTCAACCGCACGACGGTGGCAGTGACGTTCGACCCGCTGGACTGGCTGGGACTGGGCGGCATCATCACCGTGCCGCTGTTCCTCGTCGTCTTCCTCGCAGCCGCCATCGGCGTGATCATCGGCGGCGTGGCGATGTGGTTCGGGCAGGGTCGTCACCGCCGCGCGGCCCGCGACCATGCCCGCGACGCGGCCCGCACCCGCGCCGAGCTGGAGCGCGTCCGGCCGGTGGCCGGCGACGGCACCGCCCTGCCGCCCCCCACCTCGACCCTGCGCTGACCTGGCCACGGCGTTGACCGGCACGGCGGCGCCGACGAGGAGACCGACATGCGCGTGGTGACCGCGGCCGAGATCGACGCCGTGCTGGAGCCCTCCCCGCTGGCCGACGCGATGTCACGCGCCTTCGCCGGCCATTTCACCGCCCCGCCCCGCCACCATCTGCATCTCGAACGGCACAGCAGCAAACCCGTGCTGCTGGTCATGCCGGCCTGGACGGGACCGGACGACAAGCCCTCCTTCATCGCCACCAAGATGGTGTCGGTGTTTCCCGCCAACGGCGCGAAGGGCCTGCCGAGCGTCAACGGCACGGTCTGGCTCGCCGACGGCGAAACCGGCGTGCCGCTCGCGGTGATGGACGGGACGCGCCTGACGCTGTGGCGAACCGCCGCGGCCTCCGCGCTCGCCGCACGCCACCTCGCCCGGCCGGATGCCGCCCGCATGGTCATGGTGGGCTGCGGCGCGCTGGCGCCTTTCATGATCCGCGCCCACCGGGCCGAGAGGCCGATCGAGGACGTGGCGCTGTGGAACCACCGGCCTGCCAGAGCGCACGAACTGGCGGCGCAGCTGGTAGCGCACGGCATCCCGGCCCGCGCCGTCGAGGACCTCCAAGCTGCGGTGCGCGAGGCCGACCTCATCTCCTGCGCGACACTGTCGCACGACCCGCTGGTGCACGGAGACTGGCTGAAGCCGGGCGCCCATCTCGACTGCGTCGGCGCCTTCGGCCCGACGATGCGGGAGACCGACGATGCCTGCGTGCGCCTAGCGAGCCTGTTCTGTGACATCCGCGATTCTGCGACGAGGGAGGGCGGCGACTATGCCCTCCCGCTCGCGGCCGGAATCATCACGGCGCAGGATATCCGGGCCGACCTCTTCGATCTCGTCGCCGGCCGCCACCCAGGCCGCACCTCGGCCTCGGAGATCACGATGTTCAACTCCGTCGGCGCGTCCATCGAAGATCTCGCGGCGGCCATCCATGTCTGGACCAGCCTGCCGCCGCAGCCGGCCTGAAATCCGCCCTTCCCGGAGAAGAAGCGTTGCAATCCCGGCGCGCGCGCCCAAGAGTGGCCGGCCTTTTGACGATTGCGAACTGAACCGTCCGATGTCCGTCGAGATCAAGATCTGCGGTCTGAGCACGCCCGAGACGGTGGACGCGGCCATCGAGGCTGGCGCGGACCTTCTCGGGTTCGTCTTCTTTGGCCGTTCGCCCCGCAACGTGTCCTATGCTGACGCGCGTCAGCTCTCCACGCGCATCGGCGGCCGCGCCGGGAAGGTGGCGCTGGTCGTGAATGCCGGGGATGACGAGCTTGCCGCCATCGTCGAGGCGCTGCACCCCGACCTCATTCAGCTGCATGGCGAGGAGGAGCCTTCGCGCGTGGCGGAGATCCGTGCGCGCCACCGGGTGCCGGTGATGAAGGCCATCGGCGTTGCGACGGTCGAGGACGTCGCGCGGGCGGAGGCCTACCGCCTGGTCGCCGACCGGATCCTCTTCGATGCCAAGCCGCCGGCCGACTCGCAGCTGCCTGGCGGAAATGGCCGCACTTTCGACTGGAGCATTCTTGCGGGCCTTGACCTCGCAAAGCCCTATATGCTGTCAGGAGGCCTCGAGGCCGGCAACGTGGCGCGGGCGATCGCTGCCACCGGGGCGCCGGGCGTAGACGTCTCCTCGGGGGTGGAATCGCAACCCGGCGTCAAGGATGTCGGGAAGATCGCCGCCTTCGTGCGGGCTGTGCGGGACGCCGAGGCGTCCTGAGGAATTCATCGCAGGGCAGGCCCGCCATGGTCCGCCCGGCCGGCAGGGAAGCGTCCGTGACCATCCAGACCCCCAACTCCTTCCGCAACGGTCCCGACGAGACCGGGCATTTCGGCATGTTCGGCGGCCGCTTCGTCGCCGAGACCCTGATGCCGCTGATCCTCTCCCTCGAGCAGGCCTACAAGGTCGCCAAGAGCGATCCGGCCTTCCAGAAGGAGATGGGCGAGTATCTCACTCACTATGTCGGCCGGCCGAGCCCGCTCTACTTCGCCGAACGGCTGACCGAGCATGCCGGTGGAGCGAAGATCTACCTGAAGCGCGACGAGCTGAACCATACCGGCGCGCACAAGGTGAACAACGTGCTCGGCCAGATCCTGCTCGCCCGCCGCATGGGCAAGGAGCGCATCATCGCCGAGACCGGCGCCGGCCAGCATGGCGTCGCCACGGCCACGCTCTGCGCCCGTTTCGGGCTGAAATGCGTCGTCTACATGGGCGCCGTCGACGTCGAGCGGCAGAAGCCCAACGTCTTCCGCATGAAGATGCTGGGCGCCGAGGTCGTGCCGGTCCAGTCGGGCTCGAAGACGCTCAAGGACGCCATGAACGAGGCGCTGCGCGACTGGGTCACCAACGTCGCCGACACCTTCTACTGCATCGGAACGGTGGCCGGTCCGCACCCCTATCCCGCCATGGTGCGCGATTTCCAGAGCGTCATCGGCCGCGAGACCCGCGAACAGCTGATGGAGCGCGAGGGCCGGCTGCCCGACAGCCTCGTCGCGGCGATCGGCGGCGGCTCCAACGCCATCGGCCTGTTCCACCCCTTCCTCGACGACCCGTCGGTGGAGATCTACGGGGTCGAGGCGGCAGGCCACGGCCTGTCGTCGGGCCTGCACGCCGCCTCTCTGACGGGCGGCCGGCCGGGCGTGCTGCACGGCAACCGCACCTACCTGCTGATGAACGATGACGGGCAGATCACCGACGCCCACTCGATCTCCGCCGGCCTCGACTATCCCGGCATCGGGCCCGAGCATTCCTGGCTGCACGACGTCAAGCGCGTGCAGTACATCTCGGCCACGGACCAGGAGGCCCTGGACGCCTTCCAGCTCGTCTCCAAGCTCGAGGGCATCATCCCCGCCCTGGAGCCCTCGCACGCCATCGCCAAGGCCATGCAGATCGCGGCCGAGAAGCCGAAGGATCACCTGATGGTGGTCAACCTCTGCGGCCGCGGCGACAAGGACATCTTCACCGTCGCCGAGCATCTCGGCGGGATGGACTGAACAAAACCCTCACCCCTGCCCCTCTCCCAACATGGGAGAGGGGTTCCCCGCGCGCTTCCCCTCTCCCGATTCGGGAGAGGGGCAGGGGTGAGGACCCGCTCGCGACACGGATTCCGCCGAGCGCGAGCTGAGCGAACCCTTTCCCATTGCATTTCCGCCGTGCTAACTGCTGCGCCCATGAGCACCCGCATCGATCGCCGCTTCGCGTCCGTGAAGGCCCAGGGCAGGGCCGCCCTCGTCACCTTCGTGATGGCGGGAGATCCCGACCCCGGCACCTCGCTCTCCATCGCCAAGGCCCTGGCGGCCTCCGGCGCTGACCTGATCGAGCTCGGCATGCCGTTCACAGACCCGATGGCCGACGGCCCGGCCATCCAGGCGGCGGGGCTGCGGGCGCTGCATGCCGGCATGTCGCTGAAAAAGACAATCCAGCTCGTGCGGGACTTCCGCGCCGGTGACGACGACACGCCGATCATCCTGATGGGCTATTACAACCCGATCTACATCTACGGCGTCGATGCGTTCCTGCGGGACGCGGTCGAGGCCGGCGTGGACGGGCTCATCATCGTCGACCTGCCGCCCGAGGAAGACGCCGAGCTCTGCCGCCCGGCGCTCAACGCGGGCCTCAACTTCATCCGGCTGGCGACGCCCACGACCGACGACAAGCGGCTCCCCGTGGTGCTGCGCAACACCTCGGGCTTCGTCTACTACGTGTCGATCACCGGGATCACCGGTGCCGCGACGCCGGACTTCGCCCAGGTCGGGACCGCCGTGGCGCGCATCAAGCGCCACACGCCCCTTCCCGTCGCCGTCGGCTTCGGCGTCAAGAACGCCGCCTCGGCCGAGGCCATCGCGCGCAGCGCGGACGGCGTCGTCGTCGGCTCGGCGCTGGTGGATGCCATAAGGGCCTCGCTCGACGCCGAAGGCCGGGCCACGGCGTCGACCGTCGGAGCCGTCTCCGCCCTCGTCGCAGACATCGCCGCCGGCGTGCGGCGCGTGGCCAAGAGCGACGCCGCCTGACATTCTCCGGAGCGTGATGCGTCCGCCCCTTGAACGCAGGGGGCGCCAGCCCACATCGCCCGCAGGCGGCACCGCCGCGCGCGACACCCGAAAGGACGCGGTATGGACACCAGCGCCATGAACTGGATTTCCAATGTGGTGCGGCCGCGCATCCGGTCGTTCCTGCGCCGCGACACGCCGGAGAATCTCTGGATCAAGTGTCCGGAATCCGGCCAGCTCGTCTTTCACAAGGACGTCGAGGCCAACCAGTACGTCATCCCCGGCTCGAACTACCATCTTCGCATGACGCCGCAGCAGCGGCTGGAATCGACGTTCGATGGTGGCGCGTGGGACGAGATCGCCCTGCCCGACGTCCCGCTGGACCCGCTGAGGTTCCGCGACGAGAAGCGCTATGTCGACCGGCTGCGCGACGCGCGGGCGAAGACCGGAAATCCCGACGCGGTGAAGGTGGGATGCGGCCTGGTCGAGGGACTGCCGCTCACCCTGGGCGTGCAGGACTTCGACTTCATGGGCGGCTCTCTCGGCATGGCGGCCGGCGAGGGCGTGATCAAGGGCCTGGAGACGGCGGTCGAGCGCGGCACGCCCTTCGTCATGTTCGCCGCCTCGGGCGGCGCGCGCATGCAGGAGGGCATGTTCTCGCTGATGCAGATGCCGCGCACCACGGTCGCCATCCAGCGGCTGCGCCGGGCGAAGAAGCCCTACATCGTGGTGCTCACAAACCCGACGACCGGGGGTGTCACGGCGTCCTATGCCATGCTGGGCGACATCCACATCGCCGAGCCCGGCGCACTCATCGGCTTCGCCGGGCCGCGTGTCATCGAGCAGACGATCCGCGAGAAACTGCCGGAGGGCTTCCAGCGCGCCGAGTACCTGCGCGACCACGGCATGGTCGACATGGTCGTGCACAGGCACGAGCTGAAGGGCACGATCGCGAGGCTCTGCCGGCTGCTCACCCACGCGCCTGCGCCGGAGCCGGTGCCGGCCGAGCCCGCCACCCCCGAGGCGCAGCCGGCCTGAGGCGCGCGGAATCGAAACGGCCGGGCACGAGCCCGGCCGTCTGCGTCAGGCTTCGATCGGAAATCAGCCGGCGATCTTGGCGGCGATCCCGGCGACGTGGCGGCCCTGGTAGCGGGCAGCCTCGAGCTCGATCTCGGAAGGCTGGCGGCTGCCGTCGCCGCCGGTGATCGTGGACGCGCCGTAGGGCGAGCCGCCCTTCACTTCCTCGACGCCCATCTGGCCCTGGAAGGCGTAGGGCAGGCCGACGACGACCATGCCGTGGTGCAGCAGCGTGGGGATGAAGCCGAGGATGGTCGACTCCTGGCCGCCATGCTGCGTGGCCGAGGAGGTGAACACCGAGCCGACCTTGCCGACGAGCTTGCCGGTGAACCACAGGCCGCCCGTCTGGTCCCAGAAATTGCGCATCTGGCTCGTTACGGTGCCGTAACGGGTGCCGGAACCCACGATGATCGCGTCATATTCGGCGAGTTCGTCGACGGTGGCGATCGCCGCGGCCTGGTCGACCTTGTAGTGCGAGGCCTGCGCCACCTCGGGCGAGACCAGCTCGGGCACGCGCCGGATGGCGACCTCGGCGCCGGCGCTGCGGGCGCCATCGGCCACCGCATTCGCCATCGTCTCGATGTGACCGTAGGCGGAATAATAGAGAACCAGGACCTTGGCCATGTGACGTCGCTCCATCTCGGAGGGGGAAAAATCGGGTACCCGCCTGCGGCGCACGGCGCCATGCCGGGTGCTGGCGCTAACTTGTCGCTAAACGGCGTGCTGGCAAGCGCATGGCGTGCAAAGTCCTGCTTGCAAATTGGCGGTCATCGCCGCGCCCCGGAACAGTCCCATGCCCTCCGCAGCCCGCCCCGGCTCCCAGCCGAACATCCTGATCATCGTCGCCGACCAGCTCTCGGCGCCTTTCCTGCCGGCCTATGGTCATTCGGTGGTGAAGACGCCGGCCATCGACCGGCTGGCAAGAGAAGGCGTGGTGTTCGAACATTTCTACTCCAACGCGCCGCTCTGCGCGCCCGCGCGCGCCACCTTCATGAGCGGGCTGCTCTCGTCGGGCACCGGCGTCTACGACAACGCGGCCGAGTTCCGCTCCTCGGTGCCGACCTTCGCGCACTATCTGCGCCTGGAGGGCTACCGCACCTGCCTCGCCGGCAAGATGCACTTCGTCGGCCCGGACCAGCTGCACGGCTTCGAGGAAAGGCTGACCACCGACATCTACCCCGCCGACTTCGGCTGGACGCCGGACTGGACCCGCCCGCAGGAGCGGATCGACTGGTGGTACCACAACATGACCTCGGTAAAGCAGGCGGGCATCGCCGAGATCACCAACCAGCTCGAATACGACGACGAGGTCGCGTTTCTCGCCAGGCGCCGCCTCTTCGACTTCGCGCGCTACCGCGACCAGCTGCCCTTCTGCCTGACCGTGTCCTTCACCCACCCGCACGACCCCTACGCCGCGCGCCGGCGCTTCTGGGAGCTTTACCGGGACGAGGACATCGACCTGCCGACGACGCCGCCCATTCCCTATGCGGAATTGGACCCGCACAGCCGGCGCCTGCACGACGTCTCGGCCATGGGCGACTACGACGTGACGGACGATGACGTACGCATGTCCCGCCACGGCTATTATGCCAACATCTCCTATGTCGACGACCTCGTCGCCCAGCTTCTGGAGACGCTGGAGACGGGCGGGCTGGCCGACGACACGGTCGTGATCCTCACCTCCGACCATGGCGATTTCCTCGGCGAGCGCGGGCTTTGGTACAAGATGAGCTTTCTCGAGCCCTCGGCGCGGGTCCCGTTCATCGTGCATGCTCCCGGGCGCTTCCGGCCGGGCCGGGTGAAAACCCCGGCGAGCCTCGCCGACATCCTCCCCACCCTCGTCGACATCGTGCGCCCCGGCGCCGGCGCCGCGCTCGCGGCTCCCGTGGACGGTCGATCGCTGCACCCGCATTTGGCCGGTGGTGCGGAGGACCCCGAGGCGATCACCTTCGGCGAATATCTCGCCGAGGGCGTGCCCGCGCCGATGGTGATGCTGCGGCAGGGACGGTGGAAGTTCATCGCCTGCGAGACGGATCCCGACCAGCTCTTCGACCTCGAAGCCGACCCGCACGAGCGTGCCAACCTCGCCACCGACCCGACGCTGGCCGACCGGGTGGCGGCCTTCCGCGCCGCGGTCGCCGCGCGCTTCGACCGTGCAACGGTGAAGAAGGCCGTCATCGCGAGCCAGCAGGCGCGCCTCACCGTGTTCAAGGCGCTGCAGAAGGGGAACGTCTTCCCCTGGGACTTCCAGCCCCTGCGCGACGCCTCCGAGCAGTACACCCGCAACCACCGCGACGTGACCGCGACGGACCTGCTGTCGCGCTTCCCGCCGGCCCCGGATGTGAAGAAGAAGCCCGGCCGCTGAGGCCTCGCGCAAGGCTCGGCCTTGCCTTCCGCCGGGCTTCTGCTATAGAGCGCGCCTTCGATCCGCCCGGCTGTCAGGGCTGCCGTGGCGGATCGTTTCGCTCATGATGAGACGAACGGCCTTCGGGCTGGCAAAAACAACCCGCGGCGGCCGCAAGGCCGATCGCGCCGGAGAGACGAGCAAAATGCCCAAGACGAAGATCAAGACGAAAGCGAGCGCCAAAAAGCGCTTCAAGATCACCGGCACTGGCAAGGTGATGTATGCCCATGCCGGCAAGCGGCACGGCATGATCAAGCGGACCAACAAGCAGATCCGCAACAACCGCGGCACGGCTGTCCTGTTCGAGGGCGACGCGGCCAACGTCAAGAAGTACTTCCTGCCCAACGGCTGATCGCCCGGGCGAAGCAGACCTAACGAGGAGATCAGCCATGGCTCGCGTCAAGAGGGGCGTTACGTCCCACGCCAAGCACAAGAAGACACTGAAGGCCGCCAAGGGTTTCTACGGCCGCCGCAAAAATACGATCCGCACCGCCAAGGCGGCCGTCGATCGCGCCATGCAGTACGCCACGCGCGACCGCAAGGCGAAGAAGCGCACGTTCCGCGCGCTGTGGATCCAGCGCCTAAACGCCGCCGTGCGCGAGCACGGGATCGTCTATTCCCGCTTCATCGACGGCCTCAACAAGGCCGGCATCGAGGTCGACCGCAAGGTGCTGTCCGACATCGCGATCAAGGAGCCGGCAGCTTTCGCCGCGCTCGTCGAGAAGGCCAAGTCGGCGCTTCCCGCCGCTGCCTGACCCGGTCGCGCGTCGCATGAGAAAGCCCGCCCATCGTGGCGGGCTTTTTCGTTGCGCATCACCCGCCCGGTCGTGGGGCCCTGTTGGAGGCAGGCTCCAACCCTCGACAGTCCGGCGAAGCCATGGCAAAAGCCGCCGTCCGTTCCGGGGCGCCGTCCCGGACGCAAGACGGTTGTTCTCATGTCCGAATTCGCCGCACTGGAAACATCGCTCGCCGGGGCCGTCGCGGCCGCTAACGACGAGGCCGCGCTCGAGGCCGTCCGCGTTGCCGCGCTGGGCAAGAAGGGGTCGGTCTCCGAACTCCTGAAGACGCTGGGCTCGATGACGCCCGACGAGCGGCGCGAGAAGGGCCCGCTGATCAACGGCCTGCGCGACCGCGTGACGGCGCTCATCGGCGAGCGCCGCGCCGCGCTGAAGGACGCAGCGCTCGACGCGCGGCTCGCCGCCGAGACCGTCGACGTCACGCTCCCCGTGCCGGAGAGCCCGGCCTCGCGCGGGCGCATCCACCCCATCACCCAGGTGGTGGACGAGCTCACGGCCATCTTCGCCGACATGGGATTCTCGGTGGCGGAAGGCCCGGACATCGAGACGGACTTCTACAATTTCACCGCGCTGAACTTCCCGGTCGGCCACCCTGCGCGCGAGATGCACGACACCTTCTTCTTCGCCCCGGACGCGCAGGGCGAGCGCAAGGTGCTGCGCACCCATACGAGCCCGGTGCAGATCCGGACGATGCTCGGTCAGAAGCCGCCGATCCGCGTCATCATCCCCGGCCGCACCTATCGCTGCGACAGCGACCAGACGCACACGCCGATGTTCCACCAGGTCGAGGGCCTCGTCATCGACAAGGGCTCGCATCTCGGCCACCTGAAATGGATCCTGGAGGAGTTCTGCAAGTCCTTCTTCGAAGTGCCCTCGGTGAAGATGCGCTTCCGGCCGTCCTTCTTCCCCTTCACCGAGCCATCCGCCGAGGTCGACATCCAGTGCTCCCGCCGCGGCGGCGAGATCCGCTTCGGCGAGGGCGAGGACTGGCTGGAGATCCTGGGCTGCGGAATGGTCCACCCCAACGTGCTGCGCAATTGCGGCCTCGACCCCGACGAGTACCAGGGCTTCGCCTGGGGCATGGGGATCGACCGCATCGCCATGCTGAAATACGGCATGCCAGACCTGCGCGCCTTCTTCGACGCCGACGTCCGCTGGCTCCAGCACTACGGGTTCAGGCCGCTGGACCTGCCTTCGCTGGTCAGTGGATTGTCGTCCTAGCTTTGCGCCCCGTCCCCCCACCCTGCCCTCGCCCGCAGGCGGGGGAGGGTTCCGGAGCGTGGCATGTGCAGCGGTGCGGGACTTTCAGCACACGAGTTGAAGTACGCCGGCGGGAAACCCTCCCCCGCTCGCGGGGGAGGGTAGGGAGGGGGGAGCCTCGACCACGAAAGGGAGGGGGAGCCTCGGCCATGAGAGAGAACACGCCAGCGCGCCATCTCACCCTCGCCAGGCGCCTGCGCCGGGACATGACCGATGCCGAGCGCCTGCTCTGGTCCAAGGTGAGGGGGCACAGGCTGGCGGGCCTCTCCTTCCGGCGCCAGGTGCCGATGCTGGGTTACATCGCCGACTTCGTCTGTCACGAAGCCATGCTGGTGATCGAGCTGGACGGTGATCACCACGGGCGCGACGCAGGGCTGAGGAAGGACGCGGCGAGGGACGCAGCCTTCGAGGCAGCGGGCTATCGCGTCATGCGCTTCCCGAACCCGGAATTGTACGAGCACCTCGACGACATCGTCGAAACCATCTATCGGGCTGCGGTGGACCGCATGCCGGTACATCCCGACCACCAGTTCTGGCAAGCGGTGTCCGTCCCGGACGCTGCCGCGCGCGAGTGACACGATGAAATTCACCCTCTCCTGGCTCAAGGAGCATCTCGACACCACGGCCTCGGTCGAGGCGATCTCGGAGGCGCTGACGCGCGTCGGGCTGGAAGTGGAGGGCGTCGAGGACAAGGCGAAGGAACTCGAGGCGTATACGATCGCCCGGGTGATCTCGGCCGAGCAGCACCCCAACGCCGACAGGCTGCGCGTGTGCATGGTCGACACCGGCGAGGGCGATCCCGTGCAGGTGGTGTGCGGCGCCCCCAATGCGCGCACCGGCATGACAAGCGTGTTCTCGCCGCCTGGCACCTACATCCCGGGCAAGAACATCACCCTCTCGGTCGGCACCATCCGCGGCGTCGAGAGCCGCGGCATGCTGTGCTCGGCCATGGAACTGGGCCTCGGCGAGGACCATGACGGCATTATCGACCTGCCGGCCGACGCGCCGGTGGGCGTGCGCTATGCCGAGTGGGCCGGCCTCGGCGACCCGGTGTTCGACATTGCCGTGACCCCGAACCGGCCGGACGCGCTGGGCGTGGCGGGCGTCGCCCGCGATCTTGCCGCGGCCGGGCTGGGCAAGCTGATGCAGAAGCCCGTGCAGCAGGTGCCGGGCACCTATCCCACGCCCACTGGCGTGAAGCTCGACTTCTCCTCCGAGGACGTGAACCTCTGCCCGGCATTCGCCATGCGCCTCGTGCGCGGGGTGAAGAACGGGCCGAGCCCCGAGTGGATGCAGCGGCGGCTGAAGGCGATCGGCTTGCGCCCCATCAACCTTCTCGTCGACATCACCAATTACGTCACCTTCGACCGCAGCCGGCCTCTGCACGTCTTCGACCTGCGCAAGGTCCATGGCGACCTCGTCGTGCGCCGCGCCCGCGACGGCGAGGAGGTGCTGGCGCTCGACGGGCGCACCTATTCCCTCGACCGCTCGATGGTGGTCATCGCCGACGACAACGGCGTGGAATCCATCGCCGGCATCATGGGCGGCGAGCATTCGGGCTGCGACGAGACCACCACCGACGTCCTCGTCGAATCGGCGCTGTGGGATCCGCTCAATATCGCCCAGACCGGCCGCCGGCTCGGCATCAACACCGATGCGCGCTACCGCTTCGAGCGCGGCGTCGATCCCGACTTCTGCCTGCCGGGGCTGGAACTCGCCACGCGCATGATCATCGATCTGGCGGGGGGCGAGGCCTCGCGGGTGGAACTCGCCGGCGAGATCCCGAACACCGACAGGATCGTCCGCCTTCCCTGGACCGAGGTGAAGCGCCTCACGGGGCTCGACCTGCCGGTCTACGAGATGAAGGTCATCCTGGAGGCGCTGGGCTTCTGGGTCTCGGGGACGGACGTGGTGAAGGTGGCCGTGCCGTCATGGCGGCCGGACGTCGAGGGCAAGGCCGACCTCGTCGAGGAGATCGTGCGCATCGCCGGCCTCGACCGCGTCGCCTCCGTGCCTTTCCCGCGCGAGAAGGCGACGGTCGCCGAACCGGTGCTGACGCTGATCCAGAAGCGCACCCGCGGCGCCAAGCGGGCTCTCGCGGCCCGCGGGCTGGTGGAAGCCGTCACCTGGTCGTTCATCGGCAAGGCCGAGGCCGAGCTCTTCGGCGGCGGCCAGCCGGAGCTGGCGCTCGCCAATCCCATCGCCGCCGACCTCTCGGACATGCGGCCGAGCCTGCTGCCGGGGCTGGTCAAGGCAGCGCAGCGCAATGCCGACCGGGGCTATGGCGACACGGCGCTGTTCGAGGTCGGCCAGGTCTTTGCCGGTGACAGGCCGCAGGACCAGAAGACGGCCGCTGCCGGCATCCGCAGGGCGCTGGCGCGGCCCTCCGGGTCCGGCCGCCACTGGGACGCCAAGGGCGGCCCCGTGGACGCCTTCGACGCCAAGGGTGACGCCTTCGCCGTGCTGGAGGCGCTGGGGGTGCCGACGGGCGGGCTGCAGGTCGTCGCCGGTGGCCCGACCTGGTTCCATCCCGGCCGTTCCGCCACGCTGCAGTTCGGGCCCAAGGGCGTCGTCGGCTGGTTCGGCGAGTTGCACCCGCGGGCACTGGAGGCGCTCGACGCCAGGGGGCCGCTCGTCGGCTTCGAGCTCCTTCTCGACGCACTGCCGCCGCCCAAAGCCAAGCCGACGCGCATGAAGCCGAAGCTCGTCCTCTCAGACTTCCAGCCCGTCGCCCGCGACTTCGCCTTCGTCGTCGACAAGGCCGTCGCAGCCGGCGACATCCTGCGCGCCGTGCAGGCCGCCGACCGGCAGCTGGTCACCGAGGCCGGTGTCTTCGACGTCTACGAGGGGCCGAATGTCGGCGAGGGCCGCAAGTCCGTCGCCGTCTCGGTCACGCTCCAGCCGGCGGACCGCACCATGACCGACGCCGAGATCGACACGGTCGCGGCCAAGATCATCACCGAGGTGCAGAAGAAGACCGGCGCCGTCCTGCGCGGCTGAGCCTCTCGCCATCATCGCGAGCGAAGTGAGGCAACCGGGCCTGTCCGGTGCCGTCCAATAGCTTAATTCCGAAGGTTGCGCTGCCCCCCTCCCTGCCCTCCCCCGCGAGCGGGGGAGGGTTCCGGAGCTTGGCGTGACGGCGGAGCAGGTCCCGGTTTTATTCTGGTGCTTGTCGCCGCCCGACATGACAGGCGGGCGGGAAAACCCTCCCCCGCCTGCGGGGGAGGGTAGGGAGGGGGGCTGTTAGCCCCTACCCCCGCTCCCGTCCCTGTTTCGCCATGTAGCCGGCAACGACGAGGTCGGCCGTGGAGGGGTTGCACGCCATCGGGATGTCGTAGACCAGCGCCAGGCGGGTCAGCGCCTTGACGTCGACGTCGTGGGGATGCGGCGAGAGCGGGTCGACGAAGAAGACGAGGCCGTCGAGCTTGCCCTCGGCAATGAGCGCGCCGATCTGCTGGTCGCCGCCCAGCGGGCCGCTCTTGAAGCGCGTGATGCTGAGGTCGGGGCAGCGCTCGAGGATGCGCGCGCCGGTTGTGCCGGTGGCGTAGAGGTCGCAGCGCGCCAGGGGTTCGCGGTGCCGCTCCGCCCAGGCCACCATGGCGGGCTTCTTCTGGTCGTGGGCGATCAGGGCGAGGCGGAAGCGGGCCATGGGTCTCGTCCGGTGTCAGGGAGCGCGGGGTTGCCCGGCCAGCGCGAGCAGGCGGCTCGCGGCCTGCGCCGGGTCCGGCGCCGAGCAGATGGCGGAGACGACGGCGACGCCGCCGACCCCCGTGGCGAAGACTTCGGCTGCGTTGGCGAGGCCGATGCCGCCGATGGCGACGGTGGGCAGTGTCGAGCGCCGCACCATGGCGGCGAGTCCATCGAGCCCGATGGGAGGATCGTGGTCGGGCTTGGTGCCGGTGGCGAAGACGGGCCCGAGGCCGAGGTAATCCGCCACCCCGTCGGGAACGGCCTCGAGCTCGGCCATGCTGGTGACGGAGAGGCCGAGGATCATGCCGGGACCGATGCTCGACCGCACCGCCCGGACGTCGCCGTCGCTCTGGCCGACATGCACGCCCTCGGCGCCCACGTCGCGCGCCACGCCGACGCGGTCATTGACGACGAGCGGCACGCCGAGCGGGCGCAGCATGTCGATGAGCCGCCGGGCCTGCGCGGCGAAGTCGGCGTCGGAAGCGTCTTTGTCGCGCAGCTGGACGAGGGTCGCGCCTCCGCGCACGGCGGCGAGCACCGTTTCCTCAAGCCCACGCGGACGGACGAGGACGGGGTCGGTGACGAGGTAGACCCGCAGGTCGAAGGGGTGCATCGGGTTTCGCGGCAGGGATGTCCGGTCGCGATGCTGACACGGGTGCCCGCCGTCCGCCAGAGCCCCCCGGATAAGCCCGGAAACGGGCGGGATAGCGCGAATTGTCGCGATCCGCGGGGGGCAATTTTCAGTGGCGCGATGGCATTGCGGGAGGACCCTGATGCCCGCCCCGGACCCGATGCCCTTCGACCCGACAAAGCCGGTTCTCGTCGTCGACGACAGCCTCGTCATGGCGAAAATTCTCGGCGGCATGCTCGCCGAGATCGGCGTCACCGACATCGAGACGGCCTTGGGCGTCGGCGAGGCGCTGGAACGGCTGGAGCGGCGCGATTTCGGCCTCGTCATCTCGGACTGGCACATGCCGCCGCTGACCGGCGGGGACCTCGTGCGCGCCATGCGCGAGCGGCCAGGGCTGGCCGGCATCCCCGTGGTGCTGGCGACGGCCCGGTCGAGCCCGGGCCCGGGGGCCGAGGGCATCCCGGTTGAGACCATCGCCGTGAAGCCGTTCACGGCACAGAAGCTGCGCGAGCGGATCGAGGCGGCCTGCGCCTGAGCCGGTCCGGCGCATTGCCTGAGTGAAAAGACCGGGGTTGCTCCGCTAGGCTCGCAAAGGCGGGTTCAGCCGCGGATCCGGCGGCGGCCCGTGCGGACCCGGGGCGGCGGAACGGGAAGGTCCAGCTTCTCCAGCCGTCCGGGCAGCCCGTCCATGATCGCACGGCGCTCGGCCGGCGACATCTCAACCCAGCGCGCGATCTCGTCGATCGTCCGGCCGCAGCCCACGCACAGGCGCGAGGCGGGGTCGATGGTGCAGACGTGGATGCAGGGGCTCTCGGTGATCTGCATGGGCCGGGGACATGGGAGTGCGCTACGGCGCAGACCTAGGGTGCCGGAGCCGCCATGTCCAGCGGGCTCGCATCAGGCGAGGGCGTCGATCTCGGCATCGTCCAGCTGGCCCGGCACGATGGCGATGGGCACGGGGAAGGTGCCGGCCGCCTTGCCCGCAATGTGGCTGACCAGTGGTCCCGGCCCCTCCTCGCCCGTGCCCGCGCCGATGACGAGCAGGGACACGTCCTCGTCTGCATCGATGGCGGCGAGGATCTCGCCCGATCGCGAGCCGATGCGCACGGCGCGGCCGGGCTCTACCCCGGTCACGGACCGCGCACGCTCTGCCGCCGCGTCGAGCCAGCGGCTGGCCTCCTCCTCGGCCTCGGCCTGGATCACGTCGCCGACCCCGAACCAGTGCTGGAAGTCGGGCGGGTCCAGCACGGCGAGCAGCGCCACCTCGGCCCCGACGCGCGCGGCGCGGCGGGCGGCGAAGTAGACGGCGCGGATGCATTCCGGCGTCTCGTCGACGACGACCAGGAATTTCGGCCGGTGGCCCGCCTCGTAGGATCGCCTGGGACTGGCAGCCATGGCCTCGCGCTCCGCCCCGCAAACGTGGATGCTGGCAGTCCGTGCGCCGCCCCGCAAGCGCGGATGCGGCAGCCCGTCAGGAGCGCACGAAGCCGACGATGTCCTTCACCGCGGCGATGACCGGCGCGGCGAGGGCGCGGGCGCGCTCGGAACCGTCGGCGAGCACGGCGTCGATATGGCCGGGATCCGTCTTCAGCCGCTTCATCTCGGCGCTGATAGGCCCGAGCCTCGTCACCGCGAGATCGACGAGCGCCGACTTGAAGGAGGAGAACTGCGCCCCGCCGAACTCGGCCAGCACCTTCTCCTTCTCGGTCTCGGCCAGCGCCGCGTAGATCACAACGAGGTTCTCCGCCTCGGGCCGGCCGGCCAGTCCCGCCGCTTCGCTGGGCAGCGGCTCGGGGTCGGTCTTCGCCTTGCGCACCTTCTGGGCGATGGCGTCGGCGTCGTCGGCGAAGGTCAGGCGCGAATAGTCGGAAGGGTCCGACTTCGACATCTTCTTGGTGCCGTCGCGCAGCGACATGACGCGCGGCGCCGGGCCGGCGATCAGCGGCTCGGGCTGCGGGAAGAAGGCGTCGCCGAAGCCGCGCTCCGCGATGGCGCCGGCATAGTCGTTGTTGAACTTCTGCGCGATGTCGCGGGAGAGCTCGAGATGCTGCTTCTGGTCCTCGCCCACGGGCACGTGGGTGGCCCGGTAGACGAGGATGTCGGCAGCCATCAGCGTCGGATAGGCGTAGAGGCCCACCGACGCGTTCTCGCGGTCCTTGCCGGCCTTCTCCTTGAACTGCGTCATGCGGTTCAACCAGCCGATGCGCGCGATGCAGTTGAAGATCCAGGCGAGCTCGGCATGCGCCGCAACCTGGCTCTGGTTGAAGACGATGTGCCGCTTCGGGTCGATGCCGGCGGCGAGGAAGGCGGCCGTGACCTCGCGGATGCTGCTGGTCAGCTCCGCCGGGTCCTGCCAGACGGTGATCGCGTGCATGTCCACGACGCAGTAGATGCAGTCGTACTCGTCCTGCAGGGCGACGAAGCGCTTGATTGCCCCGAGATAGTTGCCGAGGTGCAGATTGCCCGTGGGCTGCACGCCGGAGAAGACGAGTTGCTTGAACGCGGCCATTTCTGTCGGACCTCTCGGGTGTTTCCCGCGCGTGTGCGGGACTGTCCGGGACGCGCGCTTATGGCAATGCGGGGCAGCTTGCGCAAGTCGCCGTTTCAGGCCCGGCCGGTGAGCTCGCGCAGGTCGAGCGCGCGCAGCACCTGGGCCAGCGCCAGATAGGCGGCTCCGCCGCCAAGGCAGAGCACGGCGAGCGCCGCCGCACGCTTCGGCGTGCCCGCTCCGGCGACAAGCCAGGGTGCAGCCAGCCGCTCGAGACCCCACAGCACAGCCGCCATGCCTGCGCAGGCGGCCGCAATGCGCAGGAGCCGCGGGACGGTGGAATGGTCGAGCCGCCACCAGCCGAGCCGCAGCGCCACGGTGGCGAGGGCCAGGGCGCCGGTCCATGCACCCGCGCTCACCCCTGCGGCCACGCCGGCTGCCCCGAATCCGGCCTCCAGCGCGGCCGCGACGGCGGCCGTGGCGATGAGGCCGAGCGCGGCGCAGGCGAGCGGCGCGCGCGGCCTTTCGCGGGCGAAGAAGGGCTGCGAGAGCACCCGCGTCGCCGCCGCGCCGGGCAGGCCGAGGCCGAGCGCCGCGAGGGCGGCGGCGGTCGACGCGGCATCTGCTGCGTCGAACGCGCCGCGCTCGAACAGCACCGAGACGATCGGTCCCGCCAGCATCGCCAGCGCCACCGCGGCCGGCAGCGCGAGGGCCAGGGCGAGCTCCAGCGCCCGGTTCTGCAGGGGATGCACGCCTTCGGCATCGCCCGCGACGAGCCGGCGGGCAATCTCGGGCAGCAACACCACGCCGGCCGCCGCGGCGACGAAGCCCAGCGGCAGCTGGTAGAGCCGCTCGGCGTAGTAGAGCCGCGCCACGGCCTCGGGGGACCGCGAGGCGACCATGGTCGCCACCACCACGCCGAGCTGGGCGAGGGTCATGGCGGCAAGGCCGGGCAGGCCGAGGGACAAGGCCCGCAGCAGCGGCGGCGACAGCCTCGGCATGGTCCAGGCCGGACGCGCGGGAAGGCGCCGCAGAGCAGGCAGCAGCGCCAGGAGCTGGGCAAGCCCTGCCACGGAGACGGCGGCAGCGAGGATGGCGGCCAGCTGCTCCTGCGGCAGCCCGCTGCGGCTCAGGGCCAGCAGCACGGCGACGAGCACCGCGTTGACGACGAGCGGCGCCAGCGCCGCCGCGGCGAAGCGGTTCTGCGCGTTCAGCAGCGCCGAGGCGAGCGCGGCAAGGGTCGCCGTCAGCACCAGCGGCAGCACGAGGCGCAGGCACGAAACCGCCGTGTCGAGCCGGGCTGCGTCCTCCGCGAAGCCGGGAGCCAGGACGAGCACGATCCAGGGCGCGAGCACCGTTCCGGCGGCGACCAGCACCGCCAACGCGAGGGCCGACACTCCGAGCGCCTCCCCGGCGAAGCGGCCGGCTGCCGCCTCTCCCTCCTCCGCCTGCAGCCGCTGCGCGACCGGCACCACGCCCGCGTTGAGCCCGCCCTCGCCCAGGATCCGGCGCAGCAGCGAGGGCAGGCGGAAGGCCACGACGAAGGCGTCCGCCGCCGGGCCGGAGCCCAGCAGCATGGCCAGCAGGATGTCGCGCAGGAAGCCCAGGATGCGCGACGCGGCAGCCGCTGCGCCGACGAGGGCGGTGGAGGCGGCGAGTGAGGCGGGGCGCATGGGCGGACAAAGCCCGCCTGCACCGGGAAGGTCAAGCGCCGCCGCGCAACGGCGCGAAGCGAGGCCCGATGCTGTCCAGCCTGCGACGCCACGGCGCCGCTCGCGGTCGCAACGGGGCTGGAGGGCCGGCGCGGGCCGTGCCATTTTCCCGGCCGCCGCCACCCCGAGGGCGGCGGGGAGGACTGACCATGGGCCTGACGAGGAGGGCGGCGCTGGCCGCTGGCGTGGCGATGGCGGCGCTTGCCGCACCGTTCGCGGGCGGACCGGCTGTTGCCGCGGAGCCTGTCCGCATCGGCCTCGTGCTGCCGCTCACGGGCCCGTTCGGCCCGCCCATCGGGCGGCAGGTCGAGAATGGCGCCCGCCTCTACATGAAGCTCAACGGCACCACGGCCGGGGGCCGCCCTGTCGAGCTGATCGTCAAGGACGACACGGGCGCTGCCGACCAGACGCGGCGCATCGTCCAGGATCTCGTCGTCAACGAGAAGGTCGACATCATCGCCGGCTTCGGCCTGACGCCGCTGGCGCTGGCCGCCGCGCCCGTCGCCACGCAGGCCAAGGTGCCGATGGTGGTGATGGCGGCCGCCACCTCGATCATCACCGAGCAGTCGCCTTTCGTCGTGCGCACCAGCTTCACCATGGCGCAGAACACCGTGCCCCTGGCGCAGTGGGCGGCCCGCAGCGGCGTCAAGCGCGCGGCCACGCTCGTGTCGGACTACGGGCCGGGCCTCGATGCCGAGAAGGCCTTCGCCGGCGCCTTCGGCAAGGCAGGCGGAGAGATCGTCGAGCAGCTGCGCGTGCCCCTGAAGAACCCGGACTTCGCGCCCTTCCTGCAGCGCCTGAAGGACAAGGCGCCCGAGGCGGTGTTTCTCTTCGTGCCCAATGGCCAGGGCGCGCCGCTGATGAAGGAGGTCGCCGACCGCGGCTTCGCTCAGGCAGGCATCAGGATCATCGCCACCGGCGACGTGGTCGACGACTTCACCCTGAACGAGATGGGCGATGCCGTGCTCGGCATGGTGACGAGCCACCATTACTCCGCCGCGCACGATTCACCGGAGAACAAGGCCTATGCCGCCGCCTTCACCAGGGAATTCGGCAACCGCCCGAACCTGATGGCCATCGGCGGATGGGACGGCATGAACCTGATCTACAAGGCGCTGGACAAGACCGGCGGCAAGACCGACGGCGCCGCCCTGGTGGAAGCCATGAAGGGCCTCGCCTGGACCTCGCCGCGCGGCCCGGTCAGCATCGACCCGGCGACGCGCGACATCGTGCAGACGGTCTATCTCCGCAAGGTCGAGCGGGTGGACGGCCAGCTCTGGAACATCGAGTTCGACAAGGTCGACGCGGTCCGCGACCCCGCCAAGCCCTGACCAGGGCGTCCGCGCGGTCGACCGCGGCAGGCCGTCAGACGTCCTCGGCGGTGTCCTCGCGCGCCTTAAGGAAGCGCAGGACACGCTGGGCGGTGAGGCGGCTCAGCGTATCGTAATTGCTCTCGAGCTTGCCGTAGAGCGAGGCGCGGGCAGGCGCGCCGCTCTTCAGGGCAACCAGGACCTGCACGGTCGGCCAGCGGAAATCGAGCGACTTGCAGACGATGAGCAGCAGGTCTTCCTGCGGCTCGGTGAAGATGCGGTCGGCGATCTTGCGTGGCAGGCCGGCGAGGAGGCCGAGGCCCGCGCTCGCCTCCGACTTGCGGCCGTCGGACGCGAAGGTGCCGATGTCGGTCTCGCAGAGCGTGCCCGCGCGGTGCCTTTCCAGCGCCTCGCCCGAATAGCCGTCGGCGTCGGTCGCGGCCGCTTCGATCTCGGCTGAGACGCGCTGGGCGCCGGCCTCCAGCGCCTGCTCGACGAACTCGGCCGAGCGATCGCGCATGGCGGCGAGCAGGCGTTCGCGCACCTCGGCCCGGGCGACGAGCACGAGTTCCTGGAGCCGCTCGGGCGGCAGGTCGGCGCGTGTGCCGAGCAGTTCCTGCAGGTCCTCGTCATTGTGGGCGCGGGCCAGCAGCCCGCCGAAGCCGCGCGCCGAGATGCGGGCCGTGGCGTTGCGCACGGTGGCGTGCAGCACGACGCGGTCGCCCCGCTCGATAAGGATGTCGGTGACCGCCTCGGGCAAATGCGGCCGGGCGCTGATGGCGAGAAGGTGGCCCTGCCCGAAGGTGAGGGCGAGGTCGACGAGGTCGTTCTCGGTGAGGCGCGGGGAGCGCTCGAGGACCGGCCGCGCCACGGCGATGTCGTCGCGGGCGAGGCGGGAGATGACGCGCGGCGGAGCACGCGGCACGTCCGCGAGCCTCTCAGCCAGCGCGGCGCGGGCATAGAGCTCGATGCGGTCCGCGAGCAGCCCGATCACCTCGTCGAAGACGGCGATGTGGTCGTCGGTGAACCGCTCGGCATCCCGCACGAAGAGGTCCGTGATCCGCGACAGCGTTTCCGCGCTGCGCGGGCCAGTGGCCGCCGTGGCCATATCTCTCGCCAGGGATACCGTCGTCATGTCCGCTGCCTTCCGTTCTCCGGAAGCCTAGATGCGGCGGCTCTGCAAAGTTTTAATTGCGTGCTTCAAATTGTGCGCCGGAATCCGTCATACGACGGATTTCCGAGAATCATACGGCAGGTACTTAGACGCCGAGCTTACTTTTCGTCGCGACGAAGCGCATCACGCGCTGGGCGGTCGGGATCGTCAGGGCCTCGAAGCTGGCGAAAGCCTGCTGCAACAGCGATTGAGGCGGGGCCTTGCCGGTCTTTGCGCGCAGCAAAAGTTTGAAGGTAGGCCAGCCAAACTTGACGCCGCGCACGATGAACAGGATCGGGTCGTAGCTCGCCGCGCCGTAGGCCGTCGCCACCGCGTCGGAGGGAAGCCCGGAGACGCGGGAGAGCACCTCGAGCGCATCGGCCAGCTTGTCATCGCGCAGCAGGCGGGTCACGACCTCCTCGGTCAGCGGGCCGGCGGCGGCGAGCGCGTCCACGCGCTGCGCGGCACCGGTGAAGTCGATGGGCGCGAGGCCGCTTTCGGCCACCGCGCGGGCGCTGGCGTCAAGAGCTTCGCCGAGCATGCTCGCGACGTCAGGCTGATCCTGCAGCGACTGCGCCATGTCGCGCCGGGCCATCTGCTTGGCCGCTTCGATGAGCGCGGCGGCGTGGGCAGCCGGGAGGTCCTTGCGATCGCCGAGAATGGCCTGCAGCGCGCCGTCGTCTGCCGCCCGCTGCACCAGCGTGTCGAAGCCCTGGGTGGAGAAGCGGGCCGTCTCATTGCCCGCGACGCGGCGCACGACGTTCTCGTCGCCGCGCTCGACGAGCACGTCGGTGACCGATTCCGGCAGGTGCCTGCGGCCGGAGAGGGCGAGCAGGTGGCTCTGCCCGCGCTCGCGGGCGAGGTCGACGAGGTCTGCCTCGGCGAGCCGCGCCGAGCGCTCGATGACCGGCCGGGCAATCTGGATGTTGTCGTCGAAGGCGAGGTCGCGCACCGTGCGCCGGGGTGCGTTGGCGACGTCGGCAAGGCGCTCGGCGAGCTCGACGCGGGCGCGGAACTCGATCTCGTGGGCGAGACGGGAAATGACCTCGTCGAAGACGGTGACATGCTCCTCGCCCAGCATCGGCGCCTGCTCGAGGAACAGGGTCGTCAGCTTGCGCAGCGTGTCCACCCGGCGCGATTCTTCGCCGCTCGCGATCGAAGTCTCGACCTCGGCCACCACGGAGTGGAAAGGTTGCATCCAACGCCCCTACATTTCTCCGCGACAATGACGCGACTTTCTCACCAAACAGTGTACCAAACAGCAATTTGCGGGTGCATGCGGTTGCGGCGACAGAAAACAAGGATCGCGCTTCCAACCGGCGCTTGAATTCGCGGCCGCCAGCGTGTATCTCCCCGTCATCCTCTTCATTCTCAGGGTGATCGTACGGTCACGGTGAGAGAGTGGGTCCTGCCCGGGCCCGCTCCCAACGGCGCTTATGATGACAGACGGCGTGACGCCATCAGATCTCGACGAACCCCGCCTCATCGCGGACAAGGGCGTCGCTGCGCGTGTCGGCGCCATCGTCGAACCGGTCCTGCGCGACCTCGGCTACCGGCTGGTGCGCGTGCGCGTCACCGCGCAGAACGGCTGCACCGTGCAGATCATGGCCGAACGGCCCGACGGCACGATGAGCGTCGACGACTGCGAGGCGGTGAGCCGCGCGGCGTCGCCGGCCCTCGACGTCGACGATCCCGTCGATCGCGCCTATCACCTCGAGGTCTCCTCGCCCGGCATCGACCGGCCGCTCGTCCGCGTGTCGGACTTCGCCCGCTGGGCCGGCCACGAGGCCAAGGTCGAGATGGCCGTGCCGCAGGCGGGCCGTAAGCGCTTCCGCGGCATCGTCACCGGCGTCGAGGGCGAGGGCGCCGTCCTCACCCGGCGCGACGCGGCCGCAGATGAGGATCCGCGCGTCGTGCTGCCCATCCGCGACATCGCCGAGGCGCGGCTCGTCCTCACCGAAGCGCTGATCCGCGAGTCCCTCCGGCGCGGCAAGGCCGAGCTCCGGGCGCTGGAAGACGGCGTTGTTGGGGCTGAAGACGACGAGGATTCCGGCGAAACCGAGGCCGGCGACACGCCGGTGCCGACCCCGGCGCCGGTCCGTCCGCCCAAGCCGCACCCGAAGCCGCAGCGCAAGACCCAGGCGCCTGCCCCGCGCGGGCGCAAGGATGCCAAGACTGTTTCACGGCCCGCACAGGGCCCCCGATCCGGCGCCGCCCCCGGCGCACGCAAACCCAAGCCGAAGCACTGACCCGGGCATGACCGGGCCAGACACCAGGGAGTGACGCGATGGCCGTCTCCGCCAACAGGCTCGAACTCTTGCAGATCGCCGATGCGGTCGCGCGCGAGAAGGTGATCGACCGCCAGATCGTGCTGGCGGCGATGGAGGATGCCATCGCCAAGGCGGCCCGCTCGCGCTACGGCGCGGAGACCGATATCCATGCCGACATCAACGCGCGCACCGGCGAACTGCGCCTGTCGCGCTACCTGCACGTGGTCGAGCAGGTCGAGAACCCGGCGATCGAGATCGCGCTCGTCGACGCGCAGCGCTTCAACCCTGCCGCGCAGGTGGGCGACACGATCGCCGACACGCTGCCGCCCTTCGACTTCGGCCGCATCGCGGCGCAGTCGGCCAAGCAGGTCATCGTGCAGAAGGTGCGCGAGGCCGAGCGCGACAGGCAGTACGAGGAATACAAGGACCGCATCGGCGAGATCGTCAACGGCGCAGTGAAGCGCGCCGAATACGGCAACGTCATCGTCGACCTCGGCCGCGGCGAGGGCATCGTGCGCCGCGACGAGTTGATCCCGCGCGAGGCCTTCCGCCCCGGCGACCGGATCCGCGCCTATGTCTACGACGTCCGGCGCGAGCAGCGCGGCCCGCAGATCTTCCTGTCGCGCACGCATCCGCAGTTCATGGCGAAGCTCTTCGCACAGGAGGTGCCGGAGATCTATGACGGCATCGTCGAGGTGAAGGCTGTCGCCCGCGACCCCGGCTCGCGCGCCAAGATCGCCGTGATCTCGCGTGACAGCTCCATCGACCCCGTCGGCGCCTGCGTCGGCATGCGCGGCTCGCGCGTGCAGGCCGTCGTCGGCGAGTTGCAGGGCGAGAAGATCGACATCATCCCCTGGTCGCCGGACGTCGCCACCTTCATCGTCAACGCCCTGCAGCCGGCCGAGGTGGCCAAGGTCGTTCTCGACGAGGACGCCGAGCGTATTGAAGTCGTGGTCCCGGATGACCAGTTAAGTCTTGCCATCGGACGGCGCGGCCAGAATGTGCGGCTCGCCTCCCAGCTCACGGGCTGGGACATCGACATCCTGACGGAGGCCGAGGAGTCCGAGCGCCGCCAGAAGGAATTCCAGGAGCGCACCCGCATCTTCATGGATGCGCTCGACGTCGACGAGGTCGTCGGCCAGCTGCTCGCCTCGGAGGGTTTCCGGTCGGTCGAGGAACTCGCCTATGTCGATCCCTCGGAACTCGCCTCCATCGAAGGCTTCGACGAGGACACTGCGGAAGAGATCCAGAGCCGCGCCCGCGATTATCTCGCGCGGGTCGAGGCCGAACAGGATGCCCGCCGCGTCGAGCTCGGCGTCGCCGACGAGCTGAAGGAAGTCGACGGCGTCTCGACGGCCATGCTCGTCAAGTTCGGCGAGAACGACGTCAAGTCGGTCGAGGATCTCGCCGGCTGCGCCACCGACGACCTGACCGGCTGGTCCGAGCGGAAGGGGACCGACACGGTCCGCCACGCCGGCATCCTCGACGGGATGGAAATCTCGCGCGAGGAGGCGGAGGCCATGATCATGGCCGCCCGCGTCAAGGCGGGCTGGATCGAGGCCGAGGTGCCGGCCGCCGAGGAACAGGACGAGGAGGCAGCCGCGGAGGCTTGATCCGCGGCGCCCGGGACGGGACGGAAAGGACGCGCTTGGTCAAACGGAACGCTGCAGCGGACGAGGGCGAAGGGCCGGAACGGCTCTGCGTGGTGACGCGCGCCGTGCGGCCCCCCGAGGAGCTCATCCGCTTCGTCGCGGCGCCGGACGGCACGGTCACGCCGGACCTGCACCGCAAGCTGCCCGGGCGCGGCGTCTGGGTGACGGCCTCGCGCAAGGCGGTGACCGAGGCGGTGCGGCGCAAGGCTTTCGGGCGTGCGTTGAAGAGCGCCGCGGTGGCGCCGCCGGACCTCCCCGCGATGGTGGAGGGCCTGCATGTGCGGGCCGCACGGGAGGCACTGAGCCTCGCCAACAAGGCGGGTCTGGTCGTCTCCGGGTTTTCGAAGGTCGAGGCGGCGGCCGAACGCGGTCGCTTGGCGGCTGTCGTCCACGCGAGTGACGCGGCCCCGGACGGGGTCAGGAAGATAGGGCAGGCGCTGAGGCGTCGGCGGGCAGACGGAGGGGGAGAGGTTCCCGTCCTCGGCACGCTCGACTCCTCGCAATTGGATTTGGCATTGGGACGCTCTCATGTGATACATGCAGCGCTTCTGGACGGGCCCGCGAGCCGCGCCGCACTGGCGCGCTTCCGGGCCTTGGAGCGTTACCGCGACGAGACGGCCGTGGGCGTCAGCCCCGATACGCCGGACGCGGATGATCCATCGGACGAGACGGCGCCCCGGGAAACCGCAGGATACGAGCGGAATGAGTGATACGAAGAACAGCGGCGACAAGACGATCAGCGTTCCTTCCAAGACGCTGAGCCTGAAGCGGCCGGTAGAGCAGGGCGTCGTACGCCAGAGCTTCTCCCATGGCCGCACGAAGGCGGTCGTCGTGGAGAAGGTGAAGCGGCGCGTGATCGGACCGGGCTCGGAAACGAAGCCCGAGCCCGTCGCCGCGCCTGCCGCACCGCAGGTGAGCGTCGCGCGTCCCGCACCGGCGGCGCCGGTGGCATCTGCCGCTCCCCAGCGTGCACCCGCCGCGCCGACCCAGACGCCGTCCGGCCGGGCCATGCCGCCCCCGCAGAGCCGTCCTGCCACGCCGTCGCCCTCGCGCGCTCCCTCCGGTGTCGTGCTGCGCACGCTGACCGAGGAGGAGCGTGACGCCCGCGCCACCGCCCTCGTGGAGGCTCGCCGCCGCGAGGAGGAGGAGCGCCGCCAGGCCGAGATCGACGCCAAGGTCCGCGTCGAGCGCGAGGCTCGCGAGCGTGTCGAGCGCGATGCCGCCGAGGCCCGCAAGCGCGACGAGGAAAACCGCCGCCGCCACGACGACGAGGTGAAGCGCAAGGCCGAGGACGAGGCGAAGCGCCGGCTCGGCGACCAGCCGTCCGAGGCCCGCCCGGCCGCCGCCGCGCCGTCCTCGGCGCCCGGCACGATCGTGCGCCGCCCCGTGCTCGGCGCCCCTACCCCGTCCACCGCCCGCCCTGCGGAGCCGGAGGACGAGGAGAAGAAGCTGATCATCCGGCGGCCCGGAATGCCGCTGAAGATCGTGACGCCGCCCAAGCCGGAGCGTACCCGCCCGGGCGAGGAGAAGCGCCGCGGCCGCCTCACCGTCACCCGTGCCACGGGCGACGAGGACGAGCGCACGCGTTCCGTCGCGGCGTTCCGCCGCCGTGTGCAGCGCCTCAAGGGCAACCAGTCGAACGAGCCGAAGGAAAAGATCGCCCGCGAGGTGACCGTTCCCGAGACGATCACGATCCAGGAGCTGGCCAACCGCATGGCCGAGCGCAGCGTGGACGTGATCCGCTTCCTCATGCGCCAGGGCCAGATGGTGAAGATCACCGACGTGATCGACGCCGACACGGCGCAGCTCGTGGCCGAGGAGTTCGGCCACACGGTGAAGCGCGTCTCCGAGGCCGACGTCGAGGAGGGTCTGTTCGACGCTCCGGACGCCGACGCGGACCTGATCTCGCGCCCGCCTGTCGTCACCATCATGGGCCATGTCGACCACGGCAAGACGTCGCTGCTCGACGCCATCCGCCACGCCAACGTGGCAGGGGGTGAAGCCGGCGGCATCACCCAGCACATCGGCGCGTATCAGGTGGAATCGCCGCTCGGCGGCAAGATCACCTTCATCGACACCCCCGGCCACGCGGCGTTCACCGCCATGCGCGCCCGTGGCGCCAAGGTGACCGACATCGTCATCCTGGTCGTCGCGGCCGATGACGGCGTCATGCCGCAGACGATCGAGGCGATCAACCACGCCAAGGCGGCCAAGGTGCCGCTCATCGTGGCGATCAACAAGATCGACAAGCCCAACGCCAACCCCGAGCGCGTGCGCACGGAGCTCCTCCAGTACGAGGTGCAGGTCGAGTCGATGGGCGGCGAGACGCTCGAGGTGGAGGTCTCCGCCACCAAGAAGATGAACCTCGAGAAGCTGCTCGAGGCGATCACCCTGCAGTCGGAAGTGCTCGACCTCAAGGCCAACCCGGAGCGTCCCGCGGAAGGCACCGTCATCGAGGCCAAGCTCGACCGCGGCCGCGGCCCGGTGGCGACCGTTCTCGTCCAGCGCGGCACGCTGCGCACCGGCGACATCGTCGTGGCCGGCTCCGAATGGGGCCGCGTCCGCGCCCTCGTCGACCAGACCGGCGCGCATGTGTCGGAGGCGGGTCCGTCCTTCCCGGTCGAGATCCTCGGCTTCAACGGCGCCCCCGAGGCGGGCGATCGCGTCGCCGTGGTCGAGAACGAGGCCCGCGCCCGCGAGGTTACCGCCTACCGCCAGCGCCAGAAGCGCGAGCGGATCGCGGCCCGCGCCGGCGTTGCCCGCGGCTCGCTGGCCGACATGATGAGCCAGCTCAAGACGACCGGCCGGAAGGAATTCCCGCTGCTCGTGAAGGGCGACGTGCAGGGCTCGGTCGAGGCGATCATCGGCGCGCTCGAGAAGATCGGCAACGACGAGGTCGCGGCCCGCATCATCCATGCGGGTGCCGGCGGCATCAACGAGAGCGACGTGACGCTCGCCGAGACGTCGGGCGCCGCCATCATCGGCTTCAACGTGCGCGCCAACAAAGAAGCGCGCGAGGCGGCCGAGCGGGCGGGCGTCGAGATCCGCTACTACAACATCATCTACGACCTGGTGGACGACATCAAACAGGCCATGTCGGGCCTTCTCGCCCCCACGCTCCGCGAGGAGCGGCTGGGCGAGGCCCGCATCCTGCAGGTGTTCGCCGTGTCGAAGGTGGGCAAGGTGGCGGGCTGCCTCGTGCAGGACGGCCGCGTCGAGCGCGGCGCCAGCGTGCGCCTCATCCGCGACAACGTCGTCATCCACGAGGGCAAGCTCTCGACGCTCAAGCGCTTCAAGGACGAGGTCAAGGAAGTGCCCTCGGGCCAGGAGTGCGGCATGGCCTTCGAGAGCTACCAGGACATGCGCGAAGGCGACGTCATCGAGTGTTACCGCGTCGAGGAGGTCCGGCGTTCGCTGTGACCTCGCGCCTTCCCTGACAGGACGGGCCGGGGCCGCAAAGCGGCCCCGTTCCTTTTGCCGAACTCCATTGCAGGCGTCGACCGGTCCGATCCCGGCAGGCGGTGAACCATGAAGCACAACAAGGACGACCGCACCGGCCCCTCGCAGCGTCAGCTGCGCGTGGGTGAACTGGTGCGCCACGCGGTGACCGAGCTGCTGGCCCGCGGCGAACTGCCGGACCCCGTCTTCGCGCGCGCCTTCGTCACCATCCCCGAGGTGCGGATGAGCCCGGACCTGCGTCTCGCCACGGTCTACGTCACGCTGCACGACCGCGGCCTGGAAAAGCCGGTGCTGAAGGCCTTCGCGGGCAGCCGCAAGCAGCTGCGCACCGAGGTGGCGCACCGCGTGAACCTGAAGTTCGCGCCGGACCTTCGCTTCATCATCGACGACCGGCTGGACGAGGCGGCGCGCATCGACGCGCTCCTGCGCTCGCCGGAGGTCCGGCGTGACCTCGACGCCGACCGTGACGACACCGGGGACGACGGGCAGGCATGAACGCACCGCGCAAGAACAGGGCCGAGATCAACGGCTGGATCGTGCTGGACAAGCCGGTGGGGATGACCTCCACCTACGCCGTCTCTGCGGTGCGCCGGCTGCTCAATGCCAAGAAGGCCGGCCATGCCGGCACGCTCGACCCGCTGGCCTCCGGCATCCTGCCGCTCGCCTTCGGCGAGGCGACCAAGACCGTGCCCTACGTGGTCGACGGCGAGAAGGCCTACACCTTCACGGTCGAGTGGGGATCGGAGACCGACACCGACGACAGCGAGGGCCGCACCGTGGCCACGAGCGACGTCCGGCCCGCGCGTGACGAGATCGAGGAACACCTCGCCAGCTTCACGGGCACGATCATGCAGGTGCCGCCAAAGTACTCCGCCATCAAGGTGGACGGCGAGCGCGCCTACGATCTCGCCCGCGACGGCGAGGAGGTGGAGCTGAAGGCGCGCCCCGTCGAGGTGCACGCGCTGCGCCTCGTCGCCCATGACGAGACATCCGCGACCTTCGAGGCGGAGTGCGGCAAGGGCACCTATGTCCGCGCCATCGCCCGCGACCTCGGCCGCGCGCTCGGATGCCTCGGCCACGTCACGGCCCTGCGGCGCACCCGCGTGGGGCCCTTCACGCTCGACGACGCCACGCCCTGGGCGGATCTCGACGGTGCGCCCGAGGCGGCGACGGAGGTGCTCCTGTCCGTCGAGGGTGGCCTGTCCGAGCTGCCCTGCATCGTCATCTCCCGCGACCAGGCCAGCCGCCTGCGCCGCGGCCAGTCGGTCATCCTGCGCGGCCGCGACGCTCCCGCCGAGGGCGGCCCCGTCTACGCCGCCTGCTCCGGCGTCGTCATCGCCGTCGGCATGGTGGAACGCGGCGAGCTCGTCCCGAGCCGGGTGTTCAACCTGCCGTTCTGAACGGACGAACCGAGGCGCGTCCGAAGACGCGCGGTCCGCAACGCGGGTCTTCAGACGCGCTTTTTTGACGTGCCCACCTTCTCTCGTCTTCCCCGGCGCGCCGAAGGCGCGGGAAGGGGATCCAGCGCTTGTTCCCGTTCCCCACTGCTCAGCGGAGTCCGGCGACGTCTGGGCCCCCTTCCCGGCCGGCTCTGCCGGCCGCCGGAGTGACCAGCGCCTCAGTGCGCGGCTTCCCAGTTGTCGGCGGCACGCGCATCGACCTGCAGCGGCACGGCCAGCTGCACGGCGGGGTGGGGGGCGTCTTCCATGACGCGCTTCACCACCGGCAGCGTCGCCTCGACCTCTGCCTCCGGCACCTCGAAGACGAGCTCGTCATGCACCTGCAGGAGCATGCGGGCGCTGAGCTTCGCCTGCGCCAGCGCGCCCTCCATGCGGACCATGGCGCGGCGGATGATGTCGGCGGCCGTGCCCTGGATCGGCGCGTTGATGGCGGCGCGCTCCATGAAGGCACGCTCGGACGGGTTCTTGGAGTTGATCTGCGGGTAGTGCGCCTTGCGGCCGAACAGCGTCGACACGTAGCCGTTGGAGCGGGCGAAGCGCCGGGTGGAATCCATGTAGTCCCGGATGCCGGGGAAGCGCTCGAAGTACTTCTTGATGTAGGCGCCGGCCTCCTCCCGCCCGATGCCGAGCTGGTTGGCGAGGCCGAAGGCCGAGATGCCGTAGATGATGCCGAAATTGATCGCCTTGGCGCGGCGCCGGACGCTCGGGTCCATGCCCTGCACGGGCACACCGAACATCTCCGACGCCGTCATGGCATGGATGTCGACGCCGTCGGCAAAGGCCTGCCGCAGCTGCGGGATGTCGGCGATATGGGCGAGGACGCGCAGTTCGATCTGCGAGTAGTCGGCCGAGACCAACCTGTTGCCCGGCGTGGCGACGAAGGCGGCGCGGATCTTGCGGCCTTCCTCGGTCCGGATCGGGATGTTCTGGATGTTCGGCTCGGAGGAGGAGAGCCGGCCCGTGGTCGTCGAGGCGAGCGAGAAGCAGGTGTGCACCCGCCCCGTCTCCGGGTTCACGTAGCCGGGCAGCGCGTCCGTGTAGGTCGACTTGAGCTTGGAAAGCTGGCGCCATTCCAGGATGCGGCGGGGCAGGTCGTGGCCCTGCTCGGCGAGGTCCTCCAGCACCTTGGCGCCGGTCGACCAGGCGCCCGTCGCCGTCTTGGTGGCGCCGGGCAGGCCCATCCTGCCGAACAGGATGTCGCCGAGCTGCTTGGGCGACCCGAGGTTGAAAGGCTCGCCTGCGAGCTGGTGGATCTCGGCCTCCAGCCGCGCCATGCCCTGCGCGAACTCGCCGGAGAGGCGCGACAGGATCTGCCGGTCGATGGCGATGCCGTGCCGTTCCATGCGCGCCAGCACGGGGCCGAGCGGCCGCTCCAGCGTCTCGTAGACCGTCGCCATGCCCTCGGCCGCGAGGCGGGGCTTCAGCACCTGCCAGAGCCGGAAGGTGACGTCGGCATCCTCCGCGGCGTATTCGGTCGCCTTCTCGATGGAGACGCGGGCAAAGCCGATGAAGCTCTTGCCCGTCCCGGCCACCTGCCCGAACTGGATGGGCTTGTGGCCGAGCAGGTTCTCGGACAGCTCGTCCATGCCGTGGCCGTTGCGGCCGGCGTCGAGCACGTAGGAGAGCAGCATCGTGTCGTCGGCCGGGTGGACGCCGAGCCCGTGCCGCGCCAAGACCAGCGCGTCGTATTTCAGGTTCTGCGCCACCTTGAGGACGCCGGGGTCCTCCAGCAGCGTCTTCAAGCTGGCGAGCGCGTCACGGTTCGGGATCTGCCCGGGCACGAGGTCGTTGCCGCCGAAAAGGTCGCCGGAGCCCTCGCCACGGTGGGCAAGCGGCACGTAGCAGGCGCGGTTCGGCGCGGTCGCCAGCGAGAAGCCGACGAGGTCGGCCTGCATCGCGTCGAGCGACGTCGTCTCCGTGTCGAACGCGACCACGCCTGCCGCGCGCGCTTCCGCGATCCACGCATCGAGCCGCGCGAGGTCGCGCACCGTCTCGTAGCCCTGCAGGTTCACCGGCACGGCGCGGACCTTCGCCATCACCTCCCCGGCGAGATGCCCGGGGGTCGGGCCGTCATGGCCGTTCTTCGCCGCCGCGGTGGCGGCCGACGCATCGGACGGAGCCGGCTTCGGCTTCATGTCCGGCCCGTGCTCGGGCCCGCTGCCCGGCGCCTGTGCCGATCCGCCCCAGCCCGTGCCGGCGCCGGGCGCGGCGAGGGTCGCGTCCGGCTCCACGGAGCCGGGATCCACTCCATAGGCATCGGCGACGCGGCGGGTGACCGCGCTGAACTCCATGGCCTTCAGGAAGGCGACCAGCCGCCTGGCATCGGGGTCGTGCACGCCGATGGTCTCGGGCGGACGGTCCAGCGGGACATGCTTGTCGAGCGTGACGAGCTTCAAGGAGAGCCGCGCCTGCTGGGCGTTCACCTCCAGCGCCTCGCGTCGCTTGGGCTGCTTGATCTCGCCGGCACGGGAGAGAAGCGTCTCGAGGTCGCCATACTCGCCGATCAGCTGTGCGGCGGTCTTGACGCCGATGCCCGGCACGCCGGGCACGTTGTCGACCGTATCGCCGATCAGCGCCTGCACGTCCGGCACCTTCTCCGGGGGAACGCCGAACTTCTCGATCACCTCGTCGCGGCCGATCCGCTTTTCCTTCATGGAATCGTACATGCTGACGCCGTTGCCGACGAGCTGCATGAGATCCTTGTCGGAGGCGACGATGGTGGTCGTGGCTCCGGCCTCGCAGGCGAGGCGGGCATAGGTGGCGATGATGTCGTCGGCCTCGTAGCCTTCCTGCTCGATGCAGGGCAGGTCGAAGGCGCGCACCGCGTCTCGGATGAGGCGGAACTGCGGGCGCAATTCCTCCGGCGGCTCCGGCCGCTGGGCCTTGTAGCCGTCGTAAAGCGCGTTGCGAAACGTCGTGGCGGAATAGTCGAAGACCACGGCGAGATGCGTCGGGCGCTCGCCGGCCACGGAATCGCGCAGCAGCCGCCACAGCATGTTGCAGAAGCCGGACACGGCGCCGATCGGCAGGCCGTCCGACTTGCGCGTCAACGGCGGCAGCGCGTGGAACGCCCGGAAGATGTAGGACGACCCGTCGACGAGGAAGACGTGGTCGCCTCGCTTCAGGGGCCGCGTGGCGGGAGGGGCGGACTCGGTGGGGGCGGCATGGGCGGTCGACATGCGCCTCTTCTACACGATCGGGCGGGTGCGGCGCGAGGGCGGCGTCGCTATTCCGGCCTCACATCCAGCTGCGACCGGGACCGTGGCCGGGCAGGCCGAGATGCGCCGCGACGGTCTCGGCGATGTCTGCATAGGTATCGCGCCGACCCAGAAAGCGGGGCGCGACGCCGGGCCCGGCAACGAGCACCGGCACGTGCTCGCGCGTGTGGTCGGTGCCCCGCCATGTCGGGTCGTTGCCGTGGTCCGCGGTCAGGACGGCGATGTCGCCCCGCCGCAGCAGCGCAAGGAACTCCGGCAGGCGCCGGTCGAAGGTCTCCAGGCACGCCGCATAGCCCGGCACGTCGCGGCGATGGCCGAAATCCGTGTCGAAGTCGACGAAGTTGGCGAAGAGCAGACCGCCCTCCGCCAGTTCCGCCGCCACCGGCAGCATGGCGTCGAAGAGCTTCATGTTGCCGGGCGCCTTCACCTCGCGCCCCGTCGCGCGGTGGGCGAAGATGTCGCCGACCTTGCCGACGGTGACGACCTCGCGCCCGGCCGCGGCGGCGCGGTCGAGGATGGTGCCGGCGGGAGGCGGCACCGCGAAGTCCTTGCGGTTGCCTGTGCGCACGAAGCCCTCTGCCTCTGTCCCCAGAAAGGGACGGGCGATGACGCGGCCGATCTTCAGCGGGTCGACCAGTTTGCGCACGGCGGCGCAGAGGTCGTAGAGCCGCTGCAGGCCGAAAGCTTCCTCGTGCGCGGCGATCTGCAGCACGGAATCGACGGAGGTGTAGGCGATGGGCTTGCCGGTTCGGACATGCTCTGCGCCGAAGCGGTCGATGACCTCGGTCCCGGAGGCGTGGCAGTCGCCGAGAATGCCGGGCAATGCGCCCGCCGCGATGATCGCCGCTGTCAGGGCCGGCGGGAAAGCGGGCACCGTGTCTGGGAAATAGCCCCACGGGGTGGGGACCGGCGTGCCGGAGATCTCCCAGTGTCCCGAGATGGTATCCTTCCCGCCGGAGACCTCGACGGCGTAGCCCCACTGTCCCGCGGGCGGGCCGGAATGCCCGGCGATCACGGGCCGCACGCCGGTGGAGGCCTCGCAGGCCTCCGCCAGCCCGAGCGCGGCGAGATTGGGCAGCGCCAGCGGGCCGGACCGCAGCCCGGCGCGGTCACCCTCGCCGCGCGCGCAGGCGGCTGCTATGTGGCCCAGCGTGTCGGCGCCGGCGTCGCCATAGGCCTCGCCATCCTCGGCGCCGCCGCAGCCCACTGAATCCAGGACGATGATGTAGGCCCGCGCCATCGGACGGACGTTTCCTTCCCCGTCAGGGATGGTGGCGCTCCAGAAGCGCGGAATGCAAGGCCTGCCAGCTCTCCTGGTCTGGCGCAACCAGGATACCACCCTCATGCGTGGTGGCGCGGTAGGGCGAGCCGTCGAAGCGGGCGGAGTAGCCGCCTGCCTCCTGGTGCAGCAGCCAGCCGGCGGCGTGATCCCATGGCATCAGCTTGTGGTAGACGAGAAAGTGGCACTTGCCCGAGGCCACCAGGCGATACTCGTGCGCCGCGCAGCGATAGCTGAAGCACGTCGCCACCTTGGGCAAATTGTGGATCAGCGTCGAGCGCATCGGCTCCTGCAGCGTGTTCCAGGAGGCGCCGCCGGTCATCTCGCCGATCGGAGCCGGGCTGGCCACGCGCATGTCCCGGCGCTGCCCCTCCATTCCCTCGAACCACGCACCCTCGCCGCGCACGGCGATGGCGAAGTCCTGGCCCATCGGGTCGTAGATGACGCCGGCGACGATCTCGCCGCGGACGACCACGCCGGCCATGACGCCGAAGAGGGGCAAGCCGGAGGCGAAGTTCATCGTCCCGTCGATCGGGTCGACGATGAACGCGAGATCAGCATCGGCGAGCTTGCCGAGCAGGCTGCGGTCCTTCTCGGTGCTCTCCTCCCCGACCACGACACAGCCCGGAAAGGCCTTGCGCAGATCAGCCGCGATGCGGATCTCGGCCTGCTCGTCGGCGTCGGTGACGAGGTCGAGCGCGCCCGTCTTCTGCCGGACCTGCCCTTCGCCGAGAGAACGGAAGCGCGGCAGGATCTCGACGGCAGCGGCGTCGCGCAGGATGGCGGACAGCGTCGCGGCGTCGCGGACGGAGAAGGTCATGGGCGGCTCCGGGCTGTGGCGGCGTCTACTGCCGGACGACTCCGGCATCCGCGGTGTCCAGGTTGAACGCGGCGGCGAACAGGGCCCGGGTATAGTCGGATTTCGGCGACGCGAACAAGGCATCGGCGTCGCCCTGCTCCACGATCCGTCCCTCGCGCATCACGATCACGCTGTTGGCCAGCGCGCGGACGACCTTCAGGTCGTGGCTGATGAACATGTAGGCAAGGTTTCGGCGCTTCTGCAGGTCGCGCAGGAGGTCGACGATCTGCGCCTGCACGGACATGTCGAGAGCCGAGGTGGGCTCGTCCAGCACGACGAAGCGCGGCTCCAGCGCCATCGCACGGGCGATGGCGATGCGCTGGCGCTGGCCGCCCGAGAACTCGTGCGGGTAGCGGTCCATGGCCGCCGGGTCGAGCCCGACATCGGCCAGAGCACGGGCGACGACGGTGCGCCGCTGTTCGACCGAGCCGCCCTCCTGGACCGCGAGGCCCTCGGCGACGATGTCGGCGACCGACATGCGCGGGGAAAGCGAGCCGTACGGGTCCTGGAAGACGATCTGCATCTCGCGGCGCAGGGGCCGCATCTCCCGCGAGGTGAGCCCGTCGAGCCTTCGGCCGAGATAGACGATGGGCCCCTGCGAGGAGGTGAGGCGGAGGATGGCGAGACCGAGCGTGGTCTTGCCCGACCCGGATTCGCCGACCACGCCGACCGTCTCGCCCTCGCGCACCGTGACGGTGATGCCGTCGACCGCCTTGATGTGGCCGACGACCTTCTTGAGGAAGCCCTTGCGGATGGGGAACCAGACCTTCACGTCGTCGGTCTGGACGACCACCGGCGCATCCGCGCGTGGCGGCTCCGGCCGGCCCTTCGGCTCCGCGGCGAGCAATTTGCGCGTGTAGGGATGCTGCGGGCGCTCGAAAATGTCCGCCACCGGCCCGTGCTCGACGATCTTGCCCTGCGTCATCACGCAGACGCGGTCGGCGATCTTGCGGACGATGCCGAGGTCGTGGGTGATGAACAGCATCGCCATGCCGAGGCGGGACTTGAGTTCCGCAAGCATCTTCAGGATCTGCGCCTGCACGGTGACGTCGAGCGCCGTGGTCGGCTCGTCCGCGATCAGCAGGTCCGGCTCATTGGCAAGCGCCATGGCGATCATCACGCGCTGGCGCTGGCCGCCGGAGAGCTCGTGCGGATAGGATTCGAGCCGCGACGCCGGCTCGCGGATGCCGACCTGCGTCAGCAGGTCGAGCGTGCGGGCGCGTGCCGCTTCGCCTGTCAGGCCCTTGTGCAGCGACAGGATCTCGCCGATCTGCCGCGACACGGTGTGCAGCGGGTTCAGCGACGTCATCGGCTCCTGGAACACCATGGTGACGTCGTTGCCGCGCACCTTGCGCAGCTCGTCCTCGGAGGCCTCCAGCAGGTTCCTGCCCTTGAACAGGATCTCCCCGGACGGGTGGTAGGCCGGCGGGTAGGGCAGCAGCTTGAGCACGGACAGCGCGGTGACGGACTTGCCCGAACCCGACTCGCCCACGAGCGCCACCGTTTCCCCCGGCGCGACGTCGAAGGAAACGCGATCGACGGCCAGCGTATCCCTCCCACCCTGGCGGAAGCCGACGGACAGGTCGCGGACGGAAAGGAGGGGTTGGGTCGTCATCAAGTCCCTCACCCGAACGTCTTCCGCGGGTCGAACGCATCGCGCACGGCCTCGCCGATGAAGATCAGCAGCGACAGCATCACCGCGATCACGGTGAAGCCGGTGAGTCCGAGCCATGGCGCTGCGATGTTGTTCTTGCCCTGCAGCAGCAGTTCGCCCAGCGAGGGTGAGCCGGGTGGCAGTCCGAAGCCGAGATAGTCGAGCGAGGTCAGCGTCGTGATCGAGCCGTTGAGGATGAACGGCAGGAAGGTCAGCGTCGCCACCATCGCGTTGGGCAGCACGTGGCGCCACATGATCATGGCGTCGGAGAGCCCGAGCGCGCGGGCGGCGCGAACATAGTCGAAGTTGCGGGCCCGCAGGAACTCTGCCCGCACCACGTGCACCAGCGCCACCCAGGAGAAGAGCAGCAGGATGAAAAGCAGGGTGAAGAACGAGGGCGGGAAGAAGTTGGACAGGATCATCAGCAGGTAGAGCGAGGGTATGGCCGACCAGATCTCGATGAAGCGCTGGAAGTAGAGGTCGATCCGTCCGCCGAAATAGCCCTGGATGGCGCCGGCCAGGATGCCGACCACGGACGAGATGCCGGCCAGCACGAGGCCGAAGACCACCGACAGCCGGAAGCCGTAGATGATGCGCGCCAGCACGTCGCGGCCGCCATCGTCCGTGCCGAGCCAGTTCCACTCCAGCGCGCCGCAGCCCGTGCCGCCCTTCTTCTCCGCCATCGGCCGGCACTGGGCCTCTGTCAGCATCCAGGTCGGCGGCGACGGTGCGGCGGTGGGCAGGTCGAGGTTGATCGTGTTGGAGGCGAAGCGGACGGGCGGCCAAATGGCCCAGCCATTGTCCGCGATCTCTCTCTCGATCAGCGGGTCGCGGTAGTCGGTCTGGGCGAGGAAGCCGCCGAACTTCTCCTCCGGGTAGTCGACGAAGACGGGAAACAGCAGTTCGCCCTTGTAGCTCGCGACGATCGGCCGGTCGTTGGCGATGAACTCCGCGAAGAGGCAGAGCACGAACAGCACCATAAACAGCCAGAACGACCAGTAGCCGCGCCGGTTAGCCTTGAAGTTGGCGAGCCGCCTCGCATTGATCGGCGAGAGCCGCAGCCATCCCTTCCGCGGCAGCGGAGGCGCCTGCGGCAAGGCCGGGACGAAGGCGGCGGGTTCGGCGGCGCGATCGACCACCTCACACCTCCCGCGTCTCGAAGTCGATCCGCGGATCGATCCAGGTGTAGGTGAGGTCGGAGAGCAGGTTCACCACGAGCCCGAGCAGGGAGAAGATGTAGAGCGAGGCGAAGACGACGGCATAGTCGCGGTTCACCACCGACTCGAAGGAGAGCAGCCCCAGCCCGTCCAGCGAGAACACCGTCTCGATCAGCAGCGAGCCCGAGAAAAAGGCGCTGATGAAGGCGCCGGGGAAGCCGGCGATGACGATCAGCATGGCGTTGCGGAACACGTGCCCGTAGAGCACCTGCCGCTCCGAGAGCCCCTTCATGCGCGCCGTCAGCACGTATTGCTTGCGGATCTCGTCCAGGAACGAGTTCTTCGTCAGCAGCGTCGAGGTGGCGAACGCCCCGAGCGCCATGGCGAGAATCGGCAGCGCGATGTGGTGCACGTAGTCCGCCACCTGGGCGTACCAGGGCAGCGACCAGAAATTCTCGGATGTGAGCCCGCGCAGCGGGAAGAAGGGGAAGAACGACGAGCCCTCGCCGAAGAGAACGATGAGCAGGATAGCGAACAGGAAGCCCGGGATGGCGTAGCCGATGATGACGATCGCCGATGTCCAGGTGTCGAAGCGCGAGCCGTCCTTCACCGCCTTGCGGATGCCGAGCGGGATCGAGATAGCGTAGGACAGCAGCGTCATCCAGAGCCCGAGCGAGATGGAGACGGGCAGCTTCTCCTTGATCAGCTTCAGCACCGGCACGTCGCGGAAGTAGCTCTTGCCGAAGTCGAAGCGCGCGTAGTTCCAGAGCATCTGGCCGAAACGGACATAGGCCGGCTTGTCGAAGCCGAACTGGGCCTCGAGCTGCTTGATGAACGCTGGGTCGAGGCCCTGCGCACCCCGATATTTGGACGCCACCTCTCCGCCCGCTCCACCGCCGGGCTGGTTCTGGCCGCCGCCCGAGAAGTCCGTTCCACCGCCGGTGATGCGGGACGTGGCGGAGGTGTCGTTGCCCTGCAACTGCGCCAGGATGCGCTCGACGGGACCGCCGGGGGCGAACTGCACCACTACGAAGGAGATCAGCATGATGCCGAACAGCGTCGGGATCATCAGAAGGATGCGGCGCGCGACATAGGCGAGCATGCGTTCAGGCTCCCGCCGTCGCCGGCCGTGTCGACCCGAGACCTGTCATCCCGCCTTCCCGATTCGCTGCGCCTTGGCTTCGTCATACCACCAAGTCCCCGGTGCACCGCGGTCATACTTGGGCTTTACCGGAGGCTTGCCGAACATGTCCCAATAGGCGAGCCAGTGCTCCGGCTTGGTCCACATCGGGATCCAGTAATGGCCGGCGCGCAGCACCCGGTCGAGCGCCCTGCAGGCGGCCACGAGGGCCGGACGGTCCCTGGCGCCGAGCGCCGCCGCGAGCAGCGTATCCACGGCCGGGTCCTGGATGCCGGCGATGTTGCTCGACCCCGGCACCGAGGCGGTACGCGAGGCGTACATCACCTCCAGCTCGTCGCCCGGCGTGTTGGGAAGGGCGAAGCGGCGGGAGATGATGTCGTAGTCGAAGCTGTCCGTGCGCCGCTGGTACTGGGCGGGATCGACGGACCGGAAGGTCGCCGCGATGCCGAGCAGCTTCATGTTCTTGATGAGCGAGCCGGTGTGCGGCTCCAGCGCCTCCGAAAAGTCGAGGAACTCGACAGTGAAGGGCTGGCCGTCCGGCCGCAGCAGTGTGTTGTTCTGGCGCTTGCAGCCCGCGTCACGCAGCAGCGCGTCGGCCTTGCGCAGCAGGGCACGGTCCTGGCCGGACCCGTCGGTGACGGGCGGCAGGTAGGCCGGGCCGAACACCGCTTCCGGCACTTTCCCCTTCAGCGGCTCGAGCAGGGCGAGCTCGGCCGGGCCCGGCGCCCCCGTGGCCGCCATCTCGGAGTTCTCGAAGAAGGATGTCGTCCGCCTGTAGGCGCCGAACATCAGGTTCGTGTTGGTCCACTCGAAGTCGAAAAGCTGCCCCAGTGCCTGGCGCACCCGGACATCGGCGAAGGCCGGGCGGCGGGTGTTCATGAACCAGCCCTGCGAGCCCGACGGCGTCTCGTCGGGGATGACGTCGCGGATGACCTTGCCGTCCTTGAGGGCGGGGAAGTCGTATCCCCGCGCCCAGATGCGCGACGTGAACTCCTCGCGGAAGGTGATGATGCCGCCCTTGAAACCCTCGAAGGCAACGTCGCGGTCGCGGAAATACTCGAATCGGATCCGGTCGAAATTGTTGATGCCGACATTCACCGGCAAGTCCTTCGCCCAGTAGTCCTGCCGCCGCGCGAAGAGGATGAAGCGGCCCTGCTCCAGGCGCTCGACGGCGTAGGGTCCGGAACCGAGCGGCGCGTCCAGCGTCGCCGCCTCGAAATCGCGGCCGGAAAACCAGGCCTTGGAGAAGATCGGAAGCGCCGCCACGGTCAGCGGCAGGCTGCGCGGCCGGCCCTGCGCGTAGCGCACCGACACCGTGCCCTCGTCGAGCGCGCGGGCCCCGTCCATCATGCGGATCGCCTGCGAGATCAGCGGATGACCCTTGGCCCTCAGCGTATTGAACGAGAACGCCACGTCGTCGGCCGTCAGGCGCGAGCCGTCGGAGAAGCGCGCGTCGGGGCGCAGCCGGAAGGTCTGCTCCAGCCCGTCGTCGCTCATGGAGACGCTCTTCGCCACCAGCCCGTAGAGCGCGTCCGGCTCGTCCAGCGCCCGGGCCATCAGGCTGTCGACGGTCATGGTCATGCCGGCGGCGCCATTGCCCTTCAGCACCCAGATGTTCAGCGTGTCGAACGTGTCAAAGGCCTGGTTGCCGCGCGTCGAGGAGATCTGCATCGACACCGTGCCGCCCTTGGGGGCGTCCGGGTTCACGTAGCGGAAATTCTTGAAGTCGGCGGGGTAGCCGAGATCGCCGAAGCTGGAGAGCCCGTGCGATTCCGGCGGCGGTGGCTCCTGCGTGCCCTTCAGCGGGGGCTGCGAGCCACCCGGATCCGCCGGCGCCCCGTCCAGTGCGCGCGCCAGCCCGGGGAGCAGGCCGGAACCGGCGAGGGCCGCCGCGCCGGACAGCAGCCCGCGGCGGGTCGGCTTCACTTCGGGCCTCCCGTCTTGGCCGCGAGCTCGGCGTCCCACCACCAGATGGTGGGGAAGGCGGGCTGCCCGTATTCCGGCAGTGCCGCTGGACGGCCGAACCTGTTCCACCGGGCGGTACGGCTGAACGGGTAGTACCATTGCGGCACGACGTAGTCGTTGGCGAGCAGGACGCGATCGAGCGCACGCGTCGCGGCCACCAGCTCCTCGCGGTCCTTGGCGTAGATCACCGTGTCGATGAGCGCGTCCACGCCGGGGTCGGAGATGCCGGTGAGGTTCTGCGAGCCGGGGCGGGACGCGGCGGCGGAGCCCCAGTACTCGCGCTGCTCGTTGCCGGGCGACAGGGACTGGCCCCACGTCTTGACCAGCGCGTCGAAGTCGAAGGTCCGCAGCCGGTTCTCGTACTGGGCGTCGTCGACCGAGCGCACGCTGACGCCGATGCCGAGCCTCTCAAGGCCTGGCTTGTAGAACAGGAAGACGCGCTCGAAGGTGGGATCGTCGGCGAGGAACTCCACCGTCAGCGGCTCGCCCCTGGCGTTGACGCGCTGGCGGCCCTTCACCTCCCAGCCCGCCTCCTTCAAGAGCCGGTCGGCCTCTCGCAGATTGTCGCGCACGGCCTGCGGGTTGCCGTTCACGGGCGGCTTGTAAGGCGTGGTGAAGACCTGGGGCGGGACCTTGTCCTTCACCTTCTCGAGGATCTCCTTCTCCCGGCCCTCGGGCAGGCCGGAGGAGGCGAGCTCGGTGCCGGCGAAGAAGCTGTCGATGCGCTTGTAGGCGCCGTAGAAGATGGTCTTGTTCATCTCCTCGAAGTCGAAGGCGAGGTTCAGCGCGCGGCGCACGCGCGGATCCTTGAACTTCTCCCGGCGCAGGTTGAAGACGAAGGCCTGCATGCGGCCCAGGGCCTTCTCAGGGAACTCCTCGCGGACCACGCGGCCTTCCTTCACGGCCGGGAAGTCGTAGGCTGTCGCCCAGTTCTTGGCGCTGTTCTCGGCCCGGAAGTCGTACTGGTCACCCTTGAAGGCTTCCAGCATCACGGTCGAGTCACGGTAGTACTCGTAGCGGATCTGGTCGAAATTGTTGGCGCCGACCTGCGTCGGGGTCTTGTCGCCCCAATAGTCCTTCACCCGCTCGTAGACGGCGTTGCGGTTGGGCTCGAAGCTCTTCAGGCGGTAGGGGCCGGAGCCGAGGGGCGGCTCGAGCGTGGTCTGGGTGACGTCGCGCTTCTTGCCGTCCGGGCCGTTGCCCTCCCACCAGTGCCTGGGCAGGACGGTGATCTGGCCGACGATCTGCGGCAGCTCGCGGTTGCCGGGCTGGTCGAAGGTGAAGGTCACCTCGCGCTCGCCGGTCTTCTCCGCCTTGGTCACGTGCGAATAGTAGAACGCGTATTGCGGGCTGTTGGTCTTCAGCGCCTCGAAGGAGAACACGACGTCCTCCGGCGTCACAGGCTGACCGTCCTGCCACTTCGCCTCGGGCCGCAGGCGGTAGGTCACCGAGGAGAAATCGGCGGGAAACTTCACCGCCTCGGCGAGCAGCCCGTATTCGGTCGAGACCTCGTCCAGCGCCGGCGCCATCAGCGTCTCGTAGACCAGGCCGATGCCGCCCTCGACCGAGCCCTTCACCCCCGCGACGACCAGGTTGAAATTGTCGAAGCCGCCCTGGCGGGCGAGGCGCACCGTGCCGCCCTTGGGGGCGTCTGGGTTGACGTAGTCGAAATGCGCGAAGCCCGGCTTGTATTTGGGCGTCCCAAGCAGAGACAGGCCGTTGCGCCACTCGCCTTCCTGTGCCCGGGCGGGAGCTGCGGCGAGGAGCGCCGCCGGCAGCGCCACAGCGAGGGCAAGGCGAAGGGCGGAGGACAGGCAGGCGCGCAGGGTCGGCATGAAGTCTCCCGAGGCTGTTCGGCGGGCCGCTACCGATGGCGAGGATTATGTCGCTTTTGCGCCTGCGTGCCACCGGGTCCGGAGGCTGCGGCAAAGAAGGGCAGCGCTGAACGAAAAAGGCCGGGCAGAGCCCGGCCTCGGATCGTCGACGCGGCGCTGGTCGGCCTCAGGGCTTGGGCAGCTCGACCGGCGTGTCGGCGAGGGTGGCGAGGTAGGCCAGCACGTCGGCGCGCTTGTCGTCTTCCTTCAGGCCGGCATAGCTCATCGCCGTGCCCTTCACCGTGCCCTTGGGATTGGAGATGAAGGAATTCAGGTGCTCGAACGACCAGGTCTTCGCCGAACCCGCATATTCCGTCATGCCGGCCGAGTACTTGAAGCCCTCATGCGCGCCGATCGGGCGGTTGACGACGCCCCACAGGTCCGGGCCGATCTTGTTCGGGCCGTCCTTCTCGAAGGAATGGCAGGAGGTGCAGACCTTTGCGGTCGCCTGGCCGCGGGCGGGATCAGCCTTGGCGAGCAGAACGGGGAGCGGCTGGGCCGGGGCTGCGGGCGCCGCAGCGGCCTCCTTCGGCGCGGCCTCGGCGCCGGCGAGCTCGTAGCCGGGTGCGAAAGTGCGGGGCGGGGCGAAGAGGGCCTCGGCGAAGATGTTCAACCCCATCATGAACAGCAGGGTGCCAAGCACCGCTCCTGCGACCTTGTTGAAAAAGAGGGGGTCCCTGGCCGTCATCCACATGCTCCCAAGCCTTCGGCGCGCCTGATTACCCGCTTTGACGAGGCTTTGGCAACTCGTATAAGCGCATGTCCCTTGATACTTTCTGCCGCTCTTTCCCCGGGGGCGGCGGCGTGGACCGCCCGCAGAGCGCCAGCAGATCCGATGTCCGACCCCGTCGTCCTCATTCCCGCCCGCATGGCCTCGACACGCCTGCCCGGCAAGCCCCTCGCCGACATCCTGGGCGAACCCATGATCGTCCATGTCTGGCGCCGCGCAGTCGAGGCCGGGCTCGGCCCCGTCGTGGTGGCCACCGACGAGGCGGGCGTGGTCTCCGCCATCGAAAAGGCCGGCGGAATCGCGGTCATGACGCGCTCCGACCACCCGTCGGGCTCCGACCGGATCCACGAGGCGGTGGAGAGCTTCGATCCCGAGGGGCGCCACGACGTCGTCGTCAACGTCCAGGGCGACCTGCCCACCATCGACGCTGCCGCCGTGCAGGCCGCCATCCTGCCTCTCGCCGACGCCTCGGTCGACATCGCCACCATCGCCACCGAGATCGTCCGGCCGGAGGAGCGTACGGACCCGAACGTGGTGAAGGTGGTCGGTTCGCCGCGCGGCCCGGCGCTGCTGCGCGCCCTGTATTTCACGCGCGCCACCGCACCTTCCGGCGAAGGCCCGCTCTGGCATCACATCGGCCTTTACGCCTATCGCCGCCGCGCGCTGTCGCGCTTCGTGGCGCTGCCGCCCTCGCCGCTGGAACAGCGCGAGCGGCTGGAGCAGTTGCGCGCGCTGGAGAACGGCATGCGCATCGACGTGGCGCTGGTCGACGACGTCCCCCTCGGCGTCGACACGCCGCACGATCTCGAACGGGCCCGCGCCATCCTCGCCGCCCGGGCCCGGCACTGACAGGACAAGACCGACATGACCGACGCCCAGCCGCTCCGCATCGCCTACCAGGGCGAGCCCGGCGCCAATTCCCACATCGCCTGCCTCGAGGTCTATCCCGACTGCACGCCGCTGCCCTGCGCCACCTTCGAGGACGCCTTCGCCGCCATCAAGGACGGCTCTGCCGACCTCGGCATGATCCCGATCGAGAACTCGATCGCCGGGCGCGTCGCCGACATCCACCATTTCCTGCCGGCCTCGGGCCTGCACATCATCGGCGAGTACTTCTTGCCCATCCATTTCCAGCTGCTGACGGTGAAGGGCGGCTCGCTGGCGACCATCAAGGCCGTCTACAGCCACGTCCACGCGCTCGGCCAGTGCCGCAAGATCATCCGCAAGCTCGGGTTGAAGCCGATCATCACCGGCGACACGGCCGGCTCGGCGCGCGAGGTCGCCGAGTGGAACGACCCGACCCGCGCCTCGCTGGCCACCACCCTGGCGGGCGAGATCTACGGCCTGGAGACGCTGGCCCACGACGTCGAGGACGAGGTGCACAACACCACCCGCTTCGTCATCCTGTCGAAGGCGCCGGCCTGGGCCGAGCCCGACAACGGGCCGACCGTGACGACCTTCCTCTTCCGCGTCCGCAACGTGCCGGCCGCGCTCTATAAGGCGCTGGGGGGCTTCGCCACCAACGGCGTCAACATGACCAAGCTCGAGAGCTACATGGTCGACGGCGAGTTCTCGGCGACGCAGTTCCTCGCCGACGTCGACGGCCACCCGGAAGACCGCCTGCTGCGCCTCGCGCTGGAGGAACTGGCCTTCTTCTCAAAGGAGGTCCGCGTCCTCGGCGTCTACCCGGCCCATCCGTTCCGTGTCGAAAGCCAGAAGGCAGCGGAATAGGCCCGCCCCGCCCCTGTCATCCCCGGCCGGAGCCGCGCAGCGGCGGAGGGGAAGGGGAACCAGGGGCGGACGGGCGCTTCCCGGCCCGTCTGAAGCACGACGGAACGAAGAGAGTCCTGGATCCCCTTCCCGGCCCTTCGGGCCGCCGGGGATGACAAGGTGGCGGAACAAGCCCGTCCGCTTCGCCCCTGTCATCCCCGGCCGGAGCCGCGCAGCGGCGGAGGGGAAGGGGACCCAGGGGCCGACGGGCGCTTCCGGCTCGTCTGAAGCACGACGGAACGAAGAGAGTCTGGATCCCCTTCCCGGCCCTTCGGGCCGCCGGGGATGACAAGGGTGGCGGAACAAGCCCGTCCGCTTCGCCCTGTCATCCCCGGCCGCAGCCGCGCAGCGGCGGAGGGGAAGGGGACCCAGGGGCCGACGGACGCTTCCGGCCCGTCTGAAGCACCGCGGAACGAAGAGAGTCTGGATCCCCTTCCCGGCCCTGCGGGCCGCCGGGGATGACAGGGATGGCGGAACAGGCCCCTCCGCCCCGCCGTGTCATCCCCGGCCGGAGCCGCGCAGCGGCGGAGGGGAAGGGGACCCAGGGGCCGACGGGCGCTTCCGGCTCGTCTGAAGCACGACGGAATGAAGAGAGTCTGGATCTCCGTCCCGGCCCTTCGGGCCGCCGGGGATGGCGGAGTGGGTCGGCCGATTGAGCTGACGTGGTTCTCAGGCCGAGCGGTCGATGCTCTCGCCGGTGCCGTTCGACGCGCCGGGTTTGGGGCCGCCCTTGGCGACGCCGACCAGGGCCGGGCGCAGGACGCGCTCGCCGATGACGAAGCCGGGCTGCACCACCTCGCGCACCGTGCCGTTGGGAACGGACGGGTCCGGGATCTCGAACATCGCCTGGTGCAGATTGGGGTCGAAGCGCTCGCCCTTCGGCTCGATGCGGCGGATGCCGTGGCGTTCCAGAGTCTTGAGGAGGTCGCGCTCGGTGAGCTCGATGCCCTCCATCAGCGCCTTCAGCGCGCCGTCCGCGGCCGCGGCCTCCTCGGCCGGCACGCTGTCCAGCGCACGGCGAACATTGTCGGCCACGGTGAGGACGTCGCGGGCGAAGTTGGTCGTGGCGTAGGCGCGGGCGTCGGCCACTTCCTTCTCGGTGCGGCGGCGGAGATTTTCCATCTCGGCCAGGGTGCGCAGCACCTTGTCCTTCATCTGCGTGTTCTCGGCGTTGAGCGCCTCGATGACGGAATGGATGTCGCGCTCGGCTCCCGGCTGGGCGGCCCCGGCCGTCGCCTCGGGCGCGGCGGCGTCCGGCGTTTCGGAAGTGTGGGCGGCGTTGGCGTGCGGGTCGGTCATGGGATCGCGGCGGTCCGTTTCGTTTTCTACGCGGGCTGGGCGGGATATCAGGCTGCAGGCGCGGAAAATCAAGTCCGCGTGAGGCTCAGCGCGCCGCCGCGCGGGCCTGCCGCGCTTGCGGCTCATGCGCGTCGCGCCCTTGCAGCACCTCCATCAGGTGTCTCCGGATGGCGGCCTGCCGGTTCGGGTTCACCACCTTCGTGCCGGTGAGGTCGGCGACGTAGAACACGTCCACCACCTTCTCGCCAAAGGTCGCGATGTGGGCGGAGGCGATGTTGAGGTTGAGCCGGCTCAGCGCCGTCGTGAGGTCGTAGAGCAGCCCGGTGCGGTCGAGGCCGGAGACCTCGATGACGGTGTGGCGGGCCGACAGGGCGTTGTCGACGACCACCTCGGGCACGACGTGGAAGGCCTTGCTGACGGGGTTTCGCTCCGGCGAGCGCGCCGCCACCGCCTCGGCGATCCGGATCTCGCCCTTCAGCGCACGCTCGATGTGCTGGGCGACGCGCGAGGCGCGGCGCAGCTCGTCCTCGTCGCGGTCGAAGGCGCGCGACACGAAGATGGTATCGAGCGCCAGCCCGTCCACCGTGGTGAAGATCTGTGCGTCGACGATGTTGGCCCCCGACGCGGCACAGGCGCCGGTGATGATGGCGAGGAGCCGCGGATGGTCGGGCGCCGCGACGGTGAGCTCGGTGACGCCGCGGAAACCGTCGGTCGCTACCTCTGTTGCGAGCGAATGCTGGTCGCGTTCCGCCTTGCGCAGGAACTGGGCGTGCTTGAGCTTGCGCGGCAGGTCGACCTTGAGCCAGTAGGCCGGGTAGTGCCGGCTGACATAGGCCTCGATCTCGGGAGCCGTCCAGTCCGGCAGCCCGCGGCGCAGCTCCTCCTGGGCCCGCAGCACGCGCTGTCCGCGGTCGGCGGCGGAGTGGCCGCCGGCCAGCACGATTTCGGTCTCCCAGTAGAGGGTGCGCAGCAGCTGGCCCTTCCAGCCGTTCCACACGCCGGGTCCCACCGCCTTGATGTCGCAGACGGTGAGGACGAGGAGCATTTTCAGCCGGTCCAGGCTCTGCACGACGTTGGCGAAGGTCTCGATCGTCTTGGGGTCGGAGAGGTCGCGGCTCTGCGCCACCGTCGACATCAGCAGGTGGTACTCGACGAGCCAGGCGACCGCGTCGGTCTCCGCCTCGGTCAGGCCGAGCCGCGGCCCGAGTTTGCGGGCGATCTTCGCCCCGGCTTCCGAATGGTCTTCCGGGCGGCCCTTGGCGATGTCGTGGATGAAGAGCGCGACGGTCAGCACCGTGCGGTTGCGGATCGAGGGCAGGATCTCGTGGGCGACCGGCAGCTCCTCCTTGAGCCGGCCATTCTCGAGGTCCGCCAGGACGCCGAGGGAGCGGATCAGGTGCTCGTCCACCGTGTAGTGGTGGTACATGTTGAACTGCATCATCGCCACGACGCGGCCGAACTCGGGCACGAAGCGTCCCAGCAGCCCGGCCTCGTTCATCCGCCGCAGCACCACCTCCGGCGCGTTGCGCGACGTCAGGATCTCCATGAACAGCCGGTTGGCGACGGGGTTCTTGCGCAGCTCCGTCCCGGCCAGCCGCAGCGAGCGCGTGACGAGGCGCGTGGCGTCGGGGTGCAGCGCCCGGTTGAGCCTGTCGGCCAGCCAGAAGATGCGGATGAGGTTGACGGGGTCGCGCTCGAACACGTCGTCGCGCACGACGCTGAGGCGGTCATTGTCGAGCACGAAGTCCTGCGTCTCGGCGATGGCCTTGCCGGAACGACGGAAATGGCCGACGAGCCGGTCCAGCATCGGCCGCGGCTTGGCGTGGCGGGCCTCCAGCGCCGCGCAGACGATGGCGGTGAGGTCGCCGACGTCCTTGGCGATGAGGAAGTAGCGCTTCATGAAGCGCTCCACCGCCGACATGCCGGTACGCCCGGCATAGCCCATGTGCTCCGCCACCTGCCGCTGCAGGTCGAAGCTCAGCCGCTCCTCGGCGCGGCCGGTGATGAAGTGCATCTGGCAGCGCACGCGCCACAGGAACTCGTCGCAGCGCTGGAAGAGTTCGCGCTCCTCCTTGTCAAAAAGCCCGGCACTGACGAGATCGCCGGTGTCCTGCACGCGGTAGACGTATTTGGCGATCCAGAACAGGGTGTTGAGGTCGCGCAGCCCGCCCTTGCCGTCCTTGACGTTCGGCTCGACGAGGTAGCGCGACGAGCCCGCGCGCGACACGCGCTGCTCTCGCTCGGCAAGCTTGGCCGCGACGAATTCCGCCGCCGTGCCCTGCACCACCTCACGGTCGAAGCGCAGCACGAGCTCCTCGAACAGCGGCACGTCACCCAGCAGCATGCGCGCCTCGAGCAGCGCCGTTCGGATGGTCATGTCACCCCGCGCCTCGCGCAGGCACTCGTCGACCGTGCGGGTGGAGTGGCCGACCTTCAGCTTCAGGTCCCACAGCGCGTAGAGGATCGTCTCCACGACGTTCTCGGACCACGGCGTGGACTTGTAGGGGAGCAGGAACAGCAGGTCGACGTCGGACCCCGGCGCCAGCGTGGCGCGGCCGTAGCCGCCCACCGCGACCACCGCCAGCCGCTCGCCGGAGGAGGGGTTCTCGACCGGGTAGAGCACCGTCGTCGCCAGCCGGAACAGCGCGCCCACGAGCCCGTCCATGAGGTCGGACAGGCGGGTGGCGCAGGCCATGCCGTCATGCTCGGCGTCGAGGAGGTCGCGGGCTTTCGCCCGCCCCTCGGTGAGGACACGGCGCAGCACCACGACCACGGCGGCCCGGCGGTCCGCCGGCTCCGGCCCGGCTGCGCCGATCGCTGCGACGACGTCGCGCTCGAGGGCGGCGCGGTCGAACACCGGCGAGGCGTGGGCCTGCTGGATGCGGGAAAGGGCCATGTTCGTCGTCCGGGGCTGTCGATCCTGCAGTGCAATGCTTTCCCGGCGCCGTCAACGCGCCGCGGTGACGGAAGTGTAGAAGCGAGTTCGTTCAGCTTTGACGGGTATCGCCGGAAATCACCGGGAATGGCGTCATAACGTGCCGAATCTGCAATCTGCCGTCCCGAAAACTGAGGTACGCACCTCTTTTCTGCTTGCGTGACGGCGCGAGAAGCCGTCTAGTACGCGCCGCAAAGGACACTGCGGACAACCGCAGGATGGCTCCGGAAAGACGGGGGCCGGGGGAGGATAGAGCGACCGTGCCGGTACTCGAACTGCGTGGCATCTCTAAGAATTTCGGAGCAATCAAGGCTCTCAGCGACGTGAGTTTCAGCCTTGAGGCCGGAGAAGTCCTCGGGCTCATGGGCGACAACGGCGCGGGCAAGTCGACGCTCGTGAAGATCATCGCCGGCAACTTCCCGCCGTCCTCCGGCGATTTGCTGATCGACGGCGAGTCGGTTCACTTCAGCAAGCCCATCCAGGCGCGCGAGAAGGGGATCGAGGTGGTCTACCAGGACCTCGCGCTCTGCAACAACCTCTCCGCCGCAGCCAACATTTTCCTCGGCCGCGAGCTGAAGCGGCGCGTCGGCCCGTTCACAGTGCTCGACCACAACGCCATGGTGAAGCGGGCGGGCGAGCTCTTCGGCAGGCTGAAGTCGGAGACGCGGCCGCACGATCTCGTGAAGCAAATGTCCGGCGGGCAGCGCCAGGCGGTGGCCATCGCCCGCACCGGCCTCACCGAGCCCAAGCTGGTGCTGATGGACGAGCCGACGGCCGCCATCTCGGTGCGGCAGGTGGCGGAGGTGCTGAACCTGATCCGGACGCTCAAGGCGGAGGGTCACGCCGTCATTCTGATCAGCCACCGCATGCCTGACGTGTTCGAGGTATGCGACCGGGTCATTGTCATGCGGCGTGGCCGCAAGGTGGCGGACAAGCGGATCGCCCAGTCCTCGCCCGAGGAGGTCACGGGACTGATCACGGGAGCGATCCATGCAGCGTGAGACCACCACGGCGGGCGCTCCCGCGCCGGGCACGACCGACGTCTCGATCGAATCCGTCGTCGGCATCAAGGAGCGCACGCCGCTCCAGAAGCTGTTCTCCAGCCAGGCTTTCTGGGTGACGATCGCCGTCCTCGCAATCTGCCTGTTCATGGGCTGGTACGAGCCTGCCTTCCGCTCCGCCGACAACGCCTACAACATCACGCGCAACTTCGCCTTCGTCGGCATGATGGCGCTGGGCATGACGGTCGTGATCATCACTGGCGGCATCGACCTGTCGGTGGGCTCCATCATCGGCGTCGTCTGCGTCGCCTGCGGGCTGGTCCTGCAGGCGGAAGGCCCATGGTGGCTTGCCGTCCTGGCGGGCCTGTTCACCGGCCTCGTTTGCGGCGTGATCAACGGCTTTCTCGTCTCCTATGTCGGCCTGTCCTCCTTCGTCGTGACGCTGGGCATGCTCTCCATCGCCCGCTCGGCGGCGATCGTGCTGTCCGGCAACCGGATGATCTACGAGTTCGGGCCGGACGGCGACTTCTTCAACAATATCGGCGGCGGCGACATCCTTGGCATCGCCAACCCGGTCTGGGTCATGGTGGTCCTGGCCGTGATCTTCGGCTTCGTACTGACGCAGACAGCCTGGGGCCGGCATCTCTATGCCATCGGTGGCAACGAGCAGGCCGCCCGCGCCACCGGCGTGCCGGTCGCGCGCATCAAGCTCCAGGCCTACATCGTCTCGGCGCTGACGGCGGCCATCGCCGGCGTGCTGGTGACCGGCTACAACGGCTCGGCCATCAACGCCAACGGCACGGGCTGGGAACTGCGGGTCATCGCCTCCACGGTCATCGGCGGCGCCGACCTCATGGGCGGCTCGGGCGGAGCCTACGGCGCCATCATCGGCTCGGCGCTCATCGAGATCATCCGCAACTCGCTTCTGATGGCCGGCGTGGACGCCAACTGGCAGGGCGCCTTCGTCGGCATCTTCATCATCCTCGCGGTGCTTCTGGAGAAGATCCGCGGTCGGAGACGCGACTGACGCACGTCCAAGGACGGGCGTCGATCGTGGGGGGTTACAAAAAGGAAAGTGGAGGAAAACACATGCTGAAATACGTGCTCAGCGCGGCCGTGGCCGCCGGCGTGATGGCTGCCGCGAGCAGCGGCGCCTATGCGCAGAAGAAGTATGTCTTCGCCCTCGTGCCGAAGAACATGAACAACCCGTTCTTCGACCAGGCCCGCGACGGCTGCAAGAAGGCCGAGAAGGAAGCCAACGGCGCCTTCGAGTGCATGTATATCGGCCCCGGCGAGCACGGCGGCGGCGAGGAGCAGGTCCAGATCGTCCAGGACCTGATCGCCAAGAAGGTCGACGGCATCGCCGTGTCGCCCGCCAACGCGGCCGCCATGGGCAAGGCGCTGGAGAAGGCCAAGGCGGCCGGCATCCCGGTCCTGACCTGGGACTCCGACCTGCTCGACAAGGACAAGGGCCTGCGCACCGCCTATGTCGGCACCTACAACTACGACATCGGCACGAACCTCGCGAAGATCGTGCAGGCGACCAAGCCGAACGGCGGCACGATCTGCATCCAGTCGGGTGGCGCGGCCGCGGCCAACCACAATGAGCGCATGCAGGGCATCCGCGACACGCTCTCCGGCAAGAAGAGCGCCAAGGCTCCCGGCGACAAGCTGACGGGCCAGGGCGGCTGGACCGAGGCGGAAGGCTGCCCGCTCTACACCAACGACGACTTCCTTGTCGCCAACCAGCAGATGGCCGACATCAACAACAAGTACCCCAAGCTCGACGCCTTCGTGCCGACCGGCGGCTTCCCGCAGTTCGCCCCCGAGGCGTACAAGAAGAACGCCGAGAAGCTGAAGGCCCGCGTCGCCGACAAGTCGCTGGCGCTCGTCGTCGCCGACACGCTGCCCGTGCAGATGCAGTTCCTCAAGGACGGCCTCTCGCTCGGCCAGGTCGGCCAGCGTCCGTTCGAGATGGGCTACAAGACCATGTTCTTCCTGAAGGACATGAAGGACGGCAAGCCGGGCCCGAAGGACCCGACCTACACCGGCCTCGACGTCTGCACCCCCGCCAACGCAGCCACCTGCATCGGCGGCGGCGCCTGATCCATCAGGATCTCCGGAACACGAGCGGGCGGGGGAAACCCCGCCCGCTTTCTTTTTGGGGGAGCAGAACCGCGGGTCTTCAGACCCGCTCGCTCCAGCCTTCATACTGACCTCATCCGCATCTCTCCCCCACCTGCGGGGGGAGATGTCGGCGCAGCCGACAGAGGGGGGCCTTCCGGTTTTCCCGGCGCCGTGGGTTCCCCCCTCCCTACCCTCCCCCGCGGGCGGGGGAGGGTTTCCGCGCCCTTTCTTCGTCGGGCACGGGAGCAGCAGCGCGTCCCTGCATTGGGGTCCGACCTTCCGCAGACCGCTCCGCAACTCTCCCCCGCCATGCGGGGGAGATGTCGGCAACGCCGACAGAGGGGGTCTATGGCCTTTAGAAAACTCCCCCTGTCCCACGCAGGCGGGAGAGGCTTCCGCGCGGCGACGCCGGGAGCGCCCCTACCGCGTCCCGTACATCCGGTCGCCGGCGTCGCCGAGGCCGGGGACGATGTAGCCATGGTCGTTCAGGCGCTCGTCGACCGCCGCGGTCCAGATGCGCACGTCGGGATGCGCCCCGTGCAGGCGCGCGATGCCTTCCGGCGCCGCGAGGAGGCAGACGAAGCGGATGTCCTTGGCGTCGCGCTCCTTCAGCCGGTCGATGGCGGCGACGGCGGAGTTGGCGGTGGCCAGCATCGGGTCGATGACGATGACGAGGCGGTCGGCGATGTCGGACGGGGCCTTGAAGTAGTACTCCACCGCCGTCAGCGTCTCGGGGTCGCGGTAGAGCCCGATATGGGCGACGCGCGCCGACGGCACGAGGGAGAGCATGCCGTCCAGCATGCCGACGCCGGCACGCAGGATCGGTGCGAAGACGAGCTTCTTGCCGGCGATGGTGGGCGCCATCATCGTCGTGATCGGCGTCTCCGTCTCGACGAGTTCCAGCGGCAGGTCGCGCGTCACCTCGTAGGCCAGCAGCATGCCGATCTCGTTGAGCAGCTGGCGGAACCCCTTGGTCGAGCGCTTCTTGTCCCGCATCAGTGTCAGCTTGTGCTGCACCAGCGGGTGGGACACGACAGTGACGCCTTCCATGGGTCGAACCTTTGCCGGAGACGGGGTGAGTGCGGGCGATCCTAGCAAGCCGGGACGGCGTCAGAACACCGTTCCGTCGCTGACCACCGTGATCGGCGGCCCGCCATCCACGCGTTTCTGCCTGGCGGCGCGCCGCCCGGCCGCCCAGGTGCCGCCTTCCAGCGCCTTGGCGAGCGGAAAGGCCTCCGGGGTCTGGCCCAGCGTATGGCGCACGATGGCGGCGACATCGTCGAGCAGCGCGACGGTGAGGGCGCGCCACTCCACCACCAGCGTGCCGCCGACGGGCTGCGGCCGCGCCGCCTCCTCCGGGTCCTTCGGCACGAGCACGCCGGTGTCGACGAAGAGCCCGCCATTGCGGTACTCGGCGAGCCCGGTCAGCCCGTCAATGCCGGCCACGCCGATCCCTGCACCCTGCAGCGGCTCGATCAGCGAGTAGGCGAGCCACTGCGACAGCTTGTGGAACGGCACGAGGCCGTTGGTGGCGTCGGCCGTCACCAGCGACGGATGGCGCCACGTGTCGCCGAGATCGACGCCGCCGAGGGAGATGCGGCCCGGCCAGATCGGGCCGAGATGCTCCAGCAGCGCCTCGAGGATCGCCGTTGCCGGCAGCACGCCACCGCTGGCCTGCGCCGCGAGGTGGTCGAAGAGGCCGCCGGGGCGCGGATCGTCCGCCCGGCCGAACACGGCGGGGTTGGCCGCCACCGTCTCGCCCAGCCGGCGCATCAGCGCGGCGCGGCCGGCGAGGCCGAGCAGCGGATTGTCCGGGCCGGCCTGGAAGCCCGCCGCCAGCGCCGCCTCGTCGAGTGCGGAAAGCTTCGCCGCGTCGGCGCGCAGCGGGTCGGCGGGCCGGGCGGAGAAGCCTCCGGCCGCCAGCATGTCGAAGCTCGCCACCCCGAGCCCCTCGGAGCGGGAGAAGGTCTCGCCGCTCGCCGCCTCCGTGTAGCGCCAGTCCGCTCCTGCACCGGCGTCGAGCAGCACGCTGACGATGGCGAAGTCGAAGGCCGCGCGGGCCTTCGCTGCCGTGGAGGGCCAGACGGTCGCACGGTCGAGCGTCGCCCAGCGGTCGAAGCCCCCGGCGGCGAAATGGCGCCAGCGGGCGTGGAAGGGAACGTCGAGGGTGGGGTAGTTGAGCCGGATCGTGTCGAGCACGAAGTCGGCGCAGCGCAGCAGGCGCCCGGAATCGACCTCGAAGTGCGGCAGCTCGCCGGCGATGCCGAGGTCGAGCAGCCGATGGGCCCGCTCGCGCACGGCGGAGGCGGTCAGGAGGCCGCGGGCGAGCCTGGCCTCGCCGGTGTCGGGTGTCGCGGGGTCTGGTGCGGCCATCTCGGCGTGCCGGGATCCTGGGGAGCGTCGTCCTGCCGCGACGGGGTGGCCCGGCGCCTGCCGCCTGTCAATAGCGTTCGAGCGGACGGCCCACGGTGTCCTTGAGCGTTTCCCGGTCCGGCGCCCCGCCGGGGGCGTAGTAGCCGGCCGCCTTTTTCGCCTCCATTTCCACCGAGGCGTCGGGCGGGATCAGCTCGTCGGGGATGGGCACGCGCTCGCCGATCTCGATGCCGGCGCCGGTCAGCGCCTCGTACTTCATGTTGGACATCGACACGAAGCGGTCGACCCGCGTGATCCCGAGCCAGTGCAGCACGTCGGGCATCAGCTGCTGGAAGCGCGCGTCCTGCACCCCGGCTACGCATTCGGTTCGCTCGAAATAGGTGGCGGCCTGGTCGCCGCCCTCCTGCCGCTTGCGGGCATTGTAGACGAGGAACTTGGTGACCTCGCCGAGCGCCCTGCCCTCCTTGCGGTTGTAGGCGATCAGCCCGGCGCCGCCGCGCTGCGCCTCGCGCACGCATTCCTCGATGCCATGCACCAGATAGGGCCGGCAGGTGCAGATGTCGGAGCCGAACACGTCCGAGCCGTTGCACTCGTCGTGGACGCGGCAGGTCACCCGCCGCCGCGTGTCGGACAGCGCGGCGGGGTCGCCCATGATGTAGAGCGTCGTGCCGCCGATGGGCGGCAGGAACACCTGCAGGTCCGGCCGCGTCACCAGTTCGGGGAACATGCCACCCGTCTGCTCGAACAGCGTGCGGCGCAGGCCCGTCTCCGTCGTGCCGAAGCGCTCGGCGATGCCGGGAAGGTGCCAGACGGGATCGACCGCGACCTTGGTGACCGCGATATCGCCATTGGCGTGCAGGACCGTCGCGTCCGACTTCAGCCGCTTCGCCTTCATCGCCTGCCGGATCTCGGGCAGCTGCAGGCGGGCCTTGGTGATGGCGATGGTCGGGCGGATGTCGGTGCCCCCCGCGATCGCCTCGGCGAATACCTCACCCGCCATGTGCCCCCACGGATCGAGCGAGACGATGCGCCCCGGCTCGCTCCATTGCGGATGCGGGCCGATGCCGACGACCGGGTGCGTGTTGTGGAAGTCGGGGCGCACCATCGGGTTGAGCGCGCCGGCCGAGACTGCCAGCGCCCGGTACATGGCGTAGGCGCCACCATGGGCGCCGATGACATTGCGGTCCCCCGGATTGGTCACCGTGCCGATCACCGGCCCGCGCTGCAGCGGGTCCGCGGCGCCCCAATGCAGCTGCCGGCGCGCCCGCGCTCCCTGCTCGGGGTGCGAGGTGAGGCGGATATGGGTGGAGCGGTTCTCCGACATGGGACGCGATCCGGGGCCTTCGGCCAGAAACGGGAAGCCCCTCGCGGCATGCGCCCGAGGGGCTCGTGTGTCTCAATGATGGTCGCGCCGGATTTATCAATCGTCAACGGGGCTGGCGGAAGCGCCGGGCCGGATGGGATTCGGGCGCGCCTGCGCCGGATGAGAGCGGGACGGCGGCGCAAGCCGCCACACCCTCACTCCGCCGCCAGGCGGGGCGGGACCTCCTGCAGGCGCAGGGGACCGGCGGTCCCATGCGCCTCGGCTGCGGCCGGTCGGTCCAGCGACTTGCGGAACCACAGGGCGTAGAGGCCGGGCAGGAAGAGCAGCGTCAGGAAGGTGGCGCCGAACAGGCCTCCCATGATGGTGATCGCCATCGGTCCCCAGAACGGCGAGGACGACAGCGGGATCATGGCCAGGATGGCGGCGAGCGCGGTGAGCACGACCGGCCGGGCGCGGCGGACCGTCGCCTCGACGATGGCCTCGCGTCGGGAAAGGCCGCCCTCCACGTCGCTCTCGATCTGGTCGACCAGGATCACGGTGTTGCGCATGATCATGCCGGCCAGCGCGATCAGGCCGAGCAGGGCGACGAAGCCGAAGGGCTTGCCTGACAGGTTCAGCGCCAGCGACGCCCCGATGATGCCGAGCGGCGCGGTGAGGAAGACGAGCACCAGCCGCGAGAAGCTCTGCAGCTGCAGCATCAGCACCACCGCCATGGCGAGGAACATCACCGGAAAGAGCTTGAAGAGGGAGGCGTTGCCCTTCTCGGCTTCCTCGATGGCGCCGCCGATCTCCAGCCGGTAGCCGGCCGGCAGCGTCTCGCGGATCTCCTGGAGCTTCGGCCAGATGGCGTTGGTGACGTCCGGCGGTTGCACGCCGTCGCGCACGTCGGCGCGCACGGTGATCGCCATGTCGCGGTTGCGGCGCCAGAGGATCGGCTCCTCGTGCGTGTACTCCACTTTCGCCACCTGCGAGAGCGGCACCGGCGTGCCGTCGCGCGAGACGACGGTGAGGTCGCCGATGGAGCCGAGGGCGGCGCGCTCGGCCGGCACGGCGCGGGCCACCACGTCGACCTTCTCCGTGCCGTCGCGCACCGTGGTGAGGGTGACGCCGGAGACGAGCGTCTGCAGCGTCTGCGAGAGGGCGGCGGGATCGAGCCCCAGCACGCGGGCGCGCTGCTGGTCGAGGACGAGGCGGATCGATGGGGTCTGCTCGTTCCAGTTCAGGTTGGGGTCAATCACGTCGGCATTGCCGCGCACCACGTCGCGGACGCGGTAGGCGATGTCGCGCACCTTCGCCGTATCCGGCCCGACGACGCGGAACTGGACGGGAAAGCCCACGGGCGGCCCGAAGTTGAAGCGGTCGACACGGACCCGTGCGCCGGACAGGGCTCCGCCGGCGACGGCCGTCTCGATGCGCGTCTTCACCCGTTCGCGGGCCTCGACATCCTTGGCCACGATGACAATCTCGGCGAAGGCCTCGTTGGGGAGTTCGGGGTTTAGGCCGAGCCAGAACCGCGGCGAACCCTGGCCGGCATAGGTCGTCCAGGTGGCGATGTCGCCGTCGCCCTGCACGATGGCCTCCGCCTGCTTCGCGGTGGCCAGCGTCGCCTGCATCGAGGAGCCCTCGGGCAGGCGCATCTGCAGGAAGAGTTCGGGGCGCTCGGACAGCGGGAAGAACTGCTGCTGCACCCGCCCGAAGGCGACGATGGAGCCGGCCGTCACCAGAAGCGTCGCGAGCACCACGATGACGCGATGGTTCACGCACCACGCCACCACCGACCGCAGTGCCCGGTAGCTCCGCGTGTCGTAGACGGCATGTGCATCCCCGTGCCGCCCCGCCCTGGCAAAGTTCGGCAGCAGCTTGACGCCGAGATAGGGCGTGAAGATCACCGCCACGAACCAGGACGCGACGAGCGCGATGGCCACGACGGTGAAGATGCCGCCGGCATATTCGCCGGTGGACGAGGCTGCGAAGCCGACCGGCAGGAAGCCCGCCGCCGTCACCAGCGTGCCGGTGAGCATGGGGAAGGCGGTCGAGTCCCATGCGAAGGAGGCGGCCCGGACCCGGTCCACGCCCTGCTCCATCTTCACCACCATCATCTCGGCGGCGATGATGGCGTCGTCGACCAGGAGCCCGAGCGCGATGATCAGCGCGCCGAGCGTGATGCGGTGCAGGTCCTGCCCCGTCGCGTACATGACGATGAACACGATGGCGAGCACCAGCGGCACGGAGAGCGCCACGACGATGCCGGTCCGCCAGCCCAGCGACAGGAAGCTGACGAGGAGCACGATGGCGAGCGCCTCGATGAACGACTTCACGAACTCGCCGACGGCATGGCTCACCACGGCGGGTTGGTCGGCGATGCGCTGGATGTCGACGCCGACAGGGGTGCGGGCCTCGAAGCGCGCGAGCTCGGCGTCGAGGGCCGTGCCTAGCGTCAAAAGGTTGCCGCCGCGCGTCATGACAACGCCGACGCCGATGGCGGGCTTGCCCTCCTGCCGCACGAGGAAGGAGGGCGGATCGACGTAGCCGCGCGTCACCGTGGCGATGTCGCCGAGGCGGAACACCTTGCCGCCCGCCTCCACCGGCGTCTCGGCGACACCCTGCGGCCCGTCATAGGCGCCGGTGACCCGCAGCGAGATGCGCTGGGCATCGGTCTCCACGATGCCGGCCGCCGTCACGGCGTTCTGGCGCGAGACGGCGTCGAAGACCTGCTGTGGCGCGATGCCGAGGGTGGCGAGCTTGGCGTGGCTGAACTCGACGAAGATGCGCTGGTCCTGCACGCCGTAGAGGTTCACCTTCACCACGTCGGGGACGCGCAGCAGGTCCTGCCGCAGGCCTTCCGCCACGGCCTTGAGCTGGTCGTAGCCGGCGCCTTCGCCGGACACCATGTAGAGGACGGAATCGACGTCGCCATACTCGTCATTGACCGCCGGACCGATGAGGCCGGCCGGCAGCTGCGGGCGGACGTCGGTCAGCTTCTTGCGCAGCAGGTAGAAGAGGAAAGGCACGGAGGAGGGCGGGGTCGAGTCCTTGAACACCACCTGCATCGCGGTGAAGCCGGGCTTGGTGTAGGTGTCGACCTTATCGAAGTAGGGAAGTTCCTGGAACTTCTTCTCCATCGTGTCGGCGACCTGCTCCTGCATCTCGGAGGCGGTGGCGCCCGGCCAGACGGCGGTGACGACGGCGACCTTGATGGTGAAGGACGGGTCCTCGGAGCGGCCGAGCCGCTGGTAGGACAGCGCGCCGGCCGCCGCGAGCACGAGGATGAAGAACAGCATCAGCGTGGGATGCCGGACGGCCCAGGCGGAGAGGTTGAAGGCGCGCATGGCTGGGGTCTCCCGCTCTCAGAGGCCGAGGGTGTCGACGACCCGGACCCGCTGGCCCCGATCGAGCTTCTGCACGCCGAGGCTGACGACCCGCTCGCCCTCCTCGACGCCCGACTTCACGAGCACCTCGCCCTTGTCGTAGGCCGCGACCTCCACGGGCCGCAGGGAGAGGGCGCCGTCGGCCGACACGGTCCAGACCGATGCGCCCGTGCCCTGGCTGAACAGGGCGGAGAGCGGCAGGCGGGCGACGGCGCCGCCGCCCTGCTCCGAGAGGGTGACCGTCGCCGTCATGCCGAGCTTCACGCTCGCGTCGGCGTCGGGGAGCGAGAACCGGGCGGTGTAGGTGCGCGTGGCGGCATCCGCAGCCGGCGAAAGCTCGCGCAGCTCGGCGCGCAGCGGCCGTTCCGGCGCCGACCAGAGGGACAGCGAGGCTCGCTGCTCCCCGATGCGCGCGACCAGCGCCTCCGGGACGGCGATGACGGCCTCCTTCTCGCCCTCCCGGGCAATGCGGAGCGCCGTCTGCCCGGCGGCGACCACCTGGCCGGGCTCGACGAGGCTCGCCGTGACGACGCCGTCGGAGTCGGCCTGCAGCGTGGCGTAGGCGAGCGCGTTGCGGGCCAGCGCCAGCGTGCGCTGCGCCCGGTCCAGCCGGGCGCGGACGTCGTCCGTCGCGGCGCGCTGACGGTCGAAGGAGGAGTCGGTGGACCAGCCCTGCTTGCGCAGGCTGACCACGCGCTGCTCCTCGGAGTCGGCCTGCACCACCGCCGTGTCGAGGGCGCGGATGTCGGCCTCCGCCTGCTCCACCTGCAGCCGCAGATCGGTCTCGTCGAGAAGGGCAAGCGTTTGCCCGGCCCTGACGCGATCACTGACCTCGACGAGCCGGCGCACCACCTTGCCGCCGATCCGGAAGCCCTGCTCGGTCTCGACGCGAGGCCGGATCGTCGCGACGAAGCTCCTCTCGGGGGACAGGGGCGCGTAGCGCACGGGCGTGACGAGCACTGGGCGGTCGGGCTTCGGCTCCGTCTTTGCCTGGCCACCAGCCTCGTTGCAGGCGGGAAGGGCTAAAAGTGCGACGGCAACCAGGACGGAAGCGATGGGGGCGGACGCGGACATGTTCGAGGCTCCGGCGGCGGACGTCCGGACTGTCGCCTCAACACTGATGAATGTCAACAATCGTCAGAGATCAAACATGAGGCAGCACTTCACAGCTCCGTCAACGTCTGGCGCCGGCGCATCGAGTGCGGGAAAAAGCAAAGGCCCCGCCTTGCGGACGGGGCCTTTTGTCTGGTGGGGCTTTGGAAGTTGTCAGTCGTCGCTCTCTTCCGGCGCCGGCTGGTCGGTCAGCCACCAGCTGCGCTGGCCGCGCCATACGATGGAGGAGAACCGCGGGTCCTGAGAGAGCGAGGAGGCCAGCGTCGAGGCCGGGCGCTGGCCACCGACAATGGCGCCGCGGGCGGCAACGAGGTCGAGCAACTGCGAGATCGGAACCGGCTGGCCCATCTCCGCAATCACCTGCGCGGCGGCCCCGGTATGGCTGATGCGGCGGCGCCCGCCGGGCCCGGCCCTGCGGATGCCCCGGCGCAGCGCGTCGCCCGAGCGGCCTTCCGAGATGCCCTGCAGCAGTTCGATCGCCTGGTCGAGTGCGACGAGGGCCCGGTACTCGGCGCTTTCGTCGAGCAGCTGGTCGACGATGTCGGCGCGCAGCTTCCGCAGCGAGTCGAGCGGCAGCTGCCCGAGGCCCTGAAGGCCCTCCAGCTTCTGCTCGGCTCCGCCGGACGCCTCGGGAAGGGTGTCACCCTTCACGGCGCTGGCGCCGGGATCTCGCGATTTGCGACTGGCCAATATCCGCCCTCGAATCTTTTCCACGTAGCCCGCCTCGTCCGGCGCTAGCTCGAATCCCTTGTCCCATACCGGGCCGGTCTGTCCGCCCGGCTCCGCCTTCGACCCCACGCCCATCACCGTTAGCCCCCGGCATGGCCCGGCGCCGCGTCCCGCGGCACCGTCCGTTCGGGCCATTCGGCCCCTCGCCCGACAAGGGATCAGTCCGACCGGGTGACCGCTTCTCCGGCCGAGCCCTACGCCTACGCCACCCTGTCAATTCAATAAGAGACTTAAAGAATAATCGTTAACTAATCGTTTCCGGAAGGAGCCGCCAGTCTCTGGGACGTACCGGAAGCGCTTGTTCACAGGGTTGGCCGATTAACCTTCGTTTAACTCGATTAACGTTTCAGGCCACATATTTGGGAGAGACGACCGTGATATCAGCCCCGTCATCGGCCGGGCCAACCCCCAGCGCGGACCGCCATACACCCGCAACACACTCAACCGGTGCGTCATGTCGTCCCGTTCACACCATCCAGAGTTGATCGTCCACCATACCGCCACGCTGCTGGCGAATCGCCTGCCCGAAGCCTTCGCGCAGGGCGCTCCTGCGTTGCCGCCGCGGCCGTTTCGCCTGCACGAGGATTTCTCGGAAGCCGAGCGCTGCCACTTCATCTCCCTCGCCGAGGCCGTGCTCGACGCGGTGAGGACACACGAGAGGGCGGGGGCGCCAGCCTAGGGCCGCACCTCCCGCAGGGCCCTGTCGACCTTTTCCTGCGGCCAGCGCTTCGGCGGTTGGGGACGGAGATCCTCCGAGATCGAAGTGCCTTCGCCCGGCCGGAGCGTCACGCGGCCTCGCCGCGTCGTCACCGTGACGAGGCCTTCGGCGACGAACACGCCAAAGGCGTTGTCGATGCGGCCGCCCCACACCGTCGTGCCGCGCAGCGAGATGGTGGCGACCGGTGTCTTCACCTTCAGCCCCGCCTTCCGCTTCTCGACCGCGCCGCCGACGACCAGGAAGGCGCCCTGCACCGCCTGCAGCACCGCGCCTCCCTTGCCCTTGTCCTTGCCGCCATAGACGAAGCTGTCGATGGTCATCTCGGCGTTCTCGCCCAGCGAGATCGCCGTCTTGTCGGCGAGCGTGGCGGCGAGGCGTCCCTGCGCTCCCGTCCTCAGCGTGTCGTCCAGCAGAACGTCGGATCCCTCCGCCAGCGGCGTCGGGACGTCGGCGCGAACAGCGTCTGCAGGGCCCTGAACCGAATCAACGGTGCCCACCGCCTCCTGGGCGGCTGCGTACTGCAGGGCCGCCAGCGCGAAAAAGGCTGACAGGGCAAGCGCGGATCCAGTCCTGGCGATCATCGTCGTGCCTCCCGGCCTGTGCGGCGGGCTGGAGTGTGCGGTAAAGCGCCGTCAGGCTCAAGCCGAGCCGTCGCCGCCCACTCCGAGACGGGCCCGCAGCGTTTCCGGGTCGGCCAGGAGGGCGGTGCTGGCGGCACGGTGCACGATGCGCCCGCGCTCCAGGATTGCGGCCTCCGCCGCGAGGCCCAGGGCCACTGCCGCCTTCTGCTCCACCAACACGGTCGCCAGGCCCTCCGCCTGCCGGAGTGCCGCGAGGATCCCGGCCAGTTCCGCCGCGACCGTCGGGGCGAGCCCCTCCAGCGGCTCGTCCAGCAGCAGCACCTTTGGAGCGAGGACGAGAGCCCGGGCGATGGCGAGCATCTGCTGTTCTCCCCCCGAGAGCAGCCCGGCCGCCTGGCGCCGGCGCTCGGCCAGGCGCGGAAAAAGGGCCAGCGCCCGCGCCGGCGGCCAGGGTCCCGGCCGCGCGACGGCGGTGAGGTTTTCCTCGACCGAGAGCGAGGGAAAGACGGCGCGCTCCTGCGGCACCCAGGCGAGTCCCGCGGCGCAGCGCGCCTCCGGGCCGAGGCGCGTCACGTCGCGCCCTCCCGTCACGATGGTGCCCGCCGCCCTGTCGGCGAGGCCCATCAGCGCCCGCAGCAGCGTCGTCTTGCCCGCGCCGTTTCGGCCGAGCAGAGCCAGCGAGCCGCCTTCGGGCACCACGAGGTCGACCCCGTGCAGCACGCGGGCCGGCCCGTAGCCTGCGACGAGGCCGCTGACACGCAGGACCGCCGTCACGAGGGCGGGCCGAGATAGGCACGCTGCACGGCAGGATCCGCCGCGATGGCGGCGGGCGGCCCGTCCGCGAGAACGGCGCCGGCGGCCAGCACCACGATGCGGCGCGCGAAGCTGAAGACGAGGTCCATGTCGTGCTCGACTAGAATGACGCAGGTCTCGGCGGGGAGGGCGGCCAGCAGGTCGAGGATGTCCCGGCGCTCTGCGTCCGGCACGCCCGCCGCAGGCTCGTCGAGGATCATCACCCGCGGCTCCTGGGCCAGCGCCAGGGCAATCTCCAGCATCCGCGCACGGCCATAGGGCAGGTGTCCCGCCGGTTCGTCTGCCCAGCGCTCGAGGCCGCAGGCACGCAGCAGGCGGCCCGTCGTCGCCGGTCCCGCCGCCGCGATCGCATCGCGCCAGGGCCGCCAGCCCGTCCCGCTCCGTTCGCAGAGGGCCAGCGAGACCGATTCGCGTGGCGTCAGGCGCGGAAACAGCCGCGTGACCTGGAAAGTGCGGGAAAGCCCCGAGCGGGCCCGGTCATGCGCGGGCCTCGCCGTCACGTCCCGCCCGGCGAGGAGGACGCGCCCCGCATCGGGCCGCTGCACTCCGGTGAGGAGGTCGACATAGGTCGTCTTGCCCGCCCCGTTCGGTCCCACCAGGGCGCAGCGCTCGCCGGGCGCGAAGGAGAGGCTCACCCCGTCCACCGCCGAAAGCCCGCCGAACCGGCGGGTCACTCCGCGCGTCTCCAGCACCGGGGCGCTCACGGCACTTCGTCCCTCTCGGCGGCGCCTCCCCGCGGCCATGCGGGGCGCGGCAGGAAAACGACCGCGATCAGCAGCAGCCCGAGCCAGAACTGCCAGTATTGCGGCGTCAGGGACGAGAAGCGCTCCTGCGCCACCTCCAGCAGCACGGCGCCCGCCAGCGCGCCGCCGAGGCCGGCCGCCGCTCCGACCGCGACGGCGAGCAGCGCCTCGGCGGAACGGTGGAACTCCAGCACGTCGAGCGAGACGAACTGCGCGGACTGGGCGTTGAGCGCGCCCGCCACCCCGGCCATCCCCGCAGCGATGGTGTAGACGCCGACGATGCGCCGCCCGACCGGCACGCCGAGCGCCCGCGCCCGGACCGGCTCGTCCCGGATCGCCCGCAGGGACAGGCCGAAGGGCGAGGCGACGAGCCGGCGTGCCGCGAGAAAGAGGATGGCGAGAACGGCAAGGCAGTAGAACGCGGCGGTGCGCCCGCCGAGGTCGAAGTCGAAGGCGCCGAGCACCGGACCAATGGCGATGCCCTGCAGCCCGTCGGAACCCCCGGTGATGCCGGCGAAGCGGTTGGCGCCTTCCAGCAGGAGCATGGCGACGGCCAGGGTGAGGACGAGGCGCGTCAGGTCGTTGCCGCGCACCAGCGGCAGGGCAGAAACGGCGCCCGCCATCGCCGCGCAGCCGGCCGCGACGGCAAGGCCGGCGAGCGGATCGGGCGTCAGGTGCAGGGCGGTGAGCCCCGCGGCATAGGCGCCGATGCCGAAGAAGGCGGCATGGCCGAGCGAGACGATGCCCGCCACCGCGAGCACCAGTCCGAGCGAGACGGCGAAGAGCGCGGCGATGGCTGTCTCCGCGATGAGCAGGCGCAGCCCCGGCAAGAAGGCTGCCGCCAGGGCCGCTGCGCCGAAGCCGGCGGCCCAGCCGAGCGTCGCCAGACTCGCGCCACGCCTCATCGCGTCACCGCGGCGGCGCCGAGCCCGCGCGGGCGCACCACCAGAAGTCCCACCATCACGGCGTAGAGCACGAAGGGGCCGTAGGCCGGCAGCCAGTATTTCCCGGCCACGTCCGCGATGCCGAGGATCATCGCCGCGGCAAGCGGGCCAGCGATGCTGCTGGAGCCGCCGACGGCCACGACGATCAGGAAGTAGACCATCATCCGCACCGGGAAGGACGGGTCGACGCCGATCATGTCGGCACCCAGCGCACCGCCCAGCCCGGCCAGGCCGGACCCCAGCGCGAAGGCGCCGGCGAAGATGCTGCCGACCGGAATGCCCATGGCGTGCGCGACCGCCGGATTGTCCACGGATGCCCTGAGCCTGGCGCCGAGGCGGGTGCGCGACAGGCCGTACTGAAGCAGCCCGGCGAGGGCGAGGCACACGGCCGCGACGAACAGCCGGTAGGCACCGATGTCGCCGCCGGGCACCGCGATGCGGCCGCGCAGCCAGTCTGGCAAGGTGATCTGCCGGGTCTGTGCGCCCAGCGCCACGTCGGCGATCGTCGAGGCGACGAAGACGAGCCCGACCGTCGCCAGCACCTGGTCGAGATGGCTGCGGTGATAGAGCCGCACGTAGAGCACGCGTTCCAGCACGGCGCCGAGCAGGGCCGCGCCGAGGAAGGCGAGCGGCAGGGTGGCGAGGAACGGCACGCCCCAGCGCTCCATGGCCAGCGCGGCGACATAGCCGCCCGCCATGGCAAAGACGCCATGGGCGAGGTTGACGACGTTCATGACCCCCATCGTGACGGAGAGCCCGAGCGCCAGCAGGAAGAGCAGCGCGCCATAGGCGATCCCGTCGGCGAGGATCGTGACCATGTCAGCCGGAGGAGCCGGGAAGGCCCGCCACGAAGGCGCGGATGCGCCGGCAGCCATCGGCGAGCTGCGCCTCGGAGGCGGCGAAGGACACCCGCACGCAGTCCTTTGCCGGCAGCCCGAAGGCACCTCCGGCGAGAACCGAGACGCCGGTGTGCTCGTAGAGCCCTTCCATGAAGGCCTGGCCGTCGAGGCCGGTGCCGGAGACGTCCACCATCATGAACATGCCGGCCTGCGGGCGCATGCAGGATAGGCCGTTGGCGCCGCGCAGCCCTTCCAGCACCACGTCCCGGCGCTGGCGGTAGATGCCGGCCATTTCCTCCGGCACCTCCTCCCCGAGCGTCAGGGCGGCGTAGGCGCCTTCCTGGATGAAGCCTGGCAGGCCGTACAGCATCGCCGTGTTGAGGCGCTCGCCGTGTTCGATCAGCTGCCGCGGGCCGGTGAGCCAGCCCAGGCGCCAGCCCGTCATGGCATGCGACTTCGACAGGCTGCTGATGCTGACCGTCCGCCCCCGCGCCGCCGGCGCGGACGCCATGGGCACGAAGGAGCCCTCGAAGACGAGGTCGCCATAGACTTCGTCGGCGACGATCCAGAGGTCGTGCCGCTCCGCGATGGCGGCGATGGCGGCGATCTCGCTCTCGCTCAGCATCACGCCGGTGGGGTTGTTGGGGTTGGCGAAGAGGATCGCCTTCGTCTGCGGCCGGATCGCCGCTTCCAGTGCCGCCGCGTCAAGCCGGAAGCCGCTGGCGCGCGGCATCTCGACATAGGACACCTCCGCACCCGCCGCCGCGAACGTGGCGTGATAGGTGACATAGGCGGGCTCGAGGACGACCACGTGGTCACCCGGGCCGACCAGGCAGGCCGCGGTGAAATAGAGCGCGTTCTGCGCTCCCGACGTGATCATGACGTTTTCGGCCACCGCTTCTTCGCCGGTGCGCCTCGCGTGCCTGTCGGCAACCGCCTGGCGCAGCTTCAGCCGGCCCTGCATCGTCGTGTAGTGGCTGTCGCCGCCGCGCAGCGCCTCGACGGCTGCATCGGTGATGAAGGCTGGCGTGTCGAAGTCGGGATCGCCGACGCTGAGCACGATGACGTCGCCGCCCACCTCCCGCGCGCGCAGCGCCTTGCCGTGGATCAGCCAGGCGTCGGAGCCGCGGCCGGCGACCTGGCGGGTGAGGGGCGAGAATGGCGGGGGCATCGTTTCGGGTCCGTATTGGTGTCGGGCGCGGCGTCAGGCCGGCATGCGGTCCTCGCGGATGTCGATCAGCGTCGGTCCCGGGCGTGCCAGCGCGTCGCGCAGCGCCGCCTCGAGTGCCTGCGTGCCGTTGGGCCGCACGGCCGAGAGGCCGTAGGCCTGCGCCAGGAGCAGGAAGTCCGGGTTGGTCTGCGACACGCCGATTTCCGGAATTCCCGAGGCCACCATGTCGTCGCTGATCTGCGCGAGGCGGTCGTTGTTCCACACCAGCACCGGAAGCGAAAGCCCCTCCTGGGCCGCGGTCGCAAGCTCGGGCAGGGTGAACTGGAAGCCGTAGTCGCCCAAGAGCGCCGCGACCGGACGCTGAGGTGCCGCGATCTTGCCGCCGATGGCGGCGGGCAGCGCGTAGCCCAGGGTGCCGTAGCCGGAGGGGTGGAACCAGCAGCGCGGGGCCGGCACCGGGAAGAGCGCGTTCCCCGAGTAAGCGATCTGCGTCATGTCGGTGTAGAGCGCGCCGTCCTCGGGCAAGGCCCGGCGAATGGCGGCCAGCGCGGCAGCCTGGCGGCGGCCCCGCTCCGTCGCGAGCACGCCTTGCGCGGAACCCTCGCGCAGCGGGCCGGACGGGCCCTTCCACGGTTCGCGGCCCTGGTTCTTTCCGAGGGCGGCGGCGATGCGCGCCAGCGCGTCCGCCGCATCGCCGAGGATCGGCAGCTCCGCCCGGTAGCGGTCGGCGAGGCGCCCGGGATCGATGTCGATGCGGATCAGCCGCCCGCTGAGTGTCAGCGTGGGAACGTAGAAGTCGGTTTCCGCAAGCTCAGTACCGGCGGCGAGCACGACGTCGGCCTCGCCGGCCAGCGCCTGCATGGCGGGCCATTGCAGCGTCGCGCCGAGATGGGCGGGATGATCGTCGGGAACCGCGCCCTTCGCCGCGACGGTCGTGGCGATGTACGCACCCGTCGTGCCGGCGATGCGCAGTGCGGCACGGCCTGCCTCCACGGCGCCGCCTCCGAGGATCACGAGAGGTCGCTGCGCATCCCGCAGCATTGCCGCCGCCGCGTCGATCGCCGCCTTCGGCGCGAGCGGCCGGCCGGCGGGGCCCGCGAAGGGAGCCGCCACGCGGTCGGACTGCCCCGCCAGAACGTCGATCGGCACCTCGATGTGCACGGGCCGCCTGCGGCCGGAGGCGAAGAGCGCGAAGGCCCGCCGCAAATGGTCCTCGAAGTCTTCCGCCGTGAAGGCCGTGGCGCTGAAGGCCGTCACCGGGGCGGTCATGGCGCGCTGGTCCGTCACCTCGTGCAGCACGCCCGACCCCTTGCCGAGCGTGTCGCTGGCCGCCACCGCGGAGATGACGAGCAGCGGCACGGAGTCCGAATAGGCCTGGCCGATCGCGGTCATCGCATTGCCGACGCCCGGACCCGAAATCAAAAAGCAGACTCCGGGCCGGCCCGACATCCGGGCATAACCATCCGCTGCGAACGCCGCGCCCTGCTCGTGCCGCGTGAGGACATGGCGAATGTTCCGGCCGGACAGGCCGCGATAGAGCTCCAGCGTGTGTACGCCGGGAATGCCGAACACGACCTCGACGCCGTTCGCCTCCAGGAGCCCGACGAGATAGTCGCCGAGCGGCCGTGCCGCATTGGCCGGGCCCGCCCCGTCACCCGTCATGCCCCGCGCCATTCCGTTCTCCTCTGCCGCATCTGCGGTCGATACTGCCTCAGGCCACGGCGAGGAACCGCTCCGCGAGCGTCACCCAATAGGCGCCGCCCGTCACCAGCGTGGCGTCGTTGAAGTCGAAGCGGGGATGGTGGAGCGCGTGACGGCCGGACCCCTGGCCGAGCACGCCGTAGCAGCCCGGCACCTCCTGCAGCATGAAGGCGAAGTCCTCGCCGAAGGGGTAGGGGCGCTCCGCCACGCCGACGGCCTCCGGCCCGAGCAGCGCGGCGGCGGCGGAGAGCGCGACGTCCGTCATCGCGGGATGGTTGACCAGCACCGGGTAGAAATCCGAGAAGACGACGTCCGCGCTGCAGCCGAAGCTCTCCGCCTGGGCGTGGGCCAGCGCCGAGACGCGCGCACGGATGGTCTCGCACACCTGCGGCGAGAAGGCGCGAAGCCCGGCCAGAAGCTCTGCCCGTTCCGGGATGACGTTGCAGACCGTCCCGGCCCGGAACGCGCCGACGGTGACGATCCCCGCTTCGAGCGGATCGATATTGCGCGACACCACCGTCTGCAGCGCCAGGACGAGGCTCGACGCGGCCACCACGGGATCGGCCGTCAGGTGCGGCAGCGCCCCGTGTCCTCCCGTGCCGCGTACGGTGATCCGCGCCTCCTCGACGCTGGCCATGAACGGGCCGGGGCGGGTGGCGAATGTGTTCTCAGCCATGCCGGGCATGACGTGCAGCCCGAAGACGGCATCGCAGGGGAAACGGCTGAACAGGCCGTCCTCCATCATCAGCCGGCCACCGCCGTGGTTCTCCTCGGCGGGCTGGAAGATGAGATGGACGGTGCCGTCGAATGTCCTGGAGGAGGCGAGCGCGCGGGCGGCGGCGAGCAGCATGGCGGTGTGCCCGTCATGCCCGCAGGCATGCATCACGCCGGGGATGCGGCTGGCATAGGGCAGCCCCGTCTCCTCGGGTATCGGCAGCGCGTCCATGTCGGCCCTGAGCCCGATGCTGCGCCGCCCCGTGCCGCGCGACAGGGTTCCCACCACGCCGGTGCCGCCGAGCCCGGTCTCGACTTGCCAGCCCCAAGCGGCCAGCAGGCTCGCGACGAGGGCGGAGGTCCGCTTCTCCTCGAGCCCGATCTCGGGGTGGGCGTGCAGGTCGTGCCGGATCGCGACGATGTCGCCGGCGAAGGGGGCGATGGCGGCTCTGGCGTCCATGATGGCTCCTCGCGCGGCAGTGTAGGGCGGAGATGCGGCCCGCGTCATGTTCCCCGGACAAGGCGCCGCCGACGCCCCCGGCCGTTCCTGCGGAGCTGGAGATCCGCGCTCCCGGCGGCCTTGCGCCACCCGTCCGAATCCCTACAGTCCGCCGCCTTCCAGCGGAGCCTGCCATGACCGGACGCGTCCCCGTCACCCGTTTCAGCAATGCGATCGTGCGCCGTCCATCGGCCAGCGTGGTGGATGGCCTGCGTGCCGTCGACACCGGCGCGCCCGACTTCCGTGGCGTCGTCGCCGAGCACGAGGCCTATGTCGACGCGCTGCAGGCCGCCGGCGTGGCGGTCGAGGTGCTCGACCCGCTCGACGGATTTCCCGACGCGCTCTTCGTCGAGGACCCGGCGCTCGTCTTCGGCAAGGGCGCGATCCTGCTGCGGCCGGGGGCGGCGTCGCGCCTCGGCGAAGCCGAGCACCTCGCGCCCGTTCTGGAGAAGCGCTTTCCACGCCTGATCCGTCTCGAGGAGGGATTCGCGGACGGCGGCGACGTGCTCGTCATGGGGGACCGCGTCCTGATCGGCCTGTCCGACCGCACGGACGAGGCCGGCGCGCATGCGCTCATCGGCGCCCTGGGAGAGCTCGGCCGCCGGGGCGAAGTCGTCCGCACCCCGCCGGGGGTGCTGCACTTCAAGTCCGACTGCGCGCCGCTCGACGACGGGACGGTGCTCTCCACCGCCCGCCTCGCCGCATCCGGCGTGTTTGCCGGCTACGACGTCGTCACCGTGCCGGAGGGCGAGGAGCCCGCCGCCAACGCGTTGCGCGTCAACGACCTCCTGCTCGTCTCTGCCAGGTGGCCCCGCACGGCGGATCTCCTGGCGAGCCGGGGCTACGCCGTGACGCCGCTTTCGACGACCGAGATCGCCAGGATCGACGCAGGGCTCTCCTGCATGTCCCTGCGGTGGATGGCGTAGCAGGCCGACACTCTGCCTCCGGCTGCAGCGAGGACGTGGCCGGCGGGGCCACGTCCTCGCCTTGTATCCCCCGCGGCAGCCCGCTCAGGCGGCGATGCCGAGGGCCTGGCGCTCGAACAGGCGGCGATAGAGCCCGTTCTCGCGGTGGATCAGCACGCCGTGCGAGCCCTCCTCGACGATGCGGCCGCGGTCGAAGACCAGGATCCGGTCCACGGCCCTGACCGTCGACAGGCGATGCGCGATGATGATGGAGGTGCGCCCCTTCATCAGCCGCTCCATCGCCTCCTGCACCGCCGCTTCCGACTCCGAATCGAGGCTCGACGTGGCCTCGTCCAGGATCAGGATGGGCGCGTCGGCCAGGAACGCCCTCGCCAACGCCACGCGCTGCCTCTCGCCCCCGGAGAGCTTGACGCCGCGCTCGCCGACCAGCGTGGCGTAGCCGCGCGGAAGGCGCTCGATGAAGCCGTGCGCATTGGCGAGGCGTGCGGCTTTCTCGATGTCGGCCTGGCTCGCCGAAGGCCGCGCATAGGCGATGTTCTCGGCCAGCGTGCGGTGGAACAGGATCGGCTCCTGCGGCACCAGCGCGATCTGCGAGCGCAACGACTGTTGCGTCGCGGCCGCGATGTCCTGCCCGTCGATCAGGATGCGCCCGCCCGTGACGTCGTAGAGGCGCTGGACCAGCTTGACGAAGGTTGTCTTGCCCGAGCCGGAGTGCCCGACGAGGCCGACGCGCTCCCCCGCACCGATGGTGACGGAAAGGCCGTCATAGAGCGGCGTCGCGTGCCCGCCATAGTGGAACACGACCTCGTCGAAGCGCACTTCTCCGGCCCCGACCTTGATCGGATCGGCGTCAGGCCTGTCGGCCACGCCCATCGGCTCGGCATGGAAGGCGACGAGCTCCTCCATGTCGTTGACGGAGCGCTGCAACATGCGCACATGCAGGCCGACATCGCGCAGATAGCCCTGCACGACGGCGTAGGCGGTGAGCACATAGGCGACATCGCCTGCGCTCGCCCGGCCCCGCCACCACAGCCATACCGCGACGGCCAGCACGCCCGTCTGCAGGAGCGCGAGGCAGAGGCCCTGCAGCCCACCATTGACGTTGCCGCGCGTCCAGGTGCGGCGGGTGCGCCGGCGCCACTTGTCCACCACCCCGCCGAACCGCGTATCCTCGCGCGCCTCGGCGCCGAAGGCCTTGACGACGGCATTGCAGCTGATCGCGTCGGCGAGCGCCGCCCCGATGCGCGTGTCCCATACGTTGGAGAGCCGCGCGGCAGGCGCCACCCAGCGCGTCGAGAGCAGCACCGTCATCGTCACGAAGGCCAGCGAGCCGGCGCCCACCAGGAGGCCCATCACGGGCCAGTGCCACGCCAGCAGCGCCGTCGAGCCCGCCAGCACGACGAGCGACGGCAGCACGGCGATGACCATGATGTCGTTGAGCTGGTCGAGCGCCCACATGCCGCGCGTGATCTTGCGGACGGTGGACCCGGCGAAGCTGTTGGCGTGCCAGTCGGTCGAGAAGCGCTGCACGCGTGCGAAAGTCTCGCCGGCGATGGCGGCCATCATCGCCAGCGTCAGCTTCACGATCCCGTTGAAGAAGGCGAAGCGGAAGCCGACGCCGGCGAGGCCGAGCATGGCCATGGCACCGAGCGCCTGGAGGGCCGAGGCGAGCGCGGCATCGCGGTCTCCCCCTGCCGACGACACCGCGTCCACGAGGCGGCCGGCGAAGAGGGGCATCAACACGTCGGCCAGCGTGGCGACGAGCGCCAGCGCCGCGATCCACGTCACGCGTGCGCGCTGGCGGCCCCACAGGCCGAAAACGAAGGCGAAGACGCGGCGAAAGGGTTCGCGCGCGCCGGTCTTGACGGTCGACGACATGGCGGTGGACCGGCCCGCGTCGGCGGAAACCGGCTCCCTGAAAAGGCGCGTGCCCGCGGTGGGCGCGGCAGATGAAAACTGGCGTTGCTGGTGCGGTCGGGGACGGGGACCGAAGGCCGGGACGACTAGCCCGGGAAGCCCGGGAGGGTGTCGGCGCAGAACTGCTTCATGCTTGGACCTCCCGGTGACTGACGCAAGGGCGCGGTGGATACAGGATATCGCCCGGCGGCACAAGGCGCGGCGCGATCAAATCCTGTCGGTGATGAAGAGCGTGCCGACGCCGACCAGCGCGGCGCCGAGCAGGACCACGGCAATCGCGTCTTCCTGGTTGAGATAGGCATAGCCGGCGACCGTCGCCGCCAGGAGGACGAACAGGCAGATGGCCCAGGTGCCTGCGGTGCGGATGGGGCGTGTCTCCGGATCTGTCGCACGGACATGTCGGTGCCCCACTTGCCCCGTGCCGAGGGGGCTTCGTCAACAGGGTGGGCCGGCTTTCCGCTGGAGCCCACGCCCTCGCGCCAAGAAAAAGCCGGCCCGGGGTAGCCGGGCCGGCGAGGCGGGAGGAGGGGAAACGCGTCCGATGACCACACCCTGCAGCAGTCCGCCCGCCGGCGCTGTGAAGGCGGTCACACCCTCCTCGCAATGGCTCGCCCGTGCTGAGCAATATGCATTTGCGGGCTCAGGCGACCCCGCGCCAAGGCCTCACAACCGCAATGCGTAGATTCACGTAGGTCAGGTGTGGAGTTGATTTGTCTCTAACCTAACCAATGATTCAGTCCGTCACGTTATCCACTCATTTCCCTCCTTGTGCCCAAGTGGCACCGGAACACGCGGGATGTTGGCTGGATGAGCGCGAGAGCCGAACGCAGGAAAACCGGCAGGATGAGGACGGCAGCGCAGCCTGTCGTCCCCGAAACCGACTCCGCCAGTCCGGATCCAGCGCTTTCGCCGGCCGAACAGGGCGCGGTGCGCCTCCAGAACCTGCTGAAGAGCCGCTTCGATCCCGCCACGCAGCCTGCGGCGCCCGAGCCGGCCCCCGCCGAGGTCCCGCCGGTCCAGGTTCCCGCAGAGGCTGCTCCAGCCGCTGCGCCTGCCGTCGCACCTGCCGCCGCGCGCCGGTCGCCTTGGCTCGGGCGTGCCGTGAAGGTGCTGCTCGGGCTCATCCTCGTCGCCACCTTCGGCTTCGTCCCGCTGATGCGGCTGCTGCAGCCCTCCAGCGTCGAGGCTGTGGTCAATGCCCGCCTCGTCACCGTCCGCGCGCCCATCGAGGGCCGGCTGGAGATCACCGGCCAGCCCCTGGCGTCCCTCGCCGCGGCCGAGCCGGGGCGCACCGTCATCCGCATCGAGAACCCGCGCGTCGACAGGGCCCGCCTGGACGATCTCGCGCGTGAACTCGCCCGCGCCGACGACGACCGGCCCGGGCTCGAGCGCCGCATCGAGCGCATGCGCGGCGAACTCGCCCGCCTGCAGGCCCAGGTCGAGGAGTTCCGCCAGGGCCGCATCCGCCAGCTTGAAGCGCGGATCGCCGAGCTCGACAGCAGCATTGCCGGCTCCGAGGCGCAGGTGCGCGAGGCCGATGCCACCCTCGCCCGCGGGCAGACGCTGTCCAAGACCGGGTCCACCAGCCTCGCCGAGCTCGAGCGCGCCCGCCGCGACCGCGATGTCTCGCTCGCCCTCAAGTCGGCCGGCGAGCGCCGCCGCGACGGCCTGCGCGTCGAGCTCGATGCCGCGCGACGCGGCGTCTTCATCGGCGACAGCTACAATGACCGCCCGCAATCGGCGCAGCGCGCCGAGGAGGTGGCCGAGAAGCTCGCCGCGCTGGAGGACGAGCGTGCCGCGCTCGACCTGCGCGAGAAAAGACTGCGGACCGAGGTGGAGAGCGAGGCCGAGCGCTACGCCGCCCGCTCCTCCGTCGAGGTGCCGCTGCCCACCGGGCGTGTCTGGGAAGTGCTCGCCGCCCCCGGCGAGGAGGTCGGCCGCGGCCAGGACCTGCTGCGCGTGCTCGACTGCGGCAATGCCCTCGTCACCGCGACGGTGACCGAGAGCGTCTTCAATTCACTGTCGCTCGGCCAGGCCGCGCGCTTCCAGCCGTCCAATTCCACCGAGTCGTTCGACGGCACGGTGGTCAACCTCACCGGCATCGCAGGACCGCCGGGCAATCTGGCCATCGGGCCCTCCGCGCTGGCTAAGGAGCCATACCGGGTGACGGTGGCCGTGCCCGGGCTTGGGCGCGACACGGGATGCGGCGTCGGCCGCACCGGGCGCGTGCTCTTCGACAAGCCGCTCTGAGCGGCGGGCGAGGGGCCGCGCGTGTCGTCTTTTTCCACCTTCGTCGACATCGGCTGGCCGGGCCTCGTCACACTGGGCTGCGTGATTGTCATCCTGTCGCAGCTCGATCCGCGCTCGTGGTGGGCGCGCGCCTTTGCCATCGGTGTCTCGATGGTGCTGTCGGCGCGCTACCTGTTCTGGCGCGTCACGGAGACATTGCCCAGCCAGGCGCTCGACGTCTCCTACCCGCTCGGCGTGGTGTTCCTGTGCATCGAGGCCACGGCCGTGCTGGCCGGCATGATCTCGGTGTTCCTGCTCGTGCGCCGCACCAACCGGACACCGGACGTCGACAGGCGGCTCGCCTCGCGCGCCCCGGAGACGGCATGGCCCAGGGTCGACGTCCTGATCTGCACGTATAACGAGGAAGAGGCGATCCTCGAGCGCACCATCGTCGGCGCGCTCGGGCAGGACTACCCCGCCCTGCGGGTCTGGGTGCTCGACGACGGCCGCCGCCCCTGGCTGGAGGATCTCTGCCGCCGCCTCGACTGCGGCTACCTCACGCGCTCTGACAATGCCCACGCCAAGGCAGGCAACATCAACAATGCGCTGCGTCACCTCGCCCAGCTCCCGGACCAGCCGGGCTTCGTCTCCATCCTCGACGCCGACTTCGTGCCGACGCCGCACTTTCTGAAGCGGGCCCTGTCGCTGATGGACGAGGACGTGGCGGTGGTGCAGACCCCGCAGCACTTCGTCAATCCCGACCCGATCCAGCTGAACCTTTCCGCCGCGGCGGTGTGGCCCGACGAGCAGCGCTACTTCTTCGACGTGGTGATGCCGTCCCTCGACGGCTGGAACCAGGCTTTCTGCTGCGGCACTTCCTCGGTGATCCGTTACGACGCGCTGATGGGCATCGGTGGCTTCCCGACGGACAGCGTGACCGAGGACTACCTCGTCACCCTGCGCATGAAGGAGGCGGGGTTGCGCACCGTCTACCTGAACGAGCCGCTGACCTTCGGCCTCGCTCCGGAGGGGCTGAAGGAATACATCACCCAGCGCGGGCGCTGGTGCCTCGGTTTCATGCAGATTTTCCGCGGACGAAGCGGCCCGTTCTCGCGTCATACGACGCTGGGGCTGGCCGACCGCGCCATGCTCGTCCTGACCTTTGTCAACTGGTCGGCCGTCTACGCGGTCAAGCCCTTCGCCTTCATCGTGCCCTCCTCCTTCCTGCTCTTCGGCATCGTCGCCGTGCACGCGAATGTGTGGGACATGTCGTCCCACTTCCTGCCCTACTTCGTCTGGAACTCGGCCACCCTCACCTGGATCGCCGCCGGGCGCTGGATGGTGGTGATGTCGGAAGTGTGCCAGCTCATCGCCGCGCCGACGGTGCTGAAAGCCGTCGTGGTCGGCACGCTGAAGCCGAAGGGGCACAAGTTCAAGGTGACGGCCAAGGGCGGCGATCGCAGCCGCGGCTTCGTGCAGTGGTCGATGCTGTCAACCTACCTGGCGCTCCTCGCCTTCACCTTCATCGCCATCGCCTGGGGCTTCCTGGTCGAGTTCCAGTACCAGCAGCCGAAATACGCCGCGATGGCGCTGTTCTGGAGCTGGTACAACGCCATGCTCCTCATCGTGACCTGCATCGTCTGCATCGAGAAACCCCGCCGGCGGCTGGCCGAGCGCTTCCGGACAGCCGACCGCGTCGTCTGCCTGGTGCCGGACGGCGAACGGCCGTTCACGCTGAAGGACATCTCGATCGGCGGCGCGAGCGTGACGGGAACCGCGCCCGGCCCGGTGGGTTCGACCTGCCGCTGGCGCTTCGGGCCGAACGAGATCGAGGCGACGGTCGTGCGCATCCTGTCCGACGGCTTCTCGCTGCGCTTCGACGACAGCATCGCCACGCGGGCCAAGATGATCCGTCACTTCTATGTCGGGGCCTACATCAAGCCGCTGGAGCAGGTGCGCCCGGCCCTTCTCGCCAGGGCGCTGGCGGCGCGCCTGCTGGGGTGATCGAAGCAAAACTCAGGCACTGAGCTGCCCGTCAACTCTCTCCCGCTCGCGGGGGAAATGTCGGCGAAGCCGACAGAGGGGGCTTTTTGCCTTGTTCCCTGGCGGCCGAGGTTCCTCCCCCCTCCCTGCCCTCCCCCGTGAACGGGGGAGGGTTCCGCCGCGTGGTGACGACGGGATGCGCCGTCCGGACTACACCGCCTTGACGGCGGCCCTCTGCTTCGCCCGTGCCGCGACGAGGCACGCGACGGCGCAGGAGGCGCGGCGGGTCAGCTGCGAATCCGCCCGGCTGGTGAGGATCACCGGCACGCGCGCCCCCAGAACGATGCCCGCGGCATCGGCGCCGGCGAGGAAAGTGAGGCTCTTGGCCAGCATGTTGCCGGCCTCCAGGTCCGGCACGACGAGTACGTTGGCGCGGCCCGCCACCCTGGACGTGATGTTCTTGATCTTCGCCGCGCCGAGGTCGATGGCGTTGTCCAGCGCCAGCGGCCCGTCGAGCAGCGCTCCCGTGATCTGGCCGCGCTCGGCCATCTTGCACAGGGCGGCCGCCTCGATGGTGGACGGCACGGCCGAGTTGACCGTCTCCATGGCGGAGAGGATGGCCACCCGCACCTCCTGGATGCCGAGGGCGTCGGCGAGGTCGATCGCGTTCTGCACGATGTCGACCTTGGCCTCCAGGCTCGGCGCGATGTTGACGGCCGCGTCGGTGATGATCAGCGGCTCCGGATGGTTCGGTACGTCCATGACGAAGCAGTGGCTGACGCGGCGCCCGGTGCGCAGGCCGTTCTCCTTCTTCACCACCGCACCCATCAGCTCGTCCGTGTGCAGGCTGCCTTTCATCAGGGCCTCGACCTCGGCCGAGCGGACCAGCCCGACCGCGAGGTCGGCAGCCTCATGGCTGTGCGCGGCCTCGACGATCCGTACGCCGGAGAGCGAAACGCCGGCCTTGGCTGCGGCCGCCTCGATCCTGGCCCGCGGCCCGACGAGGACCGGGACGATCAGGCCCAGGCCGGCGGCTTCCATCGTGGCGCCGATCGAGGCTTCGTCGCAGGGATGAGCGACTGCGACGGTGATCGGGGGCAGGGCCTGGGCGGCCGCTAGCAGCCGCTCGTACTTGGCGTGGAGTTCCATGGCCGGCATCCCCCTACCCTGGGCCGGTGATGTCCGGCCAGCCTGGGCGGGCCGCCCGGCCGCTGCAACTCATGGCAGCGCAAGCAGGGCCCTGCAATCCGTCGAACCGCCGACCCGGAGGCCGCCCGCAGCCGGAAACGACCGCTAGTTCGGGAGCCCGGTCCTCTCGACATCGACGGGAACGAGGAACAGCACGTTGATGCCCTCCTCGTCGTCGTCATCGTCCTCGTCGTCCGTGCGCTCCGTATCGGCCTCGTCGAGGGACTGCTCCAGCGCGTCCATTTCCTCGTCGTTGGCGGGGCGGATATGGAAAGCGGCGACGCCGTCCCAGATGGGGCGGCCATCGCTCTCGAGGGAGAGCAGGTCTTCCCGGAACTCGTCGGCCTCGAACAGTTCGCGCGCGCCCTCGCCGTCCGCATCCGTGACGGCGACCGGCTTTCCGGCGATCTCAAGCGTGAACATCGGCATCCTTTCGTCTGGCAAGCGGGGCAGGCGTGGCAACGCACGACCCCCGCCAAGGTCGCACCATGCAACATCGGCGGAACTGCGTCATTGCCCCGCGCGTGCAGCAATGATATTGCACCGCAGCGAACCGGCCCGCCCCCTGCGGGGCCGGGTTTCGTCGTTCGAAGAGACATCCACATGAAGCTGCGAAACATCGCGATCATCGCACACGTCGACCATGGCAAGACGACACTCGTCGACAAGCTGCTGGCCCAGTCCGGTACCTTCCGCGAAAACCAGAAGGTGGCCGAGCGCGCGATGGACTCCAACGACCTGGAGCGCGAACGCGGCATCACCATCCTCGCCAAGTGCACGGCGGTGACCTGGAAGGACACCCGCATCAACATCGTGGACACGCCCGGCCACGCCGACTTCGGCGGCGAGGTGGAGCGCATCCTCAACATGGTGGACGGCGTGATCGTGCTGGTCGACGCGGCCGAGGGGCCGATGCCGCAGACCAAGTTCGTGGTCGGCAAGGCGCTGAAGCTGGGGCTTCGCCCCATCGTGGCGATCAACAAGATCGACAAGCCCGAGCAGCGCGCCACCGAGGTGATCAACGAAGTTTTTGACCTTTTCGCCGCGCTGGACGCCACCGACGAGCAGCTCGACTTTCCCATTCTCTACGGCTCGGCCAAGCAGGGCTGGATGTCCGAGAGCCCGGACGGGGCGAAGGACGACCTGGCGCCGCTGTTCGACCTCGTGCTGAAGCACGTGCACCCGCCCGTCGTCGAGGAGGGCCCGTTCCGCCTGCTCGGCACGATCCTGGAGGCGAACCCCTATCTCGGCCGCATCGTCACCGGACGCATCACGTCGGGTACGGTGAAGCCGAACCAGGCCTTCAAGGTGCTGGACGCCGAGGGCAACCTCGTCGAGCAGGGCCGCATCTCCAAGGTCCTGGGCTTCCGCGGCCTCGAGCGCATCCCGGTCGACGAGGCTGAGGCGGGCGACATCATCGCCATCGCCGGCATGGTCAAGGGCACCGTGGCCGACACCTTCTGCGACCCGCTCGTCGCGGAGCCGCTGCCGGCCCATCCGATCGACCCGCCGACCGTCACCATGCAGTTCCGCGTCAACGACTCGCCGCTGGCCGGCACCGAGGGCGACAAGGTGACGAGCCGCGTCATCCGCGACCGCCTGCTCAAGGAGGCGGAGGGCAACATCGCGCTGCGCGTCACCGAGTCGGCCGACAAGGACTCGATGGAAGTCGCCGGGCGCGGCGAGCTTCAGCTCGCCATCCTCATCGAGCAGATGCGCCGTGAGGGCTTCGAGCTCGCCGTCTCGCGACCCAAGGTCGTGTTCTCGCGCGACGAGGCCTCCGGCCAGATCCTCGAGCCGATCGAGGAAGTCGTCATCGACGTGGACGAGGAGCATTCCGGCGTCGTCGTGCAGAAGATGGCCGAGCGCCGCGCCGAGATGGTGGAGATGCGGCCTTCGGGCGGCGACCGCCTGCGCCTCGTCTTCCACGCTCCGACCCGCGGCCTGATCGGCTATCTCGGCGAGCTCCTCACCGATACGCGCGGCACGGCCATCATGAACCGGCTGTTCCACGGCTACGCCGCCTTCCGGGGCGAGGTGGCGGGCCGGCGCAACGGCGTGCTGATCGCCAACGAGTCCGGCGAGGCCGTGGCCTATGCCATGTGGAACCTCGAGGATCGCGGCCCGATGATGATCGAGCCCGGCTGGAAAGTGTACCAGGGCATGATCGTGGGCGAGCACACCCGCGACAACGACCTCGAGGTCAATGTGCTCAAGGGCAAGAAGCTCACCAACATCCGCGCCGCCGGCAAGGACGAGGCGGTGCGCCTGACCCCGCCGATCCGCATGACGCTGGAAAAGGCGCTGGCCTACATCCAGGACGACGAGCTCGTCGAGGTGACGCCGAAGTCGATCCGCCTGCGCAAGGTCTTCCTCGACCCCAACGACCGCAAGCGCGCCGACCGCGCCCGCGAAGCCGCGGCAGCCGTCGGCTGACCGCACCCGGAGCGCGGGTCTTCAGACCCGCTCTCCACAATACTGAGTGGCATAGGCTTGGCCCGCGCCGACGACGGTAGGCGCCTGTCATCCCGGGCGCGCTGCAGCGCGAAGCGATGCGGCGCAGAACCGGGATCCAGGGCCACGACGGACAGAGATCCTGGATCCCGGCTCTCCGCTTCGCTCCGGCCGGGATGACGGGGAACCGTTACTCCGCCGCGAGCTGGCTGGTCGGGGCGGCGGCCTTCACGTCGGCGTCGACATGCGGCTCGAACTTTTCGAAGTTCGTCCGGAACATGCCGACGAGACGCCGTGCCGTCTCCGCGAACTCGGCCTTCGAGGCCCAGGTCTTGACGGGGTAGAGGATGTGCGGCTCGACGCCCGGCACCGAGGTGGGCACGGCGAAGCTGAAATAGGGGTCGGTGCGGAAGTCGGCACGGTTCAGCGACCCGTCCAGCGCCGCCGTCAGCAGGCGGCGGGTGACGCGGATCGGCATGCGCCGGCCTGTGCCGAACTTGCCGCCTGTCCAGCCCGTGTTGACCAGCCAGCAATCCACCCCGTGCTTGCCGATGAGATCGCGCAGCAAATTGCCGTAGACGGACGGATGGCGCGGCATGAACGGCGCGCCGAAGCAGGTCGAGAACGTCGCCTCCGGATCCTTCACGCCCTTTTCCGTGCCCGCCACCTTGGCCGTGTAGCCGGACAGGAAGTGGTACATGGCCTGCGCCGCCGTCAGCTTGGCGATGGGCGGCAGAACGCCGAACGCGTCGCAGGTCAGCATCACGATGTTCTTCGGGATGCCCGCCCGGCCGCTCATCGAGGCGTTGGGAATGAAGTCGAGCGGGTAGGCGATGCGGGTGTTCTCGGTCCGTGAGCCGTCGTCGAAGTCCGGCTCGCGCGACACCGGGTCGAGCACGACGTTCTCCATCACCGTCCCGAAGCGCTCGGTGGTGGCGTAGATCTCCGGCTCGGCCTCCTTCGACAGGCGGATGGCCTTGGCGTAGCAGCCGCCCTCGAAGTTGAAGATGCCGTTCGGCGACCAGCCATGCTCGTCGTCGCCGATCAGCGTGCGCTGCGGGTCGGCCGAAAGCGTCGTCTTGCCGGTTCCCGAAAGCCCGAAGAACACCGCGGAATCGTTGCGCCCGCCGGTGTTGGCCGAGCAGTGCATCGGCATGACGCCCTGCGGCGGCAGCGCGAAGTTCAGGTAGGTGAAGACGGACTTCTTCATCTCGCCGGCATAGGAGGTGCCGCCGATCAGCACGATCCTTCGGGTTAAGTCGCAGGCGATGACCGTCTCGGTGCGGCAGCCATGGCGCGCGGGGTCCGCCCTGAAGCTCGGCAGGTCGACGATGGTCAGGTCGGGCAGGAAAGCCTCGAGCTTGCCGGGCGCCGGACGGATCAGCAGGTTGCGGATGAAGAGCGAGTGCCAGGCATACTCGGTGAAGATCCGGGTCCTGACCCGGTAGGCCTTGTCCGCGCCGCCATAGAGGTCCTGCGCGAAGAGCTCCCGGCCCTCGGCATGGGCCAGGAAATCGGCCAGCAACAGGTCGAACTGCTCCGGCGTCATCGCGCCGTTGTTGTCCCACCAGACCGTCCCGGCGGTCGTGGCGTCGTTGACGATGAACTTGTCCTTGGGAGACCGGCCCGTGTGCACGCCCGTTTCGGCCACGATGGCGCCACCCTTGGCGACCACCGCCTCGCGCCGCTGCAGCGCCTCCTCGTAGAGACGGGGCGCCTCGAAGTTCCAGTGAACCCTGGCCAGGTTGCGAAACCCGAACGATTCGGCGCCGTGCTCGCGGTTGTAGTTGCCGATATTCTCCACACCGTCCTCCCTCGACGCGGCCACGCCTGGCACCGGCCACGCCCGTCCGTCCGGGGCTGGAACCCCGTCTCCGATGCAGTCACGCTACGGGACGGGCCAGATCGCCGCAAGACCACCCATTGGTCTAGGGTTGCCAAACGCCTCATGGAACAAGACGTTTCACGGCGAAGCTTCAGCAGGACAAATATTCCAGACAAGTCGAGGCAAGTTGTAGGCGGCCTGTCCAGGTGGCCTTCATCGACAGCTTGACTCCATCAAGAAGGACGCGTTTTCTAGCATAATGGAAAGCGCTGACATCGCCATTGCTGACCGGCTGCGCGAGTTGCGCTCCGCGCACGGTCTCACGCTGGACGAGCTCGCCCACAGGTCCGGCGTCAGCCGCGCGATGATCTCCCGGATCGAGCGGGGCGAGGCGAGCCCGACGGCGGCCCTGCTGGGAAGGATTTGCGCAGCGCTGGGGATGAGCCTCGCCCGGTTCTTCGCGTCCGGCGGCGAGGACACATCGCCGGTGGCGCGCGCTGCCGACCAGCCGGTCTGGCGCGATCCCGCCAGCGGCTATGTCCGTCGCAACGTGGCGCCGCGGACGCCGGGGTCGACCATCGACATCGTCGAGGTCACCTTTCCGCCGGGCGAGCGGGTGCACTTCGAGAATACCTGGGCGGCCCGGCCCATCGAGCAGGTCGTCTGGGTGCTGGACGGCGTGCTGGAACTCGTCACCGGCGGCGACACCTACCGGCTCGAGACAGGCGACAGCCTGCACATGCGGCTCGACAGCCCGACTTCATTCCACAACCCCGGCCCCGGCCCCGTGCGCTACGCGGTCGTGCTGGCGGCGCCCTGACGGAGGACGAGATGGCCATGGAGGTGCGCATCCTGGACGCAGGCGCGGCGCAGGACGTGCTGCCGGACCTCGCGTCCATCCTCGCCGACTGCGTCGCCGGCGGAGCCTCCGTCAGCTTCATGAACCCGTTTGGGCCCGGGGACGCCCTCGCCTGGTGGCACGGCATCGTCGAGGAGGTCGAGGCCGGGCGCGCCGTGCTCTTCGGCGGCTGGATCGACGGCAGGCTGGCCGGTACCGCCCAGCTCTGGCCCTCCGACAAGCCGAACCAACCTCACAGGGCGGATGTCGCCAAGGTGCTGGTCCATCGCGACGCCCGCAACCGGGGCCTCGGGGGTGCGCTGATGATGGCGGTGGAGGAGGAGGCGCGCCGGCGCGGTCTTGCCTTGCTGACGCTGGACACGGCCAGCGGCGCGGCAGAGCGCGTCTATACGCGCTGCGGCTGGATGTGCGCCGGGATCATCCCCGGCTACGCGCTGTGGCCGGACGGCGGGTACTGCGACACGGTGATCTACTACAAGACGCTGGCCTGACCGCCCTGACTTTCCCGGCCAGGAGCGCGGGTCTTCAGACCCGCATTCTTCCTGGCCCGTCCGGAGACGCGCGCTCCAGACAAGCGCGTCTGAAGACGCGCGGTCCGAAGAGGGCGCGCCCGGAGACGCGCCTCCAAAGCTTCAGTAGCGGTAATGGTCGGGCTTGTAGGGCCCGGTCGCCGGCAGCTGCAGGTATTCGGCCTGCTTGTCGCTGAGCTTCGTCAGCTTGACGCCGATCTTGTCTAGGTGCAGCGCCGCGACCTTCTCGTCGAGGTGCTTGGGCAGGGTGTAAACCTTCTTGTCGTACTCGCCCTGCTTGGTCCACAGCTCGATCTGCGCCAGCGTCTGGTTGGTGAAGGACGCGGACATGACGAAGGAGGGGTGCCCCGTCGCGTTGCCGAGGTTCACCAGCCGGCCTTCCGACAGGACGATGATGCGCTTGCCGTCGGGGAACTCGATCTCGTCGACCTGCGGCTTGACGTTGTGCCACTTGAAGTTGCGCAGCCCGCCGATCTGGATCTCGCTGTCGAAGTGGCCGATGTTGCAGACGATGGCGCGGTCCTTCATGGCGCGCATGTGGTCGACGGTGATGACGTCGACATTGCCCGTGGCCGTGACGAAGATGTCGGCGCGCGGCGCGGCATCCTCCATCGTGGTGACCTCATAGCCCTCCATCGCCGCCTGCAGGGCGCAGATCGGGTCGATCTCGGACACGACGACGCGGCAGCCTGCGTTGCGCAGCGAGGCGGCCGAGCCCTTGCCGACGTCCCCGAAGCCCGCGACCATCGCGACCTTGCCGGCCATCATCACGTCGGTGCCGCGGCGGATGCCGTCGACCAGCGACTCGCGGCAGCCATAGAGGTTGTCGAACTTCGACTTGGTGACGCTGTCGTTGACGTTGATGGCGGGGAAGAGAAGCTTCCCCTCCTTCTGCATCTGGTAGAGGCGATGCACGCCGGTCGTCGTCTCCTCGGTCACGCCCTTGATGGCCTGCCCGTTGCGCGTGTACCAGCCGTGATTGCTCTTCAGACGCTTCTTGATCGCGGCGAAGAGGATCTCCTCTTCCTCGTTGGTCGGGCCGTCGAGGAAGGCGACGTCGCCGTTCTCGGCCCGGATGCCGAGGTGGATGAGGAGCGTCGCGTCGCCTCCGTCATCGAGGATCATGTTGGGCGTGCCGCCGTCGCTCCACTCGAAGATGCGGTGCGTGTAGTCCCAGTAGTCCTCGAGGCTCTCGCCCTTGATCGCGAAGACCGGGATGCCGGCGGCGGCGATGGCGGCCGCCGCGTGGTCCTGCGTCGAGTAGATGTTGCAGGACGCCCAGCGCACGTCGGCGCCCAAAGCCTTCAGCGTTTCGATCAGCACGGCCGTCTGGATCGTCATGTGCAGCGATCCGGCGATCCGCGCGCCCTTCAGCGGCTGCGACGCGCCGTATTCGGCGCGCGTCGCCATCAGGCCCGGCATCTCCGTCTCGGCGATGGCGATCTCCTTGCGGCCCCAGTCGGCGAGGCCGATGTCGGCGATGCGGTAGTCGTTGAAATGCTGGGTCATCGGGCGCCTCGCGCAATGGATCTTGGCGCGCTCTATACATCGCCTGCGTCGCAGGTTCAATAAAGACATAAAGAAATGTTTATATGCCCCGTTCACCTCGAACGTGGCATGGCCCTCAGGCGTCGTAGTCGGCGGCGTGGCCCACCCTCGCGCTCTCCTCCCGGCGCAGGCGCTCGCCGATGCGCTCGACGGCGCGAAACACGCGCAGGAAGTTGCCGCCCGCCAATGCCGCGAGCGCGTCGTCGGACCAGCCCCTGCGCATCAGCTCGGCGATGAGGTGCGGAAAGCGGCCGACATGCTCCAGCCCCTGCGGCGTCCGCCCGCCGTAAAAGTCGGAGCCGATCCCGACATGGGCGGTGCCGATGCGGTTGGCGATGTACGCGATGTGGTCGCAAACCTGCTCGAGGGTCGTGGCGGGCATGGGCCCGGCGCGGCTGACATGCGCGGTCTCGTCGCCCGCGTTGACCGCCACCTTGCCCCAGGGCTCGCTGATCGGGCGGTACCACTCCCGCGTGCGCTTGCAGATGAAGGGCGGCACGAAGGTCGCCATGACGATCCCGCCCTGGCCGGGAACGCGGTCGAGCACGGCGTCGGGCACGTTGCGGGGGTGGTCGCACAGCGCCCGGGCATTCGAATGCGAGAAGACGACCGGGGCACGGCTGATGTCCAGCACCTGCTCCATCACGGCCGGCGAGACGTGGGCGAGGTCGACCATGATGCCGAGGCGGTTCAGCTCCAGCACCACGGCCCTGCCGAACGCCGTCAGGCCGCCATGGCGGGGCGCGTCGGTGGCGCTGTCCACCCAGTCCAGCGTCTCGTTGTGGCAGAGCGTCATCAGCCGGACCCCCGCCTCGCGCCAGACCCGGAGAGGCGCCAGGCTGTTCTCCAGCCCGACGCCGCCCTCCACCGCCACGATCGACCCGATCAGCCCCTTGCGGCGTGCCCGCGCGACGTCGGCGGCCCGGCGGACGGGAAGGAAGGTGTCGGGGTAGAGGCGCGTCAGTTCGTGGATGATGTCGATCAGTTCAAGCGTGGTGCGTGCCGGGTGTGGCGTGTTCGTCGGCTGGAAGGCGGCCCAGACCTGCGCGCCGACCCGGCCTTGACGCAGGCGGGGGATGTCCGTGTCGTGCTCCTGGTGCGGTCGGGACGGATCCCACGCCGCGACGTCGCCCTTCGCTGTCCGGTCGGCACGGATGACGTAGGGAAGGTCGTTGTGGCCGTCCACGAGCGGCACCCGCTCGAGCAGCGCGATGGCCCGCGCCAGGACGGGATCGTCGGCCATGGGAACACTCCGATTCGGAAAGCGTTGACAACGGTGCGCCGGAAGCGCGGCGCGCGTCCAGACCCGGGAACTTTTGCCGGGGATGATGCGTTGACGCGCCGGTATGGCAACGCTCGACTCCCTCAGGATCCTCGTCGTCGAGGACGAACTCATCATCGCGCTGAATCTCGAGGACATGCTCGCATCCTTCGGCTGCGAAGTCGTCGGCCCGTTCGCGCATATCTCCGAGGCGGAACAGGCGGCGCGGTCCGAGCGCCTCGACGGGGCTCTTCTGGACGTGAACGTCCGTGGCCGGCTGGTCTATCCGGTGGCCGAGATCCTGCTGGCGCGCAAGGTGCCCGTGCTCTTCTGCTCGGGCTATTCCGACACCTCGATCATGCCCGAGCGCTTCGCCCGCGTGCCGCAGATGTCCAAGCCCTACGCCGAGTCCTCGCTGCGCGAGGCAATGCTCCGCGTCTTCGCGCCGCGGCCGCTGGCGGTTCACGCCCAGGGCTGACCAGGCCGCCTCGATGCTGCTGCGGGACGCCGTTTCCGCGCCATCAAGCCAGCGGGAAGGCGAGCTCGCACACCACCCCGTCTTCCCGGAAATCGATCGCCGCGTCACCGTTGAGCTCCATCGCGACGCTGCGCCGGATGAGCGTCGTCCCGAACCCCTTGCGCGACGGCGCCACCACTGGGGGTCCGCCAGCTTCCTGCCAGGTCATGGCGAGGCGCGGCTCGCCGCTTTCGTCCTGCGGGCTCTGCGTCGCCCATGCCAGCGACACGGTTCCGCCCTCGCGGCTCAGCGCGCCGTACTTCGCCGCATTGGTCGCCAGCTCATGCAGGACGAGGGTGATGGTGAGCGCCAGCTGCGGCGGCAGCGGCACGTGCGGTCCCTGCAGCGTGAAGGCGGGAAGCCCGCTGCGGCGGAATGGCCGTAGCGTCTCCTCGACCACCTCGCGCAGATCCATGTCCTCCCAGTTGGACTTCAGCAGCAGGGTGTGTGCGCCGGACAGGGCCTGCAGGCGTCCGAGGAAGGCGGTCTCGAACTCCTTCAGGTCGGAGCTGCGGCGCAGCGTCTGCTGGGCGATGGCGAGCACCATCATCAGCGTGTTCTTCACACGATGACTGAGCTCGGCCACGAGCAGGCGCGTGCGCTGCTCGACCTGTTGCCGGGCATCCTTCTCGCGTGCCTCCGCCAGCGCGCGCTCGACCACCATGGGCAGCCGTCCGAGGCGGGTCTTCACGACATAGTCCGTGGCCCCGTTCTTGAGGGACTCGATCGCGATCTCCTCGCCCAGCATGCCGGACACGAAGATGAAGGGGGTGTCCGCCGCCTTCTCCCGGGCGATGGCGAGAGCCGACAGCCCGTCGAAGGAGGGAAGCGAATAGTCGGACAGGATGAGGTCGGCCCTGCCGTGTTCGAGCGCCGCCTCGAACTCCTCGCGCGTGACCACGCGCTCCAGCACGAACGGGATGCCGGCGCGGCGCAGATACTCGCCGATCAGGTCCGCATCGATCGGGTTGTCCTCCAGCAGCAGGATGTCGACCATCGCGCGAGGTCCTTGCCCCTGCTCAGGGCAGCAGCCGCTGGCCCGGAGGCGGCGGCTCGTTGAGGATGGCCCAGAACATCCCGAGGTCCTGGATGGCCTGGAAGAATTCCTTGAAGTCCACCGGCTTCACCACGAACGCGTTGACGCCCAGCTGGTAGCTGCGCACGAGGTCCCGTTCTTCGCGGGAGGAGGTCAGCATGACGACGGGAACCTGGCGCAGTTGAGGGTCGCCCTTGACGCGCTCCAGCACTTCCAGCCCGTCGACCTTCGGCAGCTTGAGGTCGAGCAGCACGACGGCGGGTTCGCCGGGCGAGCGGGCCGAGAAGCTCCCGCGGCTGTAGAGCCAGTCGAGTGCCTCGGCGCCGTCGCGCACCACGACGATGTCGTTGGCAAGCTGGCATTTCGCGAGGGCCGCCAGCGTCAGCTCGACGTCGCGGGGGCTGTCCTCGACCAGAAGGATAGGGCGCAATTCGGCCATCAGGACGCCTCCTGCGATGATGGTCGCCGCTCGGGAAGAGAGAAGGAGAACCGTGCGCCCGCGCCCGGGGTTCCCTCGGCCCACGCGGATCCCCCGTGGCGCTCGACGATGCGCCTGACATTGGCGAGGCCAATGCCCGTGCCTTCGAACTCCTCCATCCGATGCAGGCGCTGAAAGACGCCGAAGAGCTTGCCGACATAGGCCATGTCGAAACCGACCCCGTTGTCGGTCACATGGACGACGATCTCGCCCTGCCGCTTCTCGGTGGTGATCGAAATGACGGCGGGATCGCGGCCACGCGTATATTTCAGCGCGTTGTCGATCAGGTTCTGCAGGACCTGCCGGAGCAGCGACGGATCGCCGTCGACGGCCGGCAGCGGATCGCGCCGGATCTCGATGTTGCGTCCCTGCAGGTCCGGCGCCGCGAGGCGCAGCACCTCGTCGAGAAGCCTGTCGAGCGACACCGGCGTGGGGCGCAGCGCAATGCGGCCCATCTGCGAGAAGTGGAGCAGGTCGTCGACCAGCCGTCCGGCGGAAAAGGCGGACTGGATGATGTTTTCCAGGTAATGCCGCGACTTCTCGTCGAGCGCGTCCGAGCCCCGCTCGCGCAGCAGCTCGGCATAGCCGACGATGTGCCGGAACGGGGCCCGCAGATCGTGTGACACGGAGTAGGAGAACGCCTCCAGCTCCTTGTTGCTGCGCTCCAGCTCCCGCGTCAGCTGGGCCAGCTGCTCGGCCTTCAGCAGCACGATGTCGAGCAACGCCGCCCGCAGGTCGCGCGCCGCGTCGATCTCCCCGATGCTCCAGGGTTCCGAGGTGAGACTTACGGTCTCCTTCCAGGTCTCGAACGAGACCCGCGGATTGATGCGTCCGGTTTCCGGCGATGGCTCGTTCTTCCGAGGATCGCCGCCCCAGTTCACCGTCCTGATCACCTCCGGGCGGAACCACAGCACGTAGCTCGCATGGATCTGCGACATGCCGACGGCCAGCAGCCCGCTCGCCGTGTCCCTGAAGCGCTCCGATTCAGGATAGTCCTGCGGCAGGGAGTGGGTGGCGAACACCTCCGTCTCACCGCGCGTCTCCAGCCATGCGGCGAGATCGCGGATGTCGGGCTCCGCCGGTGTCACGCCCACGCAGATGCAGCGATCGTCCGTGATCACCGCTGCTCCGGCCGCGCCTGTCAGCGCCATCAGGTCGGTTCCGACATCGGTCAGGCCGTCGAGGAAGTTCGTCGCCGCGGCCATGGCGGTGAGAAGCCGGGCATGGATGGCCTGCCGGCTCACCCTGTCGGCGGCGCGCGCGTAGAGCTGCTGGCCGGCAAGGCGCATGGCGACGATCTGGCCGACGAAGTCGCAGGCACCGCGCACGGCGGGGGAGGTGAGCCGCGGCTCGCGGCTGTGGCACGCAATGAGCCCCCAAAGCTGCCCGGCGAGCACGATGGAGATCGACATGGACGCGCCTGTGCCCATGTTGCGCATGTATTGCAGGTGCACCGGGGAGACGCTGCGCAGTGCCGCGGCCGACAGGTCGAGCGGGCCATCCACGCCGGGCGCCGCCAGGACGGGAACAGGTGCGTAGTGCGCCGACGGGATCTGCCGGAGACGGTTGGTCCGGTAAAGATCGCGCGCCTGCGCGGGAATGTCGGAGGCGGGGAAACGCAGTCCGGAATAGGACGGCAGGGCGTCGTTGCGATCCTCCGCGAGGACGGTGCCGTTCCATTGGTCGTCGAACCGGTAGAGCAGCACGCGGTCGAAACCCGTCAGCGCCCTGACGCTACGGGTCGCGGCCTCGCCGATCTCCTCGAACGTCGCAGATGCCTGCAGGCTCTCGGCCAGCCGGCGGGCCTGCGCATAGATCGATTCGACATGGGCGTGCGGCTCGAACTCCTCGAACTCCACCAGAACGGCCTGCTCGCCGCGGCGCACGGCCACGCACCAGGACTTTCCGGCGGCCTCGATCTCGTGAGAGGTGTCTGCGGCCTCGTCGATGTCGAGGCGCAGGACCGCCGCGGCAGGAGCGTCGTCGGCAACGGGGTGGCCGAGGGCCTGCGCAGGCGGGCACCCGAGCAGCGGCCCGGCATTGGCGCTGGCCCAGAGCACGCGGCCATCGGCCGGATCGAGCCCCAGCAGCACTCCGTGCGGCTGGATGTTGCCCGGCACCCGGATGGGTTCGCGGGCGCAGACCTCGAGGATGTCGCTGTCGAGGGCGTCAGACATGCGAGCCCCGGACACGCGTTTCGCATGGGGAGAGCCAGCTGTGCAGGGCGCCAAACGTCGACAGGGCGGCCTCCACGACGGCCGGAGCTGCAGGCTGCGGAAGAGCCGCGAGGCGCGCCCGCATCTCTTGCCAGCGGCGGCCGGTATCGGCTCCGTAGCCCGTGAAGTAGGCCGTCGGTCCCCCCGGCGGGAAGCCGAACAAGGCGTCGACGTGGCGCCTGATGACCTGGCCCCCCAGCGTCGAACCCTCCAGGACATAGAGCGAGCCCAGCGCGGCGTCGGGGCCTGCCATAGCGGGCAGCCCGGTGCAGGCGGGACCCGGCCGCAGGCCGAGGGTCATGAGGTCCCGCGCGAGCAGATGCAGCTTCCGGCGCGGCTCGAAGAAGGCCGGCTCGTCCAGCGCCGCCGCGACGGCGGGTTCCCATGTTGAGAAGAATCCATGCATGCGCGTCAGCAGGGTTCCGTACGCCTCGAGGCTCAGATCCGCCCGGGTGAGCCCGAGATCCCGCTCGATCCTGTCGTGGGCGTCCCTCGTCTCCGCCTTCAACCTGTCGAGCAACATCGGTCCATCACGGGCATGCGGGATCACTGGCCGACCCTGCGTGGCCCGGAAACAACGTGCGGTGACTTGAGGAGTTCCGTTGGCAGTGAGGCTATCTGTTCCGCGGCCGTTTATCCGTGGTGGCAGACGGCCTCGACATTGTGCCCGTCGGGATCAAGCACGAACGCGCCGTAGTAATGCGGATGATAATGCGGCCGAAGGCCCGGCTCGCCATTGTCGATCGCACCGGCGCCGATCGCGGCAAAATAGAAGTCGTCCACCTCGGCCGGGCTGTCGGCCATGAAGGCGATATGCAGGCGCCCCTTGATGGGGTCGCCGTCGCTGATCCAGAAGGACGGCTTTCCCGGAGGCCCGAAGCCGGCATGGTTGCCCGCGCCGCTCTGCTCGGCCGTCACCTCCATCACCAGCCCGAAGCCGAGCGGCTTGAGGACGCGGAGATAGAACTCCTTCGACCGAGCGTAGTCGGAGACGGTGAAGCCGATATGGTCGATCATCACGAAAGCAGCCTGCACCGGCACATCGCCGGCGCCGTCATCCTAGACGCCGCTCGCCACCGGGGTCCAGCAGGGCGCCTCAGGGCTGCTGAGGCGAGGTTGCCGGCGGGTTGGGCGAGGAGGGGGCCGTATCCGACCCGCCCGCCTGGCCGCGCCCCGAGCCGCGGGCCTTGTCCATCAGCAGGATGGTGGCCTCGACGCAGTCGCGCATCGTCTCGCCCCGGCCGCACTGCACGGCAAGGCGAACGTCACCGGAGCGCAGCATGAACCGCGCACCACCGCCGAAGCGGCTCATGGAGCCCTCCTCCGGCCTGCCGTGCCGGGCGCCTTCGTCACGGTCGCCGCCACCGTCGCGGCCGGCACTGTCCCAGCGGCGGTGATGGCCCTGCCAGGACTGCTCGTCCCGGTTGCCGTCGTCGCCCCGTGTCCAATGTCCGGAATCCTGGTCGTCCATCTCCATCCAGCCGGAGCTGCGGTCACCCGAGGACTGGGCATGGGCTGCGGGCCCGGAAAAAGCTGCGAGCACGGCGGCGGTTGCCGCGAGAAGAGGAAAGCGGAGCATCTGCGTCTCCCTGGGAGCTGGGTGGCGCAGCCCTCCCGGGCCGCGCCGTCACCGATCCAACTCTCCCGGCCCGGGCCCGTTCCGCGCCGCCTTAATACGTTACCGTGACCACGACCTCGTCCCGGTACTGGCCGGGCGCCGGCCGTGGCGACGGCATCACGACCTTGCCGAAGACCGTAAACCGTTGTGCCGCCGCGGTGCCTGTCGCTGCGACATCCGATGCCGCTTCGGAGCCCCAGGGCTGCGAATGGCGGGGATCGCGGAACAGGCCGTAGGGCAGAACTCCGCCCTGTCCGCGCATGGCGCGGGTCCCGTTGGCGAACGCCAGCCCGTTCCCGAGACCGATCCGGTAGGGCACGGCATCTCGCGTGCAGGTGACCGTGAGAACACCCTGCGCCACAGCCTCCTTCGCGTCGGGTTCGATGACCCCGAAGTCGACATGGCGGGCGATGTCCAGGGTGCATCGCTTGACCACCTCGGCGCTCGCCCTCAGCGTTCCCGTGGCGGAAATGCCTCCGGGGCAGGTCGCGCTGCCGATCGGGATGGACGCCGTGTAGGAGCCCGCCAGGATCTCGCCGCGCGCCGTCACGACCTGCGCATAGAGCGGCAAGGTGGCCGATCCCTGACCCGCGGTGGTGGTGCTGACCTGCAGCGTCGTCGGCGTGGACTGCGCGAATCGGTCGGTTGAGGCCATGTCCGTGTACGCCTCGAACGCGAAGGGACCCGGCCCCGAGATCTGGAGCGGGCGCCCTATCGGGCCGATGCAGACCGTATAGGCCGTGTCCGGCGCGCCGCCGGTGCACTCGACCCTGGCGCTGCCGGCCGCCGTCATGGTGGTGCCGGACGTCGTGTCCAGCTGCCCGAAGGCAAGGTCGGCCGTCACCGTGCAGGCCGGGTTCGCCCATGCCGGCCCGCTTCCCGGCCAGACGAGCAGCAGGAGGACGATCGCGATCGCCTGTGCGGCCCGGGGCCTCACGGCAGCCCACCGCGCAGCACCGGGCGCCGGCCCGGTGGCGGCTTGACAGACCCTGTTTCCGGAACGTCGGCAGTGTCCGGCTCCGGGGCAGGCGCCACCGGCGCCACCAGGACACACGCGACGGGCCCGATCGTGGCTGCCGCTCCGTCAGCGGATTGTTCGGAGGCGAAGCTCGCCTGGCACGTGCGCCCGTCCGGCAGGGTCAGCGTGGCCTCGTTCTGGGCGGAAAGGCCGACGAGATAGGCCTGGCCGTCATAGCCCACGACGAAAGCGAGCGATCCGACGATGCCGTTCGACCCCGCGGGAACCGGCTCTCCGTCCTCGCCCACGAAAGTCACCAGGGACCCGGCGGAGGCCGGCATGGTGGCGAAGTCGATCAGCACCCCCGATTGCGGCAGGGGGACAGCGCTGCCCTCCGTCTGTCCGGCGACGATGTCCGGCGGCAGTCTCTCGACATCGATGGCGACGCGGTTGTCGAAGCCGGGCACGAGCCCCGGCACAAGCAGGTTGCCGGTGAAGTCCGTGGTCCCGACCATTCGGTTGGAAAGCATGACCGGAATGCCGGGCGCCCCTCCCCGGACGATGGCGAAGGCGCCGTCGGTCCTGCGGCCCGCGGCAAAGCTGGTCCCGACCCAGGCGAGCGAGCCGTCCAGCCCGGCCCGCGCCACGCGCTGGGCCCCGAAGGCGTCGAGCCCTGCCTCCATCCTTCCGTAGCGCCCGACATAGGTAAGCCCGCCTGACCCGGCGCGGCCTGCTCCCGCCTCGTCGCCGCGCACACGGAAGCCGAACGAGCCCTCCTCGTCGCGCGCCAGCTTCGTCGCGCTGACCCCGCCGGTCACTTGACCGCCATCCCAGACGGCGGAGGTGCTTGCCCCGTAGTCGCCGAGAAAGGCGGAGAGGCCGAACGTCACGCCCGTCGACGCTTCGCGCCCCCAATCGCGCCATGCGGATGCGTACAGCGTGACGTTTCGGCCGATGGACTGGCTGTAGCCTGCGGTGAGCAGATGGGAAGCCGGAATCCCCTTGCGGTTCACATGCACGTAGCCGAAGGAGACGAGGCTGCCCGGCACGGGGCCTTCGAGACTGGCGCTGGCCTGGTCGAGGGCTCTCGGCACGCGAAAGAGAGCCATGTCCGTGGCCGCCGGGGCCGCCGTCGCATCCCAGCTCCAAAGGCCGAATGGCCCCTTGTGCCCGGCCGGATGCGACAGCACCGAGGCGAGGTCTTCGTACGAGCCGAGGCGGCGCTGCGTCGAGCCGGAGAGAACCAGCGGGCCCACCCGCGTCTGGAACGCCAGGTAGGGCAGGAACCCTGAGCGTCCCCCATAGCGGCTGCCTTGTCCGGCCAGCGTCAGCACGGCCCTGTCGAACAGGTTGACCGAGACCCCGGCCCCGGCGCTGCGAAGCCCTGCGCCGGCCTCGCCATAGGCCTGCACGGTCAGCCAGTCGGCGACGCCGGCCCGCAGCGCGCCGCTGGCGACGGGATCGGCGGCGTAGGCGAAGTTCTCCCGCCCGTAGCCATAGCGGGGATAACCGCCCTGAGCGGAGTACTCTACGATCCCGGCGCGCAGCAGCACCGGGGCGGTGTAGAACGGCAGCGGCGTGCGGACCTCGCGCCCCGTTACGTCGCGCGTGACCACCTCGGCGAGGCCCGAGCCGGAAAGGCCGGGCACGCTGGCGATGGCATAGGGGCCGGCCGGCACGTCCTGCGAGAAGGTGCGGGTTCCGTTGACGAAGACGTCGACCGTGGTGGGCACGGCCGCCGTACCCGACAGCACGGGCAGCGCGCTGGTGACGATGTCGGGCCGCAGGCCATAGTCGCGGCCGCCCTGAACGCCGGCGAGCCGAACGGGCCGTGCCCAGGGAGGCCCGGGGGTCACCACGTCCCCCGCCATGGCAGAGAACGGGATCGAGGGATCCTGCCACGCATAGGTGGAATCGAGCCGGACGGCGCGGGCCGGTGCATCGAGGGCGCGGGTGGCGAAGCCGGTCTGGCGCAGGACGCCCCATGGCGAAAACGCTCTCGCGTCGAGAGCCAGGCTCGCCTCTGCCGAGCCCGGCCGCAGCGTCAGGCGGGTGGCGTCGGCATAGCCATACGCCGAATAGTCGAGGGCCGCGCCCCAGTCCGAGCGCGCCGGCAGCAGCGTTTGCGGAGCCTCTGCCGCGCCGGTGAACGGCATCAGCAGGTCGAAGGGCGCATCCAGCACCACACGCTGGCCCGGAACGTCGTAGAGGTAGATGAGCCCGGGAAGGTCGCCGAGACGGACCGGCGCGTCCGCGCCGAGGGGGCCCGGAGGCTTGATGCCGACGCTGCGCAGATCCGCCGCGCTGGCGGAAAGCCCGCCCTCCGGCAGCTCCCGGAACTCGCCAACCAGCCCGGTGTCGCGGCCGTTCAGCACCACGGCGAGCTGCAGGGGCATGCCCTCGTCCGCGGAGGGCGGCGACAGGGTTCCCGCGGGGTCCTCGGAAGGCCTCAGCTCGAGCGGTTCGTCCGGCAGATCGCCGGAGACGCCGGCGGAAAGGGTCGGTGAGCCCGCGAGCGCCAGCCATGCGGCGAACGCCGCACCGGCAAGGCGAAGCTCAGCGCTGCAGCGCGACGACGGCATCGAAAGGCCCAGCCTCCGTCTCGCCGCTGATGCGCACGGCGCCTCCGAACCCGGCCGGCACGGGCCGGCTCCACGCCATCGTGCCGCCGGCCAGCGCGTAGCCGAGCAGTCCCTCCGCGAAGACGACCGACCTGCCGCCGGCGCTCGCCTTGACGGACGACAGCCGGGCGCGGCGGCCACCCGAATTCACCGCTCGGATCTCGATCTGCCCGCCCGAGAGGCGCGCCGACCACGCAAGGCGCGGCGGCTGCCCGTTTCCTCCGGCAAAGACGGGTATCGAGTAGCGCAGGAGCATCGTCACGGCGCCTGCCGGGGCCCGGTCGGCCTGCGGCAGCTCATCCACGAGGAGCCGGTAGGCGCGCTCCGGTCCCGAAGCCGCGCCGCGCGAGACGAGGCGGACCGTATAGCTCGCTCCCGGCGCGAGCCGGGCCTGCGGCGGGGAGGCGGCAATGTCGAAGGCGGGAAGCAACGCTTCCCGCCCGTCGTTCTGCGCCCACTGGAAAACCCGGACCTGGACGGGCAGCGTGGCCTGCCCCGCCGCCTTCAGCGTCAGGGTCGTGGCCGGCGACGCGCCGAACTCGACCGTTGTCGGCGCGACCTGCAGTGAGCCGCCCATCGCCGGGCTGGCCAGGATGCAGGCAGCTGAGATTGCCGGGGCGGCCGCGGATTGCGCCCATTTGAGCAGCATGGGCGTCGCTCAGAAGTCGACCGTGATCGTGACGGTATCCGAGTAGGGACCGGCGTCGGGGCTGCTGCCCTGGGGAAAAGGGCCTGTCATCTTGCCATAGATGGGATACCTGACTTGTGCGCCGGTTCCAGTGGCGGAAAGACTGGACCACTCGCCAGTATCTTGGTCCCCCCAGACCTGTGTCATCCTGGCGTCTTTATAGAGTGAGTATGTTATGCCCTTGGAAAGGTCATTGTAGATGAGCCGTCTCGCATAGACGGTTGCCGCGCCAGCTTCGCCCTTTCCCAGTTGAATCTTGAACGGCCGGTCGGACGGGCAGGTGACGGCGATGGCCCCGGTCGCGGCCTGGCCGTTGACCCTGGCTGGATCCACGACGCCGAAGCTCACCGGCGCCACGCTGTTGATCACGCAGCTCGAGCTGACCGTGGCGCTGACGCTCAGCACGGCCGTCGCGGTTTCGGCCAACGCTGGTGCGGCCCCGGAAACGACAACATACGACGCAAGCAGCGCGGCAATCACGTTACGCATGGCTCAAAGACCTTCTGAAAGCGATACCTGAAAAACGACGCAAGCAAACGCGCCCTGCGCACCGATGCCGAGACAGGCGTCCAGTTTCGACTGGCACCCTCTCACCGGCAGGCTTCGCGCCGTGAGCCTCTGCCCCGCACCCCTGAAAGGGAGCGGGCAGCGGCGGTTGCGCGCCGGTTTTCAACGGCTCACCCGACGATTCGGCCGCCGCAAAAAGCGGCTGCATCGCTGAGCCGAATAGACTGCAGGTTCGCCATTGTTTCAAGTTCTATTCAAACTGGTGGTAAAGCCGGATGGTTACTGGTCATCAATCAGAAATCGTAGTGCTTAACATGCGCGTACTGGAGTTGTGCCCGTCGCCGTACCTCCGCAGCACCTGCGACCTGCGCGACGTCGCACGGGCGCGGCTCGCCACCGAGGCGCGGGATCCCGTATCCCAGGTGGGAGAGGGGACGCGCGAGCGCTTCATGACGCGCGAGCTCATCGTCGCCGGCGGACCTCACTGAAAAGGCGCGGGGAACCCCTCTCCCGGGTGGGCTAGGGGCAGGGGTGAGGGACCGTCCGGCCGGACAGTCGCGCTGAAGGCTACTCCCAAGCCAGCGTCAACCGTCCGGCGATCCTCCCGGTCTGCCCTGCCGACACTCTGCCCGGTGCATCCCTCACCCCTGCCCCTCTCCCGAATCGGGAGAGGGGACGCGCGAGCGCTTCATGACGGGCGAGCTCACCGGCGCCGGCGGACCTCACTGAAAAGGCGCGGGGAACCCCTCTCCCGGGTGGGCTAGGGGCAGGGGTGAGGGACCGTCCGGCCGGACAGTCGCGCTGAAGGCTACTCCCAAGCCAGCGTCAACCGTCCGGCGATCCTCCCGGTCTGCCCTGCCGACACTCTGCCCGGTGCATCCCTCACCCCTGCCGACGCGTTTCAAGGACGGGTGGGCGCAACAAAAAACCCCTCCCGCCTGGGCGAGAGGGGTCGTTGCTGTTTGCGAGGCTCAGGAGGAACGGGCGGGGATCACTCCCCGGCGGCGGCCTCGGGCTCGGCCTTCTGCTTCTTCTCCAGGTCCTCGCCGGTGGTCTGGTCGACGACCCGCATGGAGAGGCGGACCTTGCCGCGCTCGTCGAAGCCGAGCAGCTTCACCTTCACCTTGTCGCCTTCCTTGACGACGTCGGTGACCTTGGCGACGCGCTGGGAGGCGAGCTGGCTGATGTGGACGAGGCCGTCCTTGGCGCCGAAGAAGTTCACGAAGGCGCCGAAGTCGGTCGTCTTCACCACGGTGCCGTCATAGATCACGCCGATCTCGGGCTCGGAGGCGATGGACTTGATCCAGTTCAGCGCCGCCGTGATCGAGTTGAGATCCGAGGAGGCCACCTTGACGGTGCCGTCGTCGGAGATGTCGATCTTGGCACCGGTCTTCTCGACGATCTCACGGATGACCTTGCCGCCCGAACCGATGACCTCGCGGATCTTGTCGGTCGGGATCTTGATCGTCTCGATGCGCGGCGCGTACTGGCCGAGCTCCTGGCGGGCGCCGGACAGGCCCTTCGCCATCTCGCCGAGGATGTGCAGGCGGCCGCCCTTGGCCTGGTCGAGCGCGACCTGCATGATCTCCTCGGTGATCCCCGCGATCTTGATGTCCATCTGCAGCGAGGTGATGCCGTTCTCGGTGCCGGCGACCTTGAAGTCCATGTCGCCGAGATGGTCCTCGTCGCCCAGGATGTCGGAGAGCACCGCGTAGCGCTCACCTTCCAGGATCAGGCCCATGGCGATGCCCGCCACCGGGGAGCGCAGCGGCACGCCGGCGTCCATGAGGGCCAGCGAAGAGCCGCAGACCGTCGCCATTGACGACGAGCCGTTCGACTCCGTGATCTCCGAGACGAGGCGGATCGTGTAGGGGAACTCGTGGTGGGGCGGCAGCATCGGGTGCAGCGCGCGCCAGGCGAGCTTGCCGTGGCCGATCTCGCGGCGCCCGGGCGAGCCCATGCGGCCGGTCTCGCCGACGCTGTAGGGCGGGAAGTTGTAGTGCAGGAGGAACGTCTCCTTGTAGGTGCCCTCCAGCGAGTCGATGAACTGCTCGTCATCGCCGGTGCCGAGCGTCGCGACCACGAGGGCCTGCGTCTCGCCGCGGGTGAAGAGGGACGAGCCGTGCGCGCGCGGCAGGATGCCGGCTTCCGCGACGATCGGACGAACCGTGCGGACGTCACGCCCGTCGATGCGCTTGCCGGTGTCGAGAATGTTCCAGCGCACGATCTTGGCCTCGGCGTCCTTGAAGACGCCGCCGACGAGGATCTTGTCGAGGGGGTTCGCGGCGCCCTCGCCGCAGAGCGCATCCATGACCTTGGCCTTGGCGGCGGCAATCTTTTCCTGCCTCGCCATCTTGTCGGGCGTGGTGAAGGCGTCGCGCAACTCGGCCTCGACGAGGCCCATGATCTTCGCCTCGATCTCGGAATGATCGGGGGTCTGGAAGTCGCGGGGCTCCTTGGCGGCCCGCTCGGCCAGCTTGATGATGGCATCGAGAACGGGCTGGAAGCCCTTGTGGCCGTGCATGACGGCCTGCAGCATCACGTCCTCGGCCAGCTCCTTGGCCTCGGACTCGACCATCAGCACCGCGTCGGCCGTGCCGGCGACGACGAGATCGAGCTGGCTGTCGGCCATCTCGGCGATGGTGGGGTTGAGGCGGAGCTGGCCGTTGATGTAGCCGACGCGGGCCGCGCCGACCGGGCCCATGAAGGGCACGCCGGAGAGCGTCAGGGCGGCCGAGGCGGCCACCATGGCGACGATGTCGGGATCGTTCTCGAGGTCATGCGACAGCACGGTCACGATGACCTGCGTCTCGTTCTTGTAGCCGTCGACGAAGAGCGGGCGGATCGGGCGGTCGATGAGGCGGGAGACCAGCGTCTCCTTCTCGGTCGGCCGGCCCTCGCGCTTGAAATATCCGCCGGGGATGCGGCCGGCCGCGAAGGCCTTTTCCTGATAGTTGACGGTGAGGGGGAAGAAGTCGATCCCCGCCTTGGGCGTCTTGGCGGACACCACGGTGGCGAGCACGGTCGTCTCGCCATAGGTGGCGAGCACGGCGCCGTCGGCCTGGCGGGCGATGCGGCCCGTCTCCAGCGTCAGCTTGCGGCCGGCCCAGGTGAGCTCCACGCGTTGAATGTCGAACATCGGCGTCTGTCTTTCTTTTGTCGGCCGGCCGACGCCATGAGCAAGACGGCGAGAGGCTTCCCCGGTACGCGGGAGGGAAAGCATCCGGCGATCCTGCCATGAGCGCCAGGCCGGGCCGGTGGAGGCGACGGGCACCATGCCTGCCGTCCTCGGTGTGTCCGGCGCAGGATCCGGGCCTTCCGGCCGGGAGGGATGCTGCGCCTTCGGCCGCAGGGCGCCCGGATGTCCGGCGTGCTGCGGCGGTGGGTCGGGCGGGAGCCCGCGCGCGGCCTTCAGGATGCTGCGGCGAGGCGGCGGCCGCGCGCCTCCTGGCCGGATCGGAGCGGCCGCGTGCGTCGCGGCCGCGCATGCGTGCGGGGCTTCTTGCCCCGGAGCGTCAGCGGCGGATGCCGAGACGCTCGATCAGCGAGCGGTAGCGCGCCTCGTCCTTGCCCTTCACGTAGTCGAGCAGCGACCGGCGCTGCGAGACCAGCTTGAGCAGGCCGCGGCGGGAGTGGTTGTCCTTGGCGTGGGTCTTGAAGTGCTCGGTCAGGTTGACGATGCGCTCGGTGAGGATCGCGACCTGGACCTCGGGCGACCCCGTGTCGCCGGACTTCAGGGCATATTCCTTCACGAGCGCCTGCTTGCGCTCAGCCGTGATCGACATCGGATGATCCTTTGTTGGGGTTTTTGGAAGGGCCGCGCCGGGATGTCGTCCAGCATGGTCCATGAGATCGCCGGAATAGAGTCCGAGCGACGCGCGGACGTATACACGAAACGGCGGGGAAGGCTAGAGGGACACGCTGGCGGGGGGCTGAAGGGCGCTGATCCCTCCCGTGCGGCAACAGCCGTCGCGGCCAGCGCATGACGCCGCTTCCGTCGCGCGAGGCCCGCCCTTGCGGCGGCGAGACGTGGCGGTACGATGCCGGCTTTCAATGACCGGCCCTTTCATGCTTCGCCATTCCTGTCTGAGCCTCGCATTGCTCGCCGCCACAACCCTGAGCGCCGGCGCCTATCCCGACACGTCATGCGAGGACGACGAGAGGAAATGCCTCGCCGTGCTCGGTTCGAACGCGAAGCGCAGCGGCGATCGCCTCAGCTTCCGGCTCGGCAATGGACATGGCGTGACATTGAAGGACACTGACTTGTCTCGCTGTGACGAGCTTTGTTACAGCTACTTGCTCGAAGGAATTCATAGTGGGTTCGTGATCATCAGAAAAATATACCAGATCGGAGGCCAAGGCATTCTGATCCGAATGCAAGATGGTTTCAGGATCAATCTCGTTGGCGCTGCGGTTTCATCTGCAACCGGGAGGCGTTTCGTCGTGGAGCCTAACGGCCAGGACGATCCCACGACGATTTACCGCTTCAATGGCGGGAAGGTGGAAGTGGAGTACACTTTCCCAAAGAACATGGAAAAAGATAACTTCGTACCTTATTCCTGGCGCGGCGATGACATCGTCGTCGTTCCGTGCGTGGACGGTCGAGACGGGACGATCAGCGAGACGACGATCACCTTCGCGAACGGCAGATGGACGCCCCAGAAAAGCTGCAACTGAGCGGCGGGTCAAATCGTCCCGCGTGACAGCTTGCCGGCCCGGTGAGGCCGCCCCCGATCGGCGGCAGCAACCCTACACCGGCAACCGGTAGAACGCGGCCGCGGTGCCGCCGAAGATGGCGAGCTGTTCTCCCGCGCTGCACGCCGTCACGAGGTCGGCGGCCGTGTTGACCCAACGCTGGTAGGAGGACGCCAGCGTCACATAGGGCCAGTCCGAGCCCCACATCAGCCGGCCGGGCCCGAACGTGTCGAGCAGATGGTCGACGCTGGGCTGCAGTGCCTCCGCCGTCCAGCCTGCGCCCAGCAGGGTGACGAGGCCGGAGAGCTTGCACAGCGCGCCGGAGTGGCGGGCGATACGGGCGATGTCGCGTGCCCAGTCATCCGTGTCGCCGTCGCGCAGCGGTGGCTTCCCGGCGTGGTCGATGACGACGCGAAGCCCGGGGTGGCGCTCGATGAGCCGAAACAGGGCGGGCAGGTGGGCCGGGCGTACCAGCGCCTCCAAGGCGAGGTCGTGGGCGACGAGCGCCCGGAAGGCCCAGTCCAGCTCCGGCCGCAGGATCCATTCGGGATCCGGCATGTCCTGCACCATGGCCCGGAAGCCCTTCAGCCGGGGGTGCCGGGCGAGACGGTCGAGCGCGTCGAGATGGCCGGGATCGGCGAAGTCGACCCAGCCGACGACGCCCAGCACCCAGGGCGTGGCATCGGCGATGCCGAGCAGGTACTCGGTCTCCGCCACGCTGGGCGCGCACTGGATGGCCACGGTGCCCTGCACCCCCGCCGCCTCGAGCAGGGGCGCGAGATCCTGGGCACCGAAGGGCCGGTACAGGCCGGCGAGCTCCGGCGTTAGCCAGCCATAGTCGCCCCGGCGAGGGTTCCAGAAATGCTGGTGGGCGTCGATTCGGCTGGTCATGCCGGGACCCTCCTGCCGGATTGCGGCCCGCCGATGACGGGGGCCGGCACCGGCAGTGCGGAACCCGTCAGCCGGGAACGGGCGCGTCCTGGCGCATCAGGCCCTGCGCCTTCAGGTCGCTCCACAGCGAGGCCGGGATGCGCACCCGCATGTTGGCCGCGTTGCGCCTGACCTCGTCGGGCCTCGCGCCGCCCGGGATTACGCTGACGACGGCGGGGTGACCGAGCGGGAAGGCGAGCGCCGCCTCGGCCAGCGCCACGCCGTGCGACTGGCAGACCTTCTGCAGCCGCGCGGTACGCTCCAGGATCTCCGGCGGGGCGGGATCGTAATTGTAGAAGGAGCCGGGGCGGGGACCGGTGGCGAGAATGCCGGAGTTGTAGGGCCCGCCGAGCAGGATGCCGATGCCGCGTTCCGTGCAGAGCGGCAGGAAGCTGTCGAGGGCCTCCTGTTCGAGCAGCGTATAACGCCCTGCCAGCAGGAACAGGTCGAAGTCGCCCTGCCGGGCCAGCGCCTCGGCGACCTGCCATTCGTTGATCCCGCCGCCGATGGCCTTGATCACGCCTGAGGAGCGCAGTTCGACGAGGGCGCGGTAGCCGCCCTCCATGAACTCGCGGATGCGCGCGTCCGAGGCCTCCTTGCTGCCATGGGTGAAGATGTCGACGTCATGGCACAGCACGATGTCGATCGCGTCCACGCCGAGCCGCTCGAAGGAGATCTCGAGCGACCGCATCACGCCGTCATAGGAGTAGTCGTAGACCTCCTTGCGCGACGGGGTCTCGAAGAACTTCCCCTGGCCGGTCCGCTGCGCCGGCGGGCACACGTTCAGCAGGCGCCCGACCTTCGTCGACAGCACGAAGGGGTTGCCGCGCTTGCGGCGCAGAAAAGGGTTGAGCCGGGATTCCGCCAGGCCCAGCCCGTAGAGCGGAGCCGTGTCGAAGTAGCGGCAACCCACGTCCCAGGCAGCCTCGAGCGTCGCCTCGGCCTCTTCGTCGGGAACCGCCCGGTAGAGGTTGCCGAGAGGCGCGGTTCCGAACCCCAGTTCCGTAAACGTGATCGTGGCGCCGGAGCGCGACGTGAACTGACGCGTTCCCATGGAAGCGGCCGTAGCCATGTCGTTCCTCTCATTCGAAGGGCCGGTGCGGGATCGCGCCCGGCGGCGAGCGGGTTCCGGCCCGGCGCGCGGCATGATAGGGACCAACGGACCACGCCAACAAGCCCGCAAGGGCGAGCGTCCCGCGCGACGGGACCGGGAGACATCGATGCCCTCCAAGCTCGAACAGCTCAAGTCCATGACCGTCGTCGTCGCCGACACCGGTGACATCGAGTCCATCCGGGCCTTCCGCCCGACCGACTGCACCACCAATCCGACGCTGATCCTGAAGGCGGCGCAGATGCCCGCCTATGCGCATCTGGTGGACGAAGCCGTCGCATGGGGCCGCAGCAAGGGCAGCGGCGATGCCGTCGTTGGCGCGGTCTGCGACCGTCTCGCCGTCAACTTCGGCGCCGAGCTGTCGCAAATCGTGCCGGGCCGCGTCTCGACGGAGGTCGACGCCGACCTCTCCTTCGACACGCGGGCCACCGTCGACAAGGCGCGCGGCATCATCCGGGCCTACGAGGAGCGCGGCATCGGGCGCGAACGCATCCTGGTCAAGATCGCCTCCACGTGGGAAGGCATCCGCGCCGCAGCCGAGCTGCAGGCCGACGGTATCGACTGCAACCTCACCCTGCTCTTCTCGCTCGCCCAGGCCGCCGCCGCCGCCGAGGCCAAGGCTTTCCTGATCTCGCCCTTTGTCGGCCGCATCCTCGACTGGCACGCGAAGGCGGAAGGTCGCACGTTCGGAGCCGAAGACGATCCCGGTGTCCTTTCGGTGCGCCGGATCTATGCCTACTACAAGCGCCACGGCTACCAGACCGTCGTCATGGGCGCGTCGTTCCGCAACGCCGGCGAGATCGAGGCGCTTGCGGGCTGCGACCGCCTGACCATCGCGCCCGCTCTTCTGGAGACGCTTGCCGCCGACCAGGGCACGCTCGCCCGCCGGCTCGATCCGGCCGCCGCCGCTCGCGAGGGCACCGACCGCGTGCCGACGGACGAGGCGTCGTTCCGCTGGGCCATGAACGAGGACGCGATGGCGACCGAGAAGCTGTCGGAGGGCATTCGCCAGTTCGCCAAGGACTTCCGCACGCTGCGCGCCGACATCGCGACGCGGCTCGCAAAGGCGGCCTGAGTCACGCGCCGAACCGCCATTCCACCGACCGGGAGGTCATCGGGCGTTGCGCCCTTTGGATCCGGCCGCGGCCTTGCCTCCGGCGGAAAAGCGATTTTTCGAAGGGGAGTCGCTGGTCGCCTTTCCGACGCGGGACGGGTGGCCGGATGTGAGCCCGTTTCGCGTTCCCTTGTCTTTTCCCGCGTTGGCAGACGGCTCATTGCTGGCGACGGACTCTGGATCTGTCGCTGCGTTGCGCTGCCCAGACTGCCCAGACATCTGGACGGTCAGCGTGGTCTGGCTGGTGGTGACCTGGCTGACGCCGGATCCTGAACCGGACGGCGCTCCAGATCCGGCCGGCGACGACGGAGAAGGCGCCGCGCTGGCGGTGGCAGGAGCTGACGGCGCGGGCGCGGAGTCGGCCGTGGCCGAAGCCGGCCCGGCCGCGGCAGAACTCGAGGCCGAGGCCGAGGCCGTGGCGAACGAGCCGTGCCGCCCGCCCTCGCCGCCGCCCGTGCGGCCGATCGGAAGCGGTCCGGGCATTTCGTGTGCGGCTTGCGCCCTGACGGGGGCGATGCCCCTGTCGGCCGAGACGGCGGCATTGCCGGCAAGCTTCCGGAGACCCGGGCTCGCCCCGGTCAGGAACGTCCAGCGCAGCATCTTGCCGGTCACGGTGGGGTAGATCCCGGCGGTCGTCACGTCCACCGACGTGCCCGGACCCATCTCCCTGCACATTCCGCGAACGCAGACATCGACCGCGCCTTCGTCGAGGACGATTGTGGTCAGGCCGCCGAGGACGCGCACGTCGAAGCGGGTGCCCCGGACGGCGATGGACGCGTGCGGCGTCTTCACGAAATAGTGTGTGCCGGATCCGGCTGGACCGCTGATGAAGCGGAATACCCCGCGGGCTACCGAGATCCCGGGGATGCCGCCCGGAGCCACGAATGCATCCAGCACCACCTCCGACGACGGGCCGACCGCGATGACACTGGCATCGCGGAGCGTCAGCAAGGCGGATCCGTCATGTCCCGAGCGGATATGCTGGTCGCGGACCAGCGTTTCGCCCTCGGCCAGCGGGGCAAACTCGTCGCCGGTGGATTCGAGCACGGTTCGAACGACTTCGCTGGCAACGCCGATCGTCTCGGCGCGGGCCCGTCCGGGGACGTCACATAGTCCCAAAGCGCAGACGAGGGCTGCTGAAATCGTTCTCATGATTCCAACCATTGAGCGAATACGATCACGGTACTGAAAAGCGAGAGTAGTACTGTGGAGCGGATACGCGCAACTGCCCCGAAGAGCGTGAATCGAAATCTAGCAACCCAGAGTTGTATGCACGCGGACTGATCAAATACTGAGCGACGTCCCGTGCCGGCCTGCACCAATGGCAGGGGTGCTCACACCGGACGCCCCGTTCCCGCGCCGAACGTCCACAGCCTGTGTGCCGTGAAGCTCCACATCATCACCAGGCCCGTCGTCACGATCTGCGCCGGCAGGTAGGGCCAGCCCAGGCGCGAGGTGAAGCCGGCCATGGCCAGCCCCGTCAGGCCGAAGCCAACCCCGGCCACCACTGCGAAACGCCACAGCGCCTCCCGGTGCCGACGGCCGCTGCGGAACGCCAGCCGCCGGTTGAGGACGTAGGACACGGCCCCGCCGCAGCAATAGCCGGCCAGCGCGCCGGCCGCCGGGCCCGCGAAACCGCCTTCGACGAGGAGGATCAGGGCTCCGTAATGCGCGACGGTCGCGGCCGAGCCGGCCACGACAAACCACAGGACCTGTCGGGAAAGGTGGGGCACGCCCCGGCCATAGCCCGGCCGGGTCCCGTCGTCCACGAGGCCCGTCACGCCGGAAGGAGCGCAAGCCCGCCGCTGTCGAAGAGATGCACGTTTTCCGGTGCCGCCGTCACGGTGGCTGGGCTCCCGGTCGCGAGGTCGACCGCGCCGCGCACTTCCGCCGTGACCGGCGTCCCGTTTCCGAGCCGCAGATAGGCATAGCCCGTCTCGCCCAGGCGCTCGACCAGATCGAGCGTCCCAGACAGCCGGATGTCGGCGGCGCCCCCGAGCGACAGGTGCTCCGGCCTGACGCCGACGGTCACGGGATCGCCCTCCCGGGCGCCCGGACGGGCGGGGACGACGATGCGGCTGCCGTCCTCGAGCTCGACCATCGTGCTGCCCGGATCCGCCCCGCCGACCCTTCCCTTGACGAAATTCATCGCAGGCGAACCGATGAAGCCGGCGACGAAGAGGTTGGAGGGCCGATAATAAAGGTCCAGCGGCTTCCCGGCCTGCTCGATGCGGCCCTTGTTCATCACCACGATCGTGTCGGCGAGCGTCATCGCTTCCACCTGATCGTGCGTCACGTAGACGATGGTCGCCTTCAGCATCGCATGCAGCCTGGCGATCTCGATGCGGGTGTTGACGCGCAGCGCCGCGTCGAGGTTGGACAGCGGCTCGTCGAACAGGAAGACCTGCGGCTCGCGCACGATCGCCCGGCCGATGGCGACACGCTGGCGCTGCCCCCCGGAGAGATCGCGCGGCTTGCGCTTCAGCAGCGGTTCGAGCTGCAGGATGCGCGCCGCCTCGCCGACGCGCCGCTCGATCTCGGCCCGCGGCGTGCCGGCGAAGCGCAGGCCGAAGCCCATGTTCGCGGCCACGTCCATGTGGGGGTAGAGGGCATAACTCTGGAACACCATGGCGATGCCGCGCTCGGCCGGCGGCAGGTCGTTCACCACCTTGCCGCCGATGGCGAGCCTGCCGGCGGTGATCGATTCCAGTCCCGCGATCATCCTCAGTAGCGTCGACTTTCCGCAACCCGACGGGCCGACCAGCACGACGAAGGAGCCGTCGGGCACCTGCAGGTCGATGTCGCGCAGGATCTCGGCCTGGCCGTAGGATTTGCTGAGGTTTTCGATGCGGAGTTCGGCCATGGCGGCGGGGAGCCCTACTTGACCGCGCCCGCGGTGAGACCGCGGATCAACTGGCGGGAGAAGACGATGTAGAGGACGAGGACGGGGATGATGGCCACCGACAGCGCTGCCAGCACGGCGTTCCAGTCCGTGACGTACTGCCCGATGAACTGCTGGATGCCGAGGGTGATGGTTTGCTTGCCGTCGCTGGGCGCCAGCAGCAGCGGGAACCACAAATCGTTCCACACCGGGATCATCGTGAACACGGCCACGGTCGCCATGGCCGGGCGGATCAGCGGCAGCACGATGTAGCCGAAGATGTGATACTCGCTGAGCCCGTCGCAGCGTGCCGCCTCGCGCAGGTCGCGCGGGATCTGGGCGATGAACTCCGACAGGATGAACACGGCCAGCGGAAGATTCTGCGCGGTATAGACGAGGATCAGGGCCGTTCGCGTGTTGACGAGCCCGAGGTCGACCATGAACTTCAGGATGGCGACCGAGCCGAGCCGGATCGGCACCATGATGCCGATCGACAGGAACAGCTTCAGCGCGGTGGATCCACGAAAGCGGTATTCCGTGAGTGCCCAGGCCGCCATGGCCCCGAACAGCAGCGTGAAGAACAGCGTGCCGACGGTGACCGTGATGCTGTTGACGAAGTACCAGACGACGGACTCGTCGGCGAAGACCTTGTCGTAGCCGATGGTCGAGAAGGTCTGCAGCGTCGGGAATGAGAGCGGCTGCCCGAAGATGGCCTTGCGCGCCTTGAACGAGTTCATCAGCACCAGCACGATCGGGAACAGGGCCAGGACCGTGTAGGCGATGAGCACGGCATGCACCGCCGTGGCGCTGGCTGCGCGGCGCGGCGTCATGGGCGGAGTTCCGGGTTCGGTTTGCCGGGCAGGGCTTCAACTCTCCCCCGCCTGCGGGGGAGATGTCCGCAAAGCGGACAGAGGGGGGGCCTTTTTGGATGCCGGCGCGCATCCACCCTCCCTGTCCCTCCCCCGTGAACGGGGGAGGGTTTCCAGCGCCCTTCGGTCGATGGTCGAACGGGATAGAGGAGCCGTCCACGCATCTCCGCCCTCAGAAGCTGTGGCGCTGGATGCGCCGCTGGATGACGAAGAGGTAGACCATCACGCCGATCAGGATGACGAGGAACATCATGGTCGCGACCGTGGCGCCCATGGCAGGGTCGCCCACCTGCAGCTGGTTTCCGAAGAAGGTGCGGTAAAACAGCGTGCCCATGATGTCGGTCGAGAAGTTCGGCCCGGCGAGCGCGCCCTTGACCGCGTAGATGAGGTCGAAAGCGTTGAAGTTGTTGACGAAAGTCAGGATCGAGATCAGCCCGATCGTGGGCGCCACGAGCGGCAGCTTCACCCAGAGGAACACCTGGAACTGGTTCAGGCCGTCGGCCGTGGCGGCATCGACGAGATCCTGCGGGATTGCGAGCAGCGCGGCGTAGGTGAGGATCATCGGGATGCCGACGAACTGCCACACAGAGATCAGCGACAGGGTGATGAGCGCGGTGGATTCCTGCCCCAGCCATGGCCCGAACCACGACTTCAGCCCGACTGCGGCGAGGAAGCCCTCCGAAATGCCCCAGAGCGGTGACAGGATCAGCTGCCATATGAAGCCGATGATCACGACCGACAGCATCGTGGGCATGAAGATCAGCGTGCGGTAAGCTGAGCGCCCGGTGAGCCTGGGCAGGCTGAGCAGAGCCGCGAGCGCGATGCCGATCGGGTTCTGGACCAGCATGTGGACCAGGAAGAAGACAAAGTTGTTCCGGAGCGCGTTCCAGAACGGCCCCGACCAGCCGGGATCGGTGAGCAGCGTGACGAAGTTTCCGAGCCCGACGAAGCTGAGGCCGCCACCCTCGCCGGGGTGGTAGAAGGAATAGAGGATGGTGGCGATCAGCGGGTAGATCGAGAACAGCGTGTAGATGACGAGCGCCGGCCCCAGGAACACGGCGAGCAGGCGCAGATAGGCGGCGCGCGACGCGCCGACCACCTCGCTTCCCGACGTGATGTCCTTGCCCCCGGCCATCCCCCGCCCCCGCTAGGAACACGCGGGTCTGAAGACCCGCGGTCCGGGCTGGACCGCGCGTCTCCAGACGCGCTTTTCAGGAGGCGGGTCCGAGGACCCGCGCTCCCCGCCTCACTTGGCCGGCTTGTACCACTTGTCCAGGCCGTCCTGGGCCTGCTTGGCGGCGGCCTGCGGCGTCAGCGTGCCGTTGATGACCTGCGCCGAGACGTTCCAGAGGTCGTTCTCGAGGTTCGGCGTACCGCGAGACAGGATCTGGTAGGAGTTCCGGATCGTCGACTTGCACTCGCCGCGCCACGAGACGAAGGACTGCGCCACGTCGTCCTTGAGCTGCACCTTCGCGCCCGAGAGCGGGAAGAAGCCCGGGACCTCGTTGGCGAAGATGGTGGCGAACTCCTCCGTGGTGATCCATTCGAGGAATTTCTTGGCGTCCTCCTGGTTCTTCGAGGCCTTGTTGATGCCGAGCCCGATATCCGTGTGGTCGGAGATGTAGCAGTCCGTCGCGCCCTTCGGCAGCGGCGGCTTGAACACGCCGAGGTCGAAGCTGGCCTGGGAGCGGAAAGTGGCGATGTCCCACGAGCCTGCGGGATAGATCGCCGCCTTGCCGAGCGAGAACAGGTTCTGGCTGTCGGGATAGGTCTGCGCCTTGTAGCCCGACCCCATGTAGGGCGCCCACTTGGCCAGCGTCTCGAACACGGCGACATATTGCGGGTCGGTGAACTTCTGGGTGCCGGCGATCAGCGCCTTGCGGCCTTCCTCGCCTTTCCAGTAGTTCGGCCCGATGTTCTGGAAGCCCATCGTGGCGGCTTCCCACTGGTCGTTGGTGCCCATGTCGAGGGGCGTGTAGTTGCCGTCCTTCTTGATCGCGTCGAGCACCGCGAAGAACTCCTCCTCCGTCTTCGGCTCCTTGAGGCCGAGCTTGGAGAAGATGTCCTTGTTGTACATGAAGCCGTGGATCACCGAGCCCATCGGCACGCAAAACGTGGTCTTGCCGTCGTCGGTGGTCCAGGCGGCCTTGGCCACCTCGGAGAAGCCGGAGAGACCCTGGATCACCCCGGTCAACGCGACGATGTTGCCCTTGTTGTAGAGATCGAGCGACGCGTCGAAGGGCCGGCAGGTGATGAGGTCGCCGGCGGTGCCGCCCTGCAGACGGGCGTTCAGCGCGGCGTTGTACTCCTTCGGCGGCGTGGCGACGAAGTCGATCTTGATGTCCGGGTACTTCTTGTTGAAGGCCGGGATGATCTTCGTCTTCCAGATCTCGGCGTCGTCGTTGCGCCAGCTCTCGATCTTGAGGTTGCCTGCCATCGCGGCGCCGGTGAACCCGGCCAGCATGGTCGCGGCGAGGAGAAGCAGCTTCGCCTTGCCCGTCGGTCCTGTCTTCGTCATCGTCTCGTCCTCTCCCTGAAAGACACCCTGTCCTGCATCCGCGTCCGTCACGGCTTTCCCAGCCGTTCCAGAGCCGTCCGCAGATGTCCGTCGGCCTCCGCGAGGAGGCTTCGCGCCCTGGCCGCCGAGCCTGCGCCCGCGCAGGCCAGCGCCGCGATCTTGACGTCGCCGGCGGCCGCGGCCAGCGCCGCCTCCGCCTCGTTCTCGGCCACGCCAGCGATGCGTGACACGATGCGCCGGGCCCGGACAACCAGCTTGGCGTTGTCCGCCCTGACGCTCACCATCATGCCGTCATGCACATGCCCGAGGCGGATGGCGACCAGCGTCGAGAGCGCCCCCAGCGCGCATTTCTGCGCAGTGCCCGCGCCCATCCGCGTCGAGCCGGCGACGACCTCGGGCCCCGTCTCCAGCAGCACGGCCCAATCGGCCGTGGCGAGGAGGGGCGCCTGCCCATTGTTGGCGATGCCGACGACGAGCGACCCGCCGGCTTTCGCGCGCCGGGCCACGGCGAGCGTGTAGGGAGTCGAGCCGCTGGCCGAGACGGCGATCACCACGTCGCCCGAGACGTCTCCGAGCGACGCGACGTCCGCCTCGCCGGCAGCGATGTCGTCCTCGGCCGCCCCGTCGATGTCGAGCAGCGCGGCGGGGCCGCCCGCGATGAGAAAGACGATGCGCTCGCGGGAAAAGCCGAACGTCCCGGGCAGTTCCGATCCGTCCTGCGCGGCGATGCTGGCGGAGCTTCCCGCTCCGGCATAGACAAGCCGGCCCCCCGCCTTCAGGCGCGGCGCGATGGCCTGCGCTGCGGCCGAGAGCGCCGGGATGGCGGCGCGGACCGCCGCGACGGCCCGCTCCTGCCCGCCCACGAGGGCGTCGAGCGCAGCCGCATCGTCCCAGCGGTCGATGCCGGAAAAACGGTCGCTGGCGGTCTCTGTGGCAGCCATGGTGATCCTGGAGGGCGTCTCGCAGCGACAATACCGCATGGCTACCAATTGTCCAGAGGTAAGCGAAGCGTTAACGTGACAAAGGAGGCGAAAGCGTCGATTCTGCTGGCGGTGACACGAGTTAAGCAGACCCGTTGAAGCAGTTCAGGACAGATTGACCGATTTTCCGCGGGAATGCTGTCGACCCGCCTTCCCTTTCGGTATGGTTTTGGTATGCTCGCTCGCAAAGGACGGGAGCGATGGCTCAGGAGCTTTATCTCGGCATCGACGGGGGCGGGACGCGCTGCCGCGCCCGCTTGCGCGATGCCGGGGGACGCCTGCTCGGCGAGGCGGAGGGCGGCCTCGCCAACATCTACCAGGACTTCGCCGGGGCCATCGCCCGCATCCGCTCCACCGCTGAAGCCGCGGCCGACCGGGCCGGCCTTCCCGCGTCGGCGCTCGCCAGCGCGCATGCAGGGCTCGGCCTCGCGGGGGTCATGTCGCCGGACGCCGCTGCGCGCGTCGAGGGTGCCGGCCTGCCCTTCGGGACCGTGACGGTGGACAACGACGCCTACGCCGCCTGTCTCGGCGCACATGATGGCGGCGACGGCGGCATCGTCATCGCCGGGACCGGCTCGGCCGGGCTGGCGCTGGTCGGTGAGGCGCGCGTCTCGCTCGGAGGCTGGGGTTCCGTCATCGGCGATGGCGGCTCGGGCGCCGTCATCGGCCGGGATGCGCTGCGCCGCGCCGTCCTGGCCTATGACGGTCTGGTCGAGACATCGCCTCTCCTGGAAGCCCTTCTCGCCCGCTTCGACCGCGACGTGCCGCGCATCGCCGACTGGGCGCGCACGGCGCTGTCGCGCGACTTCGGCGCCCTCGCGCCCATGGTCCTCGAGGCTGCGGCCGCGGGTGACCCGCCTGGCCTTGCGGTCGCCGGGGAAGCGGCCGACGCCATCGCCGCGCTGGCGCGCGGGCTGGTGCGGGCGGGCGCCCCCCGGGTTGCCCTGATCGGCAGCGTTGCGCTGGCGCTGCGCGGGCGGCTGCCGGCCGACATCGCCGCAATCCTCGTCGAGCCCGTCCGCGATCCGCTCGACGGCGCCATCCTGATGGCGCGACGTCACGCCGGGCGGAGCACCGCATGAGCGCCGGCGGGGACTTCTTCAGCCAGCTGCACTTCGACTCGCAGGGCCCCACGCCGCTCTACCTCAAGCTGCGCAAGGCCGTGCGCGACGCAGTCGATGCCGGCGTGCTGCCGGAGGCCGATGCCCTGCCGGCCGAGCGCGACCTTGCCGACCGGCTCGGCGTCTCGCGGGTCACGGTCCGCAAGGCCATTGCGGGCCTCGTCGACGAGGGCGTTCTGGTGCAGCGGCGCGGCTCGGGAACCTATGTCGCCCCGCAGCGTCCGCGCATCGAGCAGCCGCTGTCGCGGCTCACCAGCTTCACGCAGGACATGGCCACCCGCGGCCTCTCGACGGATTCGGACTGGCTCGACCGTTCGGCGGGGTTGCCCTCGCCGGAGGAGGCGATGGTGCTGGCGCTGTCGCCGGGCGAGCAGGTGTGCCGCTTCCACCGCCTGCGCCGGGCTAACGCGATCCCCCTCGCCGTCGAGCTCGCCGTCGTGCCGCGCCGGTTCCTGCCCGATCCCGCCGAGGTCGGAGCCTCGCTCTACGAGGCGCTCGAGCGCCACGGAGCGCGGCCGGTGCGCGCCCTGCAGCGCCTGCAGGCGCGCGAGCTGCCGGCGGCGGAGGCGGCTCTGCTGGGCCAGCCAGCGGGCAGCCCGGCCCTCTTCATCCATCGCGTCTCCTACCTGCCGGACGGGCGGGTGGTGGAGTTCACGCGCTCGCATTACCGGGGTGATACCTACGATTTCGTCGCGGAGCTCACCATCGCGCCGTCGGAGCGCCCGTCGTGAGCCGCGCCGCAGGGGACCAGAGATGAGTGCCGAATCCACCACTGCCATGGCCCGCGAGACGGCTCAGGCCGCCGAGGCGGTCGAGCGCCAGTTCCGTGAGAACCGCGCCGCCTTCGATGCGCTGGGCAAGCGGCTCGCGGCTCGCCCGCCGCGCCTCGTCGCGACCTGCGCCAGGGGCAGCTCGGACAACGCCGCCTTCTACCTGAAGTACCTCGTCGAGATTGCGCTGGGCCTTCCCTGCTGCTCCATCGGAGCCTCGGTGGTCTCGGTCTACGATGCGCCGCTGAAGCTCGACGACGCGCTCTTCGTGACGGTCTCGCAGTCGGGCCGCAGCCCGGACGTGGTCGCCCTGCAGGCGGCGGCCCGCAAGGCGGGGGCCTTCACCGTGGCGCTCGTCAACGACGCGACATCCCCCGTCGCCAACGAGGCGGACCTGTGCCTGCCCCTCCATGCCGGCCCGGAGACCAGCGTGGCGGCGACGAAGTCCTTCGTCGCCAGTCTCGCGGCCGCCGCGCGCATCGTCTCCGCCTGGGCGGGGGAAGCCGCCTGGGCGGCTGCGACGGACCGCCTGCCGGAAGCGCTGGCCGCCGCCAGCCAGGTGCGCTGGGAAGGGGCGCCGGAGGTGATCGCCGAGGCCGGGTCGCTCTACGTCCTCGGGCGCGGTCCCTCCTACCCCATCGCTCTGGAGGCGGCGCTGAAGCTGAAGGAGACCTGCGCCATCCATGCCGAGGCCTATTCGGCAGCCGAGGTGATGCACGGCCCGCTGGAACTGGTGGGCGAGGATTTCCCGGTTCTCGTCTTCTCCCCCGGCGACCGCGCCCGGCCGGGCATGGTCGAGGCCATCGCCAGGCTCCGCGCCGCCGGTGCCACGGTGCTGGCCGTCGAGCCCGGCCCGGGCGAGGCCGGGCGGTTGCCCTATGCCGATCCCGGCCATCCTTTCCTCGAGCCGGTCTCGATGGTGCAGAGCTTCTACCGCTGCGCCGAGGAGACGGCCCGCCTGCGCGGCCGCGACCCCGACCGGCCGCGCATGCTGCGCAAGGTGACGGAGACGGTGTGATGCGCTTCGTTCTCGGGGGCGCGCGCGTCCTGACCACCGCCGGCTTCGCGGAGGGCCGGGCCGTCGTCGTCGCCGGCGGCCGGATCGAGGCGGTCGTCCCCGCGTCGGAGATCCCGGCAGGCGTTCCCGTCCGCGACCTCGGCGGCGGAATTCTCGTCCCGGGCTTCGTCGACGTGCAGGTGAATGGCGGCGGCGGGGTGCTGCTGAACGAGGATCCGACGCCGCGCGGCGTGCGCGCCATCGCCGCCGCCCATCGGCGCTACGGCACCACGGGCATGCTGCCCACCGTCATCACCGACGCGCCGGAGGTGATGCGGGCCGCTGCGGAAGCCATCGCGCAGGCCCTGCGCGAAGGCGCGCCCGGCGTGCTCGGCATCCATGTCGAAGGGCCGTTCATCGACATCCGCCGCAAGGGCGCCCACCCGCCCCAGCGCGTCAGGCCGCTGGGGGAAGACGACCTGACCTGGCTGTCGGGTCTCGACTGCGGCGTCGTTCTTCTCACCGTGTCGCCCTGCGACGTGCCTCCGGAGATGATCCGGCGGCTCGTCCGAGCGGGGATCGTCGTCAGCCTCGGACATTCCGAGGCGACGGATGCGCAGGCGCTCGCCGCGCTCGAGGCTGGGGCCAGCGGCTTCACGCACCTCTTCAACGCCATGAGCCAGCTCGGCCACCGCAGCCCCGGCATGGTCGGCGCGGCGCTGTCCTCGCCCGGCGCCTATGCCGGGCTTATCGCCGACGGTTTCCACGTCGACGACACCGCGCTGAAGGTGGCACTGGCGGCCAAGCCCCACGACCGGCTCGTGCTGGTGACGGATGCCATGCCCCCCGCCGCCGGCGGTCCCGACGCCTTCGCCCTGCAGGGCCGCGAGGCGATGCGCCGCGACGGCAAGCTCGTTCTTGCCGACGGCACGCTGGCGGGCTCGACGCTGACCATGGACGAGGCGGTGCGCTTCGCCGTGGAGCGGCTCGGCGTTGCGCTGCCGGAGGCACTCGCCATGGCGTCGGCCAATCCTGCGGCATGGATCGGCCTCGGCGGCGAACTCGGCCGGATCGAGGCAGGCTACCGGGCATCGCTGGTGCATCTCGGCGACGACCTGACGGTCCACGCCACCTGGATCGACGAACAAGAAGAAAACGGAGGACGCCATGGCTGAGGCAGTGAAGGTTCTGGTGGTGGGGCTGGGCAACATGGGGCTCAGCCACGCCCGGGCCTACCAGGCCATCGACGGGTTCGAGATCGCCGGGCTGTGCACGCGCGGCATCGACCGGCGCGACGACGTGACGCCGGAATTTCCGGGCGTGCCGCTCTTTTCCGACTATCGCGAGGCGCTGGCCGCCCTGAAGCCTGATGCCGTCTCCATCAACACCTGGCCGGACACGCACGAGGAGTATGCGCTCGCCGCTCTCGAGGCCGGCTGTCACGTCTTCCTGGAAAAGCCGCTGTCCGAGACCGTGGAAGGCGCCGAGCGCGTCGCCGCCGCGGCGGAAAAGGCCGGGAAGAAGCTCGTCATCGGCTACATCCTCCGCGTCCACCCGTCCTGGGTGAAGTTCGTTGAGGTCGGGCGCACGCTGGGCAAGCCGCTGGTCATGCGCATGAACCTCAACCAGCAGTCGGCAGGGTCGAACTGGGCCACGCACAAGCAGCTGATGGCCTCGATCTCTCCCATCGTCGACTGCGGCGTCCACTATGTCGACGTGATGTGCCAGGTCACGGGCGCCCGCCCCGTGCGCGTGCACGCCATCGGCGTACGGCTCACCGAGGAGGTGAAGCCGGACATGTACAATTACGGCCACCTGCACGTGACCTTCGACGACGGCTCGGTCGGCTGGTACGAGGCCGGCTGGGGGCCGATGATCAGCGAGACGGCCTTCTTCGTGAAGGACATGATCGGCCCGAAGGGAAGCGTTTCCATCGTCGCCGCCGAACAGGGCGGCGGCACCGGCGAGGGCGAGGCGGCCACCGCCTCCTCCGACATCGACGGTCACACCAAGACAGGCGCACTTCGCGTCCATCACGCGGAGCTGAAGTCCGACGGATCCTTCGCCCGGGCCGACGACATCCTGCCCATGACCGACGAACCCGGCCACCAGGAGCTGTGCGAACGCGAGCAGCGCCTCTTCCTCGCCGCCATCCGAGAGGACCGCGACACGTCCGCCCACGTCCGCGACGCTATCGAGAGCCTCCGCATCGTTTTGGCGGCGGACAGGAGCGCCAGGACCGGCAAGGCCGTGGAGCTGTAGGAGGGAGGACTCTCCAGACGCTGGCTCTCCATCCAGCGCGCGCCACCCCTCTCCCGTTCGGGAGAGGGGTTCCCCGTGGTTCCCTTCGCCCCCCGCGTGACTTGCGCCGCCGAATCCGGCACGTTCTTTCCATGCCGTTCGGACTGAGTTTCGGCCGACGCCGTGCGCCTGCTTCGCCGCGCCGGCCACGCCTGGAGGATCCGCCTCACATCGACGTGCGCCATGCCGGCGCCGTCTACCGGGTCGCGGTGCGGCGCATGCCGAACGCGCGGCGCTTCACGCTGCGCGTCAGTGTCGCCACGGGCGGTGTCGTCCTCACCCTGCCCATGCGGGCAGACCTGCGCACGGCGGTCGACTTCGCCGGGCGCCATGGCGGCTGGATCGCGCAGAGGCTGGCGCGCCTGCCCGACACGATCGAGATCGCCCCGGGCGCGACCGTTCCCGTGCGCGGCACGCCCCACCTCGTCGTGCATCGCCCGCATGCGCGCGGAACGGTGTGGACCGAGGAGGGCGAGGACGGCCCGCTCCTCGTGGTGGCGGGAAATCCGGAACATGCCAGACGCCGGCTCGCCGACTGGCTGAAGCGCGAAGCCAAGCGCGACCTCGACGGCGCCGTGCAGCGCCATGCGGCGGCACTCGGCCGCAAGGCGACGCGCATCACCCTGCGCGACACCCGCAGCCGCTGGGGCTCATGCTCGTCGAAGGGAGCGCTCAGCTTCTCCTGGCGGCTGATCCTCGCCCCGCCCGAGATCCTCGACTACCTCGCCGCACACGAGGTGGCCCATCTCGCCGAGATGAACCATTCCAGCCGCTTCTGGGCCATCGTCCACAGGCTGTGCCCCGGCACCGACGCCGCCGAAACCTGGCTCAAGCGTCACGGCGCGGGCCTGCACCGGTACAGGTAGAGCGGAGCGCGGAAACCCTCCCCCGCATGCGGAGGAGAGTTGGCGGGTGCTTCCAGATCAGGCGCGAGTGGCCGCGCGTCTCGAGACGCGCGGTCCTCTTCGCTCAGCCCCCGAACAGCCGTCCGAGCAGCCCCTGCTGCGGCTGCGGCTGCTGCTGCCGCTGGCGGGCCGGGACGCCGCCGACGTCGCCGGGCGGGCGGGGTGCGTCGTCGTTCGCGGCCGAGCGGGCGACAGGGGCGGGAGGCCGCGGCGGCACTGGGGCGAATTCGGGATCCAGCGCCTCGCTCGCGGGCTGCACCTGCGCCGGAGCGCGGCCGGTCGCGGCGGTCTGGCCGACCTCGGCGGGCGGGCGGGGCACGATGACCATGGGCCCGGCGCCCGTTGCGACGCGCGGCGGAGCTGCCGGGGCACGCTCGGCCATCGGCGTACCCGGCTCGGCCGGGGGCGCAGGCGTGAAGTAGGGGTCGCCGGGCGGGGCTGGCGACAGCATCTTCCAGTCGCCGCCGGGCAGCGGCACGGGGCTCTGGCCGGCCAGGGCCGTCTTCATGAAGCGGCTCCAGGTCTCGACAGGCAGGTTGCCGCCGGAGACCTTCTTCGTCGGCGTGCCGTCGTCATTGCCGAGCCAGACGCCGGCGACCAGCGAGCCGGTGTAGCCGATGAACCAGGCGTCGCGGAACTCCTGGCTCGTGCCGGTCTTGCCTGCGGCCTCCCAGCCCGGCAGCTCGGCCTTGCGCGCCGTGCCTGTGAGCAGCGTCTCGCGCATCATCGCGTTCATCGCGCCAACCGCCGGCAGCTCCACCGCCCGGCCGAGGCCACTGCCCGTGCGCTGGTAGATCTTCTGGCCCGAGATCGTCTTCACCTGCGTGATGACGTAGGGCTGGGCCAGCTGCCCGCCATTGGCGAAGGTGGCGTAGGCGGAGACGAGCTCCAGCGGCGTCACCTCCGAGGTGCCGAGCGCGATGGACGCGTTTGGCTCGAGCTTCGACTGGATGCCGAGGCGCTGGGCGGTCTGGACGACGGCCTTGGGTCCGACCTCCAGGCCCAGCCGCACCGCCACCGTATTGAGCGAGAGCGCCAGCGCCGTGCGCAGGCTCACCGGGCCGCGGTAGTCCTTCGAGTAGTTCTCGGGCGACCAGCCCTTCACCTTGGTCGGCGCGTCCTCGCGGATGGTGTCGGGGGTCAGCCCCTGCTCCACGGCCGTCAGGTAGACGAAGGGCTTGAAGGCGGAGCCCGGCTGGCGCTTGGCGGTGGTGGCGCGGTTGAACTGGCTCTCCGAGTAGTTGCGTCCGCCGACGAGCGCCTTGACGCCGCCATCGGGTTGCATGGCGACGAAGGCGCCCTGCGAGACGTTGAACTTCGCGCCCTTCGTGTTCAGCTCGTCGACCAGCGCGCGCTCGGCGGCCGTCTGCATGCCGGGGTCGATGGTGGTGCTCACCACGATGTCGCGGTCGATCGTGCCGACATAGTCGTCGAGCACGTCCATCACATAGTCGGCGGCGTAGTCCATGGATCCCGCCCCGGCCTGCCTGGCGGGGGTGGGCGGGTTCATCAGCGCGACCTTCGCCATCTGGTCGGTGATCATGCCCTCGCGCGCCATGGCGGCGATGACGAGGGAGGCCCGGGCCTGCGCCGCATCCGGGTTGCGGTTGGGTGCCAGGCGCGAGGGCGCCTGCACCAGCCCGGCCAAGGTCGCCGCCTCGGCGAGCGTCACCTCGCGTGCGCTCTTGCCGTAGTACTTCTGCGCCGCCGCCTCGACGCCATAGGCGCCCGAGCCGAAATAGACGCGGTTGAGATAGAGCTCGAGCAGCTGCTTCTTGCTGTAGTTGCGCTCCAGCCAGATGGCGAGGATCGCCTCCTGGATCTTGCGCGATGCCGTGCGCTCCTGCGTCAGGAACAGGTTCTTGGCGAGCTGCTGGGTCAGCGTCGAGCCGCCCTGCATGCCGCCGCTGCCGGTGACGTTCTTCACCACGGCGCGGGCGATGCCGAGCGGATCGACTCCGTAATGGTCGAAGAAGCGGCGGTCCTCGATGGCGACGAAGGCCTGCGGCAGGTAGGGCGGAAGCTCCTTCAGCGTCACCGTGCGCCCGCCGGTCTCGCCGCGGTTGGCGATCAGCGCGCCGTCATCGGCGACGATGGCGATGTTGGGCGGCCGCTTGGGCACGGCGAGCTGGTCGATCGGCGGCAGCTTGGAGGCGTGGTAGACGACCAGCCCACCGACGCCGATGGCGCCCCACAGGCCGAGGACGAAGGTCCAGTAGACCATGTGGCCGAGCAAGGACCGCCGGCGGCGCGCCTTCGGCGCGGCCTTGCGGGCTTTCGGCGCCGTCCTGCGTTTCGTGCCGCCCATCGCACCCGTGGCCTCGTCAGCGCCCGGCGGCGGCGTGCGCCCGGCATCACGGCTGCGCTCCTCACCGGGAACGATGCGGGGCGAGTGGTCGGGTTCGCGGCGTCCGCCGCTGTCCCGTCCACCGGGCACAGGTCCGCCCGGCCTGTCGGCCGCGGAGAGGCGCAAGTCCAGATCCGCGCGCTTGCGCGGCGATCCGAAGCCCGGCTCCTGCCGGGACCCGCCTGCGCGCCCCCGTTCCGTCATGGTACCCGCCCAGAAACCGATCCTGCACGCCCCACCGGGGCGCACTCTGTCCGGCGCAGCGATCTGGACGGTAAGTGTGGCTGCTTTAAGGGGTGGTTAAGGGTACGGGGCCCGCTGCTCTCTCGCGGCGCCGCAGTGCTTGACGCGGCAGGCGATCGGGTACACACAACTGGCATGCTAGCCGGACAGATGGGATGACCTTGCATCCCGCCGCCAGTACCGCACCGTCTCCGGAGGCCGCCGCCGGCCCCCAGCGGGAAGGCGCGCGGACGAAGGCGGACGAGGCCTACCGGGTGATCCGCGCCGCCATACTCGATGGCGAGCTCGCTCCCGGCAGCGCCATCGACAAGCCGGCCCTGTGCGCCCGGCTGGGCCTGTCGCGCTTTCCGGTCGGTGCCGCGCTGAGCCGCCTCGCCTTCGAGCATCTCGTCGACGTGCAGCCGCAGCGCGGCACGTTCGTGTCGCGCATCGCCGCCGGCGAAACGCGCGAACTGATGCATGTGCGCCGCGGCATCGAGGCGGAACTCGCGGGTCTCGCGGCCATCTCCGTCACGGCCGAGCAGGCCGAGGGCCTCTCGCGCACCCTGCGCTACGCCGCCGTCGCGGCGGAGGTCGAGGACCGGGCCGACTTTCACCGGCTCGACCTGCTGTTCCACGCCCAGATCGCGTCTGCGCTGGGATTTTCCTATGCCGCCTCGGTGCTCGACGGCGTCCGCGCCCGCATCGACCGGGTGCGCCGGCTGATGCTGCCTTTGCAGGGTCGCCTCACCGGGACGCTGGACGAGCACAGGGCCATCCATGCCGCCATCGCGGCCGGAGACGCCGGCGCTGCCCGCGCGGCGATGAGCCACCATCTGCAACGCGTACTGGACGAGTTCGAGAGCTTCGCGCGCGACAACCCCCGCCTCGTCGCGCCCTGACGACCTATGGGAGAAACAATCATGGCCGCCCCCCGCACCATCCGCCTCAATCCCGCGGACAACGTCATCGTCGCGGTGGACGCGATCGACGCCGGCGCCGCGCCGGAGGGGGTGAAGGCGCTCGCCCGCGTGCCGCGCGGCCACAAGATGGCGACGGTGCCGATCGCCGAGGGCCAGCCCATCCTCAAGTTCGGCCAGATCATCGGCTTTGCGTCGAAGGCGATCTCGCCGGGCGAATGGGTGCACGAGCACAATGTCGAGATGCATGCCTTCGCGCGCGACTACCGCTTCGCCGAGGATGCCCGGCAGGAGGACGTTCTTCCGGTCGAGATGCAGGCGACGTTCCAGGGCTTCCGCCGGCCGAACGGCAAGGTCGGGACGCGCAACTACATCGCGGTGCTCACCTCGGTGAACTGCTCGGCCACCGTCGCCCGCTTCATGGGCGAGGAGATCAACCGCTCCGGCCTGCTGCGGGACTACCCCAACATCGACGGCGTCATCGCGCTCACCCAGGGCGGCGGCTGCGCCATCGACGTCAAGGGCGAGGGCTACGAGGTGCTCAAGCGGACGCAGTGGGGCTATGCCACCAACCCGAACGTCGGTGGCGTGGTGATGGTCGGGCTGGGCTGCGAGGGCTTCCAGATTCCGCGCTGGAAGGAGGCCTACGGCATCGAGGAGAACGACACCTTCCGCACCATGACCATCCAGGAGACGGGCGGCACCCGCAAGACGGTGCAGGCCGGCGTCGACGCCATCAAGGGCATGCTGGACAAGGTCAACGCCGTTCAGCGCCAGACCGTACCGGCTTCCGAGCTGGTGCTGGCCCTGCAGTGCGGCGGGTCGGACGGCTATTCCGGCATCACCGCCAACCCGGCCCTGGGGTCCGCCGTGGACGAGCTGGTGCGCCACGGCGGCACGGCCATCCTCTCCGAGACGCCGGAGATCTACGGCGCCGAGCACCTCCTGACCCGTCGCGCCGCCAGCCGCGACGTGGGCGAGAAGCTCGTCGGCATGATCAACTGGTGGGAGGACTACACCGCCCGCAACAAGATGGAGATGAACAACAACCCGTCTCCCGGCAACAAGCTGGGCGGGCTCACCACCATCCTGGAGAAGTCGCTCGGCGCGGCCGCCAAGGGCGGCACGACGACGCTGGCCGGCGTCTACCACTATGCCGAGAAGGTCGACACCAAGGGCTTCGTCTACATGGACACCCCCGGCTACGACCCTGTCTCGGCGACCGGCCAGGTGGCGGGCGGCGCCAACGTGCTGTGCTTCACGACCGGCCGCGGCTCGGCCTATGGCTGCAAGCCGACGCCCTCCATCAAGCTCGCCACCAACACGCCGATCTACGAGCGCATGATCGACGACATGGACATCAACTGCGGCGACGTGCTCGACGGCGTCTCGATCCAGGACAAGGGCCGCGAGATCTTCGCCAAGGTCCTCGAGGTCGCTTCCGGCACGCGCTCCAAGTCCGAGGAACTCGGCTACGGCGACACCGAGTTCGTCCCCTGGCAGATCGGCGCGACGATGTAGCGGGGAGGCACTCAGAGCCTCATCGCCGCCCTCGGGCTAAAAGCCCTGGATCCCCTTCCCGGCCCTTCGGGCCGCCGGGGATGACAAGGGTGGCGTTTTTCGGCCGGTGGGACCTTGCGCAGCGCGCATCGAATACTTCTCGGTCTCGCACTTTGTCATCCCCGGCGCGCCGAAGGCGCGGGAAGGGGATCCAGGGGCGGCGGGGCGGGACGCTCACCTTCCGCTGTCACTGAACAGGCCTGGATCCCCTTCCCGGCCCTGCGGGCCGCCGGGGATGACAAGGGTGGTGATGCATGAGGTCAGTCGGGGCTGAGTTCATGCCAGCCCGGATTTGAGGCTTCGATCAGCTTGAGTTTCCAGGCGCGGTTCCAGCCTTTCAGCTGCTTTTCCCGCTCGATCGCCTCGCGCACATCGGCGAAGAGCTCGAACCATACCAGGATCGTGACCCCGTACATCCGCGTGAAGCCCGGGACGATGCCTGCCCTGTGTTGTTCGATGCGGAGGGGAAGGTTTCCGGTCACGCCGACATACAGTGTCCCGTTGCGCCTGCTGGCCAGGATGTAGACGGCGTAGCGCTCGGCCATGGCCCTCTCCCGGCGCAAGCCAAACTCCTGCGACACCCCGCTGTCCACCAACTCCCAATTGCGCCCTTGTCATCCCCGCAGCGGCGCAGGGCAGGGCGCAGTTGGGAAAGCAGGCCTGGATCCCCTTCCCGCGCCGCTGCGCGACGCGCCAGGGATGACAGGTTGAGGTTTTCGGGCCCGAAGGATCTCGCGCTGCGCATGGATTAGCTCTCCCCGGCCCCGCACTTTGTCATCCCCGGCGCGCCGGAGGCGCGGGAAGGGGATCCAGGGGCGGCGGGGCGCGCGATTTTCGATTCGTAGTTGGAAAACAGGCTCTGGATCCCCTTCCCGGCGCTGCACGCCGCCGGGGATGACAAGGGGAAGCCGCTCTTCCCCTAGCCTTCGGCCCGCGCCTCCTCCACCATCGCCTCGACGGCCGAGACGAGGCGGGTGAGGTCCTGGGGGCGGGAGAGGCGGTGGTCGCCGTCGCGGATCAGGGTGGTGACCACGTCGTCGCCGGGCAGGTGCTCGACCAGCTTCAGGGCGTGACGCCAGGGCACGTCGGGGTCCTGCATCCCCTGCAGAATGTGGACAGGGCAGCCCAGCACCAGCGGCGGGCCGTCGAGGAGGAGGTGGTTGCGGCCCTCCTCGATCAGCGCGCGGGTGATGGGATAGGGCTCTGGAGAATACTCCGAGTGGCGCAGCCAGCGCCCGGTGGTCTCGATCTCCTCGCGCACCTGCGGCGGGAAGGCGTCCCACATCAGCGTCTGCGTGAAGTCGGGCGCGGGGGCCACGAGCACCAGCCCGGACGCGGGCGTGCCGCGGTCTCGCATGGCGCGCGCCGCCAGAAGCGCGATCCAGCCGCCCATGGATGAGCCGACGAGCACGGGCCGCGGCCGGGCCTGCGAGGTGACCACGGCCAGCGCGTCCTCGAGCCAGCGCCCGATCGTGCCGTCCTCGAAGCGCCCGCCCGATTCGCCGTGGCCGGAATAGTCGAGCCGGAGGAAGCCCTGGCCGGTCTCGGCCGCCCAGCCATCCAGCGCCTCGGCCTTGGTCGCCAGCATGTCGGAGCGGAAGCCGCCGAGCCAGACCACGTCCGGCGCCCGGCCGTCGCGACGGCGGAAGGCGATTTCCCGGGACGCGTCGCCCTGCCCGACGCTCTGAAATTGCGCAACGGTATGGGCCACCTTATTCCTCTCCCGATGCTCGCCGCCCTGAAAATCGCTGATTCGCGGCCCGGCCCCGTCTGCGGCGCCGCCCGGCCTGTTTACGGCAGGCCCGTCTGATGAGGAAGGCCGCGCACCCCCTCGCCGACCGGGGTCTCTCTCCGCTCGCCGGCTACACGGTGCTGCAGATCGTGCCCGACCTCGACGCCGGCGGGGCCGAGCGCACGACGGTGGACATCGCCGCCGCGCTGGCCGCCGTGGGGGCGCGCTCGCTGGTGGCGACCGAGGGCGGGAGGCTCGTCGCCGAGCTGCAGGCCAAGGGAGGCATCTGGATCCCGTTTCCGGCCCGCAGCAAGAACCCGATGACGATGGCGGCGAATGTGCGCCGGCTCAGGGCCGTCTGTTTGGACGAAGGTGTCGACCTCGTCCACGCCCGCTCGCGCGCGCCGGCCTGGAGCGCCTTCTTCGCCACCAAGGCGCTCGGCATCCCCTTCGTCACCACCTATCACGGCAGCTATGCCGGGCGATCGGCCGTGAAGGTGCTCTACAATTCGGTGATGGCGCGCGGCGACGCGGTCATCGCCAACTCGCATTTCACGGCGGACCTGATCGGCCGCATGCATCCCTTCGCCCGCGAACGGGTGCGGGTGATCCACCGCGGCACCGACCTGAAGGTGTTCTCGGGACTTGCCGTCGATCCGGCGCGCGTCGAGAAGTTGCGCAAGGAATGGGGCATCGCCCCGCACCGGCGCATCGTGCTGCTGGCAGCCCGGCTCACCGCGTGGAAGGGCCAGCGCGTCCTAATCGAGGCGGCGGCGAGACTGCACGAGCAGGGCGTCCAGGATCTAGCCGTCCTGCTCGTCGGGGATGCGCAGGGCCGCGACGCCTATGTGCGGGAGCTGACGTCGCTGGTGGCGCGTCTGAAGCTCGACGACGTCGTCTCCATCGCCGGCCACTGCACCGACATGCCGGCGGCGTTCCTGGCGGCCTCCGTCGTGGCGGTGCCCTCGACCGAGCCGGAGGCGTTCGGCCGCTCGGCCGTCGAGGCGCAGGCCATGGGCGCGCCGGTGGTGGTGTCGGACCTCGGCGCCGTGCCAGAGACGGTGCTGGCGCCCCCGCAGGTGCCGGCCGCCATGCGCACCGGCTGGCGCGTCCCGGCCGGCGACGTCGCGGCGCTCGCCGATGCCCTGAAGGCTGCCCTCTCGCTCGGTGCCAGCGCCCGGGACGGCATGGCGGCCCGCGCCCGCGCCCATGTCGAGGCGCATTTCTCGCTGGAGAAGATGGTGGGCGAGACGCTCGACCTCTACGGCGCGCTGCTGGAACGCCGCGGCGGCTGAGCCTGGCTGCATCCGGCGAAAGTTTTACTCCGGCAAGAATTCGGCAACGCGACCGGCAATTGACGAGTTGACAACGGATCGCTATCTGCCAACTTCCTTTCCCTCGTTTCAACGACAGGTCCGAGATCGGCCTCGACGCCCTGGGCTTCGTCGCCGGGAACGGCAGCACAGGAGACAGACGCCATTCGCAGACCCATGAGAGCCGCACCGGTCCCGCAAAAGGATGGACCGCGCGCAAACAGAGACATACGCGGCGTCCGGGAGGTACAGCTCATCGACGAGGGTGGCACGAACCGTGGTGTCGTGGCCTTCTTCGATGCGCTCAAGGCCGCCGAGGACGCAGGGCTGGACCTGGTCGAGATCGCTCCCAACTCCGCGCCGCCCGTGTGCAAGATCCTCGACTACGGCAAGTACAAGTTCAACGAGCAGAAGAAGGCCGCCGAGGCCCGCAAGAAGCAGAAGACGGTCGAGGTCAAGGAGATCAAGCTCCGCCCCGGCATCGACGACCACGACTACGAGGTCAAGATGCGCGCCGTTCGCCGCTTCTTCGAGGAAGGCGACAAGGTCAAGGTCACGCTGCGCTTCCGCGGACGCGAGATGGCGCACCAGGATCTCGGCCTGAAGCTCCTCGACCGCGTGCGCAGCGAGATGGCCGACGTCTCCAAGGTCGAGTCCGAGCCGATGCTCGAAGGCCGCCAGATGATCATGGTGATGGCGCCGCGCTGAGCGCGGCGTCCGTCCCATCTCCTTGTCCGGACGAGGGATCCGCGGATCCCGCGGTCCGGACCTGCTCCTCGGAGCGCGAGTGTTCGATGGCGGGTCCCTGGGGCCGCCTTTTTTTCTGCGCCGTGGCGGCCCGATTGCGCCTGATCGCCCGATGCACAGCGGCCCTGCCGGAGCGGCGCTGGCGCCTCTTCGGGGACAGGCCTAGACTGTTTTCATGAGCGACGGATTCAGCCTCGACCCCCGCCTGGTGGAAGACACGCTGCCGGTCGGCGACCTCACCTTGTCCAGCGTGCGCCTGATGAAGGACCGCCGCTTTCCGTGGCTGGTGCTCGTTCCCCGCCGCGCCGGCGCGGTGGAACTCGTGGACCTCGCGGAAGCCGACCAAAGCGCCCTCCTGCGCGAGATCCGCGCGGCCTGCGCCGCGCTGCGGGCCCTGCACGCGCCGGACAAGCTCAACGTCGCCGCGCTCGGCAATGTCGTGGCGCAGCTGCACGTCCATGTCATCGGCCGCTTTCACGGCGATCCCGCCTGGCCGCGCCCGGTCTGGGGCGTCGGGCAGGCCGAACCCTATCCGCCGGGCGAGGGCGAGGCGGAAGCCGCCCGGCTTTCCGCCGCCCTCGGCCGCCTCTGAGCCCGGACATCATCGCATGACCTCTCCCGATCGCCCCGACCGCTCGGCCGCCCTCGGCTATGCCGCCAACCGGCTCGACCGCCTCGCCGAGCACCGCGAGGACACTGGACGCCTCGCCGGCTTCGCCGCCGATCCGGCGGCGCGGGCCTATGTCCTGGCCGGAGACACGCCGCTGCTGCGGGGCCGGCCGGAGGGGCTGGCGGGGCGCTTCACGCTGGCGGAGGCGGACGGGCTCGGCACGGTGCGCGAGCGCGCCTTCCTCGGGCTCGACGGCGCCGTACCCGTCTTCGCCGTCCTCATCGATGCGCGCAGCCCGGATTCGGACCAGGGCGGCAGCGATCTCGTCAGCCTCGACCTGCGCAGCCTCGCGGTGCAGGGCCTGCTGCCCCCGTCCGTGCTGGGAGAGCTGGCACAGGCCAAGAGCCTGATGCACTGGCACCAGCGCCATCGCTTCTGCTCGAATTGCGGCACGGCCACGACGCCGCGTGCCGCCGGGTGGAAGCGCGAATGCCCGTCCTGCGAGGCCGAGCACTTCCCGCGCACCGACCCCGTCGCCATCATGCTGGCGGTTCGCGGCGAAGCCTGCGTGCTGGGCCGCCAGTCGCGCTTTCCGCCCGGCATGTATTCCTGCCTCGCCGGCTTCATCGAGCCGGGCGAGACGCTGGAGGATGCGGTGCGCCGCGAGTTGCACGAGGAGGCTGGCGTCGCGACGTCGGCCGTGCGCTACCTCGCCTCCCAGCCCTGGCCGTTCCCGGCATCGCTGATGATCGGCTGCCTGGCGCAGGCCACTGACGACCGGCTCACGGTCGACGAGATCGAGCTGGAGGACGCGCGCTGGTTCTCGCGCGAGGAGGTCCGCGCCATGCTGGATGGCCGCCATCCCGACGGCCTCACCTGCCCGCCTCCCATCGCCATCGCCCACCATCTGATGCGGGCCTGGGCCGTGGAGGGCGAGGAGCCCTGACGCTCCATATCATCCCCGGCGCCCCGGGGATGACATGGCCCGCGTGAAAAAGGCGGCGGGGGCTGCCCGCCGCCCTCGTCGCGTCACTTCATGCTGACGCCGTAGAACTCGTGCCGGCCGAAGGGCGAGATCTTCCAGTCCTGCACTTCCTTGCGGGTCGGCTCGTAGACCACCGAGTGCGCGATCGTCATGTTCGGCGCCTCGTCGTGGTGGATCTGCTGCATCTCCTCGTAGAGCTTGGTGCGCTCCTGGATGTCGGAGCTCGCACGGGCCTTCACGAAGCGATCCTCGAAGTCCTTGTTGCACCACTTGGAGAGGTTCTGGCCGCCGGGACGCGCCGCGGCGCAGCCGAGCAGGAAGAAGAAGTTGTCGGGATCGCCATTGTCGCCCGTCCAGCCGAGCTGGCCGGTCATGTGCTCGCCCTGCTGCAGCCGCTTGCGGTACTCGCCCCACTCATAGGTGACGAGCTTGGCGTTGATGCCGAGCTTGGCGAGGTCCGCCTGCATCATCTCGGCGATGCGCTTGGCGTTCGGGTTGTAGGGTCGCTGGACGGGCATGTACCAGAGGTCGATGTCCATCGGCGTCGTGACGCCCGCTTCCTTGAGCAGCGACTTGGCCAGTTCGGGGTCGTACTTGTAGTCGACGATCTTGTCATTATAGGACCAGATCGTCGGCGGGATCAGGTTCTTCGCCTGCTGGCCGGCGCCCTGGTAGACGTCGCGCAGGATCGCCTCGCGATCGATGGCGTGGATGAAGGCCTGGCGGACGCGCTTGTCGTCGAAGGGCTTCTTCTGAACGTTGAAAGCCCAGTAGGCGATGTTCAGGCCGGGCTGGGACATCAGGTTCAGCGCCGGATCCTTCTTGATTTCCTCGAGATCCGCCGGGCGCGGTCCGAACATCACGTGGCACTCGCCCTTCTTCAGCTTGGCGAGGCGGGCGGTGGGATCGGGCGTGATGGCGAAGACGAGGTCGTCGATGGCGGGCTTGCCGGCCCAGTAGTCCGGGTTCGCCTTGTACCGGATGACCGCGTCCTTCTGGTAGTTGACGAAGGTGAACGGCCCGGTGCCGACCGGGATCTGGTCGATCATCTCAGGCTTGCCCTGCTTCTGCAGGAAGTCAGCGAACTCGGCCGACTGGATCGTGGCGAAATCCATGGCCAGGTTGGCAAGAATCGGCGCGTTGGCCTCGTTCAGGGTGAACTTGACGGTATAGTCGTCGACCTTGTCGATGCTCTTCAGGAGCGTCGGCATGTCCATGTCGGCGAAGTAGTCGTACTTGCCGCCGGACACCTTGTGGTAGGGATTGTCTTCCTTCCACTGCCGGTTGAACGAGAACAGGACGTCGTCGGCGTTGAAATCGCGCGTCGGCTTGAAGTCCTTCGTGGAGTGGAACTTCACGCCCTTGCGCAGCTTGAAGACGATCTCCTTGCCGTCTTCGCTCACCGTCCAGCTCTCGGCCAGTCCGGGGACGACCTTCGTGCTGCCGCGCTCGAACTCGACGAGCTGGTTGTAGACGGGCCGGGCCGCGTCGAAGCTGGTGCCGGTGGTGTTGATGGCGGGGGTGAAATTTTCCGGGCTGCCTTCCGAGCAGTAGACGAGCGTCTTGGCCGAGGCTGCGGTACCGGCGAGCAGGAGGGCCGCAAGGCCGAGGCCGGCTCCCACGAGTGCCTGTCGCGACGGCCGAAGTGTCAACGTCATGGATTTCCCCTGATGTTTGTTGCGCGTTCTTGTACCGCCTCGCGGCGGCATGGCCCGCAGCAAATCCCTTTTTCGGGTCCGCCGCAATTCCCCTTGGCCCTTCGCCGGCGTCCCGGGCCGCAGCGGCATGGCGGCCCGTCAGGCTCTTCTTTGTCATCCCCGGCGGCCCGAAGGGCCGGGATGCGGATCCAAGCGTAACTTTCGCCGGGGGCTCTGCCCCTGGATCACCTTCCCCTCCCCCTGCGCTGCTCCGGCCAGGGATGACACGCACCGCCTCAGTGCAGGCGGCTGCGGGTGACGCGCTCGAGCTGGTCGATGGCCTCGCTCACTCCGTCGAGCCAGGGGTTGATGGCGAGCGCCACCTGGAACGCCGCCCGCGCCTCGGTGAGGCGGCCCTGCCGGACGCAGATCTGGCCGAAGCCGGAGACGGCGCCGAAATGGCGCGGCTCCAGCATCAGCGTGCGGGCGATGTCGGCGAGCGCGTCGGCGTCGCGCTTCTCGATGAAGGAGAGGGTGGCGCGCTTGTTCCACGCCTCCGACCAGCGCGGCTCGCTCTCCACCAGCCGGTCGAGAATGGGGCGGGCGAGGTCGAACTCGCCGAGCCCCATCGCCTCGATGGCGGCCGCCATGGCGCCGCTCGCGTCGCGGTCGCGGTGCGCGATCCAGTGCGCCCAGATGAGGTCGGAGATCTCCTCCGGGTCGCGCGGCGGATCCTCGCTGGCGAGCTCGCGGAACAGCGTCTCGAGACGCCGGGCCTGCCCGGAGGCCGGCTTGCGGCCGGGCAGCGACAGGACCAGCGCGAAAACCTCGTCGAAGACGACCGGGGGAACGGAGCCGCCGGAGCGGCGGCCTGTGCGGCGGGACGGCATGAGCCCATTCTAGGGCGGCGCGGCGGCGCGCGACAGCCCCGCCGCAAGCGGGTCAACCGTGCACGAACCGGCCGCCCGGGATCAGCCGTGCACGAGAACTCCCGGGTCGATCCGCGTGTAGAGCGGCACGAACTCCACCTCCTCGATGAGGTTGGCCAAGAGCGCGTCGCGCAACTCGCTGACCCGCAGCCCCTCCGGCACATTCAGCCGCGCACAGCCCAGCGCCGCCAGGCGGAACCGGAAGGGATGGTAGGTTTCCTCGGGCGGGGGCGCCGGGCCGTCATAGGCGGCGCGCCCGAAATCGTTGACCGCCTGGCGCAGTGGGCCGCCCTCGGCTCCCGAGCCTTCGGGCAGGCTGGCCGTGGTGAGGTCGTAGACGCCCCAGTGCCACTGGCCTGTGACGGCGTCGTCCATCACCAGCGCGAAACTGCGGGTGCCCTCGGGCGCGCCGTGCCATTCCAGCGGCGGCGAGATGTTCTCGCCGTCACGCGTGAACCGCACCGGCATCGGCTGCCCGCTCGTGAAGAGCGGGCTGATCAAGTAAAAACCCATTCGCGCCTCCGTCTCTCGCTCAGAGCCCCGCAGGGTCAGGCGAACGTCGGCGCGGCGGAGCGGTTCCGGTCTCAGGAGACGCCGTTCACCGCCATCAGGGCCTTCATACGGGTGGCGGCGAGGTCGGGGTCGCGCAGCAGGCCGGAGGCATCGGCGAGGCGGAACACGTCGGCGTAGTGCATGACGCCGCGCGCCGATTCCATGCCGCCCAGCATGCGGAAATGGTCCTGGAACCCGTTCAGCCAGGCCATGAAGACCACCCCGGACTTGTAGTACTGCGTCGGTGCCTCGAAGATCTTGCGCGACAGCGGCACGGTCGGCGCCAGGATGGCGTGGTAGCCGTCGAGATCGCCGGCAGCCAGCCGGTCGAAGGCCGCAGCCGCGGCCGGGGCGATGGGGTCGAAAATGCCGAGCAGGCCGTGTGAGATGTTCTGCCCGTCCCCGGCGATCAGCGCCGCGTAGTTGAAGTCGTCGCCGGTGTACATCTTGACGCCATGCGGCAGCAGCTTGCGCATGCGCTCCTCATGCGCCTGCTCCAGCAGCGAGATCTTGATGCCGTCGATACGCCCGGCGTGCCGTTCGATGAGCGACAGAACGGTGGCCATGGCCTGGTCGACGTCGCTCGAGCCCCAGTAGCCGGCGAGCTGCGGGTCGAACATCTCGCCGAGCCAGTGCAGGATCACCTTGTCCTTCGCCTGCGTGATCAGGCGGCCATAGACGGCGAGGTAGTCGTCGCGGGATTTTGCCACCCGGCAGAGCGCCCGGCTGGCCATCAGAATGATGCGGCCGCCGCAGCTCTCGACATATTCCATCTGCTCCTCATAGGCGCGGATGACGTCGTCGACGCCGCGGGCGGCGGCGGGGTCGAGCTGGTCCGTGCCGGCGCCGCAGGCGAGGTCGGCGCCCGGCACGTCGCGGGCGGCGGCGGTGGACTTGCGGATCAGGTCCTTCGCGCCGGACCAGTCGAGCCCCATGCCGCGCTGGGAGGTGTCCATGGCCTCGGCGATGGCGAAACCCAGCCCCCAGAGATGGTGGCGGAAGGCGAGGGTGGCGTCCCAGTCGACGGCCGGCACCCGCCATGGCTCGGCCTGGCGGCGGGGGTCGGCCACCACGTGGGCGGCCGCATAGACGGTGCGCGGGAAGCCGCCCGCATGCGTCGCGGGGAAGGACGAGGCGGGGGAGAGCGTGAAGGTCTCGACGCCGCCATCGGCGCGGGGGAGGACGAGGCTCGGCATGCGGGTCTCCGGGTTGTCCCCTCCGGGGTCAGCCAAGGGCAGGCCGGGCTTTGCGCCGTCTGGTGCGGCGTGCTTGGATGCCGCCGGCCTGGCGGCAGAAAAGCCGGCAAGGCCGACACCAAGTCAAGCGCAAGCGCCGCGCGCGCCATGCGTAGCGGGAGCATGCCCCATGCGGCGTTCGAGCATCGACCGGATCATCGACGAGTCGCGGGAGGTCTGTGCCCGGCACGGCTACGAGCTGCCGCCCTTCGCGGCCTGGACGCCGCGCGAGCTCTCGGGGCGCCCGGAGGCGCTGGCCGCGATGCGTGCCGGGTTTCTCGGCTGGAACGTTGTGGAGTTCGCACCCGGCGCCTTCGAGCGCGAGGGCATCGTGGTGTTCACCAGCCGCATGGGCGATGTCGACCAGCTGCCGTCAGGGCGGGGGCGCCTCTACGGTGAAAAGGCCATCGTTGCCCGCGACCGGCAGAGGACGCCCTTCCACTACCACGTGGTCAAGACCGAGGACATTCTCAACAGGGGCGGAGCCCGTTTCGTCGTCGAGCTCGTCGCGGTCGGCCGCGACGGAACGCCGACGGGGGAGATCGTCACGGCCCGCAAGGACCTCGAGCTGATCCGCGTGCCGCCGAACGGGCGCGTGGTGCTGGAACCCGGCGAGAGCCTCGTGCTTGACCCCTATGTCGCCCACGCCTTCTGGGCGGAAGGCGGCACGGCGCTGGCCGGCGAGATCTCGCTGGTCAACGACGACGCCACCGACAACTACTTCCTGCCGCCGCTGGGTCCGTCCGACCCGGTCGAGGAGGATGCCCCCGCCCGCTACGTGACCGTGCGGGACCTGCCCACCATCGGAGTTCGCGCATGATCCGCCATGTCGTCCTGTTCAAGGCCCGGAAGGACGTGACCCCCGCCGAACTCGACGCCGTCTACGCCGCCCTGCGCGATCTCAAGCGCACGGTGCCCGGCATCACGGCGTTCACAATCGGCCGGAACGTCAGCCCCGAGGGCATGGGTCGCGGCTACGACCACGGCTTCGTCGTCGACTTCACCGACGCCGCCGCGCGCGACGGCTACCTGCCTCACCCGGAACACCAGAAGGCCGCCGCTGCCCTCGTCTCCGTCTGCGAGGGCGGGACGGACGGCATCGTCGTCTCCGACCACGAGGCCTAGCGGCGGCGCGTCCCCATCGCTTTGGGACTGGGCCTTCGCCCAGCCGCCCGGGCACACATAGAAGAGCCGCAGGAACCCGCGACGCCCCCGTTTGTTCTGCCCTCACCGGCGCGTGCCGGGCGGAAAAGGCGGGGACGTGCCATGCGTATGCTGCTGGGGATCGTGTTCGGCGTGCTGCTGACGGTGGGAGCGGCCTATGTTGCCGACTCGACGGCGACCGCTGGCGACGCGCGGATGGTCAACTGGGAGGTCGTGAACCGCAACCTCCAGTCGGCCGGGCAGCAGGTGCGGACCGGCTGGAACAGGCTGACGGGCGCGGTCGAGCACCGCATCGGCGACGAGAAGACCGAAGGCGCCACCTGAAGCTGGCCTACCCCGTAGCGGAGGCGGCCCGCAGCGCGTGGCGGGCGATCATCGCCTCCTCGTCCGTCGCGACGACCCGCACGGTGACGGGCGAGCCCTGGCGGGAAATCACGCCGGTGCCGCTCCTGTTCGCGTCGTCGTCGTACTCCACCCCGAGCCATTGCAGATGCGGCAGCACCTCGCCGCGCAACCGCGACGAGTGCTCGCCGATGCCTCCGGTGAAGACGATGCCGTCGAGCCCGCCGAGAGCCGCGGCGAGAGAGCCGATCTCGCGGCGCAGCCTGTAGGCGAAGTAGGCGATGGCCTCGCCCGCCTCGGGCCGGCCCGACGCCTCGAGCTCGCGCATATCGTTCGACAGATCGGACAGGCCCAGCAGGCCGGACCGGTTGTAGAGCAGGTCCGTCAGGGCCGCATGGTCCATGCGGTGCTCGGCCATGAGATAGAGCAGGACGCCCGGGTCGAGCTGGCCGCTGCGCGTTCCCATCGGCAGTCCGTCGACTGCCGTGAACCCCATGGTCGACGCCACTGAGCGCCCGGCCGCGATGGCGCAGGCTGAGGCCCCGTTGCCGAGATGGGCGACGACGAGCCGCCCCTGCGCCAGCGCCGGATCAATGCCTCGCAGCTGCGTGACGATCGACTCGTAGGAGAGGCCGTGGAAGCCGTAGCGCCGCACGCCTTCCGCATAGAACGCGCGCGGCAGGCCGAACACGTCCGCGACGAAGGGCTGGCCGCGGTGGAACGCCGTGTCGAAGCAGGCGATCTGCGGCACGCCGGGGAAGCGCGCCTGTGCCGCTGCGATCGCGGCGAGGTTGTGCGGCTGGTGCAGGGGCGCCAGCGGCACCAGCGCGGCGAGCGCCTCCATGACGGCGGGAGCGATGATGGCGGGGTCGGCGAAGCGCGGCCCACCATGCACGACCCTGTGTCCGACCGCCATCACACGGCCCTGGAAGTCCTGCTGCTCCAGCCAGGCGAGGATCGCGGCCACCGCCTGCCCGTGCGTGGCAGGGCCCTGCGGCTCCATGGCCACCGCGACGGCCGTCTCGCCGGTGCGGGCGGCCTTGAAGCGGGCCTGGCGCGCCAGGTTCTCCACCTGCCCCGCGGCGAGGCGGACGGGCGACGCCTCAGCGGTGAACAGCGCGAACTTCACCGAGGACGAGCCGGCGTTCAACGTCAGCAGCAGGTCTGTCACGGCGCCGGTCCCCTCCATGCGACGGCGAAGGTGCGGGCGGGCGAGCGCGGGCGCAAGGGCGCGGAACGCTGCGGTGATCCTGAGAACAGGGACGCCATCATCCCACCCGCATTATCACCAGTCCCGCCACGATCAGTGCGGCGGACACGACCCGGTAGGCCTTCAGCGGCTCCTTGAGGATCACCACGGCGATCACGGTGGCCCACAGGACGCTGGTCTCGCGCACGGCCGCGACGAGCGGGATGGGTGCCACGGTCATGGCCCAGATCGCGATCCAGTAGGCGCCCAGCGACATGGCGCCGCCGGCGACGCCGGGCCAGAGTGCGCTGCGCATCGGAGCCACGGCCGACCAGCCGCGCCGGGCGAAGGTGAAGCCGCACAAAGCGAGGCCGTCCAGCACGAACAGCGCCGCGGTATAGGCGTGCGGGCTGCCGGAGGCGCGGGCGCCCAGGCCGTCGGTGAGCGTGTAGCTGGTGATGGTCATTGCAGTGGCGAGCGCGTAGGCCACTCCCTTGGCCGGGACCTTGCGACCGCCGCCGACAGCGAGGAGGCCGATGCCCAGGCCGAGCACGGCAATGCCGGCGGTCGCTTGCGCCGTCAGCCCCTCGTGCAGCAGGACGAGGGAACCCAGCGCCGTCGCCAGCGGCGCGGTGCCGCGCGCGATCGGGTACACCACGCCCATGTCGGCGTGGCGGTAGGCCTCGGTCAGGCACAGGAAGTAGGCGAGGTGGAGCGCAGTCGACGCGGCCAGCCAGCCCCACGAGGCCATGGCGGGCGGTCCCGTGACGGCGAGCAGCACCAGACCCATCAGGCCCGCCGCGCCGTTGACGAGCGCCATGGCCAGAAAGGGCTCGATCTTCACCTTCAGCACGGCGTTCCAGCCGGCATGCAGCGCCGCCGCGGCAAGCACCGCGAGGAAGACGTCGAGGCTCATGGCACCGGCCGCATCGGTCCGCTCCGCGCCGGCGGACGGTCCGCTGCGTGGGCGGAACTTAGGCCGGGGACCCCGATCCAGTCATCGCAAAACCGTCATCAATCTGTCATGGAAAGTCATCGGGCCGAGCACGGCAACTGCAGCGCTCCAGACGATTGACGAATGACGCCAGCCGTCAGATAATCATTCCATGCTCGACAAGCCCGAAACAGATACCCGCGCCCGCATCGTTGCGCAGGCGGAGGAATATTTCCGCCTCTACGGCTACCAGAAGACGACCGTCGCCGACATCGCCAAGGCGCTCAGGATGAGCCCGGCGAACGTCTACCGGTTCTTCGAGTCCAAGAAGGCCATCAACGAGGCCGTCGCCGAAGTGCTGATGGGCGAGGTCGAGGCGGCCGCCGGCGCCATCGCCTCGGGGAGCGGGCCCGCCGCCGACCGGTTGAGGGAGTTCCTGAAGACGGTCAGCGCGACGAGCGCCGAGCGCTATATCGGCGACCGCAAGATGCACGAGATGGTGGCGGTGGCGCTCGAGGAGAGCTGGTCCATCGTGCACGCGCATGTCGAGCGGCTGCACGGCATGCTGTACGGGATCATCGCCGACGGCGTGGCGACGGGTGAGTTCGACGTGCCGGACCCGGCGCTGGCGGCGCGCTGCGTCCACGCCGCGGTGATCAAGTTCACGCACCCGCAGATGATCGCGGAATGCGCGGCCGAGAACCTGAAGCCGGAACTCGACGCGATGACCGACTTCCTGCTTCGCGCCCTGCGCAAGCGTTGAGCGCGCAAGCGCCGGAACGTCCTCCGCGCGTTGCAATCGCAGGTACTCGCATAGGTTGACTTCCGCCCCGGCGCGGCGGATACCCGGCTCTGTCCATGAGCCTCGCCCCGCGCCTGCCCGACTGGAAGAAGCTGGCGATCGTCGTCCACGATCTGCTGGCCACCGCTGTCGCACTCACCGGGGCGTTCTTCCTGCGTTTCCAGGACGCGCGGCTCGAGGAGCGCATCCCGGACCTGCCACGGCTCGTGCTTCCCTTCGTGGTCCTGGCCGGAATCGTCTACGCCTTCTTCGGTCTCTACAAGTCGCGCTGGCGCTTCGCCTCGCTGCCGGACCTGTCCAACATCGTCAAGGCGAGCACCGTCCTCGCCCTGGCGCTGCTCGTCTTTGACTACGTACTGACCACCTCCGGCTTCTACCCCGGCGTGTTCATCGGCAAGGTCACCATCCTCCTCTACTGGATGCTGCAGATCTTCTGCCTCGGCGGTCCCCGCGTCGCCTATCGCTATGGGCGGTACGTCCGCTCGCGCGACCAGGTGCAGCGGCTCGGCACGCAGCCGGCGCTGATCGTCGGGCGCGCCGCGGAAGCCGAGATCATCCTGCGCGCTATGGAGAGCGGCGGGCTGAAGCGCATGCACGCCGCCGGCATCCTCTCGCCGCGCCAGAGCGACCTCGGCCAGTCCATCCGCGGCGTTCCGCTGCTCGGGCGCTCCACCCAGCTCGAAAAGGTCGCCGCCGACCTGCTGGAGCGCGGCATCAAGGTGAAGCGCGTGATCCTGGCCCCCTCGGCGCTGGCGCCCGACGCCGAGCCGGAGACGCTGCTCGCCGCCTGCCGGCGGCTGGGCGTGCCGCTGTCGCGCTTCCAGACGCTGGAGGAGGGCGTCACCGGCGATATCGCGCTGGCTCCCGTCGAGATCGAGGACCTCCTGCTGCGCCCGACAGTGGAGACCGACCGGGTGCGGCTGGAGAACCTGCTGCGCGGAAGGCGTGTCGCCGTCACCGGCGGCGGCGGATCCATCGGCAGCGAGATCGCCCTGCGCGTCGCCGCCTTCGGCGCGTCCGACCTCCTCGTCATCGAGAATTCCGAGCCGGCCCTGCACCAGATCACCGAGACGCTGCTGCGGCAGGCTGGCTCGACGCGCGTCTCCGGCATCATCGCCGACGTGCGCGACCGCGCCCGCATGGTGCGCGTGATGAAGGACTACCGGCCCGACCTCGTCTTCCACGCCGCCGCGCTGAAGCACGTGCCCTATCTCGAGCAGGACTGGGACGAGGCGATCAAGACCAACGTCTTCGGCTCGGTCAACGTGCTCGACGCCGCCGTCGAGGCGGGCGCCAGCGCCGCCGTGATGATCTCGACCGACAAGGCCATCGAGCCCGTCTCGATGCTCGGCGCGACCAAGCGCATGGCCGAGATGTACGCCCAGGCGCTCGACGCCGAGGGCGCCGGGCGGCGTCCGACGCGCGTGATCTCCGTGCGTTTCGGCAATGTGCTGGGTTCGAACGGCTCGGTGGTGCCCAAGTTCAAGCAGCAGATCGCGCTGGGCGGCCCCGTCACCGTCACCCATCCCGACATGGTGCGGTTCTTCATGACGGTGCGCGAGGCGGCCGACCTCGTGCTCACCGCCGCGTCGCACGCCGACCGCGATCTGCGCCGGCCGGAGGCCGACGGACAGGACAAGCCGTCGGTCTACGTCCTGAAGATGGGGCAGCCCGTCCGCATCATGGAATTGGCCGAGCGCATGGTGCGGCTGGCCGGCTTCGAGCCGGGCGTCGACATCGAGATCCAGGTCACCGGCGTCAGGCCCGGCGAACGGCTGCACGAGATCCTCTTCGGCAAGGAGGAGCCGACGGCCGACACCGAGGTGCCCGGTGTCATGGCTGCCAAGCCCTTCTTTGCCGACCGCCCCCGCATGGAAGCCTGGCTGCGCGACCTTCGCGCCGCGGTGGACGGCGTCGACCGGGCCCGCGCCGAGGCCACCCTCGCCGACGCGGTGCCGGCCCTCACCCGCGAGGCGGCTGCCCCAGCCAGCGACGCACGCCTTCCGGAGTCGTTGCCGAAGGTGGTCGCCACCCTGCGGCGCTGAGCTTTCCCGTCGAAACTTCCATCGGCCCGGCCAGCCTCTCCCAGGCGCTGCCCTGGCCCGCGAGCCGCGCGAGGCTGCCGAGCAGTTCCGGGGGAATTCCGACCAGCCCCGCCCCGCGGCCCTGCGCCGCCCGCATCGCGGCGACGAGCTCGGCGAGGCTGGACGGGACGGGATCCGCGACGAGCACCGGCCCCGTCACGCCCCCCTCCAGCGCGAGGGCGACGGCGGAAGCGAGGTTCCATACGCTGCAGAACGAGCGCCGGGCCGTCAGGCCGCCGAAAGGCAGCGGCAGGGGAAGTCCGGCGAGACGTTGCAGCGCGCCGACATTGCCGCGCACGCCCGGCCCATAGACGACCACCGGCCGCAGCGCCGTCCACGCCATGTCGAGCCGTGCCAGACCGCGCTCGGCCTCCAGCTTGGAGCGGCCATAGGCATCGGTGGGAACGGGCGGGTCCTCCTCGGTGAGAACCGCGGCGGACACGGGGCCGCACTGCGCCCGGACCGAGCTCAGGAACACGAAGCGGGCGGACCGCGCCTTCGCGGCGGCAGCGAGGTCGAGGGTCGCCCGCGTGTTGACGGCCGTGTAGAGTGCGTCTTCGACGCCCGTGGTGTGGGCGATGGCGGCGGCGTGCACGACGGCATCGACGCCGTCGAGCAAGGGGGCCCAGTCGACGGGCCGCGCCAGGTCTCCGGCAGAGCGATGCTCGGCGCCGGGCGGCAGATCCTCCGGTGCGCGCCTCGAGACGGCCCGCACCGTCCAGCCGGCCGCTGCGAGCGCCGGGACGAGGTGCTGGCCGACAAAGCCTCCCGCACCCGTCAGCAGCACCCGGCGGAGCGGGCCGCTCACCGCGGCTTCTCGGCGGCCGCTGTGTCCCCTGCGGTCCTGCGCCGGGGCCTCGACAACTCGGCCAGCAGCACGACCAGAGCAGCGATCGCGGCGGCGGTGGCGAGCAGCACCGGCGCGGTGGTGGCACGGACGGCCGCGACGGTCGCCAGCACGGCCAGGACGGCATTGGCCGCGAAGACGCGTCCAATCACCTGCGGCACGGTGAGGCCGAGATCCGTGGCGCGCTGGTAGAAGTGGGTTCTGTGGGCCTCCCAAACGCGTTCGCGCCGGGCGAGACGACGCAGCAGCGTCACGGTGGCGTCGCCGAGATAGTAGAGCGGCAGGATGCAGGCGGCTGCGAAATGCCCCTCGGCAGCCAGGCGCAGGATGGCGTAGCCCGCGAGCAGCCCCACCGGAAGACTGCCGACGTCGCCGAGGAAGACGCGCGCCACCGGGCGGTTCAGCGGGGCGAAGCCGGCCAGTGCTCCCAGCAGCGCCGCGGCGACGAGACCCCCGGCGGGGGCGCAGGCGCCGAGCGCGGCCAGCAGGCACAGCGCCGCGAGCAGGGGCACGAAGCCCGCCACCGTCATCCAGTCGATGCCGTCCATGAAGTTGGTTAGATTGACGAACCAGAGCGCCGCGACGAGCACCAGGATCCGCTCGGCCCACAGTGGGAATGCCTCAGGGAACACCCGCACCCCTTCCGGCAGCGCCCACAGCACCGCCGCCACCGCGAAAGCCTGCACCACGAAGCGCAGCGCCGCCGGCAGGGGCCGGATGTCGTCCACCGCGCCCAGCAGGGCGAGACCCACGGCGGACGCCATCAGCACGGACAGGCTGCGCGCCTCGCCCGGCCCCATGGCCGAGCCGAAGGCAAGTGCCGCGGCGATGGCGACCACGACCGCGCCGACGACCGCGATGCCGCCGCCCTGCGGTGTCGGCACGCGGTGGCTGGAGCGGGCATTGGGGCGCGCCAGCGCATAGCGGCGCAGCAGCGGCATGAGCAGCGGCAGTGATGATGCAGTCAGGACCGCCGTGGCCAGTGCCGTGACGGCGAGGAAGGCGAGGAGGCCGGGCTGAAGGGCGTGCATGGGCGCTGGAAACGGCGTGCGGGGTGCGCGACGTTAGACCAGATCACGCGCCGTCTGGCGAGCGCCGGCGCGCCTGCGCCCTTCGTCACGCCGGCTGCAGGGTCTCGACCAGCCGCACCCAGTAGCTGGTGCCGACGGGAATGGCCGTGTCGTCGAAATCGTAGTTCGGGTTGTGCAGCCCCGCCGAGGAGCCGTTGCCCACGAAGATGAACGCTCCCGGCCGCGCTTCCAGCATGTAGGAGAAGTCCTCTGCGCCCATGATCGGGTCGACGCCGGTGATCACCCGGTCCGGCCCTACCACGTCTCCGGCCACAGCGGCGGCGATGTCGGTCTCGGCGTCGTGGTTCACCGTCACGGGGTAGCCGTGGGCGTAGTCGAGCCGTGCCGTGCCGCCATGCAACGCGGCGACGCCCTCCACCACCTCGCGCATTCGCCGCTCGACCAGCGCCTGCACGTCCTTGCGCAGGGTCCGCACGGTGCCGCGAAGCTCGGCCGTCTGCGGCAGCACGTTGAAGGCGTCTCCGGCGTGGAAGGTCGACACCGACAGCACCGCGCTCTGCAGCGGATCCACGTTGCGCGCCACGATGGACTGCAGCGCCACCACGATCTGGCTGGCGACGAGCACCGTGTCGACCGAGAGATGCGGCAGGGCGGCGTGGGCGCCGCGCCCCTCCACCGCGATGGTGAAGCGGTCGGCGGCCGCCATGATCGCTCCGTGCCGGATGGCAAAGCTGCCCACGGGCAGGCCCGGCATGTTGTGCATGCCGAACACCTTGCCGATGCCGAAGCGGGTCACGAGGCCGTCGTCGAGCATGGCGCGGGCGCCGCCGCCGCCCTCCTCGGCCGGCTGGAAGATCACCACGGCCGTCCCGGAAAAGTTGCGCGTCTCCGCCAGGTGGCGGGCCGCGCCGAGCAGCATGGCGGTATGGCCGTCATGGCCGCAGGCGTGCATCTTGCCGGCGGTGCGGGATGCCCAGGGCTTGCCTGTCGTCTCGTTGATGGGCAGCGCGTCCATGTCGGCGCGCAGGCCGACGACGCCGTCGCTGCTGCCCTTGCCCTTGATCACGCCGACGACGCCGGTGCGGCCGATCCCCGGCACGACCTCGTCGCACCCGAAGGCGAGAAGCTTGCGCCGCACGAATTCGGCGGTGAGGTGGACGTCGTAGTCGAGCTCGGGCTGCGCGTGCAGCTCCCGTCGCCATCCGGCGATCTCTTCGGAGACGGCTGCGACCCGGTTCACGATGGGCATGACGGCCTCGGGGCTCGGCGCCGGCAGGCGCGGGCTCCCAGCAAACGGGATCGCACCCTGCGGGTCAACCGTGTCGGGTGGTCGCCGGCCTGCGGCTCAGGCGTCCTCGCGGCCGGCGGAGGTCACCGCGCGGCCCAGCCACAGCAGCACCGCGAATGCCGCGACCATCGCAAGCACGGCCTCCAGCGCCGGGAGATGATGCCGTTCCGTGATCTGGGCGGCCTTCAGGGAGATGGTCGCGATGGCATTGAGCCCGAGCACGGCCACCGTCGCGCCGAGTGCTCCAAGGGCGATGAGTCCGGCCGTCAGAAGGGTCCGGTAGAGCGATCTCTGGGTCGTCATGCCTTGTCCTCCTGCGCCGGCAGACACGCCGAACGCCAACTCCCGGTCGTTGCCGGTTCGTCCCCCATGAGACGGTTACGCCACTTGATCAATCTAGATTAAGGACATATTTTCGCCCACCCGCAACCCCAACACGTACGAATTCGTGCTTTCGCGAGCAATATCCGAGGGTTCAAGGGATTCCTGGTGCGATTCTTGACACGTGTCAGCTCGGAGCGGTGCACAAGCGGAGCGCGCGTAACGCAATGCAGGCGGCGCCATATCCGTTATCAACATTGACGACGGCGACCCCCGGCGCGCAGGTGGCGAGCGATGCCTCGAGAGCCGGGCGGCCTCCCGCGGCCACGCCGTAGCCGACGGAGGTGGGCAGTGCGACGACGAGTCCCGGCACCAGACCGCCGACGACGCTGACCAATGCGGCGTCCATGCCGGCCGCCACGATGACGACAGGGCAGGCGCGGATCTCCTCGATACGGTCGAGCAGGCGCCAGAGCCCGGCAACCCCGACATCGGCGATCTCGCGCGCCGGCTGGCCGTAATAGGCAAGCGTCCGGAGAGCCTCGCGCGCCATCGGCAGGTCCGAGGTGCCGGCTGCGACGACGGCGACGGGTGAGCCGGCCCGGGCGGGATGGGAAGGGCCGAACAGAGCCGTGCGGGACAGGGGGTCGTAGTCCATCGCGGCGCGATGGGCCGGCGCGAGCGCTCCGTGGCGCTCCGCATCGAGCCGGGTGAGGAAAATGCCGCCGCCGCGCGCCGCGACTTCATCGAGAATGTGATCGATCTGTCCGGATGTCTTGCCGGCGCAGTAGACGGCCTCGTCGAGGCCGATGCGCGCATGGCGGCCATGGTCGAGAACCGTCTCGCTCACGCGACACCCTCGCGCAGGAAGGCGCTGCCGTTGCGATAGGCCGCGAAGGACACGGCGGACTCCACGCCCGCCTCGCGGAAGAGCGCGGCGATGTGCCCGGCCAGTGCCGCATCCTCTCCAAGGGCCGAAAGGCTGGCGGGATCCAGCTCGACGACGACGCCGGCGCGCCGCAGGCGGCACCTCACGGCACTGTCCTGGCCGATCTCCGGCAGTGCGCGGGCCACCATCCGCTCGGCTGCATGGATCGCCGCCAGCAGCCGTGGCCGGATGGCGATGCCGGTTTCCACGCGGCTCGACAGGCAGGGTGCGGCCGGGAGGGAGGCGACTTCGGCAAGGCCGAGGTGCCGCGCCAGCGCCCGGACGCCGGCCTTGCCGATGTCTGCTTCGAGGAACGGGTGGCGCACGCCATGCTCGCGGGCGGCGTCCAGCCCCGGCCGGTACTCGCCGAGGTCATCGAGGTTGGCGCCGGAGACGATCGGCATGTCCGTCGCCCGCCCGATGGCGGCGTAGAGGTTGGTCTTGCAGAAGAAACAGCGATTGACCGGGTTCGCGGCGTAGGATGGGTCTGAGAGCTCCGCGGCGTCGATGACGCGCATCCGCCAGCCGGCGAGGGCGGCGTGGCGGACCACGCGCTCGGTCGCTTCGGCAGGGACCGCCGGCGAGGATGCGTGCAGCATCATGCTGGCAGCGCCCAGCGTGCGATGCGCCATCTCCGCCAGGGTCATGCTGTCCACGCCACCGCTGACGGCGACGGCGGCGGAGCCCATTCCGGCGAGCACGGCACGCAGCGACGCCGCGAGCACCTCGGGAGCGGGCAACTCGGGACTTTGGGCGTCCTGTCTTTCGGCGATCATCCGGCTCCTCGCGGCCATGCGCCGGGAAGCGCGGCTGCCGACCTTAGCGGCGTCCCCGCCGATCGGGCAACGTCGCCAAGGCGAGCGGGATCCGAAACCTCAGATCGGCCCATCCATGTGCAGGGCCGGACGGGCGAGATCGCGCAGCGCGTCGTGGTCGAGCACGATGAAGCGGTTGCCGTTCACGTCCACGCCGGAGCTGCGCAGCACGTTCAGCGCACGCGACAGCGTCTCCGGCGATGCCCCGACGGCCGCTGCGAGCTGGCGCTTGGACAAGCCGAAGTCGACGACGTTGGTGTCGGGCGCGTTCTTCTGCTCGCGCAGGATCCGGATGGCGAGGCGCTCCACGGCCGAGCGGAGCTTCTGGTTCAGGATCTCGCGGGCCGACAGGGACGTGGTGCGGGCGAGCTCGCAGGCCAGGCGATAGGCAAGCCCGGATTCGTTGCGCACGGCATGGCGGATCGAATCGGCCGGGATCATCAGGATGTCCGACCGCTCCACCGTGACGTAGGAGCTGAAGGCCGGTTCATCCAGAAGCACGGAAGAGTGCGCGAAGCAGTGGCTGGGCCGTACGATGTAGAGAATTGTCTCGACACCATTGTGCTCCGCTTTCGCTTCCACTTTCCCCTTGACCAGACCGTAGAGGAAGGAAAACCGGTCCCCCGCCCTGATCAGCTCGACGCCCTCAGGAAAGCTGTGGAACAAGCTGGTCATGGCAATCTGGCTAATGACTTCGTCAGAGACGCCGGAGAACAGCGCGAGCCTGCGAAATACTTCGAGAGGATTTTCCCGCATCGTATCGATTCACCTGCCGTCAGCCGGAGCTGTGTTCGTCACAAGCTCACCATAAAGTAGAAGCAGGATTGTGTGCAATCATAGGTACGTATGCCCTGAACCGGATCGGTGGAATACGTAGGCCCTCCTCAGAGCAGCCGCTGTCCTTCCAGAAAAAAGCTGATCACATCAGTCGACGAGACAACCAGTCAGCCGGTCTGATCTGACGCCCGGTCAGTCTCCTCGGCCAGCTGAGCGGCGCGGCGCCTTGCAGCAAGGCTTGCGCCGGCGAGATCGTCGCTCTCCGCCTTCGCCGTCCTGCCGCCGCCCGGGCGCTCGACCGTCTTGAGGCGGACCCCGCCCGTGCCTTCCGACATCGCCCGGGGCAGCACACGGCGCGATTCCAGCCTCCAGCGCAGCCCGATCGTCGCCGTTTCCACGAAACACCGGGCGATGACGTCCTCCAGCGCCTCGGGCCGGACGAGCACGCGAACCTCCTGGGCCGGTCGGCCCTTCTTGCCCATGCGTGCGCCGGAGCTGACATCGAGCACGCCGGCATGCGCCCGCAGCCGGTCGCAGGCGGTGGCGATTTCCTCGCCGGTCATGTCGTCGATGTCGAATGTGATCACACCGACGCTGTCGGCGGCGCCCGCATGCACCTCCTGCTCGAACAGCAGGGCGCGCAGCACGTTGGGAAGGCCGGGCAGGTCCCGCGTGCCGGCCCCCGTCCCGGTTGCGAGAAGACGACCCGCCGCGATTCGGGCCGGCTCGCTGCCGCAGAGATGGCGCAGGGCCGCGGCGCCCGTCGGGGTGACCCGTTCTCCGGTCACGCCATCGTCGCGCCAGCGGAAGCCCGCCAGCAGCGCCGCGGTCGCCGGCGCCGGCACCGGCAGCAGGCCGTGCTGCGTCTTCACCAGGCCGCCGCCGCGCGGCAGGTCCGAGACGCTCCAGGTGGCGGGACCCAGCGCTGCGGCGAGGCTGCCGACGGCCACCACGTCGGCCAGCGAGTCCCAGTCCGCGATCTCGTGGAAATGGACCTCCTCCACCGCGACGCCGTGCAGCGCGGCCTCGGTCTCGGCGATCAGGCGCAGGATGGCGAGCGCGTGGCCTGCCGTTCCCGGAGAGAGGTCCGCGCGCTCGATGCGCTCGCGCATGTCGCTATAGGAGCCCGCCGGCCCGCCATGGGCGCCCGCCGGAGCCGGCTCTCCGTCCAGCCGGAAGCGCCGCGCCCTGAGGCCTCCGCTGAAGCCCTCCACCAGCCTTGGCAGCCCGGCCTCGGCCGGGAGCACGCGGGATAGGTCGCGTTCGACCCGGTCCAGCAGGTCCGGCCGCGCATCCAGCAGCGCTGCGACCAGCATGTCGCCGGCAACGCCGCCGACCGCGTCGAGATGGACGTGGAGAGCCGCCACCGGGATTTCGTCAGGCAACCGAGCCGCGCACCGGCACGACGTAGGGTCCCTCCGGGATGAATGCGACGGCCGGGTCGCCCGACCGGTCGATGCTCTCGGCCACGGCCCGGTCGATGTTGTCGATGATCTCCACTGCCGTGATGCGCCGCTCCTCGGTGTCGAGGCCGGTGGTGTAGAGTGCGATGCGGCCGAGCCGCATCGGCTTCAGCTGCATCTCGGTCTGCCACTCGTCGACCTCGGCGAGCGTTTTGGCGGTGAGCGTGGCGAGAAACCGCTCCGGGCCTAGCTCCACCAGCCGCGCCTGCGCCTCGCGGAACTCCGGCGAGCCGAAGCCCTCCGAGCACTCCGAGGCGATGATGAGGGTCCCGCCGGGCTCGAGAATGTCGAGCGGCGTCACCATGCCCTTGACCGTCTGGTAGTAGGTCTTGTCCAGCGGGTAGCCGGCGGAGGAGGTGACGACCGTGCTGAAGCGCCGGGGCACCTCGATGCGCGTCGCGCCAGCGATGAAGTCGACCGCCGCGAGATGGCTGCCGATGATTTCGCCGAAGGTGACGTGGACGAGATCGCGGTCCTCGTCGATCACCGTGTTCAGGGCGTAGACGTCGCCCAGCATCCGGATGATCTCCAGCTGCTCCTCGTGCAGCGGATTGCCGACGAGGTTGCACTGGACCGCGAGCGGATCCTCCATGAAGCGCGCCGAATGGAAGGTGCGGATGGTCTCGTGACCCGCGACGCCGGGCGCCACCACCTTCCGGCCGCCCGACCATCCCGCCATGAAGTGCGGCTCGACGAGACCCGTCGCGATGCGCAGCCCGGCCTCGGCGAAACGCCGGTCGATGCTCACCGGCGTGCCCCGCGTGGCCGTCCGGCCGAGGTCGACGTGGTCTTCCGTGCTGCGGGCGAAATGGTTCTCGACGCGCACCTCCGCCAGCACCCAGGGGTCGCCCACCAGTTCGGCCAGCTCCTCTCCCTCGTTGGGACGGTGCAGTCCGGTGGCCACCAGCACGGTGATGTTGTCGAGCGGGATGCCCTGCTCGACCAGCGTCGTGATCATGGGCCGCAGGAACAGCCGGTTCGGCACTGGCCGCGTGATGTCGCAGATGAGGATGCAGGCGCTGTCCCTGCCGCGTGCCAGGTCCGCCAGCGGGGCCGAGCCGATGGGGTTGTCGAAGGCCGCCCGGATCGCCGCCGCCGGATCGGGCAGCTTGGGCAGCACCGCCTTGCGGATGACGGTCGGCTGCGCGCCGGGGGGCAGCGTCACCGGCAGGTGCCCGCGGCCATAGGCGATGGGGATGGTGATGCCTCTGGCGGAGTCGGTCGGGGCGGTCACGGCGGGCTCCTCATCGGATCAGGATGGCGCGGAAATCATTGACGTTGGTCAGGGTCGGGCCAGTCTCCACCAGACGGCCGAGCGCGGAAAAGGCTCCCCAGGCATCGTTGTCCTCGAGGCGGGAGACGAGGTCTATCCCGGCCTCACGGGCCTGCGCGGCCAGCCGGTCGTCGAACCACGCGCCGGCATTGTCCTCCGAGCCGTCGATGCCGTCGGTGTCGCAGGCGATGGCCGAGACGTTCGCGAGCCCGCCCAGCGCCACGGCGAGGGACAGCAGGAACTCGGCGTTGCGTCCGCCCCGTCCATGGCCTCTCAGCGTCACGGTGGTCTCGCCGCCCGACAAGAGCACGCAGGGCCGGGGCAGCGGCTGACCGTGCTCGACGACCGACCGCGTGACGCCGGCAAAGACGCGCGCCACCTCGCGGGCCTCACCCTCGATGGCATCGCCCAGCAGCAGCGGCGTGACGCCGAGGTCGCGCGCCGCCCGGGCCGCGGCCTCGAGCGCCATCTGCGGCGTCGCCAGCATGTGCACGGCACCGCCCGGCACCGGGCCGTCGATCGCATTGTCCCGGATCGCTTCCTCGAGGCCCGGCCGTAGCGCAATGCCGTAGCGCCGCAGGATGGAAAGGGAGAGCTCTGCATCGCCCGGCTCGGGGATGGTGGGCCCGGAGCCGATGACGCCGGGGTCGTCTCCCGGCACGTCCGAGATGAGATAGGTGACCAGCGTCGCACGGCGCGCTGCGGCGGCGAGCCGGCCGCCCTTGATGGCCGAGAGCGCCTTGCGCACGCGGTTCATCTCGCCGATGGGGGCGCCGCAGCGCAGCAGCGCGCGGTTGATCTCCTGCTTGTCCTCCAGCGTCACGCCGGGAGCGGGCAGGGTGAGCAGCGCCGAGGCTCCGCCGGAGACGAGCGCGACGACGAGATCGTCCGGCCCCGCCGACTGCGCCAGCTCCAGGATGCGCCGGGCCGCGTCGCGGCCGGCTTCGTCGGGCACGGGATGGGAGGCTTCCACCACCTCGACCCAGCGCGTCGGTGCGCCATGGCCGTAGCGCGTCACGACGACGCCCTCGCAGGGGCGGCTGCAGGCGTCGCTCCAGGCATGCTCGAAGGCCTGCGCCATGCGGGCCGAGGCCTTGCCGGCGCCGAGCACGATGGTGCGGCCCTTCGGCGGGGCGGGCAGCCTGCCCTCGAAGCGCCCGTCCGGCAGCGCCACCGAGAGCGCCGCCTGGAACAGCGCGTCGAGGATCCTCTTGTCGTCGCTCACGGGCCCTCCGGGCGGTCGGCGTTTCCCGTCCGAGGTATAGCACCGGCCCGCGGCCCTCGTCGCCTGCCCGGGTGGCGGCCGCGCCATGCGGCCGCGTCAGGCCGCGGCGCCCTTGTTCGGGGTGAGGTCGAGGATCTCCTGGTCGTCGCCGTCCTCGACCTTCGGCCTGGAGCCGCCGTCCTTCTTCCCGGCCGCGGCGACCTTCCGCAGCGCCGCCAGGCTCGTGTCGGCGGCGGCGAGCGCGCGGGCGAGCGCGGCGTCGGCAGAGACGGGGTCGAACACGACACCCTTGCCCCGGCCGTCCTTGCGGGCCCGCATCAGGGCGATGTCGGCGTGGCGGAGGATCTGGTCGGTGCTCGCGCCGTCCGCGGGGCACCATGCCGCCCCCGCCGCCACCGTGACCGGGATCGACTGTCCCTCGAATGACACCGGCTTCCCGAGCGCGGCCACCAGCGTTGCGAGCAGGCCGGCGAGTTCGGCGCGTGTGGCGGCCGGTGTCGTGATCAGCGCGAATTCATCGCCGCCGAGCCGGGCCGGCAGGGCCGATCCGCCGCCAAACGCCTCCCGGAGCCGCATGGCGATGGTGATTGCGACCGCGTCCCCGGCGCGCTGGCCCAGCGTGTCGTTGACGAGCCGCAGTTCGTCGATGTCGATGAGCACCACGCCGAAGGGCTTCGCCGTGGCGCCCATCAGGTTGGCCTCCAGCCGGCTCCGGAACCAGAGGCGGTTGGCGAGCCCGGTCGCACCGTCGTGGCGCGCCGCCCGCAGGACGGCCTCCTCCTGCAGGCCGAGGCGGCCGGCGATCTCGCGCCGCGCGATGGCACCGGCCAGCCCGCCGATCGCCGCCAGCATGAGCAGCGCCACCACGGGCGCCACAGCCGAGGCGAGCGCCCTCTTGGCGGGGGCGGCCCGGGTCCAGATGGCCACGGCCGCGGGCTGGCCGGCGGCATCGGTGAGCACGCGCCCGTCCGGATTGGGCGGAATGCCCCTCGGCACCGGCACGATCCGCAGGTCGTCCACCTGCGCCGTGCGGCCGAGATCCGCCACCCGGTTGCCGACCAGTTCGCGCACGTCGATCAGCACCGTCGGGTCTTCCTGACGCAGCAGCGGCGGCGAGACGGGCTGGATGGCGACGACGGTGAGGAGCACCGGCATGCCGGAGACCACGCCGAGGTCATGGTCGTAGATGGCACGCACCATCGCCCCCGACTGCGGCAATTGCAGCATGAAGCGGCCGGGCTCGGCCGGGTCGGGCTGCACGGAGTTGCGGTAGACCCGCCGCACGCGTTCCACCAGCGGCGCGGCGGCGTCCAGCACCGGCGCAGCCTCTTCCACGGTCGGCGGGGCGTTGGTGCCGCTGTGGAAGAGCGGCTTGCCATCCGGGGCGAGCACGATGGCGTGTTCGCCGGTGTCGGGCGGGAAGACGGCCGAGCCGAAGACGGAGCGCAGCCAGGGGAGGTCGCGCCCGACCGCCACCTTCTGGGCCTGCTCGTCGCCGTTGACGAGTGGGAACACTTCCGCCGCGGCGACCTCCCCGGCGAGGCCGATGGCCCGCTTGATGGCGGTCAGCTCGCGCCCGTCCGTCAGCGCGTCGGCCGCCACGGCAGAGCGCCACGCCGACACGCAGCCCACCGCGAACGCCGCGAGGAGCCCCGCGGCGAGGATGGCGAGGAGCCAACGCATGCGTGATGCCGTGAGCTTGGCCAAGCCGGCAGGTCCGTCGCGGCCGCAGCCGCCCCGGACAGCGTGCATCAGCCGGGCTTTCGGCATGGTTAACAGGACTGAAACGAAGCTCCGGACATCAGCCGGATGCAACCCCGCCGTGCAGGTTCGTTCCTCGCGGGATCGATCGCGCCGTCCGGACGTTGCCGCGTCCGATACGGAGATCGAACATGGCCGACATCAAGACCAAAATGCTGTCCCGCTTCACCGCCAAGCAGGGCGGCGACAGCTTCACGCTTCACATCGAGGACGAGAGCGGCGGAACGCTCGAACTCGCCGCAACGCGCGACCAGCTCGACGTGATTGCCGATGCGCTGGACGACCTTCTCGCCGACACCGAGGAGGATGACGCGACCGGCGCGGCCGAGGACGAGATCGAGGAGGACAAGGCCGGCGCGCGCTGAGCGCCGGTCGACGGGAGAGACCATGACCGAACGACCGTCAAGTGCTGCATTCGCCCCCGCCGCCCCCGAGACGATCGTGTCGGGGCGCGACGGGCCCTTCCCCAACTCGCCCTATCCTGCGCTCGTCTATCGCCGGGTGATCGGGACCCAGTCCGGCCCGGCTGCATTCGAGGATCTGTTCGCCGCGAACGGCTGGACCGGGAGCTGGCGAAACGGCATCTACGGCTTCGACCATTTCCATACGACGGCGCACGAGGTGCTCGGCATCGCCGCCGGCGAGGTCAATGCCCTGCTCGGCGGACCCAATGGCCGCAGCGTCAAGCTGCAGGCCGGAGACGTCGTCGTGCTGCCGGCCGGCATGAGCCACCGCAATCTCGGCTCCTCCTCCGATCTCCTCGTGGTCGGCGCCTATGCCGGCGGCCGGACCGCCGACCTGCGGCGCGGGACGGAGGAGGACGTGGACGCCGCCGCCTTGGCCGCGTCGCGCGTTCCGCTGCCGGACGGCGACCCGGTGACGGGGCCTGGCGGCGCCCTGGTTCAGCTCTGGACGGCGGTGCCCGAAGCACCTCCGGGCGTGCCGTGATGACCGGCGATCTTTTCGAGCGCCTCGATGGCGCCGCAGCCCCCGTCGGCGGCCCCGCCGCTGAACCCGCCACGCTGGACGCGCTCTACGCGGCGCAGGCCGCCCTCGAGGAGGAGGGCGCGGGCACCGGCCGCTTCGTCCCCGGCGAGGGCCCGGCCAACGCGCCGCTTCTGTTCGTCGGCGAGCAGCCCGGTGACCAGGAGGACCTCGCGGCACGGCCCTTCGTCGGCCCCGCCGGCCAGGTGCTGGCGCGCGCGCTGGACGAAATCGGCCTCGGGCGCGGCGACGTGTACCTGACCAACGCCGTGAAACGGTTTCACTTCTCCCAGCGCGGCAAGCGCCGTCTGCACGAAAAGCCGACCACCGACCAGATCCGCAAGGAGCGCTGGTGGCTGGAGAAGGAGATCGGCCTCGTCGCGCCCCGCCTCGTCGTGGCGCTGGGCGGCACCGCGTTGCATGCGCTGGCGGGCAAGGCCATGCCGGTCAACCGCAATCGCGGGCCGCTGCGGCTCGCGACGGGGCGCCGGGCCTTTGTGACCATCCACCCGTCGTCGCTGCTGCGCCAGCCCGACCCCGACGCGCGCCAGCGGGAGTGGCTCGCCTTCGTCGAGGACATCGGCCGCGCCAAGGCCCTGGCCGAAGCCGATCCGCAGGCGGGTCCCTAGTCGTTGGAGCGGACGCGGGCGAACAGGCTGGCGCGTTCCGCCAGCGACGAGGTGCGGGAGGCGCCAGGCGGCTCCTTGTCGCCGGAGGCGCGGCCGCTGCGAGCCCGCAGGGCATCGTACTCGGCCTTGTTGATCCGCCTCTCCTCGGTGCGCGTGCCGTCGGGGAGCAGGCGGAACGTGACGAAGCGATCCTTCGCGTTGCCGTCCGGCAGCACGACCAGCGATCCGGCGGGTTCCGGCGCGGCATCAGCCGCGGCGACGGTGGCCGGTTCCGGCGCGCCATCCCACAGGGCAAACCCGGTGATGCCGACCATCGTCACGACGAAGCCGGCCAGGGCCGACATCCACGCCGCGGCATGACGGCGGCGGGCTTTCAGCGGCCCGAAACCCTTCCGGACCCTCTGCGACGCGTCTTCGATGGCCGCCTTGAGAGCGGCGAGTTGCTCGCGCGAGAGCCGCACGGCCTCGGGCACCCACCCCTTTTCGAGCACGGCGGAGCGGCTGACCAGCACGCGGAATTCCTCGGGTCCGAAAACCGGCTTCACGGCTTCGATGACGAGGCAAGGCGCGCCGCTTTCCTCGAGGAAGGGCCGCAGTGCAAAGTAGCGGGACTGCGCCGCGGTCTCGCTGGAACAGGTTTCCACCAGCATCCAGGTGGACGGGGGCAGGTCGGCGACCGTCGATCCCGCGTTTCTCACGACGATCAGGTAGCGCCGGACCGGTGCGGATACGGTGGCCATGGGCTTCCCCTCCGGACCGCTCGTTGACTTTACTCAAGTCAATAGTAACGCCAGCGAGTGAAGCGGGAGTAAAGTTTTCGAGGGCCTTTTGCCCGCCTGTCTGGGCCTCGTTCAGCCGCTCGTTCGGGCGGTGCGGCGGCGTTCCGTCGATACGGGGACTGCTTGCCGAATGACGCGCGAAGGGTTTGTTGCCCGGAGAGGCCGTACCGTTCGGATCGGCTGCTTTCGAGCCAGCGTCAGCCCAAGACCCCGAGCTTGACCGCGACGGCAGCGACTGCGCCGATGAAGGACGCGACGGTAAGCGCGATGCTCATTCTCAACTCAAACACGGGAACCCCTGTCACTGCACGCGGCACACCCGGTTTGCGCGCATTTGAATGAAAAAGACATCGCAATGTCTATGCAGTGTGAACGACGGAATACCCGGCGCCGTGCACGCGTCTGAATCGTTCGTTAAGACGATCAAGTGAAATCACCCCCTGAACGAAAACGGGCGGGCGCACGGTTTTCCCGTGGCCCGCCCGGCTGATTGATCGGTGTCGGCTCAGGCGGCCGCGGTCGCCTTCAGGGGCACGGTCGAGATCGTCTTCAGGATCTGCGACGCGATCTGGTAGGGGTCCCCCTGGGAGTTCGGGCGGCGATCCTCGAGGTAGCCCTTGTAGCCGTTGTTGACGAAGCTGTGCGGGACACGGATCGAGCAGCCGCGGTCCGCGACACCCCAGCTGAAGGTGTGGATCGACGCCGTTTCATGCTTGCCTGTCAGGCGCATGTGGTTGTCGGGGCCGTAGACGGCGATGTGGTCCTCGCGGGCCGCTGCAAAGGCCGCCATCAGGGACTCGAAGTACTCCTTCCCGCCAACCTCGCGCATGTAGGAGGTCGAGAAGTTGCAGTGCATGCCCGAGCCGTTCCAGTCGGTGTCGCCGAGCGGCTTGCAGTGGTACTCGATGTCAATGCCGTATTTCTCGGTCAGCCGCTCCATGAAGTAGCGGGCGAGCCACATCTCGTCGGCGGCCCGCTTGGAGCCCTTGCCGAAGATCTGGAATTCCCACTGGCCCTTGGCCACCTCGGCGTTGATGCCCTCATGGTTCAGGCCGGCCGCGAGGCAGATGTCGAGGTGCTTCTCGACGATCTCGCGCGCGACGTCGCCGACCTTGCTGTAGCCGACGCCCGTGTAATAGGGCCCCTGCGGAGCGGGATAGCCGGCGTCAGGGAAGCCGAGCGGGCGCCCGTTCTTGAAGAAGAAGTATTCCTGCTCGAAGCCGAACCACGCACCCTCGTCGTCGAGGACGGTCGCACGCTTGTTGGACGGGTGCGGCGTGAGGTCCGGCATCAGCACCTCGCAGAGCACCACCGCCCCATTGGTGCGGGTGATGTCTGGAACGACGCGCACCGGCTTCAGCACGCAGTCCGAGCTGTGGCCCTCGGCCTGCAGCGTGGACGAGCCGTCGAAGCCCCACAGCGGCAGCTGATCGAGCGTCGGAAAGCTGTCGAATTCCTTGATCTGCGTCTTGCCACGCAAGTTGGGCGTCGGCGTGTAGCCGTCCAGCCAAATGTACTCGAGCTTGTACTTCGTCATGTCCTCTCGCTCCTGACGGGCCGATTCCCGAGGGCTCCGCGCCTGCACGGACGGCGGCCTCGGGCCGTCACGGACCCGGAGGAGAGGAGGCATATTGCGTGCCAGTTCACGGGCCAGGAACCGCCCGTCGCCCGGCCAGCGCATGCCTTGGGCACGCAACAAGCGCGGCTATGCACAAGGTCGCGCCAGAGGCTAGGGTGGAGGCTTATGAATGAGCAGCTTGCCCAAACTTTAACACTGTTGTGCTCGAATTCGTGCTTGTAGCGTGGAACAGGACCTTTCAGAAGCGCGTTCCCCATTCACTCCGAGCGCCACCACGGCGCGGAAGGAGGGAGCCATGAACGACACCCGGACGCACGGCCCAGTCGCCGATCTGCCTTCCAACGTCTACCGCCTGGCCGATCGGATCCGCCTGCGGAACGGTCTGTCGCGCGGTCCCGCCCTGCCGATCCCCGCCACGCCGAAGCCGGTGGTGAATTGGGACAGCTGGTACCACGAAGAAGCGCTCCGCCCGCCTGACCTGCCGACACTTCCCAAGGCCTGACCAAGGTCCGACCTGATCAATCCTGCAGCAGAGCTGCGGCGATCAGCCGTCGGCGGTTGCCATGCCGAGCCGGCCAGCCCCTGGCACTGGCCGGCCTGTCGACGTCAGTTGCACTTTTCTTTGTGCACCGTCTGTGTGTCGCCCATGTCGTTCTGGGACGTCACCGTCTTCGACTTGCACTCCGTTACCGAACCCGTCACCTCGCGGCTCTCGACCGTACCGGGTGCATTTTGCTCGATCGTCACGCTGGTGCCCGGCGTCTGGGTCGTCGTGGTGGTGGTCGTGGTCGAATCCTGCGCAAAGGCGGGCGTACCCGCCAGCATGATCGCCGCGACGGCGAGAAGGGGCAGCGTCCTCATGGTATCGCTCCGGTCGGGGTTAACGGTGGCGGGATTCTCCGCCGCCCCGCGGTTCTTGCCCTGCGAGGCCTTCCCGAACGTCGCTTTCGTCTTTTCGTTCCGGGACTCCGTCAGCTCTCGGGTTCGGTGAGGAGCCGCGACCGCACGAGAATGCCGATGCAGCGGCTGCGCCCGTCCAGCAGCGGCGAGAGCTCGATGGCAAACAGCCGCTCGCCTCCATCGGCAACCGGGAGCGAGGCGACGAACGACGTGAACATCCCGTCCGAGGCCCGCGAGAGAGCGCGGTCGGCCTCGGTGCGGCTCTCCTGCGTAAACGTCGCCACCCACGACCCGGACGTTTCACGGCGGGGTCCGAAGCGGGTTTCCGCGACCTCGTTCTGGTCGACCACTCCGCCGGTGTCGTCGAGGAGCTGGATGGCGTCGCGCGTCAGGTGCCATGCGGCCTCCGCGATGGCAGCGGACAGCGCCGGGGTGGAGGGCGGATGGATGGCCGTCGACAGGTCCGCTCCGTCCTGCTCGGGATCGCGCAAGGGCCGGGACGTCACGTCCATGTAGATGCCCGTGACACGCTTCACGGCGCCTTCCGGGCTGCCCTGGGCCCGGCCGATGGACCTCACGCGCCGCACCACGCCGGAGGGCAGGACGATCCTGAATTCGTCGTCGAACTCGCCGCCCCACAGCGCCAGCCGCTCGCGCAGCGAGCCGTAGGCCGGCCTGTCCTTGGGATGAATGCGGCTGCTGATGTCGGCCGGCAGCGCTTCCGACTGCGCAAGCCCGAGCAGCGCGCGGCAGTGCTCGGAGAGCTCCGTCTGCTGGCCGTCTTCGCTCTCCTCGATCTCGAACCAGGCGAGGCGCGCCGCCTCGGCGATGCGTGCCAGCCGGTGCCTGGCGTCGAGCGCCTCCATCTCCAGCGCCACACGGTCCGTGACGTCGCGGTCCGAGCCCACCATGCGGACCGGCCGGCCGAAGGAATCACGGACTACGATCGCCCGCGTATCGGTCCATCGCACCGAGCCGTCCTTGCGGATCATGCGGAAGCGCAGATCGTAGTCGGAGCGCCCTTCCAGCGCGGCCTCGATGGCGTGGCCGACGCGCTCGACATCCCCGGGATGGATGAGCTCCTTCACCCCGGCGGCAGAGGTGGGAACCTCGTCCATCCGCATCTGAAGAGCACCGGCGAGGCCTTCGTCCCAGACGATGGTGTCGTGCACCACGTCCCAGTCCCAGAAGAACACCCGTGCCGCCTGCATGGCGAGGCGAAGCCGCTCTTCCCGGGCGATGAGGACGGCAACCTCCGCCATGGTGTCGATCGTGCGGACATCGTCGCGTGCGGTCATCGTGGACTTCCGTATGCGGTCGACCATGGAGAGGTCGGGGTGAATCGCGTCTGAGTTGTACAACCTAACATTGATTGCAAACGCTAGCTGTGCCGCAGCGCGCCGTCATGGCTCCAGAGGCTCGGGAAAGTCGCTAATCGGAAAGGCTGAATGCGGCATATGATCGCATGCGTTCGGGCAATGGGCCAGCCTCAGTAGCTTCCGTTGAAGTAGCCGATCGCCTCGCTGAAGGTGACCTTCCATGCCGCGCCACCGTCGCGCATCAGGCGGTCGGCGGCCTTCGTCGGATGGCCGTAATCCATGCGGCCCGTCGGTCCCGACGACGATCCCAGCAGGTGCCCTGCCTCGTGGGCCGCGGTCGTGGGCTTGCGACGGTCGGCGAGCAACGCGACTCCGATCTCGACGTCAGCGGCGCCGTTGTCGTCGTGGCTGCCAGTCGCGATCTCCTTCACCAGGAAGAAGGTGTATCTCGACCTGACGTCCTTCCCGGACTTGAACAGCGCCCTGACGTCCTTGTCCTCGAGGACGACGACGTCGGGGAGGGCGTCGAGCTCGAAGGGCTCCTTCGAACTCAGCGTGAACACGACATTGGCCTGCGGGTGCCAGACGACGTTCATCTGGGTGAGGACGTCGGCAATGACGGGGTTCGGCTTGCCGTGGTCGCGGTATTCCTTCCCTCCGGAAGCCTTCACCTTCACGGGCCTGATGGAGATCGCGACGGTCTTCTTGTCCAGCCCGACGACCGGGAACTTTTCCACGACCGACCCGTCCTTCGCGTGGATGGTGAGCGTCTGCTCGATCCCGATCCTCTTCTTCACGCCCACCCGGTAGATCCGGCCCTTGGGAACCGGGGTCACCGCGACAGGGGCGTCCCTGTAGGCCGCGAAGTCACGCAGGCCGAAGATCCACTCGCGCGTCGCATCGGTCTTGGCGCGGTCCTTCTCGCCGAGCTCCTGCAGGGTAATGTCGTGCGGCCGGGAAGCCTTCAGCTGCTCGTCCGCCCGCAGGTCGACGGCGACGAGGTTGCTGCCGCCCACCGGCACGATCATGCCGGGCTTGTCACCGTCGTCGTCGACGCCCGCATACCGAAAAAGCGCGTGAAACCGCGTGGCCATGGCTGCCCCTCGCCGCGCCCTCCGTGAGCGCGGTCCCAGTGACCCTGACGCAAAGCCTGCGCTCGCGATGTGGGATCCGTCACACGCCCCGCCGCGGAGAGCCGTGGTGCTGGGCGATGCGCCAGTTCCCGCCTTCGCGCACGAGCACCCACGTCATGCGGTACGGCATGGGGGCGTCGCCGTCGGCGAAGTCGACATGCCCCGCCGTGCAGACCGTGTCCGGACCGAGCTCGACGACACGCGGCATCGGATAGTTGATGACGCGCACGCCCGCCCCGCGCCCGCCGAAATAGGCCCGGACCGCGGCCTTCCCCACCTGGAGTTCGTCGACCGCGCCGAACAGAACGGCGTCGTCGCGGTAGAGCGCCATGTGATCGTCGAGATCATGACGGTTGAAGGCGTCGATCCAGCGCGCGAGCAAAGCTTCGATCGTCGGTGTCCCCGTCATGGTTGCTCCTCCCTTGTGGTTTTGTGTTCCGCGTAGCACGGCCGGGAGGGGCACGAAAGAAGGCCTCGACGCCAACTGCACCGCGACGGAAGACGCTTCATAACTCTTCACTTCGAAGAGCGTGGGCTTGGCAAGAATTCGCGGCAACGCAAGGTGCAGCTTTGCTGAGACTGCGACAATCTGTTTACGATACTGTGCATCACCGCGCAAATAGCATGAAGACAAGGGCGCCACTTCGTCGCATTCTCCAACGAATCAGTGATTCGATGCACCGCAATGCCAAGTTTTGAAAAGCCCACAGAAAACGAAGACGCTCAGCGCCTGCGCGAGATCCTGCACCCGGAGCAGGACGTCCTGCGGCGTCTCGGTGTCGGCATCCAGGGTCACGTCAACCAGGCTCTGCTGGAGACGCCGCCGCTGACGATCCTGCAATTGCTGCGGGCGCTCGAGATCGCCGAGCGCGGGCAGGATGGATCCGGCCCGGCTCACTGAGCGCCCCGCCACTCCTGCATCCCCGCCCGCAACCTTGCCGGTGAGCGGGGGTTGTCTTGCCGTCCAGGCAAGGGAGGCGTCGGCCACGCCATGGTGAAACGCCTCGCTAGCGCAATCCTGCTTCTCGGGCTGGCTGCCTGGCCCGCCGCGCCGCGCGCGCAGGACGCCGCACAGGAGCCGCAGCAGCCGTCCTACCAGGGCACGCTCCGGCGGGAATGCCCGGCGAAGAACCTCGACTTCCTGCCCGACGACCAGACCGCCCGCAGCATCAGCGACTTCATCGAGCGGCTGCCGGAGGCCAAGCGCGAGGACGTGGTCGAGGCGGGCCGGGCCGACGTGGCGGCCTGCGCCCATGACGGCGCCTGCACCACGCGCGCCGCCATCGCGGCCTTGCGAACGATGGGGCTCGCCGCCGATCTCGCCCGGTCCGTCTGCGCGTTGCCCTTGCGCTGCACCGATGTCGGGGATTGCGGGCCGGACACGGCGGCGGCCCGCCCCCGCAGTGCCGCCAACGACGCGCCTCCTCCCTTGGCCGAGGAGCCTCCTCCTCCCTTGGCCGAGGAGCCGCCTCCTCGGGTGGCCGAGAACCCTCCTCTTCCCGCTCCCGTCCCGGAGCCGCCGGCCGCGCCGGTCCGCGGCGGGTCCGACCTGCCCAGCACCCCGCCGCGCCCGGAGACGCCGCGCGAGGCCGCGCTCGGCTTCTACCAGGCGCTGGCACGTGGCGACGGCATCGGAGCCGAATGGTATGTCGTGCGGGAGAAGCGCGGCTCCGGCCCGTTCGTCGCCGCCCGCATCGAGCGCTTCTACGGCACGCTGCCGGAGCCCCTGACGGTGCTGTCGGCCGAGGAAACGGGCCCCGCCACAGTGTCGGTCCGCTACCGCTTCACGGCCAGGGGCGGCGCGGTATGCGAGGGGCGTTCGACCGTGACCGTCCGCGAGACGTCGCAGGGTTACAGGATCGCCCGGATCATCGCTCCCTCGGGTTGCTGAGCCGCCCGGTCCCGCTACGATACCGGGGATGACCGACGGCATGACGGCGCGCCAGCGCATGGTCGAGACCCAGATCGCCGGGCGCGGTGTGACCGACGCCAGCGTGCTCGCGGCCATGCGCATCGTGCCACGTGAGGCCTTCGTGCCCGCGCCCTTTGCAGACCGCGCCAATGAGGACGGTCCCCTGCCCATCGGCGAGGGGCAGACCATCTCGCAGCCTTTCGTCGTCGGCCTGATGCTGGAAGCGGCGCGGCTGGCCGGGGGTGACCGCCTGCTTGAGGTCGGATCGGGCTCCGGCTACGCGGCCGCCGTCGCGAGCCGCCTCTGTCGCGAGGTCTTCGCCATCGAGCGGCACGCAGTTCTCGCCGACGGTGCCGCGCGGCGCTGGACGGATCTGGGCTACGGCAACATCCGCCAGCGTATTGGCGACGGGACGCTGGGCTGGCCGGAGGAAGCGCCGTTCAACGCGATCGTCGTCTCGGCCGGCGGCCCCTCAGTGCCCCCGGCCCTGACCGGCCAGCTCGCGCCGGGCGGCCGGCTCGTCATCCCCGTGGGCGGGCGCGGTCACCAGACGCTCGTAAGGGTCACCCGCATGGGCGCCGTGACCTTCGAGCAGGAGACCCTGCAGGACGTGACCTTCGTCCCCCTCGTCGGCGAGCAGGGCTGGCGATAGCACCCGACCGTCGTCCAGGAAGCACGGGAAACCCCTCTCCCTTTTGGGAGAGGGGCAGGGGTGAGGGACCATCGCTCACACAGCGTGGGATCCCGGCCTACGTTGCCGATTTCGCCTTCCCTCAAAAGTCTATCCCTCACCCCTGCCCCTCTCCCCATACGGGAGAGGGGTAAGCGCATGCGTTTTATTGAGGAATGCGGACGACAAGGGGACGGAGCGCTCCCTTAGCCCGTGTTGCGCAGGCCGGCGGCGATGCCGTTGATGGAGATGAGGATGCCGCGCTGGGCCTTCTCGTCCACCTGGCCGGACCGGCGGCGCCTCAGCAGTTCGACCTGCAGGTGGTTGAGAGGCGCGATGTAGGCGAAGCGGTGCGCGATGGAGCGCGCCAGCGCCGGGTTGTCGGCGAGCCGCCGCGTCTCCCCGGTGATCTCCTCGAGCGCCTTCACCGTGCGGGTCCACTCCGCCTCCAGCGCGCCGAAGATGCTTTCGGCGAGCGCCCTGTCGGGGACGAGGTCGCAATAGCGGCGGGCGACGGCGAGGTCGGCCTTGGCGAGCACCATGTCCATGTTGGAGAGCAGCGTGGAGAAGAACGGCCACTCCGAGTTCATGCGCCGCAGCAGGGCGAGCCGCGCCTTCGGGTCTGGCGCCAGAAAGGCCTCGACGGCCGAGCCGAAGCCCAGCCAGCCCGGCAGGTTCAGGCGGCTCTGGCCCCAGGAGAAGCTCCAGGGGATGGCGCGCAAATCCTCGATCCTGCGGTTCGCCTTCCGCGACGCCGGGCGGGAGCCGATGTTCAGCTCCGCGATCTCGGTGATCGGCGTGGAAGCGAAGAAGAAATCGGTGAACCCCTGTGTCTCGTAGACCAGCGCCCGGTAGGACTTCATGCTGTGCCGCGAGATCTCCTCGGCGGCCTCCAGAAACTCCGAAGCGGCGGCGGTGCGAGGGGCGAGCAGCGTCGCCTCCAGCGTCGCGGCCATCAAGGTCTCGAGGTTGCGCGCACCGATCTCGGGGTTGGCGTACTTGGCGTTGATGACCTCACCCTGCTCGGTGAGCCGGATCTGGCCTTTTACCGTGCCCGGCGGCTGAGCCAGGATGGCGCGGTAGCTCGGGCCGCCGCCGCGGCCCACGGTTCCGCCGCGGCCGTGGAAGAGCCGCAGCGTCAGGCCGGGCTTGGCCTCGAACAACCGCGCCAGCGCGGTCGAGGCGCGATAAAGCTCCCAGTTCGAGGTGAAGTAGCCGCCATCCTTGTTGCTGTCGGAATAGCCCAGCATCACGTCCTGCTCGCCACCGGAATGGCGGACCAGCGCCTCGATGCCGGGCAGGTCGTAGAAGGCCTTCATGATCGGCTCTGCGGCCCGCAGGTCCTCGATCGTCTCGAAGAGCGGCACGACGATCAGGTCGGCCCGCGCCGATGACGCCTCCTGCGGCGCCAGCGTGCCGTGCATCAGCCCGCATTCCTTCTGCAGGACCAGCACCTCCAGCAGGTCGCTGACGCTCTCGGTATGGCTGATGATGTAGTGCCGTATGGCCTGCGGCCCGTAGGCCTGCAGCATCTCCCGCGCCGTCTCGAAGACGGCCAGCTCGCCGATGGCCGTGTCGCTGTAGCCGGCATTGCGCACGCGCAGCGCACGCGGATCCTGCAGCACCTGGAGCAGCAGCTGCTGCTTGCGCTCCTCTGGGAGGGAGGCGTAGGCCGGCTCGATGCGCGCCGTCGCCAGCAGCTCAGCCACCACCTCCTCGTGCTTGTCGGAGTTCTGGCGCAAATCGGTGGTGGCGAGGTGGAAGCCGAACACCTCGACGGCCCGGAGCAGAGGCTGCAGGCGGTGGCGCGTCAGCACCGCGCCATGGTTCCTGTTCAGGCTGTCCTGGATGACCAGGAGGTCGGCGCGGAACTCTTCCGGGCTGGCGTAGGGCCGGCCGGGCGCCACGGCATGGCGCGTCGCCTCGGTGTCGGTCAGCGCCCGCAGCGTGCCGGCAAGGCGGGCATAGATGCCGATCAGCGCCCTGCGATAGGGCTCGTCGTCCCGGTGCGGGTTGTCGTCGCCCGCATCGTCCGCCAGCGCGTCGAGATCGGCCGTGGCGCCGGTCAGCATGCGCGACACGGAGAGCTCGGCGCCGAGCTCGTGCACCTCGGTGAGGTAGTGCCGCAGCACCGTCTCCGACTGCCGGCTCAGCGCCATGCGCAGCGTTTCGGCGTTGACGTTGGGGTTGCCGTCCCGGTCCCCGCCGATCCAGTTCCCCATGCGGAAGAAGGTGTGCACGCGCTTGCCGAGATGGTGCTCCAGCTCGGCATAGAGGCGGGGAATGCCCTTCAGGAACGTCGAGCGGTAGTAGCTCAGCACGTTCTCGATCTCGTCGCGGACGGTGAGCTTGGCGTAGCGCAGGATGCGGGTCTGCCAGAGCTGGGCGATGCGCGCCCGCAGCAGCATTTCGTTCTCGGCCCGGTCGCGCGCCGAGACCAGCGTGTCGCGCTGCGCCAGCAATTCGGCGATGGCACGCTCTGCGTCGAGCGTGCTCTTGCGCTGCACCTCCGTCGGGTGGGCCGTGAGCACCGGCGAGACGTAGCTGCGCGACAGCGCGCGGGCGATGCGGTCCCCATCGATGCCGGCGCCGCGCAGCTTCTCGAAGCTCGCGGCGAGGCTGCCGTCCTGGTGGTCGCCGACGGCCTCGTGGGCGGCGCGGCGGCGCACGTGGTGGCGGTCCTCGGCGATGTTGGCGAGGTGCGAGAAATAGCTGAAGGCGCGGATGACGGAGACCGTCTCCGGAGGGCTCAGGCGCTTCAGCAGCTGGTCGAGGTTGCGACCGGCCTCGGCGTCGGCCCGGCGCTGGAAGGCGACGCTCAGCTGGCGGATGGCTTCGACCAGCTCGTAGGTCGCCTCGCCCTCCTGCTCGCGCACGGTGTCGCCGAGGATCTGGCCGAGCAGGCGCACGTCGTCGTAGAGCGGCTTGTCCTTGTCGCTGGCGCGGGAGGTCTGTTGGACCGGCAGTTCGATGGCGGACATGGCCGCACCTCCTGGGGGACCGGCGGCGCGGTTGCCGCCTCGAGCGCTACGAGAAATGCATCCCGGATGGAGGCAAGAACTGTTCCTCCGGGCCAAAGGCCCGCCCCAATCGCTCAAATATGAGCGAAGATCAAGGCCGGCGCCGAGCTCCGCCGCCTAGAGTGGCAGCAGATGGCCGCCATCGGCCACCACCGTCTCTCCGGTCATGAAGCGGCCGGCCCGCGAGGCGAGCAGGAGAAGAACCCCGTCGAGATCGTCGGGCTCGCCGAAGCGGCGCAGCGGGATCCTGTCCAGCATGGCGGCGCCGGTGGATGAGGCGAGCCATTCACGGTTGATGTCGGTGACGATGTAGCCGGGCGCGATGGCGTTCACCCGGATCCCCTTGGGAGCGAATTCCAGGGCCAGCGCGCGCGTCAGCTGCACGACGGCGGCCTTGGACGTGGCGTAGGCCCCGACGCCGCGTGTCACGCCGAAGCCGAGGATGGAGGCAATGTTGACGATGGCCCCGCCCGTCCCGGCGGCGATCATGCGCCGGGCGGCGTCCTGCGCCCCCCACAGCACCGCGTCGAGGTTGAGGCTCATGACGGCGTGCCACTGCTCCGGCGTGATGTCCACGAGCCGCTGCGCCGGGGCAATGCCGGCATTGCTGACCAGCACGGTCACCGTGCCGAAGGCGCCCTCGGCCCGGTCGAAGGCGCGGGCGAGATCCTCCGGCTTCGTGGCGTCCGCCTCGACGGCGATCGCCTCGCCTCCGGCGCCGCGGATCGCCTCCACCTGCGTGGCAAGCTCCTTTGCCCGCCGCGCGACCAGCACCACTTTGGCGCCGTTTGCGGCCAGCACCGCGGCGAAACGGGCGCCGAGGCCGCCGGAGGCGCCGGTGACGAGCGCCACCTCGCCGGAGAGGTCGAAGAGATCCTGGGCCTTCATGTGGCGTTCCTCCCGCCCCTGCATAGCGCAGCTGCGCCCGGGGCGCAGCCCGCCGCTCGCCTCCGCGAAGGCACGGCGCTAAGCTCGCCGCATGGCACACGAGCACGACGATCACGACCACGACCACGGGCACGAGGGTTCCGACCTCTCCGGCCCGGCCCTGCGCGTGCGCGCCCTGGAGACGATCCTGACCGAGAAGGGCCTGGTCGATCCCGCCGCGCTCGACGAAATCGTCGAGACCTACGAGACGAGGATCGGCCCGCGCAACGGCGCCAAAGTGGTGGCGAAGGCGTGGAACGACCCGGCCTACCTCGCCCGCCTGCGCGAGAACGGCACAGCGGCCATCGCAGAGCTCGGCTTCGGCGGCCGGCAGGGCGAGCACATCCGCGTCGTCGAGAACACGCCGGACGAGCACAACCTGGTCGTCTGCACCCTGTGCTCCTGCTACCCGATCCCGGTGCTGGGGCTGCCGCCAGTATGGTACAAGTCGGCGCCCTACCGATCGCGCGCCGTCTACGATCCCCGTGGGGTGCTGGCCGAGTTCGGCACGGTGCTGCCCGAAAACACCCGCATCCGCGTCTGGGATTCGACGGCCGAGATGCGCTACCTCGTGCTCCCCATGCGTCCTCCCGGCACCGAAGGCTGGGACGAGGAGGCGCTCGCGACCCTCGTCACGCGCGACAGCATGATCGGGGCGGGCCTGCCGCGCTCGCCCGGGACGGCGGGAGGTCCGGCATGAACGGCGGCCAGGATCTCGGCGGCATGATGGGCTTCGGCCCCATCGCGCCGGAACAGGACGAGCCGGTCTTCCACGCGCAGTGGGAGAAGCGGGCGCTCGCCGTCACCATCGCCTCCGGCTTCCTCGGCATGTGGAGCATCGACGAGAGCCGCCACGCCCGCGAGACGCTGGCCCCGCAGGACTATCTCTCGTCGAGCTACTACGAGATCTGGCTGAAGGGGCTGACGAAGCTCCTTCACCGCCACGGGCTGGTCGGCGCCGAGGAGCTCGATGCGGGCCGGGCCCTGCATCCGGCGGCTCCCACGAGGCGCCCGCCACCCGACGCCGAAGGTGCCGCGCGCATCCTCGCGGGCGGCGCGCCGGCCGAGCGGCCCGCGGTACAGGCCGCACGGTTCGCCGCGGGCGACACCGTGCGGACGGTGGTCATTCATCACACCGGCCATACGCGCCTGCCCCGCTATGCCCGCGGCAAGACGGGCACGGTGCTGCGCGTCCACGGCGTCCACGTCTTCCCCGATTCCAATGCGCATGGGGGCGGCGAGGACCCGCATTGGCTCTACGCGGTCGAGTTCACAGGCCCGGAGCTGTGGGGCCGCGACGGCGACCCCGGCCTGCGCGTCGTGGTCGATTGCTGGGAGCCCTACCTGGAGGCTGCGCCGTGAGCGCCGCCACGCCGGGCCTCCTCGACGCCTCGCCCGGCCTGCCGCGCGACGAGGGTGGCCCGGTCTTCCGCGAGCCTTGGGAGGCGCAGGCCTTCGCCATGGCGCTCGCGCTGCACGAGAAGGGGCTGTTCACCTGGCCGGAATGGGCGGCCGCGCTCGCCACGGCCATCCGCGACGCGCAGGAGCGCGGCGATCCCGACACGGGCGAGACCTACTACCAGCACTGGCTCGCCGCGCTCGAGACGCTCGTCGTCGCCAAGGGCGCAGCCGACCCCGGGCGGCTCGCGGAAACCCGCGACGCCTGGCACCGCGCCGCCCACGCCACGCCCCATGGCCAGCCGATCACGCTGGAGAACGATCCGCTTCTCGGAGATGCAGGCCGGTAACCTCCCGGCCGCCGGAAGCGGGCCCCGTCATCCCCGGCCGGAGCGCGGGTTTCGGACCCGCACTTTCCTGGTTCTGGCGCCAGGTGCGCGTCTGAAGACGCGCGGTCCTACCCTTCCAGTTCGCCCACCGCGCCCTCGACCGCATCGAGAACGGCGCCGCTGCGCACGAGATCGAGCGCCTGGGCCATCTCGGTCGCGTACCAGCGGTCGCCGTCCAGCGCGGGCGGGATGGCGGCACGGATGGCCTCCATCGCGGCCCGGGTGCCCGTGCCGAGCGGATGGTCCTTCGCCAGCGGCTCGACGAGCGACAGCGCTTGCGCCGCCATGAGCAGCTCGCCGGCGACGATCTGCTCGACGTTCTCGACCACGGTGCGAGCCTTGCGGGCGCACCAGGTGGAGTTCGACACGTGGTCCTCGGCATTGCTCTTGCCGGGGATGGAATCGACCGAGCCCGGCATGCACAGCGTGCGGTTCTCCATGACCAGCGCCGACATCGAGCACTGCACGGTGGCGAAGCCGGTGTTGAGCCCCTTCTTGCCGGCCAGGAGGTTGCGCGGCAGGCCGTAGCTCATGGCGGGGTCGATCAGCCGGGCGAGGCGGCGCTCGGAGATGGAGCCGAGGTCGGCCATCGCAATGGCGAGCACGTCCATCGCCTGCGCCATGTACTGGCCGTGGAAATGGCCACCGGAGATCGAGACGTAACCGCCCTCGCCATTGTCGAAGATCAGCGGGTTGTCGGTGGCCGAGTTGATCTCTGTGCCGACGATGCCGCCGACATAGTCCAGCGCCTGCACGACGGGGCCGTGCACTTGGGGGGCGCAGCGCAGCGAGTAGACGTCCTGGACGCGCGGGGCCGGCGGCACGCCCTCCTTGCGGTTCTCCTCGGGGAAGACGACGAGGCGGGCGGCTTCCGAGCAGCGCCTGGAATCGCCGATGAGGCGCAGCACGTTGCGAGCCACCGCCTGCTGGCCGGGATGCGGCCGGGCGGCATGCACGCGCGGGTCGAAGGCGGCGAGCTCGCAGCGCATCGCCTCCAGCGACAGGGCCAGCGCGATGTCTGCGGTGCGCCGGATGCGGCGTGCGTCCTCCAGCGCCAGCACGCCGAGGGCGAGCGACACGGTGGAGCCGTTGATCAGCGCCGAGGCGTCCTTGGCGGAAAGCTCGAAGTCCGGCGAGAAGCCGGCCTCCGCGATGGCCTGGCGCGCCGGCAGCCGGCGGCCGCGATACATCATTTCCGCCTCGGCGAAGCCGCACAGCGCGCCGGCGAGATGCGCGAGCGGCGCGAGGTCGCCCGAGGCGCCCACCGAGCCCTTGGCCGGGATCACCGGGTGGAGCCCCGCATTGAGGAAGGCGAGGAGCCGCTCGACCAGCTCGACCCGCGGGCCGGAATAGTTGGAGGCGAAGGCGTTGGCGCGCAGCATCATCGTGGCGCGCGTCGCGTCCTCCGGCAGCGGCTCGCCGACCCCGGTGGCATGGGCGAAGATCGTCTTCGTCTGGTAGGCCGCCATGTCGGCCATCAGCACGCGCTGGTCCTTGAACAGGCCGACGCCGGTGTTGAAGGCGTACATCAGCGGCGCGTCGTCGTGCATCCAGTGCGCGTCGATATAGGTCCGCGTCGCTGCGATCCGCTCGCGCGCCTCGGGCGCCAGCGCCGCCTGCTCCGGCGCCTCGCCGCGCAACCCGGGACGCGACACCCGCACCACGTCTGCCGCCTGCAGGGTGCGCCCGTCGATCGCTACGCTCATGGAATGATCCTCGACCCCGTCCGCGAGCGCCCGAACGGGCCCGCCGGACCTTCCCTAGCGCATGCGGAGGGGGTGCGTCATCCCGGGCCGGAGCGGCGCGCGCGGGATGGGCCGGAAGCGGCCCTCAGGCGTCCATCTTCAGCGCGGCGATGAAGGCTTCCTGCGGGATCTCGACGCGTCCGAACTGGCGCATGCGCTTCTTGCCCTCCTTCTGCTTGTCGAGGAGCTTGCGCTTGCGGCTGATGTCGCCGCCATAGCACTTGGCCGTCACGTCCTTGCGCAGGGCCGAGATCGTCTCGCGGGCGATGATCTTGCCGCCGATCGCCGCCTGGATCGGGATCTGGAAGAGATGCTGCGGGATCAGCTCCTTCAGCTTCTCGCACATGGCGCGCCCGCGCATCTCGGCACGGTTGCGGTGCACCAGCATGGAGAGCGCGTCCACCGGCTCGGCATTGACGAGGATCGACATCTTCACGAGGTCGCCCGCCTTGTAGTCGGTGAGCTGGTAGTCGAAGGAGGCGTAGCCCTTCGAGATCGACTTCAGCCGGTCGTAGAAGTCGAAGACCACCTCGTTCAGCGGCAGGTCGTAGACGACCATGGCGCGCTTACCGACATAGTTCAGGTCGACCTGCGATCCGCGCCGGTCCTGGCAGAGCTTGAGGATGCCGCCGAGATACTCGTCCGGGGTGAGGATCGTGGCCCGGATCCACGGCTCCTGGATCTCCTCGATCTTCATCACGTCCGGCATGTCGGCCGGGTTGTGGAGCTCGATGTCCGTGCCGTCCCGCATGCGGATGCGGTAGATGACCGACGGGGCGGTGGCGATGAGGTCGAGGTTGAACTCGCGCTCCAGCCGCTCCTGGATGATCTCGAGGTGGAGCAGGCCGAGGAACCCGCAGCGGAAGCCGAAGCCCAGCGCGGCGGAGGATTCCATCTCGTAGCTGAAGCTGGCGTCGTTGAGGCGCAGCCGGCCCATGGCGGCGCGGAGATCCTCGAACTGCGCGGCATCGACCGGGAAGAGGCCGCAGAACACGACCGGCTGCGCCGGCTTGAAGCCCGGCAATGCGGAAGCGGTCTGCCGGCGCGTCTCGGTGATGGTGTCGCCGACGCGGGTGTCCGCCACCTGCTTGATCTGGGCGGTGATGAAGCCGACCTCGCCCGGCCCGAGCCGCTCGACATCGGTCATCTTCGGCTTGAAGACGCCGATCCGGTCGACCTCGTAGCGGGCGTTGGTGCCCATCATGGTGATGTCGGTGCCCCTCTTCAGGAACCCGTCGATGACGCGCACCATGACGACGACGCCGAGATAGGCGTCGTACCAGCTGTCGACGAGCAGGGCCTTCAGCGGCGCCTTCTCGTCGCCCCTGGGCGGCGGCAGCTTCTTGACGATGGCCTCCAGAACAAGGTCGATGCCGATCCCGGTCTTGGCGGAGATCGGCACGGCGTCCGACGCGTCGAGTCCGATGACCTCCTCGATCTGCGCCTTGACGCGGTCCGGCTCGGCGGCGGGAAGGTCGATCTTGTTGAGGACCGGCACGATCTCGTGGTCGGCGTCGAGCGCGTGGTAGACGTTGGCGAGCGTCTGCGCCTCCACACCCTGGGAGGCGTCGACCACGAGCAGCGAGCCCTCGCACGCCGCCAGCGAGCGGCTGACCTCGTAGGCGAAGTCGACGTGCCCGGGCGTGTCCATCAGGTTCAGGATGTAGTCCTTGCCATCCTTGGCGCGGTAGTCGAGCCGCACCGTGTTGGCCTTGATGGTGATGCCGCGCTCGCGCTCGATGTCCATCGAGTCCAGCACCTGCTCGACCATTTCGCGCTCCGCGAGGCCGCCGGTCACCTGAATCAGGCGGTCGGCCAGGGTCGACTTGCCATGGTCGATATGCGCGACGATGGAAAAGTTGCGGATGTTGTCGATGGGGTGCTCGCTCATGCGCGGCAAATAGCAGCGCGGGCCTTAATTTCCAAGCGACATGGGGTAGCGGCGACGGAGGAGCGCGGGTCTCCAGACCCGCTCGTCGCCCATTTTCATCGCGCTCCGGTGACAAGTCTGCCTCTGAGCCTGTCATCCCCGGCGCGCCGCAGGCGCACGGGGGCGATCCAGCCCCCCGTGATTGGCCAAATTTCTGGATCCCCGTCCCGGTGCTGCGCGCCGCCGGGGATGATGGGGGCGGAGGATGACGGAGGGCGGTCAGTTCAGGCGGGGGAGCGCGCGGCCGTCGGGGGTGAAGAGGTGCGTCTCCCCGGGCGCCGGGGCCACGGAGACGTCCTGGCCCGTTTGCACGGGAGAGCCGGCCGAGCCGCGCAGGGTGACGAGGGAGCCGTCGGCGGTGCGGAGGTAGACGAAGTGGCTCTCGCCCAGTTCCTCCACCACCTCGACGCGGCCCTTCAGCCCGGAGCCATTGCCGCCAAAGGTGAGGTGCTCGGGCCTGACGCCGAAGGTGACGCGGTCACCCGCGTGGAGCGAGGATCCGGACACGGGCGTGACCGCGAGACCGCCGCCGGGCAGGGCGACCTTTACTCCCGTGGCGTCGGCGCTCTCGACGCGGCCCTCGACGAAGTTCATCTGCGGCGAGCCGATGAAACCGGCGACGAACAGGTTGGCGGGGCGGTGGTAGAGCTCCAGCGGGCTGCCGACCTGCTCGACATTGCCGGCGTTGAGCACGACGATCTTGTCGGCGAGGGTCATCGCCTCGACCTGGTCGTGCGTGACGTAGACCATGGTCACGCCCATGTCGGCGTGGAGCTTGGCGATCTCGATGCGCGTCTGCACGCGCAGGGCCGCGTCGAGGTTGGACAGCGGCTCGTCGAAGAGGAACACCCGCGGCTCGCGCACGATGGCCCGGCCGATGGCGACGCGCTGACGCTGGCCGCCGGAGAGCTGGCGCGGCAGGCGCTCGAGCAGCGGGGTGAGCGCCAGGATCTCGGCGGCGCGCTTGACGCGGGTCTCGATCTCGCCCTTGCCGGTCTTCGACAGCTCCAGGCCGAAGGCCATGTTCTCGTAGACCGTCATATGCGGGTAGAGCGCATAGGACTGGAACACCATGGCTATGCCGCGCTCCTTGGGCGTCAGCTCGTTGACGACCTGCCCGTCCATCAGAAGCTCGCCCTTGGTGATGTCCTCCAGTCCCGCGATCAGGCGCAGCAGGGTGGACTTGCCGCAGCCGGATGGCCCGACGAACACCACGAACTCGCCCGAGCGGATGTGCAGGTCGACCCCGTGGATCGTCTCGATCGCCCCGAAGGCCTTGCGCACGCCGCGCATCTCAACCTCGGCCATGGACTGTCCCTCCCCTTCGTCCCGTTCGCGCCTCAGATCCAGCCGAAGAAGGCGTCCCAGGCGGGCAGCACGAGGCCGCCCGGCTCCCAGGATCCCTTGAAGCCCGTCGCCTCCGCCTGCGGCGCGCCGCTCACCTCAGCGAGCGGGACGGTGACGGCGTCCGGCCCGAGGTTGAAGGCGCAGAGCAGCCGCGCATTGCCGGCCTCGCGCACGAAGATCACGCAGCTGTCCAGCCCGTCGATGAAGCGGATAGACCCGTCGAGGAGCACCGGCGTCTCCTTCCGCCACGCCATGAAGCGGCGGACGCGGTTGAGCGTGGAGTTCGCGTCGGGCTCCTGCGAGGCCACCGACAGAGCGAGGTGCTCCGGCGGTACCGGCAGCCAGGGTCGGCCCGTCGTGAACCCGGCGTTCGGCGCGTCAGCGGTCCAGGGGTGCGGCGTCCGGCAGCCGTCGCGGCCCTTGAAGTCCGGCCAGAAGCGGATGCCGTAGGGGTCCTGCAGCAGCTCGAAGGGCACGTCCGCCTCGGTCAGGCCGAGTTCCTCGCCCTGGTAGAGGCAGGGCGTGCCGCGCAGGCTGGTCAGGAGCGCCGTGGCGAGGGCCGGGAGGCGGGCGGGATCGGCGCCCTTCCAGCGCGAGGCGACGCGGATCACGTCGTGGTTGCTCAGCGCCCAGCTCGGCCAGCCCGAGCCGATGCCCGTCTCCAGCGTCGCCACGCCGCGCCTGAGATGGGCCGGGCTGATCCCGGTGCTCAGCAGGTCGAAGGAATAGGCCATGTGAAGGCGCCGGCCGCCCTCGGTGTAGGCAGCGGTGAGCGCGTAGATGTCGTGGTCCGTGCCGAGCTCGCCGACGGCGGCGACGTCGGGATACTGGTCCATCAGCGCGCGCAGGCGTTCGAGGAAGGCGAGGTTCTCCGGCCGGTCCTTGTCGTAGAGGTGCAGCTGCCGGCCGTAGGGATTGGCGCTCGGCACCGAGCCGGACGGGCCGTCCGGCATCACGGGCTTTGGCGGGTTGTCGCGCAGATCCCGGTCGTGGAAGTAGAAGTTGACAGTGTCCAGCCTGAAGCCGCCGACGCCGCGCTCGAGCCAGAAGCGGGCCACGTCGAGCACCGCGTCCTGCACGGCGGGGTTGTGGAAGTTCAGGTCCGGCTGGGCGGCGAGGAAGTTGTGCAGGTAGTACTGCCTGCGCCTCGAATCCCACTCCCAGCCCGACCCGCCGAAAACGGAGAGCCAGTTGTTGGGGGGCGTGCCGTCCGGCTTCGGCTCGGCCCAGACGTACCAGTCGGCCTTGCGATTGTCGCGCGAGGACCGGCTCTCCGCGAACCAGGGATGCCGGTCCGAGGTGTGGGAGAGGACGAGGTCGATCATGATGCGGATGCCGTGGCCGCGCGCATCCGCGACGAGCCGGTCGAAATCCGCCAGCGTGCCGAACATCGGGTCGACATCGCGGTAGTCGGCCACGTCGTAGCCGAAATCCTTCATTGGCGAGGTGAAGAAGGGCGAGATCCAGATCGCGTCCGTGCCGAGCGAGGCGATGTAGGGCAGCTTGCGGCGGATACCCTCGAGATCGCCGATGCCGTCGCCGTTCGTGTCGAGGAAGCTGCGCGGATAGACTTGGTAGATCAGCCCGCCCCGCCACCAGGGCAGCCCGGCCGTCGCTGCAGCGTCGGGGCGGTCGATCGTCTCGGACATGGAGCCGGCCTTTCGGATGCTTCTTGCTGTTGGGGTGTCAGCCCTTGACCGCGCCGGCGGTGAGGCCGGAGACGATCTTGCGCTGGAAGACGAGGACGAGGACGACGAGCGGCACCGTCACGATGACCGAGGCGGCCATGATGTTGCCCCAGGGCAGCTCGTGCTGGCTGGCGCCTGTGATGAGGGCGATGGCGACGGGCACCGTCCGCACCTCGTTCGACAGGGTGAAGGTGAGCGCGAAGAGGAACTCGTTCCACGCCGCGATGAAGGCGAGCAGGCCCGTGGTGACCATGGCCGGCCACATCAGCGGCAGGAACACCCGGCGCACGACGATCCAGGGCGTGGCGCCGTCGACGAAGGCGGCCTCCTCCAGCTCCTTCGGCAGCTCGCGCATGAAGGTGGTGAGCACCCACACGGTGAAGGGCATCGTCAGCATCAGGTTGGACAGCGCGAGGCCGGCGAGGCTGTTGTAGAGGCCGAGCCCGCGGATGAGCTCGAACATGCCGGAGAGCACCGCGACCTGCGGGAACATCGACACCCCGAGCACCGTCAGCAGCAGCACGCCCCGGCCGCGGAAGGGCACGCGGCCCAGCGCGTAGGCGGCCGTGACGCCGAGAAAAAGCGACAGCGCCACCACCGACACCGCGACGATGATCGAGTTCAGGATGTTGCGCGCGAAGGGCTGCTCCCTGAACACGCTGACATAGTTCTGGAATGTGACCTGGTCGGGCAGCAGCGAGGCCTCGAACAGGGCCGTCCCGGTCCGCAGAGAGGACAGGATGGCGTAGTAGAAGGGAAAGACGGCGAAGATGACGATGGCGGCGATGAGCAGCCAGAAGCCGATCGCCTTGATGGCCCCGTTGCGCCTGCGGCTGGTCATGACGCGTTCTCCGCTCCGAGCTTCACCCGGCCCGCCGTGATGGCGATGATGGTGACGGTGGCGATGACGAGGAACAGCAGGGTGGAGGCGGCCGAACCGAGCCCGACCTCCTGGAAGTCGACGAGCTGCTGCCGCGCATAGACCGACATCGACATGGTGTCGCGGCTGTTGGAGGTCAGGACGTAGATGAGGTCGAAGATCCTGAGCGCGTCCAGCGCCCGGAAGATGATGGCGACCATCAGCGCGGGCCGGACGAGAGGCAGCGTCACCCTGAAGAACACCTTCACGGGGTGGACGCCGTCGATCCGCGCGGCCTCGTAGATGTCGCCGGGCAGCATCTGCAGCGCGGCCAGGATCAGCAGCGCCATGAACGGCGTCGTCTTCCAGACATCGACGATGATCACCGCCCACATCGCCGTCTGCGCGTTCGCCGTCCAGGCGATGGGCTGGGCAATGAGCCCGATGCCGAGCAGCATGTCGTTGATGACGCCGAACTGGTCGTGGAGCATCCAGCCCCACATCTTCGCGGAGACGATCGTGGGGATGGCCCAGGGGATCAGCACGGCGGCCCGCACGAAGGCCCGGCCGCGGAACTCGGCGTTGAGGACGAGGGCGACGATGAAGCCGAGGATCGTCTCGAGGATGATCGAGATGACGGTGAACCAGAGCGTGTTGCCCACCGCCCGCCACCAGACGGGATCGGCGAGGATGCCGGCCCACTCGCCGTCATAGTTGGCGAGGTAGTTCTCGAAGCCGATGAACTTGCTCTGGGAGAGGTCCGTCAGGTTGGCGTCGGTGAAGCTGTACCAGATGGTTCGCCCGAGCGGCCAGGCCGCGACGAGGGCGAGGACCACCAGCATCGGCGCCAGGAACTGCCAGGCCGAGCGCACGCGCGTGCGGGTCAGGGCCGAACGGGACATCGCGGCCTCCTGCCGGCCTCGGCCGGTCGAGAGAAGTCGGGGCGGTGCAACCGGGAACTATCGGGGTGGGGGAAGCGGGAGCGGCATGCCGCTCCCGCCCCGGGCGCTCACCAGCCGGAGCGCTTGATCTTCTTGAGGTCGCCTTCGAGCGAAGCCAGGGCCTCGGGCGCCTTCGCCTTGCCGGAGAGCACGCTGTGCGTGGCGTTCCAGAAGGCGTTGGAGACCTTGTTGTAGTTGGAGCCGGTGATCTTGGACGGGCGGGCGACCGCATTGGTGAAGGTCGAGTAGAGGTCCTTGAAGAACGGGACCGCGGTCACGACCTCCTGGTCCTCGTAGAGGGCTGCGATGGTCGGGTTGTAACTGCCCTGGATGGCGCGGCGCTTCTGCTCCTCGCGGCTGGTCAGGAAGACGACGAGGTCGGCGGCGGCCTCGGCGTTCTTGGAGTACTTCGAGACGGCGAGCTGCCAGCCGCCGAGCGTGCCGGAGTTCTTGCCGTCGGCGCCGCCCTTGGGCAGGGCGACAACGCCCATCTTGCCCTTGACCGGGCTGTCTGCACCGTTGCCGAGCGCCCAGGCGTAGGGCCAGTTGCGCATGAACACCGCATTGCCGGACTGGAACACGCCGCGGGCGTCTTCCTCGCCATAGCTCAGCACACCATCGGGCGCGATCTTGCCCACCCAGCTCGCCGCCGTGGTCAGGGCCTCGGCCGCCTTCGGGTTGTTGATGGTGATGGCGCCCTTGCCGTCGACGATGGCGCCGCCGCCGAAGCTGTCGATCCACTCCAGCGCATCGCAGGTGAGGCCCTCATACGCCTTACCCTGGAAGACAAAGCCCCACATCTTGTCGTTGCCGCCCTTGCGCTCGGCGTCCTGGATCTTCTGAGCCGTCGCCGCGAGGTCCGACCAGGTCGCCGGCGGCTGCGCGCCGTGTTTCTCCAGCAGGTCCTTGCGGTAGTAGAGCACGCCGGCGTCGGTGAACCACGGCATGGCGACGAGCTTGCCGCCCACCGTGTTGTTGTCGACGATGGCAGGGAAGTGATCCTTCTCGGCGCCCTTCGTGTAGGGCTTCAGGTCGATGAAGTGTGACCCCAGGATGCCCGGCCAGATCACGTCGATCTGGAACACGTCGATGTCGGCGGCGCCCGAGGCGAGGATCTGCTGGTAGAGCGCCAGGCGCTCATTGGTGTCGTTGGGGGTCGAGACGACCTTGACGGTGTTGCCGGTCTTCTTCGACCAGGCTTCAACGCCCTGCTTGCAGAATTCGAGCTCGGCGCCGACCGCGCCGCATGAAATGGAAATTTCCGCCGCCGATGCGGCGCTCGCCAGGGCGAGTGTGGCCGTCGCGGCCAGGACAAAGCTCTTGAACATGGTGCCTCCCTGGAGCGGCCCGGGCCGCCGGGTTGATACGGGATGCGTTTCCTCGCCAGGGACCCCGGATCCATGCCCGGCTCTGTCCCAAAGCGCTTTGAGAAGCTGTGACAGAGTGCGCTCCTTGTCAAGCCGGAACCATCCGGCCTGAGCGCAACCGCACGGGATCGAGCGAATTTCAGTCTTGCGCACGATCAGCTCAGGCTTTGCTGCACGCACAAAGCCGGCGGGAGTTGCAATCGGGATTCAAAGCGGTTTGGATGCTGGGCAAGATCGGGGGAAACGGCGTGAATCTGCGGGAACTCGCGGACCATCTCGGACTGTCGCAGACGACGGTGAGCCGCGCCCTCAACGGCTATCCGGAGGTCGGCGAGGAGACACGCCGGCGCGTGATGGAGGCGGCGCGCCGCCACGACTACCGCCCCAACCCGAGCGCGCGGCGTCTGGCCACGGGGCGTGCCGGCATGATCGGCGTGCTGTTTCCCTTCGACTACGGCCTCACCATCGACCCGCACTTCGCGGAGTTCCTGGCAGGCGTCGCCGGGCGCGTCGCCGAGACGGACAGCGACGTCCTCATCGTGCCCTCGCTCGACGGCGCCGTGCGGGCCTCGCGGCTGCGCGCCGTCGATGCCCTCGTGGTCAGCGGTCCGGCGGTGCGCGACCCGCGGGTGCCGATGCTGGCGCGCATGGGCGTACCGTTCGTCGTGCACGGACGCACCGAGGCGCCCGGAGCCTTCGCCTTCCTGGACGTCGACAACGAGGGCGGGTTCCGGCGCGCCACCGAGATGCTGGCCGACCTCGGCCATCGCCGGATCGCGCTGGTCAACGGCCCGACAGCCCTCACCTTCGCCCGCGACCGCGAGCGCGGCTGGCGCGCCGGGCTGGATGCCCGCGGCCTGCAGGCTTCGCCCGGAATGACCGTGCAGGGCGACATGAGCGAGGAGAACGGGTACCGCGTGACCCGTGATTTCCTCGCGCTCGAGGCACCGCCGACCGCCATCCTGTGCTCCAGCATGCTGCTGGCCCTGGGCTCCTGCCGGGCCATTCGCGACGCCGGCCTCGCCGTCGGGGCGGATGTCTCCGTCGTCGCCCATGACGACCGCATGCCGTCGATCAAGGCCGAGACGCTGGTGCCGCCGCTGACCACGACGACCTCGGCGATCCGCGACGCTGGCCGGCGCATCACGGAGATCGCGCTGGCACTGGCCGACGGCGGCGACCCGGAGGCGTTCCGGGAGGTGTGGCCGGTCGAGATCGTCTTCCGCGAGAGCGCCGGGCCGGCGCCTGCGAGCGGCAGGACGGGCTGAGGCGAACCTTCAGGCGGCGGGGTCGTCCATCAGCGGGTGCGGCGCGGCAAAGGCCGTGAGCGCCGCCGCGTCCTCGACGACGATCTGGCGGCCGCGCACGGCGACGCCATGGCCCGACAGGATGCCGAAGTTGCGCGACAGGTTTTCGGGGGTCGTGCCGATCAGCGAGGCCAGCGTGCGCTTGTCGATGCGCAGGGTCAGCGTGCCGTCCTCGCCGTCCTGCACCATCTGGCGGAGGATCCAGTTGGCCAGCCGCTCGGAACTCGGCCGCATCTTCTGGCTCGCGAGTTCCTTCGTCGTCTCGCGCGAACTGGCAGCCAGTTCGGCCGCCGCGGCGCGGGCAAAGGCAGGGTCGCGGTTGAACACCGTGCGGAACACGCCGGTGGGCAGCATCAGCACCTGCGAGGGCTCGATCACCCTGACGGATGCGATGCAGGGGCGCTCGCCGATGACCGACGCGAGGGGGAAGACCTCGCCGGGGCCCGTGATGAACAACCCGTACTCACGCTGCTCGTGCACGGCGAAATGCTCGAGGAGGCCGTCCAGCACGATGTGGAGAAAATCAGCCGGGTCGCCCTGGCGGATCAGCACGACATGCGGCGGAAATCGCTGGAGGAAGGCCGGTTGCAGCAGCGTTTCGAAGTTGTCGTCGGAAATGCCGCGGAACAACCTGAGTTCGCGGAGATAATCAGTCTCCTCGCGTTTGGCCGCTGTCATACGTCGACCCCCCAGGAAGGTAAAGTTTAGTCCACGCCACTTAATCCGGCAAGTTCTCTCCAGTCACGTCATGGTTCCAATTGGAAGAAAGGTCGCAAGCAAAAAACCGATATCACGGATTGCGGATCGATGTCTTGACCAATGTCATGTCCTGCCTGGTCGCGAGAAGCGGAGCAACATGCGGATTGACCTGACTCAGGCAGGTCTTTGTCGACCGCAACAGTACAACCGAGCTTTCCGCCTTTGCCACGACGCGAATCAGCGCATCCGGTCTTCGCCTGCTCTGCCCTTCCGTCCAGGCCGCCTTTTCCCTATGGTCCGGACCCGGGAGGAAAGGCCACCGCTGCAGAACGGTTGCCGCAAACGCACATGATCGTCGTCACGGGGGAAGCGCTCATCGACCTCTTCGTCAGCCCGGCCGGGGCGGACGGAATGCGGTCAGAACCGGTGCGCGGCGGATCCAACTACAATGTCGCCCTCGGGCTGGCGCGGCTCGGCCGCGACGTCGCCTTTCTCGCCTCGATCTCGAAGGACGCCTTCGGCGACTTCCTGGCCGGCCCGCTCCTGCGCGACGGCGTTGACACGCGCTGGCTGCGGCGTGGCCCGGAGAAGACGACGATCAGCGTCGTGGCGACCTCGGCCGACGGTCACCCGACCTATTCCTTCTACGGGGACGGCTGCGCCGACCGCGCGCTGCTGCCCGCCGACATACCAGCCGCGTTCCCGCCCGAGGTGAACGCTCTTGTGCTGGGGTGCTTTCCGCTGGCGGTCGAGCCCATTGCCACCACGCTGGAATGGCTGACGGACCGCGAGGCCGGACGCCTCGTCGTCTCCCTCGATCCCAATCTGAGGCCTCGGCTGATCGAGGACATGGACGCGTGGCGCCCGCGCTTCCGGCGCTTCGTCTCGCGCGCCACCATCCTGAAAACCAGCGTCGAGGACATGGAGCCGCTCTACGGGACGGGGCCGGACCTCGCAGCCATCGCCCGCGACCTCCTGTCCGCCGGGCCGAAGCTCGTCGTCTTCACGCGCGGGCCGGACGGCGCCGTGGCCTTCACCTCGGGCGGTGCCGTCGTCGACCGTCCCGGCCGCCGGGTCGAAGTGATCGACACGGTGGGAGCGGGCGACAGCTTCCACGCCGCGCTGCTCGCTCATCTCGACCGCCGCGGCCTGCTGACGCCGGCGGGCGTCGGCGGCCTCGACGCGGAACAGGCCGGCGCCGCCGTCGACGAGGCGATTGCGGCCTCGGCGCTCACCTGCACGCGGCGCGGCGCCGACCTTCCCACGGCGAGCGATCTCGCCGCCTCCCTCTGACGCCTTCGAAACGGAACTCCTCATGGGCCGCATCGTCATCCTCGGCGCCGGCGTGATGGGCTCGGCCATGTGCCTGCCCGCTGCCGCTGCCGGCCACGGCATCGATCTCGTCGGCACGCATCTCGACGAGGAGATCGTCCGCTCGGTCCAGGGCAACGGCTTCCACCCGCGCCTGGGGGTGACGCTGCCCGCCGCCACCACGGCCCATCACTGGCCGGCCTTCAGGGGCCTCGTCGGGCCGGACGTCGACCTCGTCATCCTCGGCGTGTCCTCGGCCGGCGTCGGCTGGGCCATCGACCGGCTGTGCGAGGCGCTGGACCGGCCGGTGCCGGTGCTGATGATCACCAAGGGCCTCGCCCCGACCGGCGAGGGCATCGACGTGCTGCCGCATGTCGTCCGCAGCGCCCTGAAGGAGCGGCTCGGCATGGACGTGCCGGTGATGGCAGTGGGCGGCCCCTGCATCGCGGGCGAACTCGCGGCGGGGCGCCACACCGGCGTCGTCGTCACCGGAGATGACCCGGGCCTTGTGGAGCGCACGATCGGGATGCTGGTCGCGGAGTTCTACCACGCCCGGCCGTCCACCGATGTCGTCGGAGTGGAGGTCTGCGCGGCGTTCAAGAACTTCTATGCCATCGGCGTGGGCTGGGCGACGGGCCGCCTGGAACGCGAGGGCAAGGCCGGCAACGGCGCCGGCATGTTCAACCTCTCCGCCAGCCTGTTCACGCAAGCCCTGCGGGAGCTCGGCCTCCTGACGCGTGTGCTGGGCGGCGATCAGGGCAGCGTCGGCGGGCTGCCGGGTGCCGGCGACCTCTACGTCACCTGCCTGGCCGGGCGGAATTCGCGCATGGGGCGCCTGCTCGGCCTCGGCCTGCCCTATTCTGAGGCCAAGGCCGAGCACATGGCGGCCGACACGGTGGAGGGCGCGGAGCTCGCGCTGGCTGTCGGCCCCACCCTTCGCCGCATGTGGCAGGACGGAAGGCTCGAGCGCGCGGCCATGCCGCTGACGGCCGCCATCGTCGCGGCCATCTGCGACGACGCGGTGCTGGACCCCGACTGGACCGCCTTCCACCGCTGAGGGCGCGGCACGCTTCCTGCGTGGTCTCCCGGCACACAGGGCCGCCATCGGCGGCCGGCCAGGGAGGCCAGCCATGACACCGATCATCGCCACGTCGCTCATCGGCGCCGGATCGTCCATACTTTCCAAGGGCTTGAACGCCCTTTTCGATCGCGTCGGCAAAAAAGACGAATCCGACGGCTCGCAGGGCCCGTTCGGAATCACCGGGCAAAATATGCCGGGGACCGGGTCGAAAGATCCCACCTCGTCCGTCCAGGACCTGTTCAAGGCCATGGACGGCAACAATGACGGCTCTGTCTCGAAGAGCGAGCTGAAGACCTATGTGGAGCAGCAGAAGCAGGCGCTGCAGGCCCAGCTGACGCAGATCCAGGCCGATCACAGCAACTACCGCGCCCATGGCAGGCACGAGAAGGACGGCAAGGATGCGTCCGGCCGGATCGATCAGCTCTTCACCAGGCTCGACAAGGACGGCGACGGCAAGATGTCGAGCGACGAGCTGTCGAACTGGCTGAAGGGCATGGCACAACGCCTGCGCGAGTCCTCACCTACGGTCGCGAGCGACACCGCCTCATCGTCCAGCAGCACGCAGGTCTCGTCGACCTGAGCCCTGCTCAGGCCTTGCGGACCAGCGCGACGAAGATCTTGCGAACGTCCGTGACGTTCTCCCACGTGCCGGCGAAGCCCGACGGCACGTGAAAGGATTCGCCCGGCCGGAACAGGCGGGAGCCGCCGTCCTGGTCGGTCAGCCTCACCTCGCCGGCGATGAGGCGGACGTACTCCTCCTCGTCGAAACGGCAGCGCCAGGAGCCCGCCGTGCACTCCCACAATCCGACGAGGAATTCCTCGCGCGGATCGGCATAGAGCACCTCGACCTTCTCCGCCGGCGTGCCGGTGAGCACCTTGGCGGGATCGATGGGTGTGGCCGCGCCATCCAGCGGCCTGTCGTGAAAGGTGACGATGTCGGCCACGGTCCGGGCGGCCAGGGCGGCGGGTGCGCTCATGCTTTTCTCCTTGCGGAAGCGGCCGGAGCGGTTTCCGGCCGCCTTCCCGGTGTTCAGTTCATCGCGCCGTGATGATGCTCCGGCGCCGGCGCGCCGATGTCCTCGATGTTGAACTCGACGTCGGCCGTCCCCGCCTTTTCGAAGGTGAGGGTGGCCTTGACCTTGTCGCCCTTCTTCAAGGGCTGCTTCAGGTCCATGAACATCACATGGTAGCCGCCCGGCTTGAACGCCACTTCGCCGCCGGCGGGAACGGGCACGCCATCGGGCAGCGGGCGCATTCTCATGACGCCGTCGACGGTGGTCATCTCGTGAAGCTGGACCTTTTCGCTGATCGAGGGGGCCGCCACGGAGACCAGGCGGTCCGCCTCACCTTTGTTCTGCAGCACGAAATAGCCGCCGCCGACCTTGGCGCCGCCGGGCGTAGCGCGCGACCAGGGATGCTCGATGACGATGGCCCCGGCCTTGTACTCGTGTGCGAAGGCTGGCGCCTGGGCCGCCATGACGGTGGCGACGACGGCGGCGTGAGAAGCGAAGCGGGTGAAGGTGAAAATGGGCATGGAACGTGCTCTGCGGATATCGGGCGAACGCGACGCGTCGGCGGACGCCCGGAAAGTACGAGAAGGGTGAGGAAAGTCCGCGCTCAGGCGCCCGGGGGCGCGCGGGGATGAGCCTGGGGCGGCCTCGCCGCCACACTGGGCTCGCCCGTGGCCGCAGGCAGCACTGATGGAAGGACGATGGCAGTCCGCAGTGCCGCTGGCCCGATACCAGGACACAGCGGAAGCAATGGCGGCGGCAGGTCCTTCGCCGCAGTACGGGACGCGCAGGACGCTGCGCAGCCGGGCAGGCAGCACGCGTTCTGGCCGTCGTGGGCGGCGGGGTCCGGCGTGACAGGTGTGTCGCAGAGGAGATGACCGGCCGCGTCGCGTGCCATGGCGGCGAGGGCGGCCTGGGGCGCGAGCATGGCCTGCAGGGCCAGCGCGTAGCACAGCGCCAGCACCGCCATCATGCCGCCGGATCTCGCCCGGCCGTTCAGACCCGTCCTCATGGAGCGCATCCTAGAGCACGGCGCCGGCGGCGGAACAATGTCCGGGTGCAATGAGGGCGCGCACTGCCGCGGACACTCAGTCCAGCGTCTGGCGGAAGCGCGTGACGGCGATGGTCATGGCCAAGCCCATCAGGCCGGCGAGCCACAGCGCCTCGCGGGCGAGGTCGTGCATGTCGGAGCCCTTCAGCATGACGCCGCGCACGACGCGCAGGAAATGCGTCAGCGGCAGGCACTCCCCGACCCATTGCGCCCAGACCGGCATGCCGGAAAACGGGAACATGAAGCCGGAGAGAAGGATGTTTGGCAGGAAGAACATCATCGCCATCTGCACGGCCTGCAGCTGGTTGTGGGCCAGGGTCGAGAAGGTGTAGCCGATCGACAGGTTGGTCGCGATGAACAGCGTCGCGATCACGGCCAGCGTCACGAGGCTGCCGATGACAGGCACGCCGAATACGAAGACCCCGGCGGCAACGATCATCGCCGCCTGCAGGAAGCCCACCACGACATAGGGCGCGATCTTGCCCAGCATGATCTCGATGGGGCGGATCGGCATGGCCAGCAGGTTCTCCATCGTCCCGCGCTCGACCTCGCGGGTGACGGAGAGTGCGGTGAAGATGAGCAGCGTCATCGTCAGGATGGTGCCGAGCAGGCCGGGCACGATGTTGAGCTGGCTCGAGCCCGAGGGGTTGTAGCGCCGGTGCTGGCGGATCTCGAAGGGCGGCGAGGACGGCGCGCCGTCCGAGGTCATCCTGTCGCGCACCAGCGCCGTCTGCACGGTCTGAGAGAGCGCGCCGAGCGCCGAGGCGGAGGCCACGGGGTCCGTTGCGTCGGCGACGAAGAGCAGGGCCGGCGTCTCGCCGCGCCGGAGCGCGCGCTCGAAGCCGGCGGGGATCTCCAGCGCAAAGAGGATGTCGCCCGACCGCAGCGCCGAGTCGATCTCCGCCTCGCTGCCGGCGACGAGCCGGAAGTCGAAGAAGTCGGTGTGCTGGAGCGCTTCGAGGATCGAGCGGCCGGCGTCGCTCTGCTCCTGCAGCAGCACGCCCGCCGGCATGTGGCGCGGCGTCGTGTTGATGGCGAAGCCGAACAGGAAGAGCTGCATCAGCGGCACGCTGACCATGGTCGCGAGCGTCACCCGGTCGCGCAGGAGCTGGATGAATTCCTTCGCCAGCATCGCCCAGATCCGCGAAAGCGGGGCGAAGCGCGAGGCCGGCGAGCGGCGGGCTGGCTGGGGCGAGGCGCTCACTGGAAATTGTCCCGGGCCCGGCCCATGAGGTCGATGAAGACGTCCTCCAGCGTCGGCTGGTCGTGCTCGACCGTCAGGGCGGGATCCGCCCGCAACGAAGCGATGGTTCTCTCCAGCGCGGCGGCGTCGCGGCCGCAGACGTGCAGGCTGGCTCCGAAGGGCGCGACCATGTCGACGCCGGGCGCGTCCGCCAGCCGGTCAGCGAGCCCCTGCAGGTGTTCGCCGCGCACCGTGTAGGTGGTGAGCCCCGCCGACGCGATCACCTCCGGCACCGTCCCGTGCGCCAGCAGCGAGCCATAGGCGATGTACGCGATCTCGTGGCAGCGCTCGGCCTCGTCCATGTAGTGGGTCGAGACCAGCACGGTGAGCCCCTCGGCCGCCAATGCGTGGATCTCGGCCCAGAAGTCGCGGCGCGCCTTGGGATCGACGCCGGCCGTGGGCTCGTCGAGCAGGAGCAGGTCCGGCGAAGGCAGGATGCAGGCGCCGAGCGCCAGGCGCTGCTTCCAGCCGCCCGAGAGCTCGCCGGCCAGTTGCTCCTCGCGCCCGCGCAGGCCGAGGCGGTCGATCGCCGCGCCGGCGGCGCCGCGCGGGTCGGCGAGACCGTAGACGCGGGCGACGAACTCCAGGTTCTCCCGGATCGAAAGGTCCTGGTAGAGCGAGAAGCGCTGCGTCATGTAGCCGACGCGCCGCTTGATGAGCTGGCTCTGGGTGACGATGTCGTAGCCGAGGCAGGTACCCGTCCCGGAATCGGGCGTCAGCAGGCCACAGAGCATGCGAATGGTGGTCGTCTTTCCCGACCCGTTGGGTCCGAGGAAGCCGTAGATCTGCCCGCGCCGGACCTGCATGGTGAGGTCCTTCACCACGACGCGCTCGCCGAAGCGCTTGGTGAGCCCTTTCACTGCGATGACGATGTCGGTCCCCTCCGCGGCGGGGCGAACGGCGTCAGCTTGCGCCATCCCTGCCTCCCTGCATCGCAGCCGGCGACACCTGGACGGGCTGGCCGACGCGCAGGGCCTGGGGCTTTCCCGGCCGCGCCTCGACGCGGAAGACGAGCTTGCGCCGCTCCTCGAGGCTGTAGATAACCGGTGGCGTGTATTCGGCCTCCTGCGCGAGATAGGTGATGGAGGCGGTGAGCCCCGGCTCGCACCCGTCGCAGCGTACCGCCACGCTCTGGCCGATCCCGAGCCGCGGCAGCACCGCCTGCGGCACGAAGAAGCGCACTTTCATGTTGGGCGGCGGCAGCAGGGACACGACGGGCCGGCCGACGGGCACCACCTCGCCCGGCCGGTAGTAGACCTCGAGCACCCGCCCCGCGTCCGGCGCGACGACGGCGAGCCTGTCGAGCTTCGCCTGCGCGGAGGCGAGGCGGGCTCTCGCCTGGCCGACGACGAAGCTCGCAGCCTCAAGGTCTTCGCGGCGACCGCCGAGGCGCGCGGCGGCGATCTGGCGCTGGACTTCCTCGGCCGCCGCCTGGTTCTGGTCGAAGCTCGACTGCGCCTGGTCGGCGCGGGCCTGCGTGGCGAAGCCCTTGCGCACCAGTTCCTGTGCGCGGGCGAGCTCGGACTTCGAGTAGTCGAGCGTCGCCTGGGCGCGCTGCAGCGCGGCCTCCAGGATGGCGATTTCCTCCGGCCGCTGCTGCGCGGCCTCGAGCCTGGCGAGGCGGGAGGAGGCCTCGTCCAGCGCCTGCCGGGCCGCCTGAACGTCGGCCGTCTGGGTCTTGGAATCGATGGAGAAGAGGGCATCCCCGGCCTTGACCTCCTGGCCTTCGGCCACGGCGAGGGAGGCCAGCCGGCCGCCATCCTCGGCGCCGACGAAGACCGTGTCGGCCTCGATCCAGCCCTGGTAGGTGACGGGTCCCTGCGCGCGCCAGTGCAGCGGGTCGGCCCAGGCGACCCATGCGGCCGCGGTGGCGAGCACGGCAATGCCGGCCATGACGGGGACCCGGCTCATGACCCGGCCTCCTCGCGGGAGGACGGCTCGGGAAACACCAGCCGGCGCTGCGCTTCCAGAAGTCCCTCTACGTCGAGAGGCTCCAGCTGCGAGAACAGTCCGTCCCACAGCACCGCCAGCAGCAGCGGCGCGAAGACCAGATGCGGAAAGCGGGCGATGGCATCGCTCCGGATCTCGCCGCGCGCAACGCCGCGTTCGGCAAGGCGGCGGATGAGGCCCAGCCCGCGCGTGACCACCTCGCGATGGTAGAAGGCGGCGATGGCGGGGAAGCGAGGCCCCTCGGCGAGAACCAGGCGGAGGATCTCCTTGCGGCGGGTCCCCAGCACCTCGCGCCGGAACAGGTGGTGCAGCGAGGCGACGACGTCGCGCATGGGCCTGTCGGGATCGGTCGCGAGCAGCCCGGCGCTATCCAGCACCGGTTTCACCGCGTGGATTACGAGCTGCTCGAAGAGATCCTGCTTGCTGCGGAAGTGCAGGTAGAGCGTGCCCTTCGCAACGCCCGCCTGCGCGGCCACGTCGTCCAGGCGCGCCGCCGCGAAGCCCTGGGCGGAAAAGACGTCGAGCGCCGCGTCGAGGATGGCCTCGCGGCGATCCGGCATCCTCGGGGAGCGGACCTGGCGAGCGGGCATCAAAGGCTCCTGTTTGACTGACCAGTCAGTCATAGTGCGGATCGCCAGAGATTGCAACGTCCGGTCGTGGCGCAGCCGTGCAGTCCAATCGTGATCCGCAGCCCGGGGAATTGGCCGCGCGGTGGAGCAGCGGCATCGTGCGGCGCGGCAGCAACGGGCTCGGCACCTGCTCTACGGCGCGCACCAAGGACCGACCATGACCTGCCTCAAGGCGGGCAGTCGGCTAGCGCAAGCGTAGCCGCAAGCATTGGCCCGCAATTCCGCAAACATTGGATTGCGCATGCGCAGCATTCGAAAAAGTCACTGGATCTGCACCAAGTTTACGGGTTGCTCTCGCCGTCGTGATCGCATTGCACAAAACCGGGGGATGACATCTGCCGTAAGGAGAACCACATAGCGAACGAAAGGACGCAACCATGTCGAATATTCATAAGCCCACACCGGGACTGCGCCGCATCACGAATGCCGCGGGCTCCCTGGTGTCGAGCATCCTCTTCTTCACTGCCGTGATCGCGGTCGCGGTGTCTGCGGTGTTCGCGACCGGCGTCGTGGCCGGCCCGCTGCTCGCGAAGCTGCCGGCACCTCCGGCCATCGAGAGCACGATCAAGACGCAACCGAATCGTCCGGCCCCCGACCGCTGGGATGTCGAGCGGGACGCGGACTGGGACCGCTGAACGACAAAGCCCGGCTCCTTGCGGCAGCCGGGCTCCTGAATCAGGCTGAGGCCGTCCCGAAAGGGGCGGCCCTTTTGCTTTGGCGGATCAGTTGAAGTCGCCGATCCAGTCGAACTGGGACATGGCCCAGGGCTGGTTGAACCGCCGGCTGCCGCTGGTGACGTAGGTCGGGGAGCCCTTCCCCTGGGCCGAGCCGGGGGACAGGTAGAGATAGCTCTGGTCGTCCTGCGGATAGGTGCGGGCGGCGTCATAGCGCTGCACCGGCTTGCGCTTGGTCTGCGCCTGCGACACGGCGGGGACTGCGACGACACTCGCCATGACGAGGGCGAGAAGGGTAAGACGGGCGCGCATGCGGACCTCCGAAGCTTGGCGCACACAAGCACTGCAATGCTTAACCGTCAATGACGCCCACGCAGTTTGGTTGCCGGATACTGGTGGATCCTTCCGCAGCGTTCCTTCACGGTCACGCCAGCGCCTGGAGGGATCGCCGCACCGCATTCCTGATGGTGTCGAGCGGCAGCCGCTCACTGCGGCGCTGCGGATCGCCCCGGCCCGGCCGCCAGAGCCGTAGTGGCAGCTCGAGCCCGGCGGGTATGCCGCAGGCCGCTGCCAGCGCCTTCCGGCACGGGGCCATCCCCTCGCCGATGGCGCAGAAGCGCCAGTCGGGCCCCTCCTCCGCGACGTCCTTCAGGTGCAGGTGCGCGAGCCAGGGCATCGCCGCCGCAAGGTCCGCGAGCGGATCCACCGCGCCCCGGTTGTAGGTGACGACGTTGCCGGCATCCCAGTTCAGCCGCAGCTGCGGGTGGTCGAAGCATTCTGCGAGCTTCGCACCCTCCCGGCCGCTCGGGATCAGACTGCCGTCGCCATGGCCGGGGTTCTCCAGCGCGATTACGACGCCGGCCTGCTCCGCCAGCGGCAGCGCTCCTTCCACCGTGGCGAGCGCAGCGGCCTCGTGCTCGGCGGTCGAGAAGTTGGTGATCAGCACGGGGGCTCCTATGCGCGCGGCGAACCGCACGCGGCGCGCCAGCATGTCCGGCGCGCCGGGCAGCCCGAGGTCCATGTGCGCCGAGACGGCCTGTGCTCCCAGGCCCTCCCGTTCCATGAGGCCGCGCAACCCGGACGCGGCAGCATCGGAAAAGGCGGTCTCGTCGAAGTCGAGATAGCCGGCAATGTAGGCGGGCTCGATCCGCGTCAGGCCGAGCGCGGCGGTCTCGGCGACCGCCACGTCAAGACCCCACCCGTCGAAGACGACGGTGGACAGGGATAGAACGGGGGCCGTTCCCGCCATGATTATCGCCGCGTCCGGCTCAGGACCGGACGATCAGCTCGGAGGCTTCCTTGACCTTGGCTGGCGCCAGCGCGTCGCGCCAGTTCTCGGTCACTACCACGGTCTTGGCGAAGCGCATCAGCCGCAGCGCGGCGTCGGAGGGCACCTTCGGCGAGAACCCGAACCACATCGCGATCTCGACGTTCAGGTGCCCGATCAGGAAGTCGAAGGCCGCCTCGCGGGGTATGCCGTATTTGCGCTCGCACTCCTCCACCGCCTCCACCATCGTGTCGACGAAGGGCATGGCGACCATTTCCGAAAGTCCCGGCTCGAGGATGGCGAGCTGCTCCACGGTCACCCGGTGCGCCTTGATGATGGGCGACCACATGGCGCGGCAGATCTCCTCGCCCAGCGCGTAATCCTCCTCGGGACCCTGCATCAGGGCGCAGACGATCGACTGCCGGGCGATGCCGCCGTGGTAGTCGCGCCGCGCCGGCCACTCCGTCTCCTCGTTGAAGAGCGGCGGATGGCAGGGATGGCCGACGAAATAGGTGAGGTCCGGCCGGTCCTTGGGGAGGTCGCCGGCGTAGGGCGCGGCGGCGTCGAGGATCAGCAGCATGGTGCCGGCCTGCAGCTTAGGCGACAGATCGGCGGCGACCTTGCCGATGACGTTGTCGGGCAGCGCGAGGATCACCACGCGCGCGCCCTTCACGCCCTCCTCGGCCGTCACGGCCGGGATATTGGCCTCCGCCAGGCGGGCCTTGCCGGCCTCGCCGATCTCCACCGCGCGCACGTCGTAGCCGGCATCGACCAGCTTGCGGGTAATGCGGAAGCCCATCTTGCCGCCGGAGCCGAGGATCGCGATGGACGTGGTCATGGGGTGTCCTCCTGGTGGTGTTGCGGCAGGCGGTTCAGCCGCCCTTGCCGAAGCTCTCGAGCGCCGTGGCCAGCGCGGGATGGGTGCGGGCGTACTCCTCCGCGGGAATGCCGGACTGCGCGGCCTCCCAGGCCTCCCGTACGCTGGCGACGCCGGCTTCCAGCCCGTCGGGATGGGCGACGATGCCGCCGCCGCAGCAGAAGATGAGGTCGGGCGTGCGCATGGCGTCCCACGTATCGGCGACCTGCGCCGCGGACTGGCCCGACGAGAACACCGGCATCACGACGTCGGGCCTGCCGGGAGGCGGGAACAGTGGCGACAGGCACTCGCGGGCCGAGGCGATGACGGACGCGTCGGGCTCGCAGAACTTGTTGCGAATGCCGTTGACGTGCAGGTGGTCGGCGCCTGCGAGCCGCCAGAAGCGCTGATAGGCGAGGTAGGACATGCCGATGCCGGGGGAGCGGTCGTAGACACCCCAGCCGGCCCGGTGGCCATGCAGCGCCACGGCGCTCCGCCGCCTGACGGCGTCAAGGGCAGGCAGCCCGACCGCCTGCAGCACCAGCATGGCGCAGGTGCCGCCCGCCCTCTCGACGATGTCGAGGCGGTGCAGCATGTCGTCCATCTCGCCCGAGATGTTGAAGGCGACCATGGCCTTGCGGCCGGTGCGGTCGGCGTGGCGCTCGACCACCGTCATCACCGCGGCGACGCGCTTGCCGAAGGGCGAGTAGGGCGGATCGGCGATGAGCTCGTCGTCCTTCACGAAATCGAGCCCGGCGGTGAGGAAGCGGTCGACGAGGTCCGCCGTCTCCTCCGGCGAAAGCCCGACGCTGGGCTTGACGATGGTGCCGATCACCGGTCGCCCCTCGACGCCCGTCAGCCTGCGGGTGCCCTCGACGCCGAAGGCCGGGCCCGGATACGCCGTGGCGAAGGCGGGCGGCAGCGAGACGTCGAGCAGCTTCAACGCCGAGAACTGCGACAGTTCGAAGAGATTGCCCGCTACCGTCGTCCACACCGCGGGCAGGCTGAGGCCGGTATTCTCGATGCTCCAGGACAGGCGCACCCGGGCGCGGCGCGGCTTCGCGGTCTCGCGGCCGGCGGGAGCGCGCGACCCGGGGAGCGAGGGTGCTTCGGCCTCGCCCTCGTCGACGATCTCCTCGACGCGCGCGCCGAAGCGCCGCACGAGCTCCGGCGTCTCGCCGGGCACCGGGCGGAAGGTGCCGCTCGACTGCTCGCCCGCCATGGAGGCCGCCGCCTGCTCCAGCGGAAAGCGCGTCTCGATGCGGTAGAGGGCGGTGATGCGGTCGGGGCTCATGGGAGTGCCATCGGTCCGGAAAAGGGCTAGCACGCACCAAACATCATGTCATCATACAAGTTTGGCGGAACGCAATCCGGCTTCGTGCGCCGGGATTTTTGCGGCTTGCGCGGAATCAGGCGTTGCGGCCGGCGGCCTCGCCCTGCTCGGGCGTGGCGAACTGGGCATAGAGCGAACTGGCACGGCTGAGATGATCCGACATGGCCGTGGCGGCGGCGGCGGCGTCGCCCGCGGCGATGGCCTTCAGGATGCGGGCATGCTCCTCCACGGTGACGCGCTCGGCGCCCTTCACGGACACCATCTCGGTGCGGAACCGCGTCAGCCAGCCCAGCATTCCGCGCACGACGGCAGCGATGATGGCGTTGCCAGACATCTCCGCGATCAGCCCATGGAATTCCATGTCGATCTGGATGAATGTCTCGCGATTGCCGCGCGCCTGCTCCAGTCTCTCGTGGATATCGGTAAGCTTCTCGATGTAGATGCCGCTCGCCTTGCGTGCTGCGATCTGTACGAGACCGGTCTCCATCATGACCCGAGCCTCCTTCAGGTCTTCCAGGCCGCGTGGAGACGTGGCGAGCATCATGACCATGGCGCTCGACATCTGCCCGATGATCGTGTCTGCAGACGGGTTGGTGACGCGGGCCCGCTCACCGTGGGAGATGCGGACGAGGCCCATCTGCTGCATGGTCAGCATCGCCTCGCGCACGGCGGGCCGGCCGACGCCGAAACGGACCATCAGCTCCTTCTCCGACGGCATCTGTGATCCCGGCGGAAAATCGCCGCTCATGATGCCCTCGATCAGGCGGTTCAGCACCTCCTGGTAGAGCTTCCGCCGCACGATCGGCGCCATGGTCCGTCCCCTCCGGCAGCCCCTGCTGTCTCTTTCTTCATAGCGCGCCGACGCCGGAATGACGACCGGCCGAGACTCAGCTCCTCTCCGGCACGCGTTGACAAACAGATATGATGACATAATCTCCGGCCAGACAAGAGGCGACATGCCCGCCGCGCGCCGCGGGAACGGGCAGGCGAAAGGCCGCCGGCCGGGCCGGACAGGGCCGCTGAAGGAGGAAACGACCGCCATGGCACTCTCGAGACGCGAATTCACCGTCGGCACGCTCGTGGCCCTCGCCGCGACGTCGGGCCTCTCCGTCGCCGTCAGGGCGGAAGGCAAGAAGACGATCGCCGTGCTGTTCGACGGGCTCTATTCGGAGTTCTGGGTCGCCGGCATCCAGATCATCCGCGACGATCTCAAGAAGCGCGGCTTCGAGATCATGGAAGCCATCTCGGACAAGGACGACAACAAGCAGTTCGAGCAGGTGCGCGCCGCCATCACCAAGAAGGTGGACGGCATCATCATCGTCCAGACCGACTCCAACGCCGTCATTCCCGCCATCAAGGCCGCCAACAAGGCCAACATCCCGATGGTGCACTTCAACCGTCCGCCGGCACCGTCGGACGCGTTTTCGGTGGCGATCCAGGCCGACAACCAGAAGATCTCGCGCGACGCCGTGCTGCATTCCTGCGGCGTGGCGAAGGCCTCCGGCAAGAAGCACAAGGCCGCCATCCTCATCGGCAATCTCGGCGACCCCAACGCCATCCAGCGCCGCGACGGCTTCGACGAGGCGGTCGGCCAGTTCAAGGACACGATCGAGGTCGTCGCCCGCATTCCCACCGAGTGGGACGCCGACAAGGCGTTCGCCGGGCTCACCAACGCGCTGCAGGCGAACCCCGACATCTCCTTCCTCTTCACCTCCTCGGACTTCCTGCTGCCGCAGATCATCCAGGCGCTGAAGGCGGCCAACAAATGGGCGCCCATCGGCGATCCCAACCACGTCATCCTGACGGGCTTCGACGGCTTCCCCTCCGCCTACGAGCTCATGAAGGACAAGTACATGGACGCCTGCGGCGTGCAGAACCTGTTCTTCGAGACCACCCTCGCCATCCAGGCCATCCTCGACCTGCAGGCGGGCAAGAAAGTCGACAAGCTTCTCCTCGACCCCGGCTTCGCGATCACCCAGGACAATCTCCAGGCAAAGAAGGGCGAAATGTGGGGCTACGTGCTCTGGAAGCAGAAGAACTCCGGTTGATGCCGAGGGGTCCCCTCTCCTTCGGCTTCCTCCCCGCGCGCCGCCCCTCCCGGCGGCGCGCGGACCTTTGTGATACAGTGGCCGCATGCCGGTCCCGGAGCGGTCGATGACCACGGCAGAACCGTCAACCACGGCCGCGCCACCCGCGGGCCGCCGCGCCGGCCGAAGCCAGTTCGTGCGCATCCTGCTGTCGGAATACCTCGTCCTGCTGATCGCGGTCGCCTACACGATCGCCATCTACCCGTTCGTGCCAGAAATCCTCTCGGTGGAGGTGGCGACGAACATCCTCTCCGACATGATGCCGCTGCTCGTCGTCGCCATTGGCCAGACCTTCGTGCTGGTGGTCGGCGGCATCGACCTGTCGGTCACCGCCGTCATCTCGCTGGCCGCCGTGGTCGGCGCCTCCGCCATGACGCTGTCGGGCGGCTATTTCGGCGAGGGGCCTCTGGCCGTTCCGGGCGCCATCGCGCTGATGCTGGCGGTGGGGCTTCTCATCGGTGCCGTCAACGGGCTGTCGACGGTGCTGCTCAACATGCCGTCCTTCATCGTCACGCTGGCGACGCGCATGTTCTTCGCGGGCGCGGCGATCTGGTACACGACCTTCCACACGAAGTCGTCGTCGATCGCCAATCTGCCCGACCCCTTCACCGCCATCGCGGACGGGCAGATCGCCAGCTTCAGCATCGGCGAGGGGACGTTCGTCGTCCCCCTCACCTTCGCCATCGCCCTGGTGGTAGGCGTCGTCGCCCATCTTGCCCTGTCGCGATCGGTGCTGGGGCGCTGGATCTATGCCGTCGGGCTGAACCCGAAGGCGGCACGCGTCTCGGGCGTACCGGTGGCGCGCACCATCGTCATCGCCTTCCTGATCAGCGGCGTCTGCGCCGCCATCGCCTCGGTGATGTACACGAGCCGCATGCAGACCGGCTCCCCTATCGCCGGCGAGAACATCCTGCTTGATGTCATCGGCGCGGTGGTGATCGGCGGCACCAGCCTGTTCGGCGGCAAGGGCAAGATCATCTGGACCGTCTTCGGCGTGCTGTTCCTGGTGCTGCTCGACACGACCATGAAGCTTCTGGGCGCCTCGCTCTTCGCGATCTTCATGATCAAGGGCAGCGTCATCCTCCTCGCGGCGCTCATCGACACGCTGCGCAACAAGATCCTCGCGGACCGCTGAGGCTGGCCATGGACACGCAACCTATTGCATCGGCCCCCGCCACCCCCGTCGTCGAGGTGCGCGGCATCGCCAAGCAGTTCTTCGGCGTGCAGGTGCTGCACGGCGTCCACTTCGCCATCCGCGCCGGGCAGGCGCTCGGCCTCGTCGGCGAGAACGGCTCCGGCAAGTCGACCAGCATGAACATTCTCGGCGGTGTCCTGCAGCCGGACGCGGGCGACATGCTGCTGGACGGGCAGCCCTACAGGCCGGCGACCCCGCGCGACGCGGCGCAGGCCGGCATCGCCTTCATCCACCAGGAGCTGAACCTCTTTCCCAACCTGTCGATCGAGGAGAACGTCTTCATCGACCGCTTCCCCCGGCGCGGTGGCCTGCCCTTCATTGACCGCAAGGCGATCCGCTCGGCGAGCGAGGAGTTGCTGCGGCAGGTCGACCTTCACATGCCGCCGGGAACGCTGGTGGGGCGGCTCAGCCAGGGCGAGCGCCAGCTCGTCGAGATCGCCAAGGCGCTTTCCGCCAATCCCAAGGTGATCATCCTCGACGAGCCCACCACCTCGCTGACCCGCCGGGAGGTGGAGCGCCTCTTCGCCATCATGGGCCGGCTCAAGAACCGCGGCATCGGCATGGTCTACATCAGCCACGCGCTCGATGACGTGTTCGAGATCTGCGAGCACGTCACGGTGCTGCGCGACGGGGCCGTGATCGGCGACGCTCTCGCCGCCGAGCTCACCGTGCCCAAGGTGATCGGCATGATGGTGGGGCGCTCGATCGACGCCATCTTCCCCGCCCGCACGGTTGTTCCGCGCGAGCGCACCATGCTGGAGGTGCGCGGCCTGTCGCAGCCGGGCGTGGCCGAAAACATCTCCTTTTCGATCCGCGCGGGCGAGGTCGTCGGCCTTGCCGGGCTGATGGGTTCGGGACGCTCCGAGCTGGCCCGCATGGTGTTCGGCCTCGACCCCTTCGCGCGCGGCGAGATCATCGTCGACGGCCAGCGCATCGCCGAGCCCGGCCCGGCGGCGAGCATGGAGGCGGGCATCGCCTTCCTCACGGAGGACCGGCGCCACGAAGGGCTGCTGATGGATTCGTCGATCGCCGAGAACACCATCCTCGCCTCCCTCGCCGACTTCTCCGGCCCCGCCGGCCTCGTCGACGGCAGCAAGGTGACGGACGCGGCGAAGGCGATGGCACGCAAGGTCCATCTCTCGACGGACCGCGTCACGGAGACCAGGGCCAAGCACCTCTCCGGCGGCAATCAGCAGAAGGTCGTCATCGGCAAGTGGCTGATGCGCAAGCCGAAGGTGTTCATCCTCGACGAACCGACGCGCGGCATCGACGTCGGCGCCAAGCAGGAGGTCTACAAGATCATCAACGCGCTGGTGGAGGACGGCAGCGCCGTCCTGCTCATCTCCTCTGAGATCGAGGAGCTGATCGGACTGTCCGACCGCATTCTCACCATCAACAAGGGCGAGATCACCGGCGGCTTCGAGCGCAGCCGCTTCGACCGCGAGGCCATCATGGCCGCGGCGACGCGCAGCGGGCTCGCCCCGCAGGAGGCAGCCCGATGAGCGCCGGCAACCGCCTCGTCCTGCTGCTGCTTCAGAACGCCCCGCTGGTGCTGTTCGCGCTGGTGCTGCTGGTGTTCGGCCTGCAGTCGCCGCGCTTTCTCGACCTCGCGAACTTCCGCAACATCGTCATCCAGGCGGCGCCCATCGCCATCCTCGCCATCGGCATGACCTTCGTGCTGCTGACGGCGCATATCGACCTGTCGATCGGCGCCACCATGTACCTGACAGCCTGCCTGATGGCGCTCTACCTGCCGCAGGTGCCGTGGCCGCTCGCCATGCTGATCGTCATGGGCATCGGTGCGATCATCGGTGCGATCAACGGCTTCGTCGTGACCGTGCTCGGCGTCGCCTCCTTCATCACGACGCTGGCCACGCTCTTCATCCTGCGCGGCTTCGCCATGTACCTGTCGAACACGCGCACGCTGCCCTTCCCGGACCCCATCACCAACCTCAACCGCACCTCGTTCTTCGGCGTGCCCTCCGCCATCGCCGCCTTCGTCGTGATCTTCGCCGTGGCCTGGGTCATCCTGCACCGCACGCCCTTCGGCCGGCAGGTCTACGCCGTGGGCGAGGATGCCGAGGCGGCCAAGAAGGCGGGATTGCCGGTCAAGCGCATCACCTTCGCCTGCTTCGTTCTCTGCGCGCTGTTCGCGAGCTTCGGCGGCTTCGTTACCGTCACCCAGATCGGCGCGGTCGGCCCGAAATACGGTGACCAGATCGAGTTCGCGGCGGTGGCCGCGGCGGTGCTGGGCGGCGTCAGCCTGTTCGGAGGCCGCGGCGGCGTGGCCGGCGTGGTGTTCGGCGCCATCCTGATCAAGACGACTCAGAACGGGCTGAACATCATCAATGCCGACCCGTACATCTACCCGCTGGTGACCGCCTCCATCATCTTCGTCGCGGTCGCCGTGGATGGGCTGCGCACGCGCATCCTCGAACGCATGCAGCGGCGCATGATCCGCCCGCGCGAGGCCGGCTGAGCGCATGCGGTTCGCCGCGGGCATTGATCCCGCGGGACGGTCGGGCATGATGCGGCGTCAGCGGAGATCTTCCATGCGTCGCGCCGCCCTTCTTTCTGCCCTCGTGCTCCTGCCTGGCCTCGCCTTCGGCCAGGCCAAGCCCGTGACGGCCGACCAGCCCATTCCCGCCGGCCAGCCGCTCGTCTCGCCCTGGGCGCGGCTGCAGCCCGTCACGGCGACCTCCGGCATGGTGACGAGCCAGGAAGGGCGCGCCTCCCGGATCGGCGTTGACATCCTCAGGCGCGGCGGCAATGCCGTGGACGCGGCTGTCGCGGTCGGCTTCGCGCTCGCCGTCACCCTGCCGCGGGCCGGCAATCTCGGCGGTGGCGGCTTCATGCTGATCCACAAGGCGCAGGACAACCGCACCGTCGCCATCGACTACCGCGAGACCGCCCCCGCCGCCGCGACGAAGGAGATGTTCCTCGACGCGCAGGGCAATGCCGACGCCGCCAAGTCGACGGCCAGCGGGCTCGGGGTCGGCGTGCCCGGCACCGTGGCCGGCCTCGCGCTGGCGCTGGAACGGCACGGCTCCGGCAAGTTCACCATCGGCGACCTCGCCGCCCCCGCCGTGGCGCTGGCCCGCGACGGCATCCCGGTCGAGGAGGACCTCGCCGACAGCCTGCCGCAGGCGGAGGCCGTGCTGGCGCGCTATCCCTCGACCAAGGCGATCTTCTTCGGGGCCGACGACACGCCGCTGAAGCCCGGCAACACGCTGGTGCAGACCGACCTGTCGGAAACGCTGCTGCGCATCGCCCGCAGCGGACCGGCCGGCTTCTACGAGGGCCCCACGGCCGAACGCATCGTGGCCGCCGTGCAGTCGGCCGGCGGCGCCATGACGGTCGACGACCTCAAGGCCTACCAGGCGGTCGAGCGCGAGCCGGTGACGGGCAGCTACCGCGGCTATGCCATTGCCTCGATGCCGCCACCCTCCTCCGGCGGCACGCATGTCATCGAGATCCTCAACATCCTCGAGGGCTACGACCTGGCGAAGATGGGCGCCGGCTCGGCCGACGCGCTGCATCTCGAGGCCGAGGCGATGAAGCGCGCCTATGCCGACCGCTCGCAGTATCTGGGAGACCCCGGCTTCGTGAAGGTGCCGCTGAAGGCGCTGATCTCGAAGGACTACGCCGCCGCGATCCGGGCCGGCATCACACTGGACCAGGCGACGCCGGCCGCGCAGATCAAGCCGGGCAACCTCGCGCCTTTCGAAGGCGACCACACCACGCATTTCTCGGTGGTGGACGCCGACGGCAACGTCGTCTCCAACACCTACACGCTCAACCTGAATTTCGGCCTCGGCCTCGTGGCCGAGGGGACAGGCGTGCTGCTCAACAACGAGCTCGACGACTTCGCCGCCAAGCCCGGCGTGCCCAACGCCTTCGGGCTGATCGGGGGCGACGCCAACGCCCCCGGCCCGGGCAAGAGGCCGCTGTCCTCGATGTCGCCCACCATCGTCTTCAAGGAGGGCAAGCCCTTCCTGGTGACGGGCAGCCCCGGCGGCAGCCGCATCATCTCGACGGTGGTTCAGGTCATCTCCAACGTGGTGGACCACGGCATGAACGTGGCCGAGGCCGTCGCCGCGCCGCGCATGCACCACCAGTGGGCGCCGGACACGCTGCGCATCGAGCGCGGCTTCTCGGCCGACACGCTGCGCATCCTGCAGGCGCGCGGCCACACGCTCCAGCTGGGCCCCACCATGGGGTCGGCCAACAGCATCATGGTCGCGCCCGGCGGCCTCGCCGGCACCGCCGACCCGCGCGTCCGCGGCAGCCTGGCAGCCGGGTACTGACAGCGGCCCTCATCCGGCACGTGCCGAACGAACCGCGCTCAGGCCGCGTGGCGGCTGGCGTCGGCGCCGAAATGGCCGATGTAGCGTGGGTTGATGGTCTCGACGGGCAGGACGACCAGCACGTCGGTCGTGCCGAACTGGTGGTCGACGACGGCACCGTCGCCGAACCTGGCGCCCACGCGGAGGTAGCCCTTGATCAGCGGCGGCAGCGCCTGCATCGCGGCGCGGGGCTGCACCGCGCCGGCCGGCAGCCGGTCCATGCTGACGCCGCGCCCGTCCACGGGCCTGACGCGCCAGCCGTCTTCAGCCCGGGCCGAGTGGTGGAGGAAGGAGAGCGGCACGGCCAGCCGGGCAGGGTCGGTACCCTCCAGGCTGGCGCAGCCGAACATCACGTCGACGCGGTGGTGCAGGACATAGGCCCAGATGCCGTGCCAGAGCAGCTCCACCGTGCGCTTGTCGCGGTAGGGCCGCAGGACGCAGGACCGCCCGAGCTCCAGGAAGCGCCGGCCGGGGTGGGCGGCGACGAGCCGGCCGATGTCGAACTCGCTCTCGGTGTAGAAGCCGCCATGCCGCTCGGCCACCTCCTGGCGGAGCAGGCGGTAGGTGCCGACGACGCGGGGCTTGCGCCGCTTCTTCCCGTCCGGCCCGGAGGCGAAAGGCTGGAAAGACGGAGCCGCGGCCGCATGGTCGACGACCAGCAGGTGGTCGCACAGCGCGTCGAACGCGTCCATGTCGCGCCGCGTCAGCCGGCACATCATGTCGGGGATGGCCGACATCTCCTCGTAAAAGACGCTGTAGCGCAGCTTCTGGGCACGCATGACGTCCTTGCGCGTAACCGCGAGGCGCACCTCGAGGCTGCCGATCCGGCCAAGCACCGGACCCAGGCCGTTGGCCGGCCTCGGCTTGGGGGCGGGAGAAAAGCTGGGCGGGACGAGGATGCTGCGGGAGCGCTGCAGGCCGCCGATCAGGCGTGCCGCCATCGGGGAGCCGGACGCGGCAGACATGAGGCGGGAAGGCACGGAGTCCATGGATGCGCGTTTCCGCGCCGTCCGGGCGGCACGGTCCTGCCGTACCCGCTTCACCGCCCCCGGCGTCTGACATGATTCTGAGATACGCGTCTGACGGCCACATGACAATGTGACTGCGGGTTGTCACAAACGGAATTGCGTCAGGCGGACGCTGCCTTTCCCGGGCGCGCGGCACGCAAAAGGTCGCCGAGCTGCCCTGCGTCGAGGGGTTTTGCGAGCATGCCGTCGAGCCCGGCGGCCAGAGCGCGGCGGCGGTCCTCGTCCGACACGTTCGCCGTGAGAGCCAGCAGGCGCACCGGCGGGACGCCATGGTCGCGCTCCACGGCGCGGATGCGCCGCGCTGCCTCATGGCCGTCGATGCCGGGCATGCGCACGTCCATCAGCACGAGGTCGAAGCCGCGGCCCGGCTCCTCGCAGGCGGCGCGGTAGAGGTCAACCGCCTCGATGCCGTCGGCGGCGCGCGTCACGGCGGCGCCCGAGCGCTCCATCAGCTTGGTCGCCAGCAGCGCGTTGATTTCGTTGTCCTCGGCCAGCAGCACGCGGACCGGCGCGGCGCGGGACGGCTTGCGCCGGCTTCGGGCGGGAGCGAGCGGCTCGGCCTCCGGCGCGTCGAGCCGGGCTGCCAGCGAACGCTCGCGCACCGGCTTGACCAGATAGGATTCGAACCCCGCCGCGGCCGGCGACCCGAAAGAGCGTCTCTCGAAGGGCGACAGCAGGACGATGCGGCGCGACACGCCCGCCGCCCGCGCTGCGGACGCGAGGGCGCGCACGCCGGGCTCGCGCAGTGCGCCGTCGACGACAAGGATGTCGGGTACGCGCATGGCCAAAGACCGCATGCCGGCCTCGGCGGTCTCGGCCACCGTCACCGTCACGCCGCCTGCCGTGAGGCGATCGGCGAGGAAGGCCTGCTCGAAGGGCGAGGGCGACACCAGCAGGGCCGTGCAGCCCTCGATGCCGGCGGGCAGACGAACGCGCTCGGGAGCGTCGGGCACCGCTGGCAAGGCGAGGCCGAAGCGGAACACCGAGCCTCTGCCCTCGACGCTCTCTACCGTGATGTCGCCGCCCATGCCCTGCACCAGCCGGCGCGAGATGGCGAGGCCGAGCCCGGTGCCCTCGTGCCGGCGTGTCGCCGTGCCGTCGACCTGCTCGAATTCGGCGAAGATGCCGGAGAGCCTGTCGGCGGGAATGCCGGTGCCGGTGTCCGACACGGCAAAGACGAGCCGGCCCTCGTGCGACAGCACCGACACGCCGACACCGCCGGTCTCGGTGAACTTCACGGCATTCCCGGCGAGGTTGGTGAGCACCTGGCGGATGCGGCCGGCATCGCCCAACACGAAGCGCGCGACGTCCGGCGCCACGCTGGCGGCGAGCGCGATGCCCTTGTCCTGGGCGCGCGGCGCGAGGAGTTCCACGGTGCCCTCGACCAGCGCGACGAGATCGAAGGGCTCGTGCACGATTTCCAGCTTGCCGGCTTCGATCTTCGAGAAATCGAGGATCTCCGTGATCAGCGAGAGGAGCGCTTCGCCGGAGGTCCTGATGGCTGCCGCATATGTCCCCTGCTCGGGCGTGAGGCCCGTCGTCTCCAGCAGATGCGCCATGCCGAGAACGCCGTTGAGCGGGGTGCGCAGCTCGTGCGTCACGCTGGCGAGGAAGCGGGACTTCGCCTCGCTCGCAGCCTCGGCACGCCGGCGCTCGGCCGCCAGCGCCGCCTCGGCGGCGCGGCGCTCGGTGACGTCCCGGCCCACGGCCTGGATCTCGGCGCCGCCCGATGCCGCGCGCACCGGCGTCTCGACCCAGGCGATCCAGCGCGTCCCGTGCGGCGTCTCGACCTCCTGGTCGTAGGACTGCGCTCCCGACGCCGTCGCATGCTCGACGGAGATGGAGCCCGGCAGTGCGAAGGACGAGCCGATCAGCCGTTCCAGCGGTTCGCCTGCCAGGGCCACGAAGGCGTCGTTGGCCCAGACCACGCGGCCGGCGGCATCGCGGCGCAGCAGGAGGTCGCCATGGCCCTCGATGAGGCTGCGGTAGCGCTCCTCGCGCTCGCGCGCCTCCCACAGCGCGTCCTGGGCGTGTTCCAGCGCGCCGGCAAGCCGGTCGGCGCGGCAGCGGAGGGCTGCGTTCGAGCGCGCCAGCCGCGCCAGCCCGAGAGCCGCGCCGGCGCACAGCGCCAGGAACGCGGCAATCGCGACCACCTGAAAGACCCAAACCGCCGTCACGCTCGCGTCCTGCCGTGAAAAACCGGTCCATTCTGCGCGAACGTCGTTTCGAAACCGTTCAGCCTCCCCCGCGCCGGGCCTCGACTGCGGCACGGTAGGACAGCGCCTCGGCGAGGTGGACCCGGCCGACCTTCTCGCGCGCGTCGAGATCGGCGAGCGTGCGGGCGATGCGCATGACGCGGTGGAAGCCGCGCGCGCTCAGCCTTAGGCTGTCGGCAGCCTGGCGGAGCAGCGCCGCGCCGGCGGAGTCGGGGGCGGCGATGGTCTCCAGCAGCGCGGGCGGCAGGGCGGCATTGGTCGTGCTCGCGGGAAGGCCGGCCGCCGCGTTGCGCTGCGACTGGCGCCGGCGCGCCGCGGCGACGCGGGCGGCCACCTCGGCCGAGCCCTCCGCCGGCGGTGGCAAGATGAGGTCGGCTGCACTGACGGCGGGAATGTCGAGGGACAGATCCATGCGGTCTAGGAAGGGACCGGAGATGCGCGACGCATACTGGGCCACGCAGCGCTCGTTCGGCTGGCGGCGGCAGGCATAGCCGGGGTCGTTGGCGTGGCCGCACCGGCAGGGGTTCATCGCCGCCACGAGCTGGAAGCGCGCGGGATAGACCACGCGGCGGTTGGCGCGGGCTATGGCGATCTCGCCCGTCTCCAGCGGCTGGCGCAGGCTGTCCAGCACCTGCGGCTGGAACTCCGGCAGTTCGTCGAGGAAGAGCACGCCGTGATGGGCAAGCGAGACCTCGCCGGGCCGCGCCGTGACACCGCCGCCGACCAATGCCGCCATCGACGCCGAATGGTGCGGCGCGCGGAACGGCCGGCGGTCGGTCAAAGCGCCGTCGGCGAGCAGCCCGCCGACGGAATGGATCATCGACACCTCCAGGAGCTCCGGCGGGCTCAGCGGCGGCAGGATGGAGGGCAGGCGCATGGCGAGCATCGACTTGCCGGCCCCCGGCGGCCCGCAGAACAGCAGATTGTGCCCGCCCGCCGCGGCGACCTCGATGGCGCGCTTGGCGCTTTCCTGCCCCTTGACGTCGCGCAGGTCCGGCAGGTCGCCTACAGCGGCCCGCACGGCCGGTTCCGGCCGGCCGAGCACCTGGACGCCGCGCATGTGATTGGCCAGCTGGATGAGGGAACGTGGCGCCACGATCTCCATGTCGGGGCTCGCCCAGGCGGCTTCCGGCCCGGACTGGGCGGGGCAGATCAGCCCCCTCCCGTCGGCATTGGCCGCGACGGCGGCAGGCAGCACGCCCGTGACCGGGGCGATGGCACCATCCAGCGCGAGTTCGCCCAGCACGGTGAAACCTTCCAGCGCATCAGCCGGGATCGCGCCGATGGCCGCCATCACGCCGAGCGCGATGGGCAGGTCGTAGTGGCTGCCCTCCTTCGGCAGGTCGGCGGGCGCGAGGTTCACCGTGATGCGCCGGGCCGGCATGGCGAGGCCGGAGGCGATCAGCGCCGAGCGGATCCGCTCGCGCGATTCGGCCACCGCCTTGTCGCCCAGCCCGACAATGGTGAAGACGACGCTGCCCGGGACGAGCTGCACCTGGACATCGACAGGCCGGGCCTCGATCCCGTCGAACGCAACCGTCGCGACGTGGACGACCATGCTCCGCCGCTCCCTCCGCTCCGGATGAATGGAAGCGGACCGTAACGGCGACACGAAAGCAAGTCTTTCCGAGTCGGAAACTCAAGCCCAATACGAGTGGATACAATCCACTTTGCGAAAATTTCGAATGTTCTACTTCGGGTTGTCGATTCTCTTCAGCCGGTACAAGGCTTCCAGTGCCTCGCGGGGGGTCAGCTCGTCCGGGTCGATGCCGGCCAGCGCCTCGCGCAGGGGATCCTGCGCGGCGGAAGGCGGCGGCGCCGGGCGGGCGGCGGCGAAGAGCGGCAGGTCGTCGACCAGGCGCTGCACCGGCGCCATGCGGTCGGAGGCTTCCAGCTCGTCCAGGATGGTGCGGGCCCGTTCGACGACACCGGCCGGCAGTCCGGCGAGCCGCGCCACCTGGATGCCGTAGCTGCGGTCGGCGACGCCGGGCACCACCTCGTGCAGGAACACCACGTCGCCGTTGAACTCGGTGACCCGCACCGTGGTGTTGACGAGGCGCGGCAGGCGCCGCGCCAGCACGGTCAGCTCGTGGAAATGGGTGGCGAAGAGGGCGCGGCAGCGATTGGCCTCGTGCAGGTGCTCGATCGCGGCCCAGGCGATGGAGAGACCGTCGAAGGTCGCCGTGCCGCGCCCGATCTCGTCGAGGATGACCAGGGAGCGGTCGGTCGCCTGGTTGAGGATGGCGGCGGCCTCGATCATCTCCACCATGAAGGTGGAGCGCCCGCGCGCCAGGTCGTCGGCCGCTCCGACCCGCGAGAACAGCCGGTCGACCACCCCCAGCCGGGCGCGCCGCGCGGGCACGAAGCTGCCGGCCTGGGCCAGCACGACGATCAGGGCGTTCTGCCTGAGGAAGGTCGACTTGCCCGCCATGTTCGGGCCGGTGACGAGCGCGATGCGCCCGCCCCTGGCGGTGCCGGTGAGGTCGGAATCGTTTGCGACGAAAGGCGAGCCGGCCCTGGCCAGCGCCGCCTCGACGACAGGGTGGCGGCCGCCCTCCACGGCGAAGGCGAGGCCGTCCTCGACCTCCGGCCGGACCCAGGCGCAGACCTCCGCCGTCTCGGCCAGCGCCGCTGCGACATCGACCACGGCGAGCGCCGCCGCTACGTCCCGCAGCCCGGCCGACAGCGCCACTGCGTCGGAGCAGAGGCGGCCGAAATGCGCGAGCTCCAGCGACAGTGCCTCGTCCGAGGCCCGGGAGATGCGGCTTTCGAGGTCGGCGAGTTCCGCCGTCGAGAAGCGCATCGCGCCCTGCATCGTCTGGCGGTGGATGAAGGCGGCGTTGTGAGGCGGCTTCAGGAAGGCCTCGCCTGCTCCTTGCGGCACCTCGATGAACCAGCCGAGAAAGTTGTTGTGCTTGATGCGCAGCGTGCGGCAGCCGGTCTCCTCGGCGTAGCGCGCCTGCAGGCCGGCGACGACCGTCCGGCTCGCGTCGCGCAAGGCCCGCGCCTCGTCCAGCGCGGAATCGAACCCGGTGCGGACGAAACCGCCGTCGCGGCGGTTGAGCGGCAGGTCGTCGGCGAGGCAGGCGGCGAGTTCGCGCTCCAGCGCGTCGTTCGGTGGCGCGAGGCGGCGGGCCGCCTCCGCCAGCTCGGCCGGCAGCAGAGGCGAGCCCGCCAGCAGAACGGCCACGGCGCGTGCGGCTGCAAGGCCGTCGCGCAGGGCGGCGAGATCGCGGGGGCCGCCGCGGTCCAGCGCCAGCCGGGACAGGGCGCGGGCCATGTCCGGAGCGCGTTTCAGCACGTCGCGCACCCGGCCGCGCTGGATGGGATCGTCGAGGAACCACGCCACGGCGTCGTGCCGGGCCGCAATGGCGGTGGCGTCCGTCAGCGGTCCGGCCATGCGCTCGGCGAGAAGGCGACCGCCGGCGGGCGTCAGCGTGCGGTCGATGCAGGCGAGCAGGCTCCTTGCCCGCTCGCCGGAGAGAGTGCGGGTGAGCTCGAGATTGGCGCGGGTCGCGGAATCGATCTGCAGGGTGCCGCCCGGCGCCTCGGCGCGCGGCGGGGAGAGCGACGGGCGCGCCCCCTTCTGCGTGCGCTCGACATAGGCGACGATCGCCGCCGCCGCCGCGACCTGCTGGCGCGAGAAGGCGCCGAAGCCCGAGAGCGTGGCGACGCCGAAGAAACCGGCCAGCCGGCGCTCGCCGGAGGCCGCGTCGAACCCGTCGCGGGCCAGCGGGGTGACCTGTGCGCGCGTCTCCCGCCAGAGCGCACGCAGGCCGGGGTCGTCGATCAGCGCGTCGGGCACGAGGATCTCGCGAGGCTCGAGCCGGGCGATCTCGGCGCCGAGCTGGCCTTCCACCGCATCGGCGACGACGAAATGGCCGGTCGAGATGTCGACCGTGGCAATGCCGTAGAGCCAGCCTCCGTCCGGCACCCGGATCCGCGCCACGGCGGCGAGCAGGTTCGCCCGGCCGGGCTCGAGCAGCATCTCCTCGGTGATGGTGCCTGGGGTGACGAGGCGGATCACCTCGCGCCGGACCACCGACTTGGCGCCGCGCTTCCTCGCCTCGGCGGGATCCTCGGTCTGCTCGCAGACTGCCACCTTGTGGCCGGCGGCGATGAGGCGCTGGAGGTAGTCGTCGGCGCGCTCCACCGGCACGCCGCACATGGCGATGTCGTCGCCCAGATGCTTGCCGCGCTTCGTCAGCACGATGCCCAGGGTTCGCGAGGCGATCTCGGCGTCCTCGAAGAACAGCTCGTAGAAGTCGCCCATCCGGTAGAAGAGCAGGCAGTCCGTGTTGGCGGACTTGATCTCCAGGTACTGCGCCATCATCGGCGTGACCCGGGCCTCGGGCTGCGTGTCCTGGCGGTCGGGAGCGAGGGCGTTCATGGCCGGCACGCTAGCAAAGCCGGCCCGCCGGCGCACGGCGGCATGCCCGCCATCCACGCCTTTCGCGCACTGGCCCCTTCCCTCCAGCCGATGTGTTTCACGCGAAACCCTTTTCCTCGGGGGCATGGCGTGCTCTAGGGTGACGCTCCCGCCCTGCCCCCAGTGGACCCGCCATGCGCAAGCCGACCGAGAAGCCCGCCAAGCGTAGCCGCCCGACCATCTCGGACCAGGAGGCGCTGCAGTTCCACGCGCAAGGGCGCCCGGGAAAGCTGGAGATCGTCGCCACCAAGCCGATGGCCACCCAGCGCGACCTGTCGCTCGCCTACTCTCCGGGCGTCGCTGTGCCGGTGAAGGCGATCGCGGAAGACCCGTCTCGGGCTTTCGACTACACGACCAGGGGGAACCTCGTCGCCGTCATCTCCAACGGCACCGCCATCCTCGGCCTCGGCAATCTCGGCGCGCTGGCCTCCAAACCGGTGATGGAGGGCAAGGCGGTCCTGTTCAAGCGCTTCGCCGACGTCGATTCGATCGACCTCGAGGTCGACACGGAGGATCCCGACGCCTTCATCAACGCGGTGCGCTATCTCGGGCCCTCCTTCGGCGGCATCAACCTGGAGGACATCAAGGCTCCCGAGTGCTTCATCATCGAGGAGCGACTGCGCGAGCTCATGGACATCCCGGTGTTCCATGACGACCAGCACGGGACGGCCATCATCGCCACGGCGGGCATCCTCAACGCGTTGCAGCTGACCGGCCGCGACATTTCGAAGACGAAGCTCGTCTGCAACGGCGCGGGCGCGGCGGGCATCGCCTGCCTGGAGCTCATCAAGGCGATGGGCTTCCGGCCGGAAAACGTCCTGCTCTGCGACACCAAGGGCGTGGTCTACAAGGGCCGCACCGAGGGTATGAACCAGTGGAAGTCGGCTCACGCGACCGAGACCGACGCGCGCACGCTGGAAGACGCGATGCGCGGCGCCGACGTGTTCTTCGGCCTGTCCGCCAAGGGCGCCCTGTCCAGCGAGATGGTGCGCTCCATGGGGCCGGATCCGATCATCTTCGCCATGGCCAACCCCGACCCGGAGATCACGCCCGAGGAGGCGCACGCCGTCCGCGAGGACGTGATCATCGCCACGGGCCGCTCGGACTATCCGAACCAGGTCAACAACGTCCTGGGCTTCCCCTACATCTTCCGCGGCGCGCTCGACGTGCGCGCGACGACGATCAACATGGAGATGAAGATCGCCGCGGCCCGGGCGCTGGCCGAGCTGGCGCAGGAGGACGTGCCGGACGAGGTTGCCGTGGCCTACCAGGGCGCCCGGCCGCGCTTCGGGCGCGACTACATCATCCCCGTGCCGTTCGACCCCCGGCTGATCTCGGTCATCCCGCCCGCCGTGGCCCAGGCCGCGATGGATACGGGCGTAGCGCGCAAGCCCATCGTCGACATGACGTCCTACCGCGCGCAGCTCTCGGCCCGGCGTGACCCGATCGCGGGAGCGCTCCAGCGCACCATCGAGCGCGTGCGGCGCTATCCCAAGCGCGTCGTCTTCGCCGAGGGCGAGGAGGAGCAGGTCATCCGCGCCGCCGTTTCCTTCGTCAACCAGGGGCTGGGCAAGGCCATCCTGGTCGGCCGCGAGGACCGTATCTTCGAGACCGCCGCCTTCGCCGGCATCGATCTCGAGGGCAAGGATCACGTCGAGGTCCACAATGCCCGGCTGTCGCACCGCAACTCGGCCTATGCGCAGTACCTCTACGAGCGGCTGCAGCGGAAAGGCTTCCTGTACCGGGACTGCCAGCGCCTGATCAACCAGGACCGCAACCACTTCGCCGCGGCGATGGTGGCGCTGGGCGACGCCGACGCCATGGTGACCGGCGTCACCCGCAACTACTCTGTGGCGCTGGGGGACGTGCGCAACGTCATCGATCCCAAGCCGGGCCACAAAATGATCGGCGTGTCGCTGGTATTGGCGCGCGGCCGGGCGGTGCTCGTCGCCGACACCGCCATCACCGAGATGCCGACCGCCACGGAGATCGCCGACATCGCGGTGGAGGCGGCCGGGACGGCCCGCCGGCTCGGCTACGAGCCGCGCGTCGCCCTGCTCGCCTTCTCCACCTTCGGCCATCCGCCGGGAGAGCGCTCGGCCAAGGTGATCGAGGCGGTGAAGATCCTCGACCAGCGCCGCGTCGACTTCGAGTATGACGGCGAGATGGCCGCCGACGTCGCCCTGAACAGGGAGTTGATGGCGCAGTACCCGTTCTGCCGCCTGTCCGACACCGCCAACGTGCTGGTGATGCCGGCCTTCCACTCGGCCTCCATCTCCACCAAGATGCTGCAGTCGCTGGGCGGCTCCACCGTCATCGGCCCGCTGCTGGTGGGCCTCGACAAGGCCGTGCAGATCGTCCCGCTCGGCGCCAAGGACAGCGACATCGTCAACATGGCGGCGCTGGCGGCGTTCAACGTGGGCGGGTGACGGGGCGGGGGCTTTTCTTGTCATCCCCGGCGTGCCGCGAAGCGGCGCGGGAAGGGGATCCAGAGTCTGCCCCTGTTTATAAGAGCCCGTTGGAGACGTTATTGGTGACGAGGACTGGATCCTCTTCCCGGCCGGCTACGCCGGCCGCCGGGGATGACAAGGTGAGCCTTCGCGATCGCAGGCCCCCGCTCCTCACAGCTTCCGCAGCGCCACCTTCTCGATGCGGTGGCTGGCGCCCTTGGTGAGCACGAGGCTCGCTCTGGGGCGGGTGGGCAGCACGTTCTCGCGCAGGTTCGTGAGGTTGGTGCGGTTCCAGATGGCCCGGGCGATCTCCTCGGCCTCGGCGTCGCTGATCTCGGCGTATTTGCGGAAATACGAGCGGGGGTCGCGGAAGGCGGTCTCGCGCAGGCGCATGAAGCGGGCGACGTACCAGCGCTCCAGCAGGTCCTCGTCGGCGTCGAGATAGACCGAGAAGTCGAAGAAGTCGGAGACGAAGGGGATCGCCGCCCCGTCGCGCGGCAGCCGGCTGGGCTGCAGCACGTTCAGGCCCTCGACAATGAGGATGTCCGGCCGGTCGACGCTGACGGTCTGGCCGGGAATGACGTCGTAGGTGAGGTGCGAGTAGACCGGCGCCTCGACATGGTGCTTGCCGGCCTTCACCTGCGAGAGGAAGCGCAGCAGGGCGGAGGTGTCGTAGCTCTCCGGAAAGCCCTTCTTGTCCATGATGCCGAGGCGTTCCAGCACGGCATTGGGGTGCAGGAAGCCGTCGGTGGTAACGAGTTCCACCTTCGGCGTGTTGGGCCAGCGGGCGAGCAGCGCCGTCAGCACGCGCGCCGTGGTCGACTTGCCCACCGCCACCGAGCCGCCGATGCCGATGACGTAGGGAACCTTGCCGTCCTCGGCGAGCAGGAAGCGCTGCGTCGCCTTGAACAGGCCCTGCGTGGCGGCCACGTAGAGCGACAGCAGGCGCGACAGCGGCAGGTAGATGGCGACGACCTCCTCGAGCGAAATCGGGTCGTTCAGCGACTGCAGCTTGATGAGGTCCTCGACCGACAGCGTCAGCGGCGCGTCGGCGCGCAGCGCCGCCCATTCCTCGCGATGGAAGACGCGGTAGGGCGAGAGTTCGCCCTCGAGGTCGGAGGTGACGCGTTCGTCCATGCCGGACGTTCCTTCTCCGGGCCGCGGCCTGTTCAGTCCTTCGGGCGCGAGGCCTTTTCCGCGAGCCCTGACTGGCCGGTGCGGCGCGCCAGCTCGTCCAGCACATCCTGCAACGGGACGGAGCGCGCGCGAAGCACGACCAATAGGTGATAGAGCACGTCCGCCGCCTCCATCTTGAGGCCTGTCCGGTCGCCCTCGACGGCAGCGATCACGGCCTCGACAGCCTCCTCCCCCAGCTTCCTGGCGGCCTTGGACGGGCCCTCCTGGAGGAGCTTGGCCGTGTAGGACGCCTCCGGGCCTGCCTTGGCCCGCTCGGCCAGGATGGCGTCGAGGTCGCTCAACGAGAACGCCATGTCAGTCGTTCCTCACCGGCAGCCCGGCCGCGGCCAGCCGCTCCTTGGCCTCGCGGATCGTGTGCTGGCCGAAATGGAAGATCGAGGCCGCCAGCACGGCGCTGGCATGGCCGTCGCGCACGCCGTCGACGAGGTGGTCGAGCGTGCCGACCCCCCCGGAGGCGATGACGGGCACGGGCACCGCGTCGGCGATGGCGCGGGTCAGCGCAGTATCGTAGCCCACCTTGGTGCCGTCGCGGTCCATGGAGGTCAGCAGGATCTCGCCGGCGCCGCGCTCGCACACCTCCTCGGCGAAGGAGACGGCCTCGATGCCGGTCGGCTTGCGGCCGCCATGGGTGAAGATCTCCCAGCGGTCGGGCTCGCCCTCGCCGGAGACCTTCTTGGCGTCGATGGCGACGACGATGCACTGCACGCCGAACTTCTCGGCGGCGCGGCGGACGAAGTCGCGGTCGTTCACGGCGGCGGTGTTGATCGAGACCTTGTCGGCGCCCGCCAGCAGGAGGGCTCGGATGTCCTCGACCGTGCGCACGCCGCCGCCGACGGTCAGCGGCATGAAGCACCGCTCGGCGGTGCGGGTGACGACGTCGAGCAACGTGCCGCGGTTCTCGTGGCTGGCGGTGATGTCGAGGAAGCAGAGCTCGTCGGCCCCGGCCGCGTCATAGGCGATGGCACTCTCGACGGGGTCGCCGGCGTCGCGCAGGTCGACGAACTGGACGCCCTTCACCACGCGCCCGTCCTTGACGTCGAGGCAGGGGATGACGCGGACCTTAAGCACGGGCCCCTCCCTTTTCCTCCGCCGCCCGGATCAGGGCGAGGGCTTCCGCCGGGTCGAGGCGGCCGTCATAGAGCGCCCGGCCGGAGATGGCTCCTTCCAGCACGGCGCAGTCCGGCTCCAGCAGGCGGTGGATGTCCTCGATCGAGGCGAGGCCGCCGGAAGCGATCACCGGGATCGGCACGGCGCCGGCCAGCGCCAGCGTGCCCTCGATGTTGAGGCCCTTCAGCACGCCGTCGCGGGCGATGTCGGTGTAGACGATGGCGGCGACGCCGGCATCGGCGAAGCGCCGGCCGAGCTCATCCGCGGACATCTCGGACAGGCGGGCCCAGCCCTCGACGGCGACGCGGCCGTCGCGCGCGTCGATGCCGACCGCGACCTGCCCGGGGAAGCGGCGGGCCGCCTCCCGCACGAAGGCGGGATCGCGCACCGCGGCGGTGCCGATGATGACCCGGCGCACGCCGCGCGCGAGCCACGCCTCGACGGTCCGCAGGTCGCGGATGCCGCCGCCGAGCTGCACGGGCAGCGTGGTCGCGGCGAGGATGTCCTCGACCGCCACGGCATTCATCGGGCGCCCGGCGAAGGCGCCGTCGAGATCGACGAGGTGCAGCCACGAGAAGCCCTGCGATGCGAAGTCGGCGGCCTGCGCGGCAGGATCGTCGTTGAAGACGGTGGCCTTCTCCATGTCGCCCTGCACGAGGCGGACGCAGCGGCCTTCCTTGAGGTCAATGGCGGGAAACAGGATCACGGCCGCCACCTCAGGAAATTGGCGATGAGGGCGAGGCCGAGCTTCTGGCTCTTCTCGGGATGGAACTGCGTGCCGGCCACCGTGTCGCGCGCCACCATGGCGGTCACCGGCCCGGCATAGTCGCAGCGTGCCACGACGGTCGCGGGGTCGCTGGCGGCGAGGTGGTAGGAGTGGACGAAATAGGCGTGCCAGCCGTCGGGGCCGGTGGGGATGCCGTCGAGCAGCGCGTGCGGGCGCGCCTGGTCGAGCGTGTTCCAGCCCATGTGCGGGATCTTGAGCGCGGGATCGGACGGCTCGATCAGGGTGACGTCACCCGGGATCCAGCCCAGTCCCCGCGTGGTCACGTATTCCAGGCCGCGCTCGGCTATCAGCTGCATGCCGACGCAGATGCCGAGGAAGGGCCGGCCGCGGCCGCGCACCGTCTCCTCCAGCGCCTCGACCATGCCGGCCACGCCGTCGAGCCCTGCCCGGCAGTCGGCGAAGGCGCCGACGCCCGGCAGCACGATGCGGTCGGCCGCCCGCACCACGTCGGGGTCGCTGGTGAGGACGATCGTCTCGCCCGTACCGCCTTCGCGGGAGGCGCGCTCGAAGGCCTTGAACGCGGAGTGCAGGTTGCCGGAGCCATAATCGACGATGGCGACCGTCATGCCCGGCCCCCCGCCTGCGGGAAGAGGCCGAGCACCGGCTGGGGACCGGCGGGATGCGGCCAGGGCTGCGAGGACTGCGCCACAGGATTGGTGCCGCCGGTCGTCCGGCCGGCTCGCCAGCGCTGGAAGAAGCGCAGCTCGGCCTCCTCGCGGCTGGAGGCCGAGACGATGTCGGCCAGCGGCAGGCCCCGGCGTTCCAGCGCGCGGGACTTGATGTCCCCGGCATGGAAGGCGATTCCCAGCGACAGCAGGATCTCGAGCAAGGCGACCGAGGTCTCGCCGAGGCCGATCGCCGGCCCGCCCAGGGCGATGGCCAACGCCACGACGATGAAGAACAGGCTCGCCAGCCAGCAGCGGTTGAAGAGCAGCCAGAGCAAGGGGAGGACCAGGGCGAGCCAGTGGAAGCCGTCCTTGACCAGGACCGTGCGCTCGAGGCCCTCGTCCGAGCCGCGCCTCGCCTCTTCCGGAACGTGCACCGCGTAGATCGTCATCGGACTTCCCGTCGCTTTCCGCCCGCTCTCAGGACGCGGGCGTCACGCCCGCCTCAGAGCGAGCCCTTGGTGGACGGCACCCGGCCGGCCTCGCGTGCATCGACGCTGCAGGCCGCGCGCAGGGTGCGTGCCAGCCCCTTGTAGCAGCTCTCGGCGATATGATGCGCGTTCTCGCCGTAGAGTGTCTCCACATGCAGCGTGATGCCGGCATTCATGGCGAAGGCCTGGAACCACTCGCGCACCAGCTCGGTGTCGAAGGTGCCGATCTTCTCGCGCGGGAACTGCGTGCGGAACACGAGGAAGGGCCGGCCGGAAATGTCGACGGCGACGCGCGTCAGCGTCTCGTCCATCGGCAGGTCGAGCGAGGCGTAGCGGGCGATGCCCTTCTTGTCGCCGAGTGCCTGCAGGAAGGCCTGGCCCAGCGCGATGCCGACATCCTCCACGCTGTGGTGGTCGTCGACGTGCCGGTCGCCGTCGCAGCGCGCCGTGAGGTCGAACAGCGCGTGCCGGGCGAAGAGCTCCAGCATGTGGTCAAGGAAGCCGACGCCCGTGGCGATATCGGCCTTGCCCGACCCGTCGAGGCCGAGGCTGACGGAGACAGAGGTCTCCGATGTCTTCCGCGTCACGCTCGCGGCACGCATCGCTTCTACTCCCGCGGCCCGGCCGGCGGACCCGCCGGCGGCCTTCTAGCAAGTCGCGCGCCGGTGCGCCACCATGCCTGTCCGGCATGCTGCCATGCGAAGGTGACCATCCCGTGTGCGAAGGCGGCGGGTTGGTGACGGCCCGCTTATCGCCTACATGAGAACCATCAGACAGCGGAAATTGTCACCATGAGCCATGACGAGGACGCGCGCTGGCGCGCCACAACCATCCTGATGGTGCGCCGGGGCGGCAAGGTGGTCATCGGCGGCGACGGCCAGGTGAGCCTGGGCCAGACCGTGATCAAGTCCAACGCCCGCAAGGTGCGGCGGCTCGCCAAGGGCGAGGTCATCGCCGGCTTCGCCGGGGCGACGGCCGACGCCTTCACGCTGTTCGAGCGGCTGGAAGGCAAGCTGGAACAGTATCCCGGCCAGCTCATGCGCGCCTGCGTCGAGCTCGCCAAGGACTGGCGGACCGACCGTTACCTGCGCCGGCTCGAGGCGATGATGCTGGTCGCCGACCGCCAGGTCGGGCTCGTCCTGTCCGGCACGGGCGACGTGCTCGATCCGCCTGACGGGCTGATGGCGATCGGATCCGGCGGCAATTACGCCCTCTCCGCCGCCCGGGCACTGGTCGAGAACACGGATCTCGACGCCGAGACGATCGTGCGCAAGGGCCTCGGCATCGCTGCAGACATCTGCGTCTACACCAACTCCAATCTCACCATCGAGGCGCTCGACACGGCATGACGCTCCTGCGCCGCCCGGACCTCGACGCGGCCGTCGTGGCCGGTGTGATCACGCGCGCCCAGGCGGATGCGCTGGAGGAGTTCGCCGCCGGCCGCGCCGGACGGCCGCATGCGTCCGACGAGCGCTTCGTCATCGTCAACAACTTCGCCGAGTTCTTCGTCGCAGCGGGGCTGGTGATCCTGGCCACCGCCGCCAATGTCTACCTGCGCTCCGGCGGGTCCGGTCTCGCGGGCGCCCTGGGCGCGATGGCCGTCTTCTGGGCGCTCGGCGAGTATTTTGTGTTTCGCCGCCGGATGATGGCTCCCGGCATCGTCGCCGCGCTGGCCGTGGCGTGGTTTGCCGCGGCGGCGGCTGCCGCATCCGGCATTCCCGGTCTGGCGGGACCGTCAGACGGCGCGGTGCAGGGGGTCGGCATCGCCGCGCTCGCGGTGACGCTCCTGCGCTTCCGCATTCCGTTCCTGGTTCTTCCGCTGGCTGCCGCCATCGCCTGGGCCGTGGCGTCGCGGGCGGGCGATGCCGCGCTGCTGGCGGCAGCCGCGTGCGGCCTCGTGTTCCTTGTGCTTGCCGTCCGTTTCGACCTGCGCGATCCCGGCCGCATGAAGCGGTCGAGCCAGTTCGCGTTCTGGCTCTACGTCGCGGGCTCGCCGCTGTTCGTGCATCCGCTGTTCCTGACCGTGCTGGGCCAGGTATCCGGCGGGGACGCGGACAGGAACTTCGTGCCGTTCGTCGCGGCTCTCCTCGTCTCGGCCGCCGCCGTGACGCTGTTCGGGTTGCTCCTCGACCGGCGTTCGCCGGTCATCTCGACCCTCGCCTATGTCGCCGTCGCAATCGGGCTCACGCTGGGAAAGGCCGGGGTCGGCACAGCCGTGGCGCTGTCGGCGACGCTGGCGGCTATCGGCATCTACGTCATTCTTCTCGGGGCCGCATGGCGAAACGTGCGCGCCGCCTTTCTCCGCCGCCTGCCCCTGCCGGGGCTGGTGGCCAAGCTACCAGCATCGGCCTGATCCATGACCACCTTCTCTCCCCGCGAGATCGTCTCCGAGCTTGACCGCTTCATCGTCGGCCAGCGCGACGCCAAGCGCGCGGTCGCCATCGCCCTGCGCAACCGCTGGCGCCGCCAGCAGCTGACCGGCCCGATGCGCGAGGAGGTGCTGCCCAAGAACATTCTGATGATCGGGCCCACAGGCTGCGGCAAGACCGAGATTTCGCGCCGCCTCGCCCGGCTCGCGGGCGCACCCTTCCTCAAGATCGAGGCGACCAAGTTCACCGAGGTCGGCTATGTCGGCCGCGACGTCGAGCAGATCGTGCGCGACCTCGTCGAGGTCGGCATCGGGCTGGTGCGCGACGGCAAGCGCAAGGACGTGCTGGCGCGGGCCCAGAAGGCGGCCGAGGAGCGGATCCTCGACGCGCTGGTCGGCCCCGGCTCCGGCCCCGCGACGCGCGACAGCTTCCGCCGCAAGCTCCGGTCGGGCGAGCTCGACGACAAGGAAGTCGAGCTCGAGCTGGCGCAGTCCAGCTCTGGCATGCCGATGTTCGAGCTGCCCAACATGCCCGGCGCCTCTGTCGGCGCCATCTCGCTGGGCGACATCTTCGGCAAGATGGGCGGTCGCACCAAGACGCGCCGGATGACCGTCACCGAGGCGCACGAGCCGCTCGTCGCCGAGGAGAGCGACAAGATGCTCGACCAGGACCAGATCGTTTCGGAAGCGATACGGCAGGTCGAGGAGAACGGCATCGTCTTCCTCGACGAGATCGACAAGATCTGCGCCCGCGAGGGACGCTCCGGCGCCGACGTGTCGCGCGAGGGCGTTCAGCGCGACCTGCTGCCGCTGATCGAGGGCACGTCCGTGTCGACCAAGCATGGCCCGGTGAAGACCGACCACATCCTCTTTATCGCGTCCGGCGCCTTCCACGTCTCCAAGCCGTCCGACCTGCTGCCGGAATTGCAGGGGCGCCTGCCCATCCGCGTCGAGCTCTCCTCGCTCAACGAGGGCGATTTCCGCCGGATCCTCACCGAGACCGAGGCGAGCCTGGTCAAGCAGTACGTGGCGCTGATGCAGACGGAGGGCGTCACCCTCTCCTTCGCCGACGATGCCATCGACGCCATCGCCCGCATCGCGGTGAAGGTGAACTCGACGGTCGAGAACATCGGCGCGCGGCGCCTGCAGACGGTGATGGAGCGAATCCTCGACGACATCTCCTTCACCGCGCCCGACCGCGGGGGAGAGACGATCGCCATCGACGGCGCCTATGTCGAGAACGCGGTGGGCGACCTCGCCGCCAATGCCGACCTCAGCCGCTTCGTGCTGTAGGCCCGCAGGTTACGGCAACGGCGGAAAGCACGCGCCCGCTGCCGTGCCGTCTCACTCGGCCGCGGTCTGGACGGGGCGCCTGGCCCGGTCCTCGGCCACGCTTTTGACGAGCGCGTTCATGTAGCCCATGGCGAAGGCCATGCCGGCGTGCCACGGCGCGGCGCAGGTCATCTGCGGCGTGTGGTCGGGGATGATGACCCCGTCATAGCCGCAACGGTCGAGGATCTCGACCACCTTGCGCATGTCGATGTCGCCCTCGTCGATGAAGGTCTCCTCGTAATGAGGCGCCTTGCCCCGCACGTTGCGGAAGTGGATGTAGGCGATGTTCTTCTGGCGGGCGTGCTTCTCCAGCGTGGCGAGCACGTCGGCACCCTGCATTTCCGAGATGGTGCCCAGGCAGAACTCCAGCGCGTTGTTCCTGCTGGGCGCCATGTCCAGGAGCTTCTGGAACAGTTCGGGCCGGTAGACCAGGCGGGGCTGGCCGCGCACGAACTCCAGCGGCGGATCGTCGGGGTGGGCCGCCAGCGTGACGCCGGCCTTCTCTGCGACCGGCACCATGATGTCGAGGAAGCGCTGAAGCCGGCCCCAGAGCTCCTCGACCGGGGTCGGCGGGCGCACCCCCTTCGCATCGGGATCGACCACCATGTTCCACGCCATGCTGGCCGGCAGTGGCGCCTGGATGACAGGGTTGAGGCCGTCCAGGCCGACCGTCTGCGCGCCGCCCCGGGCGCCGTGCAGGTGCACGCGCCCCGCCACGCCCGCAAGGCTGAAATTATAGCCGAAGACAGGGATGCCGGCGGCGCCGACGTTGCGGATCACGGTGGCCACCGTCTCCATCTGCTCGTCCCGGCGCGGGCCGTCGAACAGCACGTCGGACCAGAAGGCGGGATCGAAGTTCTCGATGGCATGGAAGACGAGCCCGTGCCTGGCCATCCGCTCGCGCAGGTCGACGAGTTCCTCGACCGTCCAGACGCGGCCGTCGGCATGGCCCCATCCGGCGAGGTCGCCGACCGGCTGGTCGGAGCGCGAGAAGGACTCGTTCTTGCGGAAATAATCGCAGAGATGGGCGACGATGTGGGTGGCCCCGCACTGGCGTGCGAACGCAAAATGCTCGTCGTCGAGCATGTGGCGATAAAGGCCGAAACCGATCTTCATGGAAGCTCTCCGCAATGTCCCGGGCGTGCTCGACCGTGTTCAGGCCACGCCGATGCCCGCCTTCAGCCCGCCATCGACGAGGTAGTCGGCGCCCGTGCAGAAGCCCGAGCGGCCCGAGGCGAGGAAGGCCACGAGTTCCGCGACCTCCTCCGGCTCGCCGATGCGCCCGAGGGGGTGGGCGGCGCCAAACCGGTCGAAGGTGGCGTCGACATCCGCGTCGGGACCGTCGAAGGTGCGCGCCGCCATGGCCAGCATGGGCGTGCGGACCGAGCCCGGCGACACCGAGTTGACCCGGATCCCGTGGGCGGCGAGATCGAGCGCCATGGCGCGGGTCAGGGTATGCACGGCCCCCTTCGAGGTGGCGTAGGCGGCAACCCGCTTCTGGCAGGCATGCCCCTGGACGCTCGAGAGGTTGACGATCGACCCGCCGCCGCGCTGGCGCATCAGCGGCACGCCGTGATGCGCGGTGAGGTAGACGCTGGTCAGGTTGACCGCCAGGCAGCGGTTCCAAGTCTCGAGGTCGGTCTCCACGACATCGCCGAAGGGATGGACCGCCGCGGCATTGACGATGATGTCGAGCCCGCCGAACCGGTCCGCCGCCTCGCCGACCGTCGCCTCGACGTCGCCGGGGTCGCTGACGTCGCAGCGGCGGCTGACGAACGCCGGGCTGCCGGCGAGGTGCAGCAGTTCCGCATTGGCGGCCTCGTCGATGCCGGCCGCCAGAACCCGGCCCCCGCCCTGCAGGATCCGGAGGGCGACGGCCCTGCCGATGCCCGTGGTGCCGGTGACCAGGGCCACCTTGCCGGTGAAGTCGTTCATCGCGCGCGCTCCAGGATCTGGTTCATCAGGACGGCCGCCAGGATGATCCCGCCGCGGGCGACGTACTGCCAGTACTCGGACACGTTCAACAGCGTCATGCCGTTGCTGAGGCAGCCGAGGAACAGGACCCCCAGCAGGGTGCCCCAGACGCGGCCCTTGCCGCCGAACAGGCTGGTTCCGCCGATGATGGTGGCGGCCACCACGTCGAGCTCCATGCCGGTGGCGGTAGTGCCGGTGCCGGACCCGATCTGCGAGGCGATGAGGATGCCGCTCACCGCCGTCAGCGCGCCGGTGATGGCGAGGGTCGTGGTCTTGACGCCGAATACGTCGATGCCGGAGAGGCGGGCCGCCTCGGCATTGCCGCCCACCGCGTAAACCGCGCGTCCGAAGCGCGTATAGGTCATCAGGACATGCATTGCGACGAAGGTCGCGGCGAAGAAGTAGACCGGCACGGGAATGCCGAAGAGGTCGCCCGCGCCGAGCACGTCGAACCAGGACGGGAAGGTCGTCAGCGGAAAGCCGCCGGTGATCAGATTGGCGGCGCCGCGCAGCGCCGTGAACAAAGCGAGCGTGGTGATGAAGGTCGGCACGTTGAACCACTGCCGGATCTTGCCGGTGAACACGCCCGACAGCGTGCCGACGGCGATCGCCGCGGCAGCCCCCAGGATCACCGCCAAGACCGGCCCGAGCGGGTCCGTCAGCACCCCGCAGACCCAGGCGACGATGCACCCGGCCAGCGCGACCCCGGCGCCGACCGACAGGTCGATCTCGCCGCTGATGATCACGGCGGTCATGCCGAAGGCGATGATGCCCAGCATGGACACCGTGCGCAGGACGTTGAGGAGGTTGCCGAGCGAGGCGAAGCCGGGCGCCGTGAACACCAGGATGACGACGAGGACGACGAGGATCGCCTCCATGGCGTAGAGCTGCAGCCGCATCGCCCCGCCGCCGCCTGCGGCCGCCTCTGCCTTGCCCGTCTGGGTGGTGGTGCTCATTCACGTCCCCGCATGCAGATTTCGTAGAGTTCGGCCAGCGAGGTGGAGGCGGGGAACCGTTCCGCCACGATGCGCCCGTGGTGCATCACGAGGATGCGGTCGCACACCTCCAGCACCTCCTCGAGCTCGCTGGAGACGAAGATGGACGACAGCCCGGCCGCCGCCTGGGCCCAGATGATCTCGAAGATCTGCTGCTTGGCCTGCACGTCGACGCCGCGGCTGGGCTCGTCGAAGAACATCACCTTGGGCTGGGTGTTCAGCCAGTTGCCGATGACCACCTTCTGCTGGTTGCCGCCCGAGAGGGAGGACACCGGCAGCATGGGGTCCGGCGCCTTGATCGCGAGATCGCGCACCTGGGTTGCGACGAACGGCTTCTCCCGGCCGCGGGTCACGAAGCCGCCCGGCGCGATGCGCGCGAGGCTGGCCATGATCAGATTGTCGTGGATGGCGAGGCTCTGGACCAGCCCCGCCTCCTTGCGGTTCTCCGGGGTGTAGCCGAGCCCCCGCGCTTTCATCGCCGGAGGCGTGGGCGTGCGGATCTCCTCGCCGTCCACGGTGATCGTCCCGCTGTCGTGCGGGTCGGCCCCGAAGATGGCGCGCAGGACTTCCGACCGGCCGGAGCCGAGCAGGCCCGCAAAGCCGAGGATTTCGCCGCGGTGGAGATCGAAGCTGACGTCCTCAAAGGCATGCGCCCGGCCGAGCCCGCGCACGCTGAGGACGGGCTGCGACATCGCCACGTCGCGCCGCGGTGGCCGGAAGGCCCGCGCCACGTCCCCGAACATCATCTCGACGATCCCGGCCGGGGTGGCATCCGCCATGTCGAGGGTTCCGACGAGACGGCCGTCGCGCAGCACCGTGCAGGTGTCGGCGATCTCGAACAGCTCGCTCATGCGGTGGGTGATGTAGATCATGGTGACGCCTGACTGGCGCAGCCGCCGCAACAGCTCGAACAGCTGCTGCACCTCCCGGCTCGCCAGGGCCGAGGTCGGCTCGTCCAGCAGGAGCACTGAGGGCGAGGATCCCATCGCCTTGACGATCTCGACCATCTGCTGCTGGCCGACGCTCAGGCGGGACGCCGGGGTGCGCGGGTCGATGTCGATCCCCATCTGCGCCAGCAGTTCGCCGGCCCGGCGCACGGCCGCCTTCCAGTCGACGATGTCGAGGCCGAGCCTGCGGCGGACCGGCATCCGCCCCATGAAGATGTTCTCGGCCACCGAGAGGGACGGGACCAGCGACAGCTCCTGGTGGACGGTCACGACACCGGCGTCGAACGCGTCCTGGGGGCCGGAGAAGGAGGCGGGCTCGCCATTGACGACCAGACGCCCCTGCGTTGGCTGCGTGGCGCCGGCCAGGATCTTGATCGCGGTGGACTTGCCGGAGCCGTTCTTGCCCATCAGGGCGTGGATGCGCCCCGGGGCGAAGGCAAAGGAAAAGCGGTCGAGGGCCGTCGTGACCCCGTAGACCTTGCTGACGTCCTGGAACTCGATCGATCCGCGCATGGCCGGCTCCCGGCAGCGACGGGCGGGAAACCCGCCGCCGCCTGGATCTGCCTCACTTCATCTTCTTCGCGTCGGCGAGAAAGGCGTCGACGCCGGCCTTGTCCATGCGCGACAGCGGCAGCACCGGCACCATGACCGTCTTCTCGACGGGCTTGCCGGCGACACTGTCGAGCGCCGCCGTCATCGCCTTCTTGCCGACCTCGAAAGGCTGCTGGGCGGTGGTGGCAACGAGAACGTTGTCGGGATCGAGGAGCATGCCTGCCAGCTGCTCGGAGCCATCGGTCCCGAACACGAAGACCTTGCCCTGCTTGCCGGCCCGGCGCACCGCCTGGACGGCGCCGACGGTGCCGCCCTCGTTGGCGGCGTAGATCACGTTGACCTCCGGATGGGCCGTCAGGATGTCGCTTGCGACCGCCACGGCCTTCTCGGCGAGCCAGGCATCCTGCTGGGCCACGACGTTCACGCCCTTGACCTGGTCGAGGAAGCCGTTGGTGCGGGCGTCGCTCTGCTCGGGGAGCTGCGAGCGGAAGCCGAGCAGTGCCACCTTGGCGTTGGCGTTGCCGCCCATCTTGTCCTTCAGGAAGGCAGCCGCGACCGAGCCGGTGCCCTTGCCGATGTCGGCGTCCGACGTGCCGATGAAGGCGACGGGGAAGTCGGCGTCGAGATGGGTGCCGTAGAGAACGACCTTGACGCCCTTGTCATGGGCGGCCTGGAGAGCCTTGACGGACGCCTTGGCGCTGATCGGCGCGACCACGATCGCCTTCACGCCGCGGCTCACGAAGGTGTTGACGAAGCTCGCCTCCTTCTCCGGCTTGGACTCCGAATTGCCCTGCAGGAGCGTCGCCTTGTTGTCCTTGGCGCCGGCTTCGAGGCCCAGCTGGACGCCGCGGAAATACATGTCCTGCTGGAACACGATGCCGCCGACGGCGATCTCTTCGGCGCGCGCGGCGCCGGACACTGCGATTGCGCCAAACGCGACGGCGCCCAACAGATATGCGAGTTTCATGAGTTTCCTCCTCTTGGTGTGTTCCGGCAGGGTCGTCGCGCGGTCACCCGCGCCCGCCCTGCCTTGCTCGTCCTGCCTTGCTCGTCCTGCCTTCCGCCGCGGGACGGATGGTTTGCTTCGACCGCGCGGGCCCGCCGGGCACGCCCGCGCAGGGAAATGGCGTCAGTCCCCGGCCGGTCCGGGCCCTCCCTTCGCCGCCGGGATGTATTGCAGCCCGGCGTCGAGATGGCGGTGCATGCGGTAGGCGAAGGCGAGCCTGTCACCCTCGCGCAGGGCATCGAGAATGCCGCGGTGCTCGTCGGCGGCGTGGTGGATGGCGACGCGCTGCGTCTTGCCGAGCTCCATCACCTTGCGGATGACGGGCTCGAGAATGCCGTAGATCTCGCACAGGGTGCGGTTGCCGACGGCCTCGACGAGGGTCTGGTGAAACCTGAAGTCGAGGCGCGAGGCCTCGATCGGGTCGGTTTCGAGGGCCAGCCGGTCGTTGATCTCGGCCGCGTCCGCGACGAAGCCCTGCGCGGCCCCGCCGATGAGCGCGTCGCCCAAATTCATCTCGATCAGGCGGCGGAAGCCCTGGATGTCGCGGAACGTCTCCGCAGAGACGTCGATGGCGAAGGAGAACAGGTCCATCACGGCGGCCTGCCGGCGGTCCGTCAGGACGGCGCCGACCTTCTGCCGAGACTCCACGACGCCATAGGCCTTCAGTGTGCGGATCGCCTCGCGCACGGTGTTGCGGCTGGCGCCGAACATCACGGCAAGCTCGATCTCCGAGGGCAGGGCGTCGCCGACCGTCAGGCCGCGGTCGCGGATCATGCTGCGGATCTCGTCGACGACGGCGTCCACCGCCGAGCCGCGTTCCTGCGGCGGTCCCTCCCGGCCGAGATCTGGCAGTGTCGTCACGGGCACCTCCGACTGACTGGACGCTAAGGCTCCGGCGACAGGCGAGTCAAGCGTATTGTAGGGCAATACGGCCTAGCGGGAGCGAGGCGGAGGGCCCTCCAATCGTTTATCCCTGCTTTGAACCTCTAATTGTAGGATGATTGCAGTGCCGGGGATCCTGCCTGAGGAATTTCGGGAGCCCGTCCCCGTCCAAACAACCGGCAGGGCGGCCCAGGTTCGTGCGCCGGCATCCCCGGTAGTCCAAGGGCATACGATCTCGTTCATCGTACCGTTCGGAGTAACGAACGAATCCGCCGATTCGGCTTGACCTGAAGAACGCGGGCTGTCAGTTAGCGGACAACCCACACCTGTCGCCGGTGAGGCCTCCGGCGATGCGTTCAGGAGCGCTACACGTGGCACGGTCCAACTATCTCTTCACCAGCGAGTCGGTCTCGGAAGGCCATCCCGACAAGGTGTGCGACCGCATCTCCGACGAGATCGTCGACGCCTTCTTCCGGATCGGCCCCGAGCAGGGCTGGGATCCCAAGGACATCCGCGTCGCCGCCGAGACGCTGGCCACGACCAACCGGGTCGTGATCGCAGGCGAGACGCGTGGCCCGGCCGCGCTGACCCGCGATTACATCGCCCACATCGCCCGCCTCGCGATCCGCGACATCGGCTACGAGCAGTCCGGCTTCCACTGGGAGGACGCGGACATCGAGGTCCTGCTGCACGCCCAGTCCGCAGACATCGCGCAGGGCGTCGACCAGGCCGGCAACAAGGACGAGGGCGCCGGCGACCAGGGCATCATGTTCGGGTATGCCTGCTCGGAGACGCCCGACCTGATGCCGGCGCCGATCCACTACGCCCACCGCATCCTGCAGCGGCTGTCGCAGGCGCGGCGCTCCGGCGAGAGCCGGGTGCTCGGCCCGGACGCCAAGAGCCAGGTGACGGTGCGCTACGAGGGCGGCAAGCCCGTCGGCGTGACGCAGATCGTCGTCTCCACCCAGCATCTCGACGAGAACCTCAGCTCGCACGACGTGCGCGCGCTGGTCGACCCCTATGTCCGCGAGGCGCTGCCGGACGGCTGGATCGACAAGTCGACGGTGTGGCACGTCAACCCGACCGGCAAGTTCGTCATCGGCGGCCCCGATGGCGACAGCGGGCTGACCGGCCGCAAGATCATCGTCGACACATATGGCGGCGCGGCCCCGCATGGCGGCGGCGCGTTCTCCGGCAAGGATCCGACCAAGGTGGACCGCTCAGCCGCCTACGCGGCGCGCTATCTCGCCAAGAACGTGGTCGCAGCCGGCCTCGCCGAGCGCTGCACCATCCAGCTCTCCTATGCCATCGGCGTCGCCCGCCCGCTGTCGATCTATGCCGACCTGCACGGCACCGGCCGCGTCGACGAGGCGAAGCTGGAGGCGGTGCTGGACGACAAGGGCTTCGTCGACCTGACGCCCCGGGGCATCCGCGAGCATCTCGGACTGAACAAGCCGATCTATGCCCGCACCTCCTCCTACGGCCATTTCGGCCGCGCCCCGGAAGCCGATGGCGGCTTCAGCTGGGAGCGCACCGACCTCGTGGACAAGCTGCGCGCCGCGCTGCGCTGAGGCCATGACCGTTACCGACCGCCCGTCCGGCGCGTTCTTCGGCCGCCGGAAGGGCAAGCGCCTGCGCGGGCAGCAGAGCAGCCTCGTCGAGGACCTGCTCCCGTCATTGCGCGTCGACCCGGAAGCTGTCGCCGACCTTGCCTCGCTGTTCCCGCGCCCGGTGAGCGCCGTCTGGCTGGAAATCGGCTTCGGCGGCGGGGAACATCTGCTCGCCCGCGCCCGCGCCAACCCTGGCATCGGCTTCATCGGCTGCGAGCCTTTCGTCAACGGCATGGCCAAGATGCTGTCCGCGATCGACGCGGAGGGCATCGACACCATCCGGCTGTGGGACGACGACGCGACGAAGCTCCTGCCGGCCCTGCCGGACGCCGCCTTCGAGCGGATCTTCCTGCTTTACCCCGACCCCTGGCCCAAGCGCCGCCATCACAAGCGGCGCTTCGTCGGCGACGAGACCGTGGCCGAGTTCGTCCGCCTCCTGCCGCCGGGCGGACTGTTTCACTTCGCGTCCGACATCGACCACTATGTCGGCTGGACCCTGGCCCATGTGGCGCGGAATCCCGGCCTCGCCTGGACCGCGCGCCGCCCGGCCGACTGGCGCGAGCCGTACCCCGGCTGGCCGGGCACACGCTACGAGGCGAAGGCCATCCGCGAGGGCCGCACGCCGTCCTACCTGACGTTTGAGAGGACAGGAGCGTGAGGCGCGCGGGCCGGGAGCAGTGTCCTCCAGGCCCGGCATTTGGCGGAGCCGCCAATTTCACATCCTCCTTGTGCAATAAGGTAAATTCCCGCTGGCTGTGCGGAATTGTTTGACAAACCGGTCCGTTCGTCCTTTCTTTCAAACAAAGTTTTCTCACGGGAGACCGACCCATGACCCTGTTCGACCGTCGCGCCGTGCTCGGCCTCGCGGCTGCCGCCCTCGCCTTCGCCGTTCCCGCCCGGGCGGAGGCGCCGAAGGAAATCCGCATCGACTGGGCCACCTACAATCCCGTCAGCCTCGTGCTGAAGGACAAGGGCCTGCTCGAGAAGGAGTTCGAGAAGGACGGCATCAGCATCCGCTGGGTGCAGTCGCTGGGGTCGAACAAGGCGCTCGAGTTCCTCAACGCGGGATCGCTCGACTTCGGCTCCACGGCAGGGGCTGCCGCGCTCGTGGCGAAGATCAACGGCAACCCGATCGAGTCCATCTACGTCTATTCGCGGCCGGAATGGACGGCGCTGGTCACCAAGAGCGCGGACATCACCAAGGTGGCCGACCTCAAGGGCAAGCGCATCGCGGTGACGCGCGGCACCGACCCGCACATCTTCCTGGTGCGCGCGCTGGCCGAGAACGGCCTGACGGAAAAGGACGTGAAGCTCGTCCTGCTGCAGCATCCCGACGGACGCCTGGCGCTGGAGCGCGGCGACGTCGACGCGTGGGCGGGCCTCGACCCACTGATGGCCGCGTCCGAGATCGAGGGCGGCGCCAAACTGTTCTACCGCAACCCCGCCGCCAACTCCTGGGGCGTCCTGAACGTGCGCGAGGCCTTCGCGCAGGAGAACCCGGAGATCGTGAAGCGCGTGCTGAAGGTGTACGAGGAGGGCCGGACATACGCCCTGGCCAACCCCTCGGAGGTGAGCCGCGTGCTCGTCGCCGCGACGAAGTTGCCGGAGCCCGTCATTGCCCGGCAGCTGGAGCGCACCGATCTGAAGAACGGCGCCATCGGCGCGCCCCAGGCCGAGACCATCACCGCCGCCGGCCTCGCCCTGCAGCAGGCTGGCGTTCTGCCGGCCGAGGCGGACGTGAAGGCCACGGTGGCCAAGCTGATCCAGCCGAAATACCTGTCCTCGACGCAGTGAGGTCCTTGCGGCAGGATGCCCCGGCGGCGTTCCTGCCGCCGCAGGACGAGCCTCCCGCCACGGCATGAGCGTTCCCCAGGCCATCGAGACCGAGCGCCCCCGCGCCACGGCCACGCCTGCCGCCTCGCGCGGCGGCACGGGTTTGCGCCTGCTGTGGCTCGGCCTTCTGCTGCCGTTCGGGCTCGCACTCGTCTGGGAAGCCGCGGTGCGGCTGGGGCTGGCCACCGGGCGGCTGATGCCGCCACCCTCGCGCATCGCCGCGACCCTCTGGGAGCTGGCGGAGACGGGCGAACTCTGGGTCCATGTCTGGGCGACGCTCTGGCGTGTGCTGGCGGGGTTCGTGCTGGGAGCGGCTGCCGGTACGGTGTTCGGTGCACTCGCCGGAGCCTCCAGGGTGGCGCGCGCGGTCATGGACCCGACGCTGCAGGCTCTCCGGGCGGTGCCCTCCATCGCCTGGGTGCCGCTGTTCCTGCTCTGGCTCGGCATCTTCGAGGCGTCGAAGGTGGCGCTCATCGCCGTCGGCGTGTTCTTCCCCGTCTATCTCGGCGTCGCCGGCGCCATCGAGGGCATCGACCGCAAGCTGATCGAGGTCGGCCGCGTCTTCCGCCTCTCCGGCTTCGGGCTGGTCAGGCGCGTGATGCTGCCGGCCGTGCTGCCGTCCTGGATCATCTCGCTGCGCTCGGGGCTGGGGCTCGGCTTCATGTTCGTCGTCGCCGCCGAGTTCATGGGCGCCTCGGAGGGGCTGGGATACCTGCTCGTCGACGGCCAGCAGATGGGCCGGCCGGACCGCATCCTCGCTGCCATCATCGCCTTTGCGCTGCTCGGCAAGGCCTGCGACGCCGCGCTCGTGGCCGCCACGAGGCCCGTCCTGCGCTGGCAGGACACGGTGCGCGCGAGGCTCTGATGCTGACACTGCGCCACCTCGACAAGACCTATGCCGACGGCACGCGCGCGCTGGCCGGCATCGACATCGGCGTGGAGGCGGGCGAGATCCTCGCCATCATCGGCGGCTCCGGCTGCGGAAAGACGACGCTGCTGCGCCTCGTCGCCGGGCTGGACACGGCGAGCGGCGGATCGATCGCGGTCGACGACGACGTGATTGCGTCGCCCCATCCCGCCGTCGGCATCGTCTTCCAGGAGCCCCGGCTCCTGCCCTGGCTCACCGTGGCCGGCAATGTCGCCTTCGGCATCGCCGACGTGCCGCGTGCCGAGCGCAGCGCGCGCACGGCCGAGGCGCTGGGGCGCGTCGGCCTCTCCGAACATGCGGGGCGGTGGCCGCGCGAGCTCTCGGGAGGCCAGCAGCAGCGCGTCGCCATCGCGCGAGCCTTCGTCACGCGGCCCAAGGTGCTTTTGCTGGACGAGCCGTTCTCGGCGCTGGACGCCTTTACCCGCGCCAGCCTGCACGAGCACCTGCTCGCCCTGTGGGCGGAGAGCCGGCCCACGATCGTCATGGTCACCCACGACGTGGAGGAGGCGATCACGCTGGCCGACCGCGTGGTCGTGATGCAGCCGCGCCCGGGCCGCGTCTACGAGACCATCAGCGTGCGGGCCGAGCGGCCCCGCGACCGCTTCGCGACGGGGTTCGAGCGCGCCAAGCGCCGCATCCTCGGTGCGCTCGACCGATCCCTGAAGAGCCCCAACGCCCAAGCCCGGCAGGACGCCGCCGAGGGCGACTCGCTGTGGTGGTGACCGCCGCCGCGGCCTATCCTTTCCCGAACCGACAGGAGACGACCATGGATGCCGAAGCGCTGCGCGCCATGCAGGCCCCCATCAAGGACCGCTACCGGAACGAGCCGGACGCGGCCGTCATCACGCTCAGGGCCCAGGGCGAGCTCGACGACCAGCACATCGCCTGCAAGGTCGAGACGGGCCGGGCCCTCGCCATTGCCGGGCTGCATCCCGCGACCGGCGGCTCGGGAGCCGAGCTGTGCTCCGGCGACATGCTGCTGGAGGCGCTCGTGGCCTGCGCCGGCGTGACGCTGAAGGCCGTCGCCACGGCGCTCGGCGTCGAGTTGCGCAAGGGCGTGGTGCGGGCCGAGGGAGACCTCGACTTTCGCGGCACGCTCGGCGTCGACCGCGAGGCCCCCGTCGGCTTCCGCGAGATCCGGCTGGCCTTCGACATCGACACCGATGCGCCGCAGGTGAAGGTCGACAGCCTGATCAAGCTCACCGAGCGCTACTGCGTGGTGTTCCAGACCATCAACCGGAAGCCCGAGCTCAGCGTCGCCGTGAACCGCGGATAGGAGCGCGGGTCTCCAGACCCGCCTTTTTCGGCCTGCGAAGGAGAGCGCGTCTTTGGACACGCGGTCCGTCCTAGCCCGCGGCCAGCAGCGCGAGATCGCTGAAACCCCGCTTGCGCAGGGTCGACGCCGCGCGCCAGGAGCGCAGGCCGGTGCGGCAGCACAGCACGATACGCGCCTCGCGGCGCACGGAGCCGCTCCAGCCGGCGAGTTCCTCCGGCAGGACGCGGACGGCGCCGGGTGCGGCCGGGCGGGGCGCCTCGTCCTCCGGGCGGAGCTCGACCACCACGTCGCCCGGCGAAACCTGCGAGACCGCGACGAACGGCGCGAATTCGCCGGCCGCCGGTTCCGGCGCATCCCTGAAATCGAAGCCGCCGAACGACCAGCGCTTCAGGTCGAGCGTGGTCATGCGGCCGAGCGGGGACGGCTCGGTCCCCAGCACCAGCGCCAGCGCCATCTGCGCCTGCAGCGCGCCGACCATGCCGACGGCGGGGCCGAGGACGCCCGCCGTGGCGCAGGTGGCAGCCTGCTGCGGCAGGTCCGGAAACACGGCCCGCACGCTCGGCGCCCCCGCGCAGAAGACGCCGGCATAGCCGGTGAGCCCCAGCACAGACGCGGCAACAAGAGGCTTGCCCGCGGCCAGGCACGCGTCGCTCAGTGTGTAGGTCACGGCGAAGCTGTCGGCGGCGTCGATGACGATGTCGGCCGCCGCGACCAGCGCGGGCGCGTTGGCGGGATCCAGGCGGGTGACACGGGTTTGGACTGTGACCTCGGGATTGAGCCCGGCGATAGCCTCGGCAGCAGCCTCCGCCTTCGGCCGGCCGAGATCGGCCATGCGGTAGAGCGGCTGACGGTGCAAATTGCTCTCCTCGACCGTGTCGTGGTCAACGATCGTCAGGCGCCCTGCGCCGGCAGCGGCGAGGTATTGCAGGACCGGACAGCCCAGCCCGCCTGCCCCCACCACGAGGATGCGCGCCGCGGCGATGCGGGCCTGTCCGGCCTCGCCAACCTCTGGCAGCCGCATCTGGCGGGCGTATCGGTCGCTCACGCAAAGGCCCTCGTCGCGGCGATCCATTCCCGCGTGCGCGCCTCCGGGTCGGCCGCCATGACGATGTCGGTCACGACGGCGGTGCTGTCCGCCCCCGCCTCGAAGACGCCAGGCAGGCGCTCGGGCGTCAGCCCGCCAATGCCGACCAGCGGCACGCCGCCGACGAGCCGCTTCCACTCGCGCACGCGATCGAGCCCCTGCGGCGCCCAGGGCATCTGCTTCAGCAGGGTGGGATAGACGGGGCCGAGGGCGACGTAGTCCGGCTGCACGGACAGCGCAGTGTCCAGCTCGTCCGCGTCGTGGGTGGAGACGCCGAGCCGGATGCCGGCCTTGCGGATCGCGGCCACGTCGGCCTCCGCCAGGTCCTCCTGGCCGAGATGGACATAGTCGCAGCCGAGGTCGATGGCCTCGCGCCAGTAGTCGTTGACGACGAGCTGCGCGCCGCGCCAGGTGCAGACTTCCCTCGCACGGGCGATCTGGCGGCGGGTCTCCTCCGGACTGGCATCCTTGAGCCGCAGCTGCACCAGCCTGACCCCGAGCGGCACGAGCCGCTCGATCCAGCCGACGTCGGGCACGATGAGGTAGAACGGATCGAGGCGGTTCACGTGAAGACAGCCTTTCCGAGGACGGGCGTGGAGGGTGCGGCCATGTCGCGCGGCTCCATGGGGTCGGCCTCGTAGCCGGCGCGGCCGGCCTCCAGCGCCCGGGCAAAGGCGAGGGCCATGCGGGCCGGGTCGCCGGCCTTGGCGACCGCCGTGTTGAGGAGCACTGCGTCGTAGCCGAGCTCCATCACCTGGGCGGCGTGGGAGGGAACCCCCAGCCCGGCATCGACGACGAGCGGAAGATCGGGGAAGCGGGCGCGCAGCGCCTTCAGCCCGAAGACGTTGTTGAGCCCGCGGCCGGAGCCGATCGGCGCGCCCCAGGGCATCAGCACCCTGCAGCCCGCCTCCACCAGCCTGTCGCACACGACGAGGTCCTCGGTGGTGTAGGGGAAGACCTGGAAGCCGTCCTCGGAGAGAATACGCGCCGCCTCGACGAGGCCGAACACGTCGGGCTGCAGCGTGTCGGCCTCGCCGATCACCTCCAGCTTGATCCAGGGCGTGTCGAACAGCTCGCGCGCCATGTGGGCGGTCGTCACCGCTTCCTTCACCGAATGGCTGCCGGCGGTGTTGGGCAGCACGCGCACCCTGAGGTCGCGGATCAGCTGCCAGAAGCCCTGGCCGGCGCGCTGCGCGCCTGATTCCCGGCGCAGCGAGACGGTGACGACCTCCGTGCCGGAGACCTTGACGGCCTCCGCGAGGATGGCGGGCGAGGGATATTGCGCGGTGCCGAGGAACAGCCGCGAGCGCAGCGGCGTCCCGTAGACCTCGAGCTGGGTGTCGGAGGGCATGTCAGCCTCCCTGCATGGGTGCGAGGATCTCGATCCTGTCGCCCTCGGAGATCTCCCTGCGTTCGCGCAGCGAGGCGGGGACGAACTGGCCGTTCACGGCTGTGGCGACGGCGGCATCGCCATAGCCCAGCTCGTTCAGCGCGAGCTGGAGGGTGCCGGCCTCCACCTCAAGCGCTTCTTCGTTCACCGTGATTTTCATCCATCAGCTCCGGGACCTGGCCGGGGTCGAGGACGGCGTCCGCCGTCATCCGCGCCAAAGCGGGTGACAGCAGGAAGCCGTGCCGGAAGAGGCCATTGGCGTAGAGCGTGCGGCCATGGCGGCGCACGCGGGGCAGGTTGTCGGGAAAGGCGGGGCGCACGTCGGCGCCCATCTCGAGGATCTCGGCCTCGGCAAAGGCGGGATGCAGGGCATAGGCGGCGCCGAGGAGCTCCATGGCGGAGCGCAGCGTCACGCGTCCGCGCTCCTCGCTCTCGATCATGGTGGCGCCGATCATGTAGACGCCGTCGCCGCGCGGCACGATGTAGAGCGGGAAGCGGGGGTGCAGCATCCGCACGGGGCGGGAGATGGCGACCTCCGGCGTCCGCACCACCACCATCTCGCCCTTGACGCCACGCAGGTCGGGGAGGGCGTCGCGCGCGGCGAAGCCGCGGCAGTCGACGGTGAGGGCGGCGGGAGGCAAGTCGCCCGCCCCGGTCCCGAAGCGCACGGGGACGCCGCGGGCTGCCAGCGCCTGCGCCAGCGAGGCCAGCGCGGCGCGCGGATCGAGATGCGCCTCGTCGGGGAAGAACAGCGCCTTTCGGAAACGGCCGGCGAGGTCCGGCTCGAGCTCCGCCACCCGGTCTCCGTCCGCCCATTCAAAGCCGGACGTGCGGCGCGCGAAGCGGGTGAGCTCACCGGTGTCGCGGTCGGGCGCGATGACGAGGCTGCCGAGGGACACCGTGCCGGGATGGCGCTGCTTCCACCAGGAGAGCGCCTCGATGCCGAGGCGCACGACCGTCTCCTCCGCGCTCTCGGCCTCGCACCACGGAGCGAGCATGCCGCCGGCATACCAGGAGCACGACCGCGCGCCGAGCCGCTCGCCATGGTCGATGACCTCGACCGGGACGCCTCGCTCGGCCAGCGTCAGCGCGCAAGCAAGGCCGGCCACGCCGGCGCCGACGATGCGGACGGGAGCGCCGCTCACGGCGTGCATCCCGTCTTCAAGGCGCAGGCAAAGTCTCGCACGCCCGGTTCCTCCCGCACGCCTGTCAGGCGCCCTGGCCGGAGGGACCGGCGGGAGGAGCTTTCTCTTTGGGAGTGGCTGCCTGCACGACCGTCCCTACGCCAGTGTGACCTGGATCAGGTTCGAAGGGTCGTCACGCGGCGCAGGCGCCCTGGTGACCTCTCAGCCCCCTGTCGGGGCTCCCCTGGTTGTGACCGGAAACTAGGCTCGGCCATGCACCGCGTCAAGCGAAGGCGGGGCCCGGGACAGCGCATCGCCGCTGGGCATATCACTGCGCGGCGAGCGTCACTTTCGCTTCGCCGGGCGATGCAGCCTGCGTGACCGCCACGAGCAGCGTGGCGTGCGGCGGCAGGTCCTCGCGCAGGCCGCGGTCGAAGAGCCCGTCGCCGCCGGTTTCCGCGAGGGCGCGCACGGGGACGGTCGCCTGGATCGAGCGGCTGCGGCCCCAGGCGATGTCCTGGCGACGCCCCCGGGCAAGGCGGCCATCGCCATCCTCCACGATCGGGGAGAGGCTGACGCCGCTCGCATCCTCGGCGAAGAGGCGCAGCATCACCGTGCCGTCACCGACCGGCAGCACCACCTCACAGGGCAAGGCGAGATCGCAGCCGATGCTCCGCTCGTCCGTCACCGTGCCGTCGGCGGCAAGCGCTGCGACATAGACGAGGTGCTGCGGCGCTGCGGCGGCCGAGGCCGGCACGGGCCGGGCCGCGGCAAGGCTGCCGAGGATCGCGAGCGGCAGGAGAAAGGGGGGCAGGAGGCCCGGGGCCGAGGACGACCGGCCGGGGCGGGCGAGGGTGAGCCGGGTGCGGGCCATTTGAGCCTCCTGCCGACGCCGGACAGCCCGGCGTGGGAGGATGGTCGCGAATTGGGCGGGGGTGCGCTGTGAAGCACCTCACGCATGGCAGCGTTCACGCAGCCGTGTAGCGGGAACGGGATGAAGGGTTGCCGCGTATCGTCGTCTCGCGCATTGACGCATCCGGCAACCCGCTCTGACGAAACCTCCCCCGGACCCCTGCATGTTTCAAACGACCTATGCGATCTGGGCCGTGGCGGCGGCTGCCACCGGCGGCGTCATCCTGCGGCCGTTCCGCTGGCCGGAGGCCGTGTGGGCTCTGGCCGGAGCGATCGCGCTCATCGCCCTCGGCCTGCTGCCGTGGCGCGACGCGCTCGATGCGGCGCTGCGCGGAACCGACGTCTACCTGTTCCTCGCCGGGATGATGCTCGCCGCCGAGCTGGCGCGCCGGGAGGGGCTGTTCGACTGGCTGGCGCGCTTTGCGGTGGAGCATGCGAAGGGCTCGCGCCTGCGCCTCTTCGTGCTCGTCTACCTCGTCGGCACGGTGGTCACGGCGCTGCTCTCCAACGACGCCACGGCGGTTGTCCTCACGCCCGCGGTGTACGCGGCGGCGCGGGCAGCGCGGGCGGAGCCCCTGCCCTACCTGCTGGTCTGCGCCTTCATCGCCAATGCGGCGAGCTTCGTTCTGCCCATCTCGAACCCCGCCAACCTCGTGGTCTTCGGCAACGCCATGCCACCTCTCGGCGAGTGGATCCTGCGTTTCGGGCCGGCGTCGCTGGCCGCGATCGCCGCGACGTTCGCGGCCCTGTGGCTGACGCAGCGCCGGCTGCTGCGCGGCGGGCTTGAGCCGGTCCGTGACCATGTCCCCCTCAGCAGCGGCGGCCGCTGGGCGGCCGTGGGCCTGGCGATGACGGCCGTGGCCATCCTCGGCGCCTCCGCCCTGGGACGCCCTCTCGGACCGCCGACGGCGGCCGCCGGGCTGGGGGCGTGCCTGCTCGTCCTCGTAGCGAAGCGGGAATCGCCCATCCCACTTGTCAGCGGCGTCGCCTGGAGCGTGCTGCCGCTCGTCGCGGGCCTGTTCGTCCTCGTCGAGGCGGTCGGCCGCACCGGGGTGCAGGCGGCCCTCAGCGGCGCGCTGGAGCAGGCCGCCGCGGCTTCGCTGACCCAGGCCGTGTGGGGGGCCGGGACGCTGGTCGCCATCGCCTGCAACCTCATGAACAACCTCCCCGCCGGACTGCTCGCCGGACAGGCCGTGCAGGCCGCGGACGTGCCGCAGGTGGTACGCGGCGCCGTGCTGGTGGGCGTCGACCTCGGCCCCAACCTGTCCGTCACCGGCTCGCTCGCCACCATCCTGTGGCTGCTGGCGCTGCGCCGGGAGGGCGAGCACGTGGGCGCCTGGACCTTCCTGAAGCTCGGCCTCGTCGTCATGCCGCCCGCGCTGGCCGCCGCGCTGGCCGCGCTGCTGCTGACGCCCGGCTTCTGAACCGTTCGTTGCGAGGGGGCTCGCCGGGAATGATCATCCATGACCATCGCCTCCCCCGCCGCCGGACAGGTGCCCCGGTCCGCCGCCGACCGCTCGATCCGGGCTCTCGGCGCCGTCAATTTTTTCCTCGCCGACGTGCGGGACGGGCTCGGGCCCTTCCTCGGCGTCTTCCTGATCGAGAAGGGCTGGAACACCGGCACGATCGGCCTCGTGATGACCGCCGGCGGCCTTGCCGGCATGCTGGCCACCACGCCCTTCGGCGCGCTCGCCGACGCGACGAAGGCCAAGCGGCTCGTCGTCGGCATCTGCGCGGCGCTCACCATCGTCGCTTCGCTCGCCATCCTGATTCTGCCGTCGGTGGCGATCGTCACCGCCTCGCAGATCGCCACGGGGATCGCCGGAGCCGCCATCGGCCCCGCCATCGCCGGCCTGACCCTCGGCCTCGTCGGCCAGGCGGGCCTCGCGCACCAGCTCGGGCGAAACGAGGCGTGGAACCACGGCGGCAACGTCATCGCAGCCGCGCTGGCCGGCCTGTTCGGCTGGCTCTACGGCCTCGTCGCGGTGTTCGCGCTGATGACGGCCATGGCCGTGCTCTCCATCGCGAGCCTGCTGTTCATCGACCCCAGCCGCATCGACCACGCGGCCGCGCGCGGGCTGGAGCGCTCCTCGGAGGGCGCTTCAGAGGCGCCCGCGAGCTTCGCCGTGCTCTGGCGCTGCACGCCGCTGCTGGTGCTGGCGGGAACGATGATGCTCTTCCACCTCGGCAACGGCGCGCTGCTGCCGCTGCTCGGCCAGCAAGCGGCGGCGCAACGTGCCTCCGTCGATCCGGCCGCCTACACCGCGGCCACCATCATCATCGCCCAGCTGACGATGATCCCGATGGCGCTCGGTGCGTCCCGGGTCGCCGAATCGCGTGGCTATCTCCCGATCCTCGTCGCGGCGCTGGTGGCCCTGCCGGTGCGCGCCCTCATCGCCGCGGGGTGGGGAAGCGTCTGGGCCGTGGTGCCCGTGCAGATCCTCGACGGCGTCGGCGCAGGGCTGCTCGGCGTCGCCGTGCCCGGCCTGGTCGCCCGCATCCTGCGCGGAACCGGCCACGTCAATGCCGGCCTCGGCGCGGTGATGACGGTGCAGGGCGTGGGTGCCTCGCTGAGCCCGGCGATCGCCGGCTTCGTGGCCCAGCGTCTCGGTTTCCCCGCGGCCTATCTCATGCTCGGCGGCTTCGCCCTTGCCGGCCTCATCCTGTGGTGGACGATGGCGGGCGTCACCCGCGCGTCATGCGCCGCGGGCAAATCCTGACCTCAAGCAACCCCAAAATGAAAAACCGCGCCAGCGGCGCGGTTGCTTCAAGATCGTCGAAAGAGAACTGGTGGAGCCAAGCGGGATCGAACCGCTGACCTCTTGAATGCCATTCAAGCGCTCTCCCAGCTGAGCTATGGCCCCACTGCAGTTCGTCACGGAGATCTGGGGACCTCCGGGGAGGCGAACCTCCGCGCCGCCTGTTCCGGCGGCGGGCTGTCCTATAGACCCCCCCGTCCGGCGGATCAAGCCTCTTCGTCGTCCTCGATGTCGCCGTCGATGAGGTCGGCCACGTCGTCGTCGCCTTCCTCCTCCTCGGCGAGGAAGGTGTCGTCGTCGGCCACGTCGTCCTCGATCTCGACGCCGTCATCGGCAACCGCCTCGGCGGACTCCTCCGCCTCGACCTCGTCGAGCGAGACGAGTTCCGGCCCGGCGGCCGTGTCGAGCTCGGTCTCTTCTTCCTCGACAGGACGAGCCGCCACGACCTCGGGGCGGCCGCGGACCGTCGCCACCTGGAACGGCGTTCCGCATTTCGGGCAGATGATCGGGTCTTTGCTGAGGTCGTAGAACTTGGTGCCGCAGCTCTGGCATTGGCGCTTGGTGCCGAGTTCCGGTTTCGCCACGGGTTGAGCCTCGATGTGAATGGGAAGCGCACCCCGTTAGTCGCGGCGCGGGCGGCTGTCAACGGTGGTCCTCGTTCGGCCAATGGACAGACGAAGGGAAGGCAGGAGTCATCCCGGCCGAAGCGCAGCGGAGAGCCGGGAGCAAGGCACGCCGTCCGGCTTGGCCCTGGATAGCGTGTCTGCCCCGTGCACGGGCGCGCCTGACCCGCCGTCGTGCAGCACAACCCGACTGCACGTGCCGTTCCCTTCTCCGGAGCGGCCGCCGCTTGCTACGTTCACGCTGCCCCGCGCGGCCCCGTTGGCGCGGCCCGCACCCTTCTTCCGACGCGGCCGTCTGCTCCGCCGCGCCGCTGGCCGGAGCCATGGCGCCATGCGCGACCGCTCGGAACTCGACGCGCTCCTCGCGGCCCTGAACCGCTCGGCCGAGCGCATGCAGGCGCTCTGGTTTACCTTCATTGGCCTGACGCTCTATTTCGTTCTGACGGCGCTGACCACCACGCATCGCATGCTGCTTCTTGAAGAGCCGCAGAATTTGCCCATCGTAAACCTGAAGGTACCGCTTCTACCCTTCTACGTCATTGCGCCGATTTTCTATCTGGGTTTGCATTTCTACGTGCTGCTTATGCTTGTTCTGCTGTCACGCTCGGCCAAGGTCTTTGAGGTTAGCCTCGGCGACACTCTGCCCATTGAGAGCGAGCGGGAGCGCTACCGCATGCGGCTGGAGAATGCGCCATTCCTGCAAATGCTGTGCGGAGCCAGGGAAGAGCGGACTGGATTCAACAGCCTGGTGCTCGCGCTCATGGCGGCACTCACGGTTGCTGTCGCTCCCGTCGTGACGCTGGTCGTGATGCAATGGCAGTTCCTGCCCTATCACCATTGGCGCATCACCTGGCTGCACCGGCTTCTGGCAGGCCTCGACATGGTTCTGGTGACGCTTCTCTGGCGTGGCTTCCGCTACCGGTGGGGACGGGCTTTGCCGAGAGGTCCCGGTGCGTTCTGGCGCGGCCGCAGGCGTTTCTGGCAGCTTCGGCTTCCGCCTGCCGTGATGGCCAGGGCCGTTCCGTGGCTGGTCGTCGTCTGGCTGAGCGGGTGCGAAGGCCGATGGGCGGGGGAACCGGGACTCGACCCAACGGACCTCGGCGACGTCAGCAGACTTCATGTCCTGGGGATTTCGGGTTTGTTGCTGCGGGGTCCGCCGCCGCGAGATCCCACACTCGGCGACCGGGTGGCGGCCGCGATCAGGGATCACGGGTTGCGGCCCCTTTACTGGAGCGGTCTCTTCGCCGACCGCCTGGCCCTGTCTCGCGAAATCATCGTCGGAACGTCCAGACTCGACGAGGTCAAGCGCGAGCGGGACTCTGCCGACGATCCCCGCCGCCTGCTGCCGACGCGCGACTTCAAGGGTCGTGACTTCACCCTCGCCGACTTCTCGGGTTCAGACCTCCGGGGCGTCGACTTCGCAGCCGTCGAACGCTTCGATGGATCACCTGACGTGCGCACCAGCCTTTGGCGCGCCAATCTCAACGCCGCGCTGCTGGCCGAAGCGCGGTTCCGCAAGGCCGACATGCGGGACGCCAGGATGGCCTCCGCCAGGCTGGATGCGGCCGATCTCACGGGGGCCGACCTGTCCGGTGGCGACCTCCGAAGCGCCGTCATGGACGGCGTTGCCGCTCCTTTCGCCAAGCTCCATTGCACGCTCCTCCAGCGTGTCTCGGCCCGTGGCGCGAGTTTCGACTCCGCCACGATGACCGGTGCGGACCTGCGTGGCGCAGACCTCCGTGGCGTTCTTCTCACGGGAGCGGCGATGCGCCTCGCCGATCTGCGACGCACCGACCTGACGGGCGCGCGGATCGCCGACGCCTTCCTGGAAGGCTCTTTGCTGCAGGGTGCGAACGGCTCCGCAGTGGATTTTGTTGGCAACCAGACATTCGGAGCGGACCTGGACGAACCGCTCGTCGGCCCGGAATCTTTCCTGTCCAAGAGCTTGATCGAGCGAACCCGATCGAAGCCCGTCATGCAGGCTTGGCGATGGGACGGCGGCGGCAGGGTGGCCACGGATATCGCTTTGACGGAGACGGAGGTCGGACGCTGGCTCCGGGACGGCGAAGACCCTTTTCCGCCGCCCTCCTGCTCCATAGGCTCGCAGAGCGACCTGGAAGAGAACCTGCTGCGCCTTCTCCGCGATCCCTCCTCCGCCAATGAGGCCGACGCCTTCTGGGCCGATGTGCAAAGCCGTTCCGAAGCCAGCGACCCGGACGGGTCTCGGCACCGCGAAGCGCAGGCGAAAGCGCTGGGCGATCTCGCCTGCCAACCGGACGGAGCGCCATACGTCGCACGCGGTCTCATCGCATGGCGGCTGCCAGAACTGGACCAGCGCGGCCGCGACCTGGTGAAGGCGCAATTGAAGGCGGGTGGGCAAGCTGCACCGGCCTGCCCGGCTGCTGCCAAGCTGACACCGTCGGACTGGCTGAACCTGGAGTCGCCGAGGCCGGCGTTCGACGGGTTCGACTAACACTGCGACTGGGCCGGACGCGTGGGGCAGGATCCACACCCGTCTCAATGCCAGGCAAGGAGGTCTTCCGTCTTCGATCCCTCCCCCCGTGACCTCGCCGTCCCCCCGTGCTAGGGGCACCTGCGCCGGCGCGGGGGCCGGTGGGTGCAGAGCGGAGCCGATCCTTGTCCAGCCATGCCGGTAGCCCTTCGCCGCTCACCGCCACGCGCGGGGGTCCGCTGCGTGGCCGCGTGCGGGTGCCGGGCGACAAGTCGATCTCGCACCGCTCGCTCATCTTCGGGCTGCTCAGCGTCGGCGAGACGGCGGTCGAGGGCCTGTTGGAGGGCGACGACGTGCTGCGCACGGCCGAGGCCTGCCGGGCGCTGGGCGCCACTGTCGACCGGCTCGGGCCGGGACGCTGGCGTGTGCGCGGCGTCGGCGTGGGCGGCCTCTCCGAGCCCGCCGGCGTGCTCGACTTCGGCAATGCCGGCACCGGTTCGCGCCTGATGATGGGCGTGGTCGGCGGCAACGCCATCACGGCGACGTTCGACGGCGATGCCTCACTGCGCAAGCGGCCGATGCGGCGCATCCTCGACCCGCTGGTCGAGATGGGCGTCGAGGTGGTTTCCGAGGCGCCGGGCGGGCGCTGCCCCATCACCATCCGCGGCGCGCGCGACCCGCTGCCGATCACCTACCGCACGCCCGTGGCCTCGGCGCAGATCAAGTCGGCCGTGCTGCTCGCCGCCCTCAACGCGCCGGGCGTCACGACCGTCATCGAGAGCGAGGCCTCGCGCGACCATACCGAGAAGATGCTCGCCTATTTCGGCGCCGAGGTGGTGGTGACGCCCGAGGGCGAGCATGGCCGCCGGGTCGCGCTGACCGGCCGGCCGGAGCTGCGCCCGGCGCCGGTCGTCGTGCCCTGCGACCCGTCGTCGGCCGCCTTCCCCATGGTCGCAGCCCTGATCGTCGAGGGCTCGGACGTGGTGCTGGAAGGCGTCATGATGAACCCGCTTCGCACCGGCCTGCTCACCACGCTGACCGAGATGGGCGCCGAGATCACGGTGCTCGACCGCCGCCAGGAAGGCGGCGAGGAGGTCGCCGACCTGCGCGTGCGTACCTCGTCCCTCACCGGCGTCGACGTGCCTGCCGGGCGGGCGCCGTCGATGATCGACGAGTACCCGATCCTCGCCGTCGCCGCGTCCTTCGCCACGGGGGAGACGCGCATGCGCGGCCTGCACGAGCTGCGCGTCAAGGAGAGCGACCGGCTCCAGGCGGTGGCCGATGGCCTCGCCGCTGCCGGTGTCGACCACGCCATCGAGGGGGACGACCTGATCGTGCGCGGCTCGGGCGGACGGGTGAAGGGCGGCGGCTCGGTGAAGACGCATCTCGACCACCGCATCGCCATGAGCTTTCTCGTCATGGGCATGGCGTCGGACAAGCCGATGACCGTCGACGACAGCAAGACGATCGAGACGAGCTTCCCGGTCTTCGTGCCGCTGATGGGCGGGCTCGGGGCGCAGTTCTCGTGAGCGGCAGTCCCGGACCGCGGACCTCGATGTCCGCTGCTTCTGTGGCGTCCTGGGAAAGCGGGTCTGAAAACCCGCGGTCCGGCATGGGACTTCGGACCTCCAGGTTCGCCCTTGTCTTTTCCGGCGGGGTGGAAGAGTTGTCCGGAGACACGCGGTCCGAGCACTTCCAGACGACGAGGCCAGCATGATCATCGCCATCGACGGGCCGGCGGCCTCGGGCAAGGGCACCCTCGCGCGCCGGCTGGCGGTGCATCTCGGGCTGCCGCATCTCGACACCGGCCTGCTCTACCGGGCCGTCGCCCGCGCCCTCCTCGATTTCGACCATCCGCTGAAGGACGAGCAGGCGGCGGTGCGCGCGGCGCAGGCGCTCGATCCCTCGCACCTCGACGAGACGCGGCTGCGCGGGCGCGAGATGGGCGAGGCGGCGTCGGTCGTCGCCGCCATCCCGGCCGTGCGCACGGCACTGACCGACTTCCAGCGCGCCTTCGCCGGGCGGCCGGGCGGCGCGGTGCTGGACGGGCGTGACATCGGCACGGTCATCTGCCCGCATGCCGACGTGAAGATCTTCGTCACGGCGTCGCCCGAGGAACGCGCGCGGCGGCGTCACCGCGAGCTCGCAGGCAGGGGCGAGCAGACGGCCTACGAGGACATCCTCGACGACATCAGGCGCCGCGACGCGCGCGATTCCGGCCGCAGCACGGCGCCTTTGGCCGCCGCGGGCGACGCACGCTTGCTCGACACGACCGCTTTGGATATAGAGCAGGCCTTCAGGGAGGCCCTCGGCATCGTCGAGGGTGCCCGCCCGGGCCGGAAATCGGCCTGAGGATTGCCGGTTCCGGGCGCTTCGCCCGCCCCGGCGGACCTCGTCCGGACGGCGTCTCCCCGAACGTCACACTGAACCAGGACCACGCTCCCGACCGCCGGTTCGCGCCGGCCCGCTCATGCGGGGCCCCACTCCCGGGGGCATCGGCGGAACGGAGCCAACGCAACACGAACCCCCGGCGCCCGGGCCCAGAGCGGCCCACCAGGAGAACAAATGTCCGCAGCTGTCCAGAAAACCCCGAGCCGTGAGGATTTCGCCGCCCTTCTCGACGAGTCCTTTGCCCAGTCGGACGCCCTCGAAGGGTCCGTCATCAAGGGCATCGTCGTCGCTATCGAGAAGGACATGGCCGTCATCGACGTCGGCCTGAAGACCGAGGGCCGCGTGGCCCTGCGCGAATTCTCCGGCCCGGGCCGGGAAGGCACGCTGAACGTCGGTGACGAGGTCGAGGTTTATCTCGACCGCATCGAGAACGCGCTCGGCGAAGCCGTCATCTCGCGCGACAAGGCGCGCCGCGAGGAGAGCTGGGTCAAGCTCGAGGCTGCCTATGAGCGCAACGAGAAGGTGAACGGCGTCATCTTCAACCAGGTCAAGGGCGGCTACACGGTCGACCTCGACGGCGCCGTGGCCTTCCTGCCGCGCTCGCAGGTCGACATCCGCCCGATCCGCGACGTCACCCCGCTGATGGGCGTGCCGCAGCCGTTCCAGATCCTCAAGATGGACCGCCGCCGCGGCAACATCGTCGTGTCGCGCCGCACGGTTCTCGAGGAGACCCGCGCCGAGGCCCGTTCCGAGCTCGTGGCCAACCTCGAGGAAGGCCAGACCGTCGACGGCGTCGTCAAGAACATCACCGAGTACGGCGCCTTCGTCGACCTCGGCGGCATTGACGGCCTGCTGCATGTCACCGACATGGCGTGGCGCCGCGTGAACCATCCGTCCGAGGTGGTCACCATCGGCCAGCAGCTCAAGGTCAAGATCATCAAGATCAACCATGAGACGCACCGCATCTCGCTCGGCATCAAGCAGCTGCTTGCCGACCCGTGGGAGGGCATCGAGGCCAAGTATCCGGTCAATGCCCGCTTCACCGGCCGCGTCACCAACATCACCGACTACGGCGCCTTCGTGGAGCTGGAGCCGGGGATCGAGGGCCTGATCCACGTCTCCGAGATGTCGTGGACCAAGAAGAACGTCCATCCCGGCAAGATCGTCTCCACCTCCCAGGAAGTGGACGTGCAGATCCTCGAGGTGGATCCGGTCAAGCGCCGCATCTCGCTGGGCCTCAAGCAGACCCTGCAGAACCCGTGGGAGGGCTTCTCCGAGAAGCATCCCGCCGGCGCCGTGGTCGAGGGCGAGGTCAAGAACAAGACAGAGTTCGGCCTCTTCATCGGCCTCGACGGCGACGTGGACGGCATGGTCCACCTCTCCGACCTCGACTGGAACCGTCCGGGCGAGCAGGTCATCGAGGAGTTCAAGAAGGGCGACATGGTGCGCGCCGTGGTTCTCGACGTCGATGTCGAGAAGGAGCGCATCTCGCTCGGCATCAAGCAGCTCGGCGGCGATCCCTTCGCCGACGCGGCCGCTGCCGGCGACCTCAAGAAGAACGCCGTCGTCACCTGCGAGGTGATCGAGGTCAAGGAGTCCGGGCTGGAGGTGAAGATCACCGGCACCGACCTGACGACCTTCATCAAGCGCTCGGAGCTCGCCCGCGAGCGTTCCGATCAGCGCCCCGAGCGCTTCGCCCCCGGCGAGAAGCTCGATGCCCGCGTCACCATGTTCGACCGCAAGTCGCGCAAGGTGCAGGTCTCGATCAAGGCGCTCGAGATGTACGAGGAGAAGGAAGCCATCGCCCAGTACGGCTCGGCCGATGCCGGCGCCTCCCTCGGCGACATCCTCGGTGCCGCCCTGAAGCGCGCCAACAAGAACGGCAAGGAGTGATCCTGCCCTTGAGCCGGGCTTCGGCCCGGCGCTGAGACGAAAAAACCCGCGCGGAGCGATCCGCGCGGGTTATTTCTTGGGGCTGTCGCAGTGCCGTTTTCGTCGTCGCGGCCTCTGGCCGGCGCAGCGGTGGTGCATGATCCGGCCTCAGTGCCGGCGCGACCACCGCCTGCGTTCTTCCGCCCGCGTCGCCAGCATCTGGGTGGGGTCCTCGCCGGCCTTGTAGGCGGAGGCGTCGATGACGTCCTGGCGGCTCAGCCCGATGTCGCGCAACTCGTGTTCCGACATGCCTGCCAGCACGGCGTATTCCTGCCGGATGCGCCAGGCCTGCACCGGCCACGCGACGATCTGCCAGACGAGCCGCAGCGCCCGCCGTGTTCCCGTTTCTCTCATACCCGCGCAATCGCGGGTGGTGACGCTCGCAACCATCTCTGTCTCCCGTCGTTTCGCGCCGGTGGATTGCCCGGCCACATCAGGAGAATGGGGCAGGCCGATTGATCGGTCCAACGAATGGTTGTAATGTCGGCAATCGAAAAACGAGATCGATCATGCTCGACACAGACCAGCTCCGCTCCTTCGTCGCCATCGTCGACACCGGCAGTTTCACCCGCGCCGCGGAGCGGGTGAACAAGACCCAGTCGGCCGTTTCGATGCACATACGCCGGCTTGAGGAACAGCTCGGCCGCGCCCTATTCCTCAAGCAGGGCCGCGGCGTGAAACTGTCCGACGACGGCGAGAAGCTGGTCGAATACGCCCGCCGCATGCTGGAACTGGAGGCGCAGGCGCTGGCGGACATCTCGCGCAAGGCGCTGGCCGGACGCATCCGCTTCGGCATCCCGGACGACTACGCCGAGACGTTCATCCCCGAGATCATGAGCCGCTTCGGCCGGCGCCACCCGCTCGTCGAGATGACGGTGGTGTGCGAGGACAGCCTGACGCTGTGCGACAGGGTCGCGGCACGCGAGGTCGACATGGCGGTGGTGACGGTGTGCAGCGACGTGCGCGGCGCCGAGATCCTGCGCCAGGAGCCCCTGTACTGGGTAACCGGTGCGGCCTCCCGCGCGCACGAGGCACGGCCGCTCCCGCTCGCCCTCTCCGGCCCGTCCTGCGCCTGGCGCGCCGAGGCCACCGACTCGCTGCAGTCCGCCGGCATCCCCTGGCGGCAGATGCTCGTTTCCGCCAACCACGCCGCCATCGGCCCGGTGGTCAGCGCCGGCCTCGCCGTCACCGTGCTGCCCGCCAGCGGCCTTCGCACAAGCATGCGCATCCTCGACCAGCGCGACGGGTTGCCGGCCCTGTCGATGAATGCCATCGGCCTGATCGAGGGGCACGACCGGCGCTCGGCCGAGGCGGTTGCGCTGGCCGAGGAGATCCGCGCGACGCTGAAATCGTCCGCGGTGGTCGCTCCGGCGCTGCGCGTGCCCGACCCGCCGCCGCCCTTCGAAGGCGTGACGCCGCTCAGGGCCAGGGCGCGCAGCGCGGGGTAGCACCGGAGCGCGCGTCTCCAGACGCGCCTTTTCCGGCGCGGTGGAATGCGGGTCGGGAGACCCGCGCTCCGCGCCTCTACCCGAACAGCCCGTGCATGAACCAGCGCGGCGTCAGCGTCTCGCGGCCCCACAGGCCCTCCCGGTAGACCCAGAAGCGCAGGCCGGCCTCGTCCTCGACGCGGAAATAGTCGCGCGTCAGCGTGTCGTCGGCCATGCGCCACCATTCCGGCGCGATGCGCTCCGGCCCTTCGGCGCGGCGCACGGCGTGCAGGACGCGGCGCCAGCGAAAGCGGATGGGCGGGCCGTCCGGGATTTCGGCCAAAGCCTCGATGCGCTCCGGCGGGTCGAAGAGGCGCAGTGGACGCGCCGGGCTTTCCGATGCCGGGTCCCATGCGGCCCAGCCCGCTCCTCCGGCAGCGGCCCGCGCCAGCGCCTGGGCGGGAACGGCGAGGCTCGCCCGTTCCGGCCAATGCGATTCCACCGGTGCCAGGGCCAGCACGCGCCGTGCGCCGAAGCGCGCGCCGAGCCGGTCCGCAAGGTCGTCCAGGGCGCCCTCGTCCTCGCCATGGCTGTCGAGACCGGTCTGGGCGGGGTCCAGGCGCTCGGTGTGGAGCGCCGAGAGGCGCAGCACGTCGAAGCCGAAGCCGGGATCCACCGGATCGGCTAGCGCGTCCAGCCGCTCGCGGAAGAGGCGCAGCACTCCGTCGGGGTCGCGCAAGGGCCGGGCGGTCTCGACGGCGAGGCGGCGCACCGCGCCGTCGGCGCGGAAGAAGACGAGCTCCAGCCGCCGCGAGCCCTCGCCGCGGCGCTCCAGCACCTCCGCGAGATCGGCTGCGAGGGACAGGATGGACCGGCGCACGTCGTCCTCGTGGCCGATCGGCTCGGCGAAGCGGCGCTCCGCCGTGCAGGCGGGCAGCGGCCGGCGCGGCGAGATGGGCTCGCCCGCCCGCCCCAGCGCCCGGTCCAGGCCATCGAGGAGACGCATCCCGAATCGGGCGGCGAGGGGGCCGCGCGCCCGCGCGTCGAGGTCCCCCACCAGCTTCAGGCCGAGCCTGTCGAGCGCCGCCAGCGCCTCCGGCGGAAGGCCGAGGGCCGCGACGGGCAGGGCCGACACCGCCTCGCGCTCGCCTCCGGGGGGCACGACCAGCCCGCGCCCGCTCTCCGGCGCCAGGCGGGCCAGAGCCCTTGCGGCGAGCGCCGTGCCGGCGATGGCCCCGCGCACGGAGAAGCCGGCACCGCCGAGGCGGCGCAGCAGGTCTCGCAACAACCCCTCCTCGCCGCCGAAGAGATGGGCGGAGCCGCCGATGTCGAGCACGAGGCCGTCCGCCGGCTGCAGCCCGATGAACGGGGTGTAGCGCTCCGCCCAGTCGGCCAGCGCTTCGAGGAGGGCTGCGTCAGCGTCCGGATCCGCCTCCGCCACGGCGATGCCGGGATGCAGCGCGCGCGCCGTGGCGAGCGCCATGCCCGGCGAAAGGCCTGCGGCGGATGCGGCGGCGTCGAGGCAGGCGACGCGCAGCGCGCCTGCCACCTTCTCCACCACCACGAGCGGCGCGTCAGCCGGCGCGGCGGACGGCGTCTTCTCCCGCCGGGCGGCGCGGCGCAGCCGGTCGCTGGCGAGGCGGGGAAACCACACCGCCGCCAGGCGCGGCAGGGTCGCGGAGGCATCGCTCATCGGGATCCCACTCCATGATCCAGCGGCCGCCCTCGCCTGCCCCGCCGGTCTGCCGGCAGCGCAGGAGGACGGCCTCGAAGGCCGGGCGGCCCAGCGCGGTCCAGGGCCCGGCGGCCGGGAGGGCGAGGCTGGGCGCGGCTGAGACCAGCCAGCGCGTCGCCCCGCCCCCGGTGGCGCCGTGGCCGCCGCTGCGCAGCACGAGGGCGCTGACGCCGGAGGCCTCGGCGGCGAGCACCAGCCGGCGCATGGCGGTGAGGTCGAGGGCGCGCGGATCGCCCCAGGGCTCCACCAGCACGCCGGCGAGCGCGGCACAGCGCAGCCCCTCCTCGGCGGCGCGCAGCACGGCCCTGGCATCGGGAGCGGCGACGAGCCGCAGGCGCGAGGGATCGAGCCCGAAGCAGGCGAGGCCGGGCCCGTAGGGTTCGCCCGTCTCGCGGGCGGCGATGTCCTGCCGCACCCAGAGCCAGGGCTGTCTTCCTCCCGAGAGCCGGGCCAGGCAGGCGAGGGCGAAGCCGGTCGTTGCCGCCTCGTGGCCGGGTGCGGCCGGATGCAGCTCGTGCAGGCCGCCGCGCGCCAGCCCGCCGCCGAGCGCCGCGTCCGCCGCCTGGTGGCCGAGCGGGACGGGACGGCGTGCGCCCTCCAGCGCCCGCGTGCCGCCATCCGCGCCGATTGCGGCGACGCGCTGGCGCAGGGCTGCGAGGGAACCCTGGCGGGATGGCTGCAAGGCAAGCGGGGACGGCGCGGATGCGGGCATGGCTCCACGGGGTTTCGGGTTCTGAGACCGGGCAAAAGGGCTCCCGTCCGGGCTTCCGCAGGTCATGCGGCTATCCCGGCGAGCCCCTTCACAACGGCGGCGAAGGCGGAATGTTCTGTTTCTGTTCTATTGGATTCCAGAGGCGGGCCGCAGAGTCAACGGGACTCTGACTCGGCCGTGTATTCCCGGCCGCGAGTCGGGCGGCCGCCGCTGCCATCCCGGCGGGTTCCTGCACCCTCGAGATGCATGAGGACGGTAGCCTTCTGTCGCCCTACCCGAGCGTCTTCTGCATGAAGACGAGGTCGAGCCAGCGGTCGAACTTCCAGCCGACCTCCTTCAGCCGGCCGGTCTCGACAAAGCCGAAGCCCTGGTGGAAATGGATCGACGCTGTGTTTCCGGCCTCGATCCCGGCGATCATCACATGCTTTCCGAGGTCTCCTGCAGCTGCGATCAGTGGCTCCATCAGGAGCTTGCCGACACCCTTGCCGTGGTGGTGGCGGTGCACGTAGATCGCGTGCTCAACCGTGTGGGCATAGCCCTCCCAGGGCCGGAAATCTCCGAAAGTGGCATAGCCCAGCACCTCGCCGTCCATGGCCGCCACCAGGAACGGGTAGTGCTTGGCGCGCCGCTCGCGCAGCACGGCGCGGCGGTTCTCGATGTCGGTGGTATGCCAGCTCCAGATCGCCGTCGAGTTCAGCACCGCGTCGTTGTGGATGTCGAGGATGCCCGGCAGGTCGGCCTCGGTGGCGTCGCGGATATGGATCAGGGAGGCGAAGGTCATGGCGGCGTCCCGACGGGGTGACGCGGGCAGGATGCCCGGGCGTCGCGGGGTGCGCAATGTTCCGTTGCCGCTGGGCCTTGTCCCCTTCGTCAGGAGAGGCGGCCCTCGTCGTCGATCAGGGTGAGGCGGGTGGGCGTGGCATCCCCCCAGCGCCACAGGACCAGGTTGAGGTCTGCGTCCGTCGAGCCCGGCGCGAAGCTGCGCGCGAGCAGCGCGTTGAAGCCGCGCTCGAGCAACCGGCGCGCGAGGGCCTGGGCCGGCGCGATGCCGGCCGCTTTCATGCGGTCGCGCCAGGACGCGTCAGTTATGTCCTCCGGATCGAGCCCCTGCTCCTGAAGCGCGGCCTCGTCCCGGGTGTCGAAAATGCCGTCGATGTCGGCCTCGTAGGATACGAGGGTCGTGGGCTGGAGTGTGCCGGCCTGGTTGGCCTCGCGCAGCGCCGTCAGGACGGAGAGCGAGCAGTACAGTGCGGGGGTTCCGATCGGGTTGAAGCGGCCGCCATAGAGCGAAGCGCCCTTGCCTGAGAGCGGCTCACGGGCATAGACGGGGTTCAGGGCACGAAACAGCCGGCCCTGGTAGCGCAGCATCGGCGCGCTCAGGCGTGTACGCCCGCATCGACGGCGTCGATATAGTCCAGAACCTCGCCTGCCCGCCCGCTCCTGACGAGTTGCATCGCGGTATGGCCGGAAAACCCCGGCAAGGGTTGCGAGCGGTACCAGGCATAGGCGAGCAACGCCGATCCGAAGCGCGGCTCCAGTTTGTTGATGATCTCCACCATCTCGCGGAGGCGGCGCTGTGTCCGGTCGGCCCGCACGCGATCCTTTCGCTGCACGGCGTCCCGGCCCAGCCCGGCCGTACGGGCGACCTCCTCGCTCGTCGTACGCAGCGCCTCCGCGATCTTGCGCGGGACGAAATAACCATCGTCGGCGTACTGGGCGAGCGCCATTGAGCGAACCTGGACCACATGCATTGACGCAAAATAGCGTCAGAAAGCGTGGAGTTCAAGACGCTGGCGCTTGCGGCTCTAGAGAATCGCGTCGATCCCCTTGCGCCGTGCCAGGGACAGCAGCTTCAGCGACGGTCCGCTCGGTTTCTTCTCGCCGCGCTCCCACTGGCTCACGAGCGAGGTCGTGACGTTGAGTGCCATGGCGAAGACGGCCTGGCTCATCTGCGCATCCTCGCGGATCCGGCGAATGTCGTCTGGCGCGAGCGGCGAGACGTCGGTCAGGCAGGTGACGTCGAACTCGCGCATCGTCGCCTTGTCGAGGGCGCCAATGGAATGAAGGTCCTTTGCGAGAATATGGACAGAGCGCAGAACGTCGCTCCGATATGTCTTGCGCTTCCGGGCAGTCATTCGATTCTGCTCCATTTGCCAGCCCTGACGAGGTCCCGGATCTCTTCGGCCCCTAGCTGGGCGAGCTGTTTGGCGGTTCTGCGCAGTGCGTCGAGCTCCCGTGGGCTCAAGTCGCTCTGACGGTTCTTTGCGTAAATATGGATGAAAACCACGTGGTGCTCGTGCTTGAGGAAGAGCACGCTGCGGGCGCCGCCTGATTTGCCGCGGCCTTGTGCCTGCACCCTCTGCTTGATCAGCCCGCTTCCAAGCTGCGCGTCGATGCTCCCCCGTTCGATCCGCGCCACTGCCGCGAGGAGCGCATGGTGCGCTATGCCCATACGCTCCGCACGCTGGAGAAAATCAGCGTGAGCGAAAATCTCCATCCGCGGAAAAGCCTGAGAAAGGGACAAAGAAAATCGACAACGTACTATAGCACTGAGTATCACACTTCGCTCTCAATGAAAATCCCGGCTCTTCGGCAGGATCCGCACGTCCCTGGGGTGCCGGCGGGGGGAGTGGCCGCCTGATACCCTGTTTTCCGGGATGGGCCGGCGCACCTCGTCGGCATTGGCGAGCGGCACCGGCATGTCCTCGCGCGACAGGCGGGAGAGCTCGGCGGTGCGGTCGACGAGGCGCTCGGCGACGAGGTGGACGATGCCTTCCGGGCTGCGCTGGATGCGCCCCTCGACCAGTACGAGGCGCGCCGCCATCACCTCGCGGCGGAACTTCTCGCGCAGGCTCGGCCAGACCACGCAATTGGCGATGCCGGTCTCGTCCTCGATGGTCATGAACACGACGCCCTTGGCGCTGCCGGGCTGCTGACGCACCAGCACGACGCCGGCGCAGCGCACCCGGCGCCCGTCGCCGAGGTCCCGCACCTGCCGGCAGGTCAGAACACGCTCGCGGGCGAAAACCGGCCGCAGGAAGCCCATCGGGTGGCCCTTCAGGGAAAGGCGCAGCGTCTGGTAATCGATGACGACGTGCTCGGGCAGCGGCATGGAAGGCAGCGCCACCAGCGGCTCCTCGGCGAGCTCGGCCGCACCCGCCGCCTCGAAGAGCGGCAGGGCGACGTCGTCGGGCAAGCGGCGCACGGCCCAGGCGGCGTCACGCCGGTCGAGGCCCATGGAGCGAAGGGCATCCGCCTCGGCCAGCCGCACCAGCGCCGCCTTGGGCAGGCCGGCACGCCGCTGCAGGCTTTCCGGCGTGGGGTAGAAGCCATTGCGGCGCCCGGCGATGCGCTTTGCCCATTCCTCGCGGAAGCCGTCGATCTGGCGGAAGCCGAGCCGCAGGGCGAGGGCGCCGTCGTCCCGCTCCTCCAGCGTGCAGTCCCAGGTGCTGGCGTTGACGTCGGGGTGGCGCGCCTCGACGCCGTGCTCCACCGCGTCGCGCACGATCTGTGCGGGAGCGTAGAAGCCCATGGGCTGGCTGTTGAGCAGGCCCGCCGCGAAGGCTGCGGGATGATGGCACTTCAGCCATGACGAGGCGTAGACGAGCAGCGCGAAGGACGCGGCGTGGCTCTCGGGGAAGCCGTACTCGCCGAACCCCTCGATCTGCTGGAAGCAGCGGGCGGCGAAGTCGGGGTCGTAGCCGCGGCTCGTCATGCCCTCCACCATCTTCTGCTGGAAGAGATGAATGGTGCCCACGCGCCGGAAGGTGGCCATGGCGCGCCTCAGCCTGTTGGCCTCGTCCGGCGTGAACTTCGCCGCCTCGATGGCGATGCGCATCGCCTGCTCCTGGAAAAGCGGCACGCCCAGCGTCTTGCCGAGCACGCGCTCCAGCTCGTCCGGCGGTCCGTGCTCGGCAGCGGGCCGGGGATAGACCACCTTCTCGCGGTTCTGCCGGCGCCGCAGATAGGGGTGCACCATGTCGCCCTGGATCGGCCCCGGCCGGACGATGGCGACCTCGATGACGAGGTCGTAGAAGCGCTCCGGCCGCAGGCGCGGCAGCATGTTCATCTGCGCCCGGCTCTCGACCTGGAAGACGCCGAGGGAATCCGCCCGCTGCAGCATGGCGTAGACGACGGGGTCCTCGCGCGGGATCGTCGCGAGGTCGAGATCGGCGACGCCGTGCAGGCGCAGCATGTCGAGGGCCTTGCGGATGCAGGTCAGCATGCCCAGCGCCAGCACGTCGACCTTCATGATGCCGAGCGCGTCGATGTCGTCCTTGTCCCATTCGATGAAGGTGCGGTCGTCCATGGCGGCATTGCCGATGGGCACCGTCTCGTCGAGACGCCCGCGCGTCAGCACGAAGCCGCCGACATGCTGGGAGAGGTGGCGGGGAAAGCCCAGGATCTGCATGGCGAGCCCCACCGCCCGCGCGATCATGGGGTTGGCAGGATCGAGCCCGGCCTGGCGCACCTGCGTCTCGTCGAGGCCCTTGCCCCAGCTGCCCCAGACCGTGTTGGCGAGCGCCGCCGTGACGTCCTCGGTGAGGCCCAGAGCCTTGCCGACGTCGCGGATGGCGCTGCGCGCGCGGTAGGAGATCACGGTCGCGGCGAGGCCCGCGCGCTCCCGGCCATACCGCTGGTAGATCCACTGGATGACCTCCTCGCGCCGCTCATGCTCGAAATCGACGTCGATGTCGGGTGGCTCGCGCCGCTCGGCCGAGACGAAGCGCTCGAAAAGGAGGTCGATGGCGGTGGGGTCGACGGCGGTGACGCCGAGGCAGTAGCAGACGGCGGAATTGGCGGCCGACCCGCGCCCCTGGCACAGGATGCCCCGCCGCCTCGCCTCGGCGACGATGTCGTTCACGGTGAGGAAGTAGGGGGCGTAGTCGAGCTGCGCGATGAGGGCGAGCTCCTTGTCGATGGCCTTGCGCACGCCCTCCGGTATGCCCGCCGGGTAGCGCCGGGCGGCGCCCTCCCATGTCAGCGCCGCGAGGTGGTCCTGCGCGCTGCTGCCCTGCGGCACGGGCTCGTCGGGATATTCGTAGCGCAGCTCGTCCAGAGAGAAACGGCAGAGGTCGAGGATGCGCAGCGTCTCGGCCATGGCCTCGGGCATGGCGCGATAGAGCCGCGCCGTCTCGATGGGCTCCTTCAGGTGCCGCTCGGCATTCGCCTCCAGCTTCCGGCCGGCGGTGTCGATCGTGGTCTTTTCGCGGATGCAGGTCATCACGTCCTGCAGCGGGCGGCGTCCGGGGGAGTGGTAGAGTACGTCGCCCAGAGCCACGAGCGGCACGCCTGCGGCCGTGGCCAGTTCCGAGAGCCGCGCCAGCCGGCGCCTGTCGCCCTCTCCATGGGGCAGTGTGGCGCCCAGCCAGACGGAGCCGGGGACAGCTTTGGCGAGCATCTCAAGGGTTGCGCACAGGGCAGCGACAGCCCCTGCCCCCAGCCGCCTCGGCGGCATGGCAATGAGGCAGAGGCCGCCGGCGTCGGCGAGGAGGTCGGGCAGGGCAATGTGGCATTCGCCTTTCTGCGCCCGCCTTTTGCCGAGGGTCAGGAGGCGGGTCAGCCGGCCCCAGCCGGCCCTGTCCCGCGGATAGGCGATGATGTCCGGCGTCCCATCGGTGAAGGCCAGCCGTGTGCCCACGACGAGCTTCAGGCCGAATTTCTCCGCAGCCTCCGTCTCGCGCATGGCGACATGGGCGCGCACGACGCCTGCCACGGTGTTGGTGTCGGCAATGCCGATCCCCTTCAGCCCCAGCCGCGCCGCCTCCGCCACCAACTCCTCGGGATGCGAGGCGCCGGTGAGGAAGGTGAAGTTGGTGGTGACCGCAAGTTCGGCGTAGTTCATGGAATGTTCCGGCCCGGAGAGGGGCTTCCTCCCGGCAAGAGGATAGCAAGGCGCAGAACAAAAGTGGAATCCGGAGTTAGCCCGCCTGAGCCGCCGATCAGGGATTGTAGGTCGGCCCGCGCCGGGCTTCGGCCAGCGCGGCGGAGAGGCGGTCGCCCAGCCGGGCCTTCTCGTCCGGCGACAGGAACTGGCCGACGGGCACGCGCAGGCCGCGGGAGACAAAGGCGAGGCGCTGCACGCCGAACTCGGCGTGCTCGTGTCGTTCCAACCGTGTCCAGAGCGGGTTGAAACGCCATTCCGCCGGCACGCCCTTCACCGGCACCTTGCGCAGCATGAGTTCGAGCGGGGAGACGACGACCTCCTCATAGGCCTTCGCCTCGGCCAGGCTGGCGCGCAGCGCGAGCCAGAGCAGCAGCACGTCCAGCCCGTAGAACCCCGCCACCGGCCAGAAGCCGAGCACGATGAACGGAATGCTCGCCACCAGGCTGGCCGCCGCCACGAGCAGCACGACAAGGCGCATGCCGCGAAATCCGATGGAGCGGTGCGGGTGCAGGACGGTCGTGAAAAGGGGCGCGGGATCGGCTGCGGACATGTCCGGGGTAGGGCGAAGAGCAGGAGAGGCCAAGCGACGCTCCTTGCGGGCGCGGCAGCGTCGACTATAACGCGGCGATGCCTCCGAAAAAGCCCGCCCCCGCTGCCTCAAAGAGACGCAACGCCGCATCGCCGGGAGGCGGGGAGGAACTCGCGGCCCCGGGCAAACGCGCCTCCCGGACCGCCGTTCCGGCAAAGGCCGCGGGCCGGGCAGGCAAGAAGCCGCCGAAACCTCCGAAGCCGCTCGAGCCGGCGCTGGTGACCGAGGTGTTGCGCCGTTTCCATGCGGCCGAGCCGGAGCCCAAGGGCGAGCTTGAGCACGTCAATCCCTACACGCTGCTCGTCGCCGTCGTGCTGTCGGCGCAGGCCACCGATGCCGGCGTCAACAAGGCAACCCGTCCGCTCTTCAACATTGCCGACACGCCGCAGAAGATGCTCGACCTCGGCGAGGACGCGGTGCGGGAGGCGATCAAGACGATCGGGCTCTTCCGGAACAAGGCGAAGAACGTCATCGCCCTCTCGCGGCAGCTCGTCGAGGAGCACGGCGGCGAGGTGCCGCAGGATCGGGCCGTGCTGGAGACGCTGCCCGGCGTGGGGCGCAAGACGGCCAATGTCGTGCTCAACATGGCCTTCGGGCAGGAGACGATCGCCGTCGACACGCACCTGTTCCGGGTGTCGAACCGCATCCCGCTGGCGCCGGGCGACAACCCGCTGAAGGTCGAGCTTGGGCTGGAGAAGATCGTGCCGGCCCCCTATCGCCTGCACGCGCATCACTGGCTGATCCTGCACGGGCGCTATGTCTGCAAGGCCCGGAAACCGGAATGCTGGCGCTGCCTGATCAATGATCTCTGCCGGTACGAGCCGAAAACGCCGGCTCCCAAGCAGCCGGCGACCGCCGCCCTGTTCGATTCGGACACGTAACGACGGCTTTCGCGTGTCATCCCCGGCGGGCGGCGAAGCCGCCCGAGAAGAGGATCCAGTGGTGAAACGCGAACAGGCCTGATCCCCTTCCCGGCCCTTCGGGCCGCCGGGGATGACAAAGGCGAGATCGCGCTCCGGCTCAGGCGGTCAGCACGTCCTTGGACAGCACCGTCGAATCGGCGTGGAGCCGGTAGACGAGCGGCACGCCGGTCTCCAGCTCCATGGATGGGATGGTGGCGGGCGTCAGCCGGTCCAGCACCATCACCAGTGCCCGCAGCGAGTTGCCGTGGGCCGCGACGATCACGCGCTTGCCGCGCAGGACCTCCGGCAGGATCTCCTGGCAGTAGTAGGGGAGAACGCGCGCCACCGTGTCCTTCAGGCTCTCTCCGCCCGGGGGCGGCACGTCGTAGGAGCGGCGCCAGAGATGCACCTGCTCCTCGCCCCAGCGGGCGCGCGCGTCGTCCTTGTTGAGGCCGGAGAGATCGCCGTAGTCGCGCTCGTTCAGCGCCTCGTCCCGCGTCGTCGGCAGGCCGGGCGCGCCGAGCTCGTCGAGGACGAGCTTCAGCGTATGCTGGGCCCGCGTGAGGGCGGATGTGTAGGCGATGTCGAAGCCGAGCCCGAGCGCCTTCAGCCTGCGCCCTGCCGCCTTCGCCTCCTCGATGCCCTTCTCGGTCAGGCCGGGGTCCTTCCAGCCGGTGAAGAGGTTCTTGAGGTTCCAGTCGCTCTGGCCATGGCGGACGAGGACGAGCAGGCGCTCCATGGAATTTCTCCGTAGGTTCAGAAATCGGCGAGGCCGAGCACGTCGGCCATGGAATAGAGCCCCGGCTTTCGCCCCCGCCCCCAGAGGGCGGCCCTGACGGCGCCGCGGGCGAAGATGGCGCGGTCCTCGGCATGGTGGGAAAGGGTGATGCGCTCCGATGGGCCGGCGAAGACGACGTCGTGATCGCCGACCACCGTGCCGCCGCGCAGCGAGGCGAAACCGATGGCACCCGGGCGCCTCGCGCCGGTGATGCCGTCGCGGCCGCGTTCGGACTTGTCGCGCAGCGCGATGCCGCGCCCCTCGGCCGCCGCCTCGCCGAGCAGCAACGCCGTGCCGGAGGGCGCATCGACCTTCATCCGGTGGTGCATCTCGACGATCTCGATGTCGAACTCCTCGCCGAGCGACTTGGCCACCCGCTTCACCAGCGCGGCCAGCAGGTTGACGCCGAGGCTCATGTTCCCGGAGCGGATGATGACGGCGTGGCGTGCCGCGGCCTCCAGCTTCGCCAGGTGCTCGTCCTCCATCCCCGTCGTGCCGACGACGTGGACGATGCGGGCCTGCGCAGCCAGCGCCGCAAAGGACACCGTGGCGGCGGGGGAGGTGAAGTCCAGCACGCCGTCGGCGGCGGCGAAGACCGGCAGGGCATCGTCCGTGACGCGGATCCCTGCTTCGCCGGTGCCCGCGAGGATGCCGGCATCCTGCCCGATGGCCTCGGATCCCGGACGCTCGATGGCGCCCGCGAGCACGGCGCCGGGCGTGTCATGGATGGTGCGCACCAGCATGCGGCCCATGCGCCCCGCCGCGCCGACCACGACCAGCCGCATCTCCGTCATGACAAGCTGCTCCTCACGCCGCGCCGGGGCGGCCACGGGCTGCCCCGCCGCTCCATAGCGCCCCGTCCCGCAAAAGGCGAGGCCTCAGGCGCTCTCGCCCGGCTGCGGCCCGTCATAGCCGCCGATGACGATCAGGTCGACATGAGCGCCCTTGTCACGGAAGGCGACGGCCTCGGCGTATTCCGGCGAGTTGAGGCAATCGAGCGCCGCCTGGTAGCTCGGGAATTCGATGACGACGTTGCGCTCTCGCGCGGTTCCGGCCCCGACATGGAACGGACCGCCGCGCACCACGAACCGCGCGCCATGCTTGGCGAAGGCCTTGCCGTTGCGGGCGAGATAGCCCTGGTAGGCTTCCGCATCGTGAACGTCGACGCGTGCGATCCAGTAGCCCTTGTTCACGGCTGCTCTCCGTCGAAGCCTTCCACCAGCACGAATTCGCCGGTGCTGCCGCCGACGCGGTGGCGGCGTGCCTCCTGGTATTCGGGTGAGGTGAAGTACGTCTTCGCCTGGTCGTAGCTCTCGAACTCCAGGATGACGTTGCGTGGCCGGGCATCGCCTTCCAGCGCTTCGGAACGGCCACCGCGGGCGATGATCCTTGCACCGTACTTCTGCATCGCGGCGAAGGCGCCCTTGGCATAGAGGGAATAGCTGTCGGGATCGTCGACGCTGACGCGCGCGATGATGTAGCCCTTGGGCATGGTCGTTCTCTCCCTGATTGGGGCGCAAGAGAAACAGGCGCACGCGGCAGGGTCAAACGTTGCGGACGCTTCGTTTCGCGAAGCGAAAGCGGAGCAAGCGCGGATCACGCGGCCGCGGCGATCTCCGCCACGATCGCCTCGGCCGCCGCCCGCGGATCGGCAGCCTGCGTCACCGGCCGCCCGACGACGATGCGGTCCGCGCCGGCCGCGATGGCGGCGCCCGGCGTGGCGACGCGCTTCTGGTCTCCCGCCTCGCCGCCCGCCGGGCGGATCCCGGGCGTGACCAGTGCGAGGCGGCTGCCGACGCGGGCGCGCATCGCCGCAACCTCCTCCGGCGACAGGATCAGCCCGTGCACGCCGGCGGCGGCGGCCTGCTCCGCCCGGCGCGCCACCAGGTCGCGCACGCCGAAGGCGTAGCCGGCCGCGGCAAGGTCGGCGTCGTCGCAGGAGGTCATCACCGTGACGGCCAGCAGCTGCAGCCCCGTGCCTCGCGCTCCCTCGACGGCGGCTTTCATCGTCTGCGGATAGGCGTGCACGGTGAGGTAGGCCGCGCCCAGCCCGGCGACCTGCGCCGTGGCGCGGGCGACGGTGTTGGGGATGTCATGCAGCTTGAGGTCGAGAAAGACGCTCTTGCCCGCCTTCACCAGCCTTTCGACGAGCGGCAGGCCGCCGCCATATACGAGCTCCATGCCGACCTTGTAGAAGGTCGCGGCGTCGCCGATCCGGTCCACCATCGCCTCGGCGGCGGCGGTGTCGGGAAGGTCGAGCGCCACGATGAGGCGGTCGCGCGGAGCGGGCAGGGCGGACATGGCGGGTCTCCGGGACGGGTTGGCCGCTTATGCCCCATCCCGGCCGGACGCGGAACGCCCGGCTCGCAAATTCCCGCCCTCGAACGCAAACGGCCCGGCGCTGGGCCGGGCCGTCGACAGGAGATGCGGAGGCGCTCAGAACTTGTAGTTCAGGCCCGCGCGGATGATGTTGCCGCGATTGTCGGCCTTGAGCGAACCGGCGACGCCCGGCAGGGCAGCCGCGGTGGTGCCGTCGGGCAGCGCATCGACGCGCGTCGTGCCGAGGTCGTAATAGAGGTACTCGACCTTGGCCGTGATGTTGTTGGTGAAGGCATACTCGGCGCCGGCGCCGACCGTCCAGCCGACCGCCGTATCCGACTTCGAGCCCGTCCAGAAGGCGCCGCTGGCGATGCCGTTTCCGGTGATCGTGTTGTCGAGCTTTGTCTCGCCATAGATCAGACCGCCGGTGCCGTAGACGAGCAGGCGGTCGATGGCGTAGCCGGCACGGGCGCGCACGGTGCCGAACCAGGTCAGGTCACGCTTGACGCTGGATGTGGCGAGGTCGGCGCCGACGACGCTGGTCTTCTTCAGGTCGGAGTACTGGATGTCGGCCTCGGCGCCGACGACGAAGGCGCCGATCTGGTAGTTGTAGCCGGCCTGCGCGCCGCCGACGAAGCCGTCATTCTCGACGCCGACGGAGCCGGGAACGAGAGGCACCAGAGACAGGTAGTTGTCGGTGCCGGTGTAGGTCGCGTTCTTCGAGGCGCTCCAGCCGTAGCCGGCGTTCACGCCGACATAGAAGCCGGTCCAGGTGAAAACGGGGGCGACGGGAACGACCGGAGGCGGAGCGGAGCGGGCCGGGAGGTCGGCGGCAAGGGCCGAACCGGCGGTGGCGAGGACGGCAAGGGCGCCGGCCAGGAAAGAACGGGAGGTCATCGACAGCGTCTCCAGTGGTGTACCGCAGCGACTACAGCTTCAGGTTGCGTACGGATCAGAATGAATGCGGGACTGCGACAGACTGGCGCAATCTTCGGCCGCCGGGCTCACGCCCTGCAGCCGCCCGGATAAGTTGTCCAATTACGTCCTAAGCGTGGCAGTTGAACTGCTTGAGCAGATCACCAACGCGTGTACGGCCGGGGTCTGCGCCGAGTGTTGCGTCACTGCCATGGCGGCGAAGCCGGCAGCACCGAATACTAGCCGATGACTGTGCAATCGGGAGGTCAGGTGCCGCGCGGCTTGGCACGGGCTGTCGGCAGTGCCGACGCCGGGTCGTCCGGCCAGGGATGACGGGGATAGCGGCCCTTCATCTCGGCCTTCACGCCCGACCAGGATCCGGCCCAGAAGCCGGGGAGGTCGCGGGTGATCTGGATAGGACGGTGGGCAGGCGAGAGCAGGTGCAACAGCAGCGGCAGCCTGCCGCCCGCGACGGCCGGATGATCGCGCAGCCCGAACAGCTCCTGCACGCGGATGGCCAGCACCGGCTCGTCGCCATTCTCGTAGTCGATGGCGTGGCGGTTTCCGGTGGGCGCCTCGAAATGGGTCGGGCACTCCGCCTCGAGGCGGCGCGACAGGTCCCATGGCAACAGGGCTTCGAGGGCCTGCCGGAGGTCATCGGCTCCGATCGCTGACAGCGACGCCTTGCCGGTGATGAACGGCGCCAGCCATTCGGCGGCCGTCGAGGCCAACACCGTGTCGGAGAGGTCGGGGAAAGACGGGTCGGCCCGGCGCATGAACAGGACGCGGTTGCGCCATTGCGACAGCGCCTTCGTCCAGGGCAGCCGACCCATGCCGAGCGCCGCGATGCCCTCGGCCAGCAGCGCGGCGTTGGCCGGCGTCGGCTCGACCGGCAGCGTCTGCGAGGCCAGCGATACCGCGCCGAGGCGGCGCACCCGGCGGGCCCGCAGGGAGGCCGAGGCCTTGTCGAAGGTGACCTCGTCGCGGTCCTCGATCCGGCCGGCGAAGTCCGCATCGATGTCGTCCTGCTCCATCGGCGCCGCGAGCAGGATGCGCGCCGATCCCGCCGCCCCCGCCAGCTCGGCCACGGCGAGGAAGGTCTCGCGTGCGAGGGGATCGTGCGGCTCGACCGAGGCGCCGCGGCCATTGGCCATGACGAAGGTGCCGGCGGCCCCTCGCGCCCTGGCGACGCGGTCGGGATAGGCCAGCGCCAGAACGCGCCCCGCCCCGGACGGGTCGCCTGCAGCCCCCTCCCCCGCCCAGCCGCGCGCCATCCGCCGCATGTCCTCGGCGCGCGCGGATCGATCGCGTCGGAAAGCCTCGACCCGGTGCCCGAGATGCGTGCCGTCGCCCCCCAGCCCGCGCTCGACGATCACGGCGGCGATGTCGGCGGCCAGCCGCCCCTCATCGCGGCGGGACGCCGTCACCACCATCCGGGCGAGGCGCGGCGGCAGCGGCAGGTCGCGGATCGCCCTGCCCTCGTCCGTGAGCCGGCCTTCAGTGTCGAGTGCACCGATCTCGTGCAGCAGCGCGCGCGCCTCGGCGAGGGCGGGAGCCGGCGGCGGATCGAGGAAGGCGAGCGAGCAGGGGTCCGCGACGCCCCATGCGGCACAGTCGAGCAGCAGGCCCGAAAGGTCGGCGGCCAGGATCTCCGGCCGGGCGAAGGGCTCCAGCGCCCCCGTCGCTGCCTCCTCCCACAGCCGGATGCAGACGCCAGGCTCGGTGCGGCCTGCACGGCCCCTCCTCTGGTCGGCGGCAGCGCGGGAGACGCGCACGGTCTCCAGCCGCGTCAGGCCGAGCGCGGGCTCGAAGCGGGGGACGCGCGCGAGGCCCGAATCGATGACCACCCGGACACCCTCGATGGTCAGCGACGTCTCAGCGATCGAGGTCGCGAGCACCACCTTCCGGCGACCCGGGGCTGCCGGCTGCACCGCGAGATCCTGCGCCCTCTGGTCCATCGCCCCATAGAGAGGCGCGACATCGATCGCGGGATCGGAGACGCGCTCGGCGAGGATACGCGCGGTCCGGCGGATCTCGCTCTGGCCGGGAAGGAAGACCAGGATGGAGCCGGGCTCGGACCGCAGGGCCCTCAGCACCGCGTCGGATACCTCCTCCTCGATCCGCCGCCGCGCATCGCGCGGGGCATACCGGGTCTCGACCGGGTATGACCTGCCTTCGCTGGCGATCACGGGGGCATCGCCGAGCAGGCGGGCGACGCGCGCCCCGTCCAGCGTCGCGGACATGACGAGAATCCGGAGGTCTTCGCGCAGGCCGCCCTGAGCGTCCCGGGCGAAGGCCAGGCCCGTATCGGCGTCGAGCGACCGCTCGTGGAACTCGTCGAAGAGCACGGCGGCGACGCCCGGCAGCTCGGGGTTGTCGAGGATCATGCGCGTGAACACGCCCTCGGTGATGACCTCGATGCGTGTCCGGGGCCCGACCTTCGAGCCGAGCCGGACGCGCAGGCCGATCGTCTCGCCGACTGTCTCGCGGAGGGTGGCGGCCATGCGGTGTGCAGCCCCCCGTGCGGCGAGCCGGCGCGGCTCCAGGACGAGGATCTTGCCGTCCGTCGTCCACGGCTCGTCGAGAAGGGCCAGCGGCACGCGGGTCGTCTTGCCCGCTCCGGGCGGCGCGACGAGCACGGCGGCGTTTCCCCCTGCCAGCGCCGCGAGGAGCCCGGGCAGTGCGTCGTCGATGGGCAGCGGAGTTTCAAAGAGGCGCATGGGCGCGATGTGGCCGAGGCGGGAGCGGATGGCAAGGCCGCAGCGGCATGGAAGCCGTCATGTCCCGATGTTACGCTGCGCGCCACTGTGCAGGAGGATCGCCATGGCCGAGAACGGGACGTTCTACTGGAACGAGCTGATGACCAACGACGTGGACCGCGCCAAGGACTTTTATGGCGCCACGCTGGGCTGGACCTTCGACGCCATGCCGATGGCGGAAGGATCCACATATTGGGTCGCCAAGCTCGGCGACCGTCCGGTCGGCGGCCTGATGAACATGACCGGCGTGTCTCCACCCGGCGTGCCGCCGCACTGGTTCAGCTACATCGCGGTGGATGACGTGGACAAGACCGTCGCCAATGCCGTGTCGCTCGGCGCGACTCTCCTGCGGCCGGCCTTCGACGTGCCGGGCGTCGGGCGAATCGCCATCCTGCTCGACCCGACCGGGGCAGCGCAGGGCTGGATGACCCCCGTCCCGATGTGAATCACGGAATGCGTCCGGGGCGATGTTTCACGTGAATCATCGCCCGCTGGCCACCGGCCCGCCGCCTCTTGGCGGGTCAGACCGGAAGGCCGTTCTGCTCGGCCAGCTCCTTGAGGCTCACCTCGGGCCTGGCGCCGATGTGCTGGATCACCTCGGCGGCGGCGAGCGCGCCGAGGCGGGCACCCGTGATGGGGTCGAAGCCGCGTGCGAGGCCAAAGAGGAAGCCGGCCGCGAAGAGGTCGCCCGCCCCCGTGGTGTCGACCAGGCGCTCGACCGGAAACGCAGGAACCGCGTGCGTCTCCTCGCGCGTGACGACCAGGCAGCCCTCGGCGGAGCGCGTGACGACGCCGAGGAGATCGCGTCCCTGGGGCTGCTCGGCCCGCAGCGCCGACAGCGCCGTGTCGAAGTCCGCTGTCTGGTACAGGCTCTTCAGCTCGTGCTCGTTGGCGAAGAGGATGTCGAGGCGGCCGGAGCGGACAAGGCCGAGGAACTCCTCGCGATACCGGTCGACACAGAAGCCGTCGGAGAGAGTGAGCGCCACGCGCCGCTGCGCGGAGTGGGCGATGTCGGCGGCGCTGCGGAAGGCCTCCTTCGCCTGCTCGCGATCCCACATGTACCCTTCGAGATAGACAAAGGCGGAATCGCGCACCACCTCGGCATCGACGTCGGCAGGGCTGAGGTTCTGGCAGGCACCGAGATAGGTGTTCATGGTGCGCTCGCCGTCCGGCGTCACCAGGATGAAGCTGCGGGCCGTCGCGGGGCCGTCCTGCGCCGGGGCCGTGCCGAAATGGACGCCCATCGCCCGCAGATCATGCGAGAAGAGCGCGCCCGGCTCGTCGTCGCGGACCTTGCCGATATACGCCGCGCGTCCACCGAAGGACGCCACGCCGACCGTGGAGTTGGCCACCGAGCCGCCGGAGATGATGAGCGCCGGCCCCATCGCGGCATAGAGGCGCTCCGTCTCCGCCTCGTCGACCAGCCGCATCGCCCCCTTGTTCAGGTCGTTGGCGACGAGGAAGTCGTCCTCGGTGTGGGCGAGGACGTCGACGATGGCATTGCCGAGGCCGAGCACGTCGAAGCGGGGAGCGGGCATGGAGAAATCCGGTGGGGTTGCGTCGGCGGCGTGTCGCATCCGGAGCGACAAGGGTCAAGCTTCGCGGCGAGTGCGTGCAGCGTCACCTGCGACCGGTGGCCTCGTCGAGAATGCCGTGCAGCCTTGCGAGGTCGTCCGCGCCGAGGTCGCCGATGGCCCGTTTCAGGCGGTTGGCGAGCAACGTCGCGGCCGGGGAGAGGCCGGCGGTGTCGATGGTCACCTTCGGATGAGACAGCATGGCGAGGCGCTGCAGCTCCTCGGCATCATCCCAGATGACGTTGAAGTACTGGATGATCCGCTGGAGGGTGTCCCAGGTCGGCCGGCCGCGGCGGCCATGCTCGAGCGCGGAGAGATAGGTGGGCGTGACGCCGATCTCCTCGGCCATGTCCTTCAGCGCGATACCGCGCTCCGCCCGCAGCGCCCGGACCTTTTCGCCGAAAGGCGTCACGACGCCCCTCCCCTCCCCGGCTTGCGGAGCCGGACATAGAGCGCCCCCGCTCCACCATGATGGGCGGCGGCCTCCTCGAAGCCGACGATCGCGCCGCGTATGTCGGGCAGCCGAAGCCAGTGCGGCACGACCCGGCGCAGCACGCCGCGCTCGTCGAAGACATGGCCGGGGCCGGACATCCCCTGACCGCCCTTGCCCGTGACCACCAGGACGACCGAGTAGTGCGCCGCCTGGCAGGACCTGACGAACGCCCGCAACGCGGCATGCGCCTCGTCCTGCCGCATGCCATGCAGGTCGATCACTGCGTCGATGGGGTGGTGACCGCGCGCCAGGCGCTGCCGCAGCCGCCGCTCCAGCGGGGCCGGCACGGGCGGTGATGGCGGGGGCGCCGGCTTCGGCGCGGGGGCGGCGTTCGCGGCGGACCTCTTGGACTTCCCTGGCCTGGTCTCGCTCGCGACAGCCGGGACGGCGGCTTCGGGCGCAGGAGCCGGCGCCGGCTCGAGCGGCGGCGTGTCGGCGCGGCGTCCCCGCATGGGCGTGACGTGGCGGGTCACGTGCGACCACAGCGCCATCTCGTCGCCCGTCAGGGTCCTGCGACGGCGCGGCTTCACGGCACCAGATCCCCCGGAGTTATCCCCAGGGGGAGCAGGACGACTAAATCGCCGCGATGGCGGATGTCGCCCGCGTGGTCGCCCGCGGCTTGTCCCCAGCCTGTGAACAGATCTGCCCGGGCCGGTCCCAGGATGGCGGACCCGGTATCCTGGGCGATCGTCAGGCGGGCGAACGGCCCGGTCTTGCCCGTTCCGTCCGGCAGGTCGGCGGAGATGAAGAAGGGCAGCCCGTAGGGCCAGAGCGTCCGGTCGACAGCGATGGAGCGAAGCGGCGTCAGCGGCACGGAAGCTGCGCCGATCGGCCCCTCCGCGGGATCGAGGTCGTCCCGGACGGAGAAGAACACGTAGGACCGGTTCATCCTCAGGATGCGGCGCGCCTCCTGCGGATTGGCCCGCAGCCAGGCCTTGAGGGAGCGCAGGGTCATGTCTTCCAGCCGCATCAGGCCTTCCGAGACGATGACCTTGCCGATCGAGGTGTAGGGCTGTCCGTTGCGGCCGGCATAGACGAGCCGCACGACCCGGCCGTCGGGGAGCACCGCCCGGGCGGAGCCCTGCACCTGGAGAAAGAAGAGCTCGACCCGATCGCGCAGCCAGAGCCGTTCGAGGCCGCGGCCGTCGAGAGCGCCATCCTCGATGGCGGCCCTGTCCGGGTAGGGCTCGAGGCCGCCGGGCGTGCGCCGCGCCGCCGCGAGGGCCGGGTCCAGTCCCGGCGCCGTCTCGCCCTGTGCCAGCGTGACGAGGTCGGCAGGCCTGCCCAGGACCGGAACGGGAAACTGGCCCGTGCGCACCTCGGAGGCTTCGACCTCGGGTTCGTAGTACCCGGTCAGGAACCCCTCGCCGTCCCGGGGGGTGATACGCCATGCCCGGAACCGCTCCTCGAAGAAGCTCCGCGCCCCAGCCTGTGTCGCCGGCCGGGCCGCGAGGGCGTCGCGGCAGGCGGAGGCGAGAATCGCAGGCGGCGCGACGCCGGGCCGCAACGCGGCGATGCCATCCGCGATGGCCTCGCAGCTGCGCAGGAACGCCGCCATGGTGGCGGCGTGGTCGTCGCCGGACCAGCCCGGGATGGCGTCGAAGGAGACCGGTGACAGAACTGCCCCGCCCGGCCCGACACTTGGTATCGCTGGACCTGGGGAAGGGGCGGCGGCGGTCATGGTCAGCAGCAGGAGCGGGGCGAGCACATGGCCGGCCCTGCCGATCAATGCCCGGACTCGGTCGCGATCAGCTTCCAGTTCGGGTCACGCGAGCTCGTGTCGCGCGAGAAGGTCCATACGTCGGTGACATCCACCACCTTGTCGGCGGCACCATCCACGACCCCGCCGGACTTGTCGTAGGTCGCGGTGATGAGCTTCGAGAGGAAGCGCATGGTGATCTGGGCGTTTTTGCCCTTCATCTGGGCGTCGGCGAATTCCGCCTTCTCGCTTGAGACAAAGGTCATCTCGACACGCTCGCCGCGCTTCTCGCGATCGTTGATCGCGCCGACGAACCCGTCGAACACCTCGCGCGACAGCAGATCGCGCAGCGTGCGGCGATCGCCCTGCGCGAAGGCCGTCACGATCATCTCGTAGGCCTGCTTGGCGCCTTCCCGGAACTCCTTCGGATCGAAGGTGGGATCGGCCGCGTGGACGGCATCGAAGCCGGCTGCCAGCGGGGTTCCCGCCTCGGCCAGTCCCTTCCAGCGCTCGGCCGGCGGCGTGTCCCCTGCGGGAGCGTCGGTCTTCTCCGGCAGGCGCACCACGTTGTTGTCCGCGGGCCGCGCCGGTACGGGAGGCGCGGGACGGCGCGGCAGCTCGCCCGGCGGCCTTTCCGACCCGGTGCGCGTGCCGAGGACGGAGCGCAGGCGCCAGATCACGATCACCGCCAGAGCGAGAAAGATGATCGTCGTCAGGTCGAACGTATCCTGCATGGGCCCAATCCACTCCCGGGGGCGGCGTCGCTTGGCAATACCAGCCACATCATATGGGTTCTCGCGCTCATTCTTCCACTCGTCAACGGCACCGCCGCCGCCTTGTTCGGCCCGGCGTTCCGTGCTAGCCCCCGCGCGACCCGACGGGTGCCCCACCGCGCCCGGTCCAGCAGTCCGCCCGGAAGTCCGGGCCTGGGAGGAATGACATGTCCGCACCCGCCAACGGCGCGCCGCAAGACGCCAACGCAGCGAGCCTCAACGCCCTCGCCCAGTACATAAAGGACCTGTCTTTCGAGAATCCCAACGCGCCGCGCTCGCTGACCCCGCAGGCCGAGCCCCCGCAGATCTCGATCTCGGTCAACGTCAACGCCAAGCAGATGTCCGAAACGGACTTCGAGGTGGAGCTGACGCTGGAGGGGCGTGCCGGCGACAAGCCGAACCTGCTGTTCAGCTTCGAGCTGCTTTATGCCGGCGTGTTCCGCATGCAGAACATCCCGGCGGAGCAAGTTCATCCAGTCGTGATGATCGAGTGCCCGCGCCTGCTCTTCCCGTTCGCCCGCCAGATCGTGGCCGACGCGGTGCGCAATGGCGGCTTCCCCCCGCTGTTCATCGATCCGATCGACTTCGCCGGCCTGTATCGCCAGCGCCTGGCCGAGAGCGGCGGTGGCTCCCCGGTCGCGCAGGCCTGACCGACGGGCTCAGGAGGCGGCTTCCGCCTCCGCCGCCGCCTCGGTCCAGTAGTCGCCCCACACCGGCTCCTGGCCGAGCGTCGCCACGAAGGCGCGGTGCGCCGCTTGCTCCTGCTGCGTGAGGCGCGGTGGCAGCGTCTGCGGCCGGGCTAGGCTCCTGCGCCCGCCCGCACCAGCCGCCGGACCCGCGACGCGACGCGTATCCGCGAGCCCGAAACTCGCCTGCCGCCCGCCCATCAGCTCCAGATACACCTCGGCGAGGATCTCGGCGTCGAGCAGCGCGCCATGCTTCGTACGGCGCGAATTGTCGATGCCGAAGCGCTGGCAAAGGCCGTCCAGGCTGTTGTTGGCGAACGGAAACTTGCGGCGGGCGATCACCAGCGTATCGACGATGCGCTCGGGTGCCAGCGGCGGGTAGCCGAGGCGCCGGAATTCGGCATCGAAGAAGGCGACGTCGAAGGACGCGTTGTGCGCCACCATGCGGGCGTCGCCGATGAACTCCAGGAACTCCCCCGCAACGGCGGCGAAGACCGGCTTGTCCGAGAGGAAGGCGGTCGACAGGCCATGAACCGCGAACGCCTCCGGCGGCATGTCGCGCTCGGGGTTGATGTAGACGTGGAAATTCCGGCCGGTCGGGATGTGGTTCAGCATCTCGACGCCGCCGATCTCCACGATCCGGTCGCCGCCATTGGCGCTGAGACCCGTGGTCTCGGTGTCGAAGACGATCTCGCGCAGCGCCATCACGCGCGCCCTCCCCGCCCAGGCCGTCCGGCGACGGTCCGCACGATGCCGGCGACCTGGGCCGCCGCGGCGTCCAGGCCACGCCCGGTGTCGACGATGAAGTGCGCGCGGGCGCGCTTGTCCGAATCAGGCATCTGCCGCGCGAGGATGGCCTCGAACGTTTGTTGCGTCATTCCCGGCCTGGAGAGAACGCGCTGCTTTTGCACAGCTGCCGGGGCCGTCACGACGAGAACGGCGTCGCAGCGCGCATCGCCGCCTGTCTCGAGCAGCAGCGGCACGTCGAGCACGGCAAGCGAAGCGGCCGAGTGTTTGGCCAGGAATGCGTCCTCCTCGGCGCGCACGAGCGGGTGGACGATGCCCTCCAGCCTCCGCATGGCCTCGCTGTCGCCGAGGACGCGTGCCTTCAGGGCCCCGCGGTCGATCGCGCCATCTCGCGTCACGCCGGGAAAAGCCTCCTCGACGAGCGGCACCGCGGCGCCCGCGTAGAGCCGATGCACCGCCGCATCGGCGTCATGGACGGGCACGCCCAGCCCGCGGAATAGGGCGGCCGTGGTCGACTTGCCCATTCCGACGGATCCGGTGAGGCCGATAACGAAGGTCATCGCGGCGGCTCGACATCGGCCTCGACCAGCGCGCGCAGCTCCGGCGTGACCCTGGGCCGGACGCCGAACCATTTCTCGAAGCCGGGGACGGCCTGGTACAGCAGCATGCCGAGCCCGCCGACGACTGGGTGGCCGGACGCCCGGGCGCGGACAAGGATATCCGTCAGGAGCGGGACATAGACGATGTCGGTGACGACGGCTCCCTCCTTCAACGGATGGAGGTCGAGGTCGAGGGGCGGATGACCCTTCATGCCGAGGGAGGTCGTGTTGACCAGCAGGTCAGCCTCCCGCAGCGCTTCAGGAAGGTCTGCCCAGGCGATCGCCTCCACCCCCGGGCCGAAAAGCCGCGCCAGCGCCTCGGCGCGCTCCCGCGTCCGGTTTGCAACGACTATGCGAGGGATCCCGGTGCCGCGCAGCGCGGCGATCACGCCCCGTGCCGCTCCGCCGGCACCCAGAACGAGCGCGCAGCGGGCCTTCCTCGCCCAGCCGGGGCACCCCTCCTCCAGGCTCGCCAGAAAACCCTCGCCGTCGGTGTTGTCGCCGACGAGGACGTCGCCCTCATAGTACAGCGTGTTGACGGCCTCCACCGCACGAGCCCGGTCCGTCGTCCTGTCCGCCACGCGGAACGCCGCTTCCTTGTGCGGGATCGTGACATTCGCACCGGCATAGCCGCGCTCGCGCAGCGAACGGAGGAAGTTCTCGATGTCGCCGGGTGCGACATCCTCGCGTCCATAGGACCCCGGCAGCCCCAGGGTACGCAGCCAATGTCCGTGGATCATCGGCGAGCGGGAATGCGCGACGGGATGGCCGATGACGCAGGCGCGGGGTTCCTTGGCCATACCCGTGATCCTCAGGCTTGCACGAGGCCCGCCCGGCGCAGCGCGTCGAGAACCGGCAGCATCGGCAGTCCCACGATGGTGAAGTGATCGCCTTCGATGCGTTCGAAGAGGTGGATCCCCAGCCCTTCGAGCTGGTAGGCGCCGACGCTGGAGAGAACAGCGTCGCCTGCAGCCTCGCAATAGCGCCGGATCATTGCCTCCGACAAGGCGCGCATGTGCAGAGTGGCTGTCTCGACAGTGTGGAGCAGCACCGTGTCGCCGCGCCGTATATGGACCGCGGAGTGCAGCTGATGATTGCGGCCCCCCATCAGGCGCAGATGGCCGGCGGCTTCCTCCAGCGACGCCGGCTTGTGCAGCGCCGCGCCGTCCACGGCGAGCGTCTGGTCGGCGCCCAGCACCACCCGACCGGGCATGTCGCGGGAGACCGCGAGGGCTTTTGCGGCGGCCAGTGCGGCCGCCACGCCCTCTGCATCGGCACCGGCCGCTCTCGCCTCCCCCTCGGCCGCGCGCTCGTCGATGCCGGCGGGGTGCAGCTGAACGGGGATTCCAGCCGCTTCCAGCAGCGCCCGCCGTCCGGCGCTGCGCGAGGCCAGGATCAGCGGTTCACGCGCGAGCCACAGCGTTGCGGCTGCCATGCTCACTCCACGATGAAGCGCAGCCGGTGCTGCTTGTAGAGATCGATGATGGCGGCGGCCGTCTCCTCGATGGAGCGGCGCGTCACGTCGATCAGGGGCCAGTTGTGCCGCGCACACAGCTTGCGGGAGAAGGCGATCTCCTCGGCGACGATGGTCCGGTCGACATAGGGGCTGTCCTCCGGCGCGTTCAGAGTGAGGAGGCGGTTCTGCCGGATCTGCACGATGCGCTCGGGGCTGGCGACGAGCCCGACCACCAGCGGGTTCTTCACAGTCTCCAGCTGCGAGGGGAGGGGGATGGACGGCACCAGCGGGATGTTGGCGGTCTTGATGCCGCGATTGGCGAGATAGATGCTGGTGGGCGTCTTCGAGGTGCGGCTAACGCCGACCAGCACGACGTCGGCGCTCTCCAGGTCCGTGGGAAGCTGCCCGTCATCGTGCAGGAGCGTGTAGTTCAGCGCGTCGATGCGCTTGAAATACTCGCCGTCGAGCACGTGCTGGGCGCCCGGCCGCTGCGTCGAGACCGTGCCGAGATAGGACTGGAAGAGGCTCAGCACGGGATCGAGGACAGACAGGCAGGGGCAGCCGAACTCGGCGCAGGCGGCCTCCAGCCGCTGCGCCAGCTCGGGCTCGACCAGGGTGTAGAGCACGATCCCGGGAGCGGCCTCGAGCTCGCTGACGACGCGGTCGAGCTGCGTGGCGTTGCGCACCAGCGGATAGACATGCTCGATTGCGGAGATGCCCTGGTACTGCGCCGCGGCCGCACGGCTGACGGCGATCAGCGTTTCGCCGGTCGCATCGGAGACGAGATGAAGGTGAAAATAGCTGCGGCCCAATTCCGTGAGGTCCCCGGCGCCTTTCCCACAGCCCTGTGGAAGCCTGTGGAGATCCGGGTGCAAGTCGGGCTCGTCCGGAGGGCGCCCCGGCACTGTCACCGATGACCGCCTGGCGATCAACAGGCCTCGCGCTGGGGACCGGATTCATCCCTGTTCTCGACAGGCCGTTCCTGCCGCCGGCCTCGACGCGACGCGACGCGCCGGGCCGCCCGCACAAGGCGTTCGATTCCCTTTACGATTCGTTAAGGATTTTCGCGGTCGCAGGATCCCCGGCCGATTCACCCGGCAGGGACAGTCTGTGGGTGGCCTGTGGACGAGGTGGCGTCCCGCGGGCGGGCGGTCTAAAAGCAAGAACAAGACTCTCTATATGAAAGAAAGATTCTTTATCCGTGTCCGATCCGACGAGCGCCAAGCCCACCCCGACCGCCGCCGGCAAGCGGCTCCTCCGCGTGCTCGCCGGGGAGCGGATGGACCCGCCACCGGTCTGGATCATGCGTCAGGCCGGTCGCTACCTTCCTGAGTACCGGGAGATCAGGGCCAAGGCCTCCGGGTTCATGGATTTCTGCTACACGCCCGATCTTACCGCCGAAGCGACCCTGCAGCCGATCCGCCGCTACGGGCTCGACGCCGCCATCCTGTTCTCCGACATCCTCGTCATCCCCGACGCCCTGGGCCAGCCGGTTTCCTTCGCCGAGGGCGAGGGTCCGCGCCTGCCGCCGCTCGACGGCATGGCGGGGCTCGAGGCCCTGCGCGAGGAGCCGGACTGGACGAGGCTGGAGCCGGTCTTCGAGACGATCCGCAGGGTCAAGGCGGCCCTGCCGGCCGAGACCACCTTCCTGGGCTTCTGCGGGGCTCCCTGGACCGTTGCGAGCTATATGATCGCGGGGAAGGCCACCCCCGAGCTCGCACCCGCCAGGCTGCTCGCCTACCGCGAGCCGGCCTTCATGCAGGCGCTGGTCGACCGGCTGGTGACCTCCTCGATCGCCTATCTCGTGCGGCAGCTCAGGAACGGCGTCGAGGCCGTCCAGATCTTCGAGAGCTTCGCCGGCGCGCTGACTCCGGAAGGCCTCGAGCGCTGGTCGCTGGAGCCGATCAGCCGCATCGTGGCGGGAGTCCGGGCGCAGGTTCCGGACGCTCGCATTATCGTCTTCGCCAGGGCGGCGGGGGCGGGGCATGCCCGTGTCGCCGAGACGGGCGCCGACGCGATCGGCCTCGACTGGGCCGTCAATCCCGCCTGGGCGGCCAAGCACGTCCAGTCCCGGCGGCCGGTGCAGGGCAATCTCGATCCGCTGGCTCTGGTGGCCGGTGGAGAGGCGCTGGATTCGGGGCTCGACGGGGTGCTGAAAGGCTTCGCCGACGGGCCGCATATCCTCAATCTCGGCCATGGCATCGTGCCGGAGACCAATCCAGAGCACGTTGCCCGCCTCGTCCAGCGGCTCCGGCACGGCTGAGCGCACGCCATGTACGAGTGGATCAAGGCCCTGCACGTCATCGCCGTCATCGCGTGGATGGCGGGGTTGCTCTATCTGCCGCGGCTGTTCGTCTACCACACGCAGGCCGCTGCCGGCTCAAACACGTCCGAGACGTTCAAGGTCATGGAACGGCGCCTGCTGAAGGCGATCATGAACCCGGCCATGATCGTCACCTGGCTGGCGGGCCTGTGGATCGTCTGGCAGGGCGGCTGGTACATGGCCGGCTGGTTTCATGCCAAGCTTCTTCTGGTGATCGGCATGAGCGCGGTGCACGGCATGCTCGCCGGTCACGTCCGGGCCTTCGCCGAGGACCGCAACGCCAAGCCGCAGCGCTATTTCCGCATCCTCAACGAGGTGCCGACGGTGCTGATGGTGGTTATCGTCGTCCTCGTGATCGTCAAACCGTTCTGACGGCATCGCACCCGCTCGGATCCACTTGTCAGGCCGTGTAAATCGCGCTATCTGACCTCCACCTCCCCAGATGCGGCCGGTCCACCCGAGGTCTCGCTTCGGCTCTCACGAAGCATACGAGCAGGGCCCGGCTCCGCGGAACCGTCGCAGACGCGTCCCCGTTTTTCTCCCCACCCGACCGCCCGGCCACAGAGCGGGCGCCTCCAGGACATCTCCATGCGGGAAATCAAGCTCCAGGATCTCAAGGCGAAGTCGCCGACAGAGATGCTCGCCTTCGCCGAAGAGCTGCAGGTCGAGAATGCCGGCACCATGCGCAAGCAGGAGCTGATGTTCGCGATCCTCAAGCAGCTTGCCTCGAACGAGGTGGAGATCATCGGGGAGGGTGTCGTCGAGGTCCTGCCGGACGGCTTTGCCTTCCTGCGCTCGCCCGATTCGAATTATCTCGCAGGGCCTGACGACATTTACGTCTCACCCTCGCAGATCCGCCGCTTCGGCCTTCGCACCGGTGACACCGTCGAGGGGCAGATCCGCAGCCCGAAGGAGGGCGAGCGGTACTTCGCGCTCCTGAAGGTCACCACGATCAACTTCGAGGATCCCGACAAGGCGCGGCACAAGGTCAATTTCGACAATCTGACGCCGCTCTACCCCAATGAGAGGCTGAAGCTCGAGGTCGAGGATCCGACCCGCAAGGACTTCTCGGCGCGAATCATCGACATCGTGTCGCCGATCGGCAAGGGCCAGCGCGGCCTGATCGTGGCGCCGCCGCGCACCGGCAAGACGGTGCTGCTGCAGAACGTCGCCCAGTCGATCACCACCAACCACCCGGAGTGCTACCTCATCGTCCTGCTCATCGACGAGCGGCCCGAGGAAGTCACGGACATGCAGCGCTCCGTGCGGGGCGAGGTCGTCTCGTCGACCTTCGACGAGCCGGCGGCCCGTCACGTGCAGGTCGCCGAGATGGTGATCGAGAAGGCCAAGCGCCTGGTCGAGCACGGCCGCGATGTCGTGATCCTGCTGGACTCCATCACCCGCCTCGGTCGCGCCTACAACACCGTGGTGCCGTCCTCCGGCAAGGTGTTGACCGGCGGCGTCGACGCCAACGCCCTGCAGCGGCCGAAGCGCTTCTTCGGCGCGGCGCGCAACATCGAGGAAGGCGGCTCGCTGACGATCATCGCGACGGCCCTGATCGATACCGGCAGCCGCATGGACGAAGTGATCTTCGAGGAGTTCAAGGGAACGGGTAACTCCGAGATCATCCTGGACCGCAAGGTCTCGGACAAGCGCGTGTTCCCGGCGCTCGACATCACGCGCTCGGGCACCCGCAAGGAAGAGCTGCTCGTTCCCGCCGACGTGCTCAAGAAGATGTACGTCCTGCGCCGCATCCTCAATCCGATGGGCACCGTCGACGCCATCGAGTTCCTCATGGACAAGCTGCGGCAGACCAAGACGAATTCGGACTTCTTCGATTCGATGAACACCTGAACGGTCGCCGGGCCCTGGCGATTCGCATCCGGAACGATGGACAGAGACGCGAACGCCAGGACAAGCCGCCTGGTCGATTCGGCACCGCAACGACGGCGGATCAGAGCTGAGGGTCACCTCGCTGATGTTCAACGCTTCCGCGTCCGACACCATCTTTGCTCCCGCGACCCCGCCGGGCCGGTCCGCTCTCGCGGTCGTCAGGATCTGCGGTCCGCTTGCCGTACCGGCGCTCTCCGGCTTCGTCTCGCGGCTGCCTGAGGAACGAAAGGCCGGTCTTCGCCGGCTGCGCGATCCCGTTTCGAAAGAGCTCCTCGACGAGGCGCTGGTCCTCTGGTTCGCCGGCCCCAACACCGAGACGGGCGAGGACATGGCGGAGCTCCACCTCCATGGCGGCCGGTCGGTGCGCGACGCCGTTCTGGCAGCTCTCGGCCGCCTGCCCGGCTTACGGCCTGCCGAACCGGGCGAGTTCACGTTCCGGGCGTTGCGGAATGGAAGGCTGGACCTCGTTCAGGCCGAAGCCCTCGTAGACCTCGTCGATTCCGAGACCGCGGCGCAGCGCCGGCAGGCCCTGGAGCAGATGGGCGGCGCCCTGTCCGGCCGCGCCGGAGGCTGGCGCGACACGCTGGTCGGCATCCTCGCCCGGCTCGACGCGGAGCTCGACTTTGCGGACGAGGGGGACGTTGCGAGCTTTGACGCCCGACCCATCGTCGACGAGCTGTCGTCCCTGAGAGCTGATCTTAACAAGGCGCTCGGCGACCGCAGCGGCGAAATCGTGCGGGAAGGCGTTCGCGTCGTCGTGCTCGGGCCTCCCAACGCCGGCAAGTCCAGCCTGGTGAATGCTCTCGCCGGTCGAGACGTGGCGATCGTAACGGATGTTCCGGGAACGACGCGCGATGCGCTGGAGGTGGTGCTCGACCTTCAGGGGATCCGGGTCGTGCTGACAGATACGGCCGGGCTCAGGGACACCGCCGATGCCGTCGAGCAGATCGGGGTGCAGCGGGCCCGTGACAGGGCGGCCGACGCCGACCTGATTCTCTGGCTTTCTCCTGCCGACGCACCGGCCGAAATGGATGAGGACCTTCCGGCCGGGAAGGTCCTGCGGGTCCGGTCGAAATCTGATCTGGCCGGCGATGCGATCGTAGAAGAAAGCTCCAGTGCGGAGATCGCCGTTTCGACCGTCGATCCGGACGGGACCCATCAGCTGGTCGCAGAGCTGACGTCACGCGTCTGCTCTTTGGCCGGGACGGGATCGGCCATCGTAACCCGCGAGCGGCACCGGCGGGCACTCGAGGGCGCGGAGCAGGCGCTGCGCTCCGCAACGCGGCTGCTCTCGGCCGGGGGCGAACTTGAACTCGCGGCGGAGGAGGTTCGCAGGGCCATGCGGGCCTTGGACGTCCTTGTCGATCGGGTTGACGTCGAGACTGTCCTGGGAGCCATATTCTCGCGGTTTTGCATCGGAAAATGAGGCAGCCGTTTCACGTGAAACGGTCGATTCGGTTCCGAAACGCTCGTTCCACTTTGACGAAGCAGCCGCTGCACGCTAAGTCGCCCTCCTCTGCTGGAGCGAGTGCACTTTGATCAGGTTTGACGTCATCGTGGTTGGCGGCGGGCACGCCGGCACCGAGGCTGCGGCAGCCGCGGCAAGGATGGGAGCGGGTACCGCCCTCGTCACGCACAACGCCGCAACTATCGGAGAGATGTCCTGCAATCCCGCAATCGGCGGCCTCGGGAAGGGCCACCTTGTGCGCGAGGTGGATGCACTCGACGGCATCATGGGACGAGCGGCCGATCTGGGCGGGATCCAGTTCCGGGTGCTGAACCGGCGAAAGGGCCCCGCCGTGCGCGGCCCGCGTGCCCAGGCCGACAGGAAACTCTACCGGCAGGCCGTGCAGCGGCTGCTTGCCGAGACAGCCGGTCTCGCGATCGTCGAAGGCGAGGTCGCGGATCTGCTCGTCACGGATGGCCGTGCCACCGGCGTGACTCTCGCCGACGGACGCCAGCTTGGTGCCGTAGCCGTGGTGCTGACGACAGGGACATTCCTGAACGGCCTGATCCATATCGGCGAGCGCAAGATCCCGGCTGGCCGCGTCGGCGAGGCCCCATCGCGGGCGCTCGCGGCCAGGCTCGCGGATCTGGCGCTGCCGCTCGGCCGTCTCAAGACGGGCACTCCGCCGCGCCTCGACGGGCGTACGATCGACTGGGCCAGCCTTGCGATGCAGGACGGCGACAATCCGCCCGAGCCATTCTCGGCGATGACGGATCGTCTGGACGTGGAGCAGGTCCGCTGCGGCATCACTCAAACGTCAGAAGCGGGACACGCGCTGATTCGCGCCAATCTGCATCGTGCACCGGTCTATTCCGGCGACATCTCCGGGACAGGGCCGCGTTATTGCCCGTCGATCGAGGACAAGGTCGTTCGATTCGCCGACAGAACGAATCACCAGATCTTCCTCGAGCCGGAAGGCCGCGACGATCACACCGTCTATCCCAACGGAATCTCGACCTCCCTGCCGGAGGACGTCCAGCATGCCCTAGTGCGGACCATCCCCGGACTGAAGGATGCCAGCATCCTGCGGCCGGGCTACGCAATCGAGTACGACTATGTCGACCCCCGGGCTCTCGATCCGACACTTCAGGTCAAGAGGCTGGCCGGGCTTTTCCTAGCCGGCCAGATCAACGGGACCACCGGATACGAGGAGGCGGCCGCCCAGGGACTGCTCGCCGGAATGAACGCTGCCAGGCTCGCCGGGGCGGCCCAGCCGGTCGTGATCGACCGGTCGCAGGCTTATATCGGGGTCCTCGTCGACGACCTCGTTACGAAGGGCGTGACCGAGCCGTACCGAATGTTCACCTCCCGCTCGGAGTACCGGCTGAGCCTGAGGGTGGACAATGCAGGCGAGCGGCTGACGGAGCTGGGCGAGACCGCAGGTGTGATCAGGTCGGATCGGGCCGCGAAGGCCCGCCGCCTCGAAGCGGAGGTCGCAGCTCTCCGGAGCCGTCTTGCGGAGCGCTCGGTCACCCCGACTCAGGCCCGGGCGGCAGGCCTCGCGATAAACCAGGACGGGGTGAGGCGGTCTGCGTTCGAGCTGCTCTCCTATCCCGGGCTGTCGCTCGCTTCCCTCATCCCGCTCTGGCCCGAGCTCGCGGGTGTTCCAGGGCGGGTGGCGGACCGGGTGGAGACGGACGCCAAGTACGCCGTCTATCTCGACAGGCAGGACGCGGATATCGCGGCATTCCGGCGGGAGGAGCAGATCCTCGTCCCGGATCTCGCCTATGCCAGCCTGTCCGGGCTTTCGAGTGAACTCAGGGCAAAGCTCGCTTTGGTCAAGCCGAGGACCCTGGGACAGGCGGGGCGTGTCGAGGGGATGACGCCTGCGGCCTTGGCGTTGCTGGCTGCCCATTGCCGCCGCGCCACGGTCGATTCGGACCCGGTACAGTGAGTCGCGGAGAAGCCGGAGACGGTGACGACCGCCGCAGGGCTCTGGCGCTCTTCCCGGTTTCACGTGAAACCGAGCGCGATTTCGAGGCTCTGGTGCAGCTCCTGACGCGCTGGCAGTCCGTCAAGAACCTCGTCGGTCCGGCAACGCTCCCCGAGGTCTGGACCCGGCACATCGCGGACTCCGCCCAGCTCACCACACTCGCACCGGATGCCCTCCGATGGCTCGACCTCGGCTCGGGCGCCGGTTTCCCCGGGCTCGTGATCGCCATTTTGCTGAAGGGCCGCCCAGGGGCGGAGGTGACGCTCGTAGAGGCGAATGGCCGCAAATGCGCTTTCCTGCGCGAGGCGGCGAGGGTGCTCGGGCTTCCGGCGCGCGTGGTGAACGCCCGCATCGAGGAGACCGTCCCGGACATCCAAGGACCGGTTGATGTCGTGACGGCCAGGGCCCTCGCGCCGCTGCCCATGCTGCTGGGCTGGACCGAGAAGCTGTTGACAACAGGGTCGCTGGGACTCTTCCCCAAGGGCCAAGATGTAGAGGCCGAATTGACCGAGTCGGCTAAATGTTGGAGAATCCAGTCGTCGATAGCGGCGAGCATCACCAACCCGGAGGCCGGGATCGTGATCGTCCACTCCCTGGAGCCGCGCATCGTTTCGTAACCGAACGGATCGGGATTGCGGCACGTCATGGACGATTCGATCACCACGGGACGGCCCGACGGCCCTCCCCGCATCCTTGCGCTCGCCAACCAGAAGGGCGGTGTCGGCAAGACGACGACCGCCATCAACCTCGGCACCGCGCTCGCCGCCATCGGTGAGCGCGTTCTCATCGTCGACCTCGATCCGCAGGGCAATGCCTCGACGGGGCTGGGCATCGACCGCCGCATGCGGCGCCGGTCCACCTATGACGTGCTGGTAGGCGACATCGTGCTCGGCGACGCCGTTCACGAGACAGCGGTTCCCCGTCTCTTCGTGGCGCCTTCGACCCTGGACCTGCTCGGCCTGGAGCTGGAGATCGCGGCGGAGAAGGACAGGAACTTCCGGCTCAAGGGCGCCGTGGGTGCACTCCACAAGACACTTGTGGAGCATGGGCTCGACACGTTCACCTACGTCCTGGTGGACTGCCCGCCATCGCTGAACCTGCTGACGATCAATGCCATGACGGCTGCCGACGCCGTGCTTGTGCCTCTTCAATGCGAGTTCTTCGCGCTGGAAGGGCTCAGCCAGCTGCTGAAGACCGTGGAGCAGGTGCGGTCCGCGCTGAACCCCAAGCTGACCATCCACGGCGTCGTGCTCACCATGTTCGACCCCCGCAACAATCTGTCGAACCAGGTGGTCGCCGATGTCCGGCAGTTCATGGGCGACAAGGTCTACGAGACGGTGATCCCGCGGAACGTGCGGGTGTCCGAGGCGCCGTCCTACGGCAAGCCGGTGCTGCTCTACGACCTCAAGAGCTCGGGGTCGCAGGCCTATCTCAAGCTCGCCTCGGAGATCATCCGGCGCGAGCGGGCGCTCCACGCGGCGTGACCCGGGGCACTGGCCTCGCAAAGACAATGGAGAACACCATGGCGGAAGAACTCGTCCGGTCGCGTCTCGGCCGCGGATTGGCGGCCCTGATCGGCGATGTCGGCGACGAAGTCGCCTTCGTGGACCGCGCCAAGGGTGCCGGCCAGCGCAAGATCCCCATCGAGTTCCTGCGCCCGAACCCGCGCAACCCCCGGAAGAGCTTCGAGGAGTCCGACCTCGATGAACTCGCCGGCTCGATCCGCGAAAAGGGCATCATCCAGCCCATCGTCGCGCGCGCCGTGGCCGGCATGGCGGACGTCTTCGAGATCATCGCGGGTGAGCGGCGCTGGCGAGCGGCGCAGCGGGCCGGCCTGCACGACGTGCCGGTGCTCGTCGTCGAGGCGACGGAGAGCGAGGCCCTCGAACTCGCGATCGTCGAGAACGTCCAGCGCGCCGACCTGAACCCGCTGGAGGAGGCGCTGGGCTATGAGCAGCTCGTCGCCGAGTTCGGCCATACCCAGGCTGACCTGGCACGCATCGTCGGCAAGAGCCGCAGCCATGTCGCCAACACCATGCGGCTGCTGCGCCTGCCCGAGCCGGTGAAGGCCCTCGTCAATGACGGCAAGCTGACCGCGGGCCACGCCCGCGCACTCCTCTCCGTCGAGGATCCCGAAGGCGCGGCGCGCCGGATCGTCGAGAAGGGGCTGAACGTCCGCGACGTCGAGCGCATGGCGCAGGAGGACGCCGCGCCGAAGCCCGCAGCGAAGAGCAAGGCCGAGAAGGACCCCGACACCCGCGCGCTGGAAAAGGCCCTGGAAGACGTGCTGGGGATGGTCGTCGCCATCAACCACGGCAACCGCGGCGGCGAGCTGCGCATCCGCTACCGCACGCTCGACCAGCTGGAGAACGTCTGCAAGCGCCTGCGGGACTGAGATCGGCCGACATGGCCTGAAGGCGCGCCTCTGCGCCGCTAGCGTCCGCGGATCCGGACGGCGACCGTCATCAATGCGCGGGCGAGGATGGCAGGGCCCAGCGTGGCCTGGCGCCGGCACGACGCCTGCGCCTCCCGCAGAAGTGCGATGATGCTTTCCAGCGCGGCCGCGCTCCAGCGGTTCACCTGCCGCTGGAAGGCCGGCTTGCGCTTGAAGAACAGCCGTGAGGAGCGCTCGACATCCTCCATCATGGCGCCGCCATCCAGCGCGACGCGAGAGCGGTGCAGGAGCATGGCGTGGCGCAGGGCGGCGCCGACGACGACGCCAGGATCCTCGCCCTCCGAGAGCAGGCGCGCGACGCCCCGGTCGGCGCTCTCTGCGTCGCCCAGGAAGGCGGCGTCCACGACGGGATCGGTCGATACGACGGCGGTATCGGACATCGCCGCCTCGACATCCTCGAGCTTCACCTCCTGCTGGCCGGCGCAATAGAGTACGAGCTTCTCGATCTCGCGCCGTGCCAGCTGGCGGTCGGCGCCGAGGTGCCCTGACAATGCATCCCGGGCCTCGCGCCCGATGCGGAGCCCGGCTTCGGCCAGCATCTCGTCGAGCAGGGCCGCGAGATCCCGGGGTTCGTCAGCGAAGCAGGGCAGGGCCATCGCCGCTTTCGCGCCCTCGACAAGAACGCGCAGGGGGTTGCGGTTGGCGAGGTCGCCGGCCTCGATCACGACGAGCGCATCACGCGGCGGAGCGCTGACGAGCGGCTGGACGCAGGGTGCCAGGTTGCGGCTGCCCGCCCTTACCCGGATGATGCGGCGCCCGCCGAAGAGACCCACGGTGTTGGCTTCGTCGGCGAGCCGCAGTGGGTCCCCGGCAATGTCGTCGCCGTCGAGCCGGGCGAGTTGGAACGCGTCGGCATCGGCCCCTGCAGCCGTCCCCGCGAGCCGGTCCGCCCGCTCTCGCACGAGGCCGCCATTCGGCCCGTAGACGAGAATGACGGGATATGCGGCGTCAGGGCGCCGAACGAAGGCGTCGATGTCTCCACCCCGCTTGAGGGCGGCCATTGCGTCAGGTCCGGTAGGCGAGGTCGGCGGCGAGCCGCGTACGGATCTGGTCCGCCAGCAGGCGAGCGACCCTGATTTCGGCGTCGCGGGCCGCGCGCACGGAGGCGAAGCGCTGCACCGAGCGATCGTAGGAGGCGCTGCCGACCGCCAGCCCATTCAGGACTTGCTGGTCCGTCCCGTACTTTTTCAAGGTGTAGTCGACCGTCACGGTCACCGTCGCATTGGAGGCCCGGCCCGTTTCGCTGCTGACGATGGCGCTGGAGACTTTCTCCGTGATGTTCATCGAAAGCATGTATTTCGGATTGGCGGGCTGCTCGCGGCCGTTCAGGAGGTTGAAGCGCAGCTCCTCCACCAGATAGTGGCCTGTCCGGTCCTCGACGGAGTCGACCGCGATGGACGCGAGGATGTCCTGCACCAGCGGCCCTGACGCCGACGGCCCGTAGAGCGGCCTGAAGCAGCCGCCGAGCGCGACGGCCAGCACGGCCATGCTGCCCAGCCCCGCGGCCCTTCGCAGGAACGACCGGCGATCCGTGCTCGTGTCAGGCGACGACATTGACGATCCTCTGCGGCACGATGACGATCTTGCGGACCGGCTTTCCGTCCAGCGCCCGTTGTACCGCATCCAAAGCCACCACTGCGGCTTCGATCTCGGCATTGGCGGCGTCGCGGGGGACGGTGAGATCGGCGCGCTTCTTTCCGTTGACCTGGACTGGCAGGACGATCGTGTCCTCGACGACAAGGGCGCGGTCCGCCACCGGCCAGGGCCGCTCCGCCACGAGACCGTCATGGCCCAGCGCCGACCAGCACTCCTCGGCGAGATGGGGCATCATCGGAGCGACGATCTGAACCAGGATCCCGCCGGCCTCGTGCAGGGCAGCCGCCATGTCGGGCCCCGGCGGCTCCTCGATGCCGGCCAGCGTTGCCTGCAGCGCGTTTGCGAGCTCGTAGGAGTGCGCCACGCAGCGGTTGAAGCGCAGGCGCTCCACGTCCTCCTCGACGCGGATCAGCGCCCTGTGGGCGGCCTTGCGCAGGTCGAGGGCCGCCGGGCCGTACTCGGCCGGGACAGCCTCGGGAGGAGCCGGCACAGAGGCGATCTCTCCCGTCAGGCGCCACAGGCGCTGCACGAAGCGGGCGGCCCCCTGCACGCCCTCCTCGGTCCAGATCACGTCGCGCTCGGGCGGCGAGTCCGACAGCATGAACCAGCGTGCCGTGTCGGCGCCGTAGGTTCCGATGATGTCGTCGGGATCCACCGTGTTGCGCTTGGACTTCGACATCTTTTCGATGGGGCCGATCTCGGCGGGTGCTCCCGTCGCGGCGACGATAGCCTTGCGTCCGGCCCCTTCGGCCTCGACGCGGATCTCGGCCGGGGACAGCCAGCCGCCATCGGGACCGCGATAGGTCTCGTGCACGACCATGCCCTGCGTGAACAGGCCGTCGAACGGCTCGTCCAGCCCGGCATGGCCGGTGCGCTTCATCGCCCGGGTGAAGAAGCGGGAGTAGAGCAGGTGCAGGATCGCGTGCTCGATGCCGCCAATATACTGGTTCACCGGCAGCCAGCCGTCGACGGCGGCCCTGTCGGTGGGCTCGTCCTCGATCCAGGGATCGGTGAAGCGGGCGAAATACCAGGACGAGTCCACGAAGGTGTCCATCGTGTCCGTCTCGCGGCGCGCCGGCCCATGGCATTGCGGGCAGGCCACGTGCTTCCAGGTGGGATGGCGCTCCAGCGGATTGCCGGGGACGTCGAAGGTGACGTCGTCGGGCAGCTTGACCGGCAGGTCCTGGCGCGGCACCGGCACGACGCCGCAGGTCTCGCAGTGGATGACCGGGATCGGGCAGCCCCAGTAGCGCTGGCGCGAGATGCCCCAGTCGCGCAGGCGGAAATTCACCTTGCGCTCGCCGACAGGCCGGTTGCCCCGCTGCTCCATCTCCAGCCGCCGCGCCACCTCCTCGCGAGCCTCGGCGGGGGTCATGCCGTCGAGGAAGCGGGAGTTGATCATGCGGCCGTCGCCGTCATAGGCGACGTCGGTGACGACGAAGGTGGCGGGATCGACCCCGGGCGGGCACACAACGGGGATGTTGCCCAGTCCGTAGGTGTTGACGAAGTCGAGGTCGCGCTGATCGTGCGCCGGGCAGCCGAAAATGGCGCCCGTGCCGTACTCCATCAGGATGAAGTTGGCGACGTAGACCGGCAGCGTCCAGGACGGATCGAAGGGGTGAATGGCCCTCACGCCCGTGTCGTAGCCCTTCTTGTCGGCCTTCTCGATGGCTTCCAGCGCCGTTCCCGTGCGCTTGCACTCCTCGATGAACTCGGCCAGCGCGGGGTCCTTCTTCGCGGCGGCGCGCGCCAGCGGATGGTCCGGTGCAACGGCCATGAACTTGGCGCCGAACAGCGTGTCGGGGCGCGTCGTGTAGATCTCCAGCTCCCGCTCGCCGGCCGGGGTCGTCGCCGGATCCAGCGCGAACCGCACCAGAAGCCCTTCAGAGCGGCCGATCCAGTTGCGCTGCATCAGGCGGACCTTCTCGGGCCAGCGCTCCAGCCGGTCGAGCGCGTCGTTCAGGTCCTGCGCATAGTCGGTAGTTTTCAGGAACCACTGGGTCAGCTCACGCTGCTCCACCAGTGCGCCCGAACGCCAGCCGCGGCCGTCGATCACCTGCTCGTTGGCCAGCACTGTGTGGTCCACGGGATCCCAGTTCACCTTGGCGGTCTTGCGGTCGACCAGCCCGGCAGCCAGGAAATCCAGGAACATGCGCTGTTGGTGCTTGTAGTAGCTGGGATCGCAGGTCGCGATCTCGCGGTGCCAGTCCAGCGACAGGCCCATCGACTTCAGCTGCCCGCGCATCGTCGCGATGTTGGCGTAGGTCCATGCCGCCGGATGCGTCTTGTTGGCCATGGCGGCGTTCTCGGCCGGCATGCCGAACGCGTCCCAGCCCATCGGGTGCAGCACGTTGAAGCCGCGGGCACGGCGGTAGCGCGCCACCACGTCGCCCATGGCATAGTTGCGGACGTGGCCCATGTGGATGCGCCCGGACGGATAGGGGAACATCTCGAGGACGTAGTATTTCGGCCGCGGATCGTCGTTACGGGTGCGGAACAGCTCGCGCTCGTCCCACACGCGCTGCCACCGGGGCTCCGCTTCGCGGGCGTTGTAGCGCTCGGACATACTGATTGCTTCCACACAGTCTGATGGCGGTGCCGGCTGGGCCGGCGGTCGAGTCGAAGGGTTCGCGCCCGCTTGCGCGGCGCGGCCCGGCCGGACTAGGACACGATTGACGAACGGGGTCAATTGCCCCCGCAAACCCGGAGGCCAGCATGACGGGCACGCAGGATGACGGCCTTCTCCAGCGCTATGGGACGGTCCGGGCGGACATCGCCAGGGCAGCCAGGGAGGCAGGGCGCGATCCCGCCGACGTGACTCTCGTCGCCGTCAGCAAGACCTTCGAGGCCGCCGAGATCGAGCCCGTCGTCGCGGCGGGGCACCGTGTCTTCGGCGAAAACAGGGTGCAGGAGGCGCAGGGTAAGTGGCCCGGGCTGCGGCAGGCATACCCCGGCATCGAGCTGCATCTGATCGGGCCGCTGCAGAGCAACAAGGTGCGAGAGGCCGTGGCGCTTTTCGACGTCATCGAGACGCTGGACCGCGAGAGACTGGCCCTGGCTCTCGTGAAGGAGCGCGACAGGGGAGGCAGGCTGCCCCGCCTGCTGGTTCAGCTGAACACGGGCGAGGAGCCGCAGAAAGCCGGGCTGCTCCCGACCGAGGTGGACACGTTCCTGCGCCTCTGCACGACGGTGTGGAAGCTCGACGTCGAGGGGCTGATGTGCATCCCGCCGGCAGCCGATCCCCCGTCGCCCCACTTCGCCCTGCTGGCGGCGACGGCCGCGCGGCATGGGCTGCGTACGCTCTCCATGGGCATGAGCGCAGACTTCGAGGCTGCGATCCAGCTCGGCGCCACCCATGTGCGGGTGGGCAGCGCCATCTTCGGCCATCGCGGCTGAGGATCAGGCGAGACCCGTCCGGGCGGCGATCAGCTCCCGCACGGCCGCCTCGGAGAAGTGGTCGGCCGTCATGGCCGCGCCGGCGGCGACCAGCGTGGCGTCGTCGAGCGATGTCCTGATGCCGACGACCGGCAGGCCGGCCGCGGCGGCGGCCATGACGCCCGAGCGGGAATCCTCGAACGCCACCGTGTTGGCGGCCGACGAGCCCAGCCTTTCCAGCCCCGTCAGGTAGGGCAGGGGGTGCGGCTTCTGGTGGGGCAGGTCGTCGGCGATCACGACGGCGTCGAAACGCTGATCGAGCTTCAGCGCACGCAAAACCATCTCCGCATTGGCGCGCGGCGCATTGGTCACCACGGCGACCGGGCAGGCATGCCCTGCTGCCCAGTCGAGGAGGTCGAGGAGGCCGTCGATGGGCTCCAGCTCGTCGGCGAGCTCGCGGAAGATCTCCTCCTTGCGCGCGGCGAGCCGCTCCTGCTCCGCGGCCGGCACGCCGGGCAGGACGCGCGGCATGATGGTGACGTTGGGAAAACCCATGATCTGCGTCTTGTACTCCTCCGGCGTGATGCTGCGGCCATAGGGTTCCAGCATCACGTTGAAGGCCTTGAAGTGGATCCGGTCGGTGTCCACCAGTGTGCCGTCGAGGTCGAAGAGCAGGCTGGGTCGGGGGCTCATGAGGTCTCCGGGGTCTGTGCGGGCTACCCGTGCACCAGAATGCGGGTGCGCGACGTGAGAAGCCGCACCAGCCGGCGCATCGTGGCTGGCGAAACGGCAATGCATCCCGCAGTAGGGGCGTAGTCGGGCCGGGCGAGATGCAGGAAGATGGCGCTGCCCCGGCCGGCGATGGCGGGCCGTCGGTTCCAGTCGAGGTCGATCACCACGTTGTAGAGCCCGTCCGCCCGCCACATCTCCTCGTGGCTCGCGGGAAACGGGAGCCTGACCTTGCGGTTGTAGGCGGGATGCCCTGGCGCATCGCACCAGCCATCGTCAGGGCGGGTCGGCGTGAAGCGGAGCGTCGTCGAGGGCAGGCGAACACGGTCTGGCCTCCAGAAGCCCTGCAGGGGCCTCAGAATGCCCGCCGGCGTGGCGCCGTCTCCCTCGCGCTTGGCGTGCGTCACACCGCCGCGACCGAGCGCGCACGGCCAGCGCAGAGCCCCCGCCTGCAGCCAGCCGAGGCTGCGCAGGCCCGGCCGGCGCCTGACGTGGATGAGGCGAGGTGCCCGCGCAGGCGAGGTTTTCGGTGGCAAGGCGTTGTCCGTACGCAAAGAAGTGCGGGCCGCCGCTTGCACGCGGCGGTCTGCGTGGTCTAGTTGAACCGTGATGTTGATCCTACATCAGGGATCTTGTCCGCGGCAGCCGAAACGAGTCGGAGCCATCATGTCGAACGTGCGTAGCATCCTGGTGGTCGACGACGATCCCGAACTCGCCAACGCCCTCTCCGAGCAACTCGCACTTCACGACGAGTTCACGACAAGAACCGTCGACACCGCCGGCAAGGCGATCGCCGCGGTGAAGGACGAGCGCATCGACCTCGCGCTGATGGATGTCGGCCTGCCCGACATGGACGGCCGCGAGGCGGTGAAGGCGATGCGGAAAGCGGGGTTTCGATCCCCCATCATCATGCTGACCGGCCACGACACCGAATCCGACACGGTGCTCGGGCTCGAGTCCGGGGCCAACGACTACGTCACCAAGCCCTTCCGCTTCGCTGTGCTGCTGGCGCGCATCCGCGCCCATCTGCGCCAGCACGAAGCCAGCGAGGACGCCGTCTTCAACATCGGGCCCTACACGTTCCGGCCCGGCGCCAAGCTGCTGGTGGCCGCCAACGGGTCCAAGCTGAAGCTGACGGAGAAGGAAACCGCCATCCTGCGCTTCCTCTACCGGGCCGAGCAACGCGTCGTGACGCGCGACATCCTGCTGGCGGAGGTGTGGGGCTACAATGCCAACGTCACCACGCACACGCTGGAGACGCACATCTACCGCCTCCGCCAGAAGATCGAGCGCGATCCCTCCAGCGCGCAGATCCTGGTGACGGAAGCGGGCGGCTACAAGCTCCTGCCCTGAGCCGGCCGGTGGCGCTCGCGCAGGACATCGCCCTCCTCCAGAACGTGCCGCTGTTCGCGTGCCTGGAACGCGAGGCGCTGCGCCTGATTGCCTTTTCCGCCGAGGCCCGGGTCTACCGCGCCGGAGACGTCATCTTCCGCCGCGGCGACCGGTCGGACGGCGCCTATCTCGTCACCAGCGGGGCGGTGGCGCTCGACGCTTCTGACGACGGCGCGCCGGCGCATGTGGCTCCCAAGGGCACGCTGGTCGGCGAACTCGCCATGATCGTCGACACCATGCGGCCGGCCACGGCCATCGCCCGCGAGCCCACCAATGCGCTGAAAATTACGCGGCGCATCTTCCGGCGTGTGCTGGAGGAGCATCCCGACTCGGCCGAGGCGCTGCGCCGGGAGATGGAGCAGCGCGTGCTTTCCCTCGCCGACCGGCTTCAGCAGGTGCGCGGCACGCTGCTGTCGATGGACAACGACACGGCCCTCACACGTCCAGAGTGACCATCACGGGCACGTGGTCGGACGGCCGCTCCCAGCTGCGCGCCTGGCGCATAATGCTGCTGCCGGAAAGGACGCCGGACAGGTCCCGCGACAGCCAGACATGGTCGAGGCGCCGGCCGCGGTCCGACTTTTCCCATTCTGCCGCGCGGTAGCTCCACCAGGTGAAGACCCGCTCCGGCTCGGGCTTCAGGGTCCGGATGGCGTCGACCCACTCCCCCGTCCCGAGCACGTTGGTCAGCTTCTCGCACTCGATCGGGGTGTGGGACACGACGTCGAGCAACTGCTTGTGGCTCCAGACGTCGTTTTCCAGCGGCGCGATGTTGAGGTCGCCGACCAGGATCGCCCTCTCCTTGCCGGGGCGGTGGTCGCCGCACCACAGGTGCATCTCGTCGAGGAAGGAGAGCTTGTGTGCGAATTTCTCGTTCTGGTCGGGATCGGGGATGTCGCCTCCCGCCGGAACGTAGAAGTTGTGCACCGTGATCCCCGCCGCCGCGCCGGCCTCCTTGCCGAGCGTGATCGCGATGTGGCGGCAATCGCTCTTGCCGCAGAAGTCGCGCACGGTGCGATCGATGAAGGGAAGGCGCGAGAGCACGGCGACGCCGTGATACCCCTTCTGGCCGTTGATCGCGATGTGCTCGTAGCCGAGCTTGCGGAACTCCTCGAACGGGAATCGATCGTCCGGGCACTTCGTTTCCTGCAGGCAGAGCACGTCCGGCGCCTCCTCCGTCAGGACGCGGGAGACGAGCCCGGCGCGCAGGCGCACGGAATTGATGTTCCAGGTCGCAATCTTGAGGCGCACGCGGCAGCTCCGGAGCGGTCGTTCCGCTCCGCTCTACGCTCTGCGGCCCGGTGCGGCAACCCCGAGACCCGTGCTCACTTGCCGCCCATCATCCGCGTGTAGTCGATGGAGAAGATGAAGGGATCGTCCGGCTTCGTCGCGGAGGCGTTCTTCAGGTTCACGGTGGTCTGGTAGCCCTGCGGATCCGTCACGGTCCACTGCTTCAGGGCGTAGCTGCGCGGGTCGAACCGCAGTTCCACGCGGGACGTGCCCCCGAAGGTCGACTTGTCCTCGATGGTGACGCCGACGAGATCCTTGCCGTTCTCGACATCCACGACCTTTGTGTCGCGGGCGATGTCGACGTTCTCCTTGAGCAGGAACTTCAGCGGCGTCTGGCCGATCGGGTAGATGTCCTGCGTGTTCAGCTTGCGGTCGCGGATCGCCACCTTCGAGCCGTCGGCGACGATCTCGACCGGGTTCGGCGGGTCGTACTCGAAACGGAGCCGCCCTGGCTTGACCACGTAGAGCCGGCCCTCGCTGCGCCGGCCGTTCGCACCGGTCTGCACGAAGTCGGCCTGCAGCACGTTCATGGCGTTCAGCGAGGCATTCACACGATCGAGGATGGCGGCCGGCGACGTCGCCACGGCAGCGGCGGGTTGCACCCGGGCCGGGGTAACGCCGCCGGTCTCCACGTCCACGGCCGGTATGGCGCGTTGCGAGGCGGGATCAGCGCCTGCGGACTGCGGTGCGTCTCCGAGCTGGCCTGCGCCACCATCCGAGCCCGCCAGGGCTTCGAGGCCGGCCGGCCGGCGAGGCGGCATCGGGATGCGGACCACCTTCGGCTTTGGCGGTTGGACTGCGGCGGCCGGGGCCGGCTTGCCCGGGCTCGCACCCACGGCGGCCGCGGCCGCTGCAGCGGCGGACGGGAGGGGCTGCGGGTCATCGGCGGACTGCGCGAACGCCGTCCCGGCCGCCAGCAGCAAGGCGGCGCCCGACGCGAGGAAACGCAAACGGCTACGCATCATGTGCCACGTCCCTACTGCGCCGGTGTGGCGCTTTCGCGGCGCCTCAGTCGTCGTCAAAGGGCGCCGGTCCGCGGTCTGCGGCATCCTCGATCAGGATCTCGCGCTTGCCCGCATGGTTTGCAGGTCCGACAATGCCCTCCTTCTCCATGCGTTCCATCAGCGAGGCGGCCCTGTTGTAGCCGATCTGCAAACGGCGCTGGATGTAAGAGGTGGAAGCCTTCTTGTCGCGCAGCACGACCGCGACAGCCTGGTCGTAGACGTCGCCCGACGGCGCGCCGAAATCGCCCTTGTCGAAGACCGCCCCGTCCTCGTCCTCCGAAGGCGCGGGCTCCTCGTCCTCGAGCACCGATTCCAGGTATTGCGGCCGGCCCTGCGTCTTCAGGTGGGCGACGACCTTCTCGACCTCGTCGTCCGACACGAACGGGCCGTGCACGCGGCCGATGCGGCCACCGCCCGCCATGTAGAGCATGTCGCCCTGGCCGAGCAGCTGCTCGGCGCCCATCTCGCCGAGAATGGTGCGGCTGTCGATCTTCGACGTCACCTGGAAGGAGATGCGGGTGGGGAAGTTCGCCTTGATCGTGCCGGTGATGACGTCGACCGACGGGCGCTGCGTGGCGAGGATGACATGGATGCCGGCGGCACGGGCCATCTGCGCCAGGCGCTGGATCGTGCCCTCGATCTCCTTGCCGGCGACCATCATCAGGTCCGCCATCTCGTCGACGATGACGACGATGTAGGGCAGCTGCTCGAGGTCCATGACCTCGTCCTCGTAGACCGCCTCGCCCGTTTCCCGGTCGAAGCCGGTCTGCACGGTGCGGGTGATCACCTCTCCCTTCGTCTTCGCCTCGGCAACGCGGGCGTTGAAGCCGTCGATGTTGCGCACACCGACCTTCGACATCTTCTTGTAGCGCTCCTCCATCTCGCGGACCGCCCATTTCAGCGCCACGACGGCCTTCTTGGGATCGGTGACGACGGGGGTCAGGAGGTGCGGGATGCCGTCATAGACGCTGAGCTCCAGCATCTTGGGGTCGACCATGATCAGCCGGCACTGCTCGGGACGGAGCCGGTAGAGCAGGGAGAGGATCATGGTGTTGATGGCGACCGACTTGCCGGAGCCGGTGGTGCCGGCGACCAGCAGGTGGGGCATGCGCGCGAGCTCGGCGATGACGGGCTCGCCGCCGATCGTCTTGCCGAGGCACAGCGCCAGCTTGAACTTCGACTTCTCGAAATCCTCCGAGGCGAGCAATTCGCGCAGATAGACGGTCTCGCGCTTCTGGTTGGGCAGCTCGATGCCGATGGCATTGCGGCCGGGAACAACGGCGACGCGGGCCGAGACGGCGCTCATCGAGCGGGCGATGTCGTCGGCGAGGCCGATGACCCGCGACGACTTGATGCCCGGGGCGGGCTCGAGCTCGTACAGGGTGACGACGGGACCGGGGTGGACCTTGATGATCTCGCCGCGGACGCCGAAATCCTCGAGCACGCCCTCGAGCAGGCGGGCGTTCTGCTCCAGCGACTCCGGCGACATGGCCTGGACGTTGGAGCGGCGGGGCTCGCCGAGCAGCGTCAGCGGCGGCAACTGGTACTCGTCGGCCTCCAGCAGGGATGGCTGGGCCTCGCGGGCGAGGCGCTTCCCGGGCCTCGGCGGCGCGGCGGGAGGAGCGACGCGAGGCGCGGCGGTAGCCTCCAGCACGGGTCCGTCGCCGAAGCCGCCCGAGGAGCCGCGGGCCGGCGGTTCGTAGCCGAAATCGTCGTCTTCCTCGACGAAAGCGTCGTCGTCATGGGATGCGGCGGCCGGGCGAACCGGCGCGGCGGATCCCGCCGGGGCGAAGCCTGGCTCGCGGCGCACACCCTTCTGCGCGCCGGCGAAGACCTCATTGTCGGCCGCCCGGCGCTCGTCCACGACGTGCCGGATCCTGGCCACCACCCCCGGCCCGCGGCCACGCAGGCGCCGCATCAGGGCGCCCTTGAGGCTCAGCACGGCGTGGATGATGGCGCCGATCGACACGATCCCCAGGCTGGGCTCGCCGGCGCGGTCGTCGTCGTCGAATTCCTCCGGGCGGGCGGGCCGGACCGGCCGCTCGGCGTCGTCCGCGCCATCGAGGCCGAGGCCGGACGCAGCGGAGAGGCCCAGGATGGCCACGGCAGCGACGGCGCCGAATGCGGCGATGCGGAACAGGCCGGGCGAGGTGAGCGAGTGGATGCTGCCGAGCACGAAGTCGCCGACCACGCCGCCGAGGCCGGTCGGCAGCGGCCAGCGGGCGGTCGCCGGCAGGATCGCCGCCACTCCCGTGGCCGCCACGGTGCCTGCGGCCCACAGCACGACGCGCCAGCGCGCGTGGCGGACAGGCTTGCCGGCCAGCATGCGCAGGCCCGCCAGGGCGGGCGGGCCCAGCAGGGCCACCGAAGCCACTCCGAGGAGCTGCATCAGGATGTCCGCGACCATGGCGCCCGGCCGGCCGAGGAGGTTCCGGACGGGGCCGCTGGTGGCGTAGTTGAGGCTCGGGTCCTGAACGTTCCAGGTGACGAGCGCCACGGCACAGGCGATCGCCAGCAGGAGCATGGCGAGGCCGGTGATTTCGGCGGCCCGTCGCAGGACGAAGTCGCGGGCCGATTCCGCGAGGTGGTCGAGGCCTGAAGAGCTGGCGCGGCTTGTGCGCATTCGCGGGGTGCCCAGGACTGGAGAGACCGGGCGCGCGGCTCCGGACATTGCCTGGAAACTACGAAGCGAGCGGTTAAGGGTTCGCTAACCGAGCGATCCCGTTAACGATGCATTCACTCAAGAAAAAGGGGCAGCCGCTTGATGCGGCCGCCCCGAGTTCAGGGAGGAAACGGAAAGAGGGCCGCGCCCGGGCGGGCGCGGCTCCCCATATCAGTAGTTGTAGGCGCGCTCGCCATGCTCGGCGATGTCGAGACCCTCGCGCTCCTCTTCCGTCGAGACGCGCAGGCCCATGATCACGTCGACGATCTTGTAGAGGATGAAGGACCCGATTCCCGACCACGCCAGCGTCAGCAGCACGGCCTTGAGCTGCGCCATGAACTGCGTGCCCATGACGTACTCGCCGGCCACCAGCTCGCCTGGCTTGGAGATGTAGTCGGCGATGCCGGCGCCGCCCAGCGAGGGGGACACCAGGATGCCGGTCGCCAGCGCGCCGAGGATTCCGCCGACGCAGTGGATGCCGAAGACGTCCAGCGAGTCGTCGTAGCCGAGCGCGTTCTTCACCGTCGAGCAGAAGAAGAAGCACACGACCGATGCCACGGCGCCGAGGACCATGGAGCCCATCGGTCCGGCGAAGCCGCAGGCCGGGGTGATGGCCACGAGGCCGGCAATCGCGCCCGAGACCATGCCGAGCAGCGAAGGATGGCCCTTGGCCGCCCACTCGACGACGAGCCACGCCACGGCGGCGGCGGCCGTCGCGAGGAAGGTGTTGACGAACACCAGCCCGGTGGTCCCGTTCGCCTCGAGGTTCGAGCCGGCATTGAAGCCGAACCAGCCGACCCACAGCAGCGAGCCGCCGATCATCGTCATGGTCAGGGAGTGCGGCGCCAGCAGGTCCTTGCCGAAGCCGACGCGCTTGCCCAGCACCAGGCAGCCCACGAAGCCGGCGATGCCTGCGTTGATGTGCACCACCGTGCCGCCGGCGAAGTCGAGCGCGCCCCACTTGAAGATCAGGCCGGCATCGGCGAGCACCGCGTCGAGATTGGCCTGGGCGGCCTGCTTGGCGGCATCGTCGGTCGCCGTCTGGACGGCCTTGGCGGCTGCGGCGAAGACGTCCGGGCCGCCCCAGTACCAGACCATGTGAGCGATCGGGAAGTAGATCACCGTCACCCAGAGGATGATGAAGACCATCAGCGAGGAGAACTTGATGCGCTCCGCGAAGGCGCCGACGATCAGCGCCGGCGTGATGCAGGCGAATGTCATCTGGAAGGCGAAATAGAGGAATTCGGGGATGACGACGCCGTTCGAGAAGGTCGCGGCCACGGTCGTGGCGTCGACGCCCTTCAGGAAGGCCTTGCTGAACCCGCCGACATAGTCATTGAGGCCGCCGCCACCGGTGAACGACAGCGAGTAGCCGTAGAGCGCGTAAATGACGGCCACGATCGAAACGATCGCGAACACCTGGGCGAGGACGCTGAGCATGTTCTTGGTGCGCACGAGGCCGCCGTAGAACAGTGCCAAGCCGGGGACGGCCATCATCAGCACCAGACAGGTGGCGACGATCATCCAGGCCGTGTCGCCCTTGTTGGGCACCGGGGCCGCAGCCGCGGCCGGAGCCGCATCCTGGGCAAAGGCCACGACGCTCGCCGCGCCGGCGAGAGCGAGCCCCAGAGCTCCCGCCTTGGCAATAGACCGAAACTTCATAGGTCGAAACTCCTGTTCGAGATCACGCGGACTCAGAGCGCGTCGCCGTCGCGCTCACCGGTGCGGATGCGGACTGCCTGTTCGATGGGGGAGACGAAGATCTTTCCGTCGCCGATCTGGCCGGTCTTGGCTGCGCCGGTGATCGCGTCGATGACCTTTGCGACGAGGTCCGAGGCCACCGCGACCTCGATTTTCAGCTTCGGGAGGAAGCTCACCGCATACTCGGCGCCGCGATAGATCTCGGTATGGCCCTTCTGCCGGCCATACCCCTTCACCTCGGTCACCGTCAGGCCGTGTACGCCGATAGCGGTCAGCGCGTCGCGAACCTCCTCCAGCTTGAACGGCTTGATGATCGCCATCACGATTTTCATGTCGTCCTGTCCCCTTACGCCACCGTTGCGTGCCGCTGAACGGTTCGAGCCGGGGAGACGGGAAACAAGCGCCGTGCCAACTGGCCCTTCAAGAGGCGCAGAATTGCAAAAAAGCGAGTCAGCCCGGTCATAAGTGGGCTGCCAATGAAATAGGCAGGTCAGAAAATCGGCAAATGCTTATTCGTTAGGCATCTTCTTTGCAACCCGCGGACGTATCAGCCCTTCCTGCGCAACCGAAGCAACAAGACGGCCGTCGCGTGTGTAGATCGAGCCCCGAGCCAGGCCCCTGCCGCCCCCCGAGAACGGGCTGTCCTGGGCGTAGAGCATCCATTCGTCGGCCCGGAACGGCGCATGAAACCACAGCGCATGGTCGAGGCTGGCGGCCTGGATGCCGGGGTCGAACACCGAGCGGCCATGGGCGATGAGCGTCGCATCGAGCAGCGTCATGTCGGACGCATAGGCGAGGGCGCACTGGTGCACCGCGGGGTCGTCGGGCAGAGGACCCGTGGTCCGGATCCAGACATGAAACACCGGCTTGAGCGGTTTCGGCGAGGCATACCGCTCGATTTCCACCGGCCGGAGCTCGATCGGCCGCTCGCGTTCGAAGTAGCGCCGGGCCGCCTCCGGCAGGCTGGGCAGGATGCGGGCGCGATACTCGTCTTCCGGCGGAAGCGCCTCCGGCGGCGGCACGTCCGGCATCGTCGCCTGGTGCGAGAGGCCTTCCTCCTCGGTCTGGTAGGAGGCGCTGAGCGTGAAGATGACGCTGCCGTGCTGGATGGCCTTGACCCGCCGCGTGGTGAAGCTGCGGCCCTCGCGCGTGCGCTCGACCTCATAGACGATCGGCACCGAGGGGTCGCCCGCGAGCAGGAAGTAGGCGTGCAGAGAGTGGGCCCGCCGGCCCTCGACGGTGCGGCAGGCCGCGACGAGGGCCTGGCCGATCACCTGGCCGCCGAACACGCGCTGCCAGGAGGAGGCCGGGCTGCGGCCGCGAAAGAGATTTTCCTCCAGCCGCTCGAGATCGAGCACGGAAAGGAGGATGTCGATTGCCGCCGCCATGGCCGTACCGTCCGAATGGTCGCTCCCCGGCCCTTATCGCACCCGCCCGCGCCAGCCGCCAGCGTCGCGGGGCGGGCCGCCGCATTGCCGGGGCAGCGGGCGCGGACTAGAACCGGCACAGGCAAGGGAGGCCGGGCATCGCATGAGCGCCGACACCGTCGTGGACGTCCTGGTTTCCGGCGGCGGCGCCGTCGGCCTGTCGCTGGCGGTGGCCCTGAAGCAGGCCCGCGGCGGCGCGCTGGCGGTAGCCGTCTGCGATCCCGCCCTGGCCCGCCGCGGTCCAGACGACCGCGCCTTCGCCATCGCGGCCGGCCCCCGCCGGATGCTGCAGGCGCTGGGAGCGTGGGAGGCCGCCGCGGCCCGGGCGCAGCCGATCACGGCGATGCGCATCACGGACAGCCGGGTCGGCGATCCCGTCCGCCCCGTCTTCCTCACCTTCGAAGGCGAAGCCGAGCCCGGCGAGCCTTTCGCCCACATGGTCGAGCATGCGGCGCTGCTGGACGGTCTGTCTGATCGGGCGCGCGAGGCAGGGGTCCTGCTGCAAACCCTGGAGGTGAGCTCCGCCACCGCAGATGCGGACGGAACGATGGTGACGCTCGCCGACGGCACAACCCTGGACACGCGCCTCGTGGTCGCCTGCGACGGCGGCCGCTCGCCGCTGCGCGAGGCGGCGGGCATCGGAACCGTCACGTGGCCCTACGGCCAGTCGGGGATCGTCGCCACGATCGCCCACGAGCGGGACCACGAAGGCGTCGCCCGCGAGCATTTCCTGCCGTCGGGCCCATTTGCCGTCCTGCCCCTGCGGGGCCGGCGCTCGTCCATCGTCTGGACGGAGCGGACGGCGGACGTTCCCGCCATTCTCGGCCTCGACGATGACGATCTCCTGGCCGAGATCGAGCGCCGCTTCGGCCTCGAGCTCGGGCCGATCGCCATGGAGACCCGCCCTGCAGCCTACCCCCTGCGCTACGCCATCGCGCGCAGCTTCGTCGGACAGCGCCTGGCCCTGGTCGGTGATGCCGCCCACACGATCCACCCTATCGCCGGGCAGGGGCTGAACATGGGATTGCGCGACGTCGCCGCGCTGGCCGAGGCGGTGATCGCGACGGCCTCGCTCGGCCTCGATCCCGGCTCGCCGGACGTGCTCGCAGCCTATGAGCGCTCGCGCCGCTTCGACACCGTGCGCATGGGCGTCGTCACCGACGTGCTGAACCGGCTCTTTTCCAACGATGCCGGCGTGCTGCGCATGCTGCGGGATGCCGGACTGTCCGTGGTCGACCGCCTTCCGGTGCTGAAAGGCGCCTTCATCCGCGAGGCGGCCGGAATTCCGTCGAACGGCCCGCGGCTGCTCCGAGGCGAGGCGCTGTAGCCGCCTCCGCCGCCCTCACATGTCGAGCGGCCGGGCCTCTTCCGGCAGCATGATCGGGATGCCGTCGCGGATCGGGTAGGCAAGCTTCGCCTGCCGGCTGACGAGTTCCTGCTTGGCCGCGTCGTACTCCAGCGGTCCCCGGGTCAACGGGCACACGAGGATCTCGAGCAGCTTGGGATCGATGCGCGTCGGGAGCGCTGCGCGATCCGTCGGAGCACGGTCTTGGGAACCGCGGTCCTGGGTTGCTCGGTCCTGGGAACTGCGGTCCTGGGAGGTCATGCGGGCCTCACTGCAGCGGGGCGTCCGAGCCGTCGTCGCCGCGGGCGAGTTCCATCTCGGTCACGGCGATCAGGATCTCGGCGCGGGACTTCAGGTCCGGCGCCTCCAAAAGCGCCTGCTTCTCGCGCGTCCCGAACGGGCTCATCATGCACAATGCGTTGATCAGCGCCTCGTTCGAGGCTTCGTGTACGCCGCTCCAGTCGATCTTCAGGTCGTTGGCGGCGAGAAAGGCCTTCAGCGTCCGGATGACGCCCTCGCGGTCGACCTGGTCCTCGCCGGCCCGCGCCTCGAAATCGACGGGGAAAGCGCCGAAATCGACCCGGCACTGCCGGTAGGGCGTGGTCGAGGGAAGCTCGTCGAGCACCCGGAAGCGCGCGATGCCCGTGATCGTCAGCAGGTAGCGGCCATCACCCGTCTCGGCGAGCTGGGTGATGCGCCCGGCGCAGCCGACCGCGTGCAGCTTGGGAACCCGGCTTTCGCCGTCACCCTCCGGCTGGATCATGCCGATGAGCCGCGACGTCCGCAGCGCGTCGTCGGTCATGGCGAGATAGCGCGGTTCGAAGATGTTCAGCGGCAGCTCGCCGCGCGGCAGCAGCAGCGCGCCGGGCAGCGGAAAGACCGGGATGACCGCCGGCAGGTCGCCCGCCCCGCGGTAGTGCACGTTGGTGCTCATTGTTACCTCCCGGCCGCGGGCGGCCCTCATCGGAACAGGACGGTCGAGAGCTTGCGGCGGCCCGCCACGGTCATCTCGTCCATGGGGCCCCAGGCCTCGAAGAACTGCAGGAGCTGCCGCCGCGCCCCGTCGTCATTCCACGTCCGGTCGCGCTTGATGATCTCGACGAGGTGGTCGGTGGCTGCCTCGCGGTCACCGCCCGCGGCCAGGCCCAGGGCGAGATCGAAGCGGGCCTGGTGATCGGCAGGATTGGCCTCGACCTGCCGCTGCAGGTCCGCGAGGTCGCCGAGGGACTCTGCCTGCTGGGCCAGTTCGAGCGCCGCCCTGGCTCCTGCGACGGCGGCGTCGCCCTGCTTGTCCTGCGGGATGGCCCCGAGCAGCCGCTCGGCCGTGGCGAGGTCGCCGAGGTCGACATGGCACTTGGCCAGCGATGCGAGGGCACGGACGTTGTCGGGCTCGACGGCCAGGACCTCTCCGTAGAGCTGCGCGGCGCCGGTGGCATCCCCGGCCGTGGCCAGCGCGTCGGCTTCCTGCAGCACCTCGTCGATGGGCTCGGGACCGGCCGGGCCGACCAGCCTCTCGATGAAGGCCTGCACCTGCGCTTCCGGCAAGGCGCCCATGAAGCCGTCCACGGGCTGGCCGTTCTGGAAGGCGATTACGGCCGGGATCGACTGGATGCCGAGCTGCCCCGCGACCTGCGGGTGCTCGTCGATGTTCATCTTCAGGAGCTTCACCTTGCCCCCGGAGGCCTTCACCACCTTCTCGAGGACGGGGGTGAGCTGCTTGCACGGGCCGCACCAGGGCGCCCAGAAATCGACGAGGACGGGTCGCCGCGTCGATTCCGTCAGCACGTCCTGCCGGAAACTGGCCGTGGTCGTGTCGGCGACGAGAACGTCCCCACCTCCGGCGTTCGCCGCAATCGGTTCAAAACTCATGGTCGATCTCTCCGGAGCCGTATGGCCCTCTGGCGTCGCGGGCCGGCCGCGATCCTTCGCCCGTAAAGATGGGGCGTTTCAGGCGCCGCGGCAATCACCGCCGCGCCTTCAACGCGGTCATTCCGTTTCGGCCGCGGCCTCGCCTACCGCCACGATCAGCGGTTCGTGACCCGTGGTGACAAGGAAACGGACGAGATCATCCCGCGATACGCCCGTCGTCATCGTGTTCACGAGCGGATGGACGTTGATGCGCTGGTGCTCCATCAGCCGCCGGTCGAGCACCACGGTGACGCGCTTCTCCCGGTCGTTGAGGGCGGCGAAGGGGGTCACCGAGCCAGCCTCCACGCCCAGCACCTCGCCGAGGAGGTCGGCCGAGCCGAAGGAGACGCGACCGCTGCCGCCGATGATCTCGTGCACGCGCTTGAGGTCGATGCGGGTGTCCTCCAGCGCCGAGATGAGGAAGAGCCGGCTCTTCTTGTCCTTGAGGAAGAGGTTTTTCACATGGGCGCCCGGAAGCTGGCCGCGCAGCCGCTTCGATTCCTCCACCGTGAAAACGGCCGGGTGGTGCTGGGTCTCATGGCGGATGCCGAGCGCGTCGAGCGCGGCGAAGAGGTCGTCGGGCGTGGCTCGCGTGGCTGTCATGATGCGTGTTCCGGCTGGACCGCAGCCCTTCTAGGAGCGGGCTGCCCGGCCGGCAAGCCGGGTGACGGAGATGGCAACCAGGCCCGGCACAACCCTGTTGCATCGCCAGTCGATATGCGGCATATACCGGCCGCCGGCCGATGGGCAGGCAGGATGCGGGTGTAGCTCAGGGGTAGAGCACAACCTTGCCAAGGTTGGGGTCGAGGGTTCGAATCCCTTCGCCCGCTCCATTTCTCCTCGCCAGAGGACAGTACGAGAGGCCGCCGCGAGGCGGCTTTTTCGTTTTTCGCGGTCCGCCGCTGCCGTGATGCTCGCTAGCCGCGCCCGGCCGCTTCGGCCGGCGCCAGGGCCCGGAAGACGCTCGGCGCCACGCCGGTGCCCTTCGTGAAGGCGCGGGTGAAGTGGGGCAGCTCGCTGTAGCCGAGCGACCAGGCGATGTCGGAGACGCTCATCGACGTCTCGCGAAGCAGGCAGCGGGCCTCGGCCAGGCGCAGGCGTGCGACAACCTGGCGAAAGGACGTGCCCTCCCGCTGGAGAGCCATTTGCAACGCCCGCGCCGAGACGCCGAGCAGGCCGGCGATGGTGGGCAGCGAGGCACCGTCATTTTCCGGCGAGAAGGTGATGAGGCTCGCCACCGCGCCGGCGGTGCTGGCGGGCTCGCGCTGCGCCATGGCCCGCTGGACGTCGGCCATCGTGACGCGCGGGCGCGGCTGCACGGCGGGGGCATCGAGAAGGGCGGAGGGGAGATCCAGTCCCGTCCCGCTGCTGCCGAACACGACGGGTGCGCCGAGCGCCTCCTCGATCCGCCGCCAGTGGACCGGCCGGGCATAGGGCAGGTGGTAGGCAAGCGGCATCCAGCGGGATCCGGCGAAGACGCGCACGGCGGCCAGCATCGGTTCGAGCACGTGGTCGGCGTGGAACGAGAGGCCGGTGCCGCGGCTATCGGCCGCGCGATAGCGCAGCAGCGCCGTGCCGTCGCGGTCTGCCAGCCGGATCGTCGCCCCCGGCTGGTGGTACTCGAGGGTTCGGTCGAGCCGCTTCACCATGTCGCGAAGGGTCTCTGCGCAAATGGCATAGCGCACCCAGACGCCGAACTCCCCCGGGTCCATTGCAGCCCCGACACGCAGGCCGAGGAGTTCGTCGCCCGTCGCACGGGCGCCTTCCTCGAAGAGGGCGTACATGGCCTGCATGGGGATCATGGCGTGCGGCGCGGCGATCAGGCTTGCGGGAACACCGGCCTTGCGCAGCACGCGGCTGAAGTTTCCATCGCCGGATGCGTCGCAGACCCTGGCGAGGGGGCCGAGGCCGGATACGCCCGTCAAGCGGAAGCGGCTCATACAATACGCTCGTGAAGCTTAGCCTGCGCAAAATGGTAAGCTTACTGTCGCGCTCGCGCCATAGGTTCGTCCACCTTCGACCAAACGAGGTGGATGATGCCGACACGACACTTGGCGAGACTTGCTCTCGCAGCCGCCGCCTGTCTTGCCGTGGCGCTTCCCGCCGCGGCGCAGCAGCCGAAAAAGCCCAATATCCTGGTGATCTGGGGCGACGACATCGGCCAGTTCAACATCAGCGCCTACAATCGCGGGATGATGGGATATCGCACGCCCAACATCGACAGCATCGCCAACGAGGGCGTGACCTTCACCGACTGGTATGGCCAGCAGAGCTGCACCGCCGGCCGGGCCGCCTTCATCACCGGGCAGTCGCCGATCCGCACGGGCCTCACCAAGGTCGGCCTGCCCGGTACGCCCGAGGGCATGAAGGCAGAGGATCCGACAATCGCGACGCTGCTGAAGCCGCTCGGCTACGTCACCGGGCAGTTCGGCAAGAACCACCTCGGCGACCGCGACGAGATGCTGCCGACGGCGCACGGCTTCGACGAGTTCTTCGGCAACCTCTACCACCTCAACGCCGAGGAAGAGCCGGAGAACCCGGACTATCCGAAGGACCCGAAGTTCAAGGAGCGCTTCGGCCCGCGCGGCGTCATCCACTCCTGGGCCAACCCGGACGGCACGCAGAAGATCGTCGACACCGGGCCGCTGACGCGCAAGCGCATGGAGACCGTCGACGAGGAGGTCACCAAAAGCGCGCTGGAGTTCATGGACAAGGCCAAGAAGGACGACAAGCCATTCTTTATCTGGTGGAACTCCACCCGCATGCACGTCTTCACGCATCTGAAGGCGGAATCGGAGGGCAAGACCGGATACGGCATCTACGCCGACGGCATGGCCGAGCATGACGGCATGGTCGGGCAGCTCCTCGCCAAGCTGAAGGAGCTCGGCATCGAGAACGACACCATCGTCATGTACTCGACCGACAATGGCGCGGAGACATTCACCTGGCCGGACGGCGGAACGACGATGTTCCGCGGCGAGAAAAACACCAACTGGGAAGGCGGTTACCGCGTCCCCGCCGTGATCCGCTGGCCGGGCGTGGTGAAGCCGGGGACGGTGGTCAACAACATCGGCGCCCACGAGGACATGCTGACGACGTTCCTGGCGGCGGCCGGGGACGCCAGCGTCAAGCAGGACCTGCTCACCGGCCGCAAAATCGGCGACCGCACCTACAAGGTTCATCTCGACGGCTACGACCTCGCGCCGGCGCTGAAGGGAGAGGGCGCCTGGCCGCGCCGGGAGTTCATCTACTGGACCGACGACGGCAGCGTCGCCGCGCTGCGCTATGACGACTGGAAGGTGACGTTCCTCGAGCAGAAGGCAGAGGGCCTGCGGGTCTGGCAGGATCCCTTCACCCAGCTGCGCGCGCCGCTGCTGACCAACCTCCGCATGGATCCGTTCGAGCGTGCCGAGCATGAGAACGCCATGGGCTACCAGCGCTGGTACATGGACCGCATGTTCGCGATCGCGCCCGCCGGTGCCTATGTCGGCGCATGGCTGCAGAGCTTCCGCGAGTTCCCGCCACGCCAGAAGCCCGGCAGCTTCAACCTGGAGCGGGTGATGGAAGCGGTGCAGAAGGGCGCTGGCGACAAGTAGCCGCCTGCCTCGTCCAGTCACTCAAGACAGCGCCGGGGGCAGCTTGAATCGCTGCTCCCGGCGCGCCTATTTTCAGGCCGTCCCTTCCGGAGATGGCCCTTGCTGTCGCATGTCTTCGTCGGCGTCACGGATTTCGAGCGCGCGATGGCGTTCTATGCGCCGCTGATGGAGGCCCTCGGCCACCGCCGGCGCTTTCTCGACCCGGATAGACCCTGGGCCGGTTGGGAGCAGGCCGAAGGGGGCCGGCCGCTGTTTCTCGTCGGTCGGCCGTTCACAGGTAAGGCCGCCGCCGGAAACGGGCAGATGGTCGCGCTGCTGGCTCCGAGCCGGGCGGCGGTCGACAGCGCCTGGGCGGTGGCACTCGCTGCCGGCGGCGCGTCGGAGGGAGCTCCGGGCCTCAGGCCCGAATACCACGCCGATTACTACGGCGCCTATGTACGGGATCCCGACGGCAACAAGCTGTGCGTGTGCTGCCATGACCCGGAGGGATGAGCGGGGCGGTGAGCCTCACCCCTCGCCGCTAGGGTGCGCCCGGATCTGCCGCACGCCCATGGCGCGCGCCTCCCTGCGCGTGATCCAGGCGATGTCGGGAGCACGCGTCTTGGCCATCTTGGCCAGCACGCTCTGGGGTACGCCGAAGCGCCGGCAGGCTTCCGCCATCGTCGCCGTGGCCTTGCTGCTGGTCGCGCCACCCGGCTCGTAGGCGGTGTGGACGCCGAGCCGCGCCATCGGCGTCGCCAGTTTCCGCGAGCCTGCCGCATAGACCACGAAGCAGGCGCTGGCGCAGGTGTCCCAGGCGAATGTCGTCATGCGGCGGGCGCGGACGACGTCGGCCATGGCCAGGCTCTCGATGAGGTAACCGCCCGGCGAGTTCAAAGCCAGGGCATGGACGGTGACGGACGCGCCGGCCAGCCCGTCCAGCAGGGCCTCTAGACGGTCGGTATCGCCGTGCTCGATCTTTCCCGACATGGAGACGACCACGCCGCCGCGCGAAGGCATGACGGTGATGTCGGCCGCTGCGGCGGGCCAGGCCAGCACTGCGGAAAGGGCAAAGGCGGCTGCCCGCGAGGCGGCACCGGCGAAGACCATGGCGAACTCCCGCTCAGGGCCGAACCGTCGCGCGCCCCCTCACGCCGGTCAAGGGCGCAGCGGCGCGCGGGGAGGCGCCATGCGGCCGCACCCCGTCGTCGCGGGACGTCAGGCTGCCAGCACGGCGGCGGCCTGTTCGGCGGGAACCGCAAGGATCTCGACGTCGCAGGGAGCACCGGCCGAAAGGCTCTCGTGCACCCGTTCGGCCTCGCGCACGATGGCGTGAACAAGGGCGCGGCAGCTACGCGTGGCCCGGCCGCGCTCGAGCGCGTCGGAGAGCCACTTCGCGGCCTCCTCGTCGACGATCCCGGTCGGGCGCTCGGCCCAGACCACGAAGTCGACGAGCTCGGAGACGAAGAACTCGGTCCAGGCGCGATCGGAGCGGCTGGTGTCCTGATCGAGGCGGATCAGGATCTCGGCCTCCTCGCGGCTCGAGATCCCGTCGGGGAGGATGTCGCGGCGCAGGCGGCGCACGTCGGCGAAGGCGATGCGGCCGCGTCCGATGATGTCGTCGGCAGCCTGGCGAAGACGATCCGTGTCCATCTTGGCACTCCGTTGTCCAAGGGGCGGCGTGTCCGCCCTTCGCCACAACAATGGTCCTCTTCCTTGAATCGGCCGCTAAAATTGTAGCTAAACGATCCCTCACCGGAATCTTTGCAGAATCTGAACGCAACGGCACCGGTTTACACGCCATAGGCACTGTAACTGCCGCCTGCTACCTTCCCGGTCACCTGCCGCGACACCTCGACCCGCCACCGACTCCAAGGCTCCCCATGAAGACCTTTCCGAGCGCCCGAGAGGCCGCACTGGCGCTGCGGCCCGACACGCCGCTCTACTGCTTCCGCCGCGACGTGCTGACCGCCGACACGCAGGCCTTCATGCAGGCTTTCCCGGGCAAGACGGCCTATGCCGTCAAGACCAACAGCGACCCTGCGGTGCTGGCGACCGTCTCGGCTGCGGGGGTGACCGCCTTCGATGTCGCGAGCCCCGCCGAGTTCGCGGGGGCACGGGAGGCGCAGCCCGGCGCCGAGCTCCTGTACATGCACCCCGTGAAGGCGCAGTCGGACATCCGGCTCGCGGTCGAGAGCTACGGCATCCGGGTCATGGCCGTGGACCACGAGGACGAGGTCGCCAAGATCCTGCGCATCGTGCACGCCCTCGATCTCGACCCTGCCGATTTCACGCTCTTCGTCCGCATCGCCACCAAGGGGCATGCCGCCTATGAGCTGTCGCGCAAGTTCGGCGCCACGCCGCGCCACGCCGTCGAGCTTCTGGACCGCATCGACAATATCGGCTTCCGCAGCGGCATCGCCTTCCACGTCGGCAGCCAGGTCGAGGATCTCGACACGTATGAGCGGGCCCTGGCGAGCGCTGCGTGGATCCGTGGCCGGACCCGGGCGGAGCTCTCCGCGCTCGACATCGGCGGCGGATTCCCGGCCCAATACGGGCCGGACCGGCAGCGGTCGGCCGCGCGCGTGCCCCAGGTCGGCGAACTGCTGGCCGACGTACTGCAGGAGGTGCGGGAATGGGGGCTGGACGATTTGCCTCTCGTCGCCGAGCCGGGCCGCGTCGTGGTGGCGCGCTCCCTCTCGGTCGTGGTGCGTGTGCTGCTGCGCAAGGGGCAGCGGCTCTACATCAATGACGGGATCTGGTCGTCGCTGTCAGACGCGTGGACGGGCAAGATCAGCCTCCCCGTGCAGCACATCGAGGATCCCTCGCGACGGAGGCCGGCGCGGGCGGGCGGGCTGAAGTTCGAATCGTTCCGCATCTGCGGGGCCACCTGCGATTCCGTCGACATCCTGACCCGGCCCTTTTGGCTGCCGGACACGGTGAGCACGGGCGACTGGATCGAGGTCGGCCACATCGGCGCCTATTCGCTGTCGTTGCGCACCCGCTTCAACGGTTTCTATCCCGACACGTTCGTTGCAGTGACGGAGCCGTTCGACATCGACAGCGCCATCATCGTGCCGCCGACGGAGCCGGCCCGGACGGTTGGCTGAAGCGCGCGATGATGGGCGGCGAAACCCTATGGCGTCTCGCGGATTCTCCTGCGAAGCGGCGGCGCGGCGGCCGTGCGCGGAGGAGGACGACATCATGGCGAAGGAACAGGAGACGCTCGTCACCGAGCGGCTCGACCTCACCGAGGAACTCGACGGAGTGACGCTCGACACGGCGATCGAACGGCTCAGCGCGCTGCGTGAGCGCCATGGCGCGGCGCGCATCGACATTGCCGCGTACGAGATCCATGGCGAGCCGCATCCGCGCTTCGCCGTGGAGGTGCAGCGGCCAGAGACCGCCGGCGAGGCTGCGCTGCGGCGGGAGCGCGAAATCAGGCACGAGGAGCGGCTGCGCAATCACTACGAGCAGCTGCGGGCGCGCTTCGAGCCCGGGCAGGGGAGCAGGCGGAGCAGCCGCTGAGGCTGCCCCGCGCCGCCGGATCAGGTGAGGGCGTTGCGACGGCCGGCCACCATTCCCCAGACAACGAGGACGATGATGGCGCCGACCACGGCGCCGATCAGGCCTGCGCCTTCACCGGCCCGGTACCAGCCGATCGCCTGGCCGAGATAGGTCGCCACGAACGCGCCGACGATGCCGAGGATCGTCGTCAGGATGAAGCCTGACGGCTCGTTGCGGCCGGGCGTGATCAGCTTGGCGATGACGCCGGCAACGAAGCCGATGATGATGGTCCAAAGGATGCTCATGGCGGTGCTCTCCGGGGGAGTTGCGGCGTGGTGCGCGGCTGCTGCGCCCTGTCGGGCGCGGGAACATCAAACGCGGCTCCCTCCGACTTGGTTTCCTGCCCAGTCTCCGCTCAGGGCGGGGGAGGGGGTGCCTGGGTGTTGCCCGGCTGCGGCTGGCCGGCCGGGCCCGGCGCCGCTTCCTGCGGCTGGTCTCCGGGAACCGGCGCGCTCGGGGCGTTCTGGGCGGGTGGCGTGACCTGCTCCGGCTGGGCGCCGGCGGCTGGATCAGAGGCGGGCGGAGTCGCGGGCGGTTCGGGCGCAGCCTGCGGGGACGGTGCGTTCGCGGCCGGGGGAGGCGGCGTCACGGCCGCCGGTGGCTGCGGCGGAGTTGCCGCGGGTGCCGGCGCCGGGGCAGCCGGCTGAGGCGCCTGCTCCTGAGCCGCGGGTGCCGGTGCGGTCTGGGACGGAGCCGGCGGGGTCGGTTGCGCTGCAGGCGCTGCGGGTGCGGGTGCGCTCTTGGCCGGTTCGGGGGCGGCCGTCGATCCCGCGGGCGCCGCGGCGGGCGTCGTCGCCGGTTCGGTGGTCTGCCATTCGTGGGTGAAGACCACTGCGGCAATGATCACCGCGGCGGCGATGATCGCGACGGTGATGCCGCCCTGCAGGCCGGAATGCGGCTCGTCCTGGCCGTGCGGAACGGCATGGCGCTCCTGCGCTGCTGCGGTTGCAGGGGCCGGGCTGGCGGGGCGCAGGTCCTGTCGCCGGTCGGAAAGGGGAGAAAGTCTGTCGGCCAAGCGATCCTCCGTACGTAGGACCGGCAAACGCACAGGACGCGCCGAAGTTCGATGGGGACCAAAGCGGGGCATAAACGCACCGGCCCCGCCAGCAGGAGGGGGCGTGCTGGCGGGGCCGGGTTGCCCGGAATGGTTCCGGGAAGGCTGGCTCGTCGGGGGTCTGGTGGGGTAACGCCGTTTCACCCGGCAGGTTCCCCGGCCGGTGACTTTCGCCGGGAAGAGGCTCAGCCCGCGTCGTCGTCGATGAGGGGTGCCGGCTTGGCGAAGCGTCGGAAGCTCTCGAGATCGGCGATCTCGAGGTCCTTGCGGCCCGAGATCAGCCCGTGCTCCTCGAGAAGCGCGAAACTGCGCGACAGCCGCTCGCGGGTGGCGCCCACATGCAGTGCCAGAACGTGCTTCCCGAACGGCAGCTTCATGTGCCCGGGAGTGTGCCGCAGTGCGCCGAGTATCCAATTGGCGAGCCGCTCCGGCGCGGTGCGGAGCTTCTGGTTTTTCACCTCGCGGAAGGATCGCCGCTCGTCCTCCACGAGAGTTCTCGCCACGCTGCGGGCAAAGGCGCTGTCGGTCTCGAACACTGTTCGCACGACGTCGGCTGGCACCAGAAGCAGTCGGCTCGGCGCCAACGTCTGCAGCGTGGCGAGCTGTGGACGGTCGACGATGACGGACGACAGCATGGCGGGCGCTACCGGCTCGACGATGGCCACCCCCGCTTCGTGCCCTGCGTGCTCGGCCACCAAATGCGCGAGCCCGTCGAGCACGATGTGGAGCAGCCGGGGTTTTTCGCCCGCCTCGGTCAGAATGGCGCCGGCCGGCACGCGCTGGACGAAGGCGTGCTTCCCGACGAGTTCGAGAGATTGCGTGCGAATGCCTTCGAACAGTGGCACCCCGGTCCAGCCATCCGGCCCCTGCGAGCCGGGATTTTCACGCTGAACGGACGAAAGGCTCAAGCCCTTGGTTCGTGTTTCCATTGCCCCGATCGTCGCGCCGGTTGCATGACGCTCCGAGGCGTCCGGGAAACACGGGCGAGTGACCGGCCACTATTTCCCGACACGTTGAACGATGACCGGGGCCTGGGGTTCCATCCCGGTCATCCTCGTCCCCATCACGAGATCGGCAACGGCGCGCGCCGCCGCCAGGCAGCCGCTGCACGGGACGCGGCAGGGCGCAGCGGCCCGGCCGAGGGTCTCCCGCGCGACGCGCGTCTGGGCCTCGCAGGCCGCCAGCGCGGCCCTCGCCAGCATCTCATCAGGCAGTCCCGGATCCGTTGGCACGCAGACGCTGGCCGTCTCGAGAGCGTTCACTGCGGGCTCCTGCGGTTCGGCTGTCCCTCCGGACTGCCTGGAGGGTGTGCGACAATCGCCGTGTGACCTTCGTCATTCGTTCGAACTTACATATTCAATCTCGGAGGCTGCGTCTGTCCGCAGAAACCCTACCGGCGGGCGGTCGTCGTGCTGCGTCGCGAAAGGCGCCGGGCGCCGATGCGAAGGCTGAGCGCGACGGGATCGGGCGGCGCCTGCCGGCGGTCGAGCTCGCTCACGACAAGTGACCCCAGCGCGGTCAGCCGATAGGCGGGCTGGCGCTTGTCTGGTTCGTCGGCGGCCTCGATCAGACCCATGCCGGCGAGGCTCTGGGCCGCCTGCACCGCGCTGCAGCCGGGGCCGGAGAACAGGTCTTCGGCCAGTGCATGCGTCACGTCGACGGTTCGGGCACTGCCGAGCGTCGCCAGGATCTGGAGAAAGGCCGTGCGGCGGGGGCCCATGTCGCCGAGGAGTTCGGCAGCAGGCGCCTTCGGTCCGGACCTGCCTGCGCCGCGCAAGGCGGCCCCCTCCGGGGTCACGGCGAGATAGCGGGACGGGCCCATCCGGAACGTCGCGACCAGCCCGTCGCCGGCGAGGCTCTCGATCAGCTTGTTGACCGCGTCCTGTCCGACGATGGCGACTGCGGCAACGTCGGCCGCCCGGTGAAAACGCCCGGGCTCCAGTGCGGCGAGCACGCGCAGCCGGGCGTCGGGTTCGAAGGACGGCCGGGCCGGCTGGAACGTGCGCGAGCCAGGCGTCGCATAGATCGGCTCCGCCGCGCCGTCTTCGGGCAGGAAGCGAATCACCTCGCCGCTGACAAGCAGGGAGGAGAGGGCACGGGCCACCGTTTCTCCCGGCAGGCGCAGCATGGCCTCCAGCTCAGGGCGGGTGCGGGCCTCGTCCAGGCGGGCCAGCACGGCGCTTCGCGCGAGGTCGTTGGCGGCCGGCGCAGCAGTGGTCGCCGCCTCGCGGCCGACGAGCATGTAGGTGCCGTGCCGGATGCGGCGGATGTCACCGCGACGCTCAAGGCGGCGCATGGCGGCCTGGACCAGGCCAGCGTCCACGTCCGACGACAGTTCAGAGACGATCTCCCGGCCCTTCCAAGCCTGTCCATCAGACAGTAGAGCGGTAATCATTCCCTCGACGGTACAGTGTGGGGTTGTACGCGTTCTGCGTGCAATACGCTCAATAGTTACGTCTGTTGGGCTGAACTCGCGTAACAGCAGCTCGCGAATTCTGGCCTCGGAGAGATGAGGAGCGTCGAGCTCGATCTTGTACCGCAGCATCGGGTGAAGACCTTTCTCCCTCGGTACTTGGCCAGAATTGGCACAACACCTCGGGAAACGCATTCATTTCGGCTTAATCACGCCATTGCCGGGGCCCGCCCGGGATATGCCATTTTTGCAACAGCGGGGTACTAAATCTCATTCTACGAGGATCTAAGTCAATATCCAAGTTGCGCAACCGGACGTTGTGAGTAGGGTTGGACCGCGGTCAGGGAGGTCCTTGGCGCATTCGAGTCGGACGGAAACGTAGCCCCGGCGGGAGTTCACTCCAGCGCTCGGTGAGCCTCGGGGACGTCCCCGCCAACAGGGGTTTTGGAATACCGCGGACGCCGCGCGACAGGGGCGGATCCGGGGGAGGCCAGGGCTCAGTCAGTCAACTTGTTAGGAGATCCTTATGAAGCTCATGAAGAGCCTTCTCCTCGGGACGGCCGCGGGCTTTGCCGCTGTCGCCGGGGCCCAGGCCGCCGACCTTCCGATGAAGAAGGCCGCGCCGGTCGAGTACGTTCGCATCTGCTCGCTGGGCGGGGGCGCCTTCGTCGGCTATGTCGTGCCCGGCACTGACGTCTGCCTGCGCGTCGGCGGCTTTGCCCGTTGGCAGTACACTGCCGGCACGCCCTACAACACCAACTTCTACCTGGTGAACCCGGACGGCACGAGCCGCTTCAGCAGCTCCGGCCGCGGCTACGGCCAGCGCTTCGCCGGTCAGTACGCCGTCGGCTCGGTGCAGCTCGACGCTCGTACGCAGACCGAGTACGGCCTGCTCCGTTCGTTCGCCGACATCCGCGCGGACGCCGGCTACGGCGGCGGTGGCGGCTTCATCGACAAGGCGTGGGTGCAGCTCGGTGGGTTCCAGGCCGGTAAGTATCAGTCGTACTTCGACTTCTACGCCGACGCCTTCAACAACATCGGCACGCTCGGCTCCGACCACTCCGTCGTCGGCGCGGCCTACACGGCCATCTTCGGCAACTTCTCGGCTGCCCTCTCGCTGGAAGATCTCAGCACGAACTGGGGTTCGCCGGGCTACTTCGGCAACAGCAGCACGAACACCGTGGCTGCTGGCGGCACCGGTCCGTTCGGATACGGCAGCGCCTTCGCCAACACCACGCCGGGCGGCTACCGTGTTCCCGACGTCGTGGCTCGCTTGCTCTATGCTGACAGCTGGGGCCAGGTTCAGCTGTCTGGTGCTGTCCACCAGCTGCGTGCCAGCACGACCATCTTCGACCTGAACGATGTCGGCGGTGGCGTTGTCACGGCAACGAGCACCGGTGACTTCAACGACGACACCAAGTACGGCTGGGCCCTCCAGGGCGGCGTGAAGATCAACGTGCCGTCGTTCGGTCCGGGCGACGCCCTGTACCTGCAGGCTGCCTACACCCAGGGCGCTCTGACGTACATCGGCGCCGGCGGCACCTACGGCTTCGGCAAGGCCACGCAGATCGCGTACGGCGCTGACGGCCTGCCGAACAACGCTGGCTCGATCCAGCTGACCAAGGGTTGGAACGCCCTCGCGGCCTTCCAGCACACCTTCACCCCCACCCTGAGCGCCGCTCTGTGGGGCAGCTACACCGCCATCGACTACGGCAGCGACGTGTTCAACGGCCGCGGCACGGTCGACGGCGTCGGCCTCGTCGGCCGCGACTTCGACTACTGGCAGGTCGGTGCCCAGGGCAACTGGTCGCCGGTGAAGAACTTCACGGTGTCCGGCACGGTCAACTACGTCGCTCTTCAGGCCAAGAACATCGCTTACGACAGCCTGAACGACGTTGCCTTCAAGAAGAACACGAACGGCGTCGCTTTCGCCCTCCGCGTTCAGCGCGACTTCTGATCCTCACCAGGATCGGGTCCAGGAAGCCCCGGCGCATTGCGCCGGGGCTTTTTCGTTCAACCGAACCCTTCGGTAATGCTCACAGAAACATGACACGGAAGTTTCGTCGTTTCGTCATCAGGCCATTGCAGAGGCCCAGCTAGGAAGGCGCGCATCACAACCAAAACGGGAAGACTCCCATGCGCACCCTTTTCCTCACCGGCAGCCTCATCGCGGCCCTCGGACTTTCTGTTCCGGCCTTCGCTGCCGGCCCTGCTCCCGCCGGCGGCATGAAGATGACCAGCGGCGCCTGCGGCAAGGCCCCTCGCTGGGACCAGTGCAAAATGCGCAGCTACGACCCCAAGCCGGATACGAAGACCCCGATCCCCTACGAGCTGGGCTCGGGCAAGAAGGACAACTGAGCCTCGGCCTGGCGCGGCGCCGTGCACCGGTGCCGCGCCTGCTCCCCACCCCTACGCGGCGCCATGGCGCATTGCCAATCACACCCCTGACATAAAATCCGTATTTTCCCCGACCTCAGCGCTTTCCACCGCTTGAAAGATGTTGTTAAACTTTCGCCGGGTGTTCTGGCGGGGTGCTGTTGGCCATGTACCTGCTCGGTCCGGTTTTTAAAGCGCGAATGAAGAAGGGGACGCTCCGCGTCGTCGATCACGCAGGCGTCACGCACGAATACGGCTCGGGTTCACCCCGGGTCACGATCCGGATCCATGACAGCGGCGCGCAATGGGCGCTCCTGGCGAATCCGGAGCTTGCCGCCGGCGAGCTCTTCATGGAAGGGCGGCTCACTGTCGAGGACGCGACGATCTACGACGCGCTCGAGCTGATCATGAGCAATTCCGGGTGGGAGACGCCCGACCTGCCTTCCCGGGTATGGGCGGCGATCCGCCGCCTCGGCCGCCGCCTCTCCCAGTACAATCCGGCGCACCGCTCGCGCAGCAACGTCGCCCATCACTACGACCTGTCGGACACGCTGTACGACCTGTTCCTCGACCCGGACCGTCAGTACTCCTGCGCCTATTTCCTCGACCAGAACGACACGATCGAGGAAGCCCAGGCCCAGAAGAAGCGGCACATCGCGGCGAAGCTCCTCCTGAAGCCGGGCCAGAAAGTGCTCGACATCGGTTCGGGCTGGGGCGGGCTCGGGCTCTACCTGTCGGAGATCGCTCCGGTCGACGTCACGGGCCTGACGCTCTCGGAGGAGCAGCACCGCGTCTCCAACCAGCGCGCGCTCGAGGCCGGGCGGCCGGACCGGGTGCGCTTCAAGATGCTCGACTACCGGCTCGAGGCCGGCAAGTACGACCGCATCGTCTCGGTCGGCATGTTTGAGCATGTCGGCGTCAACCACTACGACACCTATTTCCAGAAGGTGGCGGAGCTTCTGGCCGATGACGGCGTGGCCATGATCCACTCGATCGGGCGTGCCGACGGGCCGGGCGCGACCAATGCGTGGATCGCGAAATACATCTTCCCCGGCGGCTATTCGCCGGCTCTCTCCGAAGTGCTTCCCTCGATCGAGCGCGCCGGCCTCCACGTCACCGACATCGAGATCCTGCGGCTGCACTATGCGGAGACCCTGCGAGCCTGGCGCAACCGCTTCAACGCCAACCGCCACCGCATCCGCGAGATCTACGACGAGCGGTTCTGCCGCATGTGGGAGTTCTACCTCGCCGCCTGCGAGGCGACCTTCCGCCATGCCGGCCACATGGTGTTCCAGATCCAGGTGGCAAAGAAGGTCGACACGGTGCCGCTGACCCGCGACTACATCAGCGATTTCGAGCGCCGCCAGCCGCTGGCGGATCCGATCGCCCCCGTCAGGAGGGCCGCGGCGGAGTAGGGCCGCCGGCCCTACCACGCGCTGCGCCTCGCGGCCCGGCCTGGCCCGCAGCCGGGCCTTGCCGCGGCCGGAGGCACACGCTGCACGAGCGCCCCGCTTCGGCCCAGCGAGCGCAATTGCCCCGGGATACAACCGGAGGTAGAAGGCACGGGACATTCACCCGTGTGCCGGCGTTGCGACCGGCTCCTGGAGGTCCCCGATGAGCGCCAGTCCGGAAGTCCTCGACTACGAGGCGGTCCGCTCCGCACCGCTGTCGCGCGAGCCATATTCGTTCTTCCTCGGCGAGAAGTTTCTGCGCGAGGAGAAGATCGGAGCATTGCGTGAGGAGTTTCCCGACATCACCAAGCCGGGGTTCCTGACGGTCGACGACGTCGAAGTGCGCGGGAACTTCAAGACGCTCATCGACGAGCTGGAGAGCCCGGAACTCACGGAGGAACTGTCGAAGAAATTCGGCCTCAACCTCCACCCGTTCCCCCGCCTCACCACGATCCGCAAGATCTCGCAGGCCAAGGACGGCCGGATCCACACCGACGGCGAGAGCAAGGTGATGACCCTGCTCGTCTACATGAACGATGCCTGGCAGGATGCCGGCGCCGGCCGGCTGCGGGTCCTCAACGGGCCGGACGACTTCGAGGACATGGTGCTGGAAGTGCCTCCGACGATGGGCACGGTGTTCGCCTTCCTGCGCGCCGACAATTCGTGGCACGGGCACAAGCCTTTCGCCGGGGAGCGCCGCGTCGTGCAGGTCGCCTGGGTTCGCGACGCCGAGGAGCTCGAGCGCAAGAAGAAGCGCAACACGCTGGCCAAGACGCTCAAGGGCATCTTCGGCCGGTGAGTACCGCCGCCAGGCCATCGCGAAAGAGCCGGCGCGCCGCCTCGGCGCTGCTCAAGGCAGAAACGCGCGGCCTGCTGCTGCGGCTGTGGCACGACTGGATGAAGCCGCACTGGCCGGCGCTGCTCGCCATCGTCGCCCTGGTCGGCGTGCTGGCGGGCGCGTCGAGCCTCTATCCCGTGGTCATCAAGGCGGCCTTCGACGGCTTCGAGCAGCAGAACAAGCGGCTCGTGCAGCTTGTGCCCTTTATCGTCATCCTGGTGACGGCGGTGAAAGGCAGCGCCATGTGGGCGCAGGCCGTGCTCACCAACCGTGTCGTCACGCGGATCGAGGCCGACATGCAGTCGGCCCTCTACGGCCATCTCATCGAGGCCGATCTCGCCCGCCTGTCGCGCGAGACGCCAGCCGCGCTGACGCAGCGCTTCACCACCGACTTCACCTATGTGCGCGAGGGCCTCACCCGGCTCTCCACCGTCTTCCTGCGCGACGTCGCGACGGCGGTGGCGCTCGTTTTCGTCATGCTGTGGATCGACTGGGAGGTCGCGCTCGCGGCCCTCCTGGTCCTGCCCATCGTCGCTCCCGCCATATCCAGCCTCGGCCGCAAGCTGCGGCGCACGGCGCACTCCACCCAGGAGCAGACCGGCATCATGGCCGGCATGGTGACCGAGAGCCTGGCCGGCGTCCGGGTCGCCAAGGCCTACGGCATGGAGGGCCGCCTCAAGCAGCGCGCCGCGCGCACGTTCGAGGAAATCCGGCGGCTGAAGATGAAGGCCGCCAACCAGCGCGCCCGGCTCGACCCGTTGCTAGAGGTGGCCGGAGGCCTGGCCGTCGCCGCCGTCCTCGTCTTCATCGGCTGGCGCATCGTCAAGGGCCAGACGACGATCGGCGACTTCACCGGCTTCGTCACGGCGCTGCTGCTGGCGGCCCAGTCGATGCGCGCACTCGGCAACCTCAGCGCCGTGCTGCAGGAGGCGGCAGCGTCGCTGTCACGCTTCTATGCGGTGCTGGACGAGCCGCCGACCGTCGTCGACCGGCCGGAGGCGCGGCCCATCGCCATCGGATCGGGCGAGATCGCGTTCCGGGACGTCTCTTTCTCCTATGGCGGCGACGGGCCGGCGCTGTCCGGCATCGATCTCGTCGTGCCCGGCGGCAGCATGACGGCGCTCGTCGGGCGCTCGGGCTCGGGCAAGTCGACCCTGATGTCGCTGGTCCCGCGGCTCTTCGATCCGACGAAGGGCGTGGTGGCCATCGACGGGCAGGACCTGCGCGACGTCACCCTGGACAGCCTTCGCCGCCGCATCGCCGTCGTTTCACAGGACGTCGTGCTCTTCGACGACACCGTCGCCGCCAACATCGCCATCGGCCGCCCGGGCGCCACGCCCGACGAGATCGCCGATGCAGCGCGCGCCGCCGCGGCGCACGATTTCATCCAGCGCCTGCCCCAGGGGTACGACACGCCGGTCGGCGACCGCGGCATGCGCCTCTCCGGCGGCGAGCGCCAGCGTGTCTCCCTCGCCCGCGCCATTCTCAAGGATGCGCCGATCCTGCTGCTGGACGAGGCCACGAGCGCCCTCGACTCGGAGTCCGAGCGGATCGTGCAGGACGCGCTGACCCGGCTGGCGCGCGGACGCACCTCGCTCGTCATCGCGCACCGGCTGTCGACGGTGAGGGCCGCAGATCTGATCGTCGTGCTCGACGAGGGCCAGGTGGCCGAGATCGGCACCCACGAGGATTTGCTGGGCCGCGGCGGGATCTATGCCCGCCTGCACTGGCTGCAGAGCGGCGGCGAGGACATCGAGAGCGACGCCGTCCCCGGCACCGGCCTCATTCGCGTCTGAGCAGGCGGTCGACCAGGAAATCGGAGACGAGGCCGGGCCGGAACTCGCGCTCGAGCGCCTCCGGATCATAGGTGTGGCGCAGCCAGTCCTCGAAGCTCTGGCCCTTTTCCGCGCCCTCGACCCGGTAGCGCTCGAAGAAGGCATCGAGGATGCCCGTCTTGGCCCAGCGGAAATGGCCGTAGCGCAGCGCAAGTTGGCGGGTCGCCTCCTCGAGCGGGCGACCCTCATGCAGCAGCAGGTAGAGCGCCGCCATGAAGCCGGCCCGGTCGGCGCCCGACTTGCAGTGGACCAGCACGGGATAGTCGAGCGTCTCGAAGAACGCCTTGGCCTCCAGGATGGCCTCCCTGTCGGGCGCGCCGCGTGACCGGACGACGAAGTCGGTCAACGCCACCCCATGCGCCTCGCAGGCCTCGCGCTCCAGCGGCCAGGATCCGTATTCGCGGCCGCCCCGCAGATTGACCACCGTCTTCAGGCCCTGCCCGGCCAGCCTGGCGATCTGTCCCGGCGTGGGCTGTGCGGCGCGCCAGAACGACGGCGTCACCCGGTGCAGGTTGAGGTAGACGACACGGAAGATGCCGTGGTCGGCCAGCAGCATGTTGGCCCAGGCAGCAAGGCGCTGCCGGCCGCTCTCGATCGGCCGGTCCCACCGCGCGATGCGCGCCATGCGGCGATCCCAGCGATTGTCGGGCTTGGGGGTGCGGCCGGTCTTGACGATGCGGCTTAACAAAGAGGCGTTCCGGCGGCGGGACCGGGGGGCAATACCAGCACGCGTGCGCCGGGGCAACCATGGCGGGAGGAGCGCGCCCCGGCGTCGCATGCGAGGGGCTTTACGGACGCCGCGTGCCGGTCCAGACTCGCCGCGTGACCCAGGCCGCCATCACTGTCCGCCTCGCCCGGCCCCGCGACGCAGAAGCGATCGCGGTCGTTCACGACGCGGCCTGGCGCGAGGCTTATCGCGGCATCATCCCCGGCCGCGAGCTCGAGCAGATGGTGCAGCGCCGCGGTCCGTCTTGGTGGCGGACCGTGCTCGAGCGCGGCGGCCGCATCGCCGTGCTCGACTTCGACGACGCCGTGCGCGGCTATATCAGCTACGGCCGCAACCGCCTCACCGTCTCTCCCTACCGCGGCGAGATCTTCGAGCTCTACGTGGCGCCGGAATGCCAGGGGCTGGGCTTTGGACGCAGGCTGTTCACGGCGGCGCGGCGCGACCTCTCGGGCAACCGCATTCCCGGCCTGCTGGTCTGGGCGCTCGCCGACAATGACAGGGCCTGCCAGTTCTACCGCCATCTCGGCGGCATCAAGGTGCGCGAGCGCGAGGAGCATTTTGGTGCCGAGGTGCGGGCCCGGCACGCCTTCGGCTGGGTCTGAGTGGATGTCGCGTCAATCATTGTCGTAAAGTCGTCTTGCCGCAGGCCGCCATGAACCCTAAGACGTGCCGACGGCGCCTTGCGCCAGTGGAGTGATCACGATGCGTATCGACGCAGTCCAGATCGGGAAGAACGCCCCCCACGAGGTCAACGTCATCATCGAGGTTCCCATCGGCGGTGAGCCGATCAAGTATGAGATGGACAAGGCGTCGGGCGCTCTCGTCGTCGATCGCTTCCTCTACACGTCGATGCGGTACCCCGGGAACTACGGCTTCATCCCGCACACGCTTTCCGACGATGGCGACCCGTGCGACGTGATCGTCGCCAACACCAGGGCGATCGTGCCGGGTGCCGTGATGAGCGTCCGCCCGGTGGGCGTCCTGTTCATGGAAGACGAGGCTGGCGGCGACGAGAAGATCGTCGCGGTGCCGTCGACCAAGCTCACCCGCCGCTACGAGAAGGTCCAGAACTACACGGACCTCCCGATGATCACCATCGACCAGATCAAGCACTTCTTCGAGCACTACAAGGACCTCGAGCAGGGCAAGTGGGTGAAGGTGGTGCGCTGGGGCGACGCCGAGGAGGCGCGCGAGCTCATCAAGATCGGCATCGAGAAGCACAAGGCGAACAAGAAGGAAGGCTGACGCGCCTCTCCGCCTTGCTTCCGTCGCACCGGCGCGCAAGCTTCCCGGGCCGCGAATCGAAGCCCGGTCTCAGCCGTGGCGAGGAAGCACGATGAGACGTCCCGCACGGGCCGGGGCGGCGAAGGCCGCCCTTCTTCTTTCCATGCTGCTGATGCTGGTGGTGCCGCCCGGCGCCATCGCCCAGCAAGCGGCCCCGACGCCACCCGCCTCCCAGGCCCCTGCGAACGGCCCGGCCGGCCAGAAGGCGCCGGCTCCCGCCGCGCCGGCGCAGCAGCAGGGCCAGCCGGCCCAGCAGCAGCCGGCGCCAAAGCCCCAACCCGCGCCTCCGAGCGCCGCCATGGCCGCCCAGCGCGCCAAGCTCGACAGCGTGCGCCTGCAGCTCGACCAGATCGAGGCTGCCGTCCAGCGCAGCGGCCAGACCGACGCCGCCCTCGGCGGGCTGCGCGAGCAGCTCGTTCCTCTCGCCGATATCGCGCGCACCGTGGTGTCCGACCTGACGCCGCGGGCAGACGCCATCCGACAGCGCCTCGCCGAGCTCGGACCCAAGCCGGGCGAGAACGATCCGCCGGAAAGTACCGACGTGAGCCGCGAGCGGGAGGACCGCCAGGGCGCGCTGAACGACATCGACGAGACCGTCCGCCTCGCCCGCACGCTCCTCGTTCAGGCCGAGCAGACCGACAAGGAGATCGCAGACAGGCGCCGCGACCTCTTCACCCAGCGGCTCTTCGAATCCTCGTCCAGCCTGCTGGCACCCGACCTGTGGGCGGATATCGTCTCCACGTTTCCGCAGGACCTGCGGGCTCTCATGCAGGTTGCCGCCGACACGTCGGCTCGCATGGGCCAGCGCGTCACCTGGCCCACCGGCCTCGGCCTGCTGGCGGCCGTGCTGCTCGCCATCGTGCTCGTCCTGCCCGTGCGCCGCTTCGCGCTCGGCTTCGTCAAGCGCGACCGGCTGGCCGGGCACCCGACGCGGCTGCAGCGCACCAATGCGGCGGCGTCGATCACGCTCCTAGGGGCCATCGCCCCGGCGCTCGCCTCGATGCTGCTGATCAAGATCGTCGACACGACGGACCTCTTCCCGGCCCGCGTCGAGCCTGCCTTCGCGCGGCTGATCTGGGGCGCGGCCTTCGTCGCCTTCATCCGCAGCCTCGCCGACGCGCTGCTCGCGCCGGACCGCATGAACTGGCGGCTCTTCAACATTTCCGACGACCGCGCGCGGGCGCTCGTCAACCTGGCGACGCTGGCCGCAATCGTCCTGGTGCTCGGCCGCACCGTCGAGGCGGTCTACCAGAGCATCGCGGCGGGCATCCGTCTCTCGGTCGCGACGCAGGGCATCTTCGCCGTCATCGTCGCCCTGGTCATCGCCCGCGCCCTCAACATGATCCGCTGGGTGGACGATTGCGACGAGGCAGCCTTCGGGCCGCACGTCTCCGACACGCCTGACCTGACGGCGCCCATCCGCTTCGCCGGCTGGGTGCTCTGCGCCATCGTCATCGGCGCCGTCCTCGCGGGCTATGTCGCCTTCGCGTCCTTCCTGGTCAGCCAGATGGCGTGGGCGGCCATCGTGCTGACCTCGCTGATGATGCTGCTCTCGCTCGCCGACGAATGGTGCAGCGTCGGCTTCGCGCCCAACGGGCGTCTGGCGCGGCTCGCCCAGGCGGGCATCGGCCTGTCGCGCCACTCGCTGGAGCAGATCGGCGTCCTCACCGCCGGCGCCCTGAAGGTGGTCCTCTTCGCACTTGCCGCCACGCTGCTTCTCGCGCCGTGGGGCATCGAGTCGACCGACCTTTTGTCCTCGGTCCGGGCCGCCTTCTTCGGCATATCGGTGGGCGGCGTCACGGTCTCGGTCGGGACGATCCTGCTGGGTGCCTTCGTCTTCCTGCTGGGCATCGTCATCACGCGCACCGTGCAGCGCTGGCTGCGCACCAAGTACCTGCCGCACACCCAGCTCGACGTCGGCCTGAAGGACTCCATCACCACCGGGCTGGGCTATCTCGGCTTCGTGCTCGCTGCGGTGCTGGCCGCGTCCTATGTCGGGCTCAGCCTCGACAAATTCACCATCGTCGCCGGCGCGCTGTCGGTCGGCATCGGTTTCGGCCTGCAGTCGATCGTCAACAACTTCGTGTCGGGCCTGATCCTGCTGGCTGAGCGGAGCATCCGCGTCGGCGACTGGATCGTCGTCGGCGGCGAGCAGGGCTATGTGAAGCGCATCAACGTGCGCGCCACCGAGGTCGAGACCTTCGACCGCGCCACCCTCATCGTCCCGAATTCGAGCCTCGTGTCGGGCTCGGTGAAGAACTGGGTCCATTCCGACCGTACCGGCCGCGTGCTCATCACCGTTCCGGTGGGACGGTACACCGACGCCGACCAGGTTTCGACGGTCCTCAAGGAGGTCGCGCGGGGCCACGAGGACGTGCTGGAGGATCCGGCGCCGCGCGTCCTGTTCCGGACCATGACGGAATCGACGCTGACCTTCGACCTCATCTGCTTCGTCGGCGAGGTCGATACGGCCGCCCGCGTGTCCAGCGATCTCACCTTCGAGATCTTCCGCAGGCTGCGGGATTCGGGCCTCGTCGTGGCGCCGGGGACACCGGAATACAGGATTTCCGGGCTCGATACCCTGCAGGAGCGGCTGGTGGAGATCGGCGAGAAGCTCGAATCCCGGCCGAAGGCGGGCAAGGGCGGAAACGGCAAGGACACCCCCGCCCCATGATCTCCCGCAGACGCCTCCTCGCCACCGGCCTCCTCGGCGCTGGTCTTCTTCCACTCGCCGCCTGCAACACCGCGCCGCCGGCAGGCCCCGTGCCCGCCTTCTACCAGCGGCTCGACGAGGGGGCCGAGCTGGACCTCGAAGCAGCGGCCGGGTTCGTCAATGCCTGGCGCGCGAAGAAGGGCCTCGGCCCGCTCGCCCTCGATCCCGCGCTGACGGAGCAGGCCCGTGCCCGCGCAGCCGGCGTGGCGGCGACCGACACCTCGACCTGGGGCGAGATGCCGAAGATCACGCACGTCGCGGCGGGAGGGGGCAAGCGCGCGGAACGCGTGTCGGCGGGATACCGGACGCTCGCCGAGGCGTTCTCGGGCTGGCGCGACTCGCCGCAGCACAACGCGGTGATGCTCGCTCCCTTCGGCACGCGCATGGGCATCGCCGCCGTTGACCGGCCGGGGACGAAGTACCGCGTCTACTGGTGTCTGATCGTAGCCGGCGGCTGAACCGCGGCCCGCCGTCTCAGAACTTGCGCCCGGTCGGCAGCGGCGGCGCCTCGCGCAGCAGCGTGATCGTCACGCGCCGGTTGGCAGGCAGATAGGGGTCGTCGGGAAACATCGGGTCCGTGTCGGCCTTGCCGACCACCTGGGCGAAGCGCTGGTCGGGGATGCCGGACGTGGCGAGGATGTTGCGCACCGCCGAGGCGCGCGCCGTCGAGAGATCCCACGATGTCCAGCCCGGGCTGGAGCCCGGCCGCTGCGCCGAGGTATGGCCGGTGACGGAGATCCGGTTCGGCAGCTTGCGGATGGTCGGGGCCATGTGCGCGAGGATCTTCTTCATCCGCTCATAGGGCTCGGCGCTGCCCTCCGGGAACATGGCGCGGCCATCCTGGTCGACGAGCGAGATGTCGAGGCCGTCCTTGCCCTCCTCGACGATGATGTTTTTGGAGACCTCGGTGATCTCCGGCATGTCCTGCATGGCCTGGCGCAGCGACACGGCGGCGAGCGCAAAGGCGCGGTCGAACGAGGTCACGGCGACGCCATCGTCCGGCCGGTCGAAGATGCTCGGCGCGGTGAAGTCCGAGCCCTGGTCGGGCGGGGCGCGCTTGACGTTCTTGAGGTTGGGGCGCACCGGAATGCCGTCAGCCTCGACGATGCCGGAGAGGCGTGACTCACGCTGCGTGCCGAAGGCGTCGCGCATCGAGCCGGCGACGATCTGCAGCTTCTTCTGGTCCTGCGTCGACATTGCCGTGAGCATGACGAAGAAGCTCATCAGCAGTGCCATGAGATCTGCGAATGTGACGAACCAGCCACCGTGGCCGCCGCCATGGCCTCCCTTCCTGCGCGCCATGTCGCGGCCCTTTCCGGGTCAGGCCGCTTCCGCCATCTCGTGGCGGTGGTGGTCCGGGAGGTAGGCGAGCAGCATCTCGCGCACGATGGTCGGGCTCTTGGCGTCGCGGATCTGGAGGATGCCGTCGATGATCAGAGTCCGGGAGATGTCCTCCTCCTCCAGCTTCAGCTTCAGCTTGTCGGCGATCGGCAGGGCGACGAGGTTGCCGACGAGCGCGCCGTAGAGGGTCGCCAGAAGCGAGATCGCCATGAAGGGTCCGAGCTTGGAGGGGTCCTCCATGTTGGCGAACATCTGCACCATGCCGATCAGGGTGCCGATCATGCCCCAGGCCGGCGCGGCGTCGCCGATCGACTGGTAGATCTTCGTGCCCTCCTCGAGGCGCATGAGGAAATTGTCACGGTCGCGCTCCATCGTGTCCTTGATGAAGTCGCGGTCGTAGCCGTCGGCGATGTAGCGGATGCCCTGGGCGAGGAAGGTGTCGTCGACCTTGACGTTCTCCAGGGCCATCGGGCCGTTTCGCCGCACCGTCTCGGCGATCCTGGTGATCTCATCGATCAGCTCGCGCGGATGCATGCTGCGCATCGTGAACGCGAAGCGGATCCCCATGGGGAAGCCATGGAGGAGAGCGCTGAACGGAAAGCGGATAATGGTTGCAGCGGCGGTGCCGCCGCCGATGACGATCACTGCGTGAATATCGTAGTAGAGGGAGAAGCTCCCGCCCATCAGGATCAGCGTACAAACCACGCCGACTCCAAAGGCAAGCCCAATGCCGGTCGCGAAATCCATCGTTCGAGGTTCCTGCGCTAGCGCGGCCGGCGGTTCGCGCTTCTGCGCTGCCGTGCGGCCGATTCACCGTAGGTTCGGCGCCTGAAGGAACGGTTAAGTCACCGCCCCTCGTCGGGGCCGGGGGGAACAGGATGGGAATTCTCGCACTCTACGGGCGCGTGCTGCGGCAGCTCGGGCCGGAGGCAAGGCTTGGAACCGTGCTGGGGCTGGCCAATATCCTGCTGGCCGGTGCGCAGTTTGCCGAGCCCTTGCTGTTCGGCCGGATCGTCGACCTTTTGTCGCGCGCCCAGGCGACCGGTGTTCCGCCGATGATGTCGGACCTGCTGCCGCTGGCGGGCCTGTGGATCCTGTTCGGCCTGTTCACCATCGGCTGCGGCGTGCTCGTCGCCCTGCATGCCGACCGGCTCTCGCACCGCCGCCGGCTCGCCGTGATGACGGGGTTCTTCGAGCACGTGCTGACGCTGCCGCTGTCGTTTCACGCCACGACGCATTCGGGCCGCGTGTTGAAGGTGATGATCGACGGGGCGGGCGGGATCCAGAACCTGATCCTGTCCTTCTTCCGCACCCATTGCGCGTCCTTCGTGTCGCTCCTGGTGCTGCTGCCGCTCAGTGTCTTCATCAACTGGCCGCTGGGGCTTCTGCTGATCGCGCTCCTGGCGCTGTTCACGGTCCTGACGACGCTCGTGCTGCGCAAGACGGAGACCATGCAGGGCGACGTCGAACGCCACAATTCCATGCTGGCGGAGCGCGTGTCGGACGCGCTGGGCAATGTTCCGGTCATCCAGAGCTTCACCCGCATCGACCAGGAGACGCGGGCGATGCGCTCGATCGTCGACCAGCTGCTGGCGGCGCAACTGCCCGTGCTGTCCTGGTGGGCGGTGGCCGCCGTGGCGACGAGGGCCTCGGCCACTCTCACCATCCTGGGCGTCTTCCTGCTCGGGACGTGGCTCAACCTTCGCGGCATGGCGACGGTGGGCGAGATCGTCGCATTCATGAGCCTGGCGACGCTGCTCATCGCGCGCATGGAGCAGGTGGTCACCTTCACCAACACGCTGCTCCTCGAGGTGCCGAAGCTGAACGAGTTCTTCCGCATCATCGACACCGTGCCGGCCGTCCGCGACGTGCCGGGCGCCGCCGACCTCGGTCGGGCGACAGGCGAAGTGGCGTTCGAGGGCGTCAGCTTCTCCTATGACGGCAAGCGCCCGGCGGTGGCAGACGTGTCCTTCGTGGCCCGCCCGGGGGAGACGATCGCGCTCGTCGGCTCCACCGGGTCGGGGAAGTCGACGACGCTCGGTCTGCTGCACCGGGCCTTCGACCCGCAGTCCGGCCGCATCCTCGTCGACGGCAAGGACATTCGTGACGTCAGCCTCGGCTCGCTCCGGCGCAACATCGGCGTCGTCTTCCAAGAGCCCATGCTGTTTGCCCGCGCCATCGAGGAGAACCTGCTGGTCGGGCGCCCCGACGCGACGCGCGAGGACATCGAGAAGGCGATCGAGCGGGCGCAGGCGGCCGACTTCATCCGCCGCATGCCGGATGGCCTGCACGCCATCGTGGGCGAGCGCGGCCGGTCGCTGTCGGGCGGCGAGCGCCAGCGCCTCTCGATCGCCCGCGCCCTGCTCAAGGACCCGCCGATCCTGATCCTTGACGAGGCGACATCGGCGCTGGACGCCGACACGGAGGTGAAGCTGCAGGCGGCGCTCACCGAGGTGATGAAGGGCCGCACCACCTTCGTCATCGCCCACCGCCTCGCCACCATCCGCAATGCCGACCGCGTGCTCGTCTTCGAGCAGGGCCGGATCGTGGAGGCGGGCGGCTTCGACGAGCTCGTCGGGAAGGGTGGCCGCTTTGCAGCCCTGGCCCGTGCCCAGTTCCTCGACCGCGACCAGCCACGCAAGCCAGCCGACGCCGGCATCGTCCCGGGCTGACTGGGCGCGCTCCTGCCGTTCAGTGCGACATCAGCACGGAGGTCAGCATCTGCCGGCCGAAGCGGTCGCTGACGCCGCCGAGGACGCGCTCCAGGAGGCGCGGGTGGCCGTAGGCGCCGGCGACGAGGAGATCGGCGCCGAGCAGCGCGGCGCGCTGCAGGATCTCGTCACCGACGACGTTGTAGTCGAGCGTGCGGCCGTCGAAGACGGCGTCGATCCCGTGGTGGCCGAGGTGGTCGATGACCGGCCGGGCGAGGTCCGCCCCGCGCTTGCCGAGCGACACGATCGTCACGGTCTTCGCCGCGCCGATCAGGGGGAGCGCGTCGTGAAGGGCCCGCGCGGCCTCGCGGCTGCCGTCCCACGCCACCAGCACGCGTTCGGGAAACACGTCCGGCAGAGCGCTCACCGGGATGCCGAGCACCGGCCGCCCCGCGGTCACCACCACCTGCTCGATTCGGAAGCCCTGCAGGTCGTCCTGCGGCCCGTTCGGCGGCCCAAGGCCGAGAATGGCGAGGTCCCGCACGCGGATGTGCGCGAGCAGATCCTCGACCAGCGGCTCGCCGCTGACCTGCCACTGGCCCGCCACGCCGGCGACGGCGGCTTCGTCCGCGAACTGGCCGTGCAGCTCCTTGACGACCTCGAAGGCGGGGCCGCCGGGGAGCAGGCCCACGGTCGGTCCCGTGTAGTAGCCCGTCAGGCGCGCGCCGAAGCGTGCCGCGAGGCGGATCGCGAAGTGCATCCTGTCGCGCCCACTATCAGACGGATCGACGCTGACGATGAGGTCCCTGATCTTCATGGACGCCTCCGGTGCCCTGAGGGGCCGGCGGCCCCTCCTTTGCGCGCACGCTAGAGGCAGCGGCCGCTGCGTCACTGAACCAGATCAAACCGGCCGCAACTCCGGCTCGGAGCAGCGCGTTTGTTCGTTGCCGGCCCCGGACCGGCGGTAGCGAGGAACAGACTTGCCAGACAGCGCTCCGCAGGCCGAAAGGCCGTCCGCCGCACGCGCGGCCGCGCCAACCACGATGCGCGCAGCCATCGTCACCGCCCCGGGCCGGACGGAGACGATCGCGGTTGCCGTCCCGGACCCTGGGCCGGGCGAGATCCGCGTCCGGATCGAGGGATGCGGCGTCTGCGCCTCCAACCTCGTGCCGTGGTCAGGACCGGACTGGATGAGCTTTCCCACCGAGCCCGGCGGCCTTGGGCACGAAGGGTGGGGGGTCGTCGACGCGCTGGGCGAGGGTGTCAACCGCTTCGCTCCGGGCGAGCGCGTCGCCTTCCTCTCCAACCACGCCTATGCCGAGTACGATCTCGCGCAGGACACCCAGGCCGTGCGGTTTCCGGAGCGGCTTGCGGGCTCGCCCTTCCCCGGCGAGCCGCTGGGCTGCGCCATGAACATCTTCCGCCGCAGCGAGATCGAGGCGGGGCAGACCGTCGCCATCGTCGGTGCCGGGTTCCTCGGCGCCATCCTGACGCGGCTTGCCAGCGCCGCGGGGGCGCGGGTGATCGCCATCTCCCGCCGGCAATGGTCGCTCGACCTCGCCCGCCGCATGGGTGCCGCCGAGACGATCGCCATGGACGACCACGGCGCCATCATCGCCAGGGTGAAGGACCTGACTGGCGGCGCTTTCTGCGACCGTGTCATCGAGGCGGTGGGCAAGCAGTGGCCGCTCGACCTCGCCGCCGAACTCACCCGCGAGCGCGGGCGACTAATCGTGGCCGGCTACCACCAGGACGGCCCGCGGCAGGTGAACATGTGGTTGTGGAACTGGCGCGGCCTCGACGTCATCAACGCCCATGAACGCGATCCCGCCGCCTATGTGCGCGGCATGGAGGAGGCCGTCGCCGCCGTGGAGAGCGGGCTGATCGAGCCCGCCGGGCTCGTCACCCACGCCTTTCCCCTAGAGCAGCTGGCCGAGGCGCTCGATGCGACGCGGGACAGGCCCGACGGCTTCATCAAGGCGGTGGTGACGCCATGAGCGCGCCGCCGCGGGTGCCGCGCCTCGGCTTTCTCGGCACCGGCTGGATCGGCCGGCACCGGATGCGGGCCATCGTCGAGGCGGGAGCCGCCGAGGCCGCCTGCATCGCCGATCCCTCTCCCGACATGGCTCAGGCGGCCCTGGGGGACGCCCCAGGTGCCCGGCTCGTGCCCGATCTCGACGCCATGCTGGCGCAGGACATCGACGCGGTCGTGATCGCCACGCCCAGCGCCCGGCATGCGGCGCAGACGATAGCCTGTCTCGAGGCGGGGAAGGCGGTGTTCTGCCAGAAGCCGCTCGGGCGGACCGAGGCCGAGGTGCGCCGGGCGGTGGACACGGCACGCGAGGCCGGCTTGCTGTTGGGCGTCGACCTGTCCTACCGCCACACGCGCGGCATGGCGCAGATCCGCGAGCTGGCCGGTTCCGGCGCCCTCGGCCGGATCTTTGCGGCCGACCTCGTTTTCCACAATGCCTATGGGCCGGACAAGCCGTGGTTCTACGATCCCGCTCTGTCCGGCGGCGGCTGCGTGATGGATCTCGGCGTGCACCTGGTCGACCTCGCTTTGTGGGTGCTCGGTGCGCGCGAGGTTGCGGGTGTGTCTTCCCGCCTGCATGCGGGCGGCCGTCCGATCACGGATCCCCACACGCAGGTGGAGGATCACGCGGTGGCGACCGTCGACCTTGCGGACGGCGCCGTGGTGCGGATCGCGTGCTCCTGGCGGCTGCAGGCCGGCCAGGAAGCGGAAATCGCCGCGTCGTTCTACGGCACCGAGGGGGGAACCTCGTTCCGCAACGTCGGCGGATCCTTCTACGACTTCAACGCCGCCCTGCACCGTGGCACGACGCGGGAGCCGCTGGCGGAACCACCCGACGAGTGGGGCGGCCGGGCAGCCGTGGCGTGGGCGCGGGCGCTTGCGGAAGGGCGGGGCTTCGACCCCGAGGCCGAGAGCCTGGTCACCGTGGCCCGGGTGCTCGACCGCATCTATGGGCGAGGCTGAGGTCCCTCCCGTGCAGGACACGATCCCTCGGCGCGCATGGCGCGGCTCTTGCGCGTACGCCCCGAGACCCGATCTCATAGGGCGAACGACGCCCGAGGGGCGCTCCCGTACTGTGGCCCGCTACCGCGGCCCGGAGACCACGCCATGACACCGCTCTCGGTCCTCGACCTCGCTCCCGTGCCGGAAGGCGCGACGCCGCGGGACGCGCTCATGCGCTCCCTGGACCTCGCGCAGCACGCCGAAGCGCTCGGCTATCGCCGCTTCTGGCTGGCCGAGCACCACAATATGGCCGGCATCGCCAGCGCCGCCACCTCCGTCGTCATCGGCCACGTCGCCGGCGGAACCCGGACGATCCGGGTCGGGGCGGGCGGCATCATGCTGCCCAACCACTCGCCCCTCGTCATCGCCGAGCAGTTCGGCACGCTGGAAAGCCTCTATCCCGGCCGTATCGATCTCGGTCTCGGCCGCGCCCCCGGCACGGACCAGCGGACGCTGCACGCGCTGCGCCGCGACTATGAGAGCGCCGACACCTTTCCGCAGGACGTGGTCGAGCTGCGCGATCTGCTCGGCCCGGCCCGGCCGGGGCAGGGCATCCAGGCCGTGCCGGGCACGGGTACGAACGTGCCACTCTGGATCCTGGGCTCGAGCCTTTTCGGGGCGAGGCTCGCGGGCATGCTCGGCCTGCCCTACGCGTTCGCGTCCCACTTCGCGCCTGCCGCGCTGGACGAGGCGCTGCGCGTCTACCGCGCGTCGTTCCAGCCCTCCGGGCAGCTGTCCGCGCCCTACGCGATGGTGGCCGTGAACGTCGTCGCGGGTGAGACCGACGCAGAAGCCCGCCGGCTGTTCACCACCGTGCAGCAGGCCTTCGCACGCATGGTGCGGGGCACACGCGGCCTGCTGCCCGAGCCGATCGACGATATCGAGACCTTCTGGTCGCCGACGGAGAAGGCGCACGCGTCCTCCATGCTCGCCTGCTCCGCCGTGGGCTCGCCGCGCACCGTGCGGCGCGAGCTCGACGCGATCGCCGCACGGACGCAGGCGGACGAGCTCATCATCGCCTCCGCCATCTTCGATCACGAGGCGCGACTGCGCTCGTATGAATTGCTGGCCGAAGCCTGGGCGGCGGCACCGGCCGAAGCCGTCCCGGCCTGACGCGAAGGGATCCCCCGATGTCCGACGAGAGCGGCCTGCCGCCCGACACCAAGCTCACCACGACAAAGCAGCGCTGGGCGAAGGAGCGGCGCTTCATCACCGGGCGGGTGGCCCGCGCGGAGGCGGACCGGCTGCCCCCGGGGCAGCATCTGGTCAAGGACTGGCCGGTGCTCGACCTCGGCCTGCAGCCCGAGATCCGGCCGAACGGCTGGACCCTCGACATCGGCGGGCTGGTCGAGAACCCGCAGCACTGGACCTTGCCGGCCTTCATGGCCCAGCCGCAGGTCGAGATCGTGTCCGATATCCACTGCGTGACGAGCTGGTCGCGCTACGACAATGGCTGGACGGGCGTCGCGACGCTCGACCTGCTTGACCTCGTGCGGCCAAGCGCCGACGCGCACCACGTCGTGCTGCACAGCTATGACGGCTACACCACCAACGTGACGCTCGAGGATTTTGCGGGCGAGGACGTGCTGCTCGCCCACTCCTGGCAGGGCAGGCCACTGCCGGTGGAGCATGGCGGGCCGGTCCGCCTCGTTCTGCCGCGGCTCTATTTCTGGAAGAGCGCCAAGTGGGTGAACCGCATCGAGTTCGTGGCCGAGGACCGTCCCGGCTTCTGGGAGGTCCGCGGCTACCACAACCGCGGCGACCCGTGGGCCGAGGAGCGCTATTCCGACGACTGAGCCGGAGCTCAGGCGCGGGCTTCGCGCGCGTTCCAGTTGCGCATGTCCTCGTTGCGCATGTCCCGCGGCGTCTCGAAATCCGAGGCCGCGCCGCGCATCGCGCTTGCCGGGCGCGGATAGCCGGAACGGCTGCGGTAGCTGTCGACGAAGCGCCAGGCCTCGTCCTGCTGCTCTGCGGCGAGCCGGCGGGCGCACCAGATGTCGAGTGCGGTCACGCCGAGCACGGCCGTCAAGGCGAGGCCCACTGTGCCCTGCCGGCCATTGTCGCGGAGGCTGGCGGCGAGGCTGGCGAGGTCGAGCACGTCGCCCGCGATGCGGCCCTCGACCCACGGCTTCGGATTCTCGGTGGCGAGAAGGCCGACGCCGGCCGCGATCTCGCGCAGGCCGAAGCCCTGGACGAGGGTCTCGTGCCCTTCCGTGCCCAGCGCTCGGGTGAGCGCTCGCGGGGCGATCAGTTCGGCCAGCCCCAGGCCGATGCTGAACCAGCCGAGCGAGCGCGCCATGCGGCGGCCGGCGCTGTCGGCGTCCCGGGACGCCTGCCCGGCTGAACCGCGCCAGCGTTCCGCACCCTCGAATGTCCGCTCCGTCGTCGTCACGTGGCCCATGATCCGCACTCCTGCTGCGGCGGCGCGGGCCGCCGGTCCGGCGAGCGGTGGCAATGACGAGACGCGGGTAAGGTTCCGGCGGCTCAGGTTCGGGCGAAGGCGCGGCGAAGCGCCGTCAGGCCGAGCCTGCGGCGCGGCATCAGCTTTCCGCGTCGAGGTCCTTCTGCCCTTCCTCGATCCGCTCGAGGACGGCCTCGGGGACGACGACGCGCTTCAGCTCCGTCAGCTCGGGAGCCTGCGCCTCGGCGATGCCGAGCCGGTCGGCGATGGCGGCGGTGATCTTCAGGAGATGCGTGATCTCGTGCTCGGCGAGCAGGTTGATCTGAAGGTCGAGGTCGGCGCGACGGTCCGCCTCGGTGGCGGCGCGGTTCTGCGCGATGAGGACGAAAGTCGAGATGAAGATCGCCTCGACCGACGCCGTGGTGGCAAGGATCACGAAAGTCGGGTCGAACGGCTTCAATCCGACGAGCCCGGAGTTCCAGGCCACCCATGCCGCGACCAGCGTGAGATGCAGCAGCACGAAGGCCATGCTGCCGGCGAAACGGGTCATTGCGTCTGCGATCCGCGATCCCGCGCCCGCATTGGCGCGCTCCTCGCGCCGCCTTTCGCGCAGGGCCTGGATGTTCCGGTGCAGGACGGAGGCGAGGCCGCTGGCGTCCCGCGTCAGGGAGGGCGGACCCCCTGTGCTTCCGGCCGCGACCCCGTCGGGCAGCATCCACGTCGGGTCGGGCTGCATAGGGTCAGGCCTCCCAGGGCCGCGCCGCCTGCGCCGGGGACGATCCCGACGGAGGTGCGCGCCGCCGGTCGATTTGCGAGAAGGCCACCGGGAAGTCGGGCAGCCCCCAATGTTCGAAGCGGTGCCAGAACTCGCGCTCGCTGACCGGGTTCGCCTCGTGCGAGAGCCGTCCCGCGCTGGCCCGTTCCCACGCGCCGCCAGCGCGCTGAACGGTGTAGGCGAGGGTCGGGATCATCAGGACTGGCCTTCCCGTCCATTCGAAGAACATGACGCATCCAAAGAGGGTTTCCGGCCTGTCAATTCGCCGGCCCTGCCGGTGTTCCTGCTGCATGGCTGGTGCCCCGTTCGAAGAGGCTCGCGCTTCCGCTTGACCCTCGTCCGTACGCTGGAATAATTTGTCTGAGTAAACGCGTGGGGAGGACCGGAGACGGTCCCATTCCGCCGTGCTACGAATCGGGCGGCCCGCCTTGGTGGCGGAGCCGGTGGCGGTAACGGGTCCCGCTCTCAATGGCCCGACAGGGAGATCGAAATGCTCACGAGACGCTCGCTTCTCGCCGCCTCTGCCGGCGGCCTTACCCTCGCCACGCTCTCGGCCCGCGACGTATTCGCGGCTCTGCCGAAGCTGGCGCCGAAGGACAAGTACAAGATCGGATTCGCGCAGACCGAGTCGAACAACCCCTGGCGTCTCGCCCAGACCGCGAGCATGCAGGAAGAGGCCGCCAAGCGCGGCTGGCAGCTCGTTTACACCGACGCCGCCGGATCGGCCGCCAAGCAGGTCGCCGACGTGCAGTCGATGATTGCCCAGAAGGTCGACGTCATCCTCCTGTCGCCGCGCGAAGAGAAGCCGCTGATCCCGGCCGTGATGGGCGCCAAGAAGGCCGGCATCCCGCTGTTCCTGATCGACCGCAGCGTCGACGCCAACCTGGCCAAGGCCGGCGAGGACTACGTCGCCTTCATCGGCTCCGACTTCGTCAAGGAAGGCCAGCAGGCCGCCGAGGTCCTGACCAAGGCCGTCAACGGCCAGGCCAAGATCATCGTCCTGCAGGGCACGGTCGGCAGCTCGCCCGCCAATGACCGCGACAAGGGCTTCAAGGACTACATCAAGGACCACCCGGGCATGCAGATCGTCGCCGCCCAGTCCGGCGACTTCGCCCGCGACAAGGGCCGCCAGGTGTTCGAGACGCTCTACCAGGCGCATCCCGAGGCCACCATGCTCTACTCGCACAATGACGAGATGACCATGGGTGCCATCGCCGCCATGTCGGCGGCCGGCAAGGTGCCGGGCAAGGACCTGATCATCGGCTCTATCGACGGCACCAAGGACGCGGCGCAGGCCGTGGCCAACGGCCAGGTGCTGGTGGTCGTCGAGTGCAACCCGAAGTTCGGCCCGAAGTCCTTCGACTCCGTCGTCGCTTTCTCAAAGGGCGAGAAGCTGCCGCCGCGCGTCGTCAACGTCGACCGCGTCTTCACCAAGGACAATATCGCCGCCTACATGCCCGAGGCCTACTGACCTCCCGCATCACGGGACGAAACGGAGCGCCGCCCCTCGTGGGCGGCGCTTTTTGTTGGAGCGCGGGTCTCCAGACCCGCAGTTTTCTTGTTTGCGGAAAGGCGCGTCTGAAAACGCGCGGTCCGGCTCAGCAGCCGATGAAGGCCACGGCGTAGGGGCCAAGCGACAGGCCATCGGCCCCGAGCGGCCGCGACGAGGCCGCGAAGGCCGCACGGTCCCGCGTGGCGAGGTCGAAGCTTTCCGGATCCAGGACCCTCGCCTGCGTCATGCCGGGAATGCCCTCCAGCCCGACCTGCCTGGTACCCCGCGTCAGGTTGGCGACGATCAGCGCCGGACCCTCCGGTCCATCCCACGCGACGGCGGCAATCCCCGCCGGCGTCGACACGGCGCGAACCGCCGCACCTGTGGCTCCCGACAGCGCCGCGACGACGTGCCAGAGCGGATAAACTGTGCCGTCTGGCGAGCCCTCGTAGCCCGGCGCCGGCCAGCCCTGTGCCGTATGGGCGATCCCGAACGGCCCTGCTGGCGCCCCCGCGGCCATCTCCGGCACGGCGAGGGGCGCGAGAGCGGCGGCGAGGCTGGCATGCCACGCAGCGGCGAAGACGCCGCGCTGGCGCGGGTCGACATGGGCGAGGGCAACGCGCGCATTGCCGGGGTTGTCGGCCGGGGCGGCCCCATAGGGGTTGAGCCGGGCCCCGATATTGGCGGGACCCGCGTGGTACGGCGTTTCGCCGGAGAAGGCGCGGGCCGAGCGCACGATCCAGGGCCACGCCTCCAGCGTCTCCATTACGGAGGCGTCGTCTGCGGCGTGGACCGTGGCGCATCCGCCATGCGTGACGAAGTCCATCGCCTCGGCGGGAGGCCGCTTCCGGTTCAGCTCGGGGAAAAAGGCAGGCGAGCCGCCGCCCACCGGGACGCCCGGAAAAGCCTCCCGCGCGGCGGCGTAGATGTCCGCGAGCTCCGGCACGGGCGGCCGCTTCTGGCCGGGCTGGAAGGAAATCTCGTCCACCTTGGGGAAGACTGCCACCGACACGGGCGAAAGACCGGCCCCGCTCATCATGCGGGCCGCCTCGGCGAGCTCGCCGGCCGGGGATGCCTGCCCGGGGATCACAAGATGCAGCGCGACCGGACGGCCCGTCGCCTGCGCAAGCCGGGCGATGGCGGCCAGCTCCGCGGATGCATGGCCCGCCGCCATGTCGACAAGGGCGAGGAGCACGCCGGGCGCCGCCTCGCGCACTGCGTCCGCCACCTGCAGCGCTTCCGCAGCCCGCTCGGCAGAGACGGCGAGGGCGATCCGCGGCATCGTCGCAGGCAAGGGTGCGCCGACGCGAACGGCGGCCCCCGTGGAAGCCGATGCTCCCGCCGGGGATGCTGCCTGCCCCGAGTCCGAAATGGTCAGTGTGATCGTCTGCTCAACCGTCGCGCCCTGGTCCAGCCGGTACGGAAAGGGCAGGGCGAGGGGCCGGCTGTAGGTCTTGAAGGACGCGTCCGTCCAGTTGCGGTGGTCCTCCATCTCGAAGACGTCGCCCTCCATCCGCACCGTGGCGCGCAGGCCGGGTGCGGGCTCATGCGTCACCTCGCGAATGTCCTTGAGCGGCTGGGCCGGATTCACGGTCGCGCCGAGCGTCACGGTCTCGCGGCCGCCCAAGGCGTGCTCGACCTCGACCCTGCCCCCGGCCACGCCCTCCAGCGGGTGCAGCACCACGAAGCCGGTGCGGTTGGTCATGAAGTCCGTGAGCGGCTCGATCCTCACATGGGCGACGAGCCTCCCTTCGGCGCTCGCCTCGTACGCGACCCGGCTGCGCAGCTTTGCCCCACCGGCATCCACCAGCGAGACGAAGCGCAGGGCGAAGCGGCCTTCGCCTTCTTCCACCACGAGGTCGCTGACCTGCTGAGCCGGGGTGCGCCAGGCGTCGTCGCGGACCAGGAATGAGATGGCGCGGACGATCTCGACGCCGTTCCAGCGGATCCAGCGCAGGCCGGCCCCGTCGAACACGGCCTCGAGCGGCCCGGCCCGCAGGGTTCGGGGGTCCGGCTCGACCTCGATTGTTCCGAACAGGGCGATGGCGGCGTCGGTCACGGGCGGTCCTCCAGCTGCGTCGCGGGGTCTGCCGCCCCGCCTCACGGCGGCAAGACTAGTCCCAAGAGCGTGAGCACGTCACGCGGGGGCCTCGCAATGCAGGCCCGCGCGCCCTACCCTCATGCGGGATCCGGCACGGGAGACGCTCATGGCCGCAACTACGCAGGGGACGGCACTGGTCGTCGGCGCCGGGGACGGGCTTTCGGCCTCGCTGGCGCGGCTCTTCGCCCGGGAGGGCCTCCCGGTCGCCCTGGCGGCCCGCAACACCGGCAAGCTGGAGGATCTCGGTCGTGAGACGAACGCCACGCTGCACGCCTGCGACGCCTCGAAGCCAGCGGACGTCGAGGCGCTGTTCGCGGCCGTGCCCGATCCCGCGATCGTCGTCTACAACCCGTCCTACCGCATTCGCGGCCCCATCGCGGACCTCGATCCCGAGGAGGTGCGGCGGACGCTGGAGGTCACGGCCTTCGGCGCCTTCCTCGTCGGCCGGCTTGCCGCGCGCGCCATGCTCGCCGCCGGACGCGGCACGATCCTCTTCACGGGAGCGTCGGCGGGCGTGAAGGGCTACGCACAGTCCGCCCCCTTCGCCATGGGCAAGTTTGCTCTGCGCGGCCTCGCCCAGTCCATGGCGCGGGAGCTCCACCCCAAGGGGGTGCACGTGGCCCATGTCGTCATCGACGGCGGCATCCGCTCGTCTCGCAGGGCCGACGACGGGCGGGACTCGACGCTGGACCCCGACGCCATTGCCGCGGCCTACTGGTCGCTGATCACGCAGCCGCGCTCGGCCTGGAGCTGGGAAATCGAGCTGCGGCCCTGGCTGGAGACGTTCTGAGCCCCATGACCGCCTTCTACCGCTCTCCCCACGTCAAGGAGCAGGCCGACCCGCTGATCCTCACCGCCCTGATGGACGAGGCCGCCACGGAGAAGTTTCAGGCATGGCGGCGGGCCTATTTTCCCGAGCGGCTGAACCGGGTGCCGGCCCACCTGACGCTGTTCCACGCCATCCCCGGCCACTGGCTGGAAGACGTCGAGACCCTGCTGGCGGACCGCTGCTGGTCCCTCGACCCCCTGCCCGCCCGCGCCCTCGGCCTGCGCTTCACCGGCCACGGGATCTCGGTGGAGATCGAGGCGCCGGCGCTGGCGATCGTGCGGCGCGAGCTGGCGCAGGAATGGTCTGCCGCGCTGTCGCCGCAGGATCGGCAGCGCTTCGCGCCGCACGTCACCATCCAGAACAAGGTGCCGCCGCCGCATGCCCGGCGCACGCTGGAGGCTCTCGAGGCGATATTCCAGCCGTTCGGCTTCGCCATCGAGGGCCTGCATCTCTGGCACTACCGGGGAGGGCCGTGGGAGGAGGCGGGGCGGTTTCCGTTCGGAGCCGCGCCGGTCTGACGCATAAGCGTCACGCGCTCTTGCGCGTCTCAACTGTGGGCGGAAGCATGTCTGCGGCAGGCGGCGCGACAGGTTCGCGCACCGGCTCCCGTACCACCGGCTCCTTTGCGATGCCATGCTCCAGCAGCCGGTCGAGCGCCCTCAGCACGCGCGGAAGATCCTCGCCGGCCAGCGGGCTCAGCCCGTGAATGTCGAGGCTGCACAGCCCCTCGACAGCGAGGCGCGCCACCATGGCGGCGTCGGCGTCGTCTGCGGTGTCGCGGATGCGTGTCCAGTCCTCGGCGATGACGTCGCGCACGGGATCGAGCAGGCCCGGGCTCTCGGCGGATGCCGCCAGCATGGCACCGGCCACCTGGCGCTTGCTGCCGATCCACTGCCGCAGGGCCACGGCCAGCGTCAGCCTGCATTCGACATTCGGCCGCCCGTCCAGCTTGGGACGCAGGCGCTCGCGCTCGGCCGCGGATTCGCCGATCATGCGCTCGATCATGCCGCGCAGCAGCGCGTCCTTGCTGCGGAAATGATAGAGCACGCCGCCCTTGCTCAGGGAGGCCCGCACGGCCACCGCGTCGAGCGTCAGTTTGCGGGCGCCGACCTCGCAGACGATGTCGGATGCGGCATCCAGAATACGGTCCCGGGCACTCGCTCCGTCGCGGCTCGCCATTCTGGATCCCTGCATGGACTGTACCGTCCGGACGGTATATAAGACCCTCGTTGCAGTCGGCGCAAGCGGTCCATTTTGATCGTTCCGCGTATCGTCCACTGATGGTTCTCAAGCCGCGGGGCTTCCGGTCATGAAGCGGGCGTTCGTCGTTGGTCTGGTTTTCATCCTGGCGGTCGGTCTCTGCGCCGGCCTGGTCTGGTTCAATTTCTTTCGCGACAAGATGATCGGGCAGTTCTTCGCCACCATGCAGCGTCCGCCGCAGGTGGTCTCGGCAGCGCCGGTGAAGGCGACAACCTGGACGCCGGGGATTGCCGGCATCGGCACGGCCCGCGCCGAGTTTGGCGTCGAGCTCGCCGTCGAGATCGGCGGCATCGTGCGCGAGATCCGCTTCAAGGCCAATGACCGGGTGAAGAAGGACCAGGTCGTGGTGCAGATCGACGACGCGGTGGAGCGCGCCGACCTGATCGACGCGCAGGCGGCAGTCAAGCTGGCGGAATCCACCCTGGAGCGGTCGACGACGTTGCGCCAGCGCGGCTTCGACACGCAGTCGGCGTATGACCAGGCGGTCGCGGGCCTCGCCACGGCGCGTTCGCGCCTGCAGCGCATCGAGGCGGTGATCGACCAGAAGGCGCTGAAGGCGCCCTTCGACGGCGTCATCGGCATTCCGCGCATCGATCCCGGCCAGTACGTCCAGCCCGGCACGGTGGTCGCCACCCTGCAGGACCTCGACCGCATGAAGGTCGACTTCAGCGTACCCGAGCAACTCGCCGGCCAGGTGAAGGCGGGCCAGCCCGTCAAGTTCGGCGTGGGCAACGGCGAGATGCCGTTCGTGGGCAAGGTGACGGGCATCGACCCGCGGGTCGATCCGCAGACCCGCCTCGTCAACGTCCAGGCGACGCTCGACGACAATTCGGGCGGCGCGGTGCAGCCCGGCCAGTTCCTGCAGGTCCGCGTCGTCCTGCCGGCCGAGGACAACGTCGTCACAGTGCCGCAGACCGCGGTCGTGACCAGCCTCTACGGCGACTACGTCTACGTCATCGAGAACGAGCAGAAGGACGGCAAGGACCGGCAGGTCGTGAAGCAGGTCTTCGTCAAGATCGGGCGCCGCGAGGGCCGCCAGTCCGAGGTGGTCTCGGGCGTCCAGGCCGGGGCGATGGTTGTGACAGCCGGCCAGAACAAGCTGCAGGCCGGTGCGGCGGTGAAGATCGACAACTCGATCGACATCACCAAGCTCGAAAACGAAGGCTGAGGAGCGCGCCATGGGTTTCACGGAGCTCTTCATCCGCCGTCCCGTCCTGTCGATGGTGGTCAGCCTGATGATCCTGCTGCTCGGCGCGCAGGGTCTGATGAGCCTCCAGGTGCGCCAGTACCCGAAGGTCGACGAGACCACGGTGACGGTCACCACCGCCTATATCGGCGCCAGCGCGGACCTCATCGAGGGCTTCATCTCGACGCCGATCGCCAAGGCGGTGTCGAGCGCCGAGGGCGTCGACTACGTCACCTCGCAGAGCCGGCTCGGGCTGAGCACCGTCTCGGTGCGCATGCGCCTGAACACCGATCCCAACGCCGCGCTGACGGAGGTCACCTCCAAGGTGCAGCAGGTGCGCGCGCAGCTGCCCAGCGACGCCGAGGACCCGGTGGTGGTGAAGGGCACAGGCCAGTCCTTCGCGCTGATGTACCTCACCTTCGCCTCGTCGGAGATGAACCCCGAGCAGGTCACCGAATTCCTGACCCGCGTCGTGCAACCGCGCTTCGCCACGCTCGAGGGCGTCGGTTCGGCCGACATCCTCGGCGGACGCGACTTCTCGATGCGCGTCTGGCTCGACCCGATCAAGCTCGCCGCGCGCAACGTTACGGCGTCAGACGTCATCAGCTCGATCCGCAGCAGCAACTTCCTGGCTGCACCCGGCAAGACGCAGAACGAGTACGTCGCCTACGCGCTCGAGATGAAGTCCACCCTGCAGACGCCGGAATCCTTCGGTGCGTTGCCGATCCGCGCCTCGGGTGACCAGATCATCCGGCTGCGGGACGTCGCCAGGGTGGAACTCGGTCCCAAGAGCACCGACACCATCGTTGCCTTCAACGGCCGCGAGGGCACCTTCATCGGCGTCACGCCGGCGCCCGCCGCCAACCCGCTCTCGGTCGCGCGGCAGGTGCAGGACGCAGTCAAATCCATCGGGCCGACGCTGCCCAAGGGCATGACGGTCGCTGTCGTCTACGATGCGTCCAACTTCATCCGTGCGTCCATCGTCGAGGTGTTCAAGACCATCGGCGAGGCGGCGCTCATCGTCTGCATCGTCATCCTGCTGTTCCTCGGCTCGTTCCGCTCGGTGATCATCCCGGTGGTGACGATCCCGCTGTCGATGGTCGGCGTCTGCTTCGTCCTCTTCGTGCTCGGCTACTCGATCAACCTCCTGACGCTGCTCGCAATGGTGCTGGCCATCGGCCTCGTCGTCGACGACGCCATCGTGGTGGTGGAGAACATCCACCGGCACATCGAGGAGGGGCTGAAACCGATCGACGCCGCGATCACGGGCATGAAGGAGATCTTCTCGCCCATCGTGTCGATGACGATCACGCTGGCGGCGGTCTACGCGCCCATCGGCTTCACGCAGGGGCTCACGGGCACGCTGTTCCGCGAGTTCGCCTTCACGCTGGCGGGCGCCGTCATCATCTCCGGCATCGTGGCGCTGACGCTGTCGCCGATGATGTCGTCGCGTCTGCTGAAGCCGCATGGCGCGCAAGGCCGTTTCGCCGCCTTTGTCGACCGCAGCTTCACGCGGCTGGAAAACTGGTACGGGCGCCGGCTGGCGGGATCGCTGCGGGTGCGCTGGGTCACGCTGATCATCGTCGGCGCCATTATGGGAACGACGGTGTTCCTCTTCGTGAGGACTCCGTCCGAGCTGGCGCCAGAGGAGGACCAGGGCGCGTTCCTCGGCCTCGTGCTGGCGCCGAAATACGCCACGGCGGACTACACCGCCCGCTTTGCCAAGGCGTTCACCAACGCGCAGACCAAGATCCCCGAGATCCAGGACACCTTCATGGTGGCCGGCACGGACGGCGGCGGCAGCGCCTTCATCGGCTTCAAGCTGAAGGAGTGGAGCGAACGCACCGCCCGCAAGGCTGCTGCGGTGAAGCAGGACATCCAGGGCCTGCTCGACTCCAACGCCGGCGTGCAGGCCTTCATCTTCTCGCCGCCCGCGCTCCCCGGCACCAGTGGCGGACTGCCGATCCAGTACGTGCTGCGCACCATCGGCGACAGCCAGCAGGCCTACGAGGTGGCCGAGCAGGTCCGCCAGAAGGCGATGATGTCAGGCAAGTTCATCGTCGTGCAGAACTCGATGACCTATGAGACGCCGAAGGCCACGGTCACCATCGACCGCGACCGCGCGGCCGCGCTCGGCGTGCCCGTCAGCGAGATCGGCACGACGCTGTCGGCCCTCGTGGGCGGCGGAACGATCTCCAAGTTCGACCGCGACAACCGAAGCTACGACGTGGTCACGCAGGTCTCGCCGGAGGACCGGCTCAATCCCGAGCGCCTGCGCTACTACTATGTCCGCGCCTCCAACGGCACGATGGTGCCGGTGTCCTCCGTCGTCTCGCTGACCACGGGCACCTCGCCCGCCTCCATCGAGCAGTTCAACCAGCTGAACTCGGCGACGCTGTCGGCCCTCCCACTGCCGACGGTGACGACGAGCCAGGGCCTGGCGACGCTGCGCCAGATCGCGGCGGAGGTGATGCCGACGGGCTTCTACGAGGACTTCGCCGGCCAGTCGCGCCTGGAAGTGCAGGAGGGCAGCTCGATCGGGCTCGCCTTCGGGCTCGCCGTGATCGTCATCTACCTCGTGCTCGCCGCGCAGTTCGAGAGCTTCCGCGACCCGTTCATCATCATGATGTCGGTGCCGCTCTCGATGTTCGGGGCCATTGCCTTCCTGAACCTCGGGCTGGCGACGCTGAACATCTACACGCAGGTGGGCCTGATCACGCTGATCGGCCTGATCACCAAGCACGGCATCCTGATGGTGGAGTTCGCCAACGATCTCCAGGTGCAGCGCGGCATGGACCGCCGTTCGGCGATCCAGGAGGCGGCCAAGGTCCGCCTTCGGCCGATTCTGATGACCACGGCCGCCATGGTGCTCGGCGTCGTGCCGTTGCTGACCGCCAGCGGCGCCGGCGCGGCAGCCCGCTTCTCGATGGGCCTCGTCATCGCGACCGGCATGTCGATCGGCACGATCTTCACGCTCTTCGTCGTGCCGATGTTCTACACCTTCCTCGCCCGCGACCGCTCGGCGATGGCCAAGGACGTCGCCGCGCGCAAGGAGCACGGCGACGGCGACGAGTGGAAGGTGGCCGCCCAGTAACGCGGCCGCCTCAGCGCGCGATGTCGACGAAGGCTTCGAGCGAGACGCGGTCGTAGTCCATCACGAGGATCGACAGGCGCATCGTCCAGCGGCCGGCGATCGGCAGCGGAACGCCCTCAACGGCCCAACTCCCGTCCGGCTGGCGCACGGCCTCCCGCTGGACCGCCTCGAAAGCGCCGCCGGGCGCCGCGAGCGAGATGCGCACGCCCTTGGCATCGAGCGCGCCGAAGTCGCCGGTCAGGAGCACCAGCCGCACGACGTTCGGCCCCGACCGGCCGGGAACGACAGTGACATCCGCCATCGCTTCTGCCGTGTGGACGTGGACCGCCACGTCACGCGGTGCGGCCGCGGCAGCTGCCAGCGCGCGCGGCGGCGGCGTGAAGCGCCAGCCCGCGACGAGCCCCGCGACCACCGCCATGAGCAGGATTTCCGCGATCAGCGACCTGGCAAGGCGACGGCGGGCGCCCGGTTCGTTCCGCGCCACGGCGGGCGACAGCCGGAAGCGATTGAGCGCGGCAAGCCCCAGCAGAGCCGTCACGGCGGAGAGCTTCGCCAGCAGGATCAGGCCGTAGGGCGTGAGGAGGCCGGCAGGCGATTCCAGCTGGGCCACCGCCAGGCCGCCCCCCGTCATCGCGAGGACCGCGACACCGGGCAATGCCGCGGACGAGAAGCGCCGCAACCCGGCCGGCAGCGCCGGGTCAGCGTCGTCCCGCCGGGCCAAATCCAGCAGCGGCAGCAGGCCGCCCGCCCAGAGCATGGCCGCGACGGCGTGCAGGGCGACGGCGGGGCGGAACAGGACACCGGGCTGGAGCGAGGAAGCGTGGCCCGTCACGGCGAGCGATCCGGCGGCCAGCAGCAGCGCGACGATCACCGCGGGCCCGCGCCAGCGCTCTCCCGGCAGACGAAAAGCGAGCAGGCAGGCGCAAGCGGCAAGCAGCATCGCCGGGCCCGCCGATGTCGTGACCGCCGTCCGCCAGGGCAGGGACGACGCGAGGGCCGACAGAGGTAAAGCAAGGGCGTCCAGGCCTTGCAGGCCGAGCAGGGCGACTGCTCCCGCGAGCCCCGTCAGGGCACACCCCGCGCGGAGCCGCGCCGTCCACGGCGGAACAATTCCGCCGATCACGATCGCTGCAGCGAAAGCCGTGCCGACGCCGCCGAGGAGACCGGCATAGACGGCAAGACGCGCCAGCCACAGCAGGGGCCTGACGCCTGGACCGGCTTCCTCGAAGGGAAGCGCGACGGCACTGGGCGCCCCGATGGAGAAGCTCAACGTCCCCGCGACGGGATGGCCATCGATGGAGACGACGCGCCAGCTGAGCAGATAGGTGCCCCGCGCCGTGAGGTCCGGGGCGGTCACGCTGAGCCGGTCTCCGCCGGCCGGGGTCGGGAGGTCCGCGATGGATCCGTCGGGGGAGACGAGGCGCAGGGCGAGCGGCGAGACGGGCTCGTTGAAGCGCAACTCGAGCAAGCCTGGCGCGGACGGGACCACGGCGCCCTCGCGCGGCGCCGTCTCCAGCAGCACGGCGTGGGCCATGGCGGCTGGAGGCCCCGCAAAGACGAGAAGGAGGATGGCCGCGACGGCGGCGAGGATGCTGCGCATGGGGGAAAGGACGGGCCGCGGCTCGGGGCCGCGGCCCTGCGCCATCAATGCCCGCCGGACGCGGGCAGGAGCTTCACGCCGGGCGCGGGCTCCTCGTAGTCGTCGGCCGACTTTCCGTCCACGGGGATCTCGATCCAGCGATGGGCACCCTTCTCGCACTCCTGCACGACAGGAAACCAGACGGTCTGGCCAGCTTGCAACTCACCGCTGATGTAGCCCCGGAAGACGAACTCGTCATAGTGCTCGTCGAGCAGCTTTCCGGTCCATACGATCTCCCGGACGCCCTCGGTCAGCGAGGTGCCGTAATAGTCGTGAGCGCTCTGGTAGGGCGCCTTCACGGTTTCGACCGTCCAGCCCGACTTGGGCTGCGGCTTGACGGAAATGACTCCCTCCGGGATGCGCACCCTGACGATGAGGGTGGGCGATCCCTCGCAGCCATGGCCGATGCGGATGACGCCCTTGTAGCCTGACTTGACCTTCGCTTCGGTCGTTTCCAGCGTGGCGTGTGCCTGGGCGCTGATGGCGGACAGGAGGATGGCGGCGCCAAAGGCGGCCGCGATGGCATAGTTGGACATGATCGATCTTTCGTCGGAAGCCCACCGGGAGGCGCTCTGCGCCTATCGGCCGGAGGTGCCGGTCAGAATTGGGCCGTCGCGATGCGCCCGGCCCGCGGATCAGGCGAGATCGATCGAAGGCGGTGCCCGTTGCGCGCGGGCCTCGGCCCAGGCCTCGGAGGGTGGACCGGGCTCGGCCAGGAGCCGGCGATTCGGCACCGCACCGCGATTGGGAACCGGTTCCGGAAGTTGCACGGGAATGGCGACCGCCATCTCGGGAGCCGCGAAACCGGGCACCCTCGGGTGACAGCACGTGTCGCAATCGTGCTTGCCGCTCGACGGAAGCCCGGCCGGCTGGTCGCCGTTCGCCACGTCGGTCAGGCAGAGCACGTGCTCGGCGGAAACCACCCCCTCGACGCTCCCGGACGGGAGCATGGGCACGCCGGCGATCGCCTTCAGCGCCAGCCCGTAGGCCAGCAGGATGGCGAGAAGGATGCGGCCTTTGCCGGCGGCCGGGCGGCGCGAAGTCATGCTCTGCTTTTCGCAGCGGCGGCGTGGCCGGTCAATGCGCCGCCACAAACATGGCGGCCCCCGCCTGGGTCACCCCGCGCCCTTCCGCGCCTTCTTCTCACGCCGGCGGGCGTGCAGGACAGGCTCCGTGTAGCCCGACGGCTGCTCTCGGCCCTTGAACACCAGGTCGCAGGCGGCGGCATAGGCGATGCCGTCGAAGCCCGGCGCCATAGGCTCGTAGAGCGGGTCCCCGGCGTTCTGCTTGTCGACGACGGCAGCCATCCGTTCCATCGTGGCGCGCACGTCTTCCTCGCGCACGATGCCGTGGTGCAGCCAGTTGGCGATGTGCTGGCTGGAGATGCGGCACGTCGCGCGATCCTCCATCAGGCCGACATCGTGGATGTCCGGGACCTTGGAGCAGCCGACGCCCTGGTCGACCCAGCGCACGACATAACCGAGGATGCCCTGGGCGTTGTTCTCGACCTCCTGCCGCACCTCCTCCTCCGACCAGTTCGTCTCGCGCGCCATGGGCGGGGTCAGGAGGTCGTCGAGGGAGGCGGGGGGCTCGCCGGCGAGGCGGTCCTGCACGGCGGCGACGTCGACGTCGTGGTAGTGCGTCGCGTGCAGCGTCGCCGCGGTGGGAGAGGGCACCCAGGCCGTGCTGGCGCCGGACTTGGGATGAGCGATCTTCTGGCTCAGCATGTCGGCCATCAGGTCGGGCATGGCCCACATGCCCTTGCCGATCTGCGCGCGGCCCTTGAACCCCGCCGCGAGCCCGATGGCGACGTTGCGCTGCTCGTAGGCCGAGATCCAGGCGGTGCCCTTCATGTCCGCCTTGTGCACGGCGGCTCCGGCCTCCATCGCCGTGTGGATCTCGTCGCCGGTGCGGTCGAGGAACCCCGTATTGATGAAGAAGACCCGCGATCTTGCCGCGCGGATGCACTCGGCGAGATTGGCCGAGGTCCGCCGCTCCTCGTCCATGATGCCGATCTTCAGCGTGTCTCGCGGCAGGCCGAGAACGTCCTCGGCCCGGCCGAACACCTCGACGGCGAAGGCGACCTCCTCCGGCCCGTGCATCTTCGGCTTGACGATGTAGACCGAGCCCTTGCGGGAATTGCGGATCGGCGCGTCCGCCGGCTTGCGCAGGTCATGCAGCGCGATGGCGCTGGTCACCAGCGTGTCGAGAAGGCCCTCGAAGACCTCCCGGCCCTCCGCGTCGAGCACGGTCGGGGTGGTCATCAGGTGCCCGACATTGCGGGTGAGCATCAGCGCCCGCCCGTGCAGCCGAAGCTCGCCGCCGCCGGGTGCGTGGAACACACGGTCCGGATTGAGGCGGCGCTCGACCAGGCGACCGCCCTTCTCGAACGTATCGGCGAGATCGCCCTTCATCAGGCCGAGCCAGTTGCGGTAGGCGCCGACCTTGTCCTCGCCGTCGACGGCGGCGACGGAATCCTCGCCGTCCATGATGGCGCTGAGCGCAGCCTCGATGTGGACGTCGGAGACGCCGGCATCGTCCGTCCGGCCGATCGGGCTCGTGCGGTCGATGACGACCTGCACGTGAAGGCCGTTGTGGCGGAACAGGATGGATGTCGGCGCGTCCGGCTCGCCCAGCCAGCCGGCGAAGCAGGATGGATCGGCGAGCTTCGCATCGCCCTGGCCGGTGCGGATGACGAGCCCGCCCTCCTCCACCCGGTAGCCGGTGGCGCGGGAGTGGGAACCGCCCGCGACCGGTGCGACCTTGTCGAGGAAGTCCCGCGCCCAGGCGATGACCAGCCTGGCGCGCCCGGCGTCGAGACCGCCGGGAGCAGGCTTGCCGGGAATGGCGTCGGTCCCGTAGAGCGCGTCGTAGAGGCTGCCCCAGCGGGCGTTGGCGGCGTTCAGGGCGTATCGCGCATTGGTGACGGGCACCACGAGCTGCGGGCCGGCCGCCCTGGCAATCTCGTCGTCGACATTCGCCGTGCCGATCGTGAAGGACGGGCCCTCCGGGACGAGGTAGCCGATCTCCTCGAGGAAGGCGCGGGTGCGCGCGGGATCGCGCGGCTTGCCGCGGTTCTCGCGCTCGTGCGCGTCGATCCGGGCCTGCAGCTCGCTGCGCCTCGCGAGAAGGGCGCGATTGCGGAAGGTGAAGTCGCGGACGATCCCTGCGAGCCCCTTCCAGAACGCGTCGGGCGTGATGCCGGTGCCGGGCAGGGCCTCGCTGGCGATGAAAGCCTCGAACAGGGGATCGACCTGCAGGCCTTCCTTCGCGACGTACTGCGTCATGTCCCGTTCCTTCACCCGCGCACGCAAGAAAAGCCGCGCCCGGAGACGCAGCCTGCTTTCTCAACCGAGTTTGCGTGCCTGCGTCAACACGCGCAGGTCTGGCCTGCCCTGCTCAGGGCGCAGCCTCCGCGGTGCGGCCGGCGAGCCGGGCCTGGATGATCACGACGACGAGGAGGAAGAGACCGCGGATCACGGATTGCCAGTAGGCGGACAGGCTGATCCAGCCCATGCCGTTCTCGAAGTTGAGGATGTTGAAGATCAGGCCGAGCAGCATGACGCCGGCCAGCGTGGCGCCGACGGAGCCGACGCCGCCCGTCAGCAGCGTGCCGCCCACCACCACCGAGGCGATGGCGAAGAGTTCCCAACCGACGCCCTCGATCGGCTGGCCCGCGCCGAACTGGGACGCAAGGATGACGCCCGCCAGACCGGCGAGGCCGCCGCTCATCACGTAGGTCGCCCCGACCACGCGGTCGGCCGGCAGCCCCATCAGCTTGGTGGCGTCCTCGTTGCCGCCCACCGCCAGCACGGTCCGGCCGAAGGCGGTGAAGTTGAGGACGACGGAGCCGACGACGTAGAGCGCCCCTGCAATCCAGGCCGGGATGGGAAAGCCGAGGAAGTCGCCCTGCCCGAGTTCGGTGAAGCCGGATTCGTAGGACACCGACACGGATTCGTTGCCCGCCAGCAAGAGCGCGCAGCCGCTCGCAGCCAGCATGGTGGCCAGCGTCGCGATGAAGGGCAGGATGCGCAGCACCGTGATGCTGAAGGCGTTGATGGCGCCGACGACCAGCCCGATCCCGACACCGGCGGCGAGGCCGGGAATGACGCCGTAGGGCGACGCGATGGCGGCCGCCACGCTGCCCAGCGCCGCTGCCGATCCGACCGAGAGGTCGATGCCGCCGGTCATGATGACGAAGGCCATGCCCAGTGCCACCAGCGCGAACATGCTGTTGTAGCGCAGCACGGTGAGCACGTTGTACTCGCCGAGGAAGCCATCGTAGCGCACCGCGCCGAACAGGATCAGCGCGACGAGCGCGACGATGACGCCGTGCCGGCCGACGCTTCTGAGGAGGTTTGGACGGGCCGCTGTCATGCTCGGTCTCGGGCTCAGGCTGTGCTGCCGCGGCGTTGCAGCCATACGGCGATGATGATGATCGCCGCCTTGGCGACGAGGGCGGCGGCGTCGGGAACGCCGTTGGCGAGCAGCGAGTAGCGCACCAGCTGGATGATCAGCGCGCCCCAGAGAGTGCCGATGATGCTGGCCCGCCCGCCGGTGAGCAGCGTGCCGCCCACGGCCACCGCGGCGATGGCGTCGAGTTCCATGCCGAGGCCGACGAGGTTGGCGTCGGACGCGGAGTTCTGGGCGATGACGATGAAGCCCGCTATGCCCGCCAGCATGCCGGAGATGGCGTAGACCATCCGCGTGACGCGCGAGACGGGAACACCGGCCAGCCGCGCCGCCCGCTCATTACCGCCGATCACGAGGATCTGGCGGCCGAACACGGTCTTGCGCATCACCCAGGCGGCGACGATCACGATAATCGCCATCAGCACCGCCTGGAACGGGATGCCGAACAGGCGGCCCGTGCCGATGAAGCGGAACTCCGGCGTCGTGAAGACCTGCAGGTTGCCGTTGGTCACCACCTGCGCGATGCCACGCCCCGCGATGAACAGGATCAGCGTCGCGATGATCGGCTGGATGCGGAAGCGGGTGATCAGCCATCCGTTGAACCAGCCGAGTGCCCCCACCACCACCAGGGGAAGGGTGAGCGACAGCGGGATGCCGAGCCACAGCGGCAGGCCGGGGATGATGGTGCCGAGGAAGATCAGCGGTGCCAGAGCGCCGGCGATGGCCATCATCGAGCCGACCGACAGGTCGATGCCCCCTGTGGCGATGACGAGGGTCATGCCGACGCCGACGATGACGATGGTGCAGACCTGCGTGAGGTTCAGGGTCAGCGTCTGCAGCGTCAGGAAGTTGGGCGTCACCGCCGCGTTGAACAGGATCAGCAGAAGGAGCGCGATCGGCGCGCCGTATTGCTGCAGGATCGACTTCAGGTCGACCCCGCGCGATGCGGCGCCCTGCTGCTCGGCGGTGGCCGTCTCAGGCATCGGCGCCTCCCCGGGCGATCTGGTCGGCCATGCCCGGGCCATGCGCCATGGCGGCCATGACGGAGTCCTCGCTCACATTCTCTCCCTCGAGTTCGGTCACCGTCACGCCGTCGCGCAGCACGAAGATGCGGCTCGCCGCCTCCACCACCTCCTCGAGCTCGGAGGAGATCATAAGCACGCCGAGGCCGCGGCCGGCGAGCTCGCGCACCAGCGACAGGATCTCCGCCTTGGCGCCGACATCGATGCCGCGCGTCGGCTCGTCGAGGATCAGGAGCTTGGGGTTCATGCACAGCCAGCGCGCCAGCAGAACCTTCTGTTGGTTGCCGCCCGAGAGTTCCCGGATCGGCTGCTCCGGCGAGGCGCAGCGCACGCCCAGCCGCTTCACGAACTCGTCGGCGATGGCCTTGCTGCGGCTTTCGTCGATGATGCCGTTCTTCGAGAGCTTAGGCATCAGGGCGAGCACCATATTCTCGCGGACGGACAGGCCGGGAATGATGCCCTCGAGCTTGCGGTCCTCGGAGCAGTAGCCCATTCCCGCCTCGATCGCCTCGGCCGGGCCGGAGATGCCGGTGCGGCCGCCGAAGCGCACCTCGCCCTTCTCGGGCTTGTCGGCGCCGAACACCATGCGCACGCTCTCCGTGCGTCCGGAGCCGAGCAGGCCGGCAAGGCCGACGATCTCGCCGGGCCGCACGTCGAAGGTGACGTCACGCACCATGCGCCCGCGGGCGACGTGATCGACCGAGAGCAGCGACGGCGTCTCGCTGGGTATGCCCGAGCCCTGCTTGCCCGCATGCAGCGCCTGGCTGAGCTCGCGGCCCAGCATGGTGGTGACGAGGTCGAGCTTGGAGACCTTGTCCATTTCCGAGACCAGCACGGTGCGGCCGTCGCGCATGATGGTGACGCGGTCGCACACCGCGTAGAGCTCGTCGAGCTTGTGGCTGACAAAGATGACGGAGACGCCCGAGGCCTTGAGCTGCCGGATCACCTCGAAGAGAACAGAAACCTCCTGGTCGTCCAGCGAGGAGGTGGGCTCGTCCATGATGACGAGGCGGGCCGAGAAGCCGATGGCCCGTGCGATGGCCACCATCTGCTGCACGGCCGTCGGGTAGTCCATCAGCGGACGGCGCACGTCGATGCCGCGCATGTTGAAGCGCGACAGCAACTCCTCGGCCTCGCGGTGCATGGCCCGCCAGTCGAGGAGGCCGAAGACCTTCTTCTCGCGGCCGAGGCAGATGTTCTCGGTCACCGAGCGGTAGGGGACGAGGTTGATCTCCTGATAGATCGTGCTGATGCCGGCGGCCTGCGCCTCCTTCGGCGCGTTGAAGCTGACCGGCCTGCCGTCGAACTCGATCTCGCCGACGTCGCGCTGGTAGTAGCCCGTCAGGATCTTGATCATCGTCGACTTGCCGGCGCCGTTCTGGCCGATCAGCGCGTGCACCTCGCCGGGCTCGACCACGAGCGACGCCTGCCGCAAAGCCGGCACGCCGCCAAACTGCTTGTCGATGCCCCGCATCGTGAGAAGGGGTGCCATGTACCGGGTCTGCCCTCGCGTTCCGTCCCGTCGCCATCATAGGCGACCAAACGTCCGAGGAAAGCGGTTTCGCGGCGCGCATGCACAGCCGCGAACCGGTGTGGCAGTGTCGCCGTCCTGTTGCCCTGGGCTCAGTGGGCCATGAAGACCGGCACCGTGGCGTTGGCCAGCATGAAGCTCGTCGCGCCGCCGAAAATCATCTGGCGCAGGCGGCTCTGCGTGTAGGCGCCCTTGACCACGAGGTCCGCGCCGATCGCGGAGGCATGCTCGAGGAAGGCTTCGCCGCTCTGGCGGCCGGCGGGGGCGAGCGTCAGGGGCTCCGCCTCGATCTGGTTGGCGCGCAGGGTGCGGGTGAGGTCCTCGCCCGAGGGGCCCGGTACCGAGGCGCCTTCGACCGTCAGCACGATGACCTGCCGGGCCTGGCGCAGCACGGGCATCGCGAACGCCACGGTCCGCGCCGTCTCGGTGCTGCCGTTCCACGCCACGACGACGCGCTCGCCGATGGCGGCAGGGGCCGTGCCCGGCGGGGCGATCAGGATCGGCCGGCCGCTCTCGAACAGGATGGCTTCCAGCAGCGACAGCCGCGGGCCCGCCGGGTTGCTGGAGGGGCGCCCGACAACCGTGACATCATAGGCGCGGGCCAGGCTGGCGACGGCGCTGTCGCCCATGAGGGCCGGCTCGCGCCAGCCGTAGCGAAGCCCGTCGGGCGCGCGTTCGCGGGCCGGCGCGCCGGCGTCCTCCATGGCCTGCCGGAACGCGCCGGCGAGGTCCTGCGGCGTCTCGGAGGGGCCGCGCTGCTGTGGCGGCCACAGCGGCACCATCTCGCCGACGATGTAGTTGTCGACGATCGGCATCGAGGCGACACCCTCGACCATGGACCCGAAGTGCCGGGCAAAGGCCAGCGCCGTTCCCAGGATGGCGGGCAGCGTCTCGACCGATTCGAGCGGTACGAGAACCGTCTTCATCACCATGGTGAGCCTCCGCTTGCAGGCTGCAGCCAGGCCGAGCCGGACCAGCTGAGCCGTCCCAGTCTACATGGCGGGCGGCGGCGGCCAAGCCGTGTGACGGTGCGGACCGGAACGATGCGGCGGCCGCGCTGTTGGTTGGCCTGATGGTCCATGCCGGATGAGGAGGCTCCCATGGCACGCCAATTCCCCACGCGCCGCGCCCTGGCGCTGGCGCTTCCGTTCACCCTGGCCGCCTCCATGGCGGTCGCGCAGGACAGCCAAGTGTCCGGACCCGTCCTGCCGCCCCAGCAGCCCGATGCGCGTTCCGTCCCCGAGAAGGTCGACCCTCCGCTGAGCAAAACCGCCCCGGATTCGACGGGGACGCTGAGCGAGCAGCTCAAGGACAGCGAGGGCGTGATCAAGCCGCCGGCCGGCGTCGATCCCGAGATGCACGTTCCTGCGCCGCAGACCGGCTCCGGCGTCGTGATCCCCCCGCCGGGCACGAACCCGGGCGATCCCGTGCAGCCGAAGTGAACGGACGGACAGGGCGGCCCTGCCGCCTCTCCCGCGAAGAGGAGGTCGAAAGATGAGCGATACAACCGGAACTCACGAGCCGACCCGGAAGGATCAGCTGCCCATCGACGAGACGCAGCGCCTGATCGCGTCGGACCGCGTCGAGGGTACCACGGTCTTCGACCGCGACGGGCATACGCTCGGGACGGTGCGAAACTTCATGGTCGACAAGGTTACGGGCAAGGCCGCCTATGCCGTGATGTCCTTCGGCGGCTTTCTCGGCATCGGCGAGCGCTATCACCCGCTGCCCTGGAAGACACTGACCTATGACACGCGGCGCGGCGGCTACGTCGTCGACCTGACCCGCGAGCAACTCGAGAACGCTCCGAGCTTCACCGCCGCGGACTCGCCCTGGGGTGATCCGGGATACGGGCGCAACATCTACGACTACTACAAGGTGCCCTGGTACATGTGAGCGCGGATGCGTGACGGCGAGCACACGCGGGACGTGAAGTTGCGTCCGGATCCTTGCCGGTTTCGGCGGATTTCGCCGGAATAATTCACCGAGCGATTACTATGGCCCTCCGCCGGGGCTGAGTGAGCGTCATTTCGCTCAAATTGTACGTTTCCGAGTCAGCGGAAGCACGGCGCTCTCACGGAAGGATCGGCCCGTAAGCAAGGGGCCGATCCATGCCATTCGTCCTTCCCTCGCGGCACGGCAGCCGCGCCGTCCTTCTCGCCGCGGTTCTCGCCTGCGCGGCCACGGCTCCGGTGTCGGCCTCCGACACGAGCCTGCCTCCCGTCACCACCGGCGCGGTGGTGTCGAGCAGCGCGAGGCCGCTCGCCGCGTGGGCCGATTTCTGCCGCCGCTATCCCGGCGAATGCCGGGTCGACCGGGGCCAGCCGTCGCAGGTCGCCCTCACGCCCCAGCTCTGGGAGCTGATGAACAGCGTCAATCGCAAGGTCAACCGCTCCATCGAGGCGGTGACCGACCAGGAGCACTGGGGCGTTGCCGACAGGTGGGACTTTCCCAGCGACGGAATGGGCGATTGCGAGGATTTCCAGCTCCTCAAGCGCAAGATGCTCGCCGACGCCGGCCTTCCCCGCCGGGCGATGCTCATGACCGTGGTGCTCGACGATGCCGACGAGGGCCACGCCGTGCTGACCATCCGCACGGACCGGGGCGACTTCGTGCTCGACAACAAGCGCGACGCGGTGCTGCCCTGGAGTCAGACGGGCTACACCTACATCAAGCGCGAAAGCCAGAACGCCACCGGCTGGGTGGCGATCGACGAGGGCGCCTCCGTCCTGTCGACGGCCGCCCGCAGGTGAGCAGAAGGCCGCCGGCGCGGCCGCCTCAGTTCAGTCCTTGGCGCGCTCCACATAGGAGCCGTCGGTCGTCATGATGACGACGCGCGTGCCCGCCGCGATGTGCGGGGGCACCATGGTGCGCGCGCCATTGGAGAGCTTGGCGGGCTTGTAGGACGAGGAGGCGGTCTGACCCTTGACGGTCGGCTCGGTGTCGACGATCTCGAGCACGACGCGGGCGGGGAGCTCGATGGCCACCGGCACGCCCTGGTGCATGCTAACCACGCAGGTCATGCTCTCCTGCAGCCACACCGCCTGGTCGCCGAGGACGTCTTCCGGCACGACGATCTGGTCGTAGTTCTCGGCATTCATGAAATGCCAGCCCTCGCCGTCCTGGTAGAGGAAGTTGTAGTCGCGGTCCTCGACATAGGCGCGCTCGACCTGCTCGGTCGTGCGGTAGCGCTCGGAGATCTTCACGCCGTCGCTGATGCGGCGCATGTCGAGCTGCGTGACCGGCGTGCCCTTGCCGGGGTGGATGTTCTCGGCGCTCAGGATGACGTAGAGCTTGCCGTCCTTGTCGACGATGTTGCCCTTGCGGAGCGAGCTGGCGATGACCTTCACGGATGTCTCTCTCTGGCTGCGCGGCGCCCGGACGGGAACCAAGCCGGCCGGCGCGGAAGCCGCGGCATGAGCATGCCGGCGGCAGCGCGGGCGCGGCGCTGACGATGCGGCAGCCTTTCAGCACGGATTGGCCCGGATGACCAGCCCCCCTGCCGTCTCGCCCTGGTGGAACGCGTCGGTGCACGCCGACCGCCGGCCGTTCCTCGCCGCCCGCAACCGGATCCGCGATGCGCTGAGGCAAGACTTCGCGGCACGCGGCTTCACGGAGGTGGAAAGCGCCGCCCTGCAGGTTTCGCCGGGCAACGAGGCGCATCTGCACGCCTTCTCCACGGTGATGACCGGTCCGGACGGGGCAGGCCGGGCCATGCACCTGCACACCTCGCCCGAGTTCGGCTGCAAAAAGCTGCTCGCCGCCGGCGAGACCCGCATCGTCGATTTCGCCCGCGTGTTCCGCAACCGGGAGCGCGGGCCGCTGCACCACCCCGAGTTCACGCTGGTCGAGTGGTATCGCGCCGGAGAGCCCTACGAAACCCTCATGGAGGATTGCGCGCGCATCCTCCGCCTCGCCTGTGCTGCAGCGGGGACACCGGTGCTGACCTGGCGCGGAATGACCTGTGATCCTGCCGCTGTACCCGAAAGGCTCACCCTGGCCGAGGCCTTCGCGCGTGAAGGCCTCGACCTGCTCGCCACCGTCGGGACCGATGGCTCCACGGACGCAGCCGCCCTCGGCGACTCGGCGCGTGCCGCCGGGATCCGGGTGGCCGGGGACGACACCTGGGCCGACATGTTCAGCCGGGTGCTGGTGGAGCGCATCGAACCCGGCCTCGGCATGGGCCGGCCCACCCTGCTCTGCGAATACCCGGTGAGCGAGGCGGCGCTGGCCCGCCCGAAGTCCGCCGATCCGCGCGTCGCCGAGCGCTTCGAGCTCTATGCCTGCGGGGTCGAACTCGCCAACGCCTTCCGCGAGCTGACAGACCCGGCCGAGCAGCGCCGCCGCTTCGAGGCCGAAATGGCCGAGATGCAGCGGGTCTATGGCAGCCGCTACCCGATCGATGACGATTTTCTCGCCGCGCTGGCCCACATGCCGGAGGCAAGCGGCATCGCGCTCGGGTTCGACCGGCTGGTCATGCTGGCCACCGGAGCGACACGGATCGAGCAGGTGGTGTGGACACCGGTCGCCGCTCCGTGAGAGAGGAGCGCGCATGAGCCCTCCTGCCGCCCGCCTGCTCGCCCTGCCCCGGACCGCCCGTACGCTCGGGGCGGACGATCTCGTGCCGGCCGGCCTTGTCGCGCCGGAGCGCGCCGCCGGGATCGCGGCGGTGGCGGACCGCTACGCTGTCGCCGTGACGCCGGCCATGGCTGCGCTGATCGACCCCGACGATCCCGCCGACCCCATCGCGCGCCAGTTCATCCCCGACATGCGGGAGCTGGCGACGGTGCCGGGCGAGCGGGCCGACCCGATCGGAGACGCCGCGCACAGTCCGGTCGAGGGGATCGTGCACCGCTATCCCGACCGGGTGCTGCTGAAGCCCGTGCATGTCTGCGCCGTCTATTGCCGCTTCTGCTTCCGCCGCGAGATGGTGGGACCGGGAGCGGACGCGGTGCTGGCGCCGGAGGCGCTGGAGCGGGCGCTCGCCTATGTCCGCGCGCATCCGGAAGTGTGGGAGGTGGTCGTCACGGGTGGCGATCCGCTCGTCATGTCGCCGAGGCGTGTCGCCGAACTGACTTCGGCGCTGCAGGCCATCCCGCACGTCGCGGTCGTCCGCTGGCATACGCGCGTCCCGGTCGTCGCGCCGGAGCGCGTCGACGCCGCGCTCGTGGCGGCACTGCGCGGCGGTGCGGGCGCGGCGACTTGGGTGTCCATCCACGCCAACCACCCGCGCGAGCTCACCGATGCGGCCCGTGCGGCCTGCGCGAGACTGGCGGACGCCGGGATCCCGCTGGTCAGCCAGACCGTGCTGCTGAAGGGCGTCAACGACGATGTCGAGACGCTGTCGGCCCTGATGCGCGCCTTCGTCGCCTGCCGGATCAAGCCCTACTACCTGCACCAGGGCGACATGGCGCCCGGCACCTCGCACATGCGCACGACGCTGCAGGAGGGGCGTGCACTGGTGAAGGCGCTGCGGGGGCGGCTTTCCGGCCTGTGCCAGCCGACCTACGTGCTGGACATACCCGGCGGATACGGGAAGGCCCCGGTAGGGCCGGATGCCCTCTCGTCAGACGGACAATCCGTCGAGGACTGGCGCGGCCGGTCGCATCCCGCTCCGCCCACCTGACGGGTGCGTCAAGGGGATCATTGATCCCGCATTTACCACCGTTCACGATGGGGACGAGGCCTTAACCGGCGCTGCAGGGCGCCGGGCTTAAGAGATGCGGCGCAAGCACGGCGGCCGGAAGGCTGCCGGAAATGGTCCGGAGTCTTTCATGCGCCGCCTCGCCGTCGTCCTCGGCTTCCTGTTGGCAGCCGTCCTCGCCCCGTCCTCGGCCTTTGCCCTCGTCGACATCAAGGTGGACCTCACCACCCAGACCATGACGGTCCGATCGGACTCCGGCACGTATGTCTGGCCCGTTTCCAGCGCTCGCCGCGGCTATGTCACGCCGCGCGGCGTCTACAAGCCGTACCGGCTCGCGAAGATGCACTATTCGCGCAAGTACGACATGGCGCCCATGCCGAACTCCATCTTCTTCCGCGGCGGCTACGCGATCCACGGCACCAACGATGCTCGCAATCTCGGGCGCCCGGCGTCGCATGGCTGCATCCGGCTCTCCAAGGCCAACGCTGCGGCGCTCTTCGCCATGGTGCAGAAGGAGGGCGCGACGATCGCCATCGACGGCACGCCTCGCCACACCATGATCGCCTCGGCGACAACCAAGACGCGTGTCGCCAAGGCAAAGGGCAGCACCGTCGTGGCGCGCACCCGCCAGCCCGCGGCGTCCGCCGCGCTGGGGTATGCGCCGGCCCAGCCCTCGCTGATCCCCGACTGGCCCCTGCGCTGAGGAGCCTCGCTGCGCTGGACAGCGGCGGCCGGGCTCGGCGACACTCCGCTGCGAACCGGAGCGTCGCCGATGCTGAAGACCCTGTCCGCCCTCGTCGATGCCCTTTCCGGGCGGGCATCGCCGCAGCCCGCGGCGGATGAGCGGCAGCTGCTCGCCGCGAGCTTGATCGTCGACTGCGCGCTCGTCGACGGTACGCTGGCCGCGCCGGAACGCGCCATGCTCCGCAAGCTCGTGACCACCTATACCGGGCTCGCCGGGTCTCAGGCCGACGACTTTCTGCGCAAGGCCGAGGCCATGGCGGCCGAGCAGGGCGATTTCGCTGCCGTTGCTTCCGAACTTCGACGTTCGCTCGATCCCGCCCAGCGCCGCACCGTCGTCGAGCTGATGTGGCAGGTGGCGCTGGCCGACGGGCACCTGCACGAATTCGAGGAAGATCTGATCGACCGCGCCGCCGACCTGCTCGGCATCGAGCCGGGCGAACTCGCCGTCATCAAGGCCATGGCCACGGCTGATAAACCGTCATCGTAGCGTTGCGTTGACCGAAAAGCTTTGTCGTGGCACGATTTGTGCGTCGTTGCAGAGCCTGCAACTCCTGACCGTTCCACCGTGAACCAGCGCATTCTCATCGTCCTGCACCAGGAACATTCGACCCCCGGTCGCGTGGGGCGGCTGCTCAGGCAACGGGGCTACGAGCTGGAGATCAGGCGCCCGCCCTGCGGGTGCTCGCTTCCCGACGATCTCGACGAGTACGCCGGCGCCGTCGTCTTCGGCGGGCCGATGAGCGCCAATGACGAGCATGAATGGGTTCGCCGCCAGACCGACTGGATCGGCTGCGTGCTCGCCTCCGGCATTCCCTTCCTCGGCCTCTGCCTCGGCGCGCAGATGCTGGCCCGCCAGCTCGGCGCGTGCGTCAAGAGCCATCCCGAGGGGCAGGTGGAGGTCGGCTACTATCCCGTCCGGCCGACCGAGGCAGGGGAGCGCTTTGCCGGTGAGATCGGCGCGGCCTGGCCCGGACACGTCTATCACTGGCACTCCGAGGGCTTCGACCTGCCGCGCGGTGCCGAGGGGCTGGCCAGCGGCGAGGTGTTCCCGCACCAGGCCTACCGCTATGGCGACCGTGCCTTCGGACTGCAGTTCCACCCCGAGGTGACATACGCCATGATGTGCCGCTGGACGGTGCGGGGGCACGACAACCTCGCCAAGCCCGGCGCCCTGCCGCGCGAGCGCCAGCTCGGCGACTGGTACCTGCACGATCCCCAGATGCGGGTCTGGATCGAGGCCTTCCTCGATGCCTGGCTCGCGACCGGCAAGGCAGCCCCGGCCCTCGCATTGCCCTCGCAGGCGGCATAGCAGGGTTTCGAGGGGCACTGCGCAGGGGGCTTGCCGCAGCACTGCAGCCTGAGCATTGTGGCCCCGCGCCGCCGAGACGGCGACAGGGAGGATGCCAGTATGAGCAGCGCCGGCCGGGTTGCGATCGTCACGGGTGCGGGTTCTGGCGTCGGACGCGCCGTCGCCATCGCGCTCGCCAGGGAGGGCTGGTCCGTTGCGCTGGCAGGCCGCCGCGCCGATGCCCTCCAGGACACGGCCTCCCAGTCCAGCGGAAAGGCGCTCCCGGTCTCCACCGACGTGACCGACGAGGCCTCGGTGAAGGCCTTGTTCGACCGCACCACGGCCGAGTTCGGCCGCGTCGACATGGTCTTCAACAATGCCGGCGCCGTGGCACCGGGCGTGCCGCCGGACGAGCTCACCGTCGCGCAGTGGCAGGCGGTGGTCGACGTCAACCTGACCGGGTCGTTCCTGTGCGCGCGCGAGGCGTTCCGCGTGTTCAAGGCGCAGACGCCCCGGGGAGGCCGCATCATCAACAACGGCTCCGTCTCGGCGCATGTGCCGCGCCCCAATTCTTCGCCCTACACCGCCACCAAGCACGCCATCTCCGGACTGACGCGCGCCCTCGCGCTGGACGGCCGGCCCTTCGACATCGCCGTCGGCCAGATCGATATCGGCAATGCCGCCACCGACATGACCGACCGCATGCAGTCGGGCGTGATGCAGGCGAACGGCACCCTGGCCGCCGAGGCGCGCATGGACGTCAACCACGTCGCCAACGCCGTCCTCTACATGGCGGGGTTGCCGGTGGAGGCGAACGTCCTGTTCATGACGGTGATGGCCACCAAGATGCCCTTCGTCGGACGCGGCTGAGGCGCGTTGCCCGGGCGCAACGGCGTCCAAGGCATTCCGCAGCATGGTTGACGGATCCGGCGGATCTGCTGCTGGGGCGGCAGATACCGCGGAATTTCGACGAACGGTGTCAGCGTATTTTCAGACTTGCGGGAGCATGATCCGGGCGTTCCTTCCCATGCCCGAGCCCGTGAGATGAGCCCGTACGAGACGATGCCGTTTCTGATCGTGGAAGATGGCGCAGCCATGCGCCGCTCCGTCCGCGAAATCATGCGCTCGCTCGGCGTGCGCTACATCGTCGAGGCCGCCGACGGGGCGGAGGCGCTGCAGCAGTGCCGCCTGCTGCCGCCGGAGGTGATCGTGCTCGACTGGGTCCTGCCCGACGTGACGGGCGGCGAGTTCCTGCGGCAGCTGCGCACCTCTCCGGATTCGCCGGCTCCCGATGCGGACGTCATTGTCATGACGGCCCAGCCCAACGCCCGCATCCTGGCGGAGGCGAGCCGCTGGGGCGTGCACTCTATCATCCGCAAGCCGTTCACGACGCGCATCATGCAGGAGCGGCTCGACCTGCTCGCAGCGTCTCCGCGCGTCCCGGGCGCAGCCGCCCCCGGCCTGCTGACGCTTCAGCCGACGGGCTGACGCGTCTCAGCCCGCCGGGGCAGCAGCCGACCGGGCCTGCGCCCGGCGCTCTCCGACGGCAACCGCGAGTGCCATGGCGAGGCTGAACGTCGCAGCCATCGACCGGAACGCGCCGAAATCCGCCTCGACGACCTCCAGCCAGGCCCGCGCATGCGGAGTGAGAGGGCTGAACACGCTGTCGGTGATCGCGATGACCGGCACCTGCGCTCGTGCGGCGTCCTGGGCGAGCTGGATGGTGACGGGCGTGTAGGGCGTGAAGCTGATGGCTAGCAGCGCGTCCTGCGGCCCTGCCGCGGCCAGCTGCTCCGGAGCGAGGCTGCCGACATTGTCGATGAGGGCGCAGCGTATGTTGAGCTTGGCGAGCGCATAGGCCAGGTATGCGGCGACGGGGTAGGCCCGGCGCTGTCCCACGAGGTAGATGGTGCCCGCTCCCGCCAGGACCTCCACCGCCGTCTCGAGGTCCGGACCGGAGATGGTCTGGCGCATGCGTTCCAGCGAGGCCGCCGCCGAATCGGTGAAGCCGAAGAGCAGGCGCAACGGCTCGCGACCCGCCGCGCCGCTGTCGTTGAGGGTCTTGAGGCGCTCGGCATAATCGGGCCAGCGGTCGCGCAGCCGGTTGCGGAAAACAGCCTGGAGATCGGAAAATCCGGAATATCCGATCGCCTTGGCGAAACGGACGAGCGTCGAGGGCTGGACCTGCGCCCTGTTCGCGATGCTGGCGGCCGTGCCGAAGGCGATCTCGTCCGGATGCTCCATTGCGAATTCCGCGACCTGCTGAAGACGCCTCGGCAGGCTGTCGCGACGCGCCGCGAGCACGGATTTCAGGCGTTCGAAGTCGGGAGGAGGGGTCGAATGGTCCATTGGGCGGGAGGTCCGTCGCGTTTTCGCGCGCACGGTAACCCGTCCCGGGACGGTGTCAAAACCGTCACCTCGACCTTTGAGTGCAGAATGGCTGTTTCAGATCAGCGGCGCCCTGCTCTGGCCGTTCCGGCGACAGCGGGGCATGGACCGACGTGCCGTGGGCTCGAATCAGCGCCGGCGCTGGCCGCCGCGCATCGGGGGACGCGGACCGCTGGAAGCACGCTCGTCCTTGTGACGGAAGATCAGGCGGCCCTTCTCGAGGTCGTAGGGCGACATCTCGACTGTAACGCGGTCGCCCGCGAGCGTCTTGATCCGGTTCTTCTTCATCTTGCCGGCCGTGTAGGCCACGATCTCGTGCCCGCTGTCGAGCTGCACGCGAAAGCGCGCATCGGGCAGGATCTCGGTGACGAGACCCTCGAAAGCCACCATTTCTTCCTTCGCCATGGGCGATCTCCTTTTCCGGGACCGGGCTTACGCAGGCCGGCCGCCATGGCCAGCCGGACGCTGCTGCACGGACAGCCCGCGCTGCGTCCTCGCGACGCCGCAGGCCGAAGCCGCCGATGCGCCGCGTCGGGCACGTGGGCAACGGTCCGGTCGATGTGTCGTGATGCCGTCGAAGCGGGCGGAAGGCGCGAAGCGCCGCCTGCACGCACGCGAGTCCCGATTGCGACTAAATAGGCGCCAGCGCATCTGCTGGCAACCTGAAACACGAGGGGGTGCCCGGGGAAAATCTCCGGTGCTGCAAGGAATTCCGCGATGCCCGTGCCGTGCGCAGCCGCTCAGCCCGCGGTCCCGGGGCCGGAGGAGCCCTGCACGTCGCCCGGCTCCGCAAAGAGCGGGTCGGAGGCGATGGCCCATTGCGCAGTCACCAGGGCCACGGCGCCGAGCATCGAGCCCGAAACGAGCCCGCACACCAGAACCCCGGCAACCAGCATCACGCGGCGCAACCTGCGCCGACCCGACACGCCTACCATCACCGCCTCCCGGACGCTCATGCGCCTCTCCACGAAGCAATGATGCACCCGCCCGGCGGTGGGCGGAGTGCGTTAACGCACCTCGGCCCAAAATTATTTTAATCGGATCCACAAACTTAACGAGCCGGCCGCCTTGAGCGTGCGACTGTGCGGGGTCATCGGATGGTGCCCGCCATGGATGTCCTTGCCCAGATCACGCGCAGGCTGTGCGATGCCAGGCTTCCTTTGCCCGAGGGCCTCGCCAACGCCACCTGCGGTGCGGACGCGCCGGCGAGAACCATCGGCGCCGTCCTGGCTGCAATCGTCCTCGGTTCAGCTCTCGTACTGCTGCGGGAAGTCCGGCGCCGTCCGGCGACTCCGCCCCGTCGGGCACGTTGGGACTCTCTCGACTGAGAAGTCGGAGCCCGGCTAACGCAATATTCAGGGGCAGCGGTCAGGGTGTCGAGCGTGCCGATACTGGCGCTGGCGACGCTTCAGGATGAAAAGCGTGCGGGACATACCCACAATCGTCGTCGCGGCGGGACGACCCGAACTTCGGATCGACCCTTCGGCGAGTGTCTCGCTCGACTTGACGTATCACGCTCCGGGCGATGGCGGACTTCCGCTGGCGCAGCCTGGTCTGCTCGTCGTGTTCGACGGCGAGGGTCTCTCCGGTCCCGCCGAGATCGCTGCCGCCCGCCAGCACTACGGATCCTCGGTCCCGATCCTGGCGATCCTGCAGCATGACGACGAGGGCGCAGCCGTCGCGGCTCTGCAGGCCGGCGCCGCCGATGTCGCGGCCATGCCCCTGCATCCCCTCGTCCTCGCGCATCGGATCGGCAATGTGCTGGTCCGCGGCAGCCACGCCGCGCTCGAGGCGCATTACGAGAAATGGGCCGCCGCCCAGGTCGAGAAGGTCCGTGCAGCCCTCGAAGCCCAGGAGGAGGAACTCGTCGACCGCCTGGCACGCGTCGGGGAATATCGCGACAGCGATACAGGAGAGCATGTGCAGCGCATGGCGCGCTATTGCTGGATCATCGCCGACGAACTCGGCTTCGACAAGGAGCAGTGCCGGTTCCTGTCGCTCGCGGCGCAGATGCACGACATCGGAAAGGTCGGAATCCCCGACGATGTCCTGCGCAAGAAAGGCCCGCTGACCCAGGACGAGTTCGAGGTCATCAAGAGACACACTCTGATCGGGCAGGCCATGCTGAAGAACAGCCGCTCGCCGCTGCTGCGCCTGGCCGAAATCATCAGCGTGACGCATCACGAGCGATGGGACGGGTCAGGCTATCCCTTCGGCCTGGAGGGCGAGATAATCCCCATTGCCGGACGGATCGCCGCCGTGGCGGACGTGTTCGACGCCGTCACGAGCACGCGCTGCTACAAGGGCGCGTGGTCCTCGGCCGATGCCCGCGCCGAGCTTCTCTCGGGCCGCGGTTCCCTGTTCGATCCCGCCTGCGTCGACGCCATGCTGCGGCGCTGGGACGAGGTGGTCGACGTCATTCCACAACGCGACGCCGCCTGACGCGAACCGGGGTGACGGGCGCCCCGGTTCGCGCGCAAGGCTTCAAGCCGGCCAGCCGAAGGCGGTGCGGCGGCGCCTGCGGTCGAGTTCGCGCATGCGCGCCTCGAGGTCGTAGATGTCGCCGGCATCGGCGAGATAGGCCTCCGCCCGCTCCGTGTCGCTCGGGAACGACTCACGCCGGTAGGTCTCGAGGACCCGCGCGATCCGTGCGCCGAGGGAGGACACGCCCGAGGCGCGAAGCGGCGACGACGGTACGCCAACAGCAGCGGAGGTGAAGGCGGCGACCGTCGCGGCGGCGCGGATTGCCGGGCGCGGGATGTTGAGATCGGCGAGATCCCGATCCGACCTGCGGGACAACTCCCGGATGGTGCGGCGGCGCTCGGCCAGCACGTGGGCTGCCTGGGCCAGGGTCAAGTGGACGGGCCCGCTGCGGCCGTCGCGGCCGCGCTGGACGCTCGCGAGCGCCCCGTCATGCTCGGACAGCAGCGTCAGAGCGTCCTCGGCCATGCTGCGCAGCGCGCCGGTCACGACCATTTCGAAAGAGCGAAGCGGGCTCGCCGCATCGCGGTGGGTCAGGGTGAGTGTCTTCTGAGCCATAAGGCCTCTCCTCGCGGACGTGGGAAGCCTTGGAACGTTTCCTGCAGTGCACAATAATGCGCTGCGGTGCAATGTGAAGAGGGGTCCTCCAGACCCGGATGCGGTTAACGAACGGTAAATACCTGCATTTGTGCAATTTCCTGCGAGGTTCTGCCGAATTGTCCGTCATAATGACCACGCTGTGTGCATATCTCAGCCCCAAGCAGGCCGCAGCGTCCCGCTCAGATCATAGGCGTTATGAGCTCTGCGGGACGAAAAATGTTGCGGTGCACCATCAACTTTCGTCGCAGACCGATTTTCCGTAAGTCGACGGGTACCGGCGCCCTCCGGACAGTACTCAGGCGCTTCGTGCCTTGCGGAAGGAGTTCTTGATCCGGACCTTGCCGCCGGCGAGGTCGAGAAGATCCAGCCCGTCCACCTCGACGCGGCTCCCGTCCGTCTTCGTGCCGACGAACAGCCACTCCGACATGCCACGCTCCGGGCCGATCATCGTGACGCGGGACTTGGTCCACTGGCCATCCGGAAACGTGGCGAAGATGCCGGCATAGGCGGCCCTCACCGCCTCCTTGCCCGCATAGCGCTCGCCGCAGGCCTGGCTGCCGGCCGCCGACCAGAACTCGCCGTCCTCTGCCGTCATGTCCATGATCGCGTCGAGATCGTGCCTGTTCCAGGCCGCGCCGAAGGCTTCCAGCAGGCTGATGCTCATCATGTCCTCCCTGTGTCCGCCGACCCTCTCCGATCAGGGCGCGCCACGCAACAGGGTGCTCAGCCTGGACCTTTGCCCGCGGGCACGCTGGACCCCGTGGCCGGCGGCGCGACGAAGGGCGCGCGCCGTTCGCCTATGCGTCGAATGAGACCCGTCAGGGTGTCCTGGAGCTCGGTCGCGCCGCGCACGGCCTCGCGAAGCCTGATCTCCACCGCGCTCGCCGCCGTCACGGCCTCCTGCGAAAGGCTGCGCACCATCCGCGCATGCTCGGCAATGGCGGCGACGCCGGCCACGGACTCCGTCGTCTGCCGGGCGATGACGCCGGTCGCGTCGGCCTGCCCCGTCACGGCACCCGTCACCTTGCGCGCTGCGGCCTGAAGCGAGAGCATCGTCGCCATCAGTCCCTCGATGCTGCCGAGAATGGTCCCGCTGGTGGACTGGATCTGCCCGACGCGGGCGGCGATCGAACCGGCGGAGCGGTCCGTCGCCTGGGCGAGGCTCTTCACCTCTCCTGCGACGACGGCAAAGCCGCGCCCGGACTCGCCGGCCCGCGCCGCCTCGATCGTCGCGTTGAGCGCCAGCAGGTTGGTCTGCGCCGACAGGGATCGGATCTCCTCGACGACTCCTCCGATCTGCGAAATCGAAGCCTGCAGCCCGGCGATGTGGCGGGAGAGGTCGGCGCATTCGTCGGCGGCCCTGTCCACGCCCTGCACGGAATCGGTCGTGGTCTGCGCGATGTCGTGGGCCGTGGCGCTGAAGGAGCGGGTGGCCTCGGCGATCTCGCCGACCGCGTCGGCCACGCGGGAGGGGTCGGCGCCCGAGGCCGACACCGCCTCCATGGTTCTGCGCGCAGCCTCCGACAGCATCGCGGCGCCGCGCTCCGCCTCTGCGATCCCGGCCTTGAGGTCGCTTGCGCGGCGCGCGATCTCGGCCTCGAACGCGGTCCTGATGCCGTCCAGTTCGGAGGCCCGTTCGTCCTCGACGAGTTCGGCGAAATACCCCATCGAGAAGCACAAATCGGTCAGCATGACCTTGTTGAAGACCGCTAGCCGTTCCTCGAGACCCCGGCGGAAGCGGTAGCGCGCGATGACCGGCAACACGAAGGCGGTGAAGTCCCGCTGAAAGAACAGGGGGTAGCGGCGCGCATCCATGCCGCGGGCGAGCGCGCGCTTCACGATGCTGCGCTTGCAGCGGCGGTAATCCTCGTCGAAGTCGAGCCGGAACATCTTCTCGATCTTGAGAAGCTCGTCGGCGAGGAAGGCGGGATCGTGCTCCTGCCCGGCATAGCCGAGGTCGGTACGGTAAAGTCGCGCGAGTGCCTCGCCCGCCACCGGGCGGATCAGCCCCAGAAGCTCCGCTGCGACCTCGCATTCGCGCGGCGTGAACGAAGCGAAGTCGAGATCCATCGCCTACCTCTGAGCGGTCGCGGGACGATAGGCGGCGCGACCTTAACGGAGTCTCACGGCAAAGCCCACGTTTCCACGGCTTCACCGCATCTGGGCGCGACTTTCGCGCGAGGAACCATCCCGGCGGCTCGGGCGTTGTTGCGCGCCGGCTTCCGGCCTTCTTCAGCCGGAAATGCGACCCTTCACGCCATGTCAGCAGCGATCCTCTCCACGCCGACGAGCCGCAGCGCCCGGTGGCACATGGCGCTCTTCGGCGCCATGCTGGGCCTGCCCGTTTTCGCCTTTGCCGGGCTGATGCTGTGGCAGTATGCCCAGGCGGAGCGCCTCCGGGTTGAAAGCCGTGCAGCCGAAGCGGCCCGCACGGTCGCAGTGGCCATCGACCGTGAGCTCACCGGGCTGACCGCCGGCGCGCAGGTTCTGTCCCTGTCGCGGGCCCTCCAGTCCGACGACCTCGCCGCCTTCTACGACCAGGCGCAGAAGGTGGTGCAACTGCTCGGCGTCTCGCCCGTGCTCCGCACGCCGGATGGCCGCCAGCTGGTCAACACGCGCCGCCCGTTCGGCGAGGCGCTGCCCGACCTGGCGCTGCCGGTCGATGCTCAAGCCATCGCCACCCGGCAGCCGCAGGTTTCCGACCTGTTCGTCGGCCGCCTCAGCGGCGAGAAACTCTTCTCCATCGTCATGCCGGTGGTTCGGGGCAACGACGTTCCCTACACGCTGGCGGTGAGTATCCCGGTGACCCGCCTGAACGTCATGCTGGGGCAAATGGACTTGCCGCAGACTTGGACCCTCGCCGTTGTCGACCGGTCAGGGACCATCATCGCGCGCAATACGCGGGCCGACGAATTCGTCGGCAAGCGCGCCACCGAGGATCTGCTGAACAGCACGTCCGGCAAGGAAGGCACCTGGAACGGCACGACCATCGACGGGCAGGCCGTGATCGGGGCCTACTCCCGGACGCGCCTGGGGGACTGGCGGGTCGCCGTGGGCGTCAAGCGCAGCGAGCTCGAGGAATCGTTCCGCCGGTCCCTGTTCCTGCTGGCCGGCCTCGGCGTCGGCATCTTCGTGCTCTCCGCCCTGCTCGCCAGCCTCTTCGGCCGCCGCATCACCGCGCCGCTGCGGATGCTTTCGGCGAGCGCCGCGTCGCTCGGCCGGGGCGAGGAGGTGCGCCCGCTGAAAACATCGCTCGCCGAGGTGAACACCGTCGGCGCCGAGCTGGCGGAGGCCTCGACGCGGCTGCGTGAGCGCGAGAGGTCGATCCAGCGCGGTCAGGACCGCTTCCGCGCCGCCGTCAACGCCGTGCGCGGCGTGTTGTGGACCAACGACGCGTCGGGCCGGATGACGGGCGAGCAGCCCGGCTGGGCGGCGCTGACCGGCCAGAGCCGCGAGGAGTACGAGGGCTACGGCTGGGCCGATGCAGTCCATCCCGACGACCGCGAAGCCAGCGTGGCCGCCTGGAACGAGGCGGTGGAGCAGCGCAAGACCTTTGTCCACGAACATCGCGTGCGCCGCCGCGACGCCGTCTGGCGTTCTTTCGCCATCCGCGCGGTTCCTGTGCTGGATCCCGACGGCACGATCCGGGAATGGGTAGGCGTGCACACCGACATCACCGAGCAGCGAGACGCCGAGGCGGAGCTGAAGGAATCGAACGAGGAAATCCAGCGTTACGCCTACATCGTCAGCCACGATCTCCGCGCGCCGCTGGTCAACATCATGGGGTTCACCAGCGAGCTGGAGGCGGTGCGCGACGAGATCCGCACCGAAATCGCCGACAAGGCCAAGGCCGACACGATCGACAAGGACCTCGCCGAATCGCTCTCCTTCATCAAGGCCGCCATCAACAAGATGGACGGCCTCATCAACGCCATCCTGAAGCTCTCGCGCGAGGGACGGCGGACCTTCCGGCCCGAGCATCTGGAGATGACGCCGCTGCTCTCGGGCCTCGCCGACTCGCTGCGGCACCAGACCGACAGCCAGGGCGCCACGGTGACGGTGAAGGACCTGCCGCCCCTGGTCGCGGACCGGCTCGCGGTCGAGCAGATCTTCGGCAACCTCGTCGACAACGCGCTCAAATACCTCGCGCCGGGCCGGCCGGGACATATCGTGGTTTCCGGCGAACGCATCGGCTCGCGCGTCCGCTACACCGTCACGGACAATGGCCGCGGCGTCGCGGAGAAGGACCACAAGCGGATCTTCGAGCTCTTCCGGCGCTCCGGCGTTCAGGACAGGCCCGGCGAGGGCATCGGGCTCGCGCATGTCCGCACGCTCGTCCGCACGCTCGGAGGCCGCATCGACGTGTCCTCGACACTGGGCGAGGGCACCGTCTTCACCGTCACGCTTCCAGCCGAGCCGATGCGCGCGGCGCCGTCGCAGCTCGCTGCCGAATGAAGGAGATTGCCTTGCATCCCGTCTGCATCGTCATGATCGAGGACGACGAGGGCCATGCCCGCCTCATCGAACGCAACATCCGGCGTGCCGGGGTCAACAACGACATCCTGCCCTTCACCAGCGGCAGCGCGGCCATCGAGTACCTGATGGGCCCGGACGGCAGCGGCGAGGTGAGCGCGAAGCGCCATCTTCTCGTCCTGCTCGACCTTAATCTTCCCGACATGACGGGGATCGACATCCTTCAGAAGATCAAGGAGAACCAGCACACCAAGCGCTCGCCGGTCGTCGTGCTGACCACCACGGACGACCAGCGAGAGGTGCAGCGCTGCTACGATCTCGGGGCCAACGTGTACATCACCAAGCCCGTCAACTACGAGGCTTTCGCCAACGCGATCAGGCAACTCGGCCTGTTCTTTTCGGTTATCCAGGTTCCGGAGAACGACTGACCTTGCCCGATCTGGGGTCGCGCATCCTCTACGTCGACGACGACCCCGGCCTCGGCCGGCTGGTGCGGCGCGCCCTCGAATCGCGAGGCTACGCGGTCGAGCATGTCCTGGACGGACAGGCCGGCGTCGAGCGCATCCGCCAGGGCGGCATCTCGCTCGTGGCGCTCGACCACCACATGCCCGGCCAGACCGGGCTCGACGTCCTGCCCGTCATCAAGGCGCTGCCGAACGCGCCGCCGGTGATCTACGTCACCGGGTCCGAGGACAGCCGCGTCGCCGTTGCCGCGCTGAAGGCCGGCGCCGTCGATTACGTCTGGAAGGACGTCCAGGGCCATTTCCGCGAGCTTCTGGCCGAAGCGGTGTCGACCGGGCTGGAGCAGCATCGCCTGCGGCTCGCCAAGGAGCAGGCCGACCGCGACATCCGCGCCGCGCGCGACCGGGCCGAGGTGCTGTTGCGCGAGGTGAACCACCGCGTCGCGAACAGCCTCGCGCTGGTCGCCGCCATGGCGCGTATGCAGTCGAACGCGCTCACCGATCCCGGCGCCCGCGCGGCGCTGGAGGAAATGCAGGCGCGCGTCACCGCCATCGCCAACATCCACCGCCGCCTCTACACGTCGGACGACGTCCGGGTTGTCGAGATCGATGCCTATCTGGTGAGCCTCGTCGGGGAGCTGGAGGCCGCGATGAAAGCCGGGGGCGGGGCGCACCGCGTGGACCTCGACCTCAGCCCGATCAGCGTCGCCACCGACAAGGCCGTCTCGGTCGGCGTCATCGTCACGGAACTCGTGACCAACGCCTTCAAGTACGCCTTCCCCGCAGGGAAGTCGGGCCGGATCCTCATTGCCATGGCCGAGCCCGCCTCCGGCTGCGCGCGGCTGGTGGTCGAGGACGACGGCGTCGGCATGGCGGCGAGCGACGGCAGCCAGGGCACGGGCCTCGGCACCCGCATCGTCACCGCCATGGCGCGCAATCTCGGCTCGAAGGTCGCCTACGAGGATGCACGGCCCGGAACGCGGGCCGTGCTGGAATTCTCCACCGAGGTGCCGGTCTACGAGGGCGAGCAGACGGCTCAGGCCGTTCCCGGCCCGAGCACCACGACCGGCGTGCCGACCGGAACGCGCGAATAGAGGTCGATCGCGTCCTGGTTGATCATCCGGATGCAGCCTGAGGACACACGCTTGCCGATCGTCTCCGGCTCGAGCGTGCCGTGGATGCGGAACAGCGTGTCCTTGTTGTTCTGCCAGAGATACATAGCGCGGGCGCCGAGCGGGTTGCCCGGGCCACCCTTCATGCCGATGCCGCTCTGCAGCTTCGACATCTTTGCCTTGATCTCCGGCTGGCGGGCGAACATCTCGGGCGGCGGATACCAGTCCGGCCATTCCTGCTTGCTGTTGATCGTGGCGCGGCCCGACCAGCCGAAGCCCTCGCGCCCGACGCCTACCCCGTAGCGGATCGCCGTGTCGTTCTCCTGCACGAGGTAGAGGTAGCGGGCCTGCGGATCGATGACGATCGTGCCCGGCTTCTCCTTGGACGAGTAGGCGACCGTGGAACGCAGGTAGGCGCGGTCGATCGACGACAGGTTGATGGGGTGCACCGGGAAGGGCTCACCGGAGACAGCGCCGTACAGGGCCGAGGTGTCGCCGGAGAAGGCGACCGGGGCGGGCGGCTTCGCGCCGGGCTTCACTGACGGTGCGATCGACACGCAGCCGGCCAGGAGAGACGTCGTGCCGAGGAGTGCGGCGCCGCGGAGGGCGTCGCGGCGGGAGATGTGGGGCATTCTGGTCGGTGCTCCGGAAGAACGACCAGAGCCTAGCCCCGCCTGTTCTTAATCCCCGGTTGCAGACAGGGTTGCAGCGCTGCTTTGTACCCTGGGGTGTTGCGCTTCTGCATCACGCCCTGCCGGTGCCAGGCTGGCCGTTTCTCCGGGGGAAAGCCGCGCAGTCTTGTCGAGACGGGGGTGGGCGGCTACATCAGGGGCGCCCCGCTGCGAGTACCTTCCGGAGAATTGGATGCGCGCCCTCCTCGACGTCGTCAATCTGGCGCTGCAGCTCTACATCTACGTCATCATCGTCTCCGCGATCCTCAGCTGGCTGATCGCCTTCAACGTCGTGAACATGCGAAACGACGTAGTCCGCGCCATCTGGAATGCCATCTACCAGGTGACGGAGCCGGTTCTGGCTCCCATCAGGCGAAGGCTGCCGGACATGGGGGGCCTCGATCTCTCGCCCATCGTGCTGCTGCTGATCATCTACCTGATCCAGCTCGTCATCGCGTACTACATCTACCCCTACGTCTTCTGACCCAGTGCAGGTGCCCTGGCGCCCCGCCGCTCCGGGCCTGCTCGTTACGGTGCGGCTGACGCCGCGCGGCGGTCGCGACGCGCTCGACGGGGTCGAGACGCTCTCCGACGGCCGTGCCGTGCTCGCCGCGAGGGTACGGGCCGTGCCGGAAGATGGTGCGGCGAATGCGGCCCTGTGCAAGCTCATCGCCTCCGCCTGTGGCGTGCCGGCCTCCCGCGTGTCGGTGGCAGGGGGCGCGACGTCGCGTGTGAAGACGCTCACCATCGCCGGGGAGGCTAGCGAGCTTGCGCAGGCGCTGGCCGGCGCAGCAGCCGGGGCGGCGACGAAAAAAGGGAGATCGCCATGACGGCCACCATCATCGACGGCAAGGCCGTCGCCGAGGGCCTGCGCGCCGAGATCGCCGCGGCCGCGGCCGACCTCAAGCAGCACCACGGCTTCACGCCGGGACTGGCGGTGGTGCTCGTCGGCGAGAATCCCGCCAGCCAGGTCTATGTCCGCTCCAAGGTGAAGCAGACCGGGGAGGCGGGCATGAATTCCTTTGAACACCGGCTGCCGGCCGAGACCAGCGAAGCTGACCTTCTGGCGCTGGTGAACAGCCTCAACGCCGACGAGAGCGTCGACGGTATCCTCGTGCAGCTGCCGCTCCCGTCGCACATCGACGCCGACCGCGTGCTCGACACCATCGATCCCGCCAAGGACGTCGACGGCTTCCACCCCGTCAATGCCGGCCGCCTCGCCACCGGGACGGGCGGCCTCGTCCCGTGCACGCCGCTGGGATGCGTGAAGCTGCTCAGGCGGACGGTTGGCGATCTTTCCGGCCTCGAGGCCGTCGTGGTGGGCCGGTCCAACATCGTCGGCAAGCCGATGGCCATGCTGCTGCTGGCCGAGAGCTGCACCGTGACCATCGCGCACTCCAAGACCCGCGACCTGCCGTCCGTCTGCCGTCGCGCCGACATCCTGGTCGCCGCCGTGGGGCGGCCCGAAATGGTGACGGGCGACTGGGTGAAGCCCGGCGCCATCGTCATCGACGTCGGCATCAACCGCGTCGCGGCGCCGGAACTCGGCGAAGGCAAGACCAGGATCGTCGGCGACGTCGCCTACGAGTCTGCTTCGGCCGTTGCCGGAGCCATCACCCCCGTTCCCGGTGGGGTGGGCCCGATGACCATCGCCTGCCTGCTCGCCAACACGCTGACGGCGGCTTGTGCAAGGCGCGGGCTGCCCGCGCCGGCGCTTTAGGGCGGGCCCTCACCCTTCATCCCTCTCCCACATGGGAGAGGGGGACTTTGGCGGCGTGTTGGTTCGTAAGCCTCCAGCCGGGCAGCACCCCTCGTTACTCAGGCTCAACGCTCGGGCCCCCCTCTCCCTTGTGGGAGAGGGTAAGGGTGAGGGCCAACCTCGTCGGCCCATGCGACGAAGGTCGTCCCCTCCCCGTCTTGCTGCACCGCACCGGCCGGCGCATCCTCCGCCCGACGCAGGAGGCACGATGCCGACCGAGAGCAAGACCAGCCCGGGCCGCTTCTTCGAGGATTTCCGGCTCGGCGAGGTGATCCGCCACGCCACCCCCCGCACCCTGACGCAGGGTGACGCCGCGCTGTACACGGCGCTCTACGGCACGCGCTTCGCGGTGCAGTCCTCCGACGCCTTTGCCCGGGCGGCGGGCTATCCCCACGCTCCGCTAGACGACCTGCTGGTTTTCCACACCGTGTTCGGGAAAACCGTGCCCGACATCTCGCTGAACGCCGTTGCCAATCTCGGCTATGCCGGCGGGCGGTTCCTCGCGCCGGTGTATCCCGGCGACACGCTGTCAGCCGTCTCCGAGGTGATCGGCCTCAAGGCGAACGCCAACGGCCAGACGGGTGTGGTCTATGTCCGCTCCACCGGCCGCAACCAGGATGGCACCGACGTCCTCGACTATGTGCGCTGGGTCATGGTGCGGCGGCGGGAACCGGGTTCCTCCGTCCTCGACGAGCATGTGCCGGAACTGCCGAGGGCAGTTGCGCCGGACGCGCTCGGGGACGCCTGCCCCATCCTGACCCGGGGTGGCTACGACACCGGCCTGGCGGGATCGCCCTTCCTGTGGGGTGACTACGAGACCGGCGAGCGCATCGACCATGTCGACGGGATCACCGTCGAGGAGGCCGAGCACCAGCTCGCGACGCGCCTTTACCAGAACACCGCGAAAGTGCATTTCGACCGTATGGCGCAGGCGGAAAGCCGCTTCCGCAGGCGCCTGATCTATGGCGGGCACGTGATCTCGCTCGCCCGGGCCCTGTCCTTCAACGGCCTCGCCAACGCCTTCCATGTCGCGGCCATCAATGCCGGCCGGCACGTCGCGCCGCTTTTCGCCGGCGACACGGTCTATGCCTGGAGCGAGGTGCTGGACCGCCAGGAGTTGCCCGGCCGCACCGACGCTGGTGCGCTGCGCGTCCGGCTGGTGGCGACCAAGGACCAGCCCTGCGGCGAGTTCCCCCTGAAGGTCGGGGACGAGTACCACCCGGCCGTGATCCTCGACCTCGACCTGTGGCTGGTGCTGCCGCGGTAGGACGCCTGCCGTCCCGGGCTGGATTGCGCTATCGTGCAGCCACCGAGGAGGCACAGGATGTCGGCCCCATTCCCGAGGCCCATGGACGCGGACGAGTTCCTGGCCTGGGCACAGACGCAGCCCGGGCGTCACGAACTGGTGCAGGGCCAGGTCAGCACCATGAGCGCCGAGCAGGCACAGCACGCCCTGGTCAAGGGCGAAATCTACGCGTATCTCCGCCAGGGCGTTCGTGAGCGAAACCTGCCCTGCCAGGTGTTTGTCGACGGCATGGCCTTGAGGGTCTCGCGCGACACGGTTTATGAGCCCGACGCGTGCGTGCGATATGGCGAGCCCGTGGACCCTAAGGCACTGGCCGTGGACGACCCCCTGGTAGTGGTGGAGGTCGTGTCACCGTCCACGAGCCGGCGGGACTCCGGCGCAAAGCTCGCCGACTATTTCGCAATGCCCTCGGTCAGGCACTATCTCATCGTCGACTGCGACCGCCGGGTCGTGACCCATCACAGGCGCGAGGCGGGCCGGATCGAGACGGCCATCATCAGCCGTGGTGACCTGACGCTCGACCCTCCCGGCCTCGTGCTTGCCGTCCAGGACCTCTTCCCTGCGCAGACCGTCCGGACCTGACACCGTGCGGATCCCCATCGACACAGTGCTCCTGTCCGTCTGTCCGGAATGGCCGGAAGCGCCATCCGGGTCCGATGCCGCTGCCTGGGCTGGAGCCCTGCTGTCCGTCTGGCGTCAATGCGGGATGCCGGTCGTCCATGTCGGCGCAGACCGAGCCGGTCCGGTCCGGGCCTTCGTCGAGGGGCTCGAACCGCAGCCGAACGAGGCGATCTTCCCGGCACCGGGGGGCAACGCCTTCGCCGGCACGGGACTCGAGCAGCGGCTCGAGGCGGGAGGCCACACCACCCTCGTCATTTGCGGCGCGCCGACCGACGGCGCGGTCGCCATGACGGCGCGGCATGCGGGCGGCCTGGGCTTTCGCGTCTTTGTCGCGGCCGATGCGTGCTGGACAGTGGAGCGGACCGACCCATATGGCGGAACATGGCCGGCCGACACCGTCCACCGCGTCGCCCTCGCCGGGTTGCATGACGCCCATGCGGCGGTCGTCGATGCGCGCAGCGCCTGCGAGGCCGCGGCGCTGATCGCGAGCCGGAGAAAATAAGGGCAAGCCGGCGCGCAAGGCGTCCCGGGCTGCCCCGGAACGCGCAAATTGCAGGCGATTGAGCCTTTTGTCGGGTATCCTGCCGCATTGCGGAGGACATAGAGTTTCGCTATCGGAAACGGGCCGCATTCATGCTCGTGCCGTTCCCTGGCGCAGAGAGAAGGAAGGCCATGGCTGCCCCGAAGTCCGCTCCCGCACGCCCGCTGTCTCCGCACCTGCAGATCTGGCGCCCGACCCTGACGATGACGATGTCGATCCTGCACCGGATCACCGGCGGGGCTCTCTATTTCGGCACGCTGCTGCTGGCCGCTTGGCTCATCTCCGCGGCCACCAGCGCCCAGGCCTTCGACACCATGCAGTGGCTCATGGGCTCGTGGCTGGGGCTCATCGTCCTGCTCGGCTTCACCTGGGCGCTTATGCATCACATGCTCGGCGGCCTGAAGCACCTCGTCTGGGACACCGGCGCCGGCTTCGGTCCCGCGGGACGCGAACAGATGGCGCTCTGGTCTCTGATCGGCTCCATCGCCCTGACGGTCCTGGTCTGGATCGTCGGCTACGCCCTGCGCTGAGGATCATCCCATGGCCGAATTCGAGGCGCACCGCATCGAGACTCCCCTGAAGAAGGTGCGGGGGCTGGGCCCCGCGCATTCCGGAACAGAGCATTTCTGGCGCCAGAGGCTGACCGCCGTGGCGCAGATCCCGCTGACGCTCGCCTTCCTCGTCATCATCCTGTCGGTGGTCGGCAAGGGACGCGAGGCGCTGGTGTCGTCGCTGTCGCATCCCCTTGTCGCGCTGCTGGTGCTGCTCTTCATCATCACGGGGATCGTCCACATGCGCCTAGGCATGCAGGTCATCATCGAGGACTACGTCCATGGGGAGGGCGGGAAGCTCGTCCTGCTCATCCTCAACACCTTCTTCGCGATCGCCGTCGGACTCGCCTGCGTGCTCGCCGTCCTGAAGATCACATTCGGAGCCTGATCATGGCCGCCACCTCCAACGGACACGCCGCCCCCGCGGTGGCCGGCAAGGCCTACCCGATCACCGACCACACCTTCGACGTCGTCGTCGTCGGCGCCGGTGGCGCCGGGCTTCGCGCCACGGTCGGCTGCTCGCAGGCCGGGCTTCGTACCGCGTGCATCTCCAAGGTGTTCCCCACCCGCTCGCACACGGTCGCGGCGCAGGGCGGCATCTCCGCCGCGCTCGGCAACATGGGCCCGGACGACTGGCGCTGGCACATGTACGACACGGTGAAGGGGTCCGACTGGCTCGGCGACCAGGACGCCATCGAGTATCTCTGCCGCAACGCGCCCGCCGCTGTTTATGAGCTCGAGCACTGGGGCGTGCCCTTCTCCCGCACCGACGAGGGCAAGATCTACCAGCGGCCCTTCGGCGGCATGACGACGGACTACGGCAAGGGCACCGCCCAGCGCACCTGCGCCGCCGCCGACCGCACCGGCCACGCGATCCTGCACACCCTCTACGGGCAGGCGCTGCGCAACCAGACCGAGTTCTTCATCGAGTATTTCGCCATCGACCTCATCATGGACGAGGACGGCCGCTGCCGCGGCGTCGTGGCGCTGAAGATGGACGACGGCACGCTCCACCGCTTCCGCTCGCACCAGACCATTCTGGCGACCGGCGGCTACGGGCGCGCCTATTTCTCGGCCACCTCCGCCCACACCTGCACGGGCGACGGCAACGCCATGGTGCTGCGCGCCGGCCTGCCGCTGCAGGACATGGAGTTCGTGCAGTTCCACCCGACCGGCATCTATGGCGCGGGCTGCCTGATCACCGAGGGTGCACGCGGCGAGGGCGGCTACCTCACCAATTCCGAGGGTGAGCGCTTCATGGAGCGCTATGCCCCCTCGGCCAAGGACCTCGCCTCGCGCGACGTCGTCTCGCGCGCCATGACCATGGAAATCCGCGGCGGGCGCGGCGTGGGCAAGGACAAGGACCACATCTACCTGCACCTCGACCATCTCGACCCGAAGATCCTGCACGAGCGGCTTCCCGGCATCTCCGAGAGCGCCAAGATCTTCGCCGGCGTGGACGTGACGAAGGAGCCGATCCCGGTCCTGCCGACGGTCCACTACAACATGGGCGGCATCCCGACGAACTATCACGGCGAGGTGCTGACCAAGAAGAACGGCGATCCCGACACGGTCGTCCCCGGCCTGATGGCGCTCGGCGAGGCGGCCTGCGTCTCCGTGCACGGCGCCAACCGGCTGGGCTCGAACTCGCTCATCGACCTCGTCGTCTTCGGCCGCGCCGCCGGCCTGCGCGCCGCGGAGCTCGTCACACCCGGCGAGAAGCACGCCGAGCTGCCGAAGGACTCCGCCGACCTGTCGCTCTCCCGGCTCGACCGCTTCCGCAACGCCTCGGGCGGCACGCCGACCTCGGCTCTGCGCGACACCATGCAGAGGACAATGCAGAACAACTGCGCCGTCTACCGTACCGGCGAGGTGCTGGCCGAGGGCCAGAAGCTGATCGGCGATGTCTGGCGCGGCACGGCCGACATCCGCGTCACCGACCGGTCGCTCATCTGGAACTCCGACCTGATCGAGACGCTGGAGTTCGACAACCTGATCACCCAGGCCGTCGTCACCATGGAAGGCGCCCTCAACCGGCAGGAGAGCCGCGGTGCCCAGGCACGCGAGGATTTCCCGGACCGCGACGACAAGAACTGGATGAAGCACACGCTGACCTGGATCGACGAGGCGAGACACGCCGTGTCGATCGACTACAGGCCGGTGCACACCTACACCATGACCAACGACGTGCAGTACATCGAGCCCAAGGCGCGGGTGTATTAACTCCTTTGACAGCGCCGCAAGGAGCGGGGAAGCCTTCGATGACGGACATCCTGATCCGCGATGTCGACGACCACCTCGTTGAGGCCCTTCAGGCGCGAGCCAAGGCCCATGCCCGGTCGCTCGACCGGGAAGTGATCGAGCTTCTGAACCGCGGGCTCGCGGCGGAGCAGACCTGGGAGCAGAAGCTCGCAGACGTCCGCCGCATCGCTGCCATGACGCCGAAGGACGTGCCTCAGACGGACAGCGTCGTCCTGCTCAGGGAGGATCGCGACGGGCGATGATCGTCGTCGACGCTTCCATCGCCGTAAAATGGTTCGTCGCCGAGCCGGGCCACGAGGCCGCCGACAGAGTGTTGTCGTTTCATTCCGACATGATCGCTCCGGACAGGCTCCTCCTCGAGGTCGCCAATACGATGCTTCGCAAGACCCAGCGTGGTGAGATGTCAGACTATCAGGCGTCGGCCGCTCTGGTTCGCCTCCCGACCCTCCTGGTCGAGATCGTTCCCTCCCAGGTGATCCTCACGCAGGCCTTCGCACTCGCCCGCGCGCTGAATCACCAGATCTATGATTGCACCTATCTCGCACTCGCGATCGCGCGGAATTGTCCAATGATCACGGCCGACACGGCATTTGCCGGGAAGGCTGGACCCGCGGGCTACTCCGAACAGGTTATCGCGCTTGCGGACTGGGACTCCTCGCCCTCGTGAACTTATGGCACCAAGGATCTGAACATGGTCCAGCTCTCCCTTCCCAGGAACTCGCGCATCGTCGAGGGCAAGGCGTGGCCGAAGCCCGCCGGTGCCAAGCGCGTCACCGAGTTCAGGATCTACCGCTACGATCCCGACGGCGGCGCCAATCCACGGCTCGACACCTACTGGGTTGACCGCGACGATTGCGGCCCGATGGTCCTCGACGGGATCATCTGGATCAAGAACAAGGTCGACCCGACGCTGGCCTTCCGCCGCTCCTGCCGCGAGGGCATCTGCGGCTCCTGCGCCATGAACATCGACGGGGCCAACGCGCTCGCCTGCACCACGGCCATCGACGAGGTGAAGGGCGGGGCGGTGAAGATCTATCCGTTGCCGCACATGCCGGTGATCAAGGATCTCGTCCCGGACCTGACCAATTTCTACGCCCAGCACGCTTCCATCGAGCCCTGGCTACACACCTCCTCTCCAACCCCTGAGAAGGAGTGGCAGCAGGCGCCGGAGGACCGCGTCAAGCTCGACGGCCTCTACGAGTGCATCCTGTGCGCGTGCTGCTCGACGAGCTGCCCGAGCTACTGGTGGAACGGGGACCGCTATCTCGGTCCCGCCGCCCTGCTGCAGGCCTATCGCTGGCTCATCGACAGCCGCGACGAGGCCACGGGCGAGCGGCTCGACGGGCTCGAGGATCCCTTCAAGCTCTATCGCTGCCACACCATCATGAACTGCGCCAAGGTGTGCCCGAAGGGCCTCAACCCGGCCAAGGCGATCGCCGAGATCAAGAAGATGATGGTGACGCGGCAGGTCTGACGCCGTCCGTCACCCGAGCGCACTCGCGCTGTCGCGACTCCGGCCTATATACGTCCGGAGCGCCAGCTGCAGGGAGCCTTCGTGAGCGTCGGACTGATAGCCCTCCTCGACGACATCGCCGCCATCGCCAAGGTGGCGGCTGCCTCGCTGGACGACGTCGCCGCACAGGCGGCCAAGGCAGGCGCCAAGGCGGCCGGCGTGGTGATCGACGATGCGGCCGTGACGCCGCGCTACGTCGTCGGGTTCGCAGCGAAACGCGAGATCCCCATCGTCGCCCGCATCGCGGCGGGCTCGCTGCGCAACAAGCTCCTGTTCCTGTTGCCTGCGGCGCTGGCGCTCAGCCTGCTGGCCCCCTGGCTGATCACGCCCCTGCTGATGCTGGGCGGGGCGTATCTCTGCTTCGAAGGCGCGGAGAAGATTGCCGAGAAGCTGTTTCCGCACGCGGCCCACGCGGCCGAGGAAGCCGCGGGTGCGTCCGGCGCCGATCCCGTGGCGCTCGAGAACGAGAAGGTCGCCGGTGCGATCCGCACCGATTTCATCCTCTCGGCCGAGATCATGGCCATCACGCTCGCCGCCGTGCCGGCCGAATCGCCTTTCTGGACGCAGGCGCTGGTGCTGGCCGTGGTGGGCATCGGCATCACAGCCGCCGTGTACGGGGTCGTTGCGCTGATCGTAAAGGCCGATGATGCCGGCCTCGCGCTGGCGCGCTACGCGAGGCCCGGCGCCGTCGGCGCGATGGTGCGCGGCTTCGGGCGCGGTCTCGTCAGGGGCATGCCCGTCGTCCTGCAGCTGCTCGCCATCATCGGTACCGCCGCCATGGTCTGGGTCGGCGGCGGAATCATCGTGCACGGGCTGGAGCTTTACGGCTGGGGTACGCTGGGGCACGTGATCCACGACATCGCCGAGCGCGCGGCCCAGGCAGTGCCCGTGGCGCAGGGTTTCGTCTCCTGGCTCGTCTCCGCCATCGGGTCCGGCCTCATCGGCCTCGTTATCGGTGCCGCGCTGATCCCGGTCGCCGCCTACGGGGTTGCGCCCCTCGTCCGGCTCGCCGGCCGCCTGCGCGGCAAGACTGCCTGAGGCCATCCGGCCTCAGGTCGCGCGGCGGTCGAGGAGGCCGATGGCGAGGACCAGTCCCGCCGTCGCCAGCACGATTCCCGTCACCTGAAGTCCCGTCGGGACGATGCCGAGGGCCGGCACGGCCATGAGCACCGCGAAGGCCGGGACGAGCGACGGGAAGATGCCGGCCCGGCTCGCCCCGAGGCGGGTGACCGCGGCACTGTAGGCGAGCGTGGCGAGGACGGCCGAGACGAGACCCTGGAAGACGGCTTGCAGCGCCGCCGCCTGCGGGTGCTCCATCACGGTACGCAGACCGCCGGTCGCGAGGTAGAGCGGTGCCACGACGACGAGCCCGAGCACGGCGACGATGGCGGTCGCGCGCACGGCATCCACCTTCCACCGGCGCAGATTGACGGTGAAGATGGCCCACAGCATGCCGGCCACCAGAAGCATGCCGTCCCACCCGCTGGGCAGGCCGAAGCCTTTCCCGTCGGCCCGGCTGTCGGCAACGAAGACGAGGCCGGCGATAACGATGGCGACGCCCAGCCAGCGCGACCAGCTCACCTTCTCGCCGAGGAGGATGGCGGACAGGACCAGGCTTGCCAGCGTGATGGTCGATGGCGCGATCACCGGCCCGTGCGCGAAGGGGGTGTTGCGCAGGCCCTCGGCATAGAGCCAGGCGAAGAGCGGCCCGGCGCCCAGCGTGAGGGCGATGCCGCGCCACCAGCCGACACCGCCGAGGTCGCGCAGGCCGAGGCGCCAGAGGAAGGGCGCCATCACCACGCCGGCGGTGATGAAGCGCAGGGCCGTCAGGTCCCACGCCGTCAGGCCGCCGTCGAGCCCGTGCCTCGCCGCGACGGAGTAGGCGCCCCACGCGACGACCGCGAACAGGCCGAGAAGGATGCCCGTGAGCAGGTTGCGGCGCGACGCGCCCGCCGCATCTGCCGTTTGCGCGGTCACGGTCGGGCGCTGCAGGTCGTGCATGGGGGACTCCGGAAGGAGAATTCAGGGTGGCACGGGCGTGGCTGTCGCCACAACCGCCGTTTGCCGGGCCGCAGGCCCGGAGCGCCTGACACGCGGCAGCAACGCCGTCCGGGCAACGGAGGAGACCTCTGCTTGGACGATGAGCCGTACTTATCGATTTAAGTCGGGCTTTGCCCACGACTCGCCCCTTGCGGCGGGGGCGACGCTATGCTCTAAATCGCGCCGACAAGAAAAAGGCCGCGCAAGCGCGGCCCAAGTCTGGGGAGGAAACGCCCAAGACGGGCGCGCAGCAACGCTGCGTGACCTGACTTAGGGTCAGCCGCATAGACGGCAAGGTCTGGGGCAGCTTTGGCTGCCCTTTTGTTTTTCACGCTTGTGTGTCCCGGCATTGCGCGGCGCCGGCCGGGGCCGGGCTTCCCCCGCCGGCCATCAGGCTCATTCAGCTCATCCAGTTGCCGCCGTCGACATTGAGTGTCTGGCAGGTCACGTAATGTGCGTCATGGGACGCGAGGAAGATCGCGGGACCGACGAGGTCCTCCGGATCGCCCATGCGGCCGAGCGGCACCGCCTCGCCGACCATGCGCTTTTTCTCGCCGACGGGCCTTTTCTCGTATTTGGCGAACAGCGCGTCGACCCGGTCCCACATCGGCGTGTCGATGACCCCGGGAGCGATGGCATTGACGCGGATGCCCTCCTTGGCGAGTTCCAGCCCCAGTGACTGCGTGATGCTGATCACCGCCGCCTTGGCGCTGCAGTAGAGGACGATGTTGCCCTCGCCGCGCCGTCCGGCCTGCGAGGCGATGTTGATGATGGCGCCGCCCCTGCCGTGCCGCCGCATCGCGGCCACGGCGGCCTGCGCGGTGAACACGACGCCGCCGACGTTCACGTCGTACTGGCGCCGGTACATCTCCTCGGTGATCTCGGCGATCGGCGCCATGTCGAAGACGCCTGCATTGTTGAAGAGCACGTCGAGGCCGCCGAACCGGTGCTCCGCCGTCTCCACCGCTGCTGCGATCGAGGCTCTGTCGCGAACATCCAGGGGCACGGCCACGGCACGATCCCCGAGCGACGCGGCGAGCGCTGTGGCCGTGTCAATCTCGATGTCGGCGACGACGACCCGCGCGCCCTCGCGCACATAGCCCCGCGCGACAGCCGCCCCGATGCCGCGCGCCCCGCCGGTGACGAGCGCAACCTTGCCCTCGAGCTTCATGGACGTCCTCCCGATCCACCGCGGCCTCTGCCGGGCCACCCGGGATGCAGCTTGGGACGCAGGCAGGCGAAGAGCAAGACTGCCGGAGAACCCTGTCATCCCCGGCCGGAGCCGCGCAGCGGCGGAGGGGAAGGGGAGCCAGGGGCCGCCAGCGAGCGGGTTGCAGGCCGGAAAGGCGCTGGATCCCCTTCCCGCGCCTCCGGCGCGCCGGGGATGACAAGGAAGTGAGGCGGCCGGACCTAGGGCGCGCTGCTGACCGCCATTGATCCAGGGTGGGATGACCACAGGTTGGCCTGCCGGAGAAGCCTGTCATCCCCGGCCGGAGCCGCGCAGCGGCGGAGGGGAAGGGGAGCCAGGGGCCGCCAGCGAGCGGGTTGCAGGCCGGAAAGGCGCTGGATCCCCTTCCCGCGCCTCCGGCGCGCCGGGGATGACAAGGAAGTGAGGCGGCCGGACCTAGGGCGCGCTGCTGACCGCCATTGATCCAGGGTGGGATGACCACAGGTTGGCCTGCCGGAGAAGCCTGTCATCCCCGGCCGGAGCCGCGCAGCGGCGGAGGGGAAGGGGAGCCAGGGGCCGCCAGCGAGCGGGTTGCAGGCCGGAAAGGCGCTGGATCCCCTTCCCGCGCCTCCGGCGCGCCGGGGATGACAAGGAAGTGAGGCGGCCGGACCTAGGGCGCGCTGCTGACCGCCATTGATCCAGGGTGGGATGACCACAGGTTGGCCTGCCGGAGAAGCCTGTCATCCCCGGCCGGAGCCGCGCAGCGGCGGAGGGGAAGGGGAGCCAGGGGCCGCCAGCGAGCGGGTTGCAGGCCGGAAAATGCGCTGGATCCCTTCCCGCGCCTCCGGCGCGCCGGGGAGGACAAGGGTGAGGCGGCCGGCGCTAGGGCGCGTTGCTGCCGCGCCAGCGCTCGAGGGCGGCGATGGCCGTTTCGGCGTCGATGATGTCGGCGTAGCGGCGGCCGACGTCGGCGAGGTTCTGCTCGTGCGCCGCCTGGTCGTGGTCGCCGACGCAGTCGCGCGGCACCTGGACGCGGAAGCCGGCGGAGAAGGCGTCGACGATGGTGGCCCGGACGCACCCGGAGGTAATGCACCCGGTGACGATGACCGTGTCCACGCCCTCGCGCGTCAGCACGGCCGCGGCGGCCGTGCCGAAGAACATGGAGGGGGCCGTCTTCGACATCACCACGTCGGGCTCCTCGGCGGCGATGCGCGGGTCCAGCGCCGCCTGCGGCGTCCCGGCGATGAGGTCGAGCACCGGGCCGACCTTCCAGGGCTGCGCGCCCTTGCGGCTGTCGAAGGCGATGGCGCAGGCCAGCACGGGCGCCCCGGCGCGCTTGGCCGCCCGCATCACGCCGAGCGTCTTCTGCAGGGCCGCCTCCACCATCGCGCCGCCCCCCATCGGGAACTCCGCCTCGGTGAAGCCGCGCTGGAAATCGACCACCAGCACGGCGGGCTTGCGCCCGAAGCCGATGGGTTCGCGGGCATAGCCGCGCTGCTCGTAGATGTCGGCCATTCCCGCTCCTGATGGCGATGCGTGTTGGATTCCGGCTTGCATTGTGCAGCCTTGGACGCCGAATTCAACGCGGAGGCACGCATGGGCTACCGGATCTCCGTCGACACCGGCGGCACCTTCACCGACATGGTGGTGCTCGACGAGGCCGGGCGGCTGCACATCGGCAAGGCGCTGACGACGCCCGAGCGCATTTTCGAGGGGATGGCGGGTGCCCTTGCCGTCGTCGCCGAGGAGCTGGGGCTCGATGTCGCCGCGCTGCTCGCCCGCACCAACGTCCTCATCTATGGCACCACGCGCGCCACCAACGCCATCGTCACAAGGCGCACGGCGAAGACCGCGTTCCTCACCACCACCGGGTTCCGCGACACGCTGGTTTTGAAGGAGGGCGGCAAGCACGGGCCGCACGACTACAGCTACGATTACCCCGACCCCTACATTTCCCGCCGCTACACGTTCGAGATCGACGGGCGCATCGGCGCGGACGGCGAGGAGGTCTCCCCCGTGTCGGACGCCCAGGTCCGGGCTGTCGCAGAGACCCTGAAGCAGCGCGGCTTCGAGGCGGTCGCGGTGAGCCTGCTCTGGTCCATCGCCGATCCCGCGCACGAGCTGGCCGTCGGCCGCATTCTCGACGATGTGATGCCGGGCGTGCCCTACACGCTGTCGCACCAGCTGGTCCCGATTTTGCGCGAGTACCGCCGGGCGTCGGCCACCGCCATCGACGCATCGCTGAAGCCGCTGATGCAGCGGCATTTGCGCGACATGAGCGAGGACCTGCGGGCCGCCGGCTTCAGCGGCGATCTCCTTGTGTCGACCTCTGTCGGCGGCTGCCAGCACGTCGACGAGCTGGTGGCCCGGCCCATCCACACGCTGAAGTCCGGGCCGGCCATGGCGCCCGTGGCGGGCCGCGCCTATTCCGCGGTCGAGAAGCTTGGCGGCAACGCCATCGTCTGCGACACCGGCGGGACCACTTTCGACGTCGGCCTGGTGCGCGACGGCGGCCTCGTCTACACGCGCGACAGCTGGCTGGGGCAGCGCTGGCTGGGCGACATCATCGGCACCTCAACCGTCGACGTGAGGTCGGTGGGTGCGGGAGGCGGTTCGATCGCCTGGGTCGATGCGGGCGGGCTCCTGCGCGTCGGCCCGCAATCGGCGGGCTCGGTGCCCGGCCCGGCCTGCTACGGCCGCGGCGGCGACAGGCCGACTGTCACCGACGCCGCGCTCGTGCTGGGCTACATCGACCCCGACTACTTCAACGGCGGACGTCTGACGCTGGACAGGGCCGCCGCGCAGCGCGTCGTCGCGGCGCTCGCCGCCGAACTCGGGCGCGCCCCGGACGCGCTGGCGGCCGACATCATGACCATCGCCAACGAGCACATGATCAAGGCGATCGGCGAGATCACCGTGAACGAGGGGCTGAACCCGCGCGAGAGCGTCATCGTCGCCGGCGGCGGCGCGGCGGGCTTCAACATCATGCCGATCGCGCGCGAGCTCGGCTGCGAGACTGTGATCCTGCCGCGCCTCGCCTCGGCGCTGTCGGCCTGCGGCATGCAGTACAGCGAGATCGTGCACGAGGCGACGCGCAGCCGCTTCACGGATACGTCCGCCTTCGACACCGAGGGCGTCAACGCGTCCCTGGCCGCCATCGCCGGCGACCTCGAGGCGTTCAAGGCCGGGCTTGCGGGAGCGGAAGGCGCGCGGGTCTCCGCCGCCTTCTTCGTCGAGGCCCGCTACCGGGCGCAGGTGTGGGAGCTGGACACGGCGCTTCCCTCCTCGCACATCGAGGGGCCGGAGGACGTGGCGGCGCTCGCCGAATCCTTTCACCGCACGCATGAGCGCGTCTACGCCGTGCGCGACGAGGGCAGCCCTGTGGAGTTCGTGAACTGGAAGGGGCGCATCGCCATCACGCTCTTCGATCCCCCGCCGCCTCCGGACGCCACCGCGCAGCCGCACGCGGCGACGCCGACCTCGCATCGGGACTGCTACTTCACCGAAACGGGACGGGTGCGGACGCCGATCTACCGGGGTGACGCCCTGGCGCCCGGCGCGGCCGTGCAGGGGCCCGCCGTCATCGAGGAGCCGACGACCACCATCGTCGTCTATCCCGGCCTGTCCGCGCGACTCAGCGTGGCCGGCAACTACATCCTGACCTGCGCGTGAGGAGGCCCGCCATGGCGACAGACACCGCTTCTTCCTCGCTCGACCCCGTCCAGCTCTCCGTCATGGCCAACAGGCTGGACGGCATCGTGCGCGAGATGACGAACACGCTGCTGCGGGCGGCGCGCTCGGCGGTGATCTCGTCGGCGCGCGACTTCTCCTGCTGCCTCGTCACCGGCGACGACCAGCTCCTCGCCCCGGCCGAGGGCCTGCCGGTGCACATTTTCGGCTGCCACATCCAGACGGCGAACATGCGCCGCTACCACCAGGGCGACATCCGCCGGGGCGACGCCTACCTCGACAACGATCCCTATGGCGGCAACACCCACCCGGCCGACCACACGTTCATGGTGCCGATCTTTTTCGAGGACGAGCACCTCTTCACGGCCGTCTCGAAGTGCCACATGGCCGACATCGGCAACTCGATCCCGTCGAGCTATTTCGTGCTGGCGCGGGACGTCTACCACGAGGGGGCCATCGTGTTTCCCGGGGTGCGCATCCAGCGCGACTTCAAGAACGTCGAGGACATCGTGCGCATGTGCCGGGCTCGCATCCGCGTCCCCGACCAGTGGTACGGCGACTACCTCGCGGGGCTCGGCAGCGCCCGTGTCGCCGAGCGGCGGCTGGAGGAGTTCTGCGCCAAGTACGGCGTCGCCGCCGTCAAGCAGTTCAGCCGCGACTGGTTCGACTACTCCGAACGCCGGATGATCGACAACATCCGGCGGCTGCCCAGGGCGAAGCTCGTCAACAAGGGGCGGTCAGATCCGCTCGAAGGCATCCTCCCCGGCGGGCTGGAGCTCACCGTGAAGCTGGAGATCGACCCGGACGAGGCGATGATCCACGTCGACCTCTCCGACAACCCGCCCTGCGTCGACGTGGGGCTGAACACCTCCCTGGGGGCCGCGACCTCGGCCGTGGTCGGCGCCATCTTCAACGCGCTGGAGAAGGACCTCCCGCGCAACGCCGGCAGCTTCCGCCGCCTTCGCTTCACCTATGCCGAGGAGAGCGTCGTCGCGGCGCCGAAATTCCCGCATTCCTGCTCGATGGGGACCACCAACGTCTCCGAGCGGCTGGTCAACATCACCCAGTCCGCCTTCGCGCAGCTGGGGGACGGTCATGGCCTGTCGGAGGGCGGCACCGGGCTGGGTGCCGGCATGGCCGTGATCTCCGGCAAGGACAAGCGCCGGGCGGACGCGCCCTACGTCAACCGCATGATGCTCTCGACCAATGGCGGCCCTGCCTCGCCGGGGGCCGATGGCTGGGTGAACTACGCCATTCCCGTCATCGCCGGGCTCATGTACCGCGACAGCGTCGAGGTGGACGAGCTGAAGCACCCGATCCGCGTGCGCAGCCTCGCGCTGGTGCAGGACAGCCCCGGCGCGGGACGTCGGCGTGGAGCCCCGGCCCAGCAGATCGAGATCGAGCCGACCGGCCACCCCGTCACCGCGGTGATCTCCTGCGACGGCCAGCACGCGCCGCCGCGCGGCGTGGTGGGTGGCCTGCCGGGTACGCCGGGGCAGACCTGGCTCGTCGGCGGCCCGGAGGGAGACAGGCGCCTGCCGAATGTCATCCAGGTCGCGATCCAGCCCGGCCATGCGCTGCGCGGCCGCGACTCCTCGGGCGGCGGATACGGCGACCCGCTCGACCGCGAAGTCGCCCGCGTGCTGCATGACGTGCTGGAGGGCTGGGAGAGCCGCGACAAGGCGCGAGACGTCTACGGCGTCGTCTTCACCGGCGAAATCGAGGACGATTCGCTCGCGGTGGACGTCGCTGGGACCGCCGCCCGCAGGGCCGAGCTGCGCGCGGCCCGTCACTCATGAGCGGCCTCGCAGCCGATCCCGGCGGGGTCGAGGCCCTCGCCAGCGCCCTGCGTGAGGGTTCGCTGACCTCGCAGATGCTCGTCCGGCGGTGCCTGGACCGCATTGCCGAGGTGGACGGCGAGGTGCGGGCCTTCATCACGGTGCTTGCCGACGAGGCGCTGACCCAGGCGCGCGAGCGTGACGCCGAGCGCGCGGCGGGAGCGGCCCGTGGGCCGGTGCACGGAATCCCCTTCGCGGTGAAGGACGTGATCGACGTGCAGGGCCTGCCGACGCGCGCTGGCAGCCGCGCGCGCGCCGCGGCGCCGCCGGCCACGGCCGATGCCACGGTCGTGGCGCATCTGCGTGCCGCAGGGGCCGTGCTCCTCGGCAAGGTGCACACCACCGAATTTGCGTATTTCACCGGGCCGCCGCCGACCCGCAACCCGCACGACCTCTCGCGCACCCCCGGCGGATCCTCGGCCGGCTCGGCCGCCGCCGTGGCATCCGGGATGGTGCCGCTCGCCATCGGAACGCAGACGGCGGGCAGCGTGAATCGCCCGGCTGCCTATTGTGGCATCGGCTGCTTCAAGCCCTCGACACTGGGTGTTCCCGGCACCGGGGTCGTGCCGTTCGCACCGAGTTTCGACACGGCAGGCGGCTTTGCTTCGCGCGCCTCGGGTGCGGCACTCGTGGCTGCCGCCTTCGCTCCCGCCCACCTGCGGATGGACGGAACCAGTCCCGGCAGCGATCTCGTCCGCGTGGCGCTGCTGCGCGATCCGCTGATCGAGCGGCTGGCGGAGCGGTGTGTCGCGGCCGCGATGGACGGGCTCGCCGGGCGCTTCCGCGATGCTGGCCTCGCGGTGGAGGAGATCGCCTCGCCCGTGCCGCTCGACGCGCTCCGCGAGGCGCACAGGGTCGTGCTGCTGGCCGAGGTCGGGCGCACCCATCGCGGACTGCCGCGCGACCTCATCGACGCCCGGCTCGCCGCCGACCTCGACGCGGGGCTGGCGATCCCGGACGGGCAATATCACGCGGCCCTTCGCGAGCTCGTCTCCCTCGGCCACGCCTTCTGGCGCGCGCTCGACGGACGCTTCGCCCTGATGCCCGCGGCTACCGGTCCCGCCCCCGCCGGCATGGCGACGGGCGACCCCAGTCTCGTCATCCCCGCGACCGCGCTGGGCGGTCCCATTGCCGGGCTCCCCGCCGGAACTGATCCGGAGACCGGCATGCCGCTCGGCGCCATGCTGATGGCCGCCCCCGGCGAGGACGGAAGGCTCGCGGCGTTCCTGTGGTCAAAGACGGGGCAGGCCCTGGGGCTCTGACGGCGCGACATCTGCCGAAAAGCGCGGGGAACCCTCCCCCGTTCACGGGGGAGGGCAGGGAGGGGGCCGCCGGAGCAGCGAAATCCTGGACGCCTCAGGCCAGCAGGTGAGCGAAGGGCAGCTCCGGCCCGACCGGCACGATGCCGGTGGGGTTGATTGAGCGGATCGAGTAGTACCCCGCCTTGATGTGGCCGATGCTCACCGTCTCGCGCACGCCCGGCCAACGCAGCATGGTCTCTACGAAGCGGCTGAGCGCGGGGTAGTCGGCAATCCTGCGCAGATTGCACTTGAAGGCGCCGACATAGGCCGCGTCGAAGCGGATGAGCGTGACGAAGAGGCGGATGTCGCTCTCCGTCAGCATGTCTCCGAACAGCAGTGCGCGGCCGTCGGAGAGGCGGTCCTCCAGCCAGTCGAGCGTGGCGAACACCTCGGCGAAGGCCTCCTCGTAGGCTTCTTGCGTGGTCGCAAAGCCGGTGCGGTATACGCCGTTGTTGAGGGCGGGATAGATGCGCTCGTTCAGCGCATCGATCTCCCGCCGCAACTCCTGCGGGTAGAGGTCCACCGACCGGTCGGCGAGGTCGCCGAAGCCGTCGTTCAGCATGCGCACGATGTCGGCGGACTCGTTGTTGACGATCGTGTCGCGCTTGCGGTCCCACAGGACGGGAACGGTGGCGCGGCCGGTATGGACGGGATCGGCTCTCGTATAGAGCTCGTGGACATAGGTGGCGCCATGCAGGTGGTCCGGCGTGGCGCCGGGATAATCGCCGAAGCGCCAGCCCCGGTCCGTCAGCACGGGCTCGACGACGGAGACCGAGATCGCGTCCGTCAGCCGCTTCACCGCACGCGCGATGAGCGTCCGTGAGGCCCAGGGGCAGATCAGCGCCACGTAGAGGTGGTAGCGACCCACCTCGGCCGCGAAGCCGCCTTCCCCGGTCGGCCCCGGCCGCCCATCCGGGGTCACCCAGTTGCGGAAGGTGGAGGCCTGGCGCACGAAGCCGCCCTTGGCGTCCTTCGCCTGTACGGGGTGCCAGTCCTCGGTCCAGATGCCGTTCACGAGCATGGCGCCCTCCCGTCCGTTGCGGGTGCAATGCACCCGCGACGGAGAGCCGGCAAGGAAAACGCAGCGGTCGGCGACGGCGCCTCTGCCGGAATCCATTTGCGGTTTCGCACGCCAGAACAATGACGGGGGTCAGACTCTGGTTGTGCCGGATTCGACCGTCTCGCGCCGCAGCTCTGCCCGAGTGCGGGACGGCCCTGTTCCAGGCCTATCCGGCGTCAGTCCTGTCATAGGATCCTGCTGTAGCTCGAGACGAACCGGGCGTCCGAAATGGTGGCGGCACCCGGCTGATTCCGCGGCGCCCTTCCTTGCCCGGCCGGGGCTACTGCATGCGGGACGAGATGCTGGCGGCCGCCTCGCGGCAGGCCGTCTCGCAGCGCCGGCAGGCCTCGGCGCAGACGCGGCAATGTTCGTGCATGCCGGCATGGCGCTCGCATTCCTGCGCGCAGGCCCTGCAGCCTTCGGCGCAAGCCTCGATCGTCATCTTCATCACCGCCTCGTTCGACCCGGTCCGCCGCGTGGCGATGGCGCCGGTGGCGGCGCAGATGTCGGCGCAATCCATGTTGAACCGGATGCACTGGGTGAGCTGGGCCACCATGCTCTCGCCGAGACAGGCGTCGGCGCACGACGTGCAGGTCTGGGCGCAGTCGAAGCACGCCTCGATGCACCGGATCAGGGCATCGTTGGTGTCGCCCTTCACGTGCGGGTGGGTGGCGATCATCTGCTGGGCATGCATGGCGAAATCCTCATCATTCGAAAGGGGAGTGATCCCGCCGGGCCGGGCCCGGCGGGATGGCAGGTGTTCGGTCGTCAGCCGTCAGGCGCGCCCGCGGGCCCGCGTGACCGGCGTCGAGCGGTTGGCCTCGACTGCGGTCGTGCCGCCAGAGGCGGTGCCGGAGGAGAGGCCGGTGTTGTCGGAGCGAAGCTCCTGACGGTCCTCGGCCCGGCGGACGCGGATATTGTTCTGGACGTGCGTGACGCCGGAGATCCGCTCGGCGCAATCCTCGGCCCGGCGCCGGCTCTCGCGGCTGTCGACCATGCCGGTCAGTGTCACCTCGCCGCCGGACACGGCGATCTCGATGTCGGAGGCATCGACCAATGGGTCGTCGGTCAGGCGGTCCGAGACGTCCTCGCGGATACGCTCGTCGGAGCGGGTGTAGCCCTTGGGCCCGCGCCCACGGTGCCGGCCCTCGCTCGCCTCGTCCATCCGGCGCCGGCGCTCGGCGTCCTCGTCGCCGAACCAGGACGAGACCTCGTCGGTCGCCCGGTCCCAGAAGCCGCGGTCATTGCCCTGGTCCCAGCTGCCGCGTCCGCTCTCGCGCCACGACCTGTCGCCGGAATACCGGTCCTGCCCGCCGGAGCTGCCGCCGCGGGCGCCGTAGTCTACGGGGCGCCCCTCGCGCCAGAAGCGTGCGTCGCCGCCCGGCCGCCAGCGGTCCTCGTCGGGGTAGCGGGACGGGCCGTAGTCGCCACTGCCGCGGCCGTATTCGCCGTAGCCCTGGCCGCCGCGCCAGTCGGTGCCGCGCTCGCGTGCCGCGGGATCGCCGCGGCCATAGTCGGGTGACAGTCCGCCCGACCGGTCGCCGCGCCCGGAGCCCTCGCCGTCGCGGTAGAACTCGCCGCCATAGCCTGTGCGGCGGCGGTCCAGCGCGCCACGGCCGCGATCGTCGTCCTCGCCGCGCCCCTGCCGGGGCCTGCGGTCTCCACGCCAGTCTTCGTCATAGCGGGACATGGGTGCCTCCATGGGTAAGGGTAAGGCTGGCGAAACGGCTGCCGAGCCGAACCGTTCCGGAAGGGCCCCGGATCACACCCGCGCCGCCTTTCTCGCGGCTGAGGACGGCGAGGTGTCTGCCTGCCGCGGATGCGCCCTGTCGCGGCGGGGCTGGACGGAACGCCCGGCACGGGCTTTTCTGGGCGGCGAGGAAACCACGCATCCCCGGAGGCAATGCCATGTGGCCGTCCGACAGCCCGCCGCTCCACGTCGCAGACCTGTCCGCAGTGCCGGAGGAGGCGCGGCCCTACTACGAGGCGGCGGCGGGCGGCGGCTTCGTCCTGCGCGACATGCTGGACCACGTCTCGTCCGTCCACACGCCGGAATGCCTGAAGCCCGTCTACCAGATCCGCCAGTACTCGCACCGGCGCACCTCGTTCCTGAAGCGCGAGCTGATGTCTCCGGAGACCCTCGCTCTGCTGCCGTCCTATCCCAACCGGCTGGAGGAGTATCGCCGGCGGCCGGAGGCGGACCAGCTGCACACCGACCTGCTCTATACGCCGCAGGGCGATCTCTACGAGGAGTTCCACGCGCTCTGGCGCGGCCGGGCCGAGGTTCCGGCCGGGGCCTGAAACCTGCCATGCCGTCCGGCTGCTTGAGGGGCGGGGGCCTCTCGCTAGAGTGAGGCCCTGACAGCCAGCGGCATTGCCGCGACCCGGGAGGGCAGCATGAGCGACTATGATCTCGTCATCCGCGGCGGCACCGTCGTCACCGCCGCCGACACCGTGGCCGCGGATGTCGGCATCCGGGGCGGCAAGATCGTCGTGGTCGCCGACAGGCTCACGGGTGGCGCCAGGGAGATCGACGCCGGCGGCATGCTGGTGATGCCGGGTGGCATCGACAGCCACGTCCACCTCGCCCAGCCCGCCTTCGGCGGGCCCGCGATGGCGGACGGCTTCGAGAGCGGCACCCGGTCGGCGATCGCGGGCGGCAACACCACCGTGCTGCCCTTCGCGCTGCAGCCGCGCGGCGCCTCGCTGCGCCAGAGCGTGGTCGACTACCACAAGGAGGCGGACGGCCAGAGCTACTGCGACTACGGCTTCCACCTCATCATCTCCGACCCGTCGTCGAGCGTGCTCGGGCAGGAGCTGCCGGCGCTGGTGGATGACGGCTACACCTCGTTCAAGGTGTTCATGACCTATGACGACCTCGTCCTGAACGACCGCCAGCTGCTCGAGGTGTTCGACTGCGCGCGGGGCTGCGGCGCCCTGGTGATGGTGCATTGCGAGGGCTACGACGCGATCCGCTTCATGACGGAGCGGCTGGAGCGGGCGGGCAAGACGGCGCCCTACTACCATGCCGTGTCGCGCCCCCCCTCCGTCGAGCGCGAGGCGACGCACCGCGCCATCAGCCATGCCGAGCTCACCGACGTGCCGATCATGGTCGTGCACGTCTCCGGCCGGGAGCCGATGGAGCAGATCCGCTGGGCCCAGCAGAAGGGGCTCAAGGTCTATGGCGAGACCTGCCCGCAATACATCGCCCTAACGGCCGCCGACTTGAAGGGCCTCAACATGGACGAGAGCGGCGGCAAGTATGTCTGCTCGCCGCCGCCGCGCGACCCGGCGAACTGGGAGGCGATCTGGGAGGGCATCCGCACCGGCGTGTTCACGACCTTCTCGTCCGACCATTGCCCGTTCTACTTCGAGGGCACGCAGGGCAAGAAGAACCCGAAGGCGCGCACCTCCTTCCGCTGGGTGCCGAACGGCATCCCCGGCATCGAGACGCGCATGCAGATCCTGTTCTCGAAGGGTGTCGGCGAGGGCCGCATCACGCTGAACGAGTTCGTGGCGCTGACCTCGACCAACCACGCCAAGATGTACGGCCTCTATCCCCAGAAGGGCTCGATCGCGCCGGGCTTCGACGCCGACATCGTCATCTGGGATCCCAACCGCAAGGAGACGATCCGCCAGGAGCTGATGCACCACGGTTCCGACTACACGCCCTACGAGGGTATCGCCGTGACCGGCTGGCCGGTGATGACGATCCTGCGGGGCGAGACCGTGATGGAGGAAGGCCGGATCCTGGGGGCCAAGGAGGCGGGCCGGTTCCTCAAGCGCTCTTTGTCGCCCTACGCCGTGCCATCGCGCGGTCCCTGAGGCCGGGGCCTCCCGTTCAGGCCGCGCTGCGCTAGGATGGCCGCGACCGGGTGGCAAGGCCCGGCAGGGGCGGGAGGACACGGACGATGATCGAGCTCTACAGGGCGGCTGCGCGGGATCTGGAGGCCGTCGCGGATCGGCTGGACGAGGGCCAGCTGGAGCGGGCCGTCGAGTCCATCATGGCGGCGCGGCGGATTGCCCTCTACGGCGTAGGGCGGGAGGGGCTGCAGCTGAAGGGCTTCGCCATGCGGCTCTTCCACATCGGGCTCGCCTCGTCCGTGGTCGGCGACATGACGGCGCCTCATCTGGGCGAGGGCGACCTGCTGATCGTCTCGGCCGGGCCGGGCCATTTCTCGACGGTGGAGGCCCTGATGGGGGTGGCGAAGCGCGACGGCGCGCGGACGCTCTGCGTCACTGCCCAGCCCGGCGGGCCCTGCCCGCGCGCGGCCGACCTCGTCATCGCCATTCCCGCGCAGACCATGGCGGATGCGGGACAGCCGCCCTCGACGGTCCTGCCCGGTGGCTCTCTCTACGAGGGCGCGCAGTACATCCTGTTCGAAACGCTGATCATCGCGCTGCGCGACAGGCTCGGCGTCACCCCGGAAAGCATGCGGCACACGCACACCAATCTGGAGTAGACCGGGGCGACAGGCCGCGCCGCCTTGTCCCGGAAGGCCAAGCTTTGGTCTCCGATGGTCAAGCGGAGGCGTGTCCGCGGCCTGCATGATCGGCGAGGCGCGGCCTCCGGCGTCACCTGGGAGCATGCATGGTGGATCGGCCGATGTCCGGCAGCGGGAACGGGCGGCGGGCCGGGTGGGGTGCCGTCGCCGCGGCGCTTGGCTGCGCCATGATGGTCCTCGCCGTCGGCGCCGTGCGCGGCCAGACCGACGCGGGCGGCCCCGCCCCGGCGCCCCCCGTCGCCATCGGGCATCCCGCCGGCTATGCGGGTTCCGCGGCATGCGCTACGTGCCACGCGGCGGAGACTGCCGCCTGGTCCGGGTCGCAGCACCAGAAGGCGATGGAGCCGGCGACGCCGGACACCGTGCTGGGCGATTTCGCCGATGCAAGCTCGGAGCATTTCGGCTCCAAGGCCAGGTTCGTGAAACGCGACGGCCGCTTCGTCGTGGAAACCGAAGGAAAGGACGGCAGGGCGGCTGCCTTTCCCGTCGACTGGACCTTCGGCGTCGCCCCGCTGCAGCAATACCTCACCGCGTTCCCGGATGGGCGCGTCCAGGTGCTGCCCTATGCGTGGGACACGCGCCCCAGGGAGGCTGGCGGGCAGCGCTGGTTCCACCTCTATCCCGGCGAGGCCATCCCGCCCGGCGACGCCCTGCACTGGACCGGGCAGCAGCAGAACTGGAACCACATGTGCGCCGACTGCCATGCCACGGCGGTGCGCAAGGGATACGACGCGGCGAAGGACCGCTTTTCGACGTCCGCGTCGGAACTCGGCGTCGGCTGCGAGAGCTGCCATGGGCCCGGCGCCGGCCATGTCGCCTGGGCGGGCGGCGGGCGGCCCGAGGGTGTGGCGAACAAGGGGTTCGCCAGCGTCGCCGCGAAGCGTCCTGCTCCCGACTGGGCGCCCGATCCGAAGACGGGAAGCCCCGCGCAGGGTGTCGCGCGCGTTCCCGGCGACGAGGTCGAGACCTGTGCGTCCTGCCATGCCAGGCGCGGGTCGCTCGCCGAGGTGCCCTTGCCCGGGCACCCCCTGACGGATTTCTACCGGCCGGCCCTGCTCACCCCCGACCTGTTCGAGGACGACGGCCAGATGAAGGACGAGGTGTTCAACGACGCCTCGTTCCGGCAGAGCAGGATGTATGCGAAGGGCGTCGTGTGCAGCGACTGCCACGATCCGCATTCCGCGCGGCTCAAGGCTGACGGCGCGCAGGTCTGCGCGCAGTGCCATGCGCCGCAGACATTCGCCTCCGTGGCCCATACCGGCCATCCCGAAGGACCCGGTCAGCCGGACTGCGTCTCCTGCCACATGCCTGCGCGCACCTACATGGTCGTCGATCGCCGCCACGACCACTCGTTCCGCATCCCGCGGCCGGATCTCTCGGTGAAGCTCGGCACGCCGAATGCCTGCACCGACTGCCATTCCGACAAGCCGGTATCCTGGGCCGCCGCGGCCGTGGAGCGCTGGCACGGACCCGGGCGCAAGGGCTTCCAGACCTGGGGCGAGGCCTTCCACGCTGCGCGCACCGGCCAGCCGGAGGCCCGTGACGCGTTGCTGGCGGTCGCCGGCGGGACGGCGGTGCCGGCGGTCGCGCGGGCCACCGCGCTGCAGATGCTGCAGGAACGCCCCTCGGCGGCCGTGGCGGAAACGGCGCGCAAGGCGCTCGCGGATCCCGACCCGATGGTCCGGGTCGCCGCGCTGGGCGGTCTCGCCACGCTGCCCGCCCCGCAGCGCTGGCAGCTGGGCTCGCCACTGCTGTCGGATCCCGTGCTCGCGGTGCGGCTCGAGGCCGTGACCCAGCTTGCCGAAGGACCCCCGCCGGGGACGCCGGAGCCGGCACGCGCCGCCTTCGACAAGGCCGCCGCCGAGTATCTCGCCTCCGAGCAGCTGAACGCCGACCGTGCGGAGAACCGGGCCAACCTCGCGCATTTCCACATCAGGCAGGGCCGTCCGGCCGAGGCCGAAGGCGAATACCTCGCAGCCATGAAGCTGACCCCCTCGGTGGCTCCGCGTGTCGACCTGGCCGACCTCTACCGCGCAACCGGCCGCGAAAAGGACGCCGAGCTGCTGCTGCGCCAGACGATCTCCATCGACCCCACGGCCGCCGCGCCGCGTCACGCGCTGGGCCTCTCGCTGATCCGCCAGAAGCGCTATCCGGAAGCGATCGAGGCCCTGGCCGACGCCGTGCGGCTGGCACCCGGCGAGCCGCGCTACGCCTATGTCTACGCCGTAGCGCTGCAGTCGACTGGCCGTCCGGCGGAGGCCGCGAAGGCCGCCGGGACGGCGCTGTCTGCCAATCCGTCGGATCCGCAGCTCATGGGCCTCGTGCTCAAGGATGCGCTGCAGCGGCGCGATCTCGCCGGAGCGCTCGGTTATGCCGAGCGCCTGGCCGTGCTGCTGCCGGACGATGCGTCGATTGCGGGCCTCGTGGCGCAACTTCGGGCAGCGACGGGCAGGGCCGCGCCCTGACCCTAGCCGGCCGCCCGCCCATGCCGGCGCATCCAGGCTTTCGCGTAGGCACACAGCGGGACGATGTCCTCGCCGCTCTCGCCGGCGAGGGCGACGATGCCCGCCATCAGCCGGCTGGCCGCTCCGGTGCCGCGCAGGGGTAGCGCAGCCTCGACATGGGTGATCAGCAGCCGGCCGTCGCGGCGCCTGTAGTCGGCAAAGACGAGCTGCCCGCCGATGTCCAGCTCGAAGCGGCTTCTCTCAGCCGCGTCCCTGACCGTGACGTCCATCCCGCTCTCCCGCTCCCGAGGTGCCCGGCCCCCCGTCCCGCGTCCTGGAACTGCTCACGACACGCGTCGTTCCGGTCAGCCCTGACATATGTTGGCCCGACACTTGTATGCAGGGCAGGTGACGGGCAGGCCGGGGGTGACGGGTGGTTCGGCCGGGGGGCGGGAAGGTGAGGGCAGGGGCAGCGCGGGGTTCATCCCGGGGCGAGATGCTCCTGGATGAAGTTGCCTGCCGTGAGCACGTCGCTGCGGATGGCCTCCCGCGCTCCGGCAGGGTCGCCGCCGCGAATCGCCACCAGGGCGGCCCGGTGGTAGTCGGTCAGGTCGCGGACGAGCGCGATATCCTTGAACAGGAGGCGCAGCGACGGGCCGGCCTGCAGCCACAGCGCCCGGATATGTCGGTCGAGAAGCGGCGAGCGCGCGGCCGCGTAGAGCGCGAAGTGGAATTCCTCGTTGGCGGCGAGATAGGCCTCCGTGTCCTGCGCGTCGATGGCGGCGAGCGCACGCCGGTTCGCATCCTCCATGCGGGTCAGCTCTTCCGGCGTCGCCTGCCCGGCCGCCTTTTCCGCGGCGAGTCCCTCCAGCGCGGCCCGAACCTCGCGGATCTCGGCGAATTGTTCGCGCTTCAGTTCCGGCACGCGGAAGAAGCGGTTCGGCTCGGCGAGGAGAGCTCCTTCGGCGGCCAGCATCTGCAGGGCCTCGCGGACCGGCGTGGCGCTGACGCCGAGCGCGGCTGCGAGTCCGCGCACAGTCAGGGACTGCCCGGGCCGGAACCGGCCGCCGGCAATGGCGCGGCGCAGCTCGTCATAGACCCTGAGCCGCAGCGTCTCGCGGCTGATGGGGGTGACGATCTCGGCGACCCCGCCGGCCTGTGGCACGACGCTCATAAGCGCGCTCCCGCCCGGCCCCGGCGTGCCGCGACAGCGAAGGCCGGCACCCCGCTGGATGGTGCTGATTGATGTCTGCCGGTCATCGTTCCGGCCTCCCGTTACATGGCGACACATGGCGCTTGCATGACTGATGCATGTGATATCATTCTTGTCACGGGGTGTCCCGGCGGAGCACTTCCTGGTCGGCCCGCCATCATGCCGCAGTCGCGGCTCCCGCTGTCCGCAACGGCGGCGGATGGGCCAGAACCGTCCAAAATCTGCCTTGGGAGAGGGATGTCATGACACTCAAGAGCCTGGCTTTTGCCGCCACATGCATGACGGCGCTCGTCGCCGGTTCAGCAGCCTCCGCGGAAGACAAGTGGTGGCCCCTGGATGTCGTCGACATGTCCAGCGGCAAGCCCGTCCCGGCCAAATACGAGCCGGTCGACAAGGCGTCCAAGCCCTACAAGATCTGCGTGCTGTTCCCGCACATGAAGGACAGCTTCTGGGTCGCCGTCGCCTACGGCATCGTGAAGGAGTCCGAGCGGCTCGGCATCAACATGAACCTGTTCGAGGCCGGCGGTTACGAGAACCTGCCCCGCCAGCTCTCGCAGTTCGACGACTGCCTCGCCGGCGGCTACGACGCCATCGTCGTGGGCCCGATCTCCGAGGCCGGCCTCGCCCAGAAGTTTGCCGAGGCGAAGAAGCGCGGCGTTCCCGTGATCGGCAGCGTCAACCCGATCTCCACCGCTTCCTCGCTCCCGGCGATGATCTATGTCGACTTCAAGCAGATGGGCGCGATGACGGGCAAGGCGCTCGTCGACAACATCGGTGACAAGAAGGCGAACGTCGTCACTTTCCCCGGGCCGGCCGGTTCCGGCTGGGCCGAGTCCTTCAACGACGGCTTCAAAGGCGCGCTGGGCGGCAAGGCCAACGTCAAGGTTCTGGGCGAGAAGTTCGGCGACTCCGGCGTCGCAGTGCAGCTCCAGCTGCTGCAGGACGCGCTGCAGGCCTATCCCGACATGAACGTCATCTGGGGCACCGCGCCGACGGCGGAAGCCGCGATCGGCGCCGTGCAGGAAGCCGGCAAGCAGGGCGAGATGATGATCATGTCGTCTTATGAGAACCAGGCCATGCTCGACGCGCTGAACCGCGGCGACATCATGGGCTTTGCCACGCAGTATCCGGTGGCCGAGGGCCGCATCTCCATGGACCAGGCGGTTCGCATCCTCGACAAGAAGCCGGTGATGACCTTCGCCCAGCCGGTGCCGGACGTGGTTCTGAAGAGCACCGCGGGCAAGCTCAACATGGGCCTGATCCTCGCGCCGGCCGATTGGAAGCCGGTCTACAGCGTGACGAAGTAGGCTCCGGCTCTACGGCAGGAGTGATGGTCCAGGTGACCTCCCCCTCTCTCCGGACTTCGGCCGCGGGCGCAAGCCCCGCGGCCGGAGCGGAGCCAATTCTCGAGATGCGCGGCATCTCGAAGTCGTTTCCGGGCGTCCGGGCTCTCGACGGCGTCGACTTCGACGTCCGCCGGGGGGAACTTCACGTCTTGTTCGGGGAGAACGGGGCCGGCAAGTCGACGCTCATAAACGTCATCGCCGGCACCTTCCCCCCGGACGAGGGCGCGTTCCGCTTCAATGGCGAGGAGGCGAGGAACCTCACGCCCCACCGGGCCCGCGCCATCGGCATCAGCCCGGTATTCCAGGAATTTTCGCTCGTCTCCAGCCTCACGGTCGAGGAGAATTTGTTCCTCGGCAGGGAGGTGTCGAAGGGCGGCATCCTTAATCCGCGCCGGATGCGGAAACAGGCGCTCGAACTCATCGAGGAACTCGGCTTCGCGCTCGAGCCGCGCAAGCAGGTCGGCAGCCTGTCTCGCGCCCACCAGCAGATGGTGGAGATCGCCAAGGCCCTGCTCAGCGACGTGCGCCTGCTCATCCTCGACGAGCCGACGGCGTCGCTCACCGAGCGCGAGACCGGGCGCCTCTTCGAGCTCATCGCCAAGCTGAAGAGCCAGGGCGTCGGGATCATCTACGTCTCGCACCGCATGCGCGAGATCCGCTCGCTCGCCGACCGGATCACCGTGCTGCGCGACGGGCGGCTCATCAAGACGCTGGACGCAGCCGATGTGAGCGACGGCGAACTCGTCGAACTCATGACCGGCCGCAAGATCGACGTGCTCTTCCCCAAGATCACCCACAAGCCCGGGAAGACCGCGGTCGAGGCAATCGGCGTCAGCGTTGCCGACGGCAGCGTGAAGGGCGTCAACTTCCATGCCCGGGCCGGCGAGATCACCGGGATCGCCGGGCTCGTGGGCTGCGGCAAGTCCGAGCTGGTGCGTGCCATTTACGGCATCGAGCCGGTCTCGGGCGGCGAGGTCCGGATTGCCGACGTCCCCTATGTCAGACCGGGGCCGCATGCGAGCCTGCAGCGCGGCCTCGCCTATTTCCCCGCCAACCGCGTCGCGGAAGGGCTCGCGCTCGGCAGGCCGATCCGCGAGAACGCCTCGATGGCGGCGCTCGACCTCGACCGCTTCGTGCGCAGGGGGATCCTCGACGTCCGCAGCGAGCGCTCCGCGATCCGCGGCATCGTCGACCGTCTGAAGCTGCGGCCACCCGACATCGAGCGCGCCGTCGGCAACCTCTCCGGTGGCAACCGGCAGAAGGTGATGCTGGCCCGCGCGCTGACGCGCGACCTTTCCGTCTTCCTGTTCGACGAGCCGACCGTCGGCATCGACGTCGGTGCGAAGGTGGAGGTCTACGAGTTCATGAAGGACCTCGTGGAGGCCGGGGCCGCCGTCGTCGTGGTCTCGTCCGAGCTGCCGGAGGTCCTGAACCTCTCGAACCGCCTCTACGTGATGCACCACGGCGAGATCGTCGCCGAGCTCGAGGGCGACGCCATCAACGAGCAGAACGTGCTGGCGAGCTTCTTCGAGCACCGCGAGGGGGAGCAGGCGGCATGAGCCAGACCGTCGCGCCGGCCCCGGCCGCCGGGGGAGGGGTCCGCTTCGGCGACATCATCTCGAGGATCGGCTTCCTGCCGCTTCTGCTGATCCTGGTGATCGTGCTGATGTCGCTGGTGGAGCCGAAGTTCTACGGCTCCGGCAACGTCATCAACATCCTGCGCCAGGCCTCCTGGCTCGCCATCATCGCCTGCGGCCAGGCGCTGGTGATCATCGTCGGCGGCTTCGACCTGTCGGTCGGAGCGACGGTGGCCCTGGCCAGCGTCGTCATGGCCAAGACCATGGCCTCGCTCGCCGCCGCCTATCCCGACACGCCGTCCATCGCCGTTACGATCGGACTGATCGCCGGCCTCGGCAGCGGTGTCGTTGTCGGGATCATCAACGGGCTGTGCGTCGCCTATCTCCGCATCTCCGGCTTCATCGTGACGCTTGGCACGATGTCGGCCACCCTCGGCGTGGCGCTGATCCTGACGAACGGCATCCCGGTCTACGGAATGCCGGAGGGCTTCGTGAAGGAGTTCGGGCGCGGCCAGTTCTTCGGCCTGCCCATCTCGATCTACGTGGCGCTGATCGTCATCGCCCTGGTCATCTTCCTGCAGCGGCGCACCCTGCTCGGGCGCTACATCTTCGCCATCGGCGGCAACGCCCAGGCGGCGACCGTTTCCGGCGTCTCGACGCGCGGCTACCTGATCGCGACCTACGCCATTTCGGGGCTTCTTGCGGCGCTGACGGGCGTGCTCCTCACCGCGCAGGTGGGCTCCGGACAGGCGAGCTTCGGCGGCGACCGCATGATGCTGCAGTCGATCGCCGCAGCGGTGATCGGCGGCGTCAGCCTGCGCGGCGGCATCGGCCGGGCCGAGATGGTGGCGCTGAGCGCGCTCTTCCTCACCATTCTCACCAACTCGTTGAACCTGCTGAAGGTGAACAGCAAGATCCAGCTGATCTTCCTGGGCGTGATCATGGTGGCGGCCGTCGCCATCGATGAAATCGGGACGCGGAGGGCGCGCAGTGCCGCCGGCAAGTGAACAGGCGGTCCCGCTCGGGACCGGGCGCCTCCATCTGCGCTGGAACAACCTGATGAAGGCGGTGCTGCCGGCCGCGCTGCTGGTGCTGCTCCTCGGCTTCAGCCTCGTCGACGCGCGGGTGCTCTCGCCCGAGAACCTCGTCAACATCGCCCAGCAGACGAGCTATCTCGCCATCTTCGCCATGGCCCAGATGGTGGTGCTCGTCACGCGCGGCTTCGACCTCGCGCTGGGGCCGGCCGTGTCGATGGTCAGCGTCGCCGTGGCGCTCGTCATGGCCGCGCTCACGGCGTCTGGCGGGCATGCGCCCGCGGTCATCTTGCTGGCGGGGTTGGCCACCGGCTTCGCCTTCGCCCTCGGAGTGGGGCTCTTCAACGGGCTCATCGTCGCAATGGTCGGCGTCAGCCCCTTCGTGACGACGCTCGGCAGCTACAACATCGCGCTCGGGATCGCGACGACGCTCTCGGACGGCCGCCCGGTGCAGGGGGTGCCGGAGATCTACTCGACGCTGCTCTATTCCGGCACCGTCCTCGGCGTCCCCGCGGCGCTCGTCATCGCCTTCGTCATCGCCATCGCCCTGCATCTCGCGCTGCGCTACACGGTCTTCGGCCGCGCGCTCTACATCATCGGCACGAACGAGCGTTCCGCCGTCGTCGCGGGCATGCCGACGCGCCGCATCCTCGTCTATGCCTATGTGCTCAGTGCCCTCCTGACGGCGGTCGGCGCGATGATGCTGACGGCGCGCACCGGGTCGGGAGAGCCGAACCTTGGCGGCTCGCTGTCGCTGCAGGCCATCGCCGCGGCCGTGGTGGGAGGCGTCAGCCTCGCGGGCGGGGCGGGGGGCGTCGGAACGGCCATCCTGGGCGCGCTCTTCGTCACCATCCTGTCGAACGGCATGAACCTCGCCCGCATCGACGGCTACGTGCAGATGATCGTGCTCGGCGCCATCGTCATCCTCGGCGTCGTGCTGGACAGGCTGCGCCTGCGCGCCCAGGGGCACTGAGGAGCGGGCACTAAGGCGCGCGCTGCTTCAGCCCGCCACCGAGTAGTCGACCGGCGTGCCGTGCCAGCCCTGTTCGCGCCGCGCCCAGAATGCCTCGCGAAGCCGCTCGGAGATCTGGCCGGGCATGTCGTTGCCCATGATGCGGCCGTCGATGCGGGACGCCGGCATGATGCCGCCCGCCGTGGTGGCGAGGAAGATCTCGTCTGCCTCGCGCAGCTCATGTGCGGGCATCGGCCTGATCTCGGCGGGGATGCCGAGCTCGCGGCACAGCTCCATGACGCTCAGCCGGGTCATGCCCTCCAGCACGCCCGAATCCGGCGTCGCCACCCGCCCGCCTGTGACGGCAAAGACGTTGTAGCCGGCTCCTTCGGTAACGTTGCCCTCCTCGTCCAGCAGCACGCAGAACTCGGCGCCCCGGTCGAGCGCCTCGAACTGCCCCTTGGTCAGGTCGGCCCAGTGGAAGTTCTTCGCCCGGGGATCGACCGAGCGGGTGGGAATGCGCAGCGTCTCGGCGATGACGAGATGCGCCCCGCGCCGCATCTGCTCCGGGCTGAGCAGGCAGATCCACGGCACGGCGAAGGCGGTGATGTAGTTGCGCGCGAAAGCGGGGTGGTAGGGCATGCCGGCCGGCGGGCGGCCGCGCAGGCAGTCGACCGCGACATAGGCATCCTGAAGGCCCGCGAGCGCGACGCAGCGGTTGAGGATGGCGCGGATGTCGTCGTCGGTCTCCTGCGGCTGCATCCGGAACGCCTTCATCGAGGCGCGGAAGCGGCGGAGATGGTCGTCGAGCCGGAAAAACCGGCCGCGCCAGACGCCGATCACGTCATAGGTCGCGTCCGACCGCCGGTATCCCCAGTCGGTGAGCGGGATGCTGGCCTCGAAGATGGGCATGTACCGGCCGTTCACATAGGCCGCCCCGGCGGCGTAGGAGCTGAGGGCGGTGGTCATGCGTGCTCTCCGGTTTCCGGCCCTCCAGCCTGTGCGCGTTCGACGAGGAGGAGCCCGTCCTTCGTTACGGTAGCGCGATCGCCGGGCGGGATCACGGTCGTCGTCGTGCCTTCCTCGACGAGGGCGGGTCCCTCCAGGGAGAAGCCGCCGGGAAGCGCCTCCCGGCGCCAGACGGTCCAGCCATCCCCGCGATGGCGCGGCTCCGGGGCGGCTCCCTGCGGTGACACCGGCAGGCCGATCAGCGCGACGTCGCGCTCCGCGGCCACTGAGGCGTGGGTGATCTCGACCACATGGCCGTCGAGCCTGAAGGAGTAGCTGCGCTCGTGCTCCGCGTGGAAGCGCGCGGCGAGCGCGGGGGCTGGCTCTCGGGGGACACAGGGCACCACGACGCTGTGCTCCTGGCCGCGATAGCGCATGTCCAGGCTGTGGCGGACCGTGATGTCGCAACCGTCGTCGAGCTTGCGGCGCGCCTCCTGCGTAAGTTCGTCGAGCACGGCGCCCGCCGCCGCCGGAGCGTTCTCGTCCAGCGGCAGGAAGACCGTGCGCCTCGCCTCCGCCCGCGGACGGGCGGCGAGCATTCCCCAGGCCGAGAAGATACCGGGCCAGGGCGGGATCACGACGCCACGCACCCCAAGGGCGCGGCCCAGCGCCGCCGCGAAGAGCGGCCCGGCGCCGCCGCTGACCACCAGCCGGAACTTGCGGGGGTCATGGCCGCGCTGCACGGTGACGAGCTTCAGCGCGTTGATCATGTTGGCGGAGGCGACCGCGAAAGCCGCTTCCGCGGCTGCGCGTGCGTCCATGGCGAGGGCGCGCCCGAGTGCCTCGTAGGCGCCGACGGCGCCGTCCCTGTCGAGCCGCATCCGCCCGGCCGCGAAGGTGGCGGGATCGACGTGGCCCAGCACCACCGCAGCATCTGTGAGCGTCGGCTGGGTCCCTCCCCGCCCGTAGCAGACCGGGCCGGGATCGGCACCCGCGCTGCGCGGGCCGACGCTCAGGCGGCCCTGCGCGTCGACGCCGACGATCGACCCGCCGCCCGCCCCGATCTCGACGATGTCGACGACGGGGGCCTGGACGGGATAGCCGGGCCAGAGGCGGGTCTTCTCGACATGGTAGAGATGCGAGGTCTCCGGTCCATCGGCACCGACGAGGCAGCACTTCGCGGTCGTCCCGCCGACGTCGAGATAGATGACGCCCTCGCTGCCGAGCGCCCGGGCGATGCGGGCCGCGCCGGCCGCGCCGCCTGCCGGGCCGGATTCCAGCAACGTCAGCGGCTGCGCCATGGCCTGCGCGAAACTCGCGACGCCACCGCTCGACAGCATGGCATGGTGCGGCGGTGCGACGGACACCTTGGTGAGACCGTCCGCGAGGCCCGAGAGGTAGCGGCGCACGATCGGCTGCACATAGGCGTTCAGGACGGCCGTGCTGCTGCGCTCATATTCGCGCCATTCACGCGAGACCTCGCAGCTGGCACAGACCGTGACCCCGGGAAGCGCCTCGCGCAGCAGCCTGGCCGCGCGTTCCTCGTGAGCCGGCGCCCTGTAGCTGTGCAGGAACACGATGGCGAGGGCCTCGACCCCAGCGGCCCGGCAGGCCTCCGCGACACGGGCGACGTCGCCCTCGGCGAGCGGCGTGACCACCGTGCCGTCCGCCGCGACGCGCTCGCCGACCTCGAAACGCAGGGCTCGCGGCACGAAGGGCGGCGGGGTGCGCGAGCGAAGATTGTAGAGGTCGGGCCGGTTGCCGCGGCCGATCTCCAGCACGTCGCGGAAGCCGCGCGTGGTCACGAGCGCCGTCATCACGCCCTTGCGCTCGGTGACGGCGTTGATGACGGCCGTGCCGCCATGGACGAAATAGGCGACCGCCGCAGGGTCGAGGCCGTGCAGCTCGCGCGCCTCGGCGATGGCGGCGAGCACGCCGCGCGACTGGTCCTGCGGCGTGGTCAGCGTCTTCGCCGTGAACACGGCGCCCGTCGTCTCGTCGAAGGCGACGAGGTCGGTGAAGGTGCCGCCGACATCGGTTGCGAGGCGGATCACCGGCCACCCTCCCCGGAGCCGTAGAGGCGGTCCGCGTCCTCGGGCGAGAGGAGCCCGTCCTCGACGTCCCGCGCCACGGCCGCGGCGTCGCGGCCGGCGGGATCGCCCCAGCCTCCGCCGCCGCCCGTGGCGATGGCGACGACGTCGCCGGGCGAGAGGTCGAAGCGGGCGCACCGCGACAGCGTCAGCCGCGTGGCGCCGGAGGGTTCGCGGATCCTGAGCGCGTTCAGCGAGCCGTCCCGCCCGCCATCGACGCCCCAGGGCGGCGTGGCGGTACGCCCGAAGCCGCAATAGCCCCAGGCCTGCCCGGCCAGGACCCGATAGTCGCGCACGAGGCCGTAGCCGCCGCGATGGCGCCCCGCGCCGGCGCCCGCCTCGGTGTTGAAGCCGTAGCGCTCGACGAAGAGCGGGAACTTCGCCTCGATGAGCTCGACGGAGTAGTTGAACGTGTCGCCGTCCGTCAGCGAGATCAGGCCGGACGAGCCGTCCCTGTCGCGGCAGGCACCCCAGCCGCCATGCTGCGGCTCGATGTGGACGAACTCCTCGCCATGCGCGTCACGCCCGGTGATGTAGGTGACGCACAGGCTGGCGTAGGAGCCGGCGGGGAAGCGCTCCGGCGCGACGGGGGCGAGCGCCTTCCAGACCAGCTCGGAGGCATGGACGGAGCCCTCGTAGTACCAGCCCGTCGGCGACGGCTTCTCGGCGCTGAAGACCGTGCGCGGCGGCAGCACGATGTCGAGCGGCCGGAACCAGCCCTCGTTGGACGGGTCCTGCGGGCCGACCAGGGCCTTGAAGACGGTCTTGACGGCAGAGCGGGTGGCGCCCGCGGCGCAGTTGACCGGCCCGGCTGCGGTGGGGGCCGTGCCCGTGAAGTCGACCGACAGGGAGTTTCCGCGCTTCGTCACCCGGCAGCGGACGGGGATGGGTGCATCCGAGACGCCGTCGCCGTCGATAACGTCGGTTGCCTCGAACTCGCCGTCCGGCAGCGCCTCGAGGGCGGCGCGGCTGCGGCGCTCGGCGTCGTTAAGGATCGCTTCGCAGCAATCCTCGAACGTCCCCAGCCCATAGTCGGCGATGATCTCGGCGACGCGGGCGGCGGCCCGGCGGGTGGAGGCGAGCTGCGCCCTGAGATCGGCGAGCGCCAGCAGGGGAAGCCGGACGTTCTCCGCGATCAGCCGCTCGATCTCCGGCAGGATGCGGTCGTCCCGGGTGACGCGGAAGCCGGGGAGGCGCAGCCCCTCCTGGAACACCGAGGTGGCGTCCGGCGGCAGACTGCCGGGCACGGCGCCGCCGACATCGAGCCAGTGCGCCACGTTGATGGCGTAGGCGACGACGCGGCCGTCGTGAAACAGCGGCGTGACGATGGCCATGTCGCAGGCATGCGTGCCGCCGCGATAGGGGTCGTTCGTGACGAAGCTGTCGCCCGGCTGCATCTCGCCGTCGAAGCGCTCCTTGATGAAGCGGACCTGGTCGGAGAAGGTGCCGGTGAAGAGCGTGATCCCGTTGGCCTGGGCGACGAGGTCGCCGTCGGCGCGGCAGACCCCGCACGCGAAGTCGAGAACCTCGTAGATCACCGGGCTCATGCTGGTGCGGGCGGTGATGATGCCCATCTCGTCGACGCAGGCCATCAGCTTGCCGTGCACGATCTCGAGCGTGGCGGGGTCCACCGGAGGAGCCGCCTGCCTCACGCGCGCACCAGCGAATTCGCCGTGCACAGGCGGGCAACGGACCGGCGCATGACGTGCGCCTCCTCGACGCTCACGGCCCTGAAGTTCAGCACGTCCCAGGGCCGCGCCTGGCCGAGCTTCCAGAACTCGGCGCTGGCGACAGTGTAGGGATTGATGAAGCCGCCCGTGCTCGGCCCGTCGAGCGCCAGGATGATCGGCGTCTGCCCTGCGAGGTTCACCGCTCCCACGGGATAGCCGTGATCCAGAATGTTGGACGGGTCCTGCCCGTGCTCCGGCCGCTTGTCGTAGGCGCGCGGCGCGAAGGTGAATTCCGGGCCGGTGAGGCGGATGCCGGTGCGGTTGCTCTTGGCCTGGATCGTCCAGTCGGCCGAGAGGAACCGGTCATGCGCGGCCTGGTCGAGCCAGTCGTCGTTCGGGCCGGGCACGGCTGAGATCGTCCAGCGACGGGCCTCGCCGATGCCGGGGCGGGCATCCCGGCGCACGGTCCAGCCCGCCGAACCCCCGGCCGGACCCAGCGGGACCGACTGGCCGGCCTTCACGGCGTAGCCCTCGATGCCGCCGACGCCGGCCATGTGAAAGGTGGAGCGCGAGCCGAGCACGGCGGGCGTTTCGATGCCGCCATCGACGGCGATGTAGGCGCGGGCTCCGGTGCGGGCCGAGCCCAGCGCCAGCACCTGCCCGGCTTTCACCGCGACGGTGGTCCAGGGCGGCACCGGGGAGCCATCGAGCGTGGCACCCATATCGGCTCCGGTCACGGCGACGATGGCGTCCGTTGCGAATCGCAGGCTCGGGCCGAGGAACTGGCACTCCAGCGCAGCCGCGTCCCGGTCATTGCCGACGAGCAGGTTGGCCAGGCGGAACGACCAGGCATCCATCGGCCCGGAAGGCGGGAAGCCCTGCTCCCAGTGGCCGATGCGGCCTGGCAGGTCCTGGACGCTGGTCTCGAGCCCCGGCTTGACGACCTCGAAGCTCCTCATGCCTGCCTCCCCGTGTCGGAGGACGACAGGTCGAGGCCGGCGAGCCAGGTCTTGTAGCGGCGGATGGAGAAGACCTGGTAGTCGACGAATTCGTGCTCGTACACGCCCGCCTCCACCTCGACCGCGATCTCCGCGTATTCGCGTTCGTCGATGGGCACGAACTTCACCCGGTCACCGGCCCGGAACAGCGCGAGGCTGTCCTTGAACGCCTTGAGGCGCTGCGTCCGATCCCAGATCGGCATGGGCGTGCGGGCGAAGATCTGGTACCCGCCCGGCGTCTGGTCGGGATAGATGCAGGTGAGCGCCCCGCCGAGCCCGATCGTGCCCTTGGGCGTCCACATGCGCGGCGGGTTGTATTTCGGAGCGGTCAGCCGCGAGCCGGGGTGCAGCGGCATCAGCGAGCACAGGCCGGGCCAGAAGCCGAGGGCGGCGACGAGATACTCGGTGCGCGCATGCACGCGCTTCAGCGCATCGCGGCCGGCAAGCCCGTTCGCCTCGCAGATCAGCTCGGGATCGAGCACCGGCTTTGGCGCGACCTTGGCCCGGTAGTCCTCGACGCAGTCGCGCGTCCACGGGTCGAAGTAGAGGATGGGGACGGAATAGAGGCGGCTCTCCAGCTCCAGCTCGTCGAGGCTGCCCATGCCGTCGCGCAGGCGCCTCACCTCGCGGGCGAGATCGTCGATCCCGATTCGGTCCCCGTCATAGGAAATCAGGATCGAGGCCATCTCCGGGATGAGCTCGACGAGCCCGTCGATCCGGCTCTCGCGCAGCATCCTCGCCAGCGCGTGCACCTGGATGTTGAGGTCGAGGCTCATCTCGTCGCCGAGCTCGACCTGCAGGAAGCGGTCGCCGCCGGGCAGGAAACGCGGTTCGTCGTAGATCATCGCTCCGCTCCGCTCAGGCGCGCGCGAGATGCGGCTTCAGCGCCGTGAAGACGGCGCGGGCGACCTCGACGGCTCCGGGCGTGTCGCTGTGCACGCAGATCGATTCGGCGGTCACGGCCACATCCCTGCCGTTCACGGAGGCCGTCACCCCGTGCTCGACGGCCCGCAGCACCTTGTCGGCGGCGGCCTGCGGCGTCACGGGCTCGTGGAAGCGCGTGATGATCTGGCGGCCGGCATCGTCATAGTCGAGGTCGGAGTAGAACTCGCAGGAGAAGCTGACGCCGCGCCGCTCGAAGACCCGCGACATGGCACAGTCGGAATAGGCGATCACCGGCAGGCCGAGCGCCAGCGCCGCGTCGGCGATGCCCTCGGCGAGGTCCTCGTCGCGCTGCGCCATGCCGAAGAGGGCCCCGTGCGGCTTGATGTGCGACAGGGCCATCCCTTCGGCGTCGGTGAAGGCCTTGAGCGCACCGGTCTGGTAGAGGACGAGGGCGGCGACCTCGGCGCGGGTCATCTTCATCTCGCGACGGCCGAAGCCCTCGCGATCGGGCAGGCCGGGATGCGATCCGACGTTGATCCCGTGGCGCTTGGCGGCTTTCACCGTCTGCCACATCACCATGGGGTCGGACGCATGGAAGCCGCAGGCGACGTTGGCGTGCGTGATGAACGGCATGCAGGCCTCGTCGTCGCCGAAGCGGTAGATGCCGAAGGCTTCGCCCATGTCGCAATTGATCGTAACCGGCATGCCAGCGTCCCCCCTCGTGCCGGTCGGGCCGGCTTGCCTGGCTGCGCCACTCGTCCGCACCGTCCCACAACATCCCGTCGTGCTTGCAGGATCCGGACCGCCAGCGGCCAAGGTGGCTGCGCGGGTCGAGACGGTCAAGCCGCTATTTGTGATCACCGATGTCTGATGTAGAACGGTCGAACGGGGCCGCCGCCGGGCTGTCGCCGCGGAGCACATTATGGAAGCGGGACCCCTGCGCGCACCGGACGTGATCGCATCGGCGCTTCGCGCCGTCGAGACGAACACGCTGCAGGAGCGCGTCTATGCGCGGCTGCGCGAGGCTTTGTTCGAGGGCCGTCTGCCGCCGGGCGAGACGATGAACATCCGCACGCTCGCCACGGCGCTTGGCACGAGCGTCATGCCCGTGCGTGAGGCGCTGCAGCGCCTGGTCGCCGAACACGTGCTCACCCAGCAGCCGAACCGCGCCTTCCGGGTCGCCAGCCTCACCCGCGGCCAGCATGGCGAGCTGCTCGAGATCCGCTGCCTCAACGAAGGGCATGCGGCCCGGCTGGCCGCCGCGTCGGCGACCCCCGATTTCGTCGCGAGGCTGCGTGCGCTGAACGACGAGATGGCGGCGCGCATTGCCGCCGGCGACGTGCCGGGGGCGGTCAGCGTCAACCAGAAGTTCCACTTCGCCGTCTACCGCCAGGCCGGCTCGCCCATGCTGATGGGGCTGATCGAATCCTTCTGGTTGCGTGCCGGCCCCTTCCTCGGTTCCCTCCACACCGTCCCGGGCACGGCGGAGATCTACGAGCAGAGCATCCCGCGCCACCTCGCACTGGTCGAGGCGCTCGAGCGCCGGGATGGACGGGCCGCCGAGCGCGCTCTGTGCGAGGACCTGCGTACCGCCAATGCCGGCTATGCCAGCCTCACCTTCGGCGAAACGGACGCGGCGGCTGCTGTCCGGCGCGCGCGGAGGAGCCAGAGGTGACCGCACGGCCCTTCCTCCCCGTCGTCGCCGTCGTGGGCTGCGGCCTCGTCGGCGCGTCCTGGGCCGCCCTGTTCGCGGCGACCGGGCGCACCGTGTTCGCGTGGGATCCCGATCCCGAGCGCAGGCGCGCTCTGGCCGGCCGGATCGCACCCCTGCGCCGGCAGCTGCGCCGGCTGGGATTGGCCGGGCGCGGCAGGGTGACGGCCTGCGAGACGCTGGAGGACGCTGTCCGCGACGCCGGCTGGATCCAGGAGAACGCGCCGGAGAACGCCACCCTGAAGCAGGAGCTCTTTGCTCGCATCGAGGCTGCCGCCCCCCGAGCGGCGACGATCGGGTCCAGCACCTCCGCATTGCTCTGGTCCGACATCTCGTCCACGATGCACAAGCCGGGACGGCTCGTCGTCGCGCACCCCTTCAATCCGGCCCACCTCATGCCTCTGGTCGAGATCTACGGTCCGGACGACGTCCATGCGCGCAAGGCCGTGCGCTTCATGCGGGCGCTCGGGAAGGTGCCGGTGCGCATGCGCAAGGAAGCGCCGGGTCACCTCGCCAACAGGCTGGCCTCGGCGCTGTGGCGCGAGGCCGTGCATCTCGCGGCGGAGGGTGTCGCCGACGTCGCCGACATCGACGCGGCGCTCGTCGCCGGGCCCGGGCTGCGCTGGTCGGTCATCGGCCCGCACCTCGCCTACCATCTCGGAGGCGGGGAGGGCGGGATCGCAGCCTATCTCGACCATCTCGGTCCCAGCCAGGAGCGACGCTGGAGCAGCCTCGGCTCGCCGACCCTGTCGCCGGATGTCAAGGCCGTGCTCGTGGACGGCGTCGCCGCGGAGGCCGGTGGACGCAGCATCGCGGAACTGGAGCGCTGGCGCGACGAGAAGCTGATCGCGGCGCTCGCGGGCTCCCGCCGCAAGGCGCCTGCGGGAGGCAAGCGGGCATGACCCGTTCCGTCGCCATCGCGGTTGCGCCCAATGGGGCCCGGCGAGGCAAGGCCGATCACCGGGCGCTGCCGATCACCCCGGCCGAACTTGCCCGGGCTGCGGCCGAGGCGCTGGAGGCGGGCGCGTCGGTGCTCCACATGCATGTCCGCGACGCGGAAGGCCGCCACGTGCTCGACGCCGATCTCTACCGCGACGCGACCGTGCAGGTGCGGCGCGCCGTCGGAGACCGGCTCGTGGTGCAGATCACGACCGAGGCGGTGGGCGTCTACTCGCCGGCCGAGCAGCGCCGGGTCGTGGAGGAGGTGCGCCCGGAGGCGGTGTCGGTCGCCCTGCGCGAGCTCGCGCCCGAGGGGGAGGAACGATCCTTCTTCCGCTTCCTCGACTGGGCGCGGCAGGAGGGCATTGCGGTGCAGGTCATCCTCTACGACCGAGCCGACCGCGACCGGCTCCTCGCTTTCGCCGCGCGCGGCGATGTGGATGCGGCGTCCACCGGTGTCCTCTACGTGCTCGGGCGCTATGCGGAACGGCAGCTCGCCCGTCCCTCCGAGCTGATGCCGTTCCTGGACGACGGCGCCTCGCCTTTCCCGAACTGGATGTGCTGCGCCTTCGGGGCCGAGGAAACCCGCTGCCTCGCGCTTGCAGCGCTGCTGGGCGGCGACATGCGCACTGGTTTCGAGAACAACTTCACACTGCCCGACGGCCGTATCGCCGCAGGGAATTCCGACCTCGTGGCCGCCGCAGCGCGCGCCGCAACCGCTCTCGGTCTCGGCCTTGCCGATGCCGGCGCGGTGCGCGAGCGCTGGCTGGGGCGGTGAGATCCCCTCACAAAACAAACCCGGGAGAGACCCCATGAACGCCAACACGCCGATCAACTCGCAAAGCGCGCGGGACGTGAACTACGTGCTGCACCCCTACACGAATGCGCGCGTGCACGAGAGCAAGGGCCCGATCATCATCGAGCGCGGCAAGGGCGTGTACGTCTACGACGATCAGGGCAAGGAATACATCGAAGGGCTGGCCGGCCTGTGGAGCGTGGCGCTCGGCTTCGGCGAGGAGCGCCTTGTGCAGGCCGCGGCCGAGCAGATGCGCAAGCTGCCATACTACCACACCTTCGCCGGCAAGTCGCACAACCCATCCATCGACCTCGCCGAGAAGCTGGTGTCGATGGCGCCGTCGCACCTGAAGCGCGTCTTCTTCACCAACTCCGGCTCCGAGGCCAACGACACGGTGATGAAGATCGTCTGGTACCTCAACAACGCTCTGGGGCGGCCGAAGAAGAAGAAGTTCATTGCCCGCATCCGCGGCTATCACGGCATCACGATCGCGTCGGGAAGCCTGACCGGCCTGCCCTGGAACCACCGCGACTTCGACCTGCCCATCGCCAACGTGCTGCACACGGCGTGCCCGCACCACTACCGCTTCGCCCACGAGGGCGAAACCGAGGAGGACTTCGCCAGCCGCCTCGCCAACCAGCTGCAGGACCTGATCGACGCCGAGGGTCCCGAGACCGTCGCCGCCTTCATCGGCGAGCCGGTGATGGGCGCCGGCGGGGTCATCGTGCCGCCGGCCACCTACTGGGAGAAGATCCAGGCCGTGTGCCGCAAGCACGACATCCTGATCGTCGCCGACGAGGTCATCAACGGCTTCGGGCGCACCGGCACCACCTTCGCCTGCGAGCGCTACAAGATCACGCCCGACATGCTGGTGCTGTCGAAGCAGATCACCTCCTCCTACATGCCGCTGGCCGCCATCCTGATGACGGACGAGATCTACCAGGGGCTGGCGGACAACTCGGCCCGCATCGGCACCTTCGGGCACGGCTACACGGCGAGCGGCCATCCCGTCGCGACCGCGGTCGCGCTGGAGAACCTGAAGATCATGGAGGAGCGCGGCGTCATCGAGCATGCGCGCCAGATGGAGCCGCTGTTCCAGGAGGGCCTGCGCAAGTTCGCCGGCCATCCCCTCGTCGGCGAGGCGCGCGGCGTCGGCCTGATCGGCGCGCTGGAGCTGGTGGCCGACAAGGCGACCAAGCGCCAGTTCGACCCGATCGGCAAGGTCGGCGCCTATCTCTACGACCGCGGCCACCATCACGGCCTGATCGTGCGCAACATCCAGGACAACGTAGCGATGTGCCCGCCCATGATCATCAAGCCGGAGGAGATCGCCGAGATGTTCCGGCGCTTCGAGCTGGCGCTGGCCGACACATGGGCCTGGGTGCAGGAGAACGGGCTCCAGGCGCCGGAGTAAGCGCTGACTTCCCGGCAAGGCGGGGGAACCCGTCTTCCACCCGGCCTTGCCGTCGTGCCATCCTGCAACCGCCGCGCTCCAGCCGCGCGGCGGCTGCGGGAGGGTTGACGAGGTGCGGAGGCTCAAGCGCCTGTTGCAGCGGCTGCTGGTTCTCGCCATCGGCGCGGCGACCGTCTGGCTGATCCTCGTCGTTTTCTTCGACGTCGCCGACCGGCGGCTGCCGCTGGTGCTGGCGCTCGCCGCCACCTACGGGATCGCGGCCTATCTCATCATCCCGCGCGCCATCCGCCTCGGGGCCCGCCTCACCCATGCCGGCAAGGTGCCGTCCTACACCCTCACCGGGGACGGGCTGCCGGGCGATCCGGTGAACGTCGCGCTGATCGGCACGCGCGAGGAGTTGAGCCGGGCCTTCGCCGCGGCGGGCTGGAGCGGGGCGGACCCGCTGGGGCTGACGAGCTCGTGGAAGATGGCCGTCGCATTCGTCATGAACCGGCCCTATCCCACGGCGCCCTTCAGCACGCTCTACCTGTTCGACCGGGGACAGGACGTCGGCTTCCAGAAGCCGATCGGCGACAGCCCGCGCAAGCGTCACCACGTGCGGTTCTGGGGCCTGTCGGTGGAAAGGGCAGAGGCCACCCTCGACACGCCGGCGCTGTGGTTGCAGTCCGCGCAGCCGGTTTCGGGAGAGAAGGCCGTCTGGATCGGAGCCGTCACCAAGGACACCGGACTGTCCCTGACCCGGCTGAGCTTCCAGGTCACGCACGCGACCGACGCCGACACCAACGCTGAACGGGACTTCCTCGTCGGTGAGCTGGCCGGTTCCGGCGTGATCTCGGAGGCGCGCTCCTACACGCCCGGGGAGCGGCTCTCCATCGGCAAGGTGAACCGCTACATCACGGACGGCGCCATCGCGGTTGCTGAACTGGCGCCGGCCGCGTGAGCGCGAGCGCTTCTTCCATTGCTGAAATAACGTCGCTCAAGTGTCTCTCGCGTATGCGATCAAGCGCCGACTTGACGCTGTTGCTGCACAGTGTCGAATGATGGCCGGGCTGTCCGGCCACTTGAGGAGAGGCACGACCATGGTCCCCCGCCGGGTCTTTGCAATGCTGCCGCTGCTGATCTGTGCGCCAGCCGACGCCGAAACGCTGCCCACGGAGACAAGCAGGCTGAGGGTGTGGAGCGACGACCAGTATGCGCGGCTCGTGCTGGGAGCGCGCCAGCTCGGGCGCCGCTACAGCGATGCCGACGTGGTCAGCGGCGCGAGGCGGCACTACGAGGAGGTGAGGGCGCAGTACTGCGACGGATCAGCGGCAGCCGTGGTGCCAGGCATTCCGGCGGACTGCGACGGCCCGGCCAGGCTGATCCCCTGATGATGCACGGCCAGCCATGAGGACGATCATCCTGGTCATTGTCTCGAGCCTGGCCCTGTGGGCACCCGCCGCGCGCGCCCATGACGTCTATCACCAGCTCAAGGGGCGCGGCGGGCAGCTCTGCTGCAGCGGCTCGAAGGAGGAGGGCGACTGCGAGTCCGTGGCGGCCTACCGCCTGACTCCCGAGGGAGACGTGGTCGTCTCGAGCCGCCGCTACGGGACGGACGTGCTTGTGGCCCGGGACAGGATCGTCTGGAGCCCAGTCCCCGGCAGCGCGGCGCCGGCGCACTGGTGCGGGGTCCCGCGTGCCCGGGGCGTGCGCGGACACCAGCCCTCGCCCGTCGATCCCGCCGACCCGGATCCGTCCTACCTGACCATCTGCGCCTTCATCGACCCCGGCAGCAGCTGAAGCCCGTACTTTACCTGAATCACACCGTTACCTGAAGCTCAGCCGCCCTGGTGTACTCGGTTCATGTCCCGGCGTGAGGTGGCGACCTCGCTGATCAGGGACTGCAGGCCGGGATGGCGGGCGAGGAAGGACATGAAGTCCCGGCGGCTGAGGACGAACAGCTCGCAGAAGTCGGTGGCCGTGACGGTGGCGCTGCGCCGTTCCCCGCTGAGCAGGGCCATCTCGCCGAAGAAGTCTCCCGGCCCCAGCGGCACGTCGCCGTTCGGGGTCTCCACCTGGACGCTGCCGGAGGAGATGAAATAGGCCCCCGACGGCCTGTCGCCCTTGCGGATCACGCGCTCGCCCGGTTGCGCCGAGGCGGGGCGAAACAGCATGACGAGGTCTTCGCGCGCGATGTCGTCCAGGCCGGCGAAAATGGGAAACTTGCCCATGACGGCGCGGATCTCGACGCTGTGTTCCTCCTCCCGCGCTTCGGCCCTGCGCCGCACCGCCTCCAGCCTCTCCTCCAGATCGCCGAGCCTCTTTTGGCCGTAGGCCGACAATCGCGGCGAGGCCGCGACGGCCGAGCCGATCGCGTCGGCTGCGGCATAGGCGAGCGAGCTCAGCGTGATCGACAAGAGCGCTGCGGCGACGATGAGGTCGCGGCCCTCCGGCGGCAGCAGGCCGGTGGAGATGCCGAGGGCGGCGAGGATGAAGGAGAATTCGCCGATGCGCGCCAGCGCGGCTGCCGTCGCGATGCCGACGGAAAGCGGATATCCGAGGAGCGCCACGATGGCCGTCGCCGCGACCGCCTTGCCGATGACGATGACGGCCAGCACCTCGGCCACCTGCATCGGCTTCTCGACGAGGATGCGCGGGTCGAACAGCATCCCGACGGAGACGAAGAAGAGCACCGCGAAGGCGTCCTGCATGGGCATGGATTCGGCCGCGGCCCGGTGGCCGAAGCGCGATTCGCTCAGAACCACGCCGGCGAAGAAGGCGCCGAGCGCCAGCGACACGCCGAAGACCTGTGCGGCGGCGAAGGCGATGCCGATCGCGACCGCCAGGACGGACAGGGTGAAGAGCTCGCGCGAGCCGGTGCGGGCGACCTGCTGCAGCAGCCACGGCACGACGCGGGGCCCGAGCACGATGGCGAGGGTCACGAAGGCAGCCACCTTGCCCAGCGTGATGGCGAGCGACACCGCGAGGCTGCCCTGGCCCTCGGCCGGAGCCGCGCCCAGCACCTCGGCCAGCGCGGGCAGCAGCACGAGCACCAGGACCATGGCGAGGTCCTCGACGATGAGCCAGCCGACGGCGATGCGGCCGGCGCTCGTGGTGAGCCCGTTGCGCTCCTCCAGTGCGCGAAGCACCACCACCGTGCTCGCCACCGAGAGGCAGAGCCCGAAGACGAGCGCTCCCCCGAAAGTCCAGCCCCATCCCATGGCGAGGGCCGTCCCGAGCGCGGTGGCCACGGCGATGAGCAGGAGCGCCCCCGGCACCGCCACACCGCGCACCGCCGACAAATCGGCCGGAGAGAAATGCAGGCCGACGCCGAACATCAGGAGGATGACACCGACTTCCGCCAACTGGCTCGCGAGGCCTGAATCGGCCACGAAGCCCGGGGTGAACGGTCCGACGGCTACGCCCGCCACGAGGTAGCCGACCAGCGGCGGCAACCCGATTTTCTGGGCGATGAAGCCGAAGCAGAAGGCGAACGCGAAGCAGGTCGCGATGGTCGAGATCAGTGAAACGCCATGATCCATAAACGGCTCAGCCCAAGACGGTCCCGTTGCACGCTTGGCGTGTGTCGCCGCTCCGTGCAAGTTGAATCCGTGCCACCCGCCCTGTGCAGGGCTCCGCGGCTTCCCAGCCGGAGCGTCGAAGGCTATCACCTTGGGTGCCGGCGTTCCGGCCGCCACGCAGGATGACGCACATCATGAGCGACGCCCCGGTCATCGCCCGCGCTCCGGCCCGTGTGCCCGACCGCGACAAGATCCCCTACCAGCACCCGCAGCCTTTCGGCATGGTCCCCGACATCATCGTCGCCGGGGGCGCGGCGGCCGACGGCGACGAGAGGATGTGGGTGCCGCAGTCGGACACGGTGTCATTCCGGCCGCTCGTGCTCAACGTGACGCAGGGCTACTACGTCAACGTCCTGCGCGTGCGCCGCTCCGGCGTGCTGTCCCGGCACAGGCATTTCGGCCCCGTGCACGCCTTCGTCATGCGGGGCAGCTGGCGCTACCTCGAGCATGACTGGGTGGCACGCGAGGGCGACTACGTGTTCGAGCCGCCGGGCGAGACGCACACGCTGGTCGTTCCCGACGAGGTGACGGAGATGATGACGCTGTTCCACGTCACGGGCGGCTACGCCTATTGCGATCCCCATGGCGAGACCACGGGGGTCGAGGACGTCTTCACCAAGCTCGACGCCGCCCGCCGGCACTTCGCCGCCGTCGGCCTCGGCGAGGAATACGCACAGCGCTTCGTGCGCTGAACCGGGCCGGGAGCCGCCGATGGACGCCTTCATCTGCATTACCTGCGGCACCCAGTATCCCGAGACGGAGGCGCCGCCGCCGGCCTGCCCGATCTGCGAGGAATACCGGCAATACGTGGCGCCCTCCGGCCAGGAATGGACGACGCTCGACCGCCTGCGCCGCACGCACATGCAGGCGGTGCGGCAGGAGGCCGAGCTGATCGGCATCGGCGTCGCCCCGATGTTCGGCATCGGCCAGCGCGCCCTGCTGGTCCGGACGCCCGCCGGCAACGTGCTGTGGGACTGCGTGTCCCTCCTCGATCCCGCCACGGTGGAGATGATCGCCGGCCTCGGCGGGCTCGCCGCCATCGCCATCTCGCACCCGCACTACTACACGACGATGGTGGAGTGGAGCCGGGCCTTCGACGACGTCCCGGTCTGGCTGCACGCGCAGGACCGCGACTTCGTCATGCGGCCCGACCCGTGCCTCCGGTTCTGGGAGGAAGAGACTCGGGAACTGCTGCCCGGGCTCACCCTGGTCCGCTCCGGCGGGCATTTCGAGGGCGGCGCCGTCCTGCATTGCGCCCATCTGTGCGGCGGCAAGGGCGCGCTTCTGGCCGGAGACCTGCTGCAGGTGGTGGCCGACGGCAAGCATCTCGGTTTCATGCGCTCCTACCCCAACTTCATCCCGCTCGGCGCCGCCTCGGTGCGCGCCATCGCCAGCCGGATTTCAGGCTTTCGCTACGACGCGATCTATGGCGCGTGGTGGGGAAAGGTGATCCGCTCGGGGGCGGCCGAGGCGATGGCGGCCTCGGTCGAGCGCCACGTCCACTGGCTCGGCCGCGACGATATCTGAGGAGACGGGATGGATACGGTTCTGGTCACGGGCGCGCAGGGCCTCATCGGCGCGGCCGTCTGCCGCCTGCTCGCCTCCCGTGCGCGGCCCTTCGTCGCCACGGACTGGCGGGCCGGGGAGGGCGTGACGGCGCTCGACGTCTCCGACGGCGCTGCCGTCGAGGCCCTGGCGGACAGGTCCCCGTTCGGCTCCATCGTTCACTGCGCAGCGTATTCCGGACCGATGGTGGAGGCCGACCGGCCGGCGGAGCTCGTGCGGGTAAACGTCGGCGGAACGGTGAACCTCCTCGAGGTAATGCGTAAGCGCGGCCTGAGCCGGATATCCTACTGTTCGTCGGTCAGTGCGATCGGACCCACGCAGGCGAGGTCCGACGGGACGCTGATCCCGGCGCCGAGCACGGTCTACGGCGCGACGAAGACGGCTTGCGAGCACATCCTGGAGGGCTACCGGATCGAGCACGGCGTCGACAGCGTCAGCCTGCGCTTCCCGCATGTCTACGGCCCCCGCCGCAGCACCGCCTGTGCCATCAAGACGATGGTCCTCGACGCGATTGCCGGGCGCACCACCCGCCTCGGCGCCTCCGGCGGCGTCCCGACCCAGTTCATCCATGCCGATGACGCCGCGCTGGCGCTGGTGACGGCGCTCGATGCGCCCGTGCTTCCCGCCCGGCGCTACATGGCCACCGGCGGCGAATTCCTGCCTATGTCCGAGGTGGTCGCCATCGTGCGGGACGTGGTGCCGGGTGCGCGGGTCGAGGTCGAGCCGGGGATGGAATCGGCCTACGAAATGCAGCAGGAGTTCGATGTCTCACCGATCGCGCGTGACATCGGCTTCACGCCGAAGGTGCGCCTGCGCGAGGGCATTCGATCGACGTGGGAAACGCTGGCGCGCGAAGCGGGCCGCTGATCTCCGACCCGCGTTCAGAAGAGGCCCGCCATGCCCGTCATCGTCCATACGCCGCCCGGCACGGGTCTCTCGCGCGAGGAGGTCGAGCGCTGGCGGCCGGTGCCCGCCGCCATCGCCATCGATCTGGGCGGAGACATCGGCCAGATCGACCCTGCCGTCGCGCCGCTCCGCCCCCGGGCGCTGCAGGCGCGGCTGTTCGGGCCGGCGCTGACGGTCCGGTGCGAGCCGCCGGACTTCGGCGCGGTGCTCTACGCGCTCGATCTCATCCGGCCCGGCGACGTGCTGCTGATCGCCGCCGGAGGGCGGGCCGACACCGCGATGATCGGTGACATCCTCGGCGGTCATTTGCGGGCCCGCGGCGGGGTGGGACTGGTCTGCGACGGTGCCGTGCGCGACACCGATACGCTGGCGGGATGGGACGATTTCCCCGTCTATGCGCGCCACGTCAATCCGCGCGGTCCGATCTCGATCGAGCGCGGCGCGGTGAACTGCCCCGTCGTAGCGGGCGGCACGATCGTCAGGCCCGGCGACATCCTCATCGGCGATGCCGACGGCCTCGCCGTCCTGCCGCCCTCGGCGGTTCGGACCCGCATAGGGGATGCCGAGGCGAGGCTCGCACGCGAGGATGGCTGGCGGGCTGCGCTGGCATCCGGGCGCAGTTTCCGGGAGATCTTCTCGCTTCCAGATCCCGCTTCGGGTGTGGATCCGGCAGCCGCGGGCGAGGTGCCCTGAGGCGGGCGCGGCAAAAATGTGGCGCCGCGATGATCCGGGAGTGTCCCGCAGGCCGTAAGCCGTGATATCGGGAACGCTGCGGCAGCGGTTTCCCGTCGCCGCTCGTCCCCCCAAGATCCGGCGAAACAAGGCCGCGGGTGTCCAGCATGAAGACGCAGATCGTGGTCGTCGGCGGCGGTGCCGGCGGACTGGAACTGGTACGACGGCTCGGCGCCAAGCTTGGCCGCGAGAAGTACGACGTGATCCTTCTCGAGCGGAACCGCACGCACATCTGGAAGCCGCTGCTGCACGAGGTGGCCGCCGGGTCCCTCGACGCCAATCTCGACGAGGTCGGGTACCGCAGCCACGGGCACCGCTGGGGCTACCGTTATTTCTTCGGCAGCCTGGAAGGGATCGACCGCGAGGCCCGGCAGGTGATCGTGGCCCCCATCCACGAGGAGGACGGCTCCGAGCTGATCGGGAGGCACCGCATCCGCTACGACTACCTGGTGCTCGCCGTGGGCGCGGTCTCCAACGATTTCGGCACGCCGGGCGCGCGCAAGCATTGCCTCTTTCTCGACGACCGGGAGCAGGCCGACCGGTTCCGCGAGAAGCTCCTCAACCACTGCCTTCGCGTGTCGCGCGCGATGATCGCCGACCCGTCGGTGGACGCGAAGGTGGAGATCGTCATCGTCGGCGCCGGCGCGACCGGCGTGGAACTGGCGGCCGAGCTCTACAACGCGGCTGCGGGCCTGCGGCACTACGGGCTGGAGGTGTTCGACGAGAGCCGCCTCAAGGTGACCCTCGTGGAGGCCGGACCGCGCATCCTGCCGGCCCTTCCGGAAAAGCTCGCCAAGGCCGCGCACGAGGAGCTCGAGGCGCTGGGCGTCCGCGTCCTGACGGGTACGGCGATCACCGAGGTCACCGCGGAGGCGATGGTGACGAAGGGCGGCGAGGTCATCCCCGCCGACCTCAAAGTGTGGGCGGCCGGCGTACGCGCGCCCGACCTGCTGCAGGGTATCGCCGGGCTGGAGACGACGCGGTCCAACCAGCTCGTCGTGCGGCCGACGCTGCAGACGACGCGCGACGATCGCGTCTTCGCGCTGGGCGATTGCTGCTTCTTCAAGCCCGAGGGCGAGGAGCGGCCGGTGCCGCCGCGTGCCCAGGCCGCGCACCAGATGGCGTGGACGGCCTACTGCAACATACTGGCCATGATCAACAACCGCCCGCTGCAGCCCTTCGTGTACCGCGACAAGGGCTCGCTCGTGTCGCTGAGCCGCTTCTCGACCGTGGGCAGCCTGATGGGAAACCTCGTGGGCGGGCGCATGGCGATCGAGGGCCGGCTGGCGCGCATGGTCTACCTGTCGCTCTACCGGCTGCACCTCATCGGCATCCATGGCTGGCTGAAGGGCGTCGCGCTCATCGCCGTCGGCCATGTCAACCAGGTGGTGCGGCCGAAGCTCAAGCTGCACTGACGCGGCGCGGCTCGCCCCTGGCGAGCCCTCCCGGATCCGTTGACAGGCTGCCGTCCGCCGCCGAACATGTGTGTACGAATGATCGGCATACAGTTCGCGGAGGTGCTGCGGTGAGCGGCCCCCGACAGCAGCATCGCCCGCTACCCTCCCCGTGCTTGCCCTTGCCCGGAGGCGCGGGAGCATGACATCGGGCCGCGGCGGAGACGGAACCAGGCGCATCGCCGGGATCGACGTCGGCGGTACCTTCACCGATCTCGTGCTGCTGGAGACCGGCCCCGGGGGATCCCGCGTGCGCCTGGCCAAGGTGCCGACCACGCTGCCCAACCAGGCGGAGGGCGTCTTGGCCGCCATCGAGGCGGCGGGGATCGTGCCGTCAGAGATCGACCTCATCGTGCACGGCACCACGGCGACGACAAACGCCGTGCTGGAACGCAAGGTGGCGCGCGTCGGGCTGATCACGACGCAGGGGTTCCGCGACACGCTGGAGATCGGCAGGCGGACGCGGCCCAGGCCCTACGGGATGACAGGCGTGTTCGAGCCGCTGGTCGAGCGCCACGATCGCTTCGAAGTGCCCGAGCGCATGGATGCGCGCGGCGAAGTGGTCGTCGCCCTCGACGAAGCGGCGGTCGAGGCTGCCGCCCGCGCCCTGGCGGCGGCGGGATGCGAGAGCCTCGTCATTCACTTCCTGCACTCCTACGCGAACCCTGCCCACGAAGTCCGGGCCGGCGAGATCGCCAGTGCCGTCTGGCCGAACTGCTACGTCACGCTTGGCCACCGGCTGCTCTCGGAGTTCCGGGAGTATGAGCGGGGAACGACGGCCTCGGTGAACGCCGCCGTCCAGCCGGTGCTCGACCGCTACATCCGCCGCCTGCAGGGCGAGCTGGAGGCGCGCGGCTTCCGGCGCGACCTGCTGGTCATGAACGGCAATGGCGGCATGGTGCCGGCGCGGCTCGTCGCGCGCGAGGCGGCGAAGACCGTCATGTCCGGTCCTGCCTCCGGCGTGACTGCCGCCGTGGCGACACTTGCGGCCGCCGGAGTGCCGAACGCCATCACCTACGACATGGGCGGCACCTCGACCGACGTGGCGCTCATCCATGGCGGCATCCCTGAGGTCTCGGCGGAGCTCACCATCGCCTATGGCCTGCCGATCCACGTCCCCATGGTGGACGTGCGCACCGTGGGGGCGGGCGGCGGCTCGATCGTCAGGGTGGATGCGTCCGGCATGCTGCGCATCGGGCCGGAATCGGCCGGTTCTCGACCAGGGCCGGTAGGCTTCGGCCGGGGCGGGACACGTCCCACCGTGACCGATGCTCACCTGCTGCTCGGGCGGCTCGATCCCTCCGCCCTCACCGGCGTCGGCGGGGGCTGCGACATGGACCGCGTCGCCGCCTCGTTCCTGGGCGTGGCGCAGGCGCTGGGGCTCACCATCGAGAATGCCGCCGCGGCGGCGATCCGTATCGCCGACACGCACATGGCCGGCGCTATCCGCGCCGTGTCGCTGTCGCGGGGCCACGACCCGCGCGACTTCGTGCTCTTCGCCTTCGGCGGAGCCGGGCCGCTGCACGCGGTGGGCATCGCGCGCGAGCTCGGCATCCCCGAGGTGCTGGTTCCAGCCCGCCCCGGCCTGACCAACGCGCTCGGCTGCGTCGTCGCCGACCTCCGCCAGGACTTCGTGCAGACCGTCAACACGCCGCTTCCCACGCTCGACATGGACCGCGTCTCCACCGTCCTGCGCGCCCAGCGCGCGGAGGGAGAGCGCATCAACGCGCTGGAGAAGGACGAGGTGGTGGAGAGCGTCGCCCTGCACGGCGCCGACATGCAGTTCCAGGGACAGACCCACCTCATCCGCGTCGCGCTTCCCGGGCCGGACGTAACCCGCGACGAGCTGCGGGCCATCTTCGAGGAGGCCTACTTCGCCCGCTTCCGCGTGCGGCTGCCGGAGATCCGTCCGGTGCTCGTCAACCTGGTGACGTCGGTGATCGGCAAGCGCGCGCCCTTCCCGGTAACTGCCCTGGTCTCGCCCAAGCCAGCGGGCGCCGCAAACGGCCGGCGCAAGCTCTATCTGGGCGGCAACTGGCGCGATGCCGCGGTGATCGACCGCGACGGCATGCGGGCCGGGGACGTCGTGGAGGGCCCCGCCGTCATCGAGCAGTTCGACGCGACGACCGTGGTGGAGCCCGGCGCCACCGCGCGCGTGGACAGCTCCGGCAACCTCCGCATCGCCGTCGGGGAGGTGCGCGCATGACCATGCCGCTCGATCCGCTTACGCTCGCCGTGATCCAGGCCGGGCTGCAGCAGGTCTGCAACGAGATGGACATCGCCTTCACGCGCTCGGCGTTCTCGCCGGTGATCGCGGAAGCGGACGACCGGTCCTCCGGGCTCTACGACAAGGACACCGGGGCCCTGATCGCGCAGGGCGAGCTGGGCCTGCCCGTCTTCGTCGGGACGATGCAGCATTCCACGGCCGAGATCCTGCGGCTGGTGCGCGAGGGCAAGGCGGGCGCGCCGGAGCCGGGCGACGTCTACATCGTCAACGACCCCTATCTCGGCGGCACGCATCTGATGGACGTGCGCTTCGCCCGGCCCTTCTACCATCGCGGCGAGCTGTTCTGCTGGCTGCAGAACACAGGTCACTGGCCGGACGTCGGCGGCATGGTGCCGGGCGGCTTTTCCGCGCACGCCACCGAGGTGGAGCAGGAGGGGCTTCGCCTGCCGCCCGTGAAGCTGTTCAAGCGCGGCGTCATGGATGCGGAGATCTACGCCATCATTACCTCCAACATCCGGATCGCCGACCAGCGCATCGGCGACATTCGGGCCCAGGCGGCGGCGCTGGAGGTGGGCGAGCGCCGGCTGACGGAGCTCCTCGACCGCTACGGACGCGAGACGGTGGAAGGCGCCATCGGAGAGATCCGCGTGCGGGCCGCGCATTTCATGCGGGCGCAGATCGCCGCGATCCCCGACGGCACCTATCGCTCGGAAGCCTTCGTCGACAGCGACGGCGTGGTGAACGAGCCGCTGCGCATCGCGCTCGCCGTGGAGAAGAAGGGCGATGGCCTGCGCTTCGACTTCACCGGATCGTCTCCGCCCTGCCGGGGGCCGATGAACTCGGTGTGGGCGACGACCTGCTCGGCCGTCTACCTCGCCATGCGCCACATCTTCCCCGAGACGCCGCTCAACGCCGGGGCCTTCGACCCGCTCGACGTGGTGCGGCCGGAAGGGACGTTCCTCGATGCACGCTATCCCCGGCCGGTGTCCGGATGCGCGGCAGAGGTGTCACAGCGCATCGCGGAGGCGGTGTTCCTGGCACTGGTGCAGGCTCTGCCGGACAAGGTGACGGCTGCGCCGGCGGGATCGTCCGGAAACTTCGCATTGGGCGGCTCCGATCCGCGCCGCGGCACGGGCTACGTCATGTACCAGATCTCCGGCGGCGGCTATGGCGGCAATGCCGACCATGACGGGCTGACCAATGGCTGCTCGACCATCGGTATCTCCAAGACCGCGCCGGTCGAGGTGACCGAGCAGCTCTATCCCGTGCTCTTCCGGCGGTTCGGCCTGCGCGAGGGCTCCGGCGGGGCCGGCCGCCACCGCGGCGGCTTCGGCGTGCACTACGAGGTCGAGATCCTGCGGGGCGAGGCGGCGGGCTCCTTCGTCATGGACCATGGCCGCTTCGGGCCACCGGGTGTGCTGGGGGGGCTCGATGGCGCGCCGAACGTGGTGCGGATCCACCGGGGCGGCACGGTGACCGTGCCCGAGCACCTCTCCAAGGACCAGGGCATCCGCCTTCTGGCAGGAGACCGGGTCGAGGTGCTGACCCCCGGCGGCGGAGGCTACGGCCCGCCGGAAGAGCGCGATCCCGCCGCCGTCGCGCGCGATCTCGGGCGCGGTTACTACACACGGGAGCAGGTGATGGCTCTGTGGGGCCGGACCGGCGAGGAGGGTGGGAATGGCTGACTATCTCCGCCCGGCGACGCTCGACGAGGCCATCGCCATCCGCGCCTCCCGCGACGTCGAGGTGATGAGCGGCGGCACGGACGTCTATCCGGCCCGGGTCGCCAAGGCGTCCTGGGGAGCGCCGGTACGCCAGGACGTGCTGGACATCTCGGCCATCACGGAACTGGACGGGATCGATGTAACGGCCGGCGCGGTCCGCCTCGGCGCGCGGGCGACGTGGAGCCGGATCGCCGAATCAGGCCTGCCGCCCATGTTCGACGGTCTTCGTCATGCCGCCCGCACCATCGGGGGAGCGCAGGTGCAGAACAGGGGCACCGTCGCCGGAAATCTCTGTACGGCCTCCCCGGCCGGGGACGGGATCCCGAACCTGCTGGCGTTGGACGCCTCGGTGGAGCTTGCCGGGCCGGCGGGACGGCGCGTCCTGAGGCTGCCGGAGTTCCTGACGGGCTACCGGAGCACGGCGCTCCGCAGCGACGAACTCGTGACCGCGGTTGTCGTGCAGCTGCCGGCCGATGGGCTGGAGCAGCGCTCGGCCTTCCTGAAGCTCGGCGCGCGAAGCTATCTCGTCATCTCCATCGCCATGGCCGCGGGCGTGCTGCTCATCGGTCCGGACGGCCGCATCGTCTCGGCACGCCTGGCGGTCGGTGCCTGCTCGGCGGTGGCGCAGCGGTTGCCGGCGGTCGAGGCGGCGCTGGCGGGCGAACCCGCAGGACCCGGCCTCGCTCGCCTCGTCAGTCCCGCCATGCTGGATGCGCTTTCGCCCATCGACGACATCCGTGCCTCCGCCTCCTATCGCAGGGAGGCCGCGCTGGTGCTGGTGCGGGACCTCGTCGAACAGCTCGCCGCCCCGCCGCAGAGGAGGGCCGCCTGATGCTGGAGCGTCCCGAAGGCCGCGGCATCGCGCTAACCGTCAACTGCGAGCAGCTGACGGTCACAGCCGATCCCCTGGCGCCGCTGGCGGAGACCCTGCGCGACCGGCTGGGTCTCACCGGCACGAAGCTTGGCTGCAGCGCCGGGGACTGCGGCGCCTGCACCGTGCTGCTGGAGGGCGAGCAGGTCTGCGCCTGCCTCGTGCCCACCGCCCAGGCGGATGGGTGCCGGGTCGAGACCATCGAGGGCGAGGGGCCGGACGGGCTGACACGCCGCCTCGGCCGCGCCTTCCTCGACCATGGCGCTGCGCAGTGCGGCATCTGCACGCCCGGCATGATCATGGCGGCCGTCGACTGCCTCACGCGCCATGCCAGCCCGTCCCGGAGGGAAGTGGAAGCCGCGCTGGGGGGAGTGCTCTGCCGCTGCACCGGCTACGCGAAGATCATCGACGCGGTGCTCGCGGTCGCTGCAGGAGGCGGTGCGACCATTCCCGTGCCCGAGAGCGAGGGCGTGGGCGCGCGCATTCCGCGCCTCGACGGGTGGAAGAAGGTGACGGGTGCCGACGTTTTCGGCTCCGACGAGGCTCCCCACGATGCCCTGTGGATGCGCGTGGTGCGTTCGCCGCATGCGTCGGCGACCTTCACGGTGGGAGACCTTGAGGCCTTTCGCGCGAGCGTTCCCGGGCTCGCCGTGGTCCTGACGGCGCGGGACGTCCCGGGCGCCAACTCCTTCGGCATCTTCGCGCATCTCAAGGACCAGCCAGTCCTCGCCGACGGCCTCGTCCGTTACCGGGGCGAGGCCGTGCTCGCACTGGTCGGGGACAGGGCGGCCGTCGAAGCCGTGGCGGATGCCGACCTGCCGCTCGCCTGGACCGTGAAGACGCCGCTGTCCGGTGTGGCGCCTGCCCTCGCCGACGGTGCCGGACCGCTGCACCCGCACGCCCCGGACAACGTCCTGACCCGCGGCTTCCTGCGCCGTGGCGACGCGCGGGCCGGGCATGCCGCCGCGGCTGCGACGGCGCCGGGAGCGTTCGAGACCGGCTTCGTCGAGCACGCCTATATCGAGCCCGAGGCCGGCTACGCCGTGCCGGTGGGCGACCGGATCGAGGTCTCTGCCTGCACGCAGGCGCCCTACATGGATCTGGAAGACGTGGCGCGCGTGCTGGGAGTGGATGCGTCGAAGGTTCGCATCAGGCCGACGGCGTGCGGCGGCGGCTTTGGCGGCAAGCTCGACGTCTCGGTGCAGCCACTCCTCGCCGTCGCGGCGCGGGTGACGGGCCGGCCGGTCCGCATCGTCTATTCGCGCGCGGAATCGATGGCCTCGACCACCAAGCGCCATCCGGCTTCGATGCAGGCCCGCGCCTCCGCCGACGCGGCGGGAAGGCTCATCGCCTACAGCTTCGACGGGGACTTCAACACCGGCGCCTACGCGTCATGGGGGCCGACCGTCGCCAACCGCGTGCCGGTGCACTGCACCGGGCCCTACCGCGTGCCGAACGTCCTCGCCCGCACCCGCGCCGTCTACACCAACGACACGCCGGCGGGAGCCTTCCGCGGCTTCGGCGTGCCGCAGGCCGCCATCGCGCACGAGACGCTGATGGACGACCTCGCCGTCGGCCTCGGCATAGGCCGCTGGGACATCCGCCGCCTCAACGCCATCGGCCGGGGCGACGAAACCGCCACCGGCCAGCGGCTCGAGTCGGGCGGCCTGCCGCAATGCCTCGATGCGCTGAAGCCGGGCTGGGACGCCGCCAAGGCGCGCGTCGCCGCCTTCAACGCTGCCTCGGACGGGCGCCTGCGGCGCGGCGTCGGGGTCGCCTGCATGTGGTATGGCTGCGGCAACACCTCGATGTCGAACCCGTCCACCATGCGCATCACGCTGGACCGCGAAGGAAGGCTGGTCTTCCGTAACGGCGCGGTCGACATCGGCCAGGGCTCGACGACGGTCCTGACCCAGATCGCGGCGGAAACCCTCGGCATCCCCGCCTCCCGGTTCGAGCTCGTGGTCGGCGACACCGACCTGACGGCCGATGCCGGCAAGACCTCGGCGTCCAGACAGACCATCGTCTCCGGCAACGCCGCGCGGCTCGCCGCCAAGGCGCTTCGGGGGAGGATCACGGCCCTCGCCAATGCCGGCGAAGACGCCGCCATCCGCCTGGACGGTGCGACGCTGGTGGTCGGCGAAGGCGCCGGGGCCCGCACGGTGAAGCTGGCGGACCTGCCCGCCGACGCGGAGGGCATCGTCCTCGAGGGCATGGGCACCTGGGATCCGCCCACGACGGCGCTCGATGCCGACGGGCAGGGCATTCCCTACGTCTCCTATGGTTTCGCGGCGCAGATGGCGGAGGTCGAGGTCGACACGGCACTGGGCACGGTGAAGGTGGTCGCCATCGAAGCGGCGCACGACGTCGGCCGGGCCGTGAATCCGACGCTGGTCGAGGGCCAGATCCATGGCGGCATCGCGCAGGGGCTCGGGCTCGCCCTGATGGAGGAGTTCATCCCGGGCCGCACGGAGAACCTGCACGACTACCTGATCCCGACCACGGGCGACATTCCCCCCATAGCGATCCACCTCATCGAGGATCCCGAGCCGGAAGGCCCGTATGGCGCGAAGGGCGTGGGTGAGCCGGCGCTGATCGCCACCGCGCCGGCCATCTTCTCCGCCGTGCGGCATGCCTGCGGGGTGCGCGTGACGCGGGCACCCCTGATGCCGCACCGGCTCTGGGAGGCGCTTCGGGCCCGCGGTGACGAGGCGGGCCGATGAGCGCCGGGGATCTCTCCATCGCCGCCCGCTCCAGCCGCTTCGGCGCGGCGGAGGAGGACGGCATCGTGCGCTGCGATGCCTGCCCGGTGCTGTGCAGGATCCGGCCGGGCCGGCCCGGCGCCTGCGCCCGCTACGCCAACGAGAACGGCCATCTCGTGCGCACGGACCCGGTCCTGCTTCTGCACCGGGCCGTCGAGGACGGCGCGCCGGTGGTGGCGACCGACGCCGCCAACTGGGACGGATCGCTGATCGAGCCCTCGCGCACTTTCGTGACCGGAGTAGGGTCCGGCACGACCTATCCCGACTACAAGCCGGCACCCTTCATCGTCTCCAGCGAGCACGAGGGCGTGGACACCGTGACGGTCGTGACCGAGGGCATCTTCAGCTATTGCGGCGTCAAGGTGAAGATCGACACGGACCGGCATCTCGGTCCCGAGCAGGCGGTCGTCCGCTGCCAGGGCGAGCCGGTCGGGCATGTCACGACGGCGGAGTACGGCTCGCAGATGCTGTCGCTCGGCGGCGTCCGGCACCTCACCGGCGGCTCCAAGAAGGAGGGCGTCGTCACCTGCGAGACGCTGCTCGCTTTGTGCGCGGGCGAGCATGTGACCCTCGCCATCGATGGCGGCCACGAGGTTGCGGTTGCGGCCGGCAAGGCTCCCGTCGTCGACGGCAAGCCCGAGGAGCGCATGCGGGTGGGCTGCGGCTCGGCGACCGTGGGGATCTTCGCGAAGCAGTGGCTGGGGCATGTCGACGAGGTCATCGTCGTCGACGACCACATCACCGGCGTGCTCACCGAGCACCAGGCCGGGCGGGTGCTGGACATGCGCCCCGCCGGCCTCCGCGTGCGCGGGCGCAAGTCGACGCCTGGCCGCTATTTCCAGGTGGCGCAGCCGGGGCTCGGCTGGGGCGGGACGGACATCTCCGATCCCCTCTCGATCCTGCAGAAGATCGACCCGGCCGTGGCATGGCCCGGCCTGCGGCTGCTGTTCACGTCCACCACGGGGGAGGATGCGCTCTACTGCATTCTCGACGAGAACCTCGTCCCGGTGCCGGCTCCCATGCCTGCCGCCGTGGGGGCGGTGGTCGACCGCATCGCGGAGAACTGCGAGCCGTCGCTGGCGACCGTCATGTTCATGGCAGGGGCGGGCGGCTCGCTGCGGGCGGGCGTGACGCAGAACCCGGTGCTCCTCACCCGCGCGGTGCAAAAGGGCGAGGCGCGGATCACCATGGGCGGCGCGCCCGTCTATGTCTGGCCGGGGGGCGGCATCACGGTGATGGTGGACGTGACGCACATGCCGGGCCGATCCTTCGGCTCGGTGCCGACGCCCGCCCTGGTCGCTCCCATGGAGTTCACCCTGCCCCGCAGCCTCTACGAGACGGTGGGCGGGCACATGGGCGACGTCGTGCGGGTGGAAGACGTGATCGCCGCGCTCGCGGGCGAGGCGCGGATCGAGAACTGGCCCGGCGGGAACCCGTGGCCGTTCGATCGGAGGGGCGCATGAGCGGCAAGCCTGCGCGCAGGCGGGGAAAGCCGCCTGGAGAGGCCGCGGATGCCGCGGTGTATCGGCTGGAGGACCAGGCAGGCTATCTGCTGCGCCGGGCGCACCAGCGCTCCAGCGGCCACTTCGCCGCGGTCATGGGCCCGTTCGACGTCACGCCCACCCAGTTCGCCGCGCTGGCCAAGCTCGACGACGCCGGGCCCGTCTCGCAGAACGAGCTGGGCCGGCTCACTGCCATGGATCCCGCAACCGTGTGGGGCGTCGCGAGCCGCCTCGTGAAGCGCGGCCTGGTGCGCCAGTCAGTCTCGCCGGACGATGCCCGGCTCGTCATCGTCGACCTCACCCCGCAGGGACGGGAAGCGGTCCGGGCCATGAAGGCGGCCGCCGCAGAGGTCTCGGCGAGAACACTGGAGCCGCTGTCCCGCGAGGAAGCCGGTCTCTTTCTTTCACTCCTGCGCAGGCTGGGGTGACGGCGATGGAGGGCGCCACCATCCAGGTTCTCAAAGGCGGGCGCCTGCACCTCTCGCACGGGCCGATCGACGTGGTGCTCGCGGCAAGGGGCGCGCGCGGCGAGGTCGAGGCGGCCTGCCGGGCCGCTGCCGCGCGCTTTCCCGCCATACTCCCGGAGCTGTGCGCGGAACTGGGTAGCCTGCGGGGGCCGGTGGGGAATGCGGGTCCGCAACCTGCGTCTGCCGTGGGACGCAGGATGGCTGCTGCCGTGGCGCCGTTTGCGGGCGTCTTCATCACGCCCATGGCGGCGGTGGCGGGCGCGGTGGCCGACGAGTTGCTGGGCGTCATGCGCGGCGCGGCGGACCTCTCGGCTGCGTGGGTCAATGACGGCGGCGATATCGCCGTCTGGTGTGCGCCGGGCGAACTCCTGGAGATCGGCCTTGCCGGATGGGACGGGGGCGAGGGGGGTGAGCCGCTGCCCGCGCATCAGTCGGGGTGGCATGAGGCGGTCGAGCCGGAGCACCCCGCGGCGCTTCCAGCGCACGTCCGCGTCGGATCCGGCGACGGCATCGGCGGGATCGCCACCTCCGGTGCACGCGGGCGGTCGTTCTCGCTGGGCATCGCCGACGCGGTGACCGTGCTCGCCGCCAGTGCGGCTGCCGCCGATGCGGCGGCGACGATGATCGCCAACGCGGTCGACACGGATCACCCCGGCATCGCCCGCCAGCCCGCCTGCACGCTCGACCCCGACAGCGACTTGCGCGGCCTGCCGGTGACCGTCGCCGTCCCGCGCCTGCCGGCCATGGCCGTCGGGCAGGCACTTGCGCGCGGGCTCGCCCTCGCCGCCGACCTGCGCCGGGCCGGCCTGATCCTGGACGCAGCCCTCTCCCTGCAGGGCCGCCAGCTCGTCCTCGGCGACGGCTTCCGCCTCGCCCCGCCCCCGTCCCGCTCGGGCCGGGATATTGCCATCGCCGGAGCTGCCCCATGACCGTGTCCGTCCGCAAGATCGTCACCGGGGTGGAGGAGATCCACCATGATTTCGGCCCGAAGCTCGACACGCCGCTGCGCAAGGGCTGGGTCGCGGCCGTGATCGCCAACCCCTATGCCGGGCGCTACGAGCCCGACATCCTGCCGATGATGGATGCCCTGAAACCGCTCGGCCTCGTCTGTTCGCGCCGCCTCCTCGCGGCGCTGGGCGGCGAGACGGAGGCGATCGAGGCCTATGGCAAGGGATCGCTCGTCGGCGCCGACGGGGAGGTCGAGCATGGGGCGCTCTGGCACGTGCCGGGCGGCTACGCGATGCGCGAGATGCTGGGCAAGGCGCTCGCCATCGTGCCGTCCTCGGCCAAGGTCGGGCCGCTGGGCGCCTCGATCGACATTCCGCTGCATCACCGCAACGCCGCCTATGTCCGCAGCCACTTCGACGCGATCACGGTGACCGTTCCCGATGCGCCGCGCGCGGGCGAGCTCATGTTCGTGCTGGCCATGAGCACGGGATCCCGGCCGCATGCCCGCGTCGGCGGGCTGGCGGCGGGGGATATCTCCCTATGGGACGGCCAGAGGTGAAACGAAACGCGGCTGCACGCGGTGGGCGCTTTCCAAGCGGCCCGTGCTGCGCTCACATGAGAAGAAGCGGCTTGCACCCGCTGTGACGGGGTCGGAGAGGGGAGATCACGGGATGACGGACAGGACCAGGACGGGATTCAGCCGCCGCGGCGTGCTGAAGGGAATGGGCGCGGGCCTCGGCCTCGCCGGCGTGGCCGGCACCCTGCCGGGCCTGGGCGGCAGCGGGCGTGCACTGGCGGCCGAGCCGCTGAAGCTCGGCTTCCAGGTCCACCGCACCGGCATCGGCGCCGCCTACGGGCGCTGGTACGAGCGCACCACCGTGGCGGCGGTGAAGGCCATCAACGATGCCGGCGGCATCGGCGGTCGGCCCATCGAGATCATCGTCGAGGATGACGGCACGGACCCCAAGCGCGGCGCCGAGGTGGTGGAAAAGTTCGCCACCCAGCACAAGGTGGACCTCGTCTTCGGCACGCTCTTTTCGCATGTCGTGCTCGGCGCGGCACCGCGCGCGGGCGAGCTGAAAATGCCCTACTTCGTGGTGTCGGAGGGTTACCACGTCGCCTCGGGGAAGCTGAACCGCTACTGCTTCCAGCCCGGCATCACCGATGTGCGCCAGCAGGTCAGCTCGATGGCGCCGTGGATCTCGAAGAACCTCGGCAAGAAAGTCACGATGATCTACCCGGACTACGCGTTCGGCTACGACCACCGTGACTTCTTCTCGGAGGCAATCAAGAAGCAGGGCGGTGAGGTGGTGTCGCTGATCCCGGTGCCGCCGACCGACACGTCCTTCACCAAGTACTTCCCCAAGATCCCGTCCTCCACCGAGGTGCTCTATCACGTGATGGTCGGGCCGGGCGTGCTCACCTTCGTCAAGGAGCTCGGCGATTTCTACGGCTCGAAGCGCCCGCAGATCTTCGGCTTCATCGACAGCCTCGAGGCGGTCGACCTGAAGACGCCGAACCTCGAATTCCTCGACGGCACCTATTTCTGGGAAGCGTATCCGCGCTATGCCGGCGCGAGCCCGGCGGCGGCGGACACGAACTTCCGCAAGGCGGTCGGCGTCGACGCCACGGGTGCCTCGACGAGCGACGCGAAGGATATCTCCACCTACTCCCACATGTTCGGCTGCTGGGAGACGCTGTACTTCATCAAGCAGGCCATGGAGGCTTCCGGCTACAAGGGACCCGCCGACAAGGCGAAGTTCATCGAGGCCTGCGAGACGATCACGGCGCTGCCTGCCGGCAACGAGAGGCCGCAGGGCGCCAAGGTGTTCGACGGCAAGATGCACCAGGTCTTCGGCGTGCAGAACATCTCGAAGGTCAATGCCGGCAAGCTCGACGTGGTGCACACCACCTCGATCGACGACGGCAAGTACACGAACGACACCGACTACACCAAAATGCCTCTGTGAGCGCGCCGGCGGCCGTCCGCAGGGATGGCCGCCGCCTTCGCCGGACCCACGCCCTCCCGGATCGCGCTCGTTGGATTTCGGACCGCACCTCCTGCTCGCATTCCTCGAAGGCCTCGTCAGCGCGTCCGTGCTGGCGGTGACGGCGCTCGGGCTCTCCCTCGTCTTCGGGGTGATGCGGGTCGTCAACGTCGCCCATGGCGAGTTCTTCATGCTGGGCGCCGTGGTGGCCTGGGCGGTCGCGGCGCAGGTGTCCTCCAGCCCGGCCCTGGGCTTCGCGGCGGCGATGGTGGTCGCGCCGCTCGCGGCCGGTGCCGTCGCGCTGGCGGCGGACAGGATCGTGCTTCGCCGGCTCCACTACGAGCCCGAGGCGACCATCATCGCCACGATCGGCATGCTCTACGTCATCCAGCAGACCGTGCTGATGACCTTCGGCGCGGATGCCCGCGCGGTCGAGGCGCCGGTCAGCTTCCGCATCCGCTTCCCGTGGTTCGGTTATGCCGGCTACAAGCTCGTCGTGGTCGGCGTGGCGCTCGTCCTGCTCGCGGCGGCCTGGTTCGTCATCACGCGGACGCGCTGGGGCCTCGTCATGCGGGCCACCCAGTATGACCGCGAGACCGCGCAGGCCTTCGGCATCCGGGTCGGGCACGTCTACTCCGCAGTGTTCGCCATCGGCGCCATGCTCGCCGCGGTGGCCGCGGTGCTGATCGTGCCGATCCAGCAGGCGCACTACCTGATGGGGCTCGACCCGCTGCTCCTCTCCTTCATCGTCGTCATCATCGGCGGGCTGGGCTCGATCAAGGGGACGATGGTGGCCTCGCTGATCGTCGGCCTCTCCGACGGCATCATCTCGGTTTTCTCCTCGCCGACGCTGTCGAAGATCGTCACCACCCTCGCCGTTGCGCTGATCCTGGTCTTCCGCCCGCAGGGCCTCTTCGGGCAGAAGCCGCGGTGAGAGGGCCGGGAACCGGCCCCGTTGTGGCCGGCCATCTGGCCGTCGTTGCGCTCCTGTTCCTGCTGCAGTTCGTCGTGCCGGAGTACCACCAGCTCACGCTGACGCGCTGTATGGTGTTTGCCGTCTACGCCATCGGCTTCAACGTGCTCTTTGGCTATACGGGCCTGCTCAGTCTCGGCCACGCCATGTTCTTCGCCGCCGGGCTCTACGGCGCCGGGATGGCGGCCTACTACTTTGCCTTTCCCGTGCCGGCCGCCTTCGTCGCGGGATGCGCCTGCGGGCTGGTGCTCGGCGTCGCGGTGGCCTTCGTCGCCCTGCGCACGACGGGCGTGGCGTTCATGATCGTCACGCTCATGTTCGCGCAGGCATTTCATCTCTCGACGCTCTATTTCGGCGACTGGACGCGCGGCGACGAGGGGCTCGTCCTGCCGGAGGCCGCGCGCTCCTTCGGTGTCTGGGGCCTGCGCGTCAACCTCGTCGATCCCGCCGTTCGCTACGACCTGGCGGTCCTGCTGCTGCTCGTCGCGGTCGTCGCCGCGCTGGCGCTGGCCCGCGGTCCGCGTGGGCGCGTGCTCGTCGCCATCCGCGAGAACGAGGAGCGCACGCGCATGCTGGGCTTCGACACGCTGCGTGCCAAGCGCGAGGCTCTGGTCGTCTCGGCCGTTCTGTCGGCCGCCGCTGGCGCGGCCTACGCCCTGCTCTTCGCCTATGTCGGCTCCACCTTTGCCTCGATCCAGTACTCCATCTATCCGCTGCTCTGGACGCTGGTGGGCGGTGCGGGAACGGTGCTGGGACCGCTGCTCGGCACCATCCTGATGTTCTACGCGGTGGACGTGACCTCGGAATTCACGGCCGCCTACATGCTCGTGGTCGGCGTGGCGCTCATCGTCCTCGTGATGTTCTTCCCCAAGGGAGTGATGGGCGAGATCCGCAGGAGGTGGGCGCCATGGCTGCCGTGAGGCTGCTGGAGACGCGCGGGCTCAGCCGCGAGTTCGGCGGGTTGAAAGCGGTCGACACTGTCGACTTCGCGCTCGACGCCGGCGAGATCCGCGCCATCATCGGGCCGAACGGGGCCGGCAAGACGACTTTCGTCAGCCTGGTGTGCGGGCGCATCGAGCCGACGTCGGGGCGCATCGTCTTCGCCGGTGAGGACGTGACGGCGCTGCCGGCGCATGAACGGGTGGCTCGCGGCATCGCCTACACCTTCCAGATCACCTCCATCTATCCCGCCCACTCCGCCCAGGAGAATGTCGAGCTGGCCGTTCAATCGCGCCTCGCACGCGAGGGGAGCGCGCTCCGGGCGGCCAATATCGACCGCCTCTCCCGTGAGGCGCTGGAGCGCGTCGGCCTCGACAGCCGGTCCGGCCAGCGCGCGGGAACGCTGTCCTACGGGCACCAGCGGTTGCTGGAAGTGGCGATGGGGCTGGCGCTGCAGCCGCGGCTCCTGATCCTCGACGAGCCGACCCAGGGGCTTTCCGATGCGGAGATCGCCGGCTTCGTCGCCCTCGTACGGGACATCGCCGAAGACGCCACGGTGCTTCTCATCGAGCACAACATGGACGTGGTCATGGCGCTCGCCCACCGCATCACGGTGATGAACGCCGGGACCATCCTGGCCGAGGGCACGCCGGCCGCGATCCGCGCTGACGTGGCCGTCCAGCGCGCCTATCTGGGGTCGTGATGCTGAGCGTCGCCGACATCGTCTGCCACTACGGCGAGGCCCGCGTGCTCGACGGCGTGTCGTTCGCGCTCGGGCAGAGCGAGGTGCTGTGCATCCTCGGCCGGAACGGCGCGGGCAAGACGACGACGCTGAAGACCATCATGGGGCTGATGCGCCCCACCTCCGGGTCGGTGATGCTCGACGGCGAGGTCATCTCCGACCTTCCGGCGTCAGAGGTGGCGCGCCGGGGCATCGGATACGTCCCCCAGGGCAGGCGCCTCTTCGCCGACCTCACCGTGCGCGAGAACCTCGAGATCGGGCTGATGGCACGGGGCTCCGGGCAGGCCGCGCTGCAGAGGGTGCTGGAGCTCTTCCCCGTGCTGGGGGACAGGCTAAGCCAGCGCGCCGGCACCCTGTCGGGCGGCGAGCAGCAGATGCTCGCCATGGGGCGCGCGCTCTGCATCGAGCCGAAGGTGCTGCTGCTGGACGAGCCCACCGAAGGGCTGATGCCCTCGATGATTTCCCGCATCCGCGAGACGGTGAGGCTCCTGCGCTCCGAGGGTGTCTCCTCCATCCTGGTCGAGCAGCGCGTCGATGCCGTGCTGCCCGTGGCCGACCGGGTTATATTCATGGAGAACGGGCGGGCCACCCGCAGCTTTGCCGTCGCCGAACTGGAAGCCGACCCCGGCCTGCTGCACCGCTATGTCGGCGTCGGGCACTAGGGCGCGGGCCTCGGGCGTGACGGACGGTTCGCCCCCTTCGTCATCCCCGGCGCGCCGAAGGCGCAAGAAGGGGATCCAGCGCCTTTCCGGACGGGGAGGGTCAAGCCAACCTGAGCGCGCTTGCTTCAGGCTCCTGGTTCCCCTTCCCCTCCGGCGCCCCGCGGCTCCGGCCGGGGATGACAACGTCGGTCTGACCTGTGGCTTTGGCGCGGGGAGCCTTCTTCGCCGCAGTCGCTTGCTCGTTGTCGCCATTCTCGCACTGGTTCTCGCGCCTGCGACCGCCTTCGCCCATGGCAGCGAGCGTGGCTTCGTCATGCTGCTGCCGACCGGCCACTACCTGATCGGAGGCGCGCTGGTGGTGGCGGCAACCGTCCTGCTGATGGCGGCGCTGCCGGCCCGCGCGGCCGTCGCCTTCGCGTCGGCGCGGCTGGACCTGGGTACGGTTCGCCCGGCCGGGAGGACCGTGCCGAGCCTGCTCTCCTTTGCGTTTCTGGCCATGCTGCTGGCAGCCGGGTTCTGGGGCAGCCGCGACCCGCTCGCCAATCCGCTCCCCATCGTCATCTGGACGCTCTGGTGGACCGGGCTCACGCTGACGCAGGCCCTGACGGGCGACCTGTGGCCCTGGCTCAATCCGTGGACCGGCCCGGTGCGGGTCGTGGCCGCCCTGACCGGCGGTAGGTTGGGCGAGCGTCCGCTGGCGAGGCTTTCCGGGGTTTTAGGCTGCGCGCCGGCGATGCTCGCCTTCCTGGGCTTTGCCTGGCTGCAGCTCGTCCACCCCGCACCCGACGACCCCGAGGTGCTGGCGCGGGCCGTGCTGGCCTACTGGTCGGCCACGTTCGTTCTCTGCCTCGTTTTCGGAGAGCAGGAATGGCGCGAGCGCGGCGACCCCTTCACCGTGTTCTTCGCGGCCGTCGGCCTGCTCTCGCCGCTGCGGCGCGACATGCAGGGCGGCCGCTCGCGGCTGTCACTGGTCTGGCCCGGGGCCCAGCTGGCCGGTGCTCCGCCGCCGGGGCTCTTCCGCGGCTACCTGCTGCTCGCCGCGCTGGCCATGGTGTCGTTCGATGCGCTGGCGCAGACCTTCGCCTGGATGGCGGTGGGCAGCGTCAACCCGCTCGAATATCCCGGCCGCAGCGCGATGGTCGTCCAGAACACGCTGGGGCTCGTCGCGGCGCTTCTCCTGCTGCCGCTCGCCTATGCGGCCGGGATATGGATCGGCTGGCGGGCCGCGGCGCGGCCGGGGCTTCTCTCACGCGCGCTCGGCGCCTATGTGCTGTCGCTGGTCCCCATCGCCGTGGGGCTGCACCTCGCCCACTTCCTGCCGGCGATCCTCGTCGAGGGCCAGTACGCCGCAAAGGTCGCCTCGGACCCGTTCGGCCGGGGGCTCGACCTGTTCGGCACGGCGGATTTGCATGTCACGACCTCGTTCCTGACGACCTATTCCGGCGCGGCGCTGATCTGGAACATTCAGACCGCGGCGGTGGTGCTGGGCCATGTCCTGGCCGTGGTCGTCGCGCATGCGGTGGCGTTGCGCGAGATCGGAGATCCGCTGCGTGCCCGCCTCTTCGAAGTGTCCCTGGGGGTCCTGATGATCGGCTACACCGTGCTCGGCCTTTGGCTGCTGTCGACGCCCGTCGTCGGCTGAGCCTCAGGGCCTGGGCGCCTGCGGACCGATGGCCATGCGGATGCGCTCCGCCACGAGCGGGTAGAACGGATTGGCGGAGATGCGCAGCAGCGTGTCGAGGCCGACCACGAGCACGCCCCGCTCGCCGCGGGCCTCGACAGAGCCCAGCCTGACGCCGAAGCTCTCCGCCGCCGTCGGCCGCAGACCATAGAGAGCGTCGTCCTCCGGGAAGGGCAGGGCGATATGCGAGAGCGAGTAGACGTCGGCAGGATAGGTCGCGGACAGGGGCACGACCTGCTCCTGCGTTCCGCCCGCCTCGACGATCCGTGCGACGACGTCGCTGGTGTCGGCTGACGCGTTTGTCACGAGGACGCTGCGGAAGTTGCGCGGGGCCGGAGGCAGCAGCGTTTCCGCCTTGGCCCCGGCCGACGCGCGGATCAGCGGTGCCACTCTGGCGGCGCGGTTGACGTCGAACAACACCAGCTCGCTGCCGTTCGGGGGAAGCCGCTCGTAGAGCGCGCGCACGATGGCCGGCGTGCTCACGGTGGAATCCATCACCGACTGGAAGGTGAGGATGGGCGGCAGCTCGCCGAGCCTGGCGTCCCGGGCGCGCGCGAGCAGCCGCTCCTGCAGGGCGCTCGACACCAGGTAGGACTGGCGGGCCGCGTTGACGGGAAAGGAGTTGTATTTGAACGGGTTGTACTCCGGCACGATGTCCAGCCACGCGGCCTTGGCGAAGCGCGGCAGGATGGCCGGCAGGCCGGCAAGACCGGCGAAGCGCGCCAGGCTCGTCACCCCCACCATGGGCGAGAACAGGATGACCTTGTCGGGCCGCGCGAGCGCCGGCGTCTCCAGCGCGTCCAGCGTGTAGGTCATCGCCAGCGCGCCGCCGTTGGAATAGCCGACCACATGAAGCGGCACGTCCGGCCCCGCTCGCCGGCGTGCCTCGCGCACGGCGAGGCGGACGGCGGCCATCCAGTCCGCCGCCGTGGCGTCCGTCAGCCCGCCGGGCGTCGTACCGTGACCGGGGATCCTGGGCACGACGGCGACGAACCCGGCATCCCGGTACACTCCGGCGACGTGCCGCATGCTGTAAGGCGAGTCGGTGAGGCCGTGCAGGAGGACGACGGCGCCCCTGGGCCGGCCTTCCGGCTCGATGATGAAGGAGCGGTTCCAGTCCTGCGGGAAGGTGAAGGGGTCGATCGGGCCTCCCTGCGTGTAGCGGCTCGCAGGGATACGGTCCTCGGGTTCGATCTTTCCGGCCAAAGTGGCCCGCATGTCGGCGAGCAGCGCGTCCTCGTGCTTCGTCCAGGCCTCCCAGTCCGCGGCGTCGATCTCCGCAGGCGACATCTCGTCGCCGACATAGAGGTGCCAGGGCTGCAGGGGCGGGCCGAGCTCGCTCTGCACGGCGCGCACGGCGAAGACGGTGCAGAGGACGACTGCAACCAGGATCGCCAGCCTTTTCGCCCAGCGCTGCAGCACGGTCATGATGCGTCGCCCCGGCCTCCGGCGCGTCAAGCGCAGCCTGCGCCTTTCTATGCGCTTCGCCTGCACGCCGGAAGGGCGTCCAACATCGACCACAGCCTGCACGCGCTCTTGCGTGCCGGCGTGGCGCCGCGTTGCAACTCGTAAACCATCGTATTTGACCCATGTGGGCCGTAACGGAATCGAAGAACTTGTCCTGCATGTTCCACGATTGTCAGCAGAATTGCTATTCTTTCGATTTGATCCGGGGACTTCAGGCTCATGACGAAAACCGCTTCAGCGCCACGACTCACCGTAGGCATGAAGATCACTGCGATACTCGCGATCGTGGCGGTTCCCTTTGCCCTGATGACGTGGCTCTATCTGTCCCAGGTCGCAAAGGACATCGCGTTCGCGGAGAAGGAAATCGTCGGAGCACACTACGCACAGGAGTTGTGGACCGGCTATGTTTCCCGTGATCAGGCGGTTGCTCTGAAAGCCGTTGAAAAGGCGCGGGGCGCCTACGCCGATCTCGACACCGAGATGGGCAGCAAGGAGGCGGTCGACGCCCTGCTGGCCATCGTTGGCAAGGGCAGTTCTGCTGAGGTCTCGGCGGCCGCCCAGGCGGCCATCGGCAAGGTGTCAGACGGTTCGAACCTGACCCTCGATCCCGACCTCGACTCCTACTACGCGATGGACGTCGCCATTTTCCGCCTGCCAGAGGCCTACGCTGCGCTGAAGTCCGCGCACGAAGCGGCGGGGGCCGTCGCCGAGAAACCTGCCGACGCAGCCGCCATGCGGGCCTTCGTCGAAGCCACGACACGCCTTCGCATCGGACGGGGCAACGCGGCAAGTTCGCTGGCCTTGTCCATGGACAACAATCCCGAGGGCAGCGTGCGCAAGGTTCTCGGCGAGCCCGCAGCGGCCCTGGAGGCGTCCGGCAAGGCGTCGAGCAGCGCAGTGGAGACCCTTCTCTCCGCGGCTCCCGAAGCGGCTCCCGCAGCCGCGAAGGCTGCTCAGGCGGCGTTCGCGGCCGAATGGGCTGCGGTCGAGCAGATCTGGCCGAAGACCAATTCCGAACTTCTGCGCCTCCTTGCCGCCCGCATCGACGGCTTCGATAATCAGCGCATGCTGCGCATGGGCATCGTTGCGGGTTGCCTCGCGCTGGCCGGGCTCGTTCTGTTCCTCGTCATCCGCTCCATCCGCCGGCCGCTGGCCGGCGTGCTCTCCAGCATCGCCCGCTTTCAGGAGGGCGACTTCTCCACCCCCGTGGAGGGCGCGGAACTGAACAACGAGTTCGGGGAGATCGCCAGAGCCCTCAAGCGCCTGCAGGTGATGACGGGCCAGAACGCCTTGACGACCGCCGGCCTGAACGGGTCCGGCACCATGCTGATGATCACGGACCAGGAGGAGCGCATCCTGTTCCTGAGCGACCGGCTGGTCACCCTCTTCATGGAACTGGAGCCGCATTTCCGTGCCACGAAGGAGAACTTCTCGATCAAGGACATGCAGGGAGAGCACACCGACTACTATGTGCAGAACGCGAACCTGAAGCGCGAAGTGATCTCCGACAATGGCCGGCGCCGCCGTATCCGCTACGAGGTCGGCGGGCATGTCATCGACGTCGACATGAACGCCGTCATCGACGAGCACGGCCAGCATGTCGGCAACGCACTGGTGTGGACCGACATCACGCAGGAACTCGCCGCCGAGCGCGAGATCGCGGAGATCGTGCAGGGAGCCGCAAAGGGCGACTTCTCGCGCCGCGTCGACATGGCGGGCAAGACGAGCACGGCCCGCGAGATCGCGCAGGGGCTCAACTCCGTCGCCGACCTCGTCGTCAACGCGGTCGACGACTTCGGCGCCTCGCTCGCTGCCATTGCGGCCGGGGACCTGACGCGTCCCGTGACGGGCGAGTATCACGGCCTCTTCGGACGGCTGAAGTCCAGCATCGACGAGACCATCGAGCGCCTGTCGGAAACGATCGCAGTGATCCAGCAGACGGCTTCCGACGTCTCGACTGCGTCTGCCGAAATCCGCGCCGGTGCCGAAGATCTCGCCGCGCGCACGGAGACCCAGGCCGCAAGCCTGGAGGAGAACGCCGCGACGACCGAGGAACTCGCTGCGTCCGTGAAGTCCAGCGCCTATGCCGCCCAGCAGGCGGCAGGCCTCGCCGATCAAGCGAAGACGGGAGCCACGGACGGAGGGCGCATCGTCGGCGCTGCCGTCGAGGCGATCGGGCGCATCGATGCGGTATCTCGCCGCATCGCCGACATTACGACCGTCATCGAGGACATCGCCTTCCAGACGAACCTGCTCGCCCTCAACGCGGCCGTCGAAGCGGCCCGGGCGGGCGATGCCGGCAAGGGCTTCGCGGTCGTGGCCTCGGAAGTGCGCACGCTTGCACAGCGCTCCAGCGAGGCGGCGCGCGGCATCGCCAAGCTGATCACCGAGTCGGTCGACGAAGTCTCCTCGGGCGTGCGGCTCGGCAAGGAAGCCGGCGAGGCGTTGCAGCGCATCCTCCAGACTTCGTCATCCGTGGCCAGCACAATCGCTGAAATCTCCTCGGCGACAGCCGAGCAGGCTGCCGGCATCGACGAGATCAGTCAGGCCGTCTCGCAGCTCGATGGCGCGACCCAGCAAAACGCCGCGCAGGCGGAGCAAAGCGCGGCCTCCGCCACGATGCTCTCTCAGCAGATCAAGAGCCTGGAGGATCTCGTCAGCAGCTTCCGCGTCCGCGACGACCGCGACGTGGTCAGGCAGGCACTGCGCCGGGCGAGCTAGGACGCGACTTTCAGAGAAAGCAGAGTCGCGCCCGGGAGTTGCAACCGCAAGGACCTTGATCCTATTAACGGATTAATATCAATATTGTGTTAATATTGATGCGCCTCTAAGGTCGCCGCCACATCATGATCGGAGTGGCGTCGTGTCCCTGTTTTCAGCCCGGCCGTGGGCCGCACTGGCCGTCGCGGCCGTTCTCGCGTTGGGGCTCTCCCCGGCGCGTGCCGCGGATCTTCCCGCAGCCTCGCATCAGCGACACTGGACTTCACCGGAAGCACCGCGCAGCGCGGTCAGGCCCTATGATCTGGGCAGTGGCCGGGTCGTCCCGGCTCCTCAAGCGACCACGACGAAGGACAGGAAGCGCGTTGCTCGCGGCTGTGGCTACCCCCAGGGCCAGGCCGGCCAGGCCATGCGCTGGAACGGCCGCAATTGTGTCCCCGTGAGACATGCCCGGGCCAAGACGGTTCGCCGCGAGGTGGCCAGCACGGGCGCATTCACCCCGAGCGGGTCGCGGCGGCTGGTGCTGTGCCGCGAGATGTCCGGGCGCGAGCGCGTGCGCTGGTTCCGGCATCGCTGCCCCTCCGGGACGGTCGCCGAGAACCGCGACCGCCAGACGGGAGGCATCGGTGGGAGGAAGCCGGTCCTCGTCCTCTGCCGAGAAGCCGGCGGCACTGGCGGGGTGCGCTGGTATCGCTACCGCTGTCCGGCCGGGACCGTGGCCGAAACACGGGACCGGACGACGGGCGGGACGCCCAACCGCGTGACCGTGAACACGCCGGCCGGTGTGGGCGGCGGAAGTAACTTCCCTCCCCCGTCCGGTCCCGGCAGGCCGAACAACCCTCCGGGTAACGACACTGGCGGCGGCACGCCTCCGGGCGGGGGCAATCCCCCTGGGGGCGGCAACGGGGGCGGCGGCACGCCTCCAGGCGGCGGCAATGGCGGCGGTAATCCTCCAGGAGGCGACAACGGCGGCACGCCTCCCGGCGGAGGCGGCAATGGCGGGGGTAATCCTCCGGGTGGCGGGAACGGTGGCGGCACACCCCCGGGTGGGGGCGGCAATGGCGGGGGTAACCCTCCGGGCGGCGGGAGCGGGGGCGGCACGCCTCCGGGCGGCGGCGACAATGGCGGCGGCCAGCCTCCAGGCGGCGGTCATGGAGGAGGTACACCTCCAGGAGGCGGCCATGGCGGCGGCACGCCTCCAGGGGGTGGCGGCTCAGGCGGGGGCGGTCACGGCGGAGGAGGTCACGGAGGCGGTGGTCCCGGTGGCGGCTCAGACGGAGGCGGCCACGGAGGCGGCGGCGGTGGCCATGGCGGCGGCAGCCCGGGTGGGGGATCCTCCGGTGGCTGCGGCTGCGGGGGCTGAACAAGTCGCGCGAGCCTGCTAGGAAGATGCGACCGCTCGCACCGGCCTCACCGGTGCGGTGGCCTCGTGTCTTCCTCTCGCTTCCAGAGCCCTACTATGCCGGATTCCCTCTTTTCCCTCGCCGGGCGGACCGCTGTCGTGACGGGGGCAGCGAGCGGTATCGGACTGGCGGCCGCGCGAACCCTCGCCGGCGCCGGAGCGCGCGTCGTCCTCCTCGACCGCGCAGTGGCTGCACTCCCGGATGACCTCGTCGGCATGGGGCATCTCGCGGTCCAGGCCGATGTGTCCGACGAGCAGAGCCTCGAGGCCGCCTTTGCCGAGGCGAGCGCCAGCGCGCCTGGCATCGACATCCTCGTCAACAGCGCGGGAACGGCGATCAGGCGTCCGGCCGTCGACGTCTCGCTGGCGGACTGGGAGAAGGTCGTCGCCGTCAACATGACCGGCACCTTCCTGGCCAGCCGGATCGCGGCACGCGGGATGATCGCGCGCGGCGGCGGCGCCATCGTCAACGTGTCCTCGATCATGGGATTTTCCGGCGGCGGGCTCTACCCCAACATCTCCTACCAGACGACCAAGGGGGCGATCGTCAACATGACGCGGGCGCTGGCAGTCGAATGGGCGCCGCACGGCATCCGCGTCAACGCGGTTGCGCCGACCTATGTACGTACGCCCTTCATCGCGCCGCTGCTCGCCGACCCCGATCTCGTGGCGCGGATCGAGGCGATGACGCCGCTGCGGCGCCTGGCCGACCCGGAGGACGTAGCGGCCGCCATTCTCTTCCTGGCATCACCGGGCGCAGCCATGGTGACCGGGCACACGCTGCCCGTCGACGGCGGCTTCCTCGCCCAGTAGGACGGCGGCTCAGCGGCCCTTGAGAGCCGAGACCTGGTCCGACGTCAGCGGCCTCACGCGCTTTCCGTCCAGGAGCAGATGGAGCTTGGCGGTTTCCTCCAGCTCCTCGCAGGCATACTGCGCCTCCCGCAGGGTCTTGCCGGAGACCACCGGTCCGTGATTGGCGAGCAGCACGGCCGAATGCGCGCCCGCCTTCGCCGCCACGGCCTCCGCGAGGCTCTCGTCGCCCGGCGGGTAATAGGGAATGAGCGGCAGCGTGCCGACGCGCATAATGTAGTAGGCGGTGAGCGGCGGCAGCACGTCGGCGGGATCGACGTCGGCCAGGATGCTCACGGCCACCGAGTAGGTGGAGTGGAGATGCACGACGCCCCCGGCCTGCGGCCGCTCGCAATACATGCAGCGGTGCAGGAAGGCCTCCTTGGTCGGCTTGTCGCCGTCAACATGCACGCCCTCGGCGGAGAAGCGGGACAGGCGGGCAGGGTCGAGGTCACCCAGCGAGGCGTTGGTCGGCGTCATTAGGAGCTCCCCGTCGGAGAGCCTGGCGCTGATGTTGCCGGTCGATCCGAACGTCAGCCCGCGTTCGAAGACCGACGCGCCCACCCGGCAGATCTCGTCGCGCAGCCGCGTCGCTTCCGAAAGCGAACCAACGCTCATGTCCCTCGTCTCCTTCGTGCACCCGACCGGTACAGGCCGCACAACGCTGGGGTGTGCTCAAAAATGTTGCATAAATGGCACGTGCCTGGAAATGGATCATCGGAAGCAATCGCGGCCCTTGCCGATTTGCCCGGCCCACTCTAGTTTGTGCAGTGCAGCACTCGTGCTGCATGCCCTCCTTGGGCGTTTCCTCCCTAGACTTGGGTCGCTCCGAAAGGAGCGACCTTTTTCTTTGGGCGGATCGCCGGCACGACTGGCACCTGCCGCTCAGCCCACCGTCACCCACGACTTCGCCTTGGACGAGGCGACCGCGGCGTCGACGACCTTCTGGATTTCCCAGGCCTCCCGGAAGTCGGGTCCCGCCGCCGGCCCGCCGGCGATGCTGGCCAGGAACTCCGCCATCTCGATCACCTTGAGATCGTTGAAGCCCAGCTGGTGGCCGGGCGCGACGCAGAACAGCCCGTAGGGAGCGTGCTGCGGGCCAGCCTCGATCCTCGTATAGCCAGCCTGCCGCCGGTCCCCGCCGGTCCTGTACAGCAGGAGTTCGTTGAGCCGCTCCTGGTTGAAGACCAGTGAGCCCTTGCTTCCGCTGATCTCGAAGCCGAGCTGCATCTTGCGCCCGGTCGCACACCAGTTCGCCTCGATTGAGCCGCCGGCGCCCCCGGCGAAGCGGAAGGTGATGCGGGCCACGTCATCGACGCCGACGGCCCTGCGCTCGCTTGAACCGGCTGAAACCGGCCGCGTCGGGACAAGGGTTTCGATGTCGGCGACCAGCGTCTCGATGGGGCCGACCAGAAAGCGCGCCATCGAGATGATGTGGCTGCCGAGGTCCGCGACGGCTCCGGGTCCGCCGCTGGCATCGCAGCGCCAAGACCAGGGGGTCTCGGGGTCGGCCATGTAGTCCTCGGCGTGGATGCCTCGAAAGCCGGTGACCTCGCCAATCTCGCCGCCCCGGATCATGTCGCGGGCAAGCTTGATGAGGGGGTTCTTCAGGTAATTGTAGCCGACCTGGCTGACGACGCCGGCTGCCTCCACCACCTGCATCATCTCGCGGGCCACTTCGGCGTTCGGCGCCAGCGGCTTCTCGCAATGCACGTGCTTGCCGGCTCTCGCGGCGGCAACCGCCATGTCGTGGTGCAGCAGGTTGGGCGTCGTGACCGACACGACTTCGACGGCGGGATTGGCGATCGCGGCCTGCCAGTCGGTGGTCCAGGACCGGAAGCCGTACTGCGCGGCGGTGGCCTCAGCCGCAGGCGCGACATTGTCGGCAACCACCTGCAGCACAGGGCGCATCGACCCCGGAAACACGGCATCCACGGTCCTGTATGCAAGCGCATGGGCCTTGCCCATGAAGCCCGTTCCTATGACGGCAACGCCGATCTCGCGCATGTCCTGCCCTCCTGGATCCCGTGTGCCGGCGGCCGTGTCACACGCCGACGCGCTGCTTCCGGCGGCCCTCGACCTGCACCTGCGCCGCCTTGTTCACGTCGTCGCGGTCCGACACCTGCGGAACGCCCACGTCCCACCATGCGTCGCCGGGTGTCCATGTGTAGGCATCGGACACAATGGTCAGCACCGTCGTGAGGTCGGTGGTCTTGGCCCACTCGAGGGCGGGGCCGAGTTCCGCGAGGCTGTCGACGCGCCGCGTCAGCGCACCCATCGATTCCGCGTGCTTGGCGAAGTCGACCCCGAACGGCTCCTTCACCTTGCAGTCCTTGATGAGGTTGTTGAAGGAGGGCGTGCCCTTGGCGTTCTGAAGCCGGTTGATCACCGCGTAGCCGCCATTGTCACAGACCACCACGATCAGCTTGTGGCCGGAGAGCACGGACGAATAGATGTCCGAGTTCATCATCATGTATGAGCCGTCGCCGACCATGACGATGACCTGCCGCGAGGCATCGGCCATGGCCGCGCCCCAGGCGGCCGCAATCTCGTAGCCCATGGTCGAGAAGCCGAACTCCACGTCGAATGTGTTGGGCGACTTGACCCGCCAGTTCTTCATCAGCTCGCCCGGTAGCCCGCCGGCCGCGGTGATCACCATGTCCCTCTCGCCGGCCTTGTCGTTCACGACGCCGACGACCTGGGCATAGGTGGGAACCTCGGCGTTGGTGGGCTTCTGGAAACCGTCGAGCATGGCGTTCCAGCGCTCCATCTCGGAGCGGCCCTTTCCGGTCCAGGCGTCGTCCGCCTTCCAGTCGCCCAGCGCCTCGTCGAGCTCGGTCACCGTCTCCAGCGCGTCGCCGATGACCGGCAGAGCCCGGTGCTTGGTGGCGTCCCAGCGGGCCGCGTTGACCGACAGGAACTTTGCCTCCGGCGCGAAGACCGTCCAGGAGCCGGTGGTGAAGTCCATCAGCCGCGTGCCGACGGCGACGATCACGTCGGCCTCGGCAGCCATGGCGTTGGCCGAGGTCGAGCCGACGATGCCGATCGGGCCGACATAGGCGGGATGGTCGTGAGCCACCGTGCCCTTGCCGGCGATGGTCTCGGAGAGCGGAATGCCGCGCTTCCCGGCGAAGGCCGCCAGCGCTGCCTCGGCGCCGGAATAGCGCGTACCGCCACCAGAGATGATCAGAGGCCGCCTGGCACCCTTGAGCAGCTCCACCGCCTCGGCGAGGCGGTTGCGGTCCGCGCGCGGCCGGGGTGGCATGTGCACCGTCGGCGCGAAGAACGCCTCAGGGTAGTCGCAGGCCATCTCCTGCACGTCCTGCGGCATGGCGATGAAGGCCGGGCCGCAATCGGCGGGATCAAGCAGCGTCGCCACCGCCTGCGGCAGGGACGAGATGATCTGCTCGGGGTGGACGATCCGGTCCCAGTAGCGGGTCACGGCCTTGAAGGCGTCGTTCACGTTGATGGTGGGATCGCCGTAATGCTCGACCTGCTGCATCACGGGGTCGGGGCGGCGGTTGACGAAGGTGTCGCCGGCCAGCATCAGGATTGGCAGCCGGTTGGAATGGGCGCAGCCCGCGGCGGTCATCATGTTGAGCGCGCCAGGCCCGATCGAGGAGGCGGCGACCATGATCTGCCGCCGGCGCCTGGCCTTGGCGAAGCCGATGGCGGCCAGCGCCATGGACTGCTCGTTCTGCCCGCGCCAGGTCGGCATCGTGTCCTTCACGGCCTCGAGGGCCTCGGAGAGGCAGGTGACGTTGCCGTGCCCGAAGATGGCGAAGACGCCTGGGAACAGCGGCACCCGCTCGCCCTCGACCATCGTGAACTGGTTGCAGAGATAGCGGACCAGCGCCTGCGCCATGGTGCAGCGGACGGTAGACATGCGGCTTCCTCCCCTGGGCGGGACCTCGCGGGAACCCGCTCCACCTCTTTCTGCAACTGATATTGCAACCTTTGCATCGGAGCAATGGATATTGCCAGCGAGGGCCCGGCACCGCCTGTCTTGACATGCAACGATCGTTGCAGGACAACCCGATCAACAAGAAATCTTGCAGCAATTGCCGGGGAGGCCGGACCGCATGCCGCACGTGCTCGTCGCGGGCAAGATCCACGAGGCGGGCCTCGCCGTGCTGCGCGAGGCAAGCGGCTTCACCGCCGACCTCGTCGAGGAGATCTCGACCTCGTCCTACGCGCCGCTGATCGGCAAGGCCGACGCGCTCCTCATCCGCACCCAGCCGTTGCCCGCACCGGTCATCGCCGACGCGCCACGCCTGCGCGTGGTCTCGCGCCACGGCGTGGGCTACGACGCCGTCGACGTCGGTGCGTTGAACGCCCGTCGCATTCCCCTCGCGGTGGTCGGCGACGTGAACTCCGGCCCCGTCGCCGAGCACGCCCTCATGCTCATGCTGGCCATTGCCAAGAAGACGCTGGCCTATGACAGGGCGGTCCGCGAAGGGGGCTGGAACGAGCGCAACGGCTTCGGTGCCACGGAGCTCGAAGGCAAGACGCTGCTGGTGGTCGGCTTCGGACGCATCGGACGCAAGGTGGCGCAGCTGGCACGCGCCTTCGGCATGCGTGTCCTCGCCCACGACCCGCCGGTCCCCCAAGCGCTGATGCGGGAGGTCGGGGTTGAGCCTGCGGCGGGGCTCTTGCCGACCCTGGCGGAAGCAGACTTCGTCTCCGTGCATGTGCCGGGTTCGGCCGGAGGCCCCGTCATCGGCGACGCCGAACTGCGGCGGATGAAGAGCTCGGCCATTCTGGTCAACACGGCGCGCGGAGGCGTGGTCGACGAGGAGGCGCTCGCCGCGACGCTGGAGGAGGGCCGCATTGCCGCGGCCGGTCTCGATGTCTTCGCGGACGAGCCTCCTTCCGCCGGCAACAGGCTGCTCGCCTCGGCTCGCACGGTGCTCTCTCCGCATTCGGCCGGGCTGACCGAAGAGTGCGCACGGCGCATGGCGGTGGCAGCGATGCGCAACATCCTCGACTTCTTTGAGGGGCGGCTCGACCCGGCCCTCGTGGTCAACCGCGAGGCCATCGGCTTCCCGGGCCGCTAGGCGGCAAGGGGGTGGCCCTCGCCACCCGGCGCATGCCAGGCTTGCTCCGGATAAGCCCGACCTTGTCAATCGCAGCGCGTGGCGGCAATGTCCGCGCGGTTAAGACATTCAGCGTGTGACCCGGAGTAACCTCTGGTCGGACGACAGGACAAGGGAATCTCCACGATCATGAGCATGAACGAAAACAGCGCGCGTTTTGGCGAGGCGGGCGAGGCAGCCCGTTCGGGCCTGATGAACCGTCGGTCGTTCCTCCTGGGCTCCGCCGTCAGCGTCGGTGCACTCGGCCTCGCGGGATGCGTGACTCAGGATGGCATGAGCCGCAGCGAGGCGGCCCTCATGTACGGCCCCCTTCCGGAGGAGAAGTTCCCGGTTCCGGCGGTCGACATCAGCAAGGTCGACCCGAAGTACTGGCGCCGGACAGTCAGCTACGACAGCACCGAGGCGCCGGGCACGATCATCGTCGATCCCGGCAACTACTACGTTTACCGCATCGAGGGCGAGGGCAAGGCCACGCGCTACGGTGCGAATGTCGGCCGCGACGGCTTCAAGTGGAGCGGTGACGCCTATATCGGGCGCAAGGCCGAATGGCCGATCTGGACGCCCCCGGCGGAGATGATCAAGCGCCAGCCCGAAGCAGCGAAGTATGCCGGCGGCATGCCGCCCGGTCTCGAGAACCCGCTCGGTGCACGCACGCTCTACCTGTACCAGAACGGCAAGTATACGCTCTACACGATCTACAGCACGAGCGACCCTACGACCATCGGCAACGGGATCACGAGCGGCTGCACCGGCCTGCTCACCCAGGACATGCTCGACCTCTACAGCAAGACGCCGGTGAAGACGAAGGTCGTCGTCCTTCCCGCGTGATCGTTCTCGGGGCGGGGTGACGTTTATCCCCGCTCCGCTTTCACCGCCACGAGCCGGCCATTGCTGCTGCTCGCTCCCGCGGGTACCTGCCCGGGCGTTGGTCCGGCCAGGCTCCGTCCCTTCGATCCTTAGAACCAGACATCCTCGACCCTTCGCCCGTCAGGAGGCAGGTCGTCGAAGGAATGCAGCCCGTCGAACCGCAGTAGCGGAATGCGCGCGACCGCGTCGGGATCGGCGAGCCTGAGGTTGACCGCGATTCGCGTCCGGCCGCTCTCATCCCGGCCGCGACCGCGCCACGAGACGACGTTGCCGCACACTCCGCAGAAATCGAAGGTGAGGGGCGACGACGCCTTTCGCATGTAGCGGGTCAGCGCCGACCGGGGATCCTCGACGGTGATTTCTTCACCGGCATGTCCGTAGGCCCAGAGCACGCCGTAGCGGCGGCAGGCGGTGCAGTTGCAGATCGTCGCGTCCGGAATGGCGCCCCGGTAGCGCCAGCTGATCGCGCCGCAGAGGCACTGCCCGACGGTCTCCTGTTCCGTTTCCATCGTCGCCTCCAGCGTGCGCTGCACGTGACCGAGACATAGCACGGGCGAGGAGGAACGGGCGGGGCCGGGCGGCGGCGCGCGAAGCAGCGGCCTTCGGCGACCGGCAGGAAAACCTAGCCGTCCTGCAGGACAGCGTCGGTGGCGACGATGGCGTTTTCCAGCTCGGCGATTTCCTGGATGGCGCGCCGCGGCGGCAGGGATGAGCCTTTGGCGGCGGCGAGAACGAGGGCCCGCTGCTGCTCGCGTAACAGCTTCTGAAGCCTCCGGAGCTCGGCGACTTCTTCGGTGCTCAACTTTGCCATTTTTACTCCTCTGCTCGCATGGATCGTACTTGCACGAGTCCATGCCGCCGCACCAGCGGGGAGCGCGACGAATCGACAGGAGGATGGAAGCAAACGCTCGGAAAGCACGCGTGAGACGCTCACGCACAGGGCAGACCGTGGGCCGGACGCCTCGCGCTGAGACGTCCCGGCGGGCTGGAGGGGCTACACGACTGAGTTTGAGCCCGGCGAAAAGCGATCGACCTGGTGCCCGCCGGGGTGTCTCGCGGCGTCAGCTCCGGCCTTTGCCATTGCCACCACCATTACCGCCGCCACCATTGCCCCGGCCGTTGCCGCCACCATTGCCTTTGCCGCGGCCGTTGCCGTCGCTGTTTCCCTGTCCCGCCCCACCGTCGCTGCCGCCGCTTGCAGCCCCGCCGGCGCCGCCGATCCCGAAGCCCGGGGCGCGGCCCGTGTAGCCGCCGGAGCCGTCACCGGACTCAGTGAGCCCGAAGACTTCGGCGATGGCATCCCTGCGCGAATGCGACGCGGCGGGTCCGCAGAGCTTGCGTGAGCCGCGGACGGTCACGCACTCGGCAGACCGGGCTGCGGCCATGCGGCGACCCGGGCCGTCCGCGCGGAAGAGCCGGGAGAGAGCGGCTATGAAGCTCTTGTCCGGACGGGAGGCAGCATAGGCGGCGGGCGGCCGGCGCGGGGCGCGGGTGGCAGTCCGAGGTGCCTTGGCCTGGGTGATCGACGGGCTGGGCGAGCCGGGCTCCGGACGGGAGCTTGTACCGGCTGGACGGGCGACCGGCATTGCGACGACCGCACCGGGATCGAGAGCTTCTGCCGGAACAGGCTGTACGCGCTGGTCCGTCTCGAGCCCGTGCAGGCCGTTCACGGGCGGGACGAGATCGACCAGCCGCGCGAGCGCGAGCCTCGCCTGATCCTCCGCAGGGTCGTTTATCGGGCTTTCCAGCCCGGCCATTTGCGCCGGTGTTTTCTCCTCGGCCCGGGGATGCACCGGAGCCACCGCGGGCGGGTCGAGCCCTGCCAGGCCTTCGACGGACGGCACCTGGTCCGCCAGCCGCGCGAGAGCGTCCGGGACCGCTCCGGCCTGGCCCGGTTCGGGGCCGATGGCGGCTTCGACGTCATTGTTTCCTGCGCTGCCGGAGCCCGAGATTGGCGCCGCGACCGCGGCCGCGGTGGCCGGCGGCTCAATTGCAATCGGATCTTCGACGGGTGGCACGAGGTCTGTCAGGGCATCGAGGCGCGCAACGACGGCGTCAGCAGCCGCATCGGGCGGGGCACCGGCCTGTGGGACGGCAGGCTCCTGACTGTCCGCCACGACCGGAGCGGGAGGAGATGGCGTCAACGCAGCCAGTGCCTCGGGCGGAAGCTGATCCGCCCCGGCGACGAGCGCTGGATGGGCGACCGGGGCGACCGGCGCGGGCATACTGGCCTGCTGCTCCACGGGCGGCACCGACCCGGTCGTGTCGTCTGCTGGTGAGATCCCTGCAGTCTGATCGGGGTCCGCCATTTCAGGCTTACCGGGGATCACGACCGGGGCCGGATCAATCGCGGCGAAGGTCGGCTCACGCCCGGCCTGTTCCTGCGGCACGGCCGGCGCCGCGGGGGCCTGAGGCGCAGGGAGGACCGCAACGGCGCCCGGCGAATCTGCGTGGACGGATTCGGACTGCACGACGGGCGAGGTCGGTTGATCCTTGCGTGACCCGGGCCTGGGACCCGACCATGGCAGGAGCGCCTCGGCCAGCGGGTCCATGGCCGCGGCCGTCTGCTGGCGGGCTCCCGAAGGCTGCGCCGGGGCGGACGACGCCGGCACAGGTGAAGCAGATACGGTCTGGATCTCCGCGACGGTCCCGGTGTCCGGCGCGCGCCCCAGCAGAGCCATGCCGGCCGCCGTGATCAGGCCCGCGGCCACCAGCGAGGCGACGAGTTTTCGACGAACTGGGGTCCCTTCCTGGTCCGGCTCATCGAACGGGCCGCGCATCCAGTAGACGATGCCGCCGTCGAGGGCTTGCATCACTCCGATCGGGCCAGGCTGTTGATCGTCGAAGACGGCGGCTGAGAGCACCCCGGTGTGGAATGCCCCCGTGTCGAGGTTGGTTCTGAACTGCCTGATGTCGGGGAAGGGCCGCCGTCCACCAATGGTCTCGACGGTGCTGTGCCCATGCACGACGTGCTTGCCGAAATCGAAGCCCGAGGACAGGAACGGTTCGCGGATCCAGAGGCGATGCTGGTCCTTCTGCGAGCGCAGCCGCAGGCCCGGCTGCAGGCCGGCGTGGACGTAGCATCGCAGCGGGTCCTCCCACTGGGTCGGGAGGCCACGGAGCCATGCTATGACGTCCTCGGGGATGGCCGACGGGCTCTGGACGCGGAAGCTGTCCAGCGTCTCCATCCCGCCGAACTGCAGCCATTCCTGCACGAGGCCCGGCGCCTCGAGGCAGGACAGCAGCATCTGCTCGTGGTTCCCCCGCAGGCAATGGACCTTGCCGGGCAGCGCGCCTTCCAGCTCTCGCAGGGCGCGAACCACGCCTGCACTGTCGGGGCCGCGATCGATGAGGTCGCCCACGACGACGATGGCCTGCAGACGCTCGCCCCAGCGCTGCACGATGTCCTGCAACAGCGGCGCGAGCAAGTCCGCGCGGCCGTGGATGTCACCCACGGCGACGGTCAGCCTGCGCTCGCGTTCCTGGTCCTGCAACGCCTCACCCTCTCGTTGGAAAACAGATACCTCCCTTTGCGGTTCCTTGCTTGGCAGCACAATGACGCCCGCTTCCCCTCGCGCCAGTGTCGACTCGGTTTTTCTCCTCGGCGACGACGGGCACAGGACCTGGGTCGGGGTCACGCCGCCACTGGCCGGGTGAGTTCAACGGTGCCGGGACAGCCCCATCTGAACCCGGAGTTCAGCGCTCACGAGCGTCGAAAGCACGGGTGATCCACCACGCTACCGCGATCAGCGGAGCGACCATGAGCACGGCGACCGCGGCCAGGCGGCTGACCTCGTCCGGGTCCGATCCCGCCTGCTGCTCGCGAACCGACATCTGGCCGACCAGGAAGGGCGGCAGCGTCTGTGCGTCGGCGGCGGACAGGTAGGCGGCATAGAGATACTCGTTCCAGCACAAGACCAGGACGAGCAGACCGACTGCGGCGAGGGGACGGGAAACGAGCGGGAGCGTGACGTCTCGCAGTATGCGCAGGCGCGAGGCGCCGTCGAGCGTCGCGGCCTCTTCCAGTTCCTGGAGATGCCTTCCGAAGGACGGCCGCATGAGCCAGAGCGCGACCGGCAAGTTGAGCGCGGAATAGGTGCCGACGAGCACCGTGCGGGTGTCGAGCAGCCCTGCCGCCGAAGCCAGGAGGTACACGGGTGCGACAGTCACGACGGGCGGGATCAGGCGTGTCACCAGAAGGGCCGTCGTTACCCGCGCTCCACGTCCGTCATGCAGGGCCAGGACGCAGGCCGTCATCGTCAGGGCCGATGACGCGAGCGCGACCACCACTGTGTTGGTGAAGCGGTTTGCCACCTCGCCGGTGGAAAGGACGTCGCGCCAGGCGGCAAGCGAAGGGACGAAGTCGAGGCCCGGCAGATAGAAGGGCCCATAGACCAGCGCGGCGGGTCCCTTCAGCGACGTGATAGCCAGCCAGTACAGCGGCGCGAGGCACACGAGTGTCCATGCGGCGAGGGCTAGACGGGAGAGGATGAGCCCTGCCGTTCCGACCCGTCCGGCGCCGCGCTGGGAGTCGGCTGCCCCGTTTCCCCAACCCCGGCCGGATCCGGCTTTGAACGGTCCGGGGCGGGATCCCCGCCCAGCAATCAACCGCATCGGTGAAACTCGTCAGGAAGGCCACCCGGGATCTCACACTACCATGCCGCCTAGCGCGGGTGCTCCGAAACGCCGCAGGCTCGAAGCGAACGCTTTTCTCGCAAAGACGTTAATCAGCGTCGGTGGAGACCGGGGCCATGAAAGCCTTCCTGAGAGTCCTGCTGGTGGTCGCAGGCGTCATGTCGATTGCAACCGTCGTCGAGCGCGGCCTGCTCGACGGTCCGCAGCACTACGCGGCTGCGGATCACGTCAGTTCGCCGACATCCGTTCGGTAACGATCGGGGCCGGGTTGAGCGCTGCGCCGAGTTGCGGCGCGGATAGCAACTCGCTGGTCGTGCCGCGCCCATATATTTCGCTTTAAAGTCCAGGCCCATCGCTTGCGATGCTATAGCTCGAGCTCTGCAATAATGGGGCTCTGTCATGTCCCGTATTGCGGCTGTTGTTCGGTGTCATTCAGTCAGCAGAATAGCTTGAGCTGAAGTGGATATTTTGCCAGCGGAGCCTCTTCTCGCCTAACATTTGGAGATTGCATCTCGGGGAGCGCACGTGTCATCGGGTCCAGACTGGTTGGTCGGTGACGGTGAAATGGCCAACCGCATCCGCGGGCACGACTGGGCGGCCACCCGGCTGGGTGCTCCCGACAGCTGGCCCCAGCCGCTCAAGACCCTCGTGAGCATCATGCTGGGCGGCAACCAGCCCATGTTCGTCGCCTGGGGACCGGAGCGGACGCTGCTCTACAACGATGCCTACGCGACTGTGCTGGCCAACAAGCACCCGGCGCTGGGGCGAGACCTCCTGGACGTGTGGGACGAGATCCGCCCCGACCTGACGCCCCTCGTGGAGCGCGCCTACCGGGGCGAGGCGTCCCACATGGACGACATCGAGCTCGTGATGCACCGCAAGGGTTATCCCGAGGTGACGCACTGGGCCTACTCCTACACGCCGGTCCCGGGCGAGGACGGGACCGTCTCGGGCTTCTTCTGCCCCTGCCATGAAATCACCTCGCAGGTGCTGGCCGACCGCCGGCAGGCTTTTCTTCGCCAGCTCGGCGATGCCCTGCGGGTCGTGGACGACCCCCACGAGACCATGACCGTCGCCGTGGAGCACCTCGGCAGGCATCTCAGGGCGAACCGGGTCGGCTTCGGGGAGGTTCAGCCGGACGACATGACGGTGGTCCTGCACACCTGCTTCACCGACGGCGTCGAGCCCCTCCACGGGGCCTATCGGTTGGACAGCTTCGGCCCCGAGCACATCGCGCAGCAAAGGCTGGGACTGTCCCGCTGGTCCAACGACCTCACGGCCGACCCGGGACAGGACCCGCAGGTCTGGGCCGCCATCGCCACGCGCGCCTACGCGTCCGTGCCGCTGGTCAGGGGCGGGCGCTTCGTCGCTTCGCTCTACGTCAATTTTCGCGACGCGCATCACTGGACCCCGGACGAGATCTCGCTCGTGGAGGATGTCGCCGGCCTCGCCTGGTCGTCGGTGGAACGGGCCCGGGCCGAGGCGACGGCCAGGAGCAGTCACGCCGACCTGGCCGACACCGCGGCGGCGCTGAACGCCCTCATCGCGAATGCCCCGATCGGGTTCGCGTTCTTCGACCGGGAGCATCGGTACACCCGCATCAACGCCATGCTGGCCGGCATCAACGGCGTTCCCGCCGGCTTGCATGTCGGCCGCACCCTCGAGGAGCTCGTCCCCGTCAATGCGGTCGCTGTCGGCCCCGTCATCGACCGGGTTTTCGCCACCGGCGAAGCCATGCGGTCCGTCGAGGTCGAGGGAGAAACGCCCGCCAGTCCCGGCGAACGCCGGTCCTGGCTGACCGGGTTCTTTCCCGTGCTCTCGGATGCCGGCGAGGTGATCCAGGTCGGTGCGACCGTGATCGACATCACCGACAAGGTGCGGGCGGAGCAGGCCCACGCCGCGAGCGCGGAGCTTTTCCGCTTTCTCGACCAGCTCACCCAGGCCACCGCGAACGCCAGGAGCGCCGACGACGTGCTGTCGATCACGACGCGGCTCATGGGCGAGCATCTCGACCTTTCGAACTGCGCCTATGCGGACATGGACCCCGACGAGGACGGCTTCACGATCCGCGGCAACTGGCATGAGCCGCATTCACGCTCGATCCTCGGCCACTACAGCCTCAAGGCGTTCGGCGAGCTTGCCGTCCGGGAGCTCGGCGCAGGGCGGCCGCTGGTCATCAACGACAATCTGACAGAACTCCCGCCGCACGAGGCGGCGACCTTCCAGGCCCTCGACATCACCGCGACCATCTGCATGCCGCTGATCAAGGAAGGCCGGCTTCTCGCCTTGATGGCCATCCATGACCGGGTGCCGCGGCGATGGACAGGGGAAGAACTGAACCTGATCAGCGAGGTCACCGAGCGGTGCTGGGCTCACATCGAGCGGGTCGGCGCGCAAGCCAAGCTGCGTGCCAGCGAGGCGCGGTTCCGAGGTGTGTTTGACTCCGACCTCATGGGACTGACCATCTTCGACGCTCTTTCCGGCGAAACCCTCGCTATCAACGACTGCTTTCTCGCGATGACCGGTCATACCCGTGCCGACTTCGAGGAAGGGCGGTGGGACTGGCGGGAGTTCACCGTCCCCGAGTACCTCCACCTCGATCAGGCCGCCATAGAACAGGCGCGCGAGCGCGGCTGGTGGGATCCGTACGAGAAGGAATACCGGCTGCGGGACGGAACCCGCTTCCCGGTGCGCCTGTCTTCGGCACCGATGCCGGGAGAACCCGGAAGGGTGGTCGTCTCGGTCCAGAACATCAGCGCGATGCGTGCGGCCGAAGCCGAGCTGCGCAGGAGCGAGCAGCGGTTGCAGCTTGCCAAGCAGGCCGCAGGCCTCGGCGTCTGGGACTGGGATCTCGTCACGAACGAGATCACCTGGTCGCCCGAGATGTACGACCTGCTCGGGGTCGACCCCCGCACGCCGGCGGATCGCCTGTATGCCGCCTGGGCCGACGCGCTCCATCCCGAAGACCGGGCCGCCGCCGAGCCGCTGGTCATGGCGGCAGCCTCGGGCGGAGGCTCGTTCAGCTTCGATATCCGCAGGATGCCCCGCGACGGCGAGGTCCGCTGGATTCGCTCGCAGGCCCTCGCCGTGACCGGGCCGGACGGCAAGCCGGTTCGCCTGACGGGGATCAACCTCGACGTCACGGCGGAACGGCGCGAGCAGCAGCGCCTCATCGAGACAGCGCAGACACTGGCGGCACAGGTCGAGGAGCGCACCCGGGAGAGGGACCAGATCTGGCAGAACAGCCTGGACTTCCTGTCCGTCGTCGACCTGGAGACCGGAGCCTTCCACGCGATCAATCCGGCCTGGACGGCCGGACTGGGGTGGCCGACTGGCGAGATGCTGGGCCGACCCTATGCCGAGTTCGTGCACCCGGATGATCTCGCGGCGAGCTCGGTCGCGTTCGAGCGCTCCAGGGGTGGCCAGCCCGTGCTGAACTTCGAGAACCGCTACCTGACGAAGGACGGGGGCTGGCGCTGGCTTTCCTGGACCACCGTGCCCGAGGGCGGCAAGCTCTACTCCATCACGCGCGACGTCACCGACGAGAAGCTCCGTCAGGCGGAGCTGGAGGCGGCACAGGAGGCTTTGCGGCAGAGCCAGAAGATGGAGGCGATCGGCCAGCTCACCGGCGGGGTGGCGCACGACTTCAACAACCTCCTGACGCCCATCATCGGCGCTCTCGACGTGCTCGAACGCAGGCGCCTCGGTGGTGAGCGCGAGCAGCGGCTGGTGTCCGGCGCCATCCAGTCAGCCGAGAGGGCCAAGACGCTGGTCGAGCGGCTGCTGGCCTTTGCGCGGCGGCAGCCGTTGCAGTCGGTTCCCGTCGACATCGCCCAGCTCATGGGCGGCATGGGAGAACTGGTGGCGAGCACGACCGGGCCGCAGATCAAGGTCGTGGTCGAGGCAGGGCAGGACGTGCCGCCCGCGCTGGCCGACCCGAACCAGCTCGAGATGGCGCTCCTGAACCTCGCGGTGAACGCCCGGGACGCCATGCCTGAGGGCGGCACGCTGCGCATCTCCGCCACGGCCGACATCATCGATGCCCGCCATCCCTCAAGGTTGCGGCCGGGCCGCTACATTCGTCTGTCCGTCGCCGACACCGGGACGGGCATGGACGAGGAGACGCTGAAGCGCGCAGCCGAGCCGTTCTTCTCCACGAAAGGGGTCGGCAAGGGGACGGGCCTCGGCCTGTCCATGGTTCACGGGCTGGCCTCGCAACTGGGCGGAGCCATGACGATCCGCAGCCGTCCCGGGCTCGGCACCAATGTCGAACTCTGGCTGCCGGAGAGCACGGTCTCGCTCCAGGAGGCGGCAACGCGGTCCGAACCCGCCCTGATGACAGCCCCGCAGCGAGGGACTGCCCTGCTGGTGGACGACGAGCCGCTGGTCCGGCTCAGCACGGCTGACATGCTGGGCGAGCTCGGCTTCCAGGTGATCGAAGCGGAGTCCGCCGAGCAGGCCCTGAAGCTCGTCGACAAGGGCCAGCGCTTCGACGTCCTGGTGACCGATCATCTCATGCCCGGCATGAATGGCACCGACCTCGCGAGGGCCCTCCGGAGCCGGGTGCCGAAGCTTCCGGTTCTCCTCGTCTCCGGCTACGCCGATGCCGACAGCATCGCGCTGGATATTCCCCGCCTGAAAAAGCCGTTCCGCAAGGACGACCTCGTCTCCATGCTGGCCCAGCTCCTGGGCTGAGCGCCGGGGCGGTGCGAACACGTAACTTACCGTAGGGAAAGTCACTCCGGCGCCGCGAACGGGCAGGATTGCCGCGAGGTCGATCACCATGCCTCGGATCAACCCCGTGACCGCGCAGGCGGCTGGCGTGGACGCCGGCAGGCGCCAAGGTCGGGGGTCGTGCGTTGGGCTGAACCGGGCTGCGGGCCAGGAACAGGGCGGACGCACGTGCGTTGATACGAGCGAGGTGACGCACCCAGGCGAGGTGTGACATGCCCAGGATTCTTGCGACGACTGCTCTGTCCCTTGCTCTCGCGACCGCGCTCTCGGCCGGCAACGCCAGTGCAGGACCCTACTGGTACCATGGCCATGGCGGCTACTACGGTCACTCCCATGGCTGGGGTGGCGGCTGGGGGCCGGCTGTAGGCCTGGGAATAGCGGGCCTGGCGCTCGGCGGCCTGCTGTCGGCCGCCACCGCGCCCGTCTATGCCGGGCCGGCCTACTACGACTATCCAGCGTATGATGCGCCGGTCTACGACACTTACCCTGCGTATTACGGCTATGGTGCGCCTTATGGCGGGTATTGGCCGCATCGTCGCGTCGTCTACTACGGTCACGGCTATTACGGCCACGGCTGGCACGGCGGCTATTGGCATGCGCCGTATCGCCACCGGGTCTACTGGGGCCCGCATTACCGCCGCTGGCACTGAGCCGGCCTGAAGAACAGGCGCGGCCAACGGTGCGCGCCTGTCCAGGGTGACGGATCCCGGGGTCCGGTGGGCAGGCTAGGCCGGCGGCCGGTATGACGCCTTCTTGGCTGCCGCGAGCACCTCGCCCATGTCCAGCTGCTCGAGCACGACGAGATCGGAGATCTTGCCACTCGCGCGGACAGCCATCGCGACACCCATCGCTGCTGCCTGGCTTGGAACGTTGCCGGTGACGATCACGTCGTACATGCCTCTCGTGAAGTCGAGGCGTTCAAAACTGCCGCCCACGCTTTCAAACAACGTGTGCATTGCAGCGCTACGATCAGATCCGTCCATCAGACCTTTTATAGCTGACGGTGCATAGTTTGCCAGAACTGTGATGCGCATTTCTCTCTCCAGATCTTTCGGTTCTGTGGAATTGGTATGCGCAGTCGGCAGGATGCCCGCGGCCGGTCCTCCATCCGGCAAAAGCATCTCTGATGCACTTCAGAATTTACTACACTGCACAAGGCAGAGATAGCTGGAATTGGCTGACGCGAGAGGCCGGCCGTGGCAACGCGTGCGCTCCGCCTCAGGGCTGTTTGGCCGCGCGGAGTTTCCGCCGACAGACAGCGTTCGTGGCGAAACACTGCATCTCGTGCCAGAGCTGGATGGAAGCACCAGGGATGCCGCGCAACCGGCAGCATGGCCTGCCCGGATTTCGGCGTGGGCAGAGGGCCGAACCCACCGGGATGCAAGGCTTTGCTGGCGCCGCTCGTCGTCGAATTCCGGCTGCGGGGTGTCGGAGACGTGGGCAGCGCCCCGCCCGGCAACTGATTTGCCTCAGTCTCATACTCCTAGACTGACGCCTTTCCTCGAAAACGTTGCTGCAACCACATAATACCTTCAAGTATGATACAGCCATCATCTCCGATGTGCATTGTTCAACTCTGAAAGTTATGCCAGACTATACATAGTCCGGATTGTACAGTTCTTCAACGTACATGACTATATCAATTCGTATCTGACGAACGGGCGCGCGACTTAACGTTCTCCGGCATATGCGGGCAGGCATGCTGATGAATGATGGTTCTGCTCGCGCCGCGGAGCGGAGAGCGGGAAGGGTGCTCGTTCTGGATGACAGGACGGCGCATGCGTCCAGCCTGGCGCAGGCGGTCGCCAGCCTCGGGCACGATGTCCGGACAGTCCCCGACCAGCAGGCCGCGATGGCGTTGCTGGAGCGGATGACCTTCGACCTCGTGCTGCTCGGGGCCTTGCTTCCGGTTGCGGACACGACACAGATGATCCGGTGGATGAAGGCCGGCGGTGGGCTGTCCCACGTGCCGGTCATCCTCATCCACGCTTCGGCCGATAACCTGGAAGGGATCGCCTCGGCCATCGCTGTCGGCGCCGACGACCTACTCACCATGCCGTCCGAGACGGTCGTGCTCCGCACCCGGATCGACGCGAGCATCGAGCGCAAGCGCCTTCGGGATGTCGAGCTTCGCTACATCGAACAGGTGCAGCTTCTCGCGGAAGCAGCGCGGCGGATCGAGGCGGGCAATTTCGATCCGCGGCGCCTCGAATTTCCGGAACTTGCCGCCCGCGCCGACGGACTTGGCCGCCTGGCCCGGGTCTTCGCCTCTCTGGCTGCCCAGGCCGGCGAGCGCGATAGGTCGTTGCAGATCGCAAGTGCCAGATCCGAGCGTTCGCAACATTTGACAGGGCTGGCACTGGTGATGTTCGCCGCCGCGCTCTGGGCCACGGTCGGCGTTGCCAGCCGGCTGTTGCCGCGCGAACTCGCGGTTCCCGACGAGGTTTACGGCTTCGCCAGGACAATCGTGGCCGGCCCTGTCCTGCTTCTGCTGGCCTTTGTCTTCAAACGCGGCTCGAGCGCCTTGCCACGCAGCGGCGCGTGGGGTGGCTTCCTGGTCTTCGGCGTGTGCTGCGCAATTTTTCAGGTCTGCCTGTTCCGCAGCTTCTCGCTCCTGGGAGTGACGATCACCGTTTTCCTGACGGTTTGCCTGCCTCCGGTGCTGGCGGTTGTCTGGACGATGATCCGGGGAACGGAGCGGATCTCGCGTCACGTGTTGTCCGCGCTCGCCATGGCCGCGGTGGGGGTCGTCGCATTCGGCGGGGATGACGCCCATGGCGGAAAAGTCTTCGATGTCACCGCCGGCTTGGGCCTGTCGGTGATCGCATCGGCTGCGTTCGTCGTGATGTCCCATGCCGCACGGTCGCTGGCGCCGGATCATTCTCCGCTGATGATCGCCGGCCTCGGTCTCGTGATCGCCGCGGTCGTTCTCGCGCCTGTGACACTCGTGGCCGCTCCGCTGGAGTGGGACCGGTTGTCGGTCTCACTCACGGACTGGAGAAGCGCCGGCCTGCTCCTCTATCTCGGGCTCGGCCCCACGGCGCTGGCCTATCTCTGTTACTGCATCGGAATGGCACGCTGCCGCTCTGCCGTCGTCGGGCTGGTCGCATCGATGATCGAGCCGGGAGTGGCTGCAGCTCTCGCCGTCCTCTTCCTCCACGAGATCCTGTCGCCCTGGGAGGTGATGGGCTGCGTGCTGCTCTCGTTCGCCATGCTCACGCTCTGGCTGGAGGAGAACGAGCCTGGGCGCGAAGCGGCCGGCGCGCGGCAGCGTGGAGGACCTGTCGGGGATGGTTCCTGACACGCCACGGAGCCGCGGCTAGCGGCCCCGGCCGCCCCCGCCGCCGTGACCGCCTCCGCCCCCACCACCGCCATGGCCGCCTCCCCCGCCTCCGCCACCTCCGCCACCATGGCCGCCGCTGCCGGCACCACCGGCGCCACCCGCACCACCGCCGCCGTTTCCGCCGCGGCCGTGGCTGCCATCATGGCCACTTCCACCGCCATTGCCGTTTGCTCCACCCGAGGCCCCGTGCCCGCCTCCTGACGTCCCGTTTCCGCCACCCGCGCTTCCCCGGCCTTCTCCGGGGCCACCCTGCCGGCCTTCGCCTCTGCCAACAGCACCCGTGCCCTCTCCTGCGGCCCGCGCCCGCTCCGGCCTGCCGCCAAGCGACAGTCCGGCCCGGCCGGTCCTGCTGGATGCCCTTTCGCCGGGCCCGACATCGGCCGACTGCCCGCTCGCCAAGTCCGTGACGCCGACAAGGCCGCGCTGGACGGACAGGTCGGCACGCCCGGGCAGGACCGCGACGCGGAAGTGCGTTCCCTTGACGATTGCTGCCATGACCGGGGTCTCGACCTTGAAGTAGGGTGCGGCCCTCTTCTCGACCTCGAACTCGACCACGCCCGCGCGTTGCTCCACTGTCGTCGTGGTTCCCAGCAGATTCGTCTCGATCCGGATCGTGGCGCCCGGTCCCACCATGACCTCGCCGCTGCCGCGAACCAGCCTGGCCCGGGAGCCAGACGCGGTGACCAGGGTTGCCCCATAGGGCAGCTCCATCCCGGGTTGAAGAACGCTGACGCCGTCCTGCGTGGAGACGGTGACACGGCCCTGAATACGTTCCGCAACCCAGTTTTCCGCCCTAGCTTGAGCTTGAACGCCTGCCGAGAACAAAATGATGGCTGCAACGCGAAGGTACTGGATCACTGTATGCTCCTCGTGATGTCCATGCAGAGGAGCTGAATACCGTTCCCGGTCCGTTAAGACGGTGTGATCCCTGGTCTCGATAGTGAACGATCGTTGACCGCAGCTTTGTTCCTGCATCGTCGCGATCACCCCGGGGGTGTCCGCGTTTGTCGCCGAGGCTGGCCCACCGAGATCGTTGGGTCAGGCGTGGATTGGGCGCGCGGGAGGCGTTGCGCGGGGCATGCGCCCTTTTTCCGGAAGCGGGACGACCCCGAAGGGCGGCAGCCACGTTCCTCCGGGAGGCAATCCCGCGCCAGCGATGCGGGCCGTCGTGCTTTCATCTCCCGGCATTTCGAGGGCTGCGGCAAAGGCCATGCGCAGAGTGCCCACCATGACCACGCGTCGCCTCCCGTCCGGTGCGGCCGTGGTCAGCGTGACGATCGTGTCGTAGTCGAGACTGGGCATGGCGTCGCTCCTCGGGCCGGAACGCAACGCGGTATCATCTTCAGAACCGCGCTTGCACTCCGAAGTTCCACTGACGTGCCCAACCGGGAGCCCGGCGCTGCTGGCCGAACGCAGGAACACTCCCGGCCGCAACGTATCCGCATTTACGCCTATCGTATTCGCCCCGACTTTAGCGCCCGGCCATTCTGTTCCACTCTGACCTCGTGGTCGTCCTCCCCGATCACAGACATAGACTCCTCCATGTCGTTGATGAAGGCTGGCCGGCTCTAAAAAGCCGGTCAGCCTTTTCCTTCCCGGATGCAGGTCAGGTCGGCCCCATGAACGGTGTCAAGCGAGCGAAGCGCCACGCACAGGCTCGCCAGCAGGTGAGCGCCGCACTGGCTGCGGCACTGGCGCAAAATAGTCCCGGCCCAAGGCAGCGCCCCGCCTAGGCACGGCAGTTTCCATCCTCATCCCTGCATCCCGCCCGCTCTCTTGCGCCGGCTTGCTCTCCCCCTTCAGCTCAGGACAGTCGGAAATGGCCCGAGGGATCATGATCGCCCTGCCCCTCTCGGTCCTGATGTGGGCGGTCCTCGGCTTCGGCGTCTACGTCGCCGCCCGCCACATGCCAGCGCACGCCCATGCCACCGGCCCTTGACCGCTGGTCGTCCAGGGCCGAGGCCCGATGTCGTGTTCTTCCGATGCGTGGCAGTCCGTGAAAGTTGAACGTCAGCCGCTGTCCTGAATCCGGGATCCCGGGACGGGTGCCACGGAGCGTGAGCGATCGCGCGAGCTCAGGGTGGGCGGGGCAATGCGGTCCGGTTACGCCGGCATCGCCATGCTCTTCCCGTCGTGCCGCATGGCTCCCGCGAGACGCTTCCGTTATACGGATCGGCCGTCGCCAGAGTTCGGAGCGCGATCCGTCGATGCGGACCAGGATGACCTCGACTGCGATGCCGGGGCTGGTCAGGGCCGGCGTGCCGTGGCTCGTTCTGGGCGGCACGGTCGCCATCTTCGGCGCGGCGCTCGGGCCGCCTTTCTTCTCGCCCTTCGCGCTCTCGCTCATCGTCCAGCAGGTGACAGTCACCACCATCGTCGCCGCTGCGCAGGCGCTGGTGATCCTGACCGGCGGGATCGACCTGTCGCTGGGTGCGATCCTGGTGCTCGCGATGGTGGTCATGGGCCAGGCGGTGTTCACCTGGGGTTGGCCGGGCTGGGCAGCCGTCCTCGCCGGCCTGGCGGCAGGCGCGGCATGCGGCGCGATCAATGGCGTGCTGACCGCGCGCGCCCGCCTGCCGGCCTTCATCGTGACGCTCGGCACGTGGCAGATTTTCGGCACCGCGGCCTACCTCGTCTCAAGGCACGAGACCATCCGCAGCCAGGACGTCGAGGCGCAGGCGCCTCTCCTCCACGTGTTCGGTCATTCCGTGAACATCGGTGGGGCCGTCATCACGCTGGGCGTCGCGGCGGCAGGCGTTCTCCTGGCGGTGCTGTGGTACATCCTGTCGTGCACGCCATGGGGCCGGCACGCCTATGCCGTGGGCGACAATCCCGAAGCCGCGGCACTCACCGGCCTGCCGGTTCGGCGGATCCGCGAAACCGCCTATATCGGAGCGGGGCTGATCGCCGCGCTGGCGGGGTGGGTTATGATCGGGCGCATCGGCTCGATCACGCCGACGGTCGGAGAACTCATCAATATCGAGGCGGTCACAGCCGCGGTGATCGGCGGCATTTCGCTGGGGGGAGGCCGGGGCTCGGTGCTCGGCGCACTCGTGGGCGCGCTCACGGTGGGTGCGTTCTCCCTCGGGCTGCGGCTGCTGGGCTCGAACGCCCAGTGGATTACCGCGGCTATCGGGGCCTGCACGGTCCTTGCCGTCCTCATCGACACGCGCCTTAGGCGCGCAACATGACGCGTGAGGGACGCAAGACATCCCCCGCGTGCTCCGATCCGGATGGGGAGCCCTAGAAAACTCTCGCGAGCACACCACCATCCACGACAAGTTCCGAGCCCGTGACGTAGGACGTGTCGGGATCGACGAGGTACAGCGCGGCACGGGCGACATCGTCCGGCAGACCCGGACCGCCGACAGGGATCGCAGTACGATGCACTGTTGCCGTGGGTTCGCTCGCAAAGAGAGCGGCATTGCGTGGAACCGTGATGGCGCCCGGCGCGACAAGGTTGACTGTGATGCCGTGGCCGGCGAGATCGACGGCAAGCGCCTTAACCAGCATCCGCACGCCGCCCTTGCTCGCGACATAGGGGACGGCCTCGGCTTCGGCGGCGAAGCTGTTGACGGATCCGATGAGAACGATGCGGCCCTGCACCTTGGCGAGGACCATGGCCCGGGCGGCCGTCTGGGCCATGTAGAAGGAGCCGGTCAGGTTGACATCGATGTAGCGCGCCCATTCCTCGGGCGTGATGCCGAGGACGTTGCCGCTGCCTCCCAGGGCGGCGGCTGCGTGCACGAGGATGTCGATGCGGCCGTACCGGGCGACGACCCCGTCGACCACCCGCTGGACGTCGGCGAGCCTAGAGACGTCACAGGCTTCGACACCGTCCACACCGGGCTGCAGATCGACGCCCACGACGGTCGCGTCTTCCGAGCGCAGGCGCGCTCCGATGGCAGACCCGATGCCGCCCGCGGCGCCCGTGACGATGGCGACCTTGCCGGACAATCGGTTGCTCACGGGAGAACCTCCCGGACAACGCATGTCGCCCATTCTCCGGGCTGGATCGACGCCAGATGGCGCACGCCCATGACGATGCCCGGCTCTCCGGCGCGGAGGTCTGCAAGGATTTCGCCCGAAGGGGAGCGGATCACGGCCAGCGGGTGGCCGGCCTCGACGGCCTGTCCCGGGCTGACGAAGCTCTCGATGAATCCGCCGCAGGGTGCGAGAGCCCAGTCGCCGTCCAGGACCGCCGCCGTGGCCGGTGCACCGGCGGGGATGTCCGGCGGGAGGTCGGGCAGAATGCCTTCGTGGCGCAGAACCCGGAGCAGACCTGCCGCATAGCCGTCGACGTCGTCCTGGATCTGGCCGCCCCGCCCGCCGCTCTCGGCCCCGATCGCGGGGATGCCCGCCCGCAGGGCCTCGTAGGAGAGCACGCCGGCACGGGCAGGCAGCCTCCAGAGGCGCTGGAGGCCCATCGCACGCGCCAGCGAAAGCGATCGGGCGGCCAGTTCCGGCGTGACGCCCGGACCCTCGGAATAAAAACCGCAGACCTCCATGAAGGCGAGGCGCACGCCGCCGGAATGCAGGTCGACGAGGACGTCTGCCATCCTCACCACCTCGAAGAGGGCAGCTGCCAGACGAAAGGTGAGCGTGCCCTGTGGATCGCCGGGAAAGATCCTGGCCAGGTTCTGGCCATCGGTCGGCGACGTCCGTGTGCCTGCCGAAAAGGCGTCGAGGTTTGCCATCGGCACCATCAGCACCCTGCCCCGAACCGGCAGGGACGGCAGCTGGTCCGCCAGCGCCCAGAGCGCCCGCGGCCCCTCGTACTCGTCGCCATGGATGCCGGCCGTGAGGAGCGCGGTCGGGCCCGCCGCATGGCCCTCCACGACGATCAGCGGAAATGTCGCGGGGCTCCCGTCGGCACGGTCCGCGAACGCGACGTCGAAGCGCCCCACCTTGCCGGGTGGCACCCCGAGACCGGCGACCTCGTCCAGCGCAATACGCGTCATGGCTTCACCGTATGGTCCACCCGCTCCCCGTCGGGCAGGTCCCGGAACTCGCGGCAGACGTCCACCAGCCGCGAGATCGTCGTCTCCAGCATCTGGCGCCCCTTCTCGGCCGTCGCCAGGGTCGGCGTGCCGGCCACGCCGGAGTCGTTCATCTTGCTCCACCAGTTCATGAAATGGACCCAGCGCTGGGTGCTGAGGTCGGGGTAGAGCCAGCGCGGGCCGCCGCGGTAGGCAGGGATCTCGTCGGCGATCTTGTCGTGCTGGACGAGGTGGGGCTTGAGGGCGAGGTACTCGGACGTTTCCCATTCGCAGGCATGGTCGGCCGCGTATGGACCGCCTTCGAGTAGGCCCTGGATGACGTCCCACGCCACCTGCCAGTGATTGACCGCACCTGCCATGGCGGGCGTCGTCACGGTGATCCGGCGGGCGATCAGGTCGCAGAGCGAGGCGTTGGAGCCGTGCCCGTTGACGAACAGCATCCTGCGGAAGCCCTGGTGCGCCAGGCTCTCGCCGATGTCGCAGCAATAGGCCATGAAGTTTTCCATCTTGATGTCGATGGTGCCGGGGAAATCCATGTTGTGGGCGTTGTAGCCGTAGTGGACCGGCGGCAGGCTGATCGCGGTTCCGCCGGAGCGGCGCGCCGTCTCCTCGCAGATATGCTCGACGAAGGTGTTGTCGACGTCGACGGGCAGGTGGGGCCCGTGCTGCTCGATGGCCCCGACGGGGATGAGCGCGACGCGCCTCTGCAGGACGACCTCGTTGACCTCGGGCCAGGTCAATTCACGGAACAGATGCTTGGTCGTCATAGCGCTCCTCCTGTCAGGCTCCGCCTGAGCGTTCCGGGTGTGGCGAGGGCCACCCCGCTCTCGGCGTCGAAGACGTAGAAAGTCTCCGGCGAGAGCCTCACCTTCACGCGGTCGGCGGGCCGGAGATCCTCGCCTTCGGCGACCTGCGCGACCAGGGAGGCCTCCCCCAGCCGCAGGTGCACGAGGCGGAGCGCGCCGAGGTGCTCCACCAACTCGACTACTGCGTCTTCGCCCGTGTCGCCCAGCACGAGGTCCTCCGGGCGGAGGCCGAGGTCGACGGGGCGCCCGTCCTGGCCAGATGGCCAGCGCGGAGGCAGGGGCAGGTCGAGCCCGGCTCCCTGGAGCGATGTCGGGCCGGCACGCATGCGGGTGAAGCGCATGGGTGGCGAGCCGACGAAGGACGCCACGAAGCGGTTGGCCGGCGCGCGGTAGATGCCGAGCGGTGTATCGACCTGCTGGATCCGGCCCGTGGAGAAGACGGCGATCCGGTCTGACATCGTCATCGCCTCGGACTGATCGTGCGTCACGTAGATGGCCGTCGTGCGCAGGTCCTGGAACAGGCGCTTCAATTCGGCGCGGGTCTGGGTTCGCAAAACCGCGTCGAGGTTGGACAGCGGTTCGTCCAGCAAAAACACCTGGGGGTCCCGCACCATGGCGCGCCCGAGGGCGACGCGCTGGCGCTGCCCGCCCGACAACTGGCGCGGATAGCGATCGAGCAGAGGGCCGATGTCGAGAATGGCCGCAGCGCGGTCGACAGCCTTCCGGATCTCGTCGGTAGAGCGGCCACGGACACGCAGGGCAAAGCCCATGTTGGCGGCGACCGTCATATGCGGATAGAGAGCATAGGACTGGAACACCATGGCGATGTCCCGGTCCATCGCCGGGACGCGCGTGACCTCCCGGTCGCCTATCAGGATGCGTCCGGTGGTGGGGGTCTCCAGACCGGCGATGATGTTGAGCGTGGTCGTCTTCCCGCATCCCGAAGGCCCGAGGAACGACACGAACTCATGGTCCGCGATGCGCAGGTTCAGCTGCGACAGCGCAGTGACCCGGCCGAAGGTCTTTCCGACATCTTCGAGCAGCACCTCAGCCACGGCTCAGCCCTTGACCGCGCCGGCTGTGAGGCCGCGCACGAGGTAGCGCTGCGTCAGCAGCGCGAAGGCCATGACGGGCAGGACGATGATGGTGCTCATGGCGGACATCGGTCCCCATTGCGTTCCCTTGTCGGTGATGAAGCTCGCGACCCTGACGGGCAGCGTCTTGGCGTGCACGGGGCCTACCGCGGACGCCATCAGGAACTCGTTCCAGGACAGGAACGCAGTGAGGATGGCGGCCGTGACGAGCGACGGCGTGCTGAGCGGCAGCACGATCAGGACGAACCTGCGGATCGGCCCGCAGCCGTCGAGCATGGCCGCGCGCTCGATCTCCCTCGGGAATTCCTCGAAGAAGGCCAGCAGCAGCCAGACCACGAAGGGAACGGCGATGCTGACATGGGCGATGACGATGGCCGTGCGCGTGTCCAGCAGGTGCACGTCGCGCATCATCAGGTAGTAGGGAATGGCCACGGCGATCTTGGGGTAGAACCGCACCATCAGGAAAACGGTCGCGATCACGTGCGAGAGCCGGAAGGGCAGGCGGGCCCGCGACAGCGCGTAGGCGGCCATGGCCCCGATCGCGACCGAGAGGACGGTGGTCGCGGTCGTGACGACGAGGGAGTTGACGAGGTAATCGAGCGTGCCGGCGCGGGCATCGAAGATCACGGCGTAGTTGTCCAGCGTGAGGCGCTCCGGGATCAGTCCCGACGCTTCGGACAGGAACTCGTCGCCAGGCCGAAGCCCGTTCAGGAACAACACGACGAAGGGCATGCAGGCGGCCAGCAGGCCGAGCCCGATCAGCAACGCCCGCAGGACGGTCCAGGGCGAACGCGAGACGGCCGTCATGCGCGCGCCTCGGACAGCCACCGCGCCAGCCAGGAGCGCCACCAGAGGAACGCGCCCGCGATCGCCACACAGAAGACCAGCATCATCCAGGACAATGCGGCGGCGTAGGAGATGTTGAAGTATCGCAGGCCCTGCTGGTAGATCCAGTAGGTGAGCGTATGCGTGGCGTAGCCGGGACCGCCGAGCGTCGTCGTAAAGACGAGGTCCAGCGTCAGCAGCCCGTCGATCAGCCGGAACATCGCCACGATCACGACGATGGGCACCAGCATCGGCCACACGACGAGGCGAAACGTCTGGAGCCGCGAGGCGCCGTCGACGGAAGCGGCGCGCAGCACGTCCTGGGGCAGGCCGACCAGTGCCGCCGTGAACACGATCGTGGAGAATGGAAGCCACTCCCACGCGTCCACGAGGATGAGCGACAGCCGCGCCCAGGCGGGGTCGCCCAGCCAGTTTGGCCCTTCGATCCCGAGAGCGGCGAGGCCCTTGTTGACCATCCCCACCCGCGCCGACAGCAGCATCCGCCACATGGTGCCGACGGCGATCGGGGCGACGACCATCGGCAGCATCAGCAGCGTGCGCGACAGCCGGAGCGTGTAGCCTTCGCCGGTCGTCGCAAGAGCCAGGGCGAGGCCGAGCGTGATCTGGAGGAGCGTCGATGCGAGGGCGAGGAGGATGGTGAAGCCCGCCGACCCCAGGAACACCGGATCGGAGAAAGCCTTGGTATAATTCACGAGGCCGACATAGGGCCCTGGTTCCGGCGATCGCGCCAGCGACCAGTCCTGGAAGGACAGGGACAGGGCGGCACCGAGCGGCACCAGTTGTGCAGCGATGAGCACCGCGAGCGCGGGAAGGAGCAGAAGGGCGAACCCGCCGGCCTCGCCGAGGGATCGCTCGATGCGCATCGACAGCGTGCCTCGGGCACTCCGATCGGACACGGCCGGCCTCTCACTGACGCTTGACGGAGACGGAGCACGAGGGAATGTCCCCGTGCTCAGTCCGGTTCACTTGGCCTGAAGCCCGGAGCCCTTGGCCGAGACGACGAGCGCCGGCGACACGGCGAGGCCAGCCCACTTCTCGTTGACCGCCTTGATTCCGTCCGCCGCGCTGACGCGGCCGTTGGCGATGTCCTGCAGCGTGTTGGTGAGCGCGTCCTGCGCCTCGCCGGAGAGCGGCGGGTTCTTGGCTCGCGAGTAGCCCTCGATCATCACCGGCCAGAAGTGGGCGTTCTTGGCCTTGAGCTCCGGGTCTTCGTAGATGCTCAGCCAGACCGATCCGATGTTGTGCTTGACGTAGTTGGCCTTGGCGTTCTCGGGGCCGGCAAAGGCTTTCATCCAGGCCCAGGCGAGCTTGGGATCCTTGGCCGTCTTCGGCATGAAGAGCTGCCAGAGCGAGAGCCAGGGGAAGCCTTCGCCCGGGAAGCGCACCATGGTCCACTTGCCCTTCACGGACGAGCCGTCCTTGTCGAGAGAGCCCGTGATGAAGCTCGGCCAGGTCATCGTCATGGCGACCTTGCCGTCCTTGAAGAGCTGATGGGCCTCGTCGAACGAAAGCGCCGTGCCGTTCTTCGGCAAATGCTTCCACAACGCCGTGATCTGCGAGGCGGCCGCGGCTGCCTTGTCGGCTTCTAGGGCGTACTTGCCGTCCTTGGTCATGTAGGTGCCGGGATAGGCGGAAAAGAAGTACGCGCCGATCTGCTCGGGATTGCCGGTGGAATGGCTGAAGCATGCCACGCCGGGGTTCTTCGCCTCGATGGCCTCGCAGGCCTTCGCCACGTCGTTCCAGTCCTTGAACTCGGGCTTTACGCCAGCCTTGCCGAGGATCTCGGTGTTCACGAGAAGGCCGAAGGCATCGACGCCGTAGGGGACGCCGATCTGGTCGTTGCCGACCCATTCGGAGCGGCCCGGCTCCATCAGGCCGGGGATCATGCCCTTGCCGTAGTCGTCCGCCTTGATGAAGGACGTCAGCGGAGAGAAGTAGGGATAGACGTCGGCGAGGTAGTAGCCGCCGCTCATCACGTCGTACTGGGCCGTCCCCGAGATCAGGTCGGTCGTGTTGTTCTGCCGCAGGACCGCCCAGGGAAAGGCGGCGATCTTCACGTCCGTGCCGGTCTTGGCCTTGAAGGCCTCGGCGATCTCTTGCGCAGCCTTGTCGTATGTCCCCGACTCCATGACCGAGAAGCCGATCTCGGCAGCGCGTGCAGCGCCAGCAGTCGAAAACGCGGCCAACAGGACGGCGGACAGCGCGGAGCGCGACAGCCTGACAATACTGAAGCTCATCATGACCCCTCCCTCAATCAGCTGGACGATTGGCGACCGCAAGAAGCGGCTTGCCGACGACGACGCCTTCCCGGTCGTAGGTTGCCGCGGATTCGACGATGTGGCTCAGCATGAGCGTGGCGGCGCGATCGGGATCCCTGGACCGGACGACCTCGAGGATCTCGCGATGCTGCTCGATCTCCTTGGCCTGGAAGTCCGGGATCATGTCGAAGCGCCGGCCGCGCTCCATCAGCAGCCCCAGGATCGAGTCCATGAAGCTGGCCGCCACCTTGTTCTTCGACGCTTCCGCGAGCATCACATGGAAGCGGGCTGCAAACCCGCTGACGGGCCTGTTGTTCAGGCGCGCGTCCTCGTGCTGGTCGAGCAGGCGGGACAGCGCGTCAAAGTCAGCGACCGTGCCGCGGATGGCTGCCAGCCGCACGCATTGGGGCTCGATCATCTCGCGCGCCTCGAGGAGCTCGAGAGCGTCCTCATTGCCGATCAGGATGCTCACGACCTCCGGACGCAGGACTTCACTGGCCGTAGGCCGCCGCACGAACGTGCCGTGGCCGGCGGAGGCCTCGACGACGTTCAGGGTCGAGAGAATCTGCAGGGCCTCCCGGACCGTGGACCGTCCGACCTGGAGCCGCTCCATCAACTCCTTCTCCGGAGGCAGCTGGTCCCCGGGCTTGACCGCTCCCTGACGGATGAGGTCGAGGAGCTGTGTCGCGACGGTTTGGGACGTGGTCACCCGCGAGACGCGCTTGAGTTGCATTGCCAATGTCTGCCTGATCAGTCACAATGTCTGACAATAGGACTACGCGGACGAATCCGTCGTGTCAATCTTCCCCGATGAGGCTCACTGCCGTGGCTGCCGCACCCTACGACCGATCGTTCTGGAGGTTTGTCGACAGGCTTCCTGTGCCCGCCGGTCTCGTCCCCGTCAGTCTCGGCGAGGGCGGCACTCCGCTGACCCGCAGCCGGCTGCTCCCGGATGTCGGCCTGTACTGGAAGCACGAGTTCAGGAATCCGACCGGCTCCCACAAGGACCGGGCGCTTTCACTGGCAGCGGCCGATGCGGTACGGCTGGGCGCGAGAACGATGGCCGTCGTTTCGGCGGGGTCGACCGGTCTCTCGGCCGCGGCATACGCGGCCCGGGCGGGCCTGCGGAGCGTCACGCTCATGGGCGGCTCGGTCCCGGCCGAGCGCATCGCGCCCGTCAGTGCTCTTGGCTCCGAGATCTACCTGCTCGATGACGGTATTGACGCCCTCATCGAGACACTGCAGCAGTTCGCGGGGCACGACGGCATCTATGTCGCCTCGACGACGGTGCGCTCGAACCCCGTGCAGGCGCTGGCATGCCGCACGATCGCATACGAGATCGTGGAGGACCTTGGCCGGGCCCCGGACTGGGTCATCATCCCGACGGGTGGCGGGGGAACTCTCGCTTCCATCGCGGCGGGATTCCGGGATCTCCTCGACGGCGGGATGATCCGCACCTTGCCCCGGCTCGTGGCCGCCGTGCCGGACCGCTTCAACGCGCTCGAGGTAGCCCTTGGTGCCGGGATCCGGACCTGGGAGGATTTTGCCAGGCTGCCCTTCACCGACGACCTCGATACCGTCCTTGGAAAACTCGCGCACGGCCATCCGCCCGACGGGCTGCATGCGCTCGCTGCCCTCGACGCCTGCAACGGCATGGTCGTGTCCTGTTCCGAGCCCGACTGCCTGGCGGCGGTCGGCCGTATCGGAGGCGTGGACGGGCTCTATCTCGAACCATCCAGTGCAATCGTGGCGCCGGCCCTCGACCTGCTCTGCAGCCGCGGCCTGCTCGGGTCCGGCGATCTCGTCGTGGCCCTGGCCTGCGGGTCGGGCTTCAGGGAGACATTCACGCTTCTCGCCCGGTCCGGGCCGGCGAGCGTCAACCGGATTACGATGGGTGAGATTCCTGCCGTGCTCGGGACGTGAGGGATGCTCGTCGGTCGTGGCATTTACCTCGTCACGAGTGGAGCGCTCGGGCACAACTCGACCCATGCACTGGATTGCAGCTCGTTTGCCGTCGAGGCTGAGGGAGGCTGGCTGCTCTTCGACACCGGCGCCGGCGTGGATCTAGCCCGTGTGGACACCGCGCTTGGCGAACTCCCTGGTCCGGTGACGCATGTCTTCCTCACGCATTGCCATGCCGACCATGCGGGCGGCGCCGCGCATCTGCGGCGCCGGGGAGCCCGGATCATCGCCGGGCCGGAGACGTCGGCCATCGTCGCCGCCGGAGACGAGCACGCCATGAGCCTGGACGTCGCGAGGGCGCTGGGGGTCTACCCGGCCGACTACCGCTTCGAACCCTGCGTCATCGACGACGTGCTCTCGCCCGACAGCGTCGCGGTCATGGGCGGGCGCCGGATCCGCATGGTTGCAACACCCGGCCACAGCGCCGACCATGTCTCCTATGTCGTCGAGGATCCCGAGGCGGCGATCTTGATGGCCGGAGACGCGCTCTTCGAGGGTGGCACGGTGGTGCTGCAGGACACGTGGGATTGCAACGTCCAGGCCACGTGCCGCACCATCGAGCGGCTGGCAGAAATTGACTTCGAGGTTTTTCTCCCCGGGCATGGCCCGCTTCGCCTCAATGAGGCGAGGGAACCTGTCCGCCAGGCGATGGCAAGGGTGAAGTCACTCCTCTGCCCGCGTCCCTTCCTGTGAACCGCCGCGGCCCGGAAAGACGTCCCGGGCAAGGTGGCGACGGAAGCCGGTCAGCCTGACCTGGCGTAACGATGCCGGCCGTACGAGCCCGGTGTCACGCCGGTCCACTGGCGGAACACGGTCGTCAGATGTGCCTGGTCGGAAAATCCAGTGAGATAGGCGACCTCGGCGGGCGACTTTCCGTCTGCGAGGTGCCGCTTCGCCAGTTCGATCCGGAGGCCGACGAGGTAGCGGTGCGGCGTTGTCCCGAACGTCATGCGGAAGCGGTGGATGAAATGCGACCGGCTGATGCCCGCGAAGGAGGCCAACTCGCCGACGGACGCACCCTCCATCACATGCGCATCCAGGTATTCCTCGAGGCGCCGCCGCAACGCGCTCGAAAAGGGGTGGATAGCCCTTTCCCGCGGTGAAAGGCCGGAGGCGTTCGTGTGCCGCCGCAGGACTTCGGTCGTGATCTGGATCAGCAGCGACTCGGCGAGGAGCGTTGGGCGCGGCAGCGCGGGCCTGAAGACCGTGAGGAACTGCTGCAAGAGGGCCCGCAGCTGGGTGTCCCTGACGCCAAGCCGTGAAACCGGGAGCGCACGGCTGGCCGGCAGATCCTGTTCTTCCGCGATCTGCGCCAGGAGATCCGGCGGGATGAACAGGTAGAGAAGTTCGCCGTGCCCCTTGACCTCCCACGCACTTCCCTGGCCGGCTGGCTGGATCGTCAGATGGCCAGCTTCCGTCCTGCCGGCGTCGCGGCTGCCTGCGGAGGTCCGTTCCACACCACAGCTTCCGGCGAGCCGGAGCGCGATCAGATGGTCGCGGCACCCCTCCGGCGAATTCAGCCGGTATGAGCCGTGCCGGAAGCGCCGGACCGTGACGCCGTGGACGATTTCGAGGTCCAGCCTCGTCTCGAGCGCCTCTGCAAGCGTCGGACGCCAGTGAGACGCCGCTACGAGATCAGTCGTGTGAAGCATGGTCTCGTCTTCGGGATGCGCTTCGATCGTGACCTGCAGTGTGGGAGTGGTCCCATCATCACTCAACCACAAATTGCGGTTTGACGGGAGAACAGCAACATTGTGAAAGACTGCGGCCAGGATCTGGCGATGCGTGCGGCCTGAACCGGCAAGCTGCCCAAAAACTGGGCTTCCTCCACAGCAGTGGGGGAGTTGCTTTTCAAGCGAGGGGCGTCGGGAAGGGTGCGGCTCAGTCCATGCCGTGAGTGGCTGGTTCGGCCTCTTCCCGGTGGCGGAAGTCCGCGCAGACGGCGGACATCGGCTTCAGCCGTGTGACATTGGCGGATGCCGGCTCGGGTGAATCCCAGTTCCGGGCCCGGAGCAGTTTCACCAGGAGAGCGGCAGCGGGAGATCTGCGCCGTCCCGCCACGGCGTAGAGCCTGACCTCCCTCGATGCATCGAGATCCCGTACGGGAATGCGACGGAGCGCGTGACCGATCGGCCAGGTGTTTGGAAGGAGCGCGATGCCGAGACCCGCTTCGACGAGGCGCAGGACGTCCGGTGCGCTGGCCACCGCGCCGAGGCGGGGTTTCGCGCCAGCGCACGCCTCGCCGGGGATGAAGTCGTGGCCGTGCAAGTCTCCGAGCACCCGCTCGCGAGCGATGTCGGCGAGCGACACCGACGTCCGATGGGCCAGCGGATGGTCGTGCCGGGCGACGCAGGTGAACCGCTCCGCGAAGAGCCGCCACATGTCGAGCCTCTCCCAGACTTCGGCGAGCGGACCGGCGCAGGCGAGGTCCACTCCGCCGGCCCGCAGGACGGACACCAGCTCGCGCGAGGGTTCCCGGATGATCTTGACCTCGACATCCGGGAAGATCCGGAACAACTCGGCGAGCGGCGGGGCAAGCAGCGAGACGTCCACCGACGTCGACAGCGCGATCGACAAAGGCTCGCTGCCACGGCGGCTGTAGGATCGCGCGAGATCCTTGGCGGCAGTCATGCTGTCGTAGCTTTGCTTGAGGAGGGGCAGCATGCGCTGCCCGAACGGCGTCAGGTGGGTCGCGCGGTGTTCACGCCGGAAAAGTTCGCCGCCGAGTTCATCCTCGAGGAGCCTGACACCCCTTGTCAGCGAGGGTTGGGCGACATTGCACTGCTCGGCCGCCCGGGTGAAGTTCAGGAGATCCGCGACCGCCAGGAAGTACCGGATCTGGTAAACCTCCATCCCTAGGCAACTCCGCGAGAGCTCGGAGCCAAGGCGCGAAACTCGCTCCGATAGTGCGCCGGTGTGGCGAACATCACCTTGCGGAACGCGGTGGTGAAGTGGGCCTGGCTCGAGAACCCGCACCGGACCGCGATGAGCGCGAGAGGCAGATCCGTTGTCCGCAGCAGTTCCGAGGCGGTCTCGACGCGACGGCGCATGAGATAGGCGTGCGGCGTTTCTCCGGTGGTGGCGCGGAACGCCCTCAGGAAGTGGTATGGCGAAAGGCATGCGGCGGCGGCCATGCCAGCGAGGTCGACATCTTCCGCGATGTGAGCAACGGCGTAGTCCTTGGCCCGTGTGATGCGCTCGCGCAGCCGCCGATCCGTCGGAGCGCGCATGGAATCCGCGCGCACCCTGTCGATCGTCCGCGACACCAACTGGACCGCCAGGCTTTCGAGCCGAAGGCGCTCCGGGCCGCCGCTGCCGTGAACTTCAATGATCGCCTGGCGCGCGATCTCGAAGCCGGCAGGATCTTCCTCCCAGTCGAGCGGCCTGAGCGTGACGCTGCTTTCAACGAGATTTTCGAGGCGATCCGGGCTGATCCAGACGAGGAGGTTCGGACGGCTGTTGTCGCAGGTCAGGCGAAGGTCCGTCTCGGCCGGTACGAAGCCGACGCTGCGCTGTGGAGCGGCAAAGGGCCTGCGCCGGTCGCTTCCCACCGACATCACGTCGCCAAGACCGGAGACGTGTACGTCGACGAGATGATGCCCGGAGACGAAGTAACCTGAAATGCTTCCCACGGGGAGGGACTGGACCACGAGGCCCGTCCCCTCGAAGCAGATGCCGAGGTCGGGGATCATCCGAGCCGGCTGACCTTCGAGGGGCAAGTCGAACAATCTCGGAAGCAACGACATCCTCCGCTTCACGTGTCCGCACCGGGTAGGCGCGCCTGTCGCTGCCGCGGCGGGAAGAGAATGGCGGGGCCTTTGTCCAACCCTCAGGCACATGCCGACCCTGCGCGGCGTCACCCTGAACGGCTAATGGCGCGCCACCCAGCTGTATTTTGGAATAATCTGAAAATCGTACCGTGCTTATGTCAGTTTATGTCGGCTATCTCAGTGCGACAATTCAGTGACGACCAGCACAGGAGAAAAGGATTTTTCCGCGTGAGCTGTGATTCCATGAGATGATTTAAGGAAAGTGCGTCAGATCGTCGAAACACATGAATCTCTAAGACGGCTAGACTTTTGAGAGCACAGCATATCCCGGCTGGACCTGCCATTTCGGCAGATCTCCACGCACAGGGAGTCATGCAATGGAACTCGGCAATCAATACGGGTCCTGGACGCGCCGTCCGTCGCTCAGGGCCGCATGCCTGGCGGCCGTATCCGGCGCGCTGCTGCTGGCCTGGCCCGCACTGAGCCGGGCCGATGACGTCGACGACGTGCAGCCCGCCCCGCCGGCCATCGGCGCCGACGTACCTGTCACCTATTTCGGCCCGCAGCCCTCCTCGGTGCAGAAGGAACTGATCGGCGAGTATCACAATCTCAAGGCGGGAAAGGTCGACAAGGACAAGGGCACCATCACGCTGCCGCTCTACGAGGGCGCGATGAAGAGCGGGGAGACGGTGTGGTACATCGTCACCGACACCGACGACCACGGCAACGCCGACCAGCTCGGCCTGAACTATTCGCCGAAGCTGAGCTATGCCGACGTCGGGCGCGGCACGCGCAAGGCGGTGCTCGGTCCCAAGTTCAAGCTGATTTTCGAGGCGGGGAAGGTGGATTTCCGCCCGCAGCGCAGCGCCGCGCCGGGTGACGCACCCAATTTCTTCCCGCCGAAGCAGTTCCAGCCGGGATCCGTCGGCGACAAGGACTACAGCCCCCTCGTGAAGGTCACGAACGCCGGGGGGCACATCTACAACGCGCCCATCATCGCGTCGAACGTGTCGGCCGAGCAGCTCGACCAGTTCTGCGACGGCAATCCGGACTACAGCCTCGTGCACGACAAGGTCGTCCGCATCTGCCCGCGTGACAAGACCGTCACCCTGGCGCTGACGACCGGCTTCAGCTTCGCCCGGCCTGTCCTCTATCTGTCGACGGACGCCAGCAATCCGCTGCCGGCCACGGCTGAGGCGGCGACCTATGCGCCGGGTCTCGAGGACATCCAGGGGGCAGGCGACGACAGCCTCTTCAGCCCGGTCGAGCGCATCTTCGTCTTCGTCAATGGACCGACCGGTAAGGACAACCCGCAGCGCCAGGGTCTCAACAGCGCTCTCTCGGATGGTGCATCGCCGCTGAACGTCCTCGGCGGGATTCCGACTGTCGCGACCGACTACAGCCCGCTTTGGGACCTCAACCCCGCGGTCTGGACCCAGGCTTCCGTCGAGAAGGGCTATCGGGCGCGGATGACCGAGGAGTTCGCGATCCTCGGCCTCGTCGAGAAGGGTTTCCTCACCGGGCTCAACGGGCAGAAGTTCGGCTCGGTCGGCCTGATCGTGAACTGCCCGATCGTCTACCGCTTCCTCTGAGCGAGCCCCGGGGCGGCGCGGCTGCGCCGCCCTTTCCCCTCCAGCCACACAGGAGCTCGACCATGCGGCCTGTCATGCCGTCCTTCATCAGTGCCGTCCTTCTCGCTCTGCCCGTGCTGAGCCTTTCGCCTCCCGCTTCGGCGCGCAGCGGCGAGGTGATGCTCCTGGCGGGGCCGAGGGACGCCGCCCACGCCGTCTTCAGCGTCGCGGGAAAGCGGGACATCCTCGTCGAGACCGTGCAGGCGGGGGTCGAGGGATCCCGTGTCGAAGTATTCATCGACAAGGATTCCGTTCCGGTCCTCTCGCATCTCTACGGGCCGGGTGAGTGCCGTTTCGCGGACGCTGAAAGCCGCTGCCGCGTGACGATCCGGCAGGGCACGAAAGACTACGCCGCCTTGCTGCGCGGCTTCCGGCTCGGAAAGCAGGCGCGCGTCGTGGTCACCGATGCCGGCGTCATGAAGATGGAGCATCGCGCCTCGCTCGCCGGCGTGACGCGCGCCCTGGACAGGTAGAGGAGCGTCGCCATGACCTGCCGGACAGTCGCATCCCTCGCTCTCGGACTGGCGCTCGGCCTCGGATGTTTCGCGGACAGTTCCCGCGCGTCGTCCATCGTGACCGAATGGCTGGACGAGAGCGTGCCCGCTGCAAACGAAGTCGCCTGGGAACCCACCGTGGGAGCCCGTTTCCTCGCTCTCGTGCACACCGCGATGTACGATGCCTGGGCTGCCTACGATCCCGTCGCGGTGGGGGTTCAGACCGGACGCAGGCTGAAGGCGCTGGCCGGGCCGCCGACCGTGGTCAACAAGCGCGAATCCATCAGCTATGCGGCCTACGAGGTGTTGAAGGCACTCGCGCCCGGACGGCGAAAGGCGCTGCTCCTGCGCATGCGGGACCTCGGCTATGACCCTGCCTCGCAGACGCCTGCGGCGCGGGTGGGGCGGGACGCTGCGCAGGCCATTCTGGCCGCCGCCCGGGAGGACGGAGCCAACCAGGCCGGGAACTTCGCGGACACGACGGGATATAGCGCCGCTGGCGAGGGTTACGGGCGCTGGCGGCCGATCCGGGCGTTGGGCGCCGACCAGCTGCCGCTCACCCCGCACTGGTCGCGGGTGATGCCCTTCGCGCTCTCGCATGCCGCCGAGTTCCGGCCCCCTCCGCCGCCGGCGCCGGGCACGCCGGAGTGGGCCGAGCAGGTGCGCACCCTGGTCGATGTCAGCGCGAACCTGACCGACCGTGAGAAGGCGATTGCGGAGTTCTGGGTGCCCTGGGGCAGCCCGCCGCCGGCCCACATGCTGGAGCTGACGCGCTTTCTGTCCTCCCGAGACGACTTGCGCCTCGACGAGGAGGTGAAGCTCTTCTTCGTTATCGGTGTCGCTCTTCACGACACGGCAATCGCGACGTGGGAAGCCAAGTACCACTACGACTATGCTCGCCCGCTGTCGGCCATTCGGGCCCTCGGCGACGCTCCCCTGAAGGGATGGCGGCCGCCGGAGACACCGCCCGCCTTCGCCTATTCGGCGCCCGCGACGCGACTGGCTGCCGGGACAGGGCCGGCGGCCGCCGGGCCCGTTGGCGAGAGGCCCGCGGCCGAGTGGTCGTCCTACCTGCCGACCCCGGCCTTCCCGGCCTACGTCTCCGGGCACGCGGCGTTCACGGCCGCATGGGCGAGGGCGGCCGAACTCGCGACCGGCAAGACCGAATTCGGACTGCGCGCTTCCGTGACGCGGCTCTACACCGAGCAGAGGCGGCTCGATCAGCCGGTCGAGCTCGTCTATCCCACGCTGTGGTCTGCGGCCGAGGCCAGCGGCGTGTCGCGGATCTATGGCGGCATCCATTGGCCGGTAGACCACACCGAGGGTCTCGAGCTCGGCCGCAAGGTGGCGGAGAAGGCGTGGCGGCGGGCAAGCGAGTTCATGCTGGGAACGGCATCGCCGGCGTCTGCCATTCTCGCGGATCTGGGTCCGACATCCTGGCTCCGCCTGACGGCCGAGGGAGACAGCCCGCCGGGGGCGGCTGCCGCCCGGGACGGGCTCGCCGCCTCGCTGCCGGCCCTGCGGTCCGCGACGTGGCTGAGCAGGTCTTTCGATGCGCTGCCGGAGGGACACTGGACGCTGTCTATCCGCGCGGTGGCGACTGGAGCCGGGTCTCTCTCCGTTCGTCTCCTTGATGCCTCCGACCACGAGGTCGCGTCGCGGACAAATGTCGCGTTCGCGCCGGGCGAAACGGATCTCGACATCGCCTGGCAGGGCGGCGCCACAGGACCTCTCCGGATCGAGATTCGCGCAAGTGCAGGCGAGGCGGCGGCGGACGTGCGCGTCTCCGGCGCTCACCTCGTCCGCACATGGGACATGAAGGACGGAGCCCCGCGCTATCTCCCCATGCGGTCCGTGAGCCTGCAATGACGACCTGACGTCCAATCGGAGGCGCGGCCGTGGATGCCACGCGACGGGAGCTGGTGAGGGAGCTCGTGCGGGCGCTGCACGACATCTGTGCCCGCGTCGGCGAACTCGTGAGCGACGAACAGGACGGGCGCGCCTTCGAGGCCATGCAGCAATCGGTCGAGCTCCTGGTCAGCGCGATCATGGCGCTCGAGGACGCGATGGAAACCGGTGCGCCAGGCAGCTGATGCCGCGCGGGACTCGGACCTCAGTCCGCAGGCGGGACGGGCACACCCGGGCCGGTGCTGGCGCCGCCGTCCACTCCGATCACCTGGCCGGTGACGTATCCGGCCCGGTCAGAGGCCAGGAACGCGATGACCTCGGCAATGTCCTCCGGCCGCCCGAGCCGGCGCATCGGAATCTGAGCGAGATAGCGCGCCTCCGCCGCACTGCCGGCGGGGTTGTTGACGCGGAACAGCTCCGTCTCGGTGGGCCCGGGGGCGACTGCATTGGCCGTGATGCCATGGGCGGCCTGCTCGATCGCAAGCGTCCTCGTCAGGCTCTCCAGCGCTGCCTTTGAGGCCGCATAGCTGGCCCGGAACGGCAAGCCGCGCACGACCAGGCTGGAGACATTGACGATCCGTCCGAAGAGCGCCTGCCTCATGGCCGGAAGGAGCGCCTGCGTGAGCTGCAAGGCAGGGCGCCAGTTGAATTCCAGGAGCCGCATCGACGTCTCGACGTCGATGGCGCCAGTGTCTTCGTGCAAGGCCATGCCGGCATTGTTGACGATCCCGGCGATGTCGGCGCGGCGTGAAAGGCCTTCCGCGAGGCGCGCCGTCGCCACGGGGTCGGCGAGGTCAGCCTCGATCATCTCGGCAGGGACGCCGCCCGGGTCAGTGCGCGCGATCCCGATGACGTGCCAGCCCTCACGGGAGAGCGCACGTGCCGTCGCGAGCCCGATGCCCCGGGAGGCCCCGGTCACCACGATCGATCGTGTCATCCCGTCCTCCTCAGGCCGGCGCCAGCGCGGTGGTCCTCGCGATCCCGCGCTGGACGGCCGGGCGCGCCGCGACCGCGTCGTACCAGCGCTGGACGTTGGGGAAGGCGTCCAGCGACACACCGGCGAACTCGCGCCGCCACAGCCAGCCGAAATGCGCGATGTCGGCGATCGAGAAGTCTTCGCCGGCGACGAAGCGGCGCTCGGCCAGATCCGCGTCGAGCACGCCCAGGAGTCTCAGCGCCTCGTTGCCGAACCGGTCGATGGCCAAAGGCACCGGCTCCGGCGCGAGCTTGCGGAAGTAGCCTGCATTGCCGAAGGCCACGCCCAGGCCGGACGCGTGGAAGAAGAGCTGTTCGAAGACGCGGGCGCGGCCCTTGGGGTCATGCGGCAGAAGGCGCCCCGTCTTCTCGGCGAGATGAACGAGGATGGCCGCGCTTTCGGTGAGGACGAGAGGGCCATCGGGACCATCGGGGTCGACCAGGACCGGAACCTTGCCGTTCCGGTTCAGCGCCAGGTACTCGGGCGCCTTCTGCGCGCCCTGCCTTATGTTGACGCCGGTCAGGCCGTAGGGAAGGTCGAGCTCCTCGAGGGCGATGGGGACTTTCACGCTGTTGGGCGTGGCGAAGGCGTAGACTTCGATCATGGCGTCGAGATCTCCAAAAACGGGGGAGAGGGATGGCGACCAGGTCCTGCTCAGGCCGCCCGGCGGCTGGCCGCGGCGAGGGCCGGCCGCATGTCCGACGGCTCGGGCCGCAGGGTGTAGTCGGGATTGACCTCGGCGTAGATGATCGTCCCGTCCTGGCCGATGACGAAGCGGGCCGGCATCGGCAGCGTCCAGCTGCCGTCCCCGTTGATCAACGGCAGGTCGTTGCCGAGCTTGCGATAGATGGCGATCAGATCGTCCGGCATGGAGAAGCGGATTCCGAAGGCCTGCGCGACCGCGTTGCCGGGGTCGGACAGGATGGGGAAGTCGAGGCCATTCTGGCGCATCGACTTGCGGCTGTTGGCGGGTGTCTGCGGCGAGATCGCGACGAGGGACGCGCCGGCTTCCCTGAACCAGGCGAGCTCGGACTGGAGCGCCTGGAGTTCCATGTTGCAGTACGGGCACCAGACACCGCGGTAGAAGCTCACGACGAGAGGTCCCCGCGCCAGCAGGTCTCCCGATGAGACCATCTCGCCCTGGGCATCCCTGAGGCTGAAGGCAGGCGCGGCATCTCCTGCCTTCAGGGCGAGGCCGGCCGCGCCGGAGTCGATCAGCGCGCGGGTGGCGCGGTCCATGACGGCGATCGTGTCGGCCGTCACGCTATAGGGCGGTTCTCCGGAACGGAAGGCGGCCTTGAACGCGTTCAGTTTTGCTTGCAAAGACATGACAACCTCCCTCAACCCTGAGCCATGGACCGGGCGACATCGGCCGCGCTGATGCCCTCGAGGGCCAGGCCATAGCCCGCGCCCTCTTCGATGATCCGGCGCAGCATCTGGGTGAGCGCGATCCGGGTGTAGCGGCCGGTAAGCGGCGGCAGAGCCGCGATGGCGTCGGCGATCTCGTGGGCCCGGGCGAGGAGGCCGTCCCGCGGCACGATCTCGTTGACCACGCCCCAGTCCTTAGCCGTGGCGGCGTCGAGCACCTGTCGCGTCAGGATGAAGTAGCGGCCACGAACGCTGCCGATCACCTCCGGCCAGAGCAGGTTCACCCCGTCGCCCGGCACGATGCCGAACTCGAAATGCGGCTTGTCCTGAAACACGGTATCGGGCGTCGCCAGGACGATGTCGGCGAGAAGCGCATACTCTGAATGCAGCAGGACAGGGCCGTTGAGGGCCGCGATCAGCGGTACCTCGACATCGAGGATGTTCATCAGGACCTTGCGGCCCTCACGGAAGATGCGGTCGTAGCCCTGCGGGGTGAAGAAATCGAAGCCGTCCGGGTTGATGGCGTCCATGAAGGCGTCGCCCGATCCGGTCAGGATGACGGCGCGGTTGTCGCGGTCCTCCCCGATGGCGTGAAAGAGGTCGACGAACTCGCGGTGGGCATGGCCGTCGAAGACGAGCTTGCCGCCGTCCGTGTGCAGGCGGACCTCGAGCACGCCGTTCGGCTTGCGCGTCAGGCGGGCATGGGGGAAGGCGTCGCGATAGGCGTCGAAGGCGAGGGGCATCGGTGGTCTCCATCCGTGAAGCTTGCGATGGAGGGAGGCTAGGCCATGCCGGAAGGCATGGGATGACAGGCTGTGGCGATATGATCTATTCCTCAGCGGAATAGGTTGGAGAGTGGCCATGGATCGCTACGCGGCGATGCTGTCCTTCGTGCGGGTGGTGGAGAGTGGCTCCTTCTCGGCCGCGGCCCGGCAGCTGAGGATCGGGCAACCGGCCGTCTCGAAGACCATCGCCCAACTGGAATCCCGGCTCGGCGTGCGTCTCCTCCTGCGCACGACGCGCGGCCTCGCGCCCACGGAGGCAGGGCTCCGGTTCTACGAACGGGCCAAGGCATCACTGGCCGAGGCCGACGAGGCGGATCTCGCCGCGCGGGGAGCGGGCCAAAGCCTGAGCGGGGTCCTTCGGGCCTCGGCCGCCACGACCTTCGCCAGGCTCCATGTCGTCCCGCGCCTGCCGGAGTTCCTCGACGGCCATCCCGACCTCGCCATCGACCTCATCCTCGACGACAGGATGATCGACCTCGTCGAGGAGGGCGTGGATGTCGCGCTCCGGATGGGTGACCTTCAGGACTCTTCCGCCACCGCGCGGCGGCTGGCGACCAGTCCCCGCTCGGTGATCGCCAGCCGCGACTATGTCGCCCGTAGAGGCCCTCCGTCCTCGCCCGCCGACCTCGCCGGCCACGAGGCGGTCACCTACACGCAGGGTCGCTTCGGGACTTGGTCGTTCCGGAGGGACACCACGGAAATCTCGGTCGCCGTCGCGGGCCGGGTCCGGGCGAGCAGTGCCGAAGGCACGCGCGCGGCCGTCCTGGCCGGGCTCGGGATCACCATCGCGTCGGACTGGATGTTTGCTCCTGAACTCGCAAACGGGGAGGCAGTGAAGCTCCTCACCGAATGGGTTCTCCCGCCGATCGATCTCTGGGCCGTCTTTCCGACCGGCCGGATGGCCAGCACCAAGGCCCGCGCCTTCGCCGACTTCGTCGCGGCGGTCGCGACGCGGCCGACGCTTTCCGGCGCGGCAACGGCGTGACCCGGACGGCTTAGTCTTCCAACTCCGTCAGACCCGCCGCCCGCCTGAGCCGCTTCACGACCGCGGCCACACCTGGCGGGATGGCGCCGCTGTCATAGCGTGCCATCAGCAGGGCCAGACGTTCCAGTGCGCCGGCCTTGGACTGCTCAGGCGTCGGGGTGGACTGTCTGCGAAACCGGCGGTGACGGCTTAGCGGCGGCATCGCAAAAGTGTCCCCTGCAGCATTCGGCGCCTAAGCCTCATAGCAGACTTTCCGATGTCCAGAACGGAGCCAGCCCCTTAGGCATGCTGTCCGAAGTCGGGAGCCTGCGACCTTATGGAGAACAGCCGCTTCCGTGTGGATCTGTTTGAACCGATCCCAAGCTTCGCTGTCGCTCGAGCCGCCCTCAGCCGCTGTCCTTCCGCCGCGCGCTGCGCTCCGGGCGGCGGCTCCTCCAGAAGCGGGGCGCTTCCTGAAATTTCACCCAGGCGCGGCGCAGCTCGCGCTCATGGTCACCGACGGCGCGGCGATACCATCCGCTCATGATCCCGGCGGCATATGCGGTTTCCGGATCGTCCCGCGCACCGGACATCTGCAGAAGTTCGCCGGCCACCGTGGCGTCGTTGAGGTGGCCGAGGAGGTCCTGCAGATACGCCACCCGCTTGCCGAATTCCCGGGCTGACCGCCCCTGGTCGAAGACGTGGCCGAAGAAACCCGCGGCATAGCGCACGTTCTTGAGCCTGATGCGGAGTTCGTGGCGCTCTTCTTCGCTCATCGCGTCGAAGTGCTTGCCCTGCTTCCGGGCCTTCCTGTCGAGCTGGCCGAGGCACTCGGAGGCCAGGACTCCGACCGGCGCAGCCAGGATGGCGAGGCGGCCCGCGTCGTCGCCCACGCGCCAGCCTCGCCGGACGACGAACAGTTCGAGCGCCAGAACGAAGCGCGACGTTCCGGGGTCGGCGAGCAGCGCCTCCACCTGCCGGTGGCCTGCCTCGGCCCTGGCCGTTGCCTGTTGAAGCAGAACGTGCAGACCCTGGTCCGCCGGGAACGCTGCGAGGGGGCCGGCGCGCACGAGGTCTCCGAAGACATCCCAGTCGCGCGCCTCACCCATCACCGAGGCAAGCCGGCGGGCTTCCGCCCGGAACTCAACGAATTCCGGGCAGGGAAGCGTGCGATTGAAGATTGCGAGCGCCGAACGCAGGCGGCGGATGGCGACCCGCATCTGATGCACGGCCTCGACCCGCTCGCCTTGGCGGAAGCACTCCCAGTTCGCCGTGAACTGGATGAGGCAGGCCCGGATCACGCCGGCAATCGCGTCGTCGGCGTTGGTGGCGGAGGTGATCGCGGGTGCGGTCGCTCCAACGGGGCCGGGCGGCACGCCCGTCAGCAGCCAGGCGCCGCGCTCGGCCTTGCTCCGCGTGCCGAGCCTCAGCGGCAGCCGATCGAGCAGCGCGAGGCCCAGCCGGAACAGGTCGGATGCATCCCCCGACTTGAGCTCCAGCTCGATGTCGCGGACCGGCATATGGCGATCACCCGCCCGGATGTTGCCGGAATCGAAGGCGACTTCGATTGCGCTGCGCCCGACGCCGACGATCTTCACGGAGCGCCGGATATCCGTGGCGAACACCGGCACGAGCGCGGCCCCGTCGAGGACGCCGCCCAGTTCGGTGCGGACATCCTCGCCGAAGAGGCTGAGGTCTGGTTCGGGTGAGCGGACCATCACCTCCACCTCACCGCGGGCGAATGAATGGGCCGGGCTGGTGGGGCTCCATTTCAGCCCCATGAGATAGCCGCCCCGCGTCCTGCGAAGGCGAAGGGCCATACGGCGGGCCCGCAGCCGGCCATCCTCCGTATCGAAATAGATGGTCTGCAGGCGGCGGTAGGACGGGCCTGGAGCCGCCTCGCCCAGCAGAGCGAGGCCGCTTGCGAGCTTGAAGGTGGCATCGTCGCAGATGAACGAGACCTCGTGCTCGCGCCCGGCCTGCCGGAGTATCGCTGCCGGGACGGGTGGGCCTGCAGCCGGTACGAGCGCGCTCATCACGATGTCTCCTCGTCGGCGTTGCTATCGGGGTTGATCTCGACCTGCACCGACGGCGCGAAGGGCAGCTTCTTCGGCCCGGTCTCCACGACCGCGCCCTTTCGGACGCCGACCTGGAGAAACCTGACCGCGCGCCGGTCGGCGTCGAACGCCGCCGCGGTCAGGATGCCGGTCGTCACCGCCCCTGTATCGAGGTTGATCCTGCCTGGGCGCATGCCGGGACGGCCCTTGGTTGGTGTGTGTCCATGCACGACCAGGACGCCGAGGCCGTGCGGCCGGGACAGAAACGGTCCACGGATCGAGACGAGGTCCACCGGCGACTGGTCGGCGAGGGCGACACCCGGGCGGATCCCGGCATGGACGAAAAGGAGCTCGTTGTCCCTGTGAACGTGCGGCAGGCCAGCGAGGAAGGTGACATGTGCTGGATCGACCGCCGCGCGCGCGGCCTCCCAGTTCATCTCGCGCCTCGCCAGGCCGTAGGAGCGCAGGGTCTCGACGCCGCCTTTTCGCAGCCAGCGCTGAAACGCCGGGCCGCCGCGCGCCAGGCCGTCCAGCATCGTGTCCTCGTGATTGCCGCGCAGGACGATCCATTGCTCGGATGGTTGCTCCGGGCCGGCGGAAAGCCTGGCAAGGACGCTCCTCGTCCCCGGTCCCCGGTTGACGAGATCGCCAAGGAACACGATCTGCGCCGCCCCCCCGCTGCGCGCGGCGTCGAGACGAATCGCGGCCAGCATCTCTTCGAGCAGGCCGTCACAGCCATGCACGTCGCCGACCGCGTAAAGCGGAGCGGACAGCAGCGGAGCCTGCGCATCGGGGATGTCTGCAGGTGTCGTCGTGAATGCCGCTTCGACGATGCGGCGCAATACCTGGAGCCGTGCCATGATTTCCAAGCGGATACTCGTTCGTTGGCTGATCCGAATGACGGAGATCATTGTCACAATCGCTAGTCATATTGATCGATCCCGCGTCTTCCACACCCTTTCGGCAAGGACCGTTCGGGATTTGATGGTTCCAGGGCGATGGATCGTGAAATGACACCGGACGACGGTGCACCAAGGCAAGCCGCCCGGCGGCGATTGTGCCAGACGTCTCGGTCCTGTGGCGCCGGCACGGTGCCGATGATTCGCAACGGGGAGGGCGCCGGCAAATCGGCAGCGTTTACCGCCTTCTGCTGGGTCGGGAGAAGAGTGGCACGGAGGGCTTCCTGCTCCCACCGGCCGTCATCTCTGCGCCAGACCCGGGCAGGCAGATGCGCTGGTCGAGGCTGGACCCTCTGCCGCCCGCGATGCCCGGTGCCGGCGTCGGCAAGCTGATCACCGCGCGAGCCGGCTTGTAACACCGGAGCGTGGATGGCCGGCAAAGTGTCACCGTCCCGTAATGGGCGGATCCCACACCTGCCATCGAGGTGGAGGAATCCATGGATTATTTTCGGCGTTTCAACTTCCTGTTCTCGGCCCCCTCCTTCGACCCCGACGAACTCGAGGGCCTGCGCTTCAACCAGATTGTCGAGGAGATCGAGCGATCCGGCTTCGAGGTCGTCAAGGCGCGCCGCATCGAGGATGCGGAGATTGCGGTGCAGACCGACGCGGCCATCGGCTGCATGGTCGTGGACTGGGGCAAGAAGGGCCTGGAGGGTAAGACCGCGGCGCTGATCAATCTGATGCGCCGGCGCGGTCTCGACTTTCCGATCGTCCTGCTGATCCGCCGCAAGCGCTTCGAGGATGTCCCCGTCGAGGTGCTCGATTTCATCGACGGCTATGTCTTCCTGTCGGAGGAAACGCCGGCCTTCATCGCCAAGAACCTGATCAGCCGCCTCAAGCAGTATGCAGAGACGCTGAAAACGCCGTTCTTCGGCGCTTTGGTCGACTACGCGGAAGAGGGCAACCAGCTCTGGACCTGCCCGGGGCACAATGGCGGCGTGTTCTACAGCCGCAGCCCGATCGGCCGGGTGTTCATGGAGCACCTCGGCGAGGCCGTGTTCCGCGACGACCTCGACAATTCCGTGCTCGATCTGGGCGACCTGCTGACCCACGAGGGTCCGGCGCTGAGGGCGCAGCAGGAGGCGGCGGAGATCTTCGGGGCCGAAAAGACCTATTTCGTCCTCAACGGCACCTCGACCTCCAACAAGGTCGCGCTCGGCGCATTGGTGACCGACGGCGATCTCGTGCTCTTCGACCGCAACAACCACAAGGCCGCGCACCATGGCGCCTTGATGCTGGGCGGCGGCATTCCCGTCTACCTGCCCACGACACGGAATGCATGGGGTCTCATAGGCCCCATGCGCTGGGACACCTTCGACGAAGAGAAGTTGCGCGAGCGCATCCGGGCACACCCGCTGGTCACCGATCCGGAGGCGTGGCGCAGACCGCGCCCGTTCCGCGTCGGCGTGGTGGAGCAGTGCACCTATGACGGGACGATCCATCACGCCCAGATGATCGTCGAGAAAATCGGACACCTCTGCGACTACATCGTCTTCGACGAGGCCTGGGCCGGCTTCATGAAGTTCCACCCGCTCTATGCCGGGCGCTTCGCCATGGGCCTCACCGGTCTCGGCCCCGACTCACCGGGGATCATCGCCACCCAGTCGACGCACAAGCAACTCGCGAGCTTCTCGCAGGCCTCGCAGATCCACGTGCGGGACGGCCATATCGTGGGTCAGAAGCGCAGGGTGGGTCACCGCCGGTTCAACGAAAGCTTCATGCAGCATGCCTCGACGTCGCCCTTCTATCCGCTGTTCGCCTCGCTCGACGTGGGCGCGCAGATGATGAAGGGCCGGTCCGGCGAGGTTCTGTGGGACGACACGATCCGCCTCGGCATCGAGCTGCGCAAGAAGATCCGAGCGGTGGCGCGCGAGTTCCAGGACAAGGAGCACAGGTCCGAGCGGCGCTGGTTCTTCGAGCCCTTCGTTCCCGACCGTGTCGCCATTCCCGACGCTGCGCAGCAGGGAGCAGTGCACGATGTAGCCTGGGAGAGCGTAACGACCGATCTGCTCGCTTCCGATCCGGCGTACTGGGCACTCGAGCCCGGCCGGACGTGGCACGGCTTTCCGGACCTCGAGCCCGGCTTCGCCATGACGGATCCCAACAAGCTCACTCTGCTCACGCCGGGCTTCGATCGGGCGACGGGCGCCTATGCCGATCACGGCATTCCGGCGCCGATCGTGGCGCAATACCTCCGCGAAAACCGCATCGTCGCCGAGAAAAACGACCTGAACTCGCTGCTGTTCCTGCTGACGCCGGGTGTCGAGGCGAGCAAGGCCGGAACGCTGATCAGCGCGCTCGTAGCCTTCAAGAGGCTGCACGACGACAATGCCCCGCTCGCCGAGGTGATCCCCGAATTCGCGCACAAGCGTTCGGGCCGCTACGCCGGGGTCCGTGTCCGCGATCTCTGCGGCGAGATGCACCGCTTCTTCCGCGAGGCGAACGTCAGCGGGCTGCAGGCGGCGCAGTTCGCTGCGGAGCATTTGCCGGAAGTCGCGATGTCGCCGCGCGAGGCCTCGCGCCGGCTGATCAGGAACGACGTCGACTACGTGCCGGTGGACGCGCTGGAGGGGCGCGTCGCGACGACGCCCTTCGTGGTCTACCCGCCGGGCATCGCCACCATCGTCCCGGGAGAGCGTCTCACGGGGCGGGCGCGCCCCATGATCGACTATCTCAGAATGTTCGAGGCGTGCTTCAACATGTTCCCGGGTTTCGACGTGGAGATCCAGGGTCTCTATCGCGAGACCGATGCAGCAGGGCGCGTGCGGCTTCACACCTACGTCGTGGCGGAATAGTCTGGCCGACACTCGTTCCCGAACCCTCTCGCCCCGTGCAGCCCTCCCTGATCATCCGACCGACGCGCGACGATGACGTCGAAGCCATGCTGGCGATTTACCGTCACCACGTCCGTGCGGGGATCGAGGAGGGTATCGACGAGAGCGGGATCCCGCAGCCCGACGACATCAAGGACCGACGGAAGAACCTGCGCGAGCGCAAGTTCCCGCATTTGGCCGCCGTTCTCGACGGGACCGTGGTCGGTTATGCCTATGTGGTGCTGTTCAGGAAGCGTCCGGCCTATCGCTTCACCGTCAAGCATTCGATCTACGTCCATCACCATCATCTCGGGATCGGCATCGGCCGCAAGCTGATGCAGGCCTTGATCGACACCTGCGCCGCCGCCGGATACCGGCAGATGGTCGGGTATGTGGATGGCGACAACCAGGCTTCGCTCGGGCTGCACGCCAGCTTTGGCTTCGCGCAGGTGGGGCGGCTCCAGGGCGTCGCGTTCCGGCACGGACGCTGGTCCGACTCCGTGCTCGTCCAGCGCTCGCTGGGACCCGGAACCGCGGCCCAGCCGGCACGGCCGGGCAAGCCGGCTTGAGTTCACCCTTCCGTATTCGCGCCCGCGTCACCGCGGAGCCGGTGCAAGCGGCCTGCGCAAACAGCATCGCTGGGCTCCTGCTGCCCGCTAGCGTTCGTCTTGCGAGTCTCTGGCCGCGCGAAGCGCCTTCCAGCCTTCCTCGGTGAGCACGTAGGCGTAGCGCATCGACGGAGCCGGCGCGCGCTCGAGCAGCTTTTTGGCCAGCAGGGTGATTGGCTTGCCGCTGAGAACCACGAGGCCGTCATTCTCCCCGGCAGCGAGCAGGATCCCGAGGTCGTCGCCCGGCAGCAAGGCGTTGGCGGAGGCAAGCTCGCGCCGGGGCACGGGGTCGCCAGCGGTGACTGATGTGAGGTGCTTCGGCTTATCCTGCATCGGTGGGCTCGCGGGTCAGTTCATGTCGGCAGCAATGAAATCGGCTGCTCGCTCGCCAACCATGATGCTGGGGGCATTCGTGTTTCCCGACGTGATGGACGGGAAGACAGACGCGTCCGCGATCCACAGTCCGTCGGTGCCATGGATCCGAAGCCGTCTATCGACCACGGCGGAAGACGGGTCCGGCCCCATCCTGCAGGTGCCGCATGGATGATAGACCGAGTAGGCGCGCTGCCTGATGTCGGCGACGAGGTCCTCGTCGCTCGCGGTATCCGGTCCGGGCTTGAGCTCTTCCGCGACGATGGACGACAGTGCCCCTGTGTCTCGCAATCGGCGCAGAAAGCGCGCACCGGCGAGCATGTCCAGAATATCCCGTTCGTCCGACAGATAACCCGGCGCGATCAGGGGAGCCTCCCTGGGATCTGCCGACCGCAGGGACACTGTTCCACGGCTGCGGGGCCGGCAGGGCGATACGCTCGTCGAAAATCCCGAGAACGGGTCGGGCTGCATCAGGGCCCGAACGCCGGGGGGTGTCCGCTCATAGCTCAACGGCGAGAAGTAGATCTGCATGTCGGGCGCCTGCAGGTCCGGCCTCGTCCTGTAGAAGCCGCCACCCTGGTTGACGCTGAGCGACAGGGGCCCCCTTCGGCCCGCGAGATAGGCGAGCGCCACGCGCATGCGGCCACGCATGGGCAGCAGGTCGTCATTGAGGCTGGGCCGGGAGGCCCGGTACACATGGTCGTAGCACAGATGGTCCTGCAGGTTGGCGCCCACGGCCGGCGCGTCGAGGAGGAGTGGCAGCCCGGCCCTGGCAATCTCGGCGGCCCGCCCGATCCCTGAGAGCTGGAGAAGCTGGGGCGTGTTGAAGGCACCGGCCGACAGCACGATCCCGCGCCGCGCGCGGGCCGTTCTCGTTCGGCCGCCGCGGATGAACTCGACGGCGCAGGCGCGGCGGCCTTCAAAACGGATGCGCGTGGCCAGGCAGCCCGAGAGCACTTCCAGACGACCGCCGCGCATGACCGGCTTCAGGTAGGCCTTGGCAGCCGAGGCGCGGAAACCGTCGCGGATATTCAGCTGGTAATAGCCCACGCCTTCGATCGAGGTTCCGTTGAGGTCTCTCGTGAAGGGCAGCCCCGCCTCGCGCGCAGCCTCCACGAAGACGTGGGTGAGCGGATGCACGCGTTCGCTGATGTCGGCGACGCTGAGCGGGCCGCCCTTGCCGTGGACACCGCTGGGCCCGAGTGCATGGTCCTCCATCCGCCGATAGACAGGCAGCACGTCGTCCCAGCTCCAGCCAGGGTTCCCGGCGGCGACCCAGTCGTCGAAGTCGGCGGGCTGGCCGCGCGAATAGACCATGGCGTTGATGGAACTGGAGCCGCCCACCACCTTGCCGCGGGGCTGGTAGATCGACCGCCCTTCGAGCCCAGGTTCCGGCTCGGTCTGGTACATCCAGTTGAGACGCGGCTCGTAGAAGAGCTTGCCGTAGCCGATGGGGAGATGGATCCAGGGGCTCAGGTCGCGCGGCCCCGCCTCGAGGACGAGCACGGTAAAGCGGCCGGTCTGGGCAAGACGGCCGGCGACGGCGCTCCCTGCCGACCCCGCGCCCACCACCACGATGTCGAAGACGTCTTCCGCCACCGAGGTCAGTCCGCCTTTGCCCGGTTCCGCTGAACGACGACGCTCAGCAGGCCGAGGAGTGCGGAACCGACCATCAGCAGGACGGAGACGGCATTCAGCACGGGCGTCGAGCCCTGCTTCATGCGGTCGTACATGGTGATCGTAAGCGGCGGGTCCGAGCCCACCAACATCAGCGTCGTGTTGAAGTTCTCGAAGGACATTAGGAAGACGACGATGCCCGAGCCGATCATGGCCGGGCGCAGGAAGGGCAAGGTGATGGTGCGGATCGCCTCCGCTCTCGTGGCGCCGAGGTTCAACGCGGCCTCCTCGAGCGAGCGGTCGAAACGGCGCAGGCGCGCAGAGATCACCAGCGTGGCGATGGTCGCCATGAAGGAGAACTGGCCGAGGACGATCAGCGGAAGACCCGGCCTGAGCCATGCCACCTCGATGCCGAAGCGATCGTCGAGGAGGTTCGCGATGCTGCTGGAGAAGGCGAGGATCGAGATGCCGAGAATGACGCCGGGGATCACGAGCGGCGCCAGCATCAGGAGCGCGAAGGCCGACTTGAACCGGAAGTCGTGGCGCTCGAACAGGAAGGCCGTCGTCGTTCCCACGGCCACGGACAGAAGGGTCGTGACGCACGCGACAACCAGGGAATTGCCAATGCCGCGCAGGACGTTCCTGTCATGGAAGGCACCGATCCTGGGGGCTGTCTCACCGAAGAACCAGGCCAGTGTCCAGCCGCGCCAGGGCAAGGCGGGATAGAGCGAGTCGTTGAAGGCGAACACGGCCACGACGGCCAAGGGCAGAGCCAGGAACGCCACGAAGACCCAGACATAGGCCTTGTGCAAGAGGCGGGTCCCGCGTCCGCCGGGAATGGAGGCCAGCATCTCAGGACCTCCCCAGCGTCCCGGCGAGCGACTGGCCCGACAGGCGCAGCCCGGCCCAGACCACGAGGCTCGACGTCGCCAGCAGCACGAAGCCGAAAGCGGACCCGACCTCCCAGTTGAAGCGGGTGATGAACTGGGAATAGATGTGCGCCGTGAACCACTGGCTGTTCTTGCCGCCGAGCAGTATCGGCGTGAGATAGTTGCCGAGGCTCAGCATGAACACGATGATCGAGCCCGCGACGATGCCGGGCATGGCGTGCGGGAGTACGATTTCCCGCAGGACGGCGAACCCGTTGCCGCCGAGGTCGTAGCCGGCCTCGACGAGCGCGTCGTCGAGGCTGTCCAGCGTCGAGGTCAGCGGCACCACCATGAAGAGCATGGACGTGTAGACGAGGCCGACCATCACCGTGACGTCGTTGTAGAGGAATTCGACCGGCTCGCCGGTGATCCCCGACCACTGGAGCAGGCCCGAGAGCAGTCCTGTCTCGCGCAGGACGATCATCCAGCCGAAGACGCGAACGAGTTCGCTCACCCAGAAGGGCAGCAGGCAAACCAGGAAGAGCAGGCCGCGCGCGCGGCCCCTCGCGATCTTGGCGATGTAGTAGGCGACGGGAAATGCCACGAGCAGCGTCAGCGCCGTGGCCAGCAGCGACATCATCACCGTGCGCAGGAGCGCGCGGACATAGACGTCCTCACCGAAGAAATCAACGTAGTTGTGCAGCCCCGTCTGGTACTGGCCGGGTCCGACTTTCTCCCGGAGCGAGAGGACGAAGAGATTGACCTGAGGGATCACGACGAGAAGGAGGATCCACAGGATGAAAGGCGTGACCACCAGCAGGAAGGCCAGGCTCGCCTTTGGATCCCTTTGCCTGGCCGCAGTCACGCCTCGCCTCCCGCCTTGTGGGGGAAAACCAGGGCGTTGTGAGCTGCGAACCGCAGGACGACGGGTGCGCCGTGCCCGAGGGCCAGCCCGTCTGCCGCCGGCGGGAGGGCCACGCCGACGACATCGCCCGAGGCAATGCAGACGAGGGCGCGGCTGTTGGCGCCGTTGAACAGGACGCTGTCGAGCGTCCCGGGCAGGACGTTGTCGGAACTGGCTTCTTCCTTCCCGCCACCCGGGGCGGCGATGGCGATGACCTCGGGACGGACGAAGACGTCGACCTCGTCCCCTGCAGCAGGGAGGGCCGAGGCCCCGGCCGTGGCGACGATGGGCGTGCCCCCCGTCGCGAGAACCACGACGCGGCCTGCCGCGGCCTCGACCACGCGGCCTGTCCAGCGATGGCTGTCACCGACGAAGCCGGCAACGAAGGGCGTGGCGGGGCGGTAATAGAGGTCCTGGGGCGCGCCGACCTGCTCGAAGCGGCCGCGGTTCATCACTGCGACCTGGTCGGACATCACCAGCGCTTCCGACTGGTCGTGGGTGATGTAGACGAAGGTCGTTCCGAACTGGTGCTGCAACTGCTTGAGCTCCAGCTTCATGTGCTCGCGCAGTTTGAGATCGAGGGCGCCCAGCGGTTCGTCGAGGAGCAGGACGGCCGGTTCCAGCACCATGCAGCGCGCAATCGCGACGCGCTGCTTCTGGCCACCGGAGAGCTGATCGATGCGCTTGCCGCCCATTCCGGGAAGCCCGACCCGCTCCAGCACCGTGTCGACCTTGCTGCGGATCGAGGCGCGCGGCGTGCCGCGCCTGCGCAGGCCATAACCGATGTTCTCGGCCACGTTCATCATCGGAAACAGGGCGAGGTGCTGGAACACCATGTTGACGGGCCGCCGGTTGGGCGGCGTCTCCAGAACCGAACGGCCCTTGATCAGGATGTCGCCGGCATCGGGGTTCACGAACCCTGCCACCATCCGCATCAGCGTAGTCTTGCCGCAGCCGGACGGCCCGAGAATCGAGAAGAAGCTGCCCCGCGGCACAGACAGCGAAACGTCGGCGACGGCTGTGAAGTGGCCGAACCGCTTGATCAGCCCGCGGCATTCGAGGTCGTGGTCGGAAGCACTCATCGTATGCGGCGTGGCGGCGCGGTGAAAAACCGGAGGGCCGGCGAGGAGAGCCCCCTCGCCTCGCCGGACCAGCGGCCTTACTTCGCCGCGACCTTGTCGAGAACCTTGCCTTCCATTTCCTCCAGGCCGGCGGGAATGGCAGGGAACCACTTGATGTTGGCGATCACCGCAGGGGGGAACGCCTGCTGGAAGGCTGCGCGCAGCTTCTCGGACACGAGCTGGTCCGACCCCTTGGAGGCGGAAAAGCTTCCAGAGGACTCGACGATCATGGCCGCGATCTTCGGCTGCATGACGAAGTTGATCCACTTGTAGGCTGCGTCATCCGCCTTGCCCTTGGCCGGCAACGCGAACGTGTCGATCCAGCCGAGCGCGCCATAGGACGGCGCGACGAAGTTGATCGCCTTGTTCTCCGCGTTCAGCTTGAACCCCGTCGAGTCCCACGCCTCGGAGGCGACGATCTCGCCGGAGCGGAACATGTTGTTGAGGTCGTCGGAGCCGGACCAATAAGCCTTCACGTTCGGCTTGCAGGCGGCGAGCTTCTGGCCCGCGCGTTCGATGATCTCTGCGTATTTCTGCTTGTCGCCATAGGCGGCGAAGGGATCATCCCCGGCCGCGAACGCCATGCTGAGCAGCGCCGTGCGCTTCAGGCGCATCGAGACCTTGCCCTTGTAGGCGTCGCTGCAGAGCTCGGTGAAGCCGCTGATGCCCGGAGCCTTGTCCTTGTTCACGACGAGGCCGGACGTGCCCCACAGATGCGCGACGCCATAGACCTTGCCGTCGACCGCCGTGTTCTTCTTGGTCGCCTCCAGCAACTCGGGGATGAACTGGCCTGCGTCGATCTTGGAGAGGTCGAGCGGCTTGTAGATCCCGAACTCGGCCTGCGGGCCGACGATGCGGTCCTGGCTGGGCTGGGCGAGATCGAAGCCCGCGCCGCCGGTGGCCCGCAGCTTCGAGATCATGTCCTCGTTGTTGGAGATCGTGACCTCGACGTCGATCCCCGTCTGGTCCTTGAACGCCTTGATGACGGACTCGGGTGCATAGTCGCCCCAGGTGAGCAAGCGCAGCGTCTCGGCCGAAGCCGTCCCCGCGGCCGCGATACCCAGCGCACTCACGGCGCAAACCAACAGCCCCTTCAAGATCCTCATCGGTACCTCCCCTTCAAGATGGCGGTCCGGCGATCATGGACTCGTCGTGCGACGGTACGGCGGCATTGGTCTGTCAGTGAGGTCCATTCTCTGAAAACGGGCAGACCACTTTACGGGTCGCGCCCGTGAACTCAGCCCTTTGGGCCGAGCCCTCGAAAGGACTTCGCGAGCTCGGCCGCGGCGGTGTCGATCTGCGCCGGAGAGTAACCGGCAAAGCCGAGCACCAGCCCGTCGCTGCGGACCGGACCGAGCGCGAAGTGGCTGACCGGCGTCACGACAACCCCCCGCTCATGTGCCGCCGCGGTGACGGCTTGCGCGGAGACATCGCATTTGAATCGCGCGACCGTGTGAAGGCCGGTGTTGGTGGGTTCGACGGTCAGCCACTCGCCCAGGTGCGATCCGGCAGCGTCCAGCAGGGCCTGGTGTCTCTCCGCATAGAGCCGGCGCATGCGGCGGACATGGGCGGCGAAGTCACCCTCCTCGATGAAGGCGGCGAGGGTTGCCTGGAGCCCCAGCGGCGCGCTCGGCGCGAAGGCTCTCAATGCGGATTCGAAGGCCGGCGTGAGCGCCGCGGGCGCGACCACGAAGCCGAGGCGCAAGGCAGGGAAGAGGGACTTGCTGAAGGTGCCGACATAGATGACGCGATCGCTGCGATCGATCCCTTTCAGCGTCGGCAAGGGGGACCCGGAGAAGCAGAACTCGCCATCCCAGTCGTCCTCGATGATCCAGGCGTCGGCCGCGTCGGCCGCCGCGAGAAGTTCGAGGCGCCGGTCGATGCTCATCTTGGCACCGGTGGGCTGCTGGTGCGCCGGCGTGACGAAGGCCAGCCGGAACTGGGCGGCCAGGCGCAGGGCGGCAGCGACATCGAGACCGTTTCCATCCACCGGAACGGGTACGATCCGCGCCCCCGATAGCAGCATCGCGTTGCGCGCGCCGATCGCTCCGGGCTCTTCAAACCAGACGGGGTCACCGGGATCGAGCAGCATCTGCGCCGTGATCTGGAAGGCCTGCTGGGCTCCTCCCGTGACGAAGACCTGGCCGGCTTCGCAGGCGATCCCGCGGTTGGTGCGCAGGTGAGCGGCGACGGCCTCCCGCAACGGGCGATGGCCGTGAGGATCGGGATAGCCGAGGATGTCCGGCCGACGGCCGCGCCAGTGCCGGGCGGACAGGCTCGCCCAGCGTGCGAGCGGAAACGCGTCGAAGGCCGGCATGGCCGTGGTGAAAGGCAGGGGCCTGTGGTCGATCCGCCTGGCGAAATGCGGTGCGGCTTTCGCCATCGTGGCGCCGAGCCTGACGCTCGCCGGAGCATCGGCCGGCTTGCGTGGGGGGAACGGCCGCCGCTGCGCCGCCAGGGCCGAGGTCACGTAGGTGCCGGATCCCGTGCGGGTCTCCAGCAGTCCCTCCGCCCCCAATTGCTCGAACGTGTCGACCACGGTGGACCGAGCAACGCCGAGGTCGCGGGCGAGCGTGCGCGTGGCGGGGAGCCGCTCCCCGGGGCGCAGCGCGCCTTCGAGAACCAGCGTGCGCAGCGCCGCGCTGATCTGGCTGCTCAGGCCGAGCGGGCCTTCGCGGTCCAGCACGATCATCTGCAGCAGTGCACCACGTTCTCGCTTGACCACGGCCGGCTCCCGTATTGGTCTGGCGATTTCTCCAGAATGGACCTTAGTGGCAGACCACTCGGCTGAGAAGGTGGCCCTGGGCCGGAGATGCGCGACCAGGACCGCCATGACGATCGAGAAACTCGAGACCTTCAGCACGCCCTATGTCGGCTTCGTTCGTGTCACCGCTGATACGGGCGAGCAGGGCTGGGGCCAGCTCTCGACCTATTGCGCCGACATCACCGCCACCGTCTTTCACCGGCAGGTGGCGCCCTGGGCGTTGGGCGCCGACGAGGACGACATCGAGGGGCTGGTCGATCTCATCCCCGAGCGCGAGCACAAGTTTCCGGGATCCTATCTGTTCCGGGCGCTCACCGGGCTCGACACCGCGTTGTGGGACCTGCGCGGCAAGCGGGCCGGCAAGAGCGTCTGCGCGTTGCTGGGCGGCTCGCCGCGGCCGTTTCCTGTCTACGCATCCAGCATGAAGCGGGGCGAAATTACGCCGGAGGCCGAGGCAGAGCGCCTCGCACGGCTGCAGGGCGAGCACGGTTACACCGCCTTCAAGTTCCGGGTGGGCAAGGAGTGCGGCCACGACGCCGACGAGTGGCCTGGCCGCACGGACGCGATCGTTCCGATGGTGCGCCGCGCGCTGGGCCATGACGCGACCTTGCTGGTGGACGCCAACAGCGCGTATTCGCCAGCCAGGGCCATCGAGGTCGGCCGCATGCTGGAGCAGCACGGCATCGTGCATTTCGAGGAGCCGTGCCCCTATTGGGAGCATGGCTGGACGAAGCAGGTGACGCAGGCCCTTTCCCTCGACGTCACGGGGGGCGAGCAGGACTGCGACCTCACGCTTTGGCGCTACATGATCGAGAACCGCGTCGTCGACGTGGTCCAACCCGATCTCTGCTACATCGGCGGTGTCTGCCGCATGCTGAAAGTGGTGGCCATGGCGCGCGAGGCGGGACTGCCGGTCACCCCCCATTCCGCCAACCAGTCGCTGGTGACGGCTTTCACCCTGCACGTCATGGGAGCCATCTCGAATGCCGGACCCTATGTCGAATTTTCGATCGAAGGGCCGGACTATTACCCCTGGGAACAGGGGTTGCTACGCAACCCGCTGAGGGCCGTGGATGGCAAGGTCGCAATCCCGGACGGGCCGGGCTGGGGCATCGAGATCGAGCCGACCTGGCTCGAGCAGGCCACCTGGCAGGCCAGCGTTCGCACCTGACGCGTGCTTACAGCCGCGCTGGTGGGGTGGTCGCGCGATCAGGCTGACAGCCAGCCGCCGCGCACCGGTGAAATCTGGAGCGAATGGCGGGGTTCTCCAAGGATCTCGAGCGCCTCGATTCGATCCGCTACCGAAATCCACACGTCTACGCCTTCATTGTCACCCGACACCCGGCACTGCTCAACACGCGCAAGCGCCATCGATCCCGCCTGCGCACCGAACCAGGCGCGCATTGCTCGCGCATAAATTGCGACAGACTGCTCTAGCGTGATCATGCGTGTCCCCCAATTTCTCGAGTGGTGGCAGGCGGGGCTTGTCCGGCCGAGGCGGTCGGAGTGGTACGACTGACCCCGCCTCGGCCGGCGCGATCCGGGCCTCTCGCTCGCCGTCAAGTTTTAGGTCGGGAATGTGACAGTTCCCGGACACTTTTGTCAGGGGGAGGCACAACATCCGTTTTCCGCTTTGGATGCGCTGATGCATTTTTTCGTCGGAAAAAGCCAAGTCACTGTTTGACGCGCCGCGTCTGCAATCAAGGCGAGAGTAGTACGGTTAATACATCCTTAAGTTAGACGATTCCATTCTCGTCGCTTCCAAATGGAGCGACAAACCTTGATCCCCCGTACATTCAACCGTGACTTATCGTGGATTGATTTCGCGGCAAGAGTCGTCGCAGAAGCGTCATCTGAGCGTCATCCTTTGTTGGAGCGCATTAAATTCCTTACACTTTCCGGTCGCAGCTCGGACGAATTCTTTGCAACGCGAGCGGCGCGTTTCCTGCGCGGCGGCGAGCGGCTGCCGTCGTCGCCCGTTGACGGGGCCGTGGCAACGGAACCCGCGCTTTGCCTTGCAGAGCGCCTGGATGTCCTCGACAGGGCGCAGCACGACGCGTGGCTGAACCTTCGCCGGGCCTTGTCGGCGGAAGGTGTGGTCGTGCTTTCGCCGGCCGAACTCACCATGCGCGAGCGCTCCTGGCTCGACGACCATGCGCTGCGCCAGATCGCGCCGCTGGTGACCCCGCTCGCCATCGGCGCCGCGCGCCCCTTCCCGTTTCTCCCGGCCGGCCAGCCGGCTCTCGTCCTCGACCTCGAGCGCTGGCCGGGGCGCAAGACGGTCAGGGCGCTGATCGTGCTGCCGACGGCCCTTGGCCGCTTCGTCGAGTTGCCCGACATGTTCGAACGCGGCGCACGTCTGTTCGTCGCCATCGAGGACGTACTCCTGTCCTGCGCCGACCGCCTCTTCCCGAGTTGCACCGTACGCGGCAGCGGACTCCTGCGGGTTCTGCGGGATGGGGGTCTCCCGGTCGACGAGACCGGCGACGACATGATCAGCCGCTTTGAAAGGGCTCTGCGGCGTCGCAAGCGTGCGGAGCCCGTTCGCCTGGAAGTCTCGGCCTCGATGCCGGACGATCTCGTTGCCTTCGTGCAGTCCTGCGTGGCCGGGAACGGACCCGGTGCGTCCAGAATCCAGGGCTTTTTCGCTCCCTGCGACCTCACCGCCCTCGCCGACCTCGACGTTCCGCACCTGCGCTATCCCCCGCATCGGGGCGTGACGCCAACCCGCCTCGCGGCGCGGGACGCCGCGCTGCTCGACGTCATCCGCGACCGGGACCTCGTGGTGCACCACCCCTACGAGTCGTTCGATCCCGTCGTACGGCTGCTCGATGCTGCCGCCGACGACCCATCGGTCGTATCGGTCAAGCACATGCTTTACCGGACGTCCCGCGACAGTCCGATTGTCGCCGCCCTGATGCGCGCGGCCGAGGCCGGAAAAGCCGTCACGGCCGTGGTCGAGTTGAAGGCGCGTTCCGACGAGGCTGCAAATGTGAAGTGGGCGCGCGACCTCGAGCGGTCCGGCGCGCAGGTGGTCTTCGGTTTCTCGGCCCTCAAGACGCATGCCAAGCTGACCCTCGTCGCGCGTCGCGAGGGCCAGGAGATCGTCACCTACACGCATCTCGGAACAGGGAACTACAACCCCGAGACGGCGCGGCACTACACGGACATCTCCTATTTCAGCGCCGACCCGGCTCTCGGCCGCGACGCAAACCGGATCTTCAACTACGCCACCGGATCGTGCGAGCCGCGCGCGATGGAGACCCTCCGGATCTCCCCGCTCGACCTTCGGCAGACGCTCCTGGACGCCATTCGCAACGAGGCGGCCCACGCGCTCGCCGGGCGTCCCGCGACGATCTGGGCCAAGTGCAACGGCCTCGCGGACCGCGAGATCATCGAAGCCCTTTACGAGGCGAGCGCGGCGGGGGTCGAGATCGAACTCATCGTGCGCGGCATCTGCTGCCTGCGCCCGGGCGTGCCCGGGTTGTCCGAGCGGATCAGGGTCCGCTCCATCGTTGGCCGCTTTCTCGAGCATTCCCGCATCTACGCCTTCGGCAACGGGCATGCGCTGCCGCATCCGCGTGCGGTCGTCTACATCTCCTCCGCGGACCTGATGCCGCGCAATCTCGACAGGCGTCTGGAAGTCCTGCTGCAGGTCACCGAACCCGGCGCGCACGAGCGCATCCTCGCGCAGATCCTGGCTGCCAACGTCATGGACAATGATGGCAGCTGGCTCCTGCAGCCAGACGGCTCATGGATCCGCGACACGCCGGCAAGTCCGGCGTCACGCTTCAATGCGCAGGAGTTCCTGATGAGCGGGACGGGTCCCGCACGCCGGGCCCACGCGACCCGGCCTCAGCCGGCCGAAGTTCCGATCGCTCGGCCAGTGGCGCTGGAGGAAACACGGCGCGCCGGTTGACGTCCCCGAAAAAGAAACCCCGCCGGGCGGGGTACCGGCGGGGGAAGAGGATAGTCTCCTCAGGTGCACCCAAGTCGCACGCCTGCGTTGCAGGGCGATGACACGCAGAGACTACTCCGCGGCCTCGCGGCCACGCTGGGCAATTTCGGCCAGCTTGCGCGGCTGGGACTGGGCCAGGGCCTTGCCCCGGCCGGACAGGCTGGGATTGGTCATGAAGTAGCCCTGGGCGCTGAAGGCGTCCTCGTCCGGCCTGACGATGCGCCGGCTCGTGCCGTCGGCGAGAATGGCCCAGCTCTGCACGTTGTCCATGAGGTTGGCGAGAAGGACCTGGTCGAGGATCTGCTCGTGCAGGGTGGCGTTGCGGATCGGCAGGAGCGTCTCGACGCGCCGGTCCAGGTTGCGCGGCATCAGGTCGGCGGACGAAATGTAGAGGCGGGCATCCTTGTTCGGCAGCCCATTCCCATTGCCGAAGGCGTAGATGCGGGAGTGCTCCAGGAAGCGTCCGACGATCGACTTGGCCCGGATGTTCTCGGAAAGGCCTTCGACGCCCGGCCGAAGGCAGCAGATGCCGCGCACGACGAGGTCGATGTGAACGCCCGCCTGGCTTGCCGCATAGAGAGCGTCGATGATCTGCGGGTCGACCAGGGAATTGCACTTTATCCAGATCGCGGCCGGCCGGCCGGCGCGGGCATGCTCGATCTCGGCGGCGATGTCTTCGAGCAGGCGCGGCTTGGCAGAGGTCGGTGAGATCGACATCTGGTCGAGTTCCGCCGGCTCGCCGTATCCGGTGATGAAGTTGAAGATGCGAGCCACGTCCCGCCCGATCTCGGGATCGCAGGTGAAGACGGACAGGTCCGTGTAGATGCGCGCCGTGATCGGGTGGTAGTTGCCGGTTCCGACGTGGCAGTAGGTGACCAGCCTACCGGCCTCCTGCCGCACCACCATCGACAGCTTCGCGTGCGTCTTGAGGTCGATGAAGCCGTAGACGACCTGAACGCCCGCACGTTCCAGCGAGCGCGCCCAGCGGATGTTGGCCTCCTCGTCAAAGCGCGCCTTCAGCTCGACGAGCGCCGTCACCGACTTTCCCGCCTCCGCGGCCTCGATCAACGCACGGACGATGGGGCTGTCGGCCGAGGTGCGGTAGAGCGTCTGCTTCAGGGCCACGACGTTGGGGTCGCGGGCCGCCTGGTTCAGGAACTGCACGACCACGTCGAAGGACTCGTACGGGTGATGGACGACGATGTCCTTCTCCCGGATGGCGGCGAAACAGTCGCCGCCGAACTGGCGGATACGCTCCGGAAACCGCGGAACGAAGGGCGGGAATTTCAGATCCGGGCGCTCGACGCCGACGATCTGCGACAGAGACGACAGGCCGATCAGTCCGCTCTCGACCAGAATGTCCTGGGCATCGACCTTGAGCTCGCGAGCGACGCTGGCGCGCAGCGCCTCGGGCATGTCGGATGCGACCTCCAGCCGGATCACCGAGCCACGGCGCCTTTCCTTCAGCGCCGCCTCGAAAACCCTCACGAGATCGTTGGTGTCTTCGGCGAACTCGATGTCGAGATCGCGGACGACCCGGAACAGGCCCATCCCGCCGATGACGCAGCCGGGGAAGAGCTGTTCCGCGAACTGCGCGATCAGATCCTCGACGCGGACGAAGCGGTGCGTGGACGAGTCACCTTCGAGGCGCACGAAGCGCGGCAGTTTGCCGGGGATGCGGATCAGGCCCTGGAACTCGCGCCCGTCCTCGGCCCGCACGACGTCGAGAGCGAGGGAGAGTTCAAGGTTGGGGATGAACGGAAAGGGATGCGCGGGGTCGATGGCCAGCGGCGTCACGACGGGGAAGACGAGATCCTCGAAGTGTCGCGCCAGCGCCGAGAGGTCGGCCGCGGAAAGCTCTTCCCGCTCGACGACGTGAATCGACTCGGCGACCAGCAGCCGTCGCAGGTCGCGCCAGGCTGCTTGCTGGTCGGCGTTCAGGCGGCCGGCGCTCTCGCCGATCCGCTCCATCAGGACGGCTGGCGTAAGGCCGTCCATGGTCGGCGAGGTGATGCCGGCTTCCACCTGCTCGATCAGGCCGGACACCCGGACCATGAAGAATTCGTCCAGATTGCTGGCCGCGATTGACAGGAAGCGCAGGCGTTCCAGCAGGGGATTGGACGGGTTGCCCGCCTCTTCCAGCACGCGGCGGTCGAACTCCAGCCAGGAGAGTTCGCGATTGGCGAAGCGACCGGGGTCATCAGCCCTCGGATGGTCAGCGACGACGGCCTTGCGCGGCGAACGCCTGTTGACCGAACGGCCACTGATCGGTGCTGCTTCACTCATCCTGCACGCTCCCTGCTTCAGCTTGGTTCAAGCAGGGGGTGCCGACATCTGCATGACACTTGCGCAGGCGGAAGCTCGCGCCGCGAACAGTGGGACCGGCAGCCGGGATCAGGGTGCGTTCTTCGTTGCGTCATCGGGCGCTGCTAGCGGCCTTGTTCGACGGCCCGCCAGGCCAGCTTTGTCGGAGGCCGAGATGAAAAAGAGCAAGCCAGAGCGTTCGGACATCCAACGCTCTGTCATTCTTGGAGATCTGGCTCGGCAGGCGGCTGTGGGCCGGGCGGCGGCAGTGCTGTCGGAGTGGGCCGTGGGCGCACCCATCCGCACCGATGTGCCGCCGATGCCTGCTGCTTCCATCCTGGATTGGGAGACGATCGTCTATGAGCATGACGATCTGTCAGCCGAGATCAGTGTGCTTCGGGCGCTGGCTGTCCAGGCCCTCATCGACATCGCCGATGGCTGCGCGGATCCGCGAGAGCGGGCGCGCGCCGCGCTGGAGGGCATTGCCGGCGATCAATCCGAGCCGGACTGACACTGACACCCTGGTCAGGGCTTGCGCCCGTGCTCGGCCCCGGGCAGTTCGAAATCGAACCCCGAGGAGAGATCAATCTGAAGGGGATCCGCGAGCCTCTGGAGGTCTTCCGCGTTCTTGGTCCAGTGACGTCAGACGAAGGATTGCAGAGCTCTCACCCCCCGTTGGTGAAGTCGCATATCAGTCAACGAAGGAAGGCGCCGGCCCGCGCCGTCCTATGGGCGCCGACCATGGTGGCAGGGGAGTTCGGCAAGGCCGGACTCACGTCTTCCCCCGGCTTCAGGCGCCGTCTGGAAGAAGCGAGGCATGGAATGCTTCCCGCTCCCATCGGCCCTCGCGCTTGCGCCACACTTGGGTGAACCGGATACGCTGGTCGATCCCCGCGGCCTCACCGCCGCTCCAGTGGATAGCATTGATGCCGGTGACGATGGCGGTGTCGCCAAGGATGCGGGCGTTCAACTCGTCAAAGTCAATCCGGGTTGGCTGCCCGCTCCGGCTGCGCACGTAGTCGAGCCAACCCTGCCTGTCGAGGAACTCACCCGCGAAGTCGGTATGGGTGTAGGTGGCCGACATCAGCCGTTCGACGGCGACCCAGTCGCCTCTCGCCCAAGCGTCGCTGAAGGAGCGTACCGCAGCGTGGAGGTCGTCGATCTCTGAATCCGGCATGATCACCCCATAAGACCGACGCCAACCTTCAGACGCTCTCTCCCGGCGATGACGCCCGTGTGTCGCCCCGATCTCACGCAGACTTCGCATTCCCGTCGCCTGCTGCTGCTCCCATAGCGGCTCTTCCAGAGACGGGGGCGAACGATGGGCAAAAACATCCAGACGATCGGCGTCGTGGGCGCCGGCACCATGGGCAACGGCATCGCGCAGGCTTTCGCGATGGCAGGGTTTCCGGTCGTGATGCGTGACCTCGGCAAGGATGCGTTGAATCGGGCCATGACGACGATCGACCGCAGCCTCCTGCGGCTCGCCCAGCGCGGAAAGCTGCTCGAGTCCGATCGCAAGGATGCCTTGGCGCGCATCACGCCCGTCACCGAGGCAGCGCTGCTTGCTCCCTGCGACCTGGTTGTGGAAGCCATCGTCGAACGCATCGAGGTGAAGGAAGCGCTCATCCGCGAACTCGACGACATCTGCAGCGAGACCGCCATCCTGGCGACGAACACCTCGTCGATCTCCGTGACCCGCATCGCGGCCGCCTCGCGCCATCCCGGCCGCGTCGTCGGCATGCATTTCTTCAATCCCGTTCCAATGATGCAGCTGGTCGAGATCGTCCGCGCGCTACAGACGGAGGATTCCGTCTGCGACGACGTGGTTGCCTTGTGCGGGCGGATCGGCAAGACGGCCCGCGTCTCGCGTGACAGCTACGGCTTCGTCGTCAACCGCGTGCTGATCCCCATGATCAACGAGGCGATCAACTGCGTCTATGAGGGGCTCGCCTCGCCGGACGACGTCGATGCGATGATGAAGCTCGGCGCAAATCACCCCATGGGCCCGCTCTCTCTCGCCGACCTCATCGGCCTCGACGTGGTGCTCGACATCATGGAGACGCTCTATGGCGGCTTCGACGATCCGAAGTTCCGCCCCAGTCCGCTGCTGAAGCAAATGTGCGACGCCGGCTATCTCGGTCGCAAGCGGGGCCGCGGCTTCTTCATCTATGACGAGGCTCGCGCCGCGGCCTGAGCTTGGCTCGACGTCGAATTTTTACATCGCAACGTCATCTCCCTGTCGGAGGCCCTTGCAAGCTTCGCAGCGGCTGGCTCTCCGGGAGCCGCCACACACGGGGCAGGAGGCGTCCATGACCGAAATGACACTCGATACGGCGGCCGCGGCGCGGCCGTCGCCCAGGCCGCATCTCGACGGCGGACTCGGACCGATCGGCGCCATCCTCTTCGTCGGTGCGATGGCGATCGGCCTGTTCTTTGCCGCCTACAGCATCTGGACGGACGTCCGCGACACCGGGACGCCCGTCACGACCTGGCTGCCGTTCCTGCTGCTCGGCGTCGCGCTGCTGATCGCGCTCGGTTTCGAGTTCGTCAACGGCTTTCACGACACCGCGAACGCCGTCGCGACCGTCATCTACACCCATTCCATGCCGGCCAACGCCGCCGTCGTCTGGTCGGGGTTCTGGAACTTCCTGGGCGTCCTGTTCTCGACCGGAGCAGTCGCTTTCGGCATCGTCTCGCTTCTCCCGGTGGAGCTGATCCTCCAGGTTGGCTCGGGCGCAGGCTTCGCGATGGTCTTCGCGCTGCTGATCGCCGCGATCCTGTGGAACCTCGGCACATGGTGGCTGGGGCTGCCGGCCTCGAGCTCGCACACCCTGATCGGCTCCATCATCGGCGTCGGTATCATGAATGCGCTCCTGCACGGCCGCGACGGCACGTCGGGCGTCGACTGGGGCAAGGCCACCGAGATCGGCTACGCGCTGCTGCTGTCGCCGCTCGTCGGCTTCGTCTGCGCGGCCCTGCTGTTCCTCGCCATGAAGGCACTCATCCGCAACCAGGCCCTCTACAAGGAGCCGGTCGGCAACAAGCCGCCGCCGTTGTGGATCAGGGCGCTGCTGATCTTCACCTGCACCGGCGTGTCGTTCGCGCACGGCTCCAACGACGGCCAGAAGGGCATGGGCCTCATCATGCTCATCCTCATCGGTACGGTGCCGACCGCCTATGCGCTGAACCGCGCCCTGCCTGAAAGCCAGATGGCGGCTTTCCATGACACCTCGCTCGCGGCATCCAAGGTGATCGAGGGCAAGGCCGCCGGCTACAACATCATCGGCGATCCCAGGCCCGTGGTGACGGCCTATATCTCCCGACACGAGCTCACGGGAGGGACATTGCCGGCGTTGGCGCTCCTCGTCCGCGACATCTCGAACCAGATCGAGGGCTATGGCAGCCTCGCCAAGGTCCCGGCCGCCGCCGTGGGGAACACCCGGAACGACATGTACCTCGCCTCGGAGGCGATCCGCTTCCTTCTCAAGGACAAGGGCAGCGAGTTGTCGGCTGCCGACATCGACACGCTCGGCGCCTACAAGAAGTCTCTCGACGCAGCCACCCGCTTCATCCCTCTCTGGGTCAAGGTGGCCGTGGCCATCGCGCTCGGGCTCGGCACCATGGTGGGCTGGAAGCGCATCGTCGTGACCGTCGGCGAAAAGATCGGCAAGACGCACCTGACCTACGGCCAGGGCGCCGCCGCCGAACTGGTCGCCATGGGCACCATCTTCGCCGCCGACAATTTCGGGTTGCCGGTCTCGACGACCCACGTCCTCTCCTCAGGCGTGGCGGGCACCATGGCCGCCAACGGATCGGGACTGCAGATGGCGACGGTGCGCAATCTCCTGATGGCGTGGGTCTTGACCCTGCCCGCGGCCATCGCGCTCTCCGGAGGCCTCTACTTCCTGTTCTCCCGGCTCTTTTGATGGACGCGCGGGTCGAACAGGAGGCCCGAGCGTCGGCCGACGTCCGGCCGGACGGGTGCGATCGCATCGCCCTCGTCCTGCAGGGCGGCGGCGCGCTCGGCGCCTACCAGGCGGGAGTCTACGAGGCGCTGCACGAGGCGGGCATCGCGCTCGACTGGATCTCGGGCGTGTCGATCGGCTCGATCAACGCCGCCATCATCGCCGGCAATCCGCCGGAGCGGCGGATCGACCGGCTGCGGACGTTCTGGGAGACGGTGACGGACCGCAAGGTCTGGTACTTCACGCCGGAAGGAGACCTGTTCCGCAAGGCGCGAAACATCTCCAGCGCCTATCTCACCACCGTGCTCGGCCAGCCCGGCTTCTTCAAGCCACGCCAGGTCAACCCGCATTTCACTTTCGCGGGCTCTCGCGATGCGCTCAGCTACTACGACACGGAACCCCTTCGCTCGACACTGACGGACCTCGTCGACTTCGACTACCTCAACACGTCGGGGGTCGTCTTCTCGGTCGGCGCAGTCAACGTGGCCACCGGCAACTTCGTCTATTTCGACAATCGCCGTGACGTGATCGGACCCGAGCACATCCTGGCGAGCGGCGCGCTGCCGCCCGCCTTTCCCATGGTGCAGATCGGAACCGACCACTATTGGGACGGCGGCATCGTATCCAACACGCCCCTGCAGCATCTGCTCGACGAGGAGCAGGGCGTCGACACGCTCGTCTTCCAGGTCGATCTCTTCAGTGCGCGCGGCCCCCTGCCGCGCGACATCGAGGAGGTGACGGCCCGGCGCAAGGACATCATGTTTTCCTCGCGCACCCGCTACACCACCGATCTCTATCGGCGGCTGCACCAGTGGAAAACGCGCGCCCGCCGCCTGCTGAACCAGATCCCCGACGAGGCACTGACGGACGAGGACCGCCGCCTGCGCGAGGTACTCGGGGCGTTGCCGAGCATCGCCATCCTGCACCTCATCTACCAGCAGAAAGCGTATGAGGGCCACGCCAAGGACCATGAGTTCTCCGGAACGTCCATGCGAGAGCACTGGCAGAGCGGATATCTCGACACGCGGCGCACCCTGACGCACCGCGACTGGCTGACGATGCCGACGCGGCACGAAGGAATCATCGTGCATGACGTGCATCGCGACTTCGAGCGCTGAGAAGGTCACAGGGTTGTCAAGGGCCAAGCCTACGCTGCGCCGCAACATCCATTAACGGCCACCGGCGCGGTGACCGGAGAGAGCTTCGATGCTGCCTCCGGAGCGGTTACCGACGTCCGCGACAACTCGGAGGCGGTCCATGCGTGGCACGAAGACGGTCCGCAACACCTCGTGGGCAGAGCTCGAGAAGGGCGCCACCGCGACGATCGATCGGGTCTGCACGGAACAGGACCTGGTCCTGTTCGCGCACGTCACCGGCAACCTGAATCCCGCGACCCTCCCCCAGTCCGGTGGCGACCCGGGGCAGGCTTACGCACCTTCGATGTGGGTGGGCTCGCTGGTGTCGGCCGTCCTCGGCAACGTCCTGCCGGGTCCGGGAACCCTTTATCGCGCGCAGACGCTCCGCTTCCTCCGACGCGTCCGCATCGGTGACAGGCTCCAGGTGAAAGTCACCTGCTCAGGCAGGGGCGAATGCCCGCTCGCCACGTTCGAGACGCGTGTCCTGGCCGACGACGGAGCCGTGGTGTGCGAGGGCGTGGCGGAAGTCGAAGCCCCTCTCGCCAGGATCGAGACCTCCGTCCGGGATCTCCCGGAACTCATCCTCGACCGCAAGGATCACTTCGCCGCACTGGTCGCCAAGGCGGCGACGCTGCCGCCCATGGCCACGGCGGTTGTCTGCCCCGACGACGCAAACTCGCTCGGCGGCGCCCTCCTATCGGCCCGCGAGGGACTGATCAGGCCGATCCTCGTCGGCTCGCCCGAGCGCATCCGCAAGGCGGCGGGCGATCTCGGGGAGACGCTGGACGGCATCGAGATCGTCGCGGTCGAGGACCATGTCGCAGCCGCCGCCAAGGCGGTGTCGCTCGTCAGCGAGGGCGCGGCCGCGGCCGTCATGAAGGGCAACATCCACTCCGACGAGCTGCTGGCGCAGATCGTGCGCAAGGATGGTGGCCTGCGCGGCAACCGCCGCATCAGCCACGTCTTCGCGATGGACGTGCCGACGCTGGACTCGCTGCTCTTCATCTCGGACGCGGCGATCAACATCGCGCCCGACCTGACCACCAAGGTCGATATCGTCCAGAACGCCATCGACCTCGCCAGGGCCTGCGGCTCCGGCGAGCCGCGGGTCGGGGTGCTCTCCGCCGTCGAGACGGTCAACGTCAACATCCCGTCTACCCTCGACGCCGCCATCCTCTCGAAGATGGCGGAGCGCGGCCAGATTCGCGGAGGCATCGTCGACGGGCCCCTCGCCATGGACAATGCGGTCGATCTCGAGGCCGCGCGAACCAAGGGGATCGCATCTCTCGTGGCCGGTCGCGCCAACGTGCTGATCGTGCCGAACCTCGAGGCCGGCAACATGCTGGCCAAGGAGCTCACCTTCGTCGCCAGGGCGGAAGCCGCCGGGCTCGTCGTCGGCGCAAGGGCTCCCGTGATGCTCACGAGCCGCGCCGACGACGACCGCGCCCGGCTGGTCTCCTGCGCGCTGGCCCAGCTCTACGAGTATTTCCGGCGCGAGGGCCGCCCGCTGGAGCTGCCCGCCGCCCATCCGCTCGCCGCCGAATAGGAGCGATCGATGCGCCAGGATCTCCTCGTCACGCTCAATGCCGGGTCCTCCTCGATCAAGTTCGGGATCTTCGCCGTTGCGGGCGGAACCGTGCAGCGGGCGGCGTCCGGCCAGGTGGAGGGCCTTCTCACCCGGGCGGTGCTGCAGGCCCGCAAGGCGGGTGACGAGCCGCCGCGCACCGTCGCGCTGCAGCCGGAAGGCGCGAGCACGCATGTGCGCGCCATGGCTGCGATCCTCGACTGGATCGCGGCCGAGTTCCCGGGCGCCCACGTCGTCGCCGCGGGTCATCGCATCGTCCATGGCGGGCCGTCGCACGCGGCTCCGGCGCTGATCGACGATCGGCTTCTCGCCGATCTCAGGCGTCTCGTGCCGCTCGCGCCCCTTCACCAGCCGCACAATCTCGCCGGCGTCGAGGCGGCCCGCGATGCCTTTCCCGGCACGCCCCAGGTCGCGTGCTTCGACACCGCCTTCCACCGCGGCCACGCCTTCGAGGTCGACGCCTTCGCCATTCCGCGGTCCTTTTACGACGATGGCGTGCGCCGCTATGGCTTCCACGGGCTCTCCTACGAGTATGTGTCGCGGAAGCTGCGCGACGTCGCGCCTATCGACGCCGTCGGCGCCGTGGTCATCGCCCATCTCGGCAACGGGGCCTCGCTCTGCGCCGTGAAGGACGGCGTGTCTGTCGCATCGACCATGGGCTTCACCGCGCTCGACGGCCTCGTGATGGGCACGCGCTGCGGGCAAATCGACCCCGGCGTCCTTCTCTACCTGATGTCCGAGAAGGGGATGGACGCCGCCGGCCTGACGCGCCTGCTTTATACGGAATCCGGTCTGAAGGGCCTGTCCGGCCTGTCGGCGGACATGCGCGAGCTGCTGGCCTCCGACAGTGTGCAGGCGCTCGAGGCCGTGGCCTGCTTCGTGTCCCGCATCTGCCGGGAGGTCGCCTCGCTCGCCGCCGTGATGCAGGGCATCGACGCCATCGTCTTCACCGGCGGCATCGGAGAGAACGCCGCGGCGATCCGGGCCGCGGTCCTGCGGCGGCTGGCATGGCTGGGCGTCGTGCTCGACGACGAGGCGAATGCGGAGCGCAGGCCCCTCATCTCCGCGGCGGCGTCCTCGATCCGCGCCTTCGTGGTCCCGACCGACGAGGAACACATGATCGCGGAGCACACGGCAAGGGTCGCCGGGGTGTGCGAGGCGGCCCGCGCGGCCTGAGGCCCCGCGATTTCCAGTTCAACCGACGCGTTATGGCAGGAGTGGATGATGGAGCCTCTGGCGAATTCCCGTCGACTGGCCGAGCAGACCCAGGAAGACAGGCTTCTGGCGACCCGGCAGGCGGAAATCCTGCTCAATTCCTTCATGCGCCACGCCGAGCGGTCCGGCCGCAAGCACCTCCAGCGGTCCCGGGACCTGCAGTCGCGCCTTCACGAAGCGATGTCTTCTCTGCTTGCGACGGGCGGCAATGGCACGGCGCTGACCGAGATGGCGCGCGACTACGCCGTCGATGCCGGCCAGCGCGCCGTCATCACGCTCGACGTGCTGCGCAGGCGCGGCAACAACGACCGCGAGCACGAAGCCGCGGGCACGCCGCCGGTCCTGATCTACGACCATGAGGTGGTGCTCGACGGGGCGACGCTGAAGCGGCCCGTCAACTACGTCCTGCTGCGCATCGTGCCGCCCGAAGGCGTCGAGGTGCACGACTGGAAGCGCCCCTACGTCATCATCGACCCCCGCGCCGGCCACGGCGCCGGCATCGGCGGGTTCAAGCAGGACAGCCAGGTCGGCGTCGCGCTGCGCGACGGCCACCCCGTCTACTTCGTCGCCTTCCGGCCCCATCCCGAACCCGGGCAAACCCTGGCCGACGTCACCCGGGCCGAGGGCGAGTTCATCCGCGAGATTGCCCGCCGCCACAGCGAGGCGCCCAAACCCATCGTGGTCGGCAACTGCCAGGGCGGTTGGGCGACCATGCTTCTCGCCGCCACCAACCCGGATGTCACCGGCCCGCTCGTCATCAACGGCGCCCCGCTGGCCTACTGGTCGGGCCGGGTCGGCGAGAACCCGATGCGCTACCTCGGCGGCCTCGTCGGCGGTGTGCTACCCGCATTGTTGCTCTCCGACCTCGGAGACGGCGAGTTCGACGGCGCCCATCTCGTATCGAATTTCGAGATGCTGAATCCTGCCCGCAACTTCTGGGGCAAGTATATCGACCTCTACCAGAACCCGGTGGGAGGGGCCGACCGCTTCCTCGAGTTCGAGCGCTGGTGGGGCGGCTTCCACTTCATGACCCGCGACGAAATCCGCTGGATCGTCGAGCAACTCTTCGTCGGCAACAAGCTGGCGCGCGGCGAGGCGAGGCTGGAGCACGGTCGCCACCTCGACCTAAAGGCGATCCGCTCGCCCATCATCGTGTTCGCCAGCCACGGTGACAACATCACGCCGCCGCAGCAGGCCCTGAACTGGGTCGTCGACACCTATGCCGACGAGAACGAGATCAAGATCCGCGGGCAGCGCATCGTCTACATGGTGCATGACAGCGTCGGCCACCTCGGCATCTTCGTCTCGTCTTCCATCGCGAAGAAGGAGCACTCCGAAGTGGCGTCCACGATCAAGACGATCGAGGCGCTGGCTCCCGGCTTGTACGAAATGACCATCGACGAGGAGCGCGGAGAAGGGCTCGACAAGCACTTCGTCGTCAGCTTCGCCGAACGCAAGCTGGACGACATCCGCGCGCTCGACGACGGCGTGCGCGACGAGGAGAAGTCCTTCGCGGCCGTCGACCGGGTGTCTCAGCTGACTGCCGAGGTCTACGACCTGTGGGGCAGGCCCTTCGTCCGCGGCATGACCACACCGGCCACGGCGCAGGCGATCAAGACCCTGAACCCTGCCCGTGTGCAGCGCCTGTCCCTGTCCGATCAGAATCCCGCCATGGGGTGGATCGCCGGGGCCGCGGAGGCGGCGCGCCAGGACCGCAAGCCGGTCCCGACCGACCAGCCCTTCCGGCAGCTGGAGAAAATCTGGGCCGACAGCGTCGAGCAATCGCTCGACCTGATGCGCGACGCGGCGGACTTCTGGGCGGAGGCGATGTTCTTCGGCATCTACGCCTCGCCGGCGATGCAGCGTGTCGGCGAGCCCATGGCGTTCCAGCGGACCCGCAAGGACCCGCTGGAACTGCGCTACCTGCCGGAGGTGCAGGCGCATCTCCTCAACGTTGCGCGCGGCGGCTTCGCCGAGGCCGTCATCCGCATGCTGATCATCCTCGCCCAGGCCCGCGGCTCGGTCCGCCGCTCGCGCCTGGAGCGCTCTGCCCTCGTGCTCAACACGTGGGAGCCGTTCGCGGCCATGGGCGCGGACCGCCGCGCAGCGCTCATCCACGAGCAGGGCGTCATCGTCGAGTTCGAGCCCGAGCAGGCTTTCGAAAGTCTCGCGCTCCTGCTCGCCACAGACGAAGACCGGCGCAGGGCGATCGAGACGGTCGAGTACATCGCCGGCCCGCTGGAAGAAATGGAGCCCCACACCATCCATGCGCTGCAGCGCTTCCGCAGGGTGCTCGGCCAGCCCACGCTGGAGGCCCGCCCCGCCGAGCCCCAGATCGTTCCTCCCCCGCCCTCGGCCGTTCCGCCGGGCAGTGCGGGCGGGCGGAAGGGCAAGGCCGCCTGACCGGCGGAAAGGACGATGCGCAGACTCGCGACGATCGAGGACGTGGGAGAAGCCGCCGTCTACCTGGCCAGCGCCGCCGGCCGCAACGTCACCGGCAGCGTGCTCCACGTCGACGGCGGCTACCACGTCATGGGCTGAAGTGCGGCGGCCGGAACGCCGCGCGGTGAGGGGGTCACCATGAAGCGTGCAATTGCAGCGACCGAGGCGGTGTCCTTCATCCCGGACGGCGCCTCGTTGATGATCGGCGGCTTCATGGGCGTGGGATCGCCACACCGGCTCATCGACGCGCTGGTCGAAGCCGGACGCCGCGACCTCACCATCATCGCCAATGACACGGCGAAACCCGGCTTCGGCATCGGCAAGCTGATCTCCGCGCGGCTCGTCGCGCGCGTGATCACCTCGCATATCGGGCTGAACGCCGAGACGCAGCGGGGCATGATCGAGGGCTCGATTGCGGTCGAGCTCGTGCCGCAGGGCACGTTGGCCGAGCGCATCCGCGCCGCCGGATTCGGGCTCGGCGGCGTCCTGACCAAGACGGGTCTGGGAACGGAGGCCGCGCAGGGCCAGAGAATCATCGACATCGACGGCGAGCAGTGGCTTTACGCGCCGCCGCTGCCGGCCGACTTCGCCCTGATCCACGCCGACCGGGCCGACTACAACGGCAACCTCGCCTACCAGCTGACGGCGACCAACTTCAACCCGCTGATGGCGATGGCGGGGCGCATCGTCCTGTGCGAGCCGCGCGAGATCCTGCCGGTCGGCACCATTCCGCCCGACGCCGTCGATACGCCCGGCGTCATCGTCGACCACCTCATCGAGAGGGCCGCATGATGTCTCCCGAGGAAATCATCCATCGTCGGGTCGCCCGTGAACTCCACCCGGGTACACTGGTCAATCTCGGCATCGGCCTGCCGACCGGCGTGTCGCGCTACGTCTCTCTGCATGACGGCATCCTCTTCCAGTCCGAGAACGGGATTGTCGGCATGGGCGCACGGCCGCCCGAGGGCATGGAGGACGAAGACCTGACCGATGCCGGAGGCGGCTTCATCACCGCCGTGCCGGGCGCTGCGCGGGTCGACAGCGCCTTCTCCTTCGGCCTGATCCGCGGCGGTCACCTGGATGCCACCGTCCTCGGAGGCCTGGAGGTGGACGAACTGGGCCTCCTCGCCAACTGGGTGGTTCCCGGCAAGATGGTTCCCGGGATGGGCGGCGCCATGGATCTGGTGAGCGGTGCCCGCCGTGTCATCGTGGCGATGCAACATGCCGCGCGCGGGCGATCGAAGATCGTTCCGCGCTGTACCCTGCCTTTGACGTCCGTCCGACGGGTCACGCTCGTGGTGACGAATCTTGCCGTCATCGAGCCCACCGACGCCGGACTGGTCCTCCGCGAGCGCGCACCCGGGGTTTCAGTGGAGACCATCCAGGATGCGACCGCAGCAGTGCTCGCGATCCCTGCGAGTGTTCCGGAGATGCACCTTTCCCAAGCGCCCCTGCAGAGCGTGGAGAACGACGGTCACTTCCGGCTTTGAGTGGGCCACGGCCGAAACGTTGCCGCTTCTGTACCCGGGCCGGGTCGCCCGCGACCGGGCACGGGGCGGTCGATGGCGGCAATGCGAAGCGGCGCTCCGGCCGCGTCCAGGACGGCAGCCTTCATCGTCGTGCTTATGGGAAAGCTCCTGCCTTGTGCCGCCTGGCTCAGGCACTTCAGCTGAACCGGCTCAGGCGAGGTCGCGGGCAGGCGCTGCCGCGTGTGTCCTTGTTGCGGCACCTGCGTCGTCCATTGGGGCGGCTTCAAGGGAGGTGGGGGCTGCCAGCCTTCCTTTCAGCCGGGGCGTAATCCAGTTCAGGAAGGCCCGCAGCTTCAAGGGCATCGGCTTGCGCTCGGCATAGACGATGTGGACGGGCAGCGGCTCCGGTTCGAATGGCTCGAGCACGATGGCAAGGCGACCTTCGCGCCGGGCCTTCTCCATCTTGTACGACATCACGCGGGCTATGCCCGCCCCGGTAATGGCCGCTTCCACCGCGGCCTCGGAGGTGTTGACGCTCAGCCGCGATCGGATCGGCGCGGCGACCTCCCGCGCGCCCTCCGTGAAGCGCCATGTGCGCTGGACGTCGAAATCGTCGAGGGTGATGCAATCGTGGTGGGCGAGATCGGCGAGACAGGCCGGGCAGCCACGCTGCTCGAGGTAGCCCGGGCTCGCGCAAGCGACGAGCCGGACCATGCCGATCCTGGTCGCGATCATGCTGCTGTCGGCGAGAGGCCCGATCCTTATTGAAACGTCGATGTGATCCTCGAGGGGACGCAACACCCTGTCGGTCATCATCAGGCGAAGGCCGATGTCCGGGAACTCAGCCATGAACTCGCAGGCAATCGGCAGGAGATGCATGTGCCCCAGCCCCCAGGGCGAGGTGACGGTGAGATCGCCTGTCGGCGCGCGGTACTCGCCCGACACCTCGCGCTCGGCATCCTCCACCTGGTCGATGATCCGCTTGCACGCCTCGATGTAGGAGCGGCCGGCATCGGTGAGCCGCAGTCGGCGCGATGACCTCTGAAACAGCTGGGCGTTGAGCCGGCCTTCCAGCTCGGACAGCTTGCGGCTGACCGTCGGGACAGGCTTGCCGAGCAAGCGCGACGCCGCCGAGAGGCTGCCCTGCTCGGCGATGGCGATGACGATCGTCATGGCTTCCAGTCTGTCCACGGCCAGCCTCTTTCCAGGAAGTGAGAAGCTGCTTTTCGAGCTTGATGGCTACGGCGTCACCCTATCGAAGAGTATTGTCACCTCAAGTAAAGCGAACAAGCAACATGCAATTGTAACAAGCGTACGTGAGTAACAGAGACAAAAAGCAAGTGTGTAGCTGAATATTTATGGGCCACACCGGCTCACCGGTCCATGGAGAACGGCATGAGGCCCGATTTGATCTCGCCCTTTCCTGTGCAAGCTCCGTCAAGACGCAGGGTTCTTATGACAGGCGCCGCCCTTCTTGTCGCGGCACCCGCCCTGTCCAGCGCTGCAACCGCAGGACAGGCCGCTCCGGCCACCATAAGCGAGCCGGAGCACCCCAGAGGAGGCAACGCCGTGGATGTCGTCAGGACGAAGGACGGCGCCGAGATTTTCTACAAGGATTGGGGGAAGGGGCGTCCCGTCGTGTTCTCCCACGGGTGGCCGCTCAGCGCGGACGCCTGGGACTCCCAGATGCTCTTCATGACGTCGCACGGGTTCAGGTGCATCGCCCATGACCGTCGCGGCCACGGACGGTCATCCCAGACGGCGACGGGCAACGACTTCGATACCTACGCGGACGACCTCGCGGCACTGATCGGCTCGCTCGATCTCAAGGAGGTCATCCTCGTCGGCCATTCTGTGGGTGGAGGGGAAGTCACCCGCTACATGGGACGGCACGGAACCGGCCGGGTCGCAAAAGCCGTCCTGACCTCTGCCATCCCTCCGCTGATGCTCAAGACTGCTGCGAATCCTGGAGGGCTGCCGCTCGACGTCTTCGACGCGACCCGCGCCAGTCTCGCGGCCAATCCCGCGCAGTTCTACCGCGACCTCGGCGACGGACCGTTCTACGGAGCCAACCGCCCGGGTGCGCAGGTGTCCCAGGGCGTCAGGGATGCCTTTTGGCTGATGAGCATGCAGGCCGGCATCGTCAACGCCTACGAGTCCATCCGGGCATTCTCGGAGACGGACTTCACGCAGGATCTCGCCAGGATCGACGTGCCGACCCTGATCATTCACGGCGATGACGACCAGAACGTCCCGATCGCCGACTCCGCGATGCGCTCGGTCAAGCTCATCAAGGGTGCCACCCTGAAGGTCTACCCTGGTGCTCCGCACGGTCTCACCGTGACGCATGCAGAGCGCTTCAACGCCGACCTGCTCGCCTTCGCCAAGGCCTGAGCCGCGCGTCCAGCCGCCACAGTTGCCCCGCCTCTTTCCCCCGAGGTCTCCATGCCCGCGATCCCGCGCACCCTGTCCCGCCGCGCTTTCTGCCTTTGCTGCGCGACGGCCCCGGCCGTCTTCGGCGCGGGGTGGCTGAGCCCGAGGGCCGCCTACGCCGAGGCACGCGGTATCGTCAGTCTGATCAAGGACAGCGCCGCCGCAGGTCCCATCCACGTGCACCGGTTGCGAGGCGGCGTCAGCATCCTGGAGGGCTCGGGAGGCAACATCGCCGTCCTGACCGGACCGGACGGGAAGGTTCTGGTCGACGCGGGAATCAGCGTGTCGCGAGACCAGGTCGGCAAGGCGCTCGCGTCGCTCTCGTCCGATCCCGTCACCCATCTCATCAACACGCACTGGCACTTCGACCACGCCGACGGCAATGCCTGGCTGAATGCGGCGGGAGCAAAGATCATCGCCCATGAGAAATCCCGGACCTATCTCTCGCAGGTGCAGCGCGTCGAGGACTGGGACTACAATTTCCTCCCATTGCCGCCCGACGGCGTGCCGTCCGACGTCTTCGCGAAGGACAAGCACCTCAAGCTCAATGGACAGTCCATCGCGCTCCAGGCGTATGGGCGGGCCCACACCGACTCCGACATCTCCGTCTACTTCGCCGAGGCCGACATTCTTCATGCCGGCGACACCTACTGGTACGGGATCTACCCCTTCATCGACTACTCCACCGGGGGCAGCATCGACGGCATGATCGCCGCATCGGATGCCAATCTCGCAGCTGCGACAGACAAGACGATCATCATCCCCGGACACGGCGGCCCGGTCAGCAACAAGGCCGAGCTGCAGAGCTTCCGCGACATGCTGGTCGCGATCCGCGACAACGTGGCCAAGCTCAAGCGCCAGGGCCTGCCGGTCGCCGACATCGTCGCGGCCAGACCGACCGCTGCCTTCGACCCAGTCTGGGGCAACTTCCTCGTCGACCCCGCTTACTTCACCCGGTTGGTCTTCCAGGGCGTCTGACGCAAGCCCCGCTGAGCTCGAGCAGGAGAATGTCAATGCCGGGACGACTGGAGGGCAAGGTCGCTGTGATCACGGGGGCGAACAGCGGAATCGGGCTCGCGACCTCGCTCCGCTTCGAGGCCGAAGGAGCGCGGCTCTACATGATGGGTCGCCGTGCCACCGAGCTGGCCGCCGCCGTGGAACGCGTCGGGCCAGCAGCAAAGGGTGTCGTCGGAGACGTCGCCCGGCTCGATGATCTCGACCGGCTTTTCGCAACCGTGAGGGATGAAGCGGGGCACATCGACGTGCTCTTCGCGAACGCTGGCGGAGGCGAGTTTGCCGCTCTCGGCGAGATCACGGAGGAGCATTTCGACACCACCTTCGCGACAAACGTCCGGGGCACCGTCTTCACCGTCCAGAAGGCGCTTCCCCTCCTGGCTGCCCAGAGCTCCGTCATCCTCACAGGGTCGACGGCGGCGAGCACGGGAACACCCGCCTTCAGCATTTACGCCGCCAGCAAGGCGGCGATCCGCAGCCTGGCGCGGAACTGGATTCTCGATCTCGCGGGACGGGGAATTCGCATCAACGTGTTGGCCCCCGGGGCGACGTCGACGCCCGGCTGGCATGGTCTCGCCGGCTCCGACGAGGAGCATGAGGAGATGGTCCGCTTCGTCACAAAGACCACGCCGCTTGGCCGGCTCGCGACCGCCGAGGAGGTGGCGGACGTCGCCGTGTTCCTGGCCTCCAGCGAGAGCCGCTTCGTCACCGGATCCGAGGTCTTCGTCGACGGCGGCTCCGCGCAGATCTGATGTCTTTGCATCGACCGACAACCCTGCAGGACGTGAAAACCCTTGCTCTGGAGGAGATCAATGCGCGAGCCCACCTGCGGCCAGCAACAGGCCCGGCGTCAAATCCTCCTGGGGCTTTCATCGGCGCTCGTCGCCGGGGCGCTGGCGAAGACGGTGTCTGCCCCCGCCGCGGCCGGCACCAACGCGCATACACCTTGGCCCACGACGCACTACAGGACCGCCAAGGTCGAGGGTATCGACATCTTCTACCGGGAAGCGGGCCCGACCGACGGTCCGGTGGTGCTTCTGCTCCACGGCTTCCCGACATCCTCCCACATGTTCCGGAACCTGACACCCCAACTGGCGGACCGGTATCATGTGATCGCGCCTGACTACCCCGGCTTCGGGCAGAGCGCCATGCCGGACCGCGCCACATTCCCCTACACATTCGATCGCTTCGGCGAGCTCGTCGCGGGCCTTCTCCACCAGGTCGGTGTCGAGCGATATGCCATGTATGTCATGGATTACGGGGCGCCCGTCGGCTGGCGCCTGGCGCTGAAGAATCCGGAGCGCGTCACCGCCCTCATCGTCCAGAACGGCAACGCCTATGACGAGGGGCTGAGGGAGTTCTGGGATCCGATCAAGGCCTATTGGTCGGATCACTCCGAGGCCCACCGCAAGGCGCTCCTCGTCCTGGTCACGCCGGAGATCACCCGGTTCCAGTATACCGACGGCGTCTCGGATGTGAGCCGGATCGATCCGGACAACTGGCTGCACGACCAGGCCCTGCTCGACCGGCCTGGCAATGCCGACATCCAGATGGATCTCTTCTACGACTACCGCACGAACCTGCCGCTCTATCCGAAGGTGCAGACCTATTTTCGCCAGCACCGGCCGCCCACGCTGATCGTGTGGGGCAAGAACGACAAGATCTTCCCGCCGGACGGGGCTCATCCCTACAAGCGCGACCTGCCAGACGTCGAGTTTCACCTCATCGACACCGGCCATTTCGCGCTCGAGGACAAGGCGGACGAGATGGTGCCGCTCATTCGGGACTTCCTCCAGCGAAAGGTCGCCTAGCGCATCTGCTTCGACCTGCTCCGCGCCGGTGCTGATGCCAGCTCTGTCACCGGGATTTCAGCCATGCACTCGCGCCTGAAGGACGTAATCGTGATGACCGCCGCTCTCCTCACGGCATCCGGGGCCGACGCGCAAAGCGCGCGCGACATCGTCGGACCGAGCCCGCTGGTGGCGATCGAGAACGAGCCACCGCCAAGGCTCGTCGTGGACGCCCCTCTCCCCGAGCCGCTCTCGCGAGGGCTGGTGTTCATCCAGTACCGCACCGAGAACATCAGGGTCGTCCCGGTATTCGGGGCGGGCGCCCTGGACGTCTCTCCCCGTATCGGACACGTCCACATCACGGTCGACGATGCGCCGTGGCACTTCGTCGATGCCACGGGGCAGACCATCATCGTCGTGGGGCTGCCGCCGGGTCCACACCGCGTCCTGGTCGAATTGGCCGATCCCACTCACCGGGTGCTCACGAGCCAGGCTGTGGCTTTCAGCGTGCCAGAACGGACCCGCTGAGCCATGTCGATCAAGACCGTTCCGGTTTCCTACTTCGGCGTGGTCCTCGGCCTTTCAGGACTGGGAGCCGCTTGGCGGACAGCTCATGAAGTCTGGGGTCTTCCACCCGAGATCGGCGACGTTCTCACGTGGATTGCCTTCGTCGTCTGGGCGGCCCTCGTCGTGCTCTATGCCCTCAAGTGGATCCAGGCCCGTGAGGACGCTATCGCGGAGCTGCGCCATCCCGTCCAGTGCTGCTTCGCCGGGCTCCTCGGCGTTTCGACCATGCTGGTCGGACTGGGGGCACTTCATTCCACGAGACCAGTCGCCGTAGTGCTGGTTTCGCTCGGTTTCTTTCTGACGGCTGCCTTCGCCCTTTGGCGTACGGGACTCCTGTGGCAAGGAGGTCGTGATCCCGCGGCGAATACACCAATCTTGTATCTGCCCCTGGTCGCTGGCGCCTTCGTCACTGCGACCGCGCTGGCCGGCCTGGGCCACGCCGATTGGGCTCAGCTCGCCTTCGGAGCCGGGCTTTTCTCTTGGCTTGCGATCGAGTCGGTCCTTTTGCATCGCCTCTACACGGCGCCCGAGCTCGCTATTCCGCTCCGCCCGGCCTTGGGGATCCAGCTCGCGCCTCCTGCGGTGGGTCTGATCGCCTATGTGTCGCTCTCATCCGGGCCCTTGGATGGCTTCGCCCGCGGACTTCTCGGCTATGCGCTGCTTCAGGCGGCGGTGCTGGTGCGGCTGTTGCCCTGGATCCTCCGCCAGCCTTTCGCGCCGTCTTACTGGGCGTTCACTTTCGGGGCGACTGCGCTCGGGACCGCGCCACTTCGCATGATGGAACGTGGCGAGACCGGTGCGGTCGCGCTGATCGCACCGTGGACCTTTGCGGGAGCGAACCTGGTCGTGGCGGCGACGGCGGCCGGCAGCCTGGTCCTCCTTGCAAGGCCGGGCATAGCAGCGCTTGCGCGCCGCTTTGACCGGCCATGGCAACCCAAGCCGCAGCCAAGCACCAGCAAGGGAGAGTGACCATGCCGACCATCACCACCGCCGACGGCGTTGAGATCTTCTACAAGGACTGGGGACCCAAAGATGCGCAGCCCGTGATGTTTCATCACGGATGGCCGCTGTCGTCCGATGACTGGGACAACCAGATGCTGTTTTTCCTCTCCAAGGGCTTCCGTGTCGTTGCACACGACCGGCGGGGGCACGGCCGGTCGACGCAGGTGTCCGAAGGGCACGACATGGACCACTACGCCGCCGACGCCTCGGCTGTGGCCCAGCATCTCGACCTTCGCAACGCCGTGCACATCGGCCATTCCACCGGGGGAGGCGAGGCGACGCGCTATGTCGCGCGCCACGGCCAGCCGCAGGGCCGGGTCGCCAAGCTGATCATCGTGGGCGCGGTACCGCCGGTGATGCTGAAGTCGCCTTCCAATCCCGGAGGACAGCCCATCGAGGCCTTCGACACGCTGCGGGCCGCCTTGGCTGCGAACCGGGCGCAGTTCTACATGGATGTCCCGTCCGGGCCGTTCTACAGCTTCAACCGGCCGGGCGCGAAGCCATTGCAGGCCGTAATCGGGAACTGGTGGCGGCAGGGGATGATCGGAGGGGCAAAGGCTCACTACGACGGCATCAAGGCCTTCTCCGAGACCGACTTCACGGAGGATCTCAAGTCCATCACCGTGCCCACGTTCGTCGTGCACGGCAGCGACGACCAGATCGTCCCCATCGCCGACTCGGCGCTCCTGTCGGTGAAGCTGCTGAAGAATGGCTCGCTGAAGGTCTATGAAGGCTTCCCGCACGGCATGCTCACCACTCATGCCGACACGATCAATCCCGACTTGCTCGCCTTCATCAAGGGCTGACACGCGACTCTCATGGCCGCATGCGCCCAAGCCGGGCGCGCAGTCCGCGCCCGGCACCACTCACGGCAAATGGGGTGGTCCATCGTTGGTAAGCGCGGCGACGCCTTACGCGAGACCGACCGACGCTCGAAGGCGAACACCTGACCCTTTGCCGCCATTCGCCAGGTCACGGGGGTGTGTCAGCCCTTGTCTCCTCGCGTTCAGACGGACTTCGCCAGAACGCTGAGCACTGCCACGGTGTTGACTTTCGCTCCGATCGGGATCGCCGCGAGGTCTACGAAGAAATCCGAGTTGTGGTTGGAGTAGGGAAATGGCCGTCCTGCCGCGCGTGCGTTGAGGAACATCTCGACGGGTGCCACGCCGATCAGCGCGAAGGAATACGGAACACCGCCGAGAGGTCTGAACGCCTCCTGAAAGTCCTCGGAGCCCATCACGGCCGGAAAATCGTCGATCACCTTTTCGGGGCCGAGCAGGGCTGCGAGCGAGGGGTTCACGCGGCCGACAAGCGCCTCGTCGTTCACCAGCGGGCCGGCATTGCCCTTCATGTGGCGGGTCGGCATGTGTGCTTCCTCGACGCCGGCACCGATGGCCACGCCGCGACCCACCTCGTCGATCCGCCTGATCATCTTGTCCCGCACCTCCGCCGAGAACCACCTCAGGTTCAATTTCAGGGTGGCGGATCCCGGGATGATGTTGTTGCTCGTCCCCGCCTCGATCGCGCCCACCGACAGGACGGCGGCGGACTGGGGATCAATGCTGCGGCTGATGATGGTCTGGTAATTCAGGACGGCCTGCGCGGCCATGACCACGGGATCAATGGTCATCTCCGGGGTGGAGCCATGGCCGCCGAGGCCGGTGAAGGTGATGTCGAGCTGGTCGGTGCCGGCCATGCGTACGCCCGGCGAGTTGGCGACGAAGCCGACCGGGCCGGGTGCGGTGTGTGCTCCGAATGCGTAGTCCGGCCTCGGGAAGCCGCGCCTCCACAGGCCGTCCTCGACCATGGCCTGCGCCCCGAGTCCGATTTCCTCCGCAGGCTGGGCATAGACGACGAGAGTGCCGGCCCAGTCGGCCTTGAGTCCAGCCAGCGCCCGCGCACTGCCGAGCATCCAGGTGACGTGGGCATCGTGTCCGCAGGCATGCATCACGTCGACCTCGGTGCCGTCGGCAAGCCGTTGCGGCTGGGTCGCGGCCCATGGCAGACCGGTGGTCTCGCGCACCTGGTTGCAGTCCATGTCCGCGCGCAACCAGGCGGTCGGCCCCGTGCCGTTCCTCATGACACCGACCACGCCGGTCTTGCCGATGCCCTCCGTGACCTCGAAGCCGAGGTCGTGCAGATCTCGGGCGACAATCCCGGAAGTTCGCAGTTCAGTGAACGCGAGTTCCGGATGCTGGTGAAGGTCCTTGAAGATGTCGAGCAGGCGAGGCGTATCCGCGTCGATCGCGGCGTGGACCTTTGCGATGATCGCTGCCGGCAGGATCGCCGAAACCGACGCCGGCGCACTCGCAGCAGACGCTGTCGACGTGACAGCAGCAGCGGAGACGGCACCTGTTGCGATGGTCGCGAGAAAGCGTCGTCGTGACAGGTCAGCGATCGCGCTGTCCGGGAACATGCCCGCGTCCTGCGGGATGCACGTGCACCCTCCTCGTCCGATGAGGTGCTGGTAGCGCTCGCCGACCTTGATCGTCATCTTGGCCTCCGTCCGGAGAGCCCCCGCGGGAAACCATATCCGAGTTGCCCGTCAGTGCGGAGACGCCGAGATCGCGTCAGGGTCCTTTTGGTGCACGGCGAAGCGCTCGACCATGGTGGCGCTCGCCTCGTTCAGCCCGATGACCTCGACCGTGTGGCCGTGCCGGCGAGCCTTGAGCACCAGACGGTCCAGCGCGCCCACCGCGGAGATGTCCCAGAAATGGGCAGCGCCGACATCGATGACGATCCGGTCTACCGGTTCGAGAACGTCGATGGCGTCGGAGAAGGTGCCGGCTGAGGCGAAGAACACCTGTCCTTCCACCGTGTAGGTCCGCGTCGCGGCATCCGGGGACAGCGTGCTGGTGATACGGCAGAGACGCGCCACCTTCCCCGCGAAGAAGACGCCGGAGAGCAGCACGCCGACGATAACGCCTTTCGCGAGATCGTGGGTGGCAACAACGGTCGCCACCGTCGCGAGCATCACCACCGAGGAGGCCCTCGGATTGTCCCGCAGCTTCAGGATGGAGCGCCAGGAGAAGGTGTTGATGGACACCATGATCATCACCGCCGTGAGCGCCGCCACGGGAACGATGGCCAGAAGGGGCTGCAGCAGCACGAGAAGGACGAGAAGGAAGACGCCGGCGACGAGGGTGGACAGCCGCCCCCGCGCGCCGGACGAGACATTGATCACGGATTGGCCGATCATGGCGCAGCCGCCCATGCCGCCCAAGAGGGCAGAGGCGATGTTGGCAATTCCCTGACCCTTGCACTCCTGGTTCTTGTCGCTCCGGCTGTCGGTCATGTCATCGACGATCTGGGCCGTCAGCAGCGACTCCAGGAGTCCTACCGCCGCCAGCGTGAGTGCGACCGGAGCGATGATGCGCAGCGTCTCGAGCGTCAGCGGCACCTGAGGCCACCCGAAGGACGGAAGAGTGGAGGGCAGCTCGCCCAACTGGGCCACCGTACGGACGTCCAGCCGGAATCCGTAGGCGATGACCGTGACGACGACGATGGCGACAAGAGGCGACGGCACCAGCGTCGTGAGGCGCGGCAGGAGGTAGATGATCGCCAGGCCGAGCAAAATCAGCCCGTATGTCGCCGTCGGAACGCCGGTCAGTTCCGGCAGCTGAGCCATGAAGATCAGGATCGCGAGCGCGTTGACAAAGCCCGTCATCACCGAGCGCGAGACGAAGCGCATGAGACGGCCAAGCTTCAGGAAGCCTGCGACGATCTGGAAGACGCCCATCAGGATCGTCGCGGCGAACAGGTACTGGATGCCGTGGTCGCGCACGAGGCCGCCCATCAGCACCGCAGTGGCCGCCGTGGCCGCGGAGATCATGGCGGGCCGGCCCCCCGTGAAGGCGATCACCGTGGCGATCACGACCGAGGCGTAGAGCCCGACCTTGGGATCGACGCCGGCGATGACGGAAAAGCCGATCGCTTCCGGGATGAGGGCAAGCGCGACCACAATGCCGGACAGCATGTCGGGGCGCACATTCGAGAACCATTCGCGGCGCACCCGCGCGGCGGACGTGTGAGGCAGCTTGGGCATGGGGGACGGTTCCGCAAAGACACTCCGCCGCACGGCGAAGCCGGCGGTCGATGATCGAGAGCGTTGCGTGGTCCGGCGGATCGGCGGCCGGAAGAGCCACCCGGAGTTTCACCGGGTCCTGACGAATGAACCGTTCTAGGCGCCTTCGATCATGCAGCGCAATACCGAAGCAGGAAGGTCATGCCACCGAACGGATGGCCAAACGGTGAGACCGCCCGGCTGCTCTTGTCTGAATCGATCCGCCGAATCTTCTTTCGATCGAGCCGCGCCGGTCAGTTGCGATGCAAGTCAGATCGTGCACCGACAGACCACGCGCTCGATTTGCCGCCGGGTCGGTCCGGTCGCCGCTCCTGCTGAGACGGCAGCATGCCGGAAGCCGGAATACCTGTCAGTCAAGCCTCTGCTTGAGGCGTGGTCGTCGCTGTGCCAATCACGGCAACATGCGACCTCTCTGGACAAAAATCGTCAAACCGCTGCAGCTGCACTGGTCCCGTCAGGCCGTTTTCATCGCGGGAGGTCTGCTGGTCGGCGCCGCAGCCGTCGTCCTGGCCCGCCTCTCGGATATCGCGCAAGATCTGTTCCGCACCTTCGCGGCGCATTGGCCGCTCGCTCCGCTGGCGCTGACGCCCCTCGGCTTTGTTTCATCGGCCTGGATCACGGATCGATGGTTCGCCGGTGCGGGCGGGAGTGGCATTCCGCAGGTCATCGTCGCGCGTGCTACGCCGGACCAGGAACTGCGTCGTCGCCTGGTGTCCCTGCGGGTCGCGGCCGGCAAGGTCGTGCTTCTGATCTGGGGCCTGCTGACCGGCGCCTCCATTGGACGCGAGGGCCCGACGGTGCAAATCGGAGCGGCAATCATGTTCGCGGCCGGGCGGCTCGCGCCCCACCGACAGCCAGGCTTCGTGCTCGCGGGCGCAGCGGCGGGGGTGGCTGCTGCCTTTAACACGCCGCTCGCGGGTATAGTGTTCGGCATCGAGGAACTCAGCCGGTCCTTCGAGGTGAGGACAAGCGGTCTCGTGATCGGCACTGTGATCGCGGGCGGTCTCACCTCCTTCGCGCTGCTCGGAGACTATGCCTATTTCGGCCAGACCGGGCAGGTGCTGCCCTTCGGTGCAGGCTGGATCGCTGTGCCGCTGATGGGAGTTGTCGGCGGTGTCACGGGCGGTGCGTTCAACCGTGTGATGACCGCGGCAGCGGCAGGTCTTCCCACTCCAGGGCGCATCGGGTCCGCCAGAGGCCGCCTCGTGTGGGGCGGTGCGCTCGGTATCATCGTCGCGGTCTGTGGCTGGCTGTCCGGAGGAGCGACTTTCGGAACCGGTTACGAGCCGGCGACCGCCATCCTGCACGGCGAACCGACTCCGCCCTCTTTTGCGGTCCTGAAGTACGTGGCCACCCTCGCTTCTGCTGCAAGCGGCATCCCTGGCGGCATCTTCTCGCCGTCACTCTCGATCGGCGCGGGTATCGGTTCTGCGCTGTCCGGGTTGCTGTCCGGCGTGCCCCTGCCGGTCATGGGCGTGCTCGGGATGACGGCGTTTCTCACTGGCGTGGTGCAGGCTCCGATCACCGGCTTCGTCATCGTCTCGGAGATGACGCAGAACCACGCGCTCATCATCCCCCTGATGCTGACGGCGCTGATCGCGGACCTGATGTCGAAGCTGGTGGTCCCCCACGGGGTCTATCATGGCATCGCCTCCGCGATGCTTCATTCCGCACAGGGAGCGGCAGACAGCCCCGGGAAGAAGGACGATTGAACAAGCCCGAGAGCTGTGGCGAGGCGCATTGCGTCCCCACCAGCTGAAGACGTCCGGGACTGGCCTTCACTGGCGGCCACAGGGCCGATTACGTGGAACTAACCTTGTGCGTCGCGGTTGCCCCGGGACCGGTGATTCCGCCGGATGCGCCCGACGGAGGCCGCCATCGCTTCGACTTCACGCGCCTTGAGAACCGGCGGGGGCCAAGGCATCGCTTCCACGGCCGTGCGGCTGCGCAATCTTCTGGTGCTCCTGCGCGGGCAGCTCTGGCCGATGCCCCTCGCCCTCAGCCTTGGTGGGCTTGCGCTGGCCTATCTGGCCCTCGTCCACGGCGGTGCGCTGTCGGGACTGGTCCTTGAAAGCGGCCACGCGCCCTGGTGGCTCTTCAGCGGTGATCCCGGGACGGCGCGCGACCTTTTGTCGAGCCTCCTGTCCGGGCTCATGACGATGACGTCCCTCGTCGTGTCGGTCACTTTCGTCATCCTGTCGCTGGCCGCCAATCAACTCGGACCGCGCCTGATCCCCACCTTCATGGCCGACCGGCAGATCCAGGCTGTGCTGGGCCTCTTCATCGGCACGATCCTCTACATCGTGGTCGTGTTGCGGAGCATCAGCGACGTCGCCGGAGCAAGCAGCGTGCCCCACACGGCGGTGACCGGAGCCAGCCTTCTCACCGTGCTCTGCCTGTTCGCGCTTCTGTTCTATGTCCACAAGGTCGCCCGGTCGCTCGTGGCGGACAACATCATCGACCTCGTCGCCGGCGAACTGCAGCGCTCCGTGCGGACGATCCTGCCGGAGGCGGACAACCCGGCCGACGCTTCCCGCCCCGAACACCTTGCACCCGTGACGCAGGAGATCGCCATCGGACGGAGCGGGGTCGTCCAGGTGGTCGATCATCAGGCGTTGCTGGAGGCCGCGTGCAAGGCCGGTGTCGTCTTCGAGGTGCGCGTCAGGGCCGGCCACTTCGTTCTGTGCCATGGCCCGCATTTGCTGGTGCGCGGCGGGACCCTTGCGGACGACCAGGTCGAGGAGGTGCGCTCCGCCTTCGTCGTCGGCCCCGATCGAAGTCCGGCCCAGGACATCGAGTTCGGCTTGCGCCAGCTCGTCGAGATCGGTCTGCGCGCCCTGTCGCCGGGGATCAACGACCCGTTCACGGCCATCGCCACGATCGACCGGCTGGCCGGGGCGCTGGAGGTAGCGATGTCCAGAGGCGAGCCCGCTGCCGTCCTCAGCGACAAGGACGGTGCGGTCCGTGTCCTTCTCGACCGGTCCGATCCGGCCGGACTCGTTGCTGCCGCTTTCGACGCTTTGCGGCAGGCTGGGCAGGCGAACACCGCGATCCTGATCCGCATGGCCGACGTGATCGGGCAGCTGGCGGGAGCGCGGCCCTCCCCCCCGTGGTCCGATGCCCTGTCGCGCCAGCTTGCCCGCATCAGCGACACCGCGCGCCAGGGAGCGCTGGTGGCAGCCGACCTCGCCGACCTCAACCGGCGGGTCCAGCGGGCAGCCGAAGCTCTTGGTGAGGGACGCGACGGCGGTCGTGCCGGCAGCCGGACTGACGGGCCCCGGGAGCGCATGGGGTGGGGCTGAGTCATCCGGAGGGCGACATCACACGCCCCGAACGAGCAAACCCGCTTGCTGCGGCGACGTTGGCCAATCCACACCATTCTCACATGAGACCGTCCGCGTGTTTTCCTTTCTCGATATCGCGGCCCTGCTGCTCGGGCTCTCAGCCGTGTTCGGCTGGCTGAACCACAAGTTCCTGCCGTTCCCGCATGCGGTCGGTTTGCTCGTCATGAGCGTCGCGTCCTCCGGTGTCCTGATTGCCGTGGACCGGGCCGTGCCGGACCGGCATCTGTTCGAAGCGCTGACCTCACCGCTTGATCGCATCGATTTCAGCCACCTCGTGATGGACGGCATGCTCGCCTTTCTGGTCTTCGCGGGTGCGCTGCACGTTGACTTCGGAAAGCTGCGGAGTCGCGGCTGGCAGGTCGCGTTTCTCGCCGTCATCGGCACGCTGATCTCGACCGCGATCATCGGGTTCGCCGCCTGGTGGCTGGCCAGGCTGGCAGGCTGGCCGCTGACGCTCGGCTGGGCGCTGGTCTTCGGAGCTCTCATCAGCCCCACCGATCCTGTCGCGGTGATGAGCATGCTGCGGACCGTCTCGCTGCCGCCGGAGCTTGAAGTCGAGTTGCAGGGAGAGGCCCTGTTCAATGACGGCGTCGGCATCGTGCTCGTGACGGCGCTCACGGCCTATGCCGCGGGCCAGGACGCCGACGGAGGACTGCTTTCGTCCGGCCTCCTTTTGGTGAAGGAAGCGGGCGGCGGGCTCCTGCTGGGACTCGCGACAGGCTACGTGGCCTACTGGGGCATGCGGCTCATCGACGACTATCCCGTGGAAGTCCTCATCTCGCTCGCGCTCGTGACGGGCACCTACGCGGTTGCCCAGAGGCTGGAGGTGAGTGGGCCGCTTGCCATGGCCGCGGCGGGGCTTTTCATCGGCACGAGGGGACCACGCGATGCCATGAGCGACCGGACGCAGACCTATTTGTTCGGTCTCTGGTCGCTGATCGACGAAATCCTGAACTCGGTCCTTTTCCTGCTGATCGGGCTTGAGGTTCTGGTGGTCAGCCGGGGCGAGCTGTCGTTCGGTTTCGCGGCGGCCGCGATTCCGATCGTCGTTCTCGCGCGCCTCGTCGCTGTCTTCTGCCCCTTGCTGGTGGTTCCGTCCGGCGCGGGCATGTCGATCCGCAACGTGCCCTTCCTCACCTGGGCGGGCGTACGGGGCGGCATCTCGGTCGCTCTGGCGCTGGCACTCCCCGGGAGTGAGGCCAAGTCGCTGATCCTCTCGGCGACTTATGCCGTCGTCGTCTTCAGCGTCGTCGTCCAGGGTCTGAGCCTGCCGATGGTCGCGAGGCTTACGCTGGACCGGCGGCCGCCCCCTCCCGAACCAACGGCACCCCGGACGACGTAACTGCGCGGCAGGCCCGTCCTCGCGAACCGGACGGCAGCGCGCCCGTTCTGCTTCGTAGGGGAAACTCGAGGTTCTGAGCATGCCGATCTGGGCGCAAGCTGGCTTGTGGGGTCTCCTGGGTGGTTCTGCCCTGGTTCTCGGCGCGGCCGTCGCCTGGGTTTCCGACCTGCCGCAACGTGTGATCGCCGCGGTCATGGCGGTTGGCGCCGGCGTGCTGATCTCGGCGGTGGCCTTCGACCTCATGGATGAGGCGTTCCGCCAGGGTGGATTCGACTCGACGGCGGCCGGCTTCCTGGCGGGTGGGGCCGTCTACACAGCCGCCAACATCTACATCTCGCGGCGAGGCGCAAAGCACCGAAAGCGCTCCGGTTCCAATCCCGATCAGAGCCAGGACGGCTCGGACACCTCGGGGTTGGCCATTGCCGTGGGCGCGCTGCTCGACGGCATTCCGGAGTCCATCGTCATCGGGGTGAGCCTCCTCTCCGGCAAGGGCGTCAGCCTCGTCACCGTGGCCGCCGTCTTCCTCTCGAACGTACCGGAGGGATTGTCGAGCGTGGCGGGAATGCGCAAGGCGGGCAGAGGCTTCAGTTACGTCTTCGGGGTTTGGGGAGGGATCGCGCTGATCTCGGGAGGCGCCGCGCTGATCGGGAACATAGCGCTCGGGGGAGCCAGCCCTGAGATCATCGCCGCCACGACCGCAGTCGCCGCCGGCGCTATCCTCGCCATGCTCGCCGACACGATGATCCCCGAGGCTTTCGAGACCGCCCACGACTATGCCGGGCTGATCACCGTCGCAGGCTTTCTGGCTGCGTTCTGCCTTTCCAAATTGGGCGGGTGAACGCCAGGTCGCCAACGGCAAGGATCGCTCGCCGGCCCGGTGTGATCCCGCAGTGCAGCGTGACCTCGAACGTCGTAGCAAGACCAAGGTAGTTGCCGACGAGCGATGCAACCTTAAGGTGCTCGAGTTGATGGTCCGGTCTCAGCCGACACCCCAACGTCCGTTTCCGGCGCAGGGCGGAGCTGCTTTGTCAGCCACCCCACGGTGATGCGAGCCGGGCCTGGGAGGCTCGGCTCCGCACAGTGAGAGCTGACCCATCGCGAAATCGGCGCGCCGTCTTGCGCATGGCCGCCGTGGGAACGCCCGGCGCTTGGCCGGGCGCCGAAGTCAGGCGAGCATGCGTACTTCGGGCTCGCGGTCCCATTGCCGCGACTTTGCGGGCGTGATGAACGCTGCCGCGCCCCTGGAGAGTTCGACGACGCTCGCGTCCAGCACCACGCCGGACTTGTCCAGCAGCGGCTGCGCCTCTTTGGTGTACCCGATGGCCTTCAAGTGCCCGAAGGCGTTCTTGGCGAAGTCTGTCGCAGAGCCCTCCTTCAGCAGCTCCGCACATCCGGCGTCGGAGAGCACCAGCGCCACGGCATCGAACAGGACGGACGGCGTGCCTGCGAGCTGCCCGTCCGCCTTGAGGTGCTTGCCGTCGGCAAGCGCGACCCCGCCCACCTTCGGAGCGACGATCATGACCGTCGCCCCCTCCTCCTCGGCGGCCCTCCGGACTTGCGCCACGATTGCTCCGTCGGCGCCGTCCGAGACCAGGATACCCACCTTCCGGCCTTTCAGGCTCGGCGGGTACTTGTTGATGAGCCGCAGGCCCGGTGAGGGCTCCATGTCGGTCGGCTCGACGGCTGCTTTCGATGCAGCAGGCAGATCCACGTTCAGGCCGGCAGCCACGCGCTCGGCGAGCGTCTCGTCGACGTTGCGCAGATTGGCCAGCATCCGCGTCACGACATGGTCGAGCGACACCTTCGAGAGCTCGAAGACCAGGGCGCTCGCCAGATGGGCCTGCTCCACCGCCGATTGCGAGCGATAGAACAGCCGGGCATGGCTGTAGTGATCGGCGAAGGTCTCTGAACGCAGGCGCACCTTTTCGCCTTCCATCGTCACCGGCGCCGAGCGGAAGCCACCACGGCTGTCGGCGCGTGGACCGCCCTGCTCGCCAGCATCGGCCAGCGAGTTGGGTTCGTAGTTGGCGCGGCCGGTGAACACCTGGGTCTGCATGTGTCCGTCGCGCTGCAGATTCTGGAAGGGGCATCCCTTGGCACGATTGATCGGCAACTGGTGGAAGTTGACGGTGCCCAGGCGCGAAAGCTGGGTGTCCTGGTAGGAGAATAACCGACCCTGCAGCAGCGGGTCCTCCGAGACGTCGATGCCCGGCGGCATGTTCGTGGGCAGGAAAGCGACCTGCTCGGTCTCGGCGAAGAAGTTGTCGGGATTTCGGTTCAGCACCATGCGTCCGACAATCCGGATGGGCGCCAGTTCCTCCGGAATCACCTTCGTGGCATCGAGGATGTCGAAGGGAAGTTCGTCGGCCTCGGCCTGCGTCAGGAGCTGGACGCCGAACTCCCATTCGGGAAAATCGCCATTGGCGATGGATTCGTACAGGTCGCGGCGATGATAGTCCGGATCGGCGCCGGCGATCTTTACCGCTTCGTCCCAGCAGGTGGACTGCAGGCCGAGCTTGGGCCGCCAGTGAAACTTGACGAAGACCGCCTCGTCCTGCTCGTTCAGGAGCCGGAACGTGTTGACGCCAAAGCCTTCCATCATGCGCAGGGAGCGCGGAATGGCGCGGTCGGACATCGCCCACATCACCATGTGGGTGGCCTCGGGCATCAGCCCGATGAAGTCCCAGAACGTGTCGTGCGCGCTCGCCGCCTGCGGATAGCCGCGGTCGGATTCCATCTTCACAGAATGGATCAGGTCGGGAAACTTGATCGCATCCTGGATGAAGAAGACCGGGATGTTGTTGCCGACGAGATCCCAGTTTCCTTCCTTCGTGTAAAACTTCACGGCGAAGCCGCGGACGTCGCGGGGCGTATCGACGGAGCCGGCGCCGCCGGCGACCGTGGAGAAGCGGACGAAGACTTCGGTCTTCTCCCCGACCTCGGTCAGCACCCGGGCGCGGGTGACGTCGGAGAGGGACTCCGTCAGTTCAAAATAGCCGTGCGCGGCCGAGCCGCGGGCATGCACGATCCGCTCAGGGATTCGTTCGTGATCGAAATGCTGGATCTTCTCGCGGAGGACGAAATCCTCGAGGAGGGACGGCCCGCGCCGCCCGGCCTTCAACGAGTTCTGGTTGTCGCTGATCGGCACGCCGTGGTTCGTCGTCAGACGCTGCTCGGGATCCGACGCCAGCTGGTGAAGCTCGTCTCCGTGGCCGCGCTTCTCCTCCGGCCGCGAGCCGGGGTCCAATTTGCTTGTCATGGCGGTGTGTCCTTGCTCGCGCGGATTTGCTGGACCATCGGCCCAGCGTCGGTCATCAACCCCTCCGCGGAGTGCACGTTCCCGGCTAGCCCGCGGATGCCGGGCTTCTTGCGTCCTGGGTCGCGCGGCTGTCGTCTCGTGGTGCCTTTGCGCTTCTCGGGCACAACGCCTGCGCGGCGAAGCGCGGTACGTGATCGTCAGGCCGCCTGCGTCCGCTGCAGCGGACGCGCAGCCTCGTCGAGGCCTAGGCGGTGCAGAATGGGTTCCCGGTCACGCGCGATGTCTGCGACCGTCATCCCGTCGAGTACCGCCAGAAAGGCCGCGAGTGCCCGCTGCATGCCCCGCGAAAGGTCGCAGGCGCCGCACAGGGGGCAGGTGTTCGTCGCCGGGTCGAAGCACTCAACGAGGGAGAGCCCGTCCTCGGTCAGGCGCACCACCTCGCCAACCGTGATGGCGGCCGCCGGCCTCGCCAGGCGAAATCCGCCGCCGCGTCCGCGGACGTTCTCCAGATAGCCCCAACGCCCAAGCTGGTGGACGCATTTGACGATGTGCGTGCGAGGGATGACGTGGGCGCGCGCGACCTCGTCCACCTGGCTCAATGCATCGCCCCGAAGGGCCGCGAACATCAGCGTGCGCAGGGCGTAGTTGGTGAAGGCCGTGAGCCGCATCGAACCCTCTCCTGCTAAAGTTGGATACGTGATCTACCTTATAGCATGCTAAAGCTCGACGGCGTATCTAAGTTTCAATACGGACCTATACGGGCCCGTTTCAGCCGGAGCCCCCGTCCGGCGGATCTCTCGAGGAGACCGCCATGCTTCGCCTTGCCGTCCTCATGTGGGCACTGACCGGCACCACGCTCGCCGGCAGCTTCATCCTCGCCGTCGTCAGCGTGCCCAGCCTTGCCGAGCAGGGGATGCGGCTCGTCCCGATCGCTGGGATCGCCGGGTTCGTGGTCGCCATCCCGCTCGGATTTGTCGTGGCCCGCAGCATCATCGGCGGGACGCGACCGGCCTGACCGAGCGCCGGTCCGTCCAACCTCCAGTCCCCGATATCCCCACGAAGGACAACGCGTCATGGCCGACGGCGACACGATCATCGAGGGCCCGCTCTACGCGCCCCGCAAGAAGGTCTACCCGCAGGCGGTGCACGGCACGTTCCGGCGCATCAAGTGGGGCCTGCTGGTCGCGACGCTCGCGGTCTACTACCTGCTGCCCTTCGTGCGCTGGAACCGCGGCCCCAACCTGCCGGACCAGGCGGTGCTGGTCGACCTGCCGCACCGGCGCTTCTACTTCTTCTGGATCGAGCTCTGGCCGCAGGAGGTCTACTACTTCACCGGCCTGCTCATCATCGCCGCCATGGCGCTGTTCCTGATGAACGCGGTCGCCGGGCGCATCTGGTGCGGCTATCTCTGCCCGCAGACCGTCTGGACGGACCTTTTCTACGCGGTCGAGCGCTGGGTCGAGGGTGACCGGCGCGAGCGCATGCTCAAGGACAAGGGCGCCTGGACCGTCGACCTCGTCTCGCAGCGCATCCTCAAGCACTCGATCTGGCTGATCATCGCGTGGTGGACGGGCGGCGCCTGGGTCCTCTATTTCGCCGACGCGCCGACGCTCGTGGGCGATCTCGCCACGCTGCAGGCTCCGTGGATCGCCTATCTCTGGATCGCCATCCTCACCTTCACAACCTACGCCCTCGCCGGCCACATGCGCGAGCAGGTGTGCATCTACATGTGCCCCTGGCCGCGCATCCAGGCGGCGCTGACAGACGAGTGGGCGCTCAACGTCACATACCGGCGCGACCGGGGCGAGCCCCGCATGTCGGTGAAGAAGGCCGAGCACGCCCGCGAGGCCGGGCTGCCGGCGGGCGACTGCGTCGACTGCAACCAGTGTGTGGCGGTGTGCCCGACCGGCGTCGATATCCGCAACGGCATTCAGCTTGGCTGTGTGCAGTGCGGCCTGTGCATCGACGCCTGTGACACCGTCATGCGCCAGATCGGCCGGCCCGACCGGCTCATCGCGTATGACACGGACATCAACATCGCCCGCCGCGCGGCGGGGGAGGCGCCCGTCTACCGCATCGTCCGGCCACGCACGATCCTCTACGCCGCCGTCATCGCCATCGTCGGTGCGGTGATGGTGTGGTCTCTCGCCACGCGCGGCACGATGAGCGTCGCCGTGCTGCACGAACGCAACCCGCTGTTCACGCGGCTCTCCGATGGCGCCGTGCGCAACGACTTCACGATGCGCTTCCTGAACAAGCGCCCAGTCGACAGGGCGATTGCGCTGACACTCGAGAATGCGCCCCCCGGCGCGGTCATCAAGGCGCCTGGAGTGGACGCGGCTGCCGGCGGAACCCTGCAGGTCGTCGTCGGCCCCGACCAGACGCGGCAGGTGCGCGTGTCGGTCACTGTGCCGAAGGACGCCTTGCCGTCCGGCTCCATAGAGATCGGCTTCCGCGGGACTGACATGGAGAGCGGCGAGGTCTCCGTCGCGCGCGAGCATTTCATCCCGAACTGACAGGAGACGCCTTATGACCAGGAACCTCGGCGGCCTTGACCGCCTGTTGCGCTTCTATCTCGGCCTCGCGCTGATCGCCTGGGCGCTGCCCTACTGGGCGCCGGACACCAGCTGGAACTGGATGGGCTGGCTCGGCCTGCCGCTGGTCCTCAGCGCCCTTGCGGGCAGCTGCAAGCTCTACATGGTCGCCGGTCTGTCCACCTGTCAGCGGTAAAGAGTGCGGAAAGCGCGAGGAGCCGGTGATGCATCTGGACTGGAAGGATCTCGCAGCGGGTCTTCAGCACCCGCTCAAGCAGCTCCGCGGCGGAGCGGCAGATGTGATGCGTGCCTTTTCAGGCATGGCGCAAGGTGCGCTAACGGCTGGTGCGCTCGACCCGAAGACGAAGGAACTGATCGCGCTTGCCATCAGCGTAGCGATCCGCTGCGACGACTGCATCGCGTTCCACGCCAAAGCTGCCGTCCTGCGGGGCGCAACCCGCGAGGAGGTGCTGGAGACGCTCGGCATGGCGATCTACATGGGCGCGGGGCCTACGGTCATGTACGCCAGCCACGCGATCGAGGCCTTCGACCAGTTTTCCGCAGCCGAGCCTCCGGCCGGTACGATCTGACGTGCGACCATCGGCGGATGCCGATTGCGCTTGATATTATCGATTATACGAATATATGATAACAGAAGGCCGGCCGAGCCCGAAGAGCACTGACGGCGACATCCCACGGAGGATTTCCCATGGCACACATCGTCGTCCTCGGCGCCGGCCTCGGTGGCACCATAACGGCCTACGAGATGAAGCAGGCCATGCGGCCCGGCGACCAGATCACGGTCGTCAACAAGGGCTCCACCTACAGCTTCGTTCCTTCCAACCCGTGGGTCGCCGTAGGCTGGCGCGAGAAGGAGGAGATCGAGGTCGATCTTGCTCCCGTCATGCAGCGAAAGGGCATCGGATTCCGGCCCGAAGGGGCGAGGCGTCTTCACCCGAAAGCGAACCAGATCGAGCTGAACGACGGCACGATGCTGGATTACGACTATCTCGTCATCGCCACCGGGCCTGAACTCGCCTTCGACGAGATCGAGGGGTTTGGCCCGCAGGCCTACACCCAGTCCGTCTGTCACGTCGACCACGCCATGCAGACCCGCGCGGCATTCGAGGGGCTCGTGAAGACCGGCGGCCATGCCGTCATCGGCGCGGCGCAGGGCGCGTCCTGCTTTGGCCCTGCCTACGAATTCGCTTTCATCCTGGAGACTGCGTTGCGGCGCAAGAAAGTGCGCGACCGCGTGCCGATGACCTTCGTGACGCCGGAGCCCTATATCGGCCATCTCGGCCTCGACGGTGTCGGCGACACCAAGTCCCTGCTCGAAAGCGCGCTGCGCGAGAAGCACATCAAATGGATCACCAACGCCAAGGTCGCGAAGGTCGAGGCCGGCTTGATGCACGTCGAGGAAGTGAACGACGACGGATCGCTCAAGACGAAGCACACACTGCCTTTCGCTTTCTCGATGCTGCTCCCGGCTTTCCGGGGCGTGGAGGCGGTGCGCGGAATCGAGGGGCTCACCAATCCGCGCGGCTTCATTCTGGCTGACAAGCACCAGCGCAATCCGACATTCCCGAATATCTTCTCGGTGGGCGTCTGCGTGGCCATCGCGCCGCAGGGCAAGACGCCGCTGCCGGTCGGCGTGCCCAAGACCGGCTTCATGATCGAGTCCATGGTCACGGCTACCGCGCAGAACATTGGCGCGCTGCTGCGCGGCGAGGAGCCGAAGGCGATGGGCACCTGGAACGCGGTCTGTCTTGCCGACTTCGGCGACAGCGGCATCGCCTTCGTCGCCCAGCCGCAAATCCCGCCACGCAACGTCAACTGGTCAGCATCCGGAAAGTGGGTGCACGCGGCCAAGATCGGTTTTGAGAAATACTTCCTCCGCAAGATCCGGCAGGGCAAGAGCGAGACCTTCTACGAGAAGCTCGCGCTCGACTTGCTGGGAATATCCAAACTCAAGGAAATCCACGAGGAGGTGGCCTGAGGCCGCCTTCCGACCTTCAGGAGTCTCAAATGACCGTCGATCGTGCCGTTTTAGTTTTTGCCGGCCTCATGGTTCTGCTGTCGGCCGCTCTCGCCTACTTTGTGTCACCCTGGTTCCTGCTGCTCACCGTCTTCGTCGGGCTGAACATGATCCAGTCCGCCTTCACCGGGTTCTGCCCGGCGGCGATGATCTTCAAGGGCATGGGCTGCAGGGTGGGCGAAGCGTTTCGCTGAGCCGAGCGACGACCGATCGTCAGGCCCGGGCCCGCGCCTTGCGGACCTGGGCTCCCGGCTCCTCCGCCGGACAGAAGGTCTTTTGAAGCACGTCCATGACACGGACCACGCGCTCGTCCGCGAGGCCATACCAGATGGTCTGGCCCTCGCGACGGGTCTTCACGAGGCCGTCCTTGCGAAGCAGGGCGAGATGCTGAGACGCCACGCTCTGGCGCACGCCGAGTTGCTCGGCGAGTTCTCCGACGGACGCCTCTTTGCCGATGATGGAGCAGAGGATGCGCAAGCGAACAGGACTTGCCAGCGATTTCAGGAACTCGCTTGCTTCGTCGGCGGCGGCAGAAAGGGCGTCGGCATCAGTGATCATGGCTTAAATAATTGCGGATCTTCGAATACATGTCAACCTGAGCCGGCACAGCCCGGCACGCCGCTTTCCCCCGGCGGGCGTCTCGCGATCAAACAGGATTCGTCATCATGCGGAAGGCTCTCGCTCCCGCAGCGCTACTGCTCGCCTTGCTGAATGCCCTGCCCGGTGCCGCGGCTGCCGAAATAGTTCTCCAGGCCGCAACCGTGCCCGACCGCAAGGCCGTGTTCGGCCAGGTCCAGAGCCGCGATACGGTTCCGGCGCGTGCCAGGATCGGCGGCACGCTGCTTTCGCGAGCCGTCGAAGAGGGGACGGCGGTGAAGGCCGGCGAAATCATCGCGGTCGTAGGGGACGAGAAGCTCGCCTTGCAGCTGCAGGCGACCGACGCGCGCATCAAGGCGCTGCAGGCGCAACTCGCCAACGCACAGTCCGACCTGGAGCGGTCCCAGTCGCTCATGAGCCGCGGAGCGGAAACGCAAAGCCGTCTCGACCAGCTGCGCACCGCCGTGAACGTTTACACCAACCAGCTCGAGGCTGCCCGGGCCGAGCGCGCCGTCATCGTTCAGCAGACGGCGGAAGGACAAGTGCTCGCGCCGAAGGACGGACGGGTCCTCACGACACCCGCCGTCACCGGCTCCGTCGTCATGCCGGGAGAGACCATCGCCCGCATCGCCGCGAGCGGGTACTATCTGCGCCTCGCCCTTCCCGAACGCCATGCCGGCCATGTGAAGGTGGGCGACCCCGTGAGCATCGGCGGGCGCGGCCAGGCGGCAGGCGCCGAGGGCGGCCCGCGCCGCGAGGGCCGCATCGTCAAGGTCTATCCCGAGCTGGAAGCTGGCCGAGTCATTGCCGACGCCGAAGTCGACGGGCTCGGCGACTTCTTCGTCGGTGAGCGCGTGCCGGTGTGGATCACCGTTGCGGAGCGGCAGGCGCTGATCGTGCCGCAGGACGCCGTGACGACGCGCAGCGGTGTTGACTACGTCCGGGTGGCGGGGGAGGGCGGCACCCTCGACGTTCCCGTCGTGCTCGGCCCCGCCGCCGGCGGCAAGGTCGAGATCCTGTCCGGCCTGCGCGCCGGCGACCGCGTGGTGACGCCATGAGCGCACCGGCGCATGCGCCGCGGCGCCTCGGCCTCGCCGGCGCGCTGACGAAATCCTTCATTCGTTCGCCTCTGACGCCGCTCTTCCTGCTCGCCTCGTTTGCGCTTGGCCTCGTGGCTCTGGTCACGCTGCCACGCGAGGAGGAGCCGCAGATCTCGGTGCCGATGGTGGACATCATGGTGCGTGCCGACGGGCTCAAGGCCGAGGATGCGGTGAAGCTCGTCACCGAGCCGCTGGAGACCATCGTCAAGGGCATCAACGGGGTCGAGCACGTCTACTCGCAGACCCGCGACGACAGCGTCATGGTGACCGCCCGTTTCCTCGTCGGCACGCCGTCGGATTCCGCCATCCTCCGCGTGCACGAAAAAATCCGCGCCAATCTGGACAGGATCCCCGCAGGCATACCCGAACCCCTGATCGTCGGGCGCGGCATCGACGATGTCGCCATCGTCGTGCTCACTCTCACGCCCAAACCCGGTGCCGCCGCGCGCTGGGACGCCAACGGGCTGACCAGGGTTGCGCGAGAGCTGCGCACTGAACTCGCGAAACTGGACGATATCGGCCTCACCTATATCGTGGGTGAGCAGCCCGAGCAGATTCGTGTCGAGCCGGACCCCGAGGCGCTCGCCCGCAGCGGCGTCACGCTGCAGCAGCTCGCCGCCAAGCTGGAAGGCGCCAACCGCTCCTTCGAGGCCGGGCAGGTCCGCGAGGGCGGGCGGCAGCTGGCGCTGGTGGCCGGCCAGACCCTCCAGGGAGCGAACGAGATCGGCAACCTTCTTCTCACGACGAGGGACGGACGGCCCGTCTACGTGCGCGACGTCGCTCGCATCACGCTGGAGACCTCACCGGCCGAGAGCCGCGTGTCGAGCCTTGTGCGCGATGCCGGGGCCGAGGGAGGCTTTGCGTCCACTCCGGCCGTGTCCATCGCTCTCGCGAAACGCGCAGGGGCCAACGCGGTCGTCATCGCCGACCGGATCACCGAAAGCCTCGGTCACCTGAAGGGCAGCGTCGTCCCCGACGACGTGGTCGTGACCGTCACGCGCAATTACGGCGAGACTGCCAACGAAAAGGCGAACGAGCTCCTCTTCCACCTCGGCCTCGCGACAGTCTCCATCGTGCTGCTGGTCGCCGTCTCGATAGGCTGGCGCGAGGCGCTGGTGGTTGCGGTCGTGATACCCACGACGATCCTGCTCACGCTCTTCGCTGCGCGGCTGATGGGCTACACGCTGAACCGCGTCAGCCTCTTCGCGCTCATCTTCTCCATCGGCATCCTCGTCGACGACGCCATCGTCGTGATCGAGAACATCTCCCGCCACTGGGCCATGGGGGACGGGCGCACGCCGGTGCAAGCCGCCATCGACGCGGTGGCCGAGGTGGGCAATCCCACCATCGTCGCGACACTCACGGTGGTCGCCGCGCTGCTGCCGATGCTGTTCGTGTCCGGGATGATGGGTCCCTACATGAGCCCCATCCCGGCCAACGCCTCGGCGGCGATGATCTTTTCCTTCTTTGTCGCGGTGATCCTGACGCCCTGGCTGATGCTGAAGATCGCCGGACGGGCCCTTGCTGCGGGAGAGGCCGGTTCAGAACAAGGTCACGGACACGGTGACGTCGGCCGGCTCGGCCAGCTCTACCTCGCCGTCGCAAAGCCCATCCTCGCCTCCAGGGCAAGGGCCTGGACCTTTCTCCTGCTCGTCGGCGTCGCCACGGTCGGTTCGCTCGCGCTCTTCGCCACGAAAGACGTGACGGTGAAGCTGCTGCCCTTCGACAACAAGCCGGAGCTGCAGGTCGTCGTGGACCTGCCCGAGGGCTCTTCCGTCGAGGACACCAGCCGCACCCTCCAGGAGATCGCCCGCCGACTTTCGGCCGTGCCCGAGGTGGTTTCCTTCCAGACCTATGCCGGCTCCGCCGCCCCGTTCAACTTCAACGGACTCGTACGCCACTACGCGCTGCGCACTTCGCCCGAGCAGGGCGACGTTCAGGTGAACCTGACCCCGAAGGCCGAGCGCCAGCGGGCAAGCCACGCCATCGCGCTCGACATGCGCCACCGTCTCGCCGACCTGCCGGTTCCGAATGGCACCAGCATCAAGGTCGTCGAGCCGCCGCCCGGCCCGCCCGTGCTGTCCACGCTGCTGGCCGAGATCTACGGGCCGGACCCCGAGACGCGGCGCGCCGTAGCGACCAAGGTCCGCGTGGCCTTCGCCACCGTGCCCTTCATCGTCGATGTCGACGACAGCTTCGGCACGCCGGCCCCGCGCCTGCGCGTCACGCTCGACCAGGACAATCTCGAGTTCCACGGCGTCGAGCAGCGCGACGTCTACGACACGTTGCGCACGCTCGAGGGCGGGGCGACGGTCGGCTATTCCCACCGCGGCGGCCGCCGCCAGCCCATCCCGATCCGGCTGGAGCTCTCCAAGGCCTCGCGCGTGCTCGACGAGAGGGCGCTGACCACGCCCGTCCCCGCCAACGCCTTGCCCGGCAACCGCACGGTGGTTGAGCTCGGCGACGTCGTGAGCGTCCGGCAGGAGCCCTCCTCCTTCCCCGTCTTCCGGCACAATGGCCGGGCGGCGGAGATGGTGACGGCGGAGCTCGCCGGGGCCTTCGAGGCGCCGGTCTACGGCATGCTCGCCGTCGACGACGCGCTGGCCAGGATCAACTGGGGCACGCTTCCCAAACCCGAGATCGTGCTACACGGCCAGCCGCTCGACGAGGGCAAGCCGGTGCTGCTTTGGGACGGCGAGTGGGAGGTGACCTGGGTGACCTTCCGCGACATGGGCGGCGCCTTCATGATCGCGCTCGTCGGCATCTACATCCTCGTCGTCGCGCAGTTCGGCTCGTTCAAGCTGCCGCTCGTCATCCTCACGCCCATCCCGCTCACCTTCATCGGCATCATGCTCGGGCACTGGCTGTTCCACGCGCCTTTCACCGCGACCTCGATGATCGGCTTCATCGCGCTGGCCGGCATCATCGTCCGCAACTCGATCCTGCTCGTCGACTTCATCCGCCACGCCGACCGCCAGGGCCGTGGCCTGCGCGACATCGTGCTGGAGGCCGGCGCCATCCGCTTCAAGCCGATTCTGCTCACGGCGCTCGCGGCGATGATCGGCGCGGCGGTGATCCTCGCCGACCCGATCTTCCAGGGGCTGGCCATCTCGCTCCTGTTCGGGCTGGCCTCGTCGACGCTGCTCACCGTCTTGGTGATCCCGGCCATCTACATCGTGCTGCGCGGGGGCAAGGCGGCCTGAGGTCCAGAACCAGCGGTTCAAAGCCTTGCTGCTGCTCGGGAGCAAAACGACAGATCCCGTGAGGCCTGGTCGTCCAGGCATCACGTTTGCGGGGCGGCCTACCCTTCGCTTTCCCAACCTGGTCAAGGTTGTGTTCGAGGGGCTGAGGGGCCATCAGGCTGCAGTTCACCATGTGCGCAGCGGCTAATCGAAGCCCATTCGGCTCGATCGGGGTGTAACCGTCCTCGTCAGGTGCCCGCCGCTTCGGGCCGGTTTGGATCGACTATGATGGGCAGGGCTTCATCCCACTGCTCTTCAACGGCGGGAGCCACCCTCAGCCTGTCTAGGTCGCGAACATGTTCAAGATGGCACCACATATCGAACAGCATCTTGTAGCGGGGCATGTCTTTCAATGCGTTGGCCTCAATGAGGCACGCCCGCGCCTGAGCGAGTGCCGTCTCCATCGCCGTGAGGTCGGCAAGGATCACCGCATCATTCGCCCGATGGAATACAACCGTGGCGACTGTTGGCGCGCTCGCTGCAACACTCGGGGCTGCGGGTGCGGCCAGTGCGGCAACACTGGTCGTCATGAGGGTACGACGATCTATCGTGGGCATGGCGTTCCTCACGGCCTGTAGTCGTATTTTTTCATGAGCGCGCGCTCGGCCGCGTACAGCTCGGATTCCAGAAGGTCGAACGGCTCGCGGCAATCACCCATCCGGTCGAAGATGCCCGCAAAGGCGTAATTCAGATCACGGTGATAGGATGACCGGTCGGCGCCTTGCAGGACGATGCGCTTGCCCAACTCGTAGGCGCGAACATTGGCCCGGAGCTTTCTCGCGGCCTCCCGGAAAAACTCGACGGTCAACCCATCCGGCAACGGGTAATAGGGAGCGGGCAGCGCAGGCGTGGCGATCAGGGCCAGCCCGCCCGCGAGTATGGCGCGCCGATCCATCGTGGGTCGTTGCAGCATGGCTTACGCCTTCCCTGTCAGATCGTCATGGACGTGCATGAACCGGACGGCCAGCTCGACGCCTTTGGCGTAGGCTAGCGCGTGGCACATCAGGCGCTCCACCGCGGGGGCCGCTTCATCGTCCACCCACGCATTGGCTCCGATGATGTCCGCGCAAAGCCGGCGAAGCGGACGCAACGCGGCGGCGAGGTCGCGATACTCTCCCCACTCGTCGAGACGTTGGGAGAGGCTGAACACGCGGCGCGCCAGAACATGCCCGTCGGCATAGACGCGGGCGTTGGCCTTGAGCTGACCGAGGCTGTCGTTCGCGTAGTCGTTATCGGCCAGCCCGTGAAATCCGATCACGTTGGTAACGAGCGATCGAAGCGCGGCGTAGTCCGCGAGGATTTCATCCTCGGTCACGATTGCGGCTCGGATTTCAGAGTGTCGCGCGCGCGGATGCGAGCGATCTCGAAGAGCTGGCGCGCGTGGCCTTCCGCGATGAACGCCGCCGACACCACACCATGCCAGTCGAGATAGCTGCCGCCTCCCCTCATCTCGTCCAATCGGCTCTGCGCGAGTTGAATAAAGCGCTCGGACAATCCGGCAGCGACGGCAGGGTTCAGGCGACGACAGCGATCCTCGTCGATTTGCGGTTCTCTCGCTTCATGGGTGGCAGCCAAGGCTGGTGCCGGAAGGGCAGCGAGAGGCAGGCCAAACAAGGCACGGCGGTTCAGCATCGGCGTTCTCCGGCGCAAAAAGGCGCGTTTGGCGGCCAGAGACTGGCAACCATGGGACAGGTTTCAACGCGGCGATGGGAGGATTCTGCCAGAGGCTTTGCGGCCTGTGAATCCCATTTTGAAACAAAAAAGATCGATCCCTTGGCGGCCTTCCGACACTCCATGAAAATGGCGGAACAGGGCCCGGCCCGAGCCCGGCGGGCACTGCGTGGGTGCGCCCGCGTTGCTCCCGCACCCGAGAGTTCGCGATCGACGAAATCCGGCCGGAACGAAACCCGTGCCGCGCGCCGAAAAGGGAACCGTGTCGCAGTTTGCCGACGCGCAGGAACGACGCCGAAATCCCTGCACCCGAACGGCGTACGCGTGGGCTACGCAGGTCTCTCCGGACTTGCGCCAAGCGTCTGAAACGGATCAGTTATTTTGTCACAGCAAACCCTGGTGGAGCTGAGGGGATTCGAACCCCTGACCTCTGCAGTGCGATTGCAGCGCTCTCCCAACTGAGCTACAGCCCCTTTCCGGGTGCGGCCTTTTAGGGGCAGGGGCGTTGCCCTGTCAATCGGCAAAGCGGGCGCTCACAGCCGCCTGCGGCCGAGACCGGCGGAACCTTCGGCGCTGCCGTGCGTTCCCAACTGTTGTCCCCGGGAGGTTCCCCCGATGCTCGACTTCATCGGGCGACTTTTGTCTTCAGACACGCTGTCCCCGCACGGCTACTGCCTCACCTGGCGTCCCGAATTGATCTGGACGCACGTCGTGTCGGACGCGCTGATCGGCACGGCCTATTTCTCCATCCCCGTGGTGCTCGCCGTGCTCGCCTTCCGCCGCCCGGACGTGGGTTTCGGCTGGGTGTTCTGGTGTTTCGCTCTGTTCATCACGGCCTGCGGCACGACGCATTTCTTTTCCATCTGGACGCTCTGGCGTCCCGACTACGGGGCCGAGGCGCTCATCAAGGCCGCCACCGCGGCTGCATCCGTCGCCACCGCCGCCGCACTCTGGCCGCTGCTGCCGACAGCCCTCGCGCTGCCTTCGCCGAAGCAGCTTCGAGCGATGAACAGCGACCTCAGCGCCATGGTGGCCGAGCGAGATGCCGCGCTGCAGGCGATGCAGGCGGCGATGGAGGAGCGTGAGCGCGCCCATGACATGCTGCGGCAAGCGCAGAAGATGGAGGCCGTCGGCCAACTCGCCGCCGGCATCGCGCACGACTTCAACAATCTCCTGACCGCCGTCACCATGAACCTGGCCCGCGCCGAGCGCGGCCTCGGCGAGGAACAGGCCGGTGCGCGGGTCGCGATCGCCAATGCGGGGGAGGGCGCGCGCCGGGCCGCACAGCTCACCTCGCAGCTTCTGTCCTTTGCGCGTCGGCAGGAGTTGAAGCCGGAAGTGCTCGACCTGACGGAGGTCGCCCGGCAATTGCAGCCGCTCGTCAGCGGCGCGGCGGGCGGCCTGGTCGAGATCGAGATTGAGGCGGACTCGTCGCCCGTCCTGGCGCTGCTGGACCGCAATCAGCTGGAGAGCGCCATCATCAACCTTGCCGTCAATGCGCGCGACGCCATGCCCGAGGGTGGGCGAGTCGTGATACGGACTAAGGTGCTGCCGGGCGATACGGCGACGATAGAAGTTCAGGACGAGGGCGAGGGCATGCGGGAGGAAGTCCGCAGGAGGGCTGTCGAGCCGTTCTACACGACGAAGCCCGTGGGCCGCGGCTCGGGCCTGGGGCTCAGCCAGGTTCTGGGCTTCGTCCAGCAATCGCAGGGCGAACTGGCGATCGAGAGCGAGCCCGGGCGCGGCACGCTGGTGCGGCTCACCTTTCCGCTCGTGGCGGCAGCATCCGCGGAGGCCGCCGGATGACCACGGGCGCAGGCGGAAAGCTCGTTCTCCTCGTCGAGGACGAGCCGTTGATCCGGGAGGTCGTCGCGCTCGAACTCGAGGATGCCGGCTTCGAGGTGGTGCAGGCGGGAGACGGCGGCGAGGCCGTCGCGGCGCTCGCCTCACGTGCGCCAGACCTGCTTTTCACCGATATCAGGCTACCGGGCCCGCTGACCGGCTGGGATATCGCCGACAGGGCCCGTGAACTGCGGCCCGCCCTGCCGATCATCTATGCCACGGGCTATGCGGATTCCCGCAACCGGCAGCTGGAAGGCAGCATCCTGCTGACCAAGCCCTTCTATCCCGCGCAGGTGCTCGTCGCCGTCCGCGACCTCGGCATGCTGCCGCGCGACTGACGCTCAGCCCTTGAAGGCCTCCATCACGCGCCGTGCGAGCTCCGGCCCGTTCACCGGCGAGGTCGTGTCGACGGCGATCGCGGCGCCACGGCCCAGCGGCGCCGCGCGGGCCGCGAGCGGAGCGATCTCCGGAATGTATTCCGCGCCGGGATGGCCGGGATGCCGCGAGCCGAGCCGGGCGCTGTAGCGTTCGACGATCACCTCGGCGGGTGCGTGGCACCACAGTTCCACCGTCGCCCCGATCCTCGCCCGGGCCAGGTGCGCCTCCAGGATCTCGCGCGGCTCGAAGCCGAACCACGCGTCGACCACGACGCCGACCGGGTCGGGCCAGTCGGCCACCACCGACCAGATCGCCTGCGAGCTCGCCCGCCCGAGGGCCCGGTTCCAGGCGCGGTCGCCCGTGCCGAGGTGGTCGAAGAACGGCTCCTTGACCGTGTCGAGGATCAGGAGCGGCCACCCGGTCGCGTCGGCGACGGCGCGGGAGACGCTTGTCTTGCCGCTGGCGGGGATGCCGTTGACGAGGATGGCGCGTCTCATAGGGCAGCCTCCGCGCCGGCGAGGGACAGCGCGGCGGCGGCGCACCCGACCATCCCGGCATCGCCTCCCAGGATGGCCGGTGCGATCTCGGGGCGGAACCACGGCGACTCCGGCGGGCAGAGCGCCAGCGCCGCGCAGGCCGCGGTCCCGAGCCCGCCGCCGACGACGACGAGGCGCGGGTCGAAGCACGCGGCGAGCGTGTCGATCCCGGCGCGCAGGGCGCGGGCCCAGGCCAGGGCCGCATGGCGTGCGGGGGTCTCGCCTCCTTGCCGGGCGGCAGCCACCATGTCCTCGGCACGGGTTCCTGCGGGCAGGCCGGCCCTCGCCATCAGCTCTCCCAGCGCGGGGCCGGCGGCGAGCGCCTCGAAGCAGCCGCGACGCCCGCAGGCGCAGGTGGGGCCGTCGAGGGCGACGGAGAGGTGGCCGAGCTGGCCGGCATTGCCGCCGCCACGCCATGGCCGGCCCGCCGACAGCACCGCGCCGCCGATCCCCGTCCCGACCGCGATCATGACCACCTCGGCCTGTCCCCGGGCCGCGCCGAAGGCATGCTCTCCCGCGAGCGCCATGGCGACGTCGTTGTCGAGCGCGACGGGGCGGTTGAACGCGCCTTCGAGCCGGCCGACGAGATCGATCCCCGACAGGTCGACATATCCGCCCGACAGGGCCCGGCGGCGCCCGTGGTCGACGCGGCCGGGTACTCCGATGCCGATGGCGGCGACCTCGGGCCGGATCAGCCGGCCGGCGAGGTCGCAGACGATGCCCGCGAGGCGGCCGGGGTCACGGTCGACCGGCATGGAGAGGCGCTCCAGGATCGCGCCGCCGGACGCGACACGGGCGGCACGCAGGTTCGTGCCGCCGATGTCGATCCCGATGGCGGTGGCGCCCGGCATGCCGTCACGCCGCGAGTTGGCGCGGGTGCCTGTCGAGGATGGCCTGGATTTCCCGCAGCCGGGGAAGGGCCACCGTGGTCAGCTTCTCGCGCTGGACGGCACGGTCGAGGGAGATGCAGTCCTTCCACAGCGCCCGGCCGCCGATGACGCCGGAGGCGCCGTTTTCCATGGCCGCCCCGATCTGGCCGAGGAAGGTGGAATGATCGACGCCCGCCGAGAGGACGGCCCAGGGCACGCCGGCGGCGGCCTTCGTCACCGCCGCGCAGGCGGCGCCGGAGCCGGGCCAGGGCAGCTTCAGGACCTTCCCGCCCAGCGCCACGCATTGGCGCGTGCCCTCCTCGACGATGCCGGGAATGGCGGCGGCGTAGGCCTCCTTGCTTTCGCCGGGCAGGGCGTAGGTGAGGAACTCGACCACCAGCAGGAGATCCTCCGCCGCGAAGTCGGCGATGCAGCGGCGCAGGATGTCGATGTTGTGCTCGTCGGTGCCCGGCGCGTCCGGACGCAGGTACACCATGATCTTGCCGCCGGTGCCGCCGAGTTCACGCACGCGGCGCGCGGTGATCCCGGCCGAAAGGCGGGACAGCCGGTGGCCCTTGTCGTTCGAGTCGTAGCCGGATGCGTCGAGGCCGATGAGCAGCGCCACGTCGCGGGCCAGGACGCCCTCGTCCACCACTTTCGGAACGGCGCAGAGCGGGTCCAGCAGCACGCAGGAGGCGTTGTTGGCGAGGCAGGCGACGATGTCGCTCTTGGTCTCGCCCAGCATGGCGTCGGTGATCTTCGACCGCTCCTCGGGCGGTGCGAGGATCTCGCGCATGCCGCCGCGCTGGTCGCAGGCGATGGCCATGATGGTGCCGTTGGCGCCGCAGATCTGCTGGTAGCCGCGGCGTTCGGCTGTGGTGAGGCTGGCCATTGGCGGTGTTCCCGTTCGGCGTCTTTGAGAAAGGTGAAACTCAGGCGGATTCGCGCATCATCAGCTTCGCCTCGAGGCGCTGCTGGAGCGGGGGCAGCGGTCCCGCCTCGTCGTCGCCCGGCTCGCCGACACGGGCGAGCAGGGTCTCGGTGGCGAGCGTGCCCAGGCGGTCGAAGTCCTGCGCGACGGTGGTCAGCGGCGGGCAGGTGTAGCGGCTCAGCGGGTGGTCGTCGTGCCCCGCCACGCGCAATGTGCAGCCGGGCTCGCGGCCGACGCGCAGGCCGCGGTTGAAGGCCGCCGACATCACGCCGAAGGCGAGCCGGTCATTGGCGCAGAGCACGGTGCTCGTCGGGAAGCCCGGCCCGTCGAGGACGCGCAGCGTCTCCCGATAGCCGATCTCCTCGAAGCTCCAGTCCCTGTCGTGCCCGAGGGAGACGAAGCGCGGCTCTAGCCCGAGGCGGGTCATGGCGGCCGCATAGGCCTCGTGCCTGTCATGGCCGTTGTGGTTGACGTAGGGCATGTCGAAGAAGGTGGGCGGCGTCCCGGTTCGCACGAGATAGTCGACCATCAGCCCGACGCTCTGGGCATGGTCGGTGCCGACGAAGGCCGTTTCCTCGTCGAGGCGCGAATCCATGAAGACGATGGGGATGCGGTCCTGCAGCGAGCGGATCAGGTCGAGGTCGGAGTCGAAGCCGAGCGGGGCGACGATGGCGCCGGCGATCTTCAGCGACAGCAGCGTCTCGATGGCGCGCGCCTCCAGCTGCCGGTCGCCATGCGAGCTCAGCACGATGGCGAGGTAGCCGGCCCGGATGCATCGCGTCTCGATGTGGCGGACGAGCTCGGCGTAGAACGGGTCGGTGGTGTGCGGGACGATGACGCCGATGATGCGCGGGCGCCGCCGGTTGAGGTTCATGGCGAAGAGGTTGGGGCGGTAGTCCCATTCCTTCAGCGCCTCCTCGATGCGGTTGCGCGTGGTCTTGCGGACGCTGCCGGGGTCGTTGAAATACTTCGAGACCGTGGGACGCGAGAGCCCGCTTGCGCTGGCGAACTCGTCCATCGTCCTGATCTTGCGCTCGGACATCGACCACCTTCGCCGGATACGGCCGGCAATCCTCCCCAAGGGCGGCGCGGTGCGTTGGGGCACCCTCGCCTGAACTTCCAAAGGTTCGGCGCGGCCGGGCGCGAAGTCAACAAATTTTCCGCGCGTAAACTTTCGCGTTGACACGAACGAAGCGCGTTCCTAGCCTCGGGTCGAGAACGAGCGATGGCCAGGGAGCCGTCCCGGAGCGCGGGGAGGAACGACAGTGACGGGCCGCAGCCGCAGCCTCCGCCGGCCTCGCCATTCGCGTGTGGCCCCATGAGCGCCTCCCTGCTTCGCAGTCTCTCCGTGCCGGGCCCGTCGGGCCGGCGCCGCGGCCTTGCCTCCGTCTGTTCCGCACATCCGATGGTCCTCGAAGCTGCCCTGCGCCATGCGAAACGGCGGGGCGCGCCGGTGCTGATCGAGGCGACCTGCAACCAGGTGAACCAGGACGGTGGCTATACCGGCCAGACGCCGGCCGGCTTCCGCGACTTCGTCCGCGACCTCGCGGCCGAGTGCGGGCTCGACCCCGCGTCCCTCATCCTCGGGGGCGACCATCTCGGCCCCAATCCCTGGACCGGACTGCCCGCCGACGCCGCGATAGCGAAGGCCGAGGTCCTGGTGGCGGACTTCGCCGCCGCCGGCTACGCCAAGATTCATCTCGACGCCAGCATGCGCTGTGCCGACGACCCGCCCGTGCTGGACGACGGCATCGTCGCGGCCCGCGCCGCCCGTCTCGCCGCGGCTGCCGAGGCCGCTGCCGCGCGCTCGGGCCACGCTCCGCCCGTCTACGTCATCGGGACAGAGGTCCCGGTGCCGGGCGGCGCGACGGATGCGGCGCACCACCTGGTCGTGACGACGCCCGAGGCCGCAGAGAACACGCTCGCGGTGCACGAGGCAGCTTTCCGTGGCGAGGGCCTCGGCGAGGCCTTCGGCCGGGTGATCGCCCTCGTCGTGCAGCCCGGAGTCGAGTTCGGCAATGCCAGCGTCGACGTTTACGACCCGGAGAAGGCGGCGCGTCTCTCGGCCATGCTGGACCGCCATCCCGGACTGGTCTTCGAGGCCCATTCGACCGACTACCAGCCCGCGGCCGCCCTGGCCGGGCTGGTGCGGGACGGCTTCGCCATCCTCAAGGTCGGGCCCTGGCTCACCTTCGCGCTGCGCGAGGCGCTCTACGGGCTGGACGCCATCGCCGCCGTTCTCGTGCCGGGGCACGCCTCCCTGAGAGAGGCGATGGAGAAGGTCCTGCTGTCCCGTCCCGACGCCTGGAGCGGCCATGTCCATGGCACCCCGGATCAACAGGCGGTGCTGCGCCACTACGGCTACAGCGACCGTATCCGCTACGTCTGGCCGGATCCGGCAGCGGGGCAGGCCGTCGCGGGATTGATGCGCGCGCTGGACGGCGTCGCCATCCCGCAGCCGCTCATCGGCCAGTTCCTCGCGCCGGTCTGGGAGGAGGTGGTCGCCGGCCGCCTTGCCCCCGAGCCGCGCGCCCTGCTTCTCGCCTCCGTCGAGCGTGTTCTCGACCGCTATGCGGAGGCGATATCATGAGCATCGAGCCGCGCACCGCGGAGAAAGGAGAGGGGCGACGCTGAAACGAGGCGCGGGGCCCCGGTGCCGCGCGCCTGTCCGGACCGAACAATCAATCGGCGCGCGACAGACGCGCGCCAACAGGAGGGAACGACATGAAGAAGCTGTTCACGACCGTAGCGGCCGCCGCCATCGGCGCCGCCGCCATCCTGGGCGCGAGCGCCGCTAGCGCCCAGAACAAGACCATCGCCCTGATCCCGGGCCTGACGACGGACGCCTTCTACATCACCATGCGCAAGGGCGCCGAGGCCGCGGCCAAGGCCGTCGGCGCGGAAGTAATGTTCCAGGGTGCGCCCGAGTTCAACCCGGTGCAGCAGGTGCCGGTGCTCGACGCCGTCATCGCCAAGAAGCCCGACGCGATCCTGATCGCCCCCACCGACAAGGTGCAGCTCGTCGAGCCGCTGAAGAAGGCTGCCGAGGCCGGCATCCCGGTCATCACGGTCGACACCTTCATCGGAACGGGCGTCTACCAGACGGGCTCCGGCAATGCCGACTTCCCGCTCTCCTACGTCGCCTCCGACAACATCCTCGGCGGCAAGCTGGCCGCCATCGCGCTCGCCAAGTCGATCGGCGAGAAGGGCAAGGTCTACGTCTCCAACGTCAAGCCCGGCATCTCGACGACCGACCAGCGCGAGCAGGGCTTCAAGGACGCGATGAAGGCCTATCCCGGCATCACCGTGCTCGACACGCAGTTCAACGACAACGACGCCAACAAAGCCGCCTCGCAGCTGCAGTCGGTCTATGCCCGTAATCCCGACCTCGCAGGCGTCTTCGGCGCCAACCTGTTCTCCGCTCTCGGCGCCGCCAACGGCGTCAAGCAGGCAGGCCAGACCGGCAAGGTGCGGGTCGTCGCCTTCGACGCGCCGACCTCGATCGTCGACAACCTCAAGACCGGCCTGGTCGACCTCGCGATCGCCCAGCACCCGGCCGAGATCGGCTATTTCGGCGTCATGGCGGCCTATGCCCACCTGACCGGAAACTCGATCCCGAGCGCCATCGGCACGGGCTTCACGGTCATGGACAAGACCAACATCGACAAGCCCGAGATCGCCAAGTTCGTCTACCAGAACTGAGGATGATCGCCCGCGCGACCTCCCCTCTCGCGCGGGCCGCGGGCGCGGCGGACCTCTTTCCGCCGCGCCCCACCCTGCCCGCCATCCCCGGACCCGCATCGCGAGCCGCTCCATGACCGCTCCGCCTCTCGACACGACCCGGCACACGGCGACGCCGGACGCCTCGCGCGGCAAGGCCGTGCTCGCCTTCATCGCAGGGGCCCGGGCCTGGCTGTTCCTCGCGCTCCTGCTGGTGTTCTTCGAGGTCTGGGCCCGCACCGCCTTCGGGGCGACCTTCGTCTTCTCGACCTTCAACCTCCAGTCGGTATCGATCTTCGCAGTGGCGCCGCTGCTGCTGGCGCTGGGCCAGACCTTCGTCATCATCTCCGGCGGTATCGACCTGTCGGTCGGCTTCACCATGGGGCTGGCCGCCGTCATCGCCGCACACGGCGCCAACACGGCCGCCCTCTACATGCCGGCGCCGCTCGCCATGCTGGTCGGCATCGGGGCGGGCATCTCCGTCGCGCTGGTGCCGGGGCTGGTCAACGGCCTGCTGATCTCGCGGCTCAAGGTGCCGCCCTTCATCGGCACGCTCGGCATGTTCGGCGTCTGCCGCGGCGCCGCCTTCCTGCTCGCCGGCGGCACCACGGTGCCGGTCTCGAACGAATGGTTCGCCGCACTCGGCAACGGGCGGCTGCTCGGCTTCCCCATCGTGGTGCTGATCACCGCGGTGATCGTGCTCGTCATCCATTACATGCTGTCGCAGACCCGCTTCGGCCAGCACACCTATGCCATCGGAGCGAGCCGAACGGCCGCCGCGAGGGCCGGCATTGACCTCGGAAGCCACACGCTGAAGCTCTACCTGCTGTCGGCGGTGTGCGCCGGCATCGGCGGCGTGCTCTATGCGGCGCGGTTCACGGCCGGCGCGGCGCAGGCGGGCGAGCCGCTGCTGCTCGACTCCATCGCGGCCGTCGTCATCGGCGGCGCCAGCCTCTTCGGCGGCTCGGGGACGATCCTCGGGACGGTCGCGGGCTCGCTCGTCATCGCGGTCATCCAGTACGGTCTCGTCTTCATCAATGTCGAGCCGTTCTGGCAGTTCGTCGCCGTCGGCGTCGTCATCATCATCTCGGTGCTCGTCGACCAGAGCCAGCGCCGCCTCACGGGGGAGCGCAGCAATGACTGAAGCGGGAACCCCGATCCTGGAGGCGCGCAGTGTCTCCAAGCGCTTCGGCGGCGTGCAGGCCCTCGAAGCCGTGTCGATGCAGGTCCATGCCGGCGAGGTGGTGGCGCTCGCAGGCGACAACGGTGCCGGCAAGTCGACGCTGATCAAGACGATCTCGGGCGTCTACCAGCCCGACGAGGGGGAACTGCGCTTTGGCGGCGACCCCGTCCGCTTCAGCACGCCCCACGAAGCGCGGGACATGGGGATCGAGACGATCTACCAGGACCTCGCTTTGGCCGACAATCTGCCGATCGGCGCCAACATCTTTCTCGGCCGCGAACCCGTGCGGAAGGCATTCGGCTTCCTGCCCGTCCTCGACCGGCAGAAGATGGCGGAGGCGGCCCGCCAGACCATGGCACGGCTCGACTTCCACGTGACCCGCCTCGACGCGCCGGTGAGCAACTTCTCCGGCGGCCAGCGGCAGGCCGTGGCCATCGGCCGGGCGCTTTACTGGGACGCCAAGCTGCTGATCATGGACGAGCCGACCGCAGCCCTCGGCGTCCCCGAGCAGCGCAAGGTGATCGCGCTCATCCACGCGCTCAAGGCGCAGGGGCGCGGCGTCATCTTCATCTCGCACAATCTCGGCGACATCTTCGCCGTGTCCGACCGCATCGTCGTGCTGAGGCGCGGCATCCTCGCCGGCGAACGCCGCATCGCCGACACGAATCCGGACGAGATCGTGCGGCTGATGGTGGGCGGCTAGCGCCGCCTGCCGTCGCGAACGGAGATATCGGTGCCCAAGAAAGAAGACCGCCTCCTCCGCGTGGGCGTGCTGGGCTGCGGGCCCATCGCGCAGGCCGCGCATTTCGAGAGCTGCACAAAGGCGCGCAATGCCGAGCTCTACGCCATCTGCGACGTCGCGGACGATTTGCGCGAGCGCATGGCCTGGACGCATGCTCCGCGAAAGAGCTTCGCGGACTATGACGCGATGCTCGCCGACCCCGACCTCGAGGCGGTGATCGTCGCGACATCCGATGCCTTCCACGTCCCCGCCGCCCTGCGCGCGCTGCAGGCCGGCAAGCACGTGCTCTGCGAGAAGCCGCTCGGGGTCACGGTCGAGGAAGTGGAGGGGCTGCGGGCCGCGGTCAGCAGTTCCGGCAAAGTGCTCCAGGTCGGCCACATGAAGCGCTTCGACGCCGGGCTGCAGGCCGCAAAGGCCTTCATCGACGGCGAGATGGGCGAGCTGCTCGCGCTGAAGGCGTGGTACTGCGACAGCACCCATCGCTATCCGATGACCGATGCCGTCCAGCCGCTGATGGTGACGAGCGCCAAGGCGAAGAAGCCGGCCGGGAACCCCAAGGCGGACCTGCGCACATACTTCATGCTCGCGCATGGCTGCCACCTGATCGATACCGCGCGCTATTTCGGGGGCGACATCGTCGAGGTCGAGGCGCGGCTGCGCGAGCGCTTCGGCGCCTATTGCTGGTTCGTCGACGTGGCCTTCGCCTCCGGTGCGCTGGGCCACCTCGACCTCACCATCGCGGTGCGCATGGACTGGCACGAGGGCTTCCAGATCTACGGCCAGAACGGCAGCGTGCTCGGGAAGACCTACAATCCCTGGTATTATAAGACGAGCGACGTCGACATCTTCCACGAGAAGGACGCCACCACCCGCCGGGTGCTGGGCGCCGACGGGCACTTCTACCGCCGCCAGGTCGAAGGCTTCGCCGACGTGATCCTGAAAGGCGCGCCCATGGAAGGCGCGGGCGTGGAGGACGGCATCGCCTCGGTGCGGGCCATGGTGGCGGTCGCCGAGTCGGCACGCACCGGCAAGCCGGTCAGGCTCGCCGACGTGAGCGGAGGGCTCTGAATGCAGCCCGGAATCTTCGCCAAGACCTTCGAGGGATCGGACGCCGCCACCGTTCTGGCCGCCGCGCGGGATGCGGGCTATGCGACGGTGCAGTTCAACATGGCCTGCCTCGGCCTGCCCTCCATGCCCGACGAGGTCCCGCCGGACCTGGCCGCGAGCGTTGCGGCAGCCGCGGCCGCGACGGGCGTGTCGATCGCCGCCGTCTCCGGCACCTACAACATGATCCACCCCGATCCCGCCGCTCGTGCCGCGGGTCTGCGCCGGCTGGAGGCCATCGCCGGCGCCTGTGCCGCGATGGGGACGAGGCTGGTCACGCTCTGCACGGGCACGCGGGATGCCGACGACCAGTGGCGCGCCCACCCCGACAACCAGACACCGGAAGCCTGGCGCGACCTTCTCGTGGAGATGGAAAAGGCGGTCGGCATCGCGGACCGCCACGGCCTCGAACTCGGCGTCGAGCCAGAGCTCGCCAATGTCGTCGACAGCGCCCCCGCGGCCCGCCGCCTGATCGATGAGCTCCGCTCGCCCCGCATCCGGATCGTGCTCGACCCCGCCAATTTGTTCGAGGTGGCGGGCGTGGAGGAACGGCGCCGCCTCGTCGAGGAAGCCGTCGGTCTCCTCGGCGATCGGATCGCGATGGCGCACGCCAAGGACCGCGCGCCCGACGGCGGCTTCGCGACGGCGGGCAAGGGCGTCGTCGACTTTCCTCACTTCGTCGGCCGCCTCCGTCAGGCGGGCTTCGACGGCCCGCTCGTCACGCACGGCCTGTCGGCGGCCGAAGCGCCCGAAGTCGCCGCCTATCTGCGCGGCCTGCTGGCCGGCCGGGCCTGAGCGCGCCATGGATGAGAACGAACACGTCTTCGATCGACATGGCGTCTATCTGCGTCTGGTGGACAGCGGCACGACGGAACCACCCTTCATCTTCCAGCACGGGCTGTGCGGCAGCGAGGAGCAGATCGCGGAGGTGTTCCCGCCGACGCTCCCGCGCCGTCGGCTGACGCTGGAATGCCGGGGGCATGGCGGATCGGAGCCGGGTGACCCGTCCGCCTTCTCCATCGCCACCTTCGCGGGCGACATCGCCGCGGCGGCGGCGTGGCGCGGGGTCGACAGCGCCGTCGTCGGCGGTATCTCGATGGGGGCGGCGATCGCGCTGCGCCTCGCGGTGACACGGCCCGAGCTGGTGAAGGCGCTCGTTCTCGCCCGGCCCGCCTGGGTGACGGAGGCCGCACCCGATTCGCTGGCACCGAACGCCGTGGTGGGCGAGCTTCTGTCCAACTACCCGCCGGAGCAGGCGAGGGCGATGTTCCACGCCGCGCCGCTGCGGGAAAGGCTGGCCCGCGAGGCGCCCGATAATCTCGCCTCGCTGGAATCGTTCTTCTCGCGCGAACCGTTGACCGTGACGGCTGCGCTGCTGAGGGCGATCTCGGCCGATGGCCCCGGCGTCACGCCGGACGAGGTCGCGGCCATCTCCGTGCCGACCCTCGTCATCGGCCACGAGCGCGACGTCATCCACCCGCTGGCCCACGCACGCGCGCTCGCCGGCATGATCCCGGGCGCGCGCCTCGTCGAGATCACGCCCAAGGCGCTCGACAAGGCGCGTTACCTGCAGGAGTTCCGCGCCGCGCTCCTCGCCTTCCTCGATACGATCGACTGACCGGAGACCCAGATGACCCGAACCGCGCGCGAGAGACTGGACCAGCTGCCCGAAAGCCGGCTGCTTTGCGAGTTCTCGCTGTGGTCGGCCGACCTGATCCGGCTGGCGGACGACGTGGCGCGCATCGAGGGCCATGCAGACGTGCTGCATGTCGACGTCGCCGACGGACATTTCGCCCCCGCCTTCCTGTTCTTCCCCGATCAGGTCGCGCGGGTGCGGTCGGTCACCGACATGCCGATCCATGTGCACCTGATGGTGGCCGACGGCATCCTGCTCTCCCAGATCGAGCAGTTTGCCGAGGCGGGAGCCGACGTCATCAGCGCCCATGTCGAGAACGCCGCGGTGCTGCCGCAGGCGCTCGACCTGCTCGATCGGCTCGGCGTCCCTGCCGGGCTGGTGCTGCGGGTGGAGACGCCGGTGGCACAGGCGGGCCCGTGGCTGGATCGCCTTCGCTTCCTGACGCTTCTCGGCACGGCCATCGGGGTCAAGGGGCAGGGGCTCGCCGCCGAGGCGCCCGGCCGGATCGAAGATGCGCGCAGGCTGATCGCGGGATCCGCGCGTCCCGGGCGCATCGTCCTCGCTGCCGACGGCGGCATCCGCGAGAACACCGTGCCGGTGCTGCGGGCCGCCGGGGCGGAGACGGTGGTGATGGGCTCGCTCGCCTTCGGTGCGCCCGATCTCGGCGCCCGGATCGCCTGGGCGCGCGGCCTCCCGGGCCCCGCGGGAGCCGCCGCCCGGTGAAGCACGCCGTCGGCATCGACCTCGGCGGCACGGAGCTCCGCGTCGGCGTCGTCGCCGGGGATGGCAGCGTTCTGGCCAGGGAGACAACCCCGACCGACGTCGCCGCCGGATCCGCTGCGGCCGTGAGAACCATGGCGGAGATGGTGCGGTCGGTCGCGACCGGCGCAGCGCCCGTGGCCATCGGCCTGTGCGCGCCCGGGCCGCTGGACGCGGAGCGCGGCGTGCTGCTGACGCCGCCGACGCTGCCGGGGTGGGACGGTGCCGCGCTCACCGGCCCGCTGGCCGAGCTTACCGGGCTTCCCGTGACGCTCGACAATGACGGCCACGCGGCGGCCTATGGCGAATGGCGGCACGGTGCGGGCCGGGGCATGGACGACTTCGTCTACATCACCGTGAGTACTGGTATCGGCGGCGGGGTGGTGAGCGGAGGGCGCCTGCTGCGCGGACGCCTGGGCCTCGCGGGGCATGTCGGGCACATGACCGTCTCCGACACGTCCGAGCCCTGCGCGTGCGGCAACCGCGGCTGCTGGGAGGCGCTGGCTTCCGGCACTGCGCTGGGGCGCGCCGCCCGGGCGGCCCTGCGGGAGCGGTCCGGCTCCCTGATCGCCGCCTGTGCAGGGACGGCACCCGTCACCGCCCGCCATGTCGGGCAGGCAGCCGCACAGGGCGACGCGCTGGCCCAGCAGTTGCTCCACGCCGAGGCGCGCTGGCTGGGCATCGGCATCGTGAACCTGCTGCACCTGTTCTCGCCGCGGCGCGTCGTCGTCGGCGGAGGGGTCTCGGCCCTTTTCGATCTGCTGGAGCCCGGGATCCGGGAAGTCATCCAGAAGCGCGCGCTACCCCACTTCCGGGCGGTTGACCTCGCCCGCGCGGAGCTGGGCGACGCCGCCGGCATGGTGGGCGCCGCATGCCTCGCCCTCGACTCCGCAGGCCCGTGATCCCTCCGTGCCGTCCGGAACCGGGCCGGTGGCGGGACGTTGCCGCGTCAAGGCAATCCGCCACATGCCCTGCACGGAGCGCAGCCATGGATCACAGCATCATCGGAATCGTTCTGTTCCTCTGGATCGTCGCCGCACCGACGATCGGCTTCGCGTTCCTCCGCTGAGGCCGTTCACGACAGCCTCACCTCGAAGCGGCAAGCCGTCCCTCCCGCCGCCTGGCACTCGACTTCCCTGACATCTGCCCTCGAAGAGACGATGGCCCGGAACAGCGCCTGGAAGGTTTCCGCGTAGAAGGCGCATGCCGGGCCGTCGCACCTGACGCCCCGTGCCACCGGGCCGCCCTCGATGACGAGTGTCGTCACCGGGCCTGTCCGGTAGCTGAAGCGCCCGGCGCCGGCGAACGTCCAGCTGTGCTTGCTGATCGCCTTCAGAAGAAGAGCGAGCGCCAACCGGGGCGGCAGAAGGCGCAGCACCGCCTGGGCCTGCCGTGGGATGCGGTTCGCAAGGAGGTATGCCGCCGTGCGACGTCCGGCATCGCGGCCGGCAGCCTGGGCAGCCTCGTAGCCTAGCTCGTCGAGAACCGCACGGTGAAGCCGCGCGCCGTCCTCGTCGGGGATCATGGCCTCGGGCGGCGCGAGCACGTGCCGCATCAGACCCGCGCGCCGGAACACGGCGTTGCGCACCGCCGCGCCCTGCAGCGTCACCAGCGCCTCGTCCATCCGCGTGATCGCGTTGGGGCCGATCAGGCCCTGGGTGACGGCCGGCGCAAGGCCGGCATTGACCGCCGTGCCAGAAGCCGACATGGCTCACGGCTTCCGCGGACCGCCCCGGGTGAAGGCGACGCGCGGTCCGGTGGGCGCCGGCGCGGCAACCTCCTCCATCTGCTGCCGTCCGCCGCCGCAGGCCATGGCCTCGGCCGCCGCCTGGCCCTTCTTCTTGCGGTTGTGCGTCGTCTGCCACTCCACCTGCTCGTCGGGCGCGCGCTGGCGGGTCGGGTCGAAGCGGAACTCGACCTTCTTGCGCGATTGCGGGCCCCAGTAGTCGACCTTGCCGAGGTCGTAGAACTTGCGCTCGAAGCCGGCCTTCAGGAACGCCTTGAGGCAGCCCAGCAGGTAGCGTCGCCGGGCGCCGGTGCCCGACCAGGGATAGGAGAACAGCGCCTTCTTCATGTAGAAGCGGCGGTAGTTGTTCATCACGCGGTCGAGGAGTTCGCCGCGGTCCATCGCCTCGGGGCGAATGATCGGCGTGACGAAGTTGTACTTCTCGTAGTCGAAGATCTCGACCTTGTCGCCGAGCTCCTTGAACAGGTCGGAGAACGGCCACGGCGTGTACATCGCCCAGTTGGCGAGGTCCGGCTTCCACTCGCAGGCCATGCGATAGGTTTCTTCCAGCGTCTCGGCGGTCTCGTTCTCCAGGCCGACGATGAACTGCGCCTCGACCACCATGCCGGCTTCGCGCAGGAGGCGGATGGCCTTGCGGTTCTGGTCGATGGTCGTTTCCTTGTTGAAGAGATCGAGTTTCATCTGGGCAGCCGCTTCGGTGCCCAGCGAGACATGCAGGAGCCCCGCCTTGCGGTAGAGCGGCAGCAGTTCCTCGTCGCGCAGGATGTCGGTGACCCGGGTGTTGATGCCCCACTCGATGCCGAGGTCGCGGCGGATCAGCTCTTCGCAAAAGGCCACGAACTTCTTGCGGTTGATGGTGGGCTCCTCGTCCGCGAGGATGAAGAAGCCGACATTGTGCTCCTTCACCAGCGTCTCGATCTCGTCGACGACGCTCTTGGGATCGCGGATGCGGTAGTCGCGCCAGAATTTCCACTGGCTGCAGAAGCTGCAGGTAAACGGGCAGCCGCGCGCCATGTTGGGGATCGCGACGCGCTTGCCCAGCGGGATGTACATGTACTTGTCCCACTGGAGCACGCTCCAGTCGGGCTTCAGCGCATCGATGTTCTTCACGGTCGGGGCTGCGGCGGTGGCCACCACCTTGCCGGCCTCCAGATAGGCGAGGCCCTTGATCGACTGGCGATCGCTCTCCCAGCGCCCATCCTCGATTGCGCGGATGAGATCGACGATGATCTCCTCGCCTTCGCCGCGGACGATGACGTCGATCCAGGGAGCCTCGGGCAGCACCTGGTTGTACATGAAAGTGGCGTGCACCCCGCCCAGCACGGTGATCGCCTTCGGGCAGACCTGCCGCGCGATCTCCAGTACACGCTCTGCCTTGTAGATGGAGGGCGTGATGGCCGTGGTGCCGATGACGTCCGGCTGGGCCTCGCGGATCAACTCGCGCAGGCGGTCGTCGGGGATGTCGTTGGTCATCGCGTCGTAGAAGAGGACGTCGGTGTAGCCCGCCTCCTTCAGCGCCCCCGTGGGGTAGGCGACCCATGCCGGCGGCCAGTTGCCGGCGATTTCGGCGCCGCCCGAATGATAATTGGGGTGCACGAACAGGATGCGCATGGCCGCTTCCTCCGGGAGAGTGTCAACATAGAGTGACACTCCGTTCGTCATCCCCAATTGACGTGGATCAAAGGCGGAGCGAGTTGCGCAAAGTCCGAACTGCCGCGCTGCTCGGCTGCGAGCCGCCCGGTCTGCGGATCATCGTGTCCGCTTCACGGCGATGGCGAGGTCTCTGCCCACGGGGATTTCCGGGAAGAGGAGGCGCCCCGAATGTGCGTGAGCCTCCACAAGGCCGCACTCCCGTCCCTGATGGGTGTCCCAGAGGGTGGCGATGAATGCGCCGTCGTGCAAACCCGGAACCTCGATTGCCGCCATAAGGGGCGCCGCATCCTCCCTTAAGCGCCGGTCAAGCCCGACGCTGTCCTTGCGGACCGCCCACAGCACCGCCTGCTCACCGTCCCCGCATCCGACCAGGCGGAGCGCCGGGTGGGAGGCCGTCAGCCCCTCTGCAAGCGGGGTGCGCCGGAAGCGAGGCCAGTCGATCAGCGGCAGGAAATCCGAGAGTGCCTTCTGTGCCCGGCGCATCCCCAGCGTCAGCACATGCGGCTTCCGGTTGGGCCAACGCATGCCTCCGCCCGCGCCGCCCGCAGCGAGGTGAGCCCACTGCATGTGACGGAAGTACTCGTCGTCGAAGCGCTCCGGCAGCGTCTTCTTGCGGTCCTTGAAGGTGTGGATCGGTCCATGCTCGGTGTCGAGGAAGGGCCGGACTTGGGCCGTTTCCGCGATCGCGCCGGCGACGATCCGGGCCATGGCGAGGGCCGGCGCGACCGTGTCGCGCGGGTCGTCGATGGTGCCCTGCTCATAGATGTGCAGCGTCGCAAAATCCAGGCAGGGATGCCGGAAGATCGGCTCGGCCAAGGGCATGTGCGGGCGCCAGACGAGTTCCGGCCCGAAGAGTGACACGGTCTGCGGGTGCGTGCGGCCGTAAAGCTCTTCCTCCAGGCTCCGGACGTGGACCGACAGGTCCTCGATGAACTCCATGAAGGCATCGGCGCTGTCACCGCCCTGGGCGGGGTGGATCTCGTTCCACAAGTCCCAGGCGAAGAGCGCCCCGCTCCCGCCCCACCGGCGCACCGCGAAGGAGAGGCGCGCCTTGATCGCCGCACGGGTGGAAGAGCACAGGAGCAGGCGGGACGGGTGATCCAGCGGGCCGCCATGCGCCGCGTTGTAGGGGTGGTGGCGCCAGTGCAGCCAGGTCCAGAACGTATCGAACGGTGTGAGCAGGATGCGCATCCCGGTGCGCTCGCACAGGGCGAACAGATCGTCCCACAGCTGCACCATGGCGGGCGGGAAGGCACCGGCAGGACGCTCGATGTAGCGGTGGCGGACCTGTGCGTATTCCAGCATCAGCCGGATGCATGTGACGCCTGACGCCACGAGCGCGCGCAGATGGGCTTCCACGCCGGCGAGATCGCGGCGGCGGAAAAGTCCCTGCAGCTCGGGCCATGTGATGGCGTCGTTGTGCCCGACAGGCGTCCACGGGGTGCCGTCGTCGACGACGAAATAGGGTGCAGCGGAGGCTACTCCGACCCAGGAGAGCCTGCCGGACTCATCCGGTCTTGCCGCGTCCCGATCCCATGACGGTCCGGGCGCGGCCACGTCCTCGAGCATACGATTCGCCCCCTGTCACCACCATGCGCCCCGGCACGCGGCCGCGGCGATCCGACCAACGCCGATCGGATGGTACAGGGTCCAGAGTTCCCGGCCGGAGATGCCGGCCATGCAAACTCAGCGGCCTACGATCGAATCGATCTGGGCCTTGAGCGTGTGAACGGTGAAGGGCTTGACGAGGTAGCTGCTCGCCTTGGCTGATCTCGCTGTATCCGCGTATTCCGGCTTCTCGGCAGCCGTGACGAGCATGAACGGCGTGCGGGAGAGCCTGTCGTCGGAGCGCACGGTGCGCAGCAGGTCCAGCCCGCTCATCGGCTCCATGTTCCAGTCGGATATGACGAGTCCATAGCTGCGCTTGCGCATCAGGGCAACGGCTTCCTGGCCGTCGGGAGCTTCGTCGACATTCTCGAAGCCGAGCTGCTTCAGCAAATTGCGGAGAATACGCCGCATCGTGGAGTAGTCGTCCACGACGAGGATCGGGGTTGCCAGATCGACTGCCAAGTGGACCTCCGGAGAGTCATGGCCGACGTCATACGCCGGGCTTGATGTCTGCACTGAGTATTCACGATCAACGCTTGTATTTCCGTAAATGGATACTGACGCGTGTATCCTTGACGTTTTACGTATCTTGGCTTGTTGCGCGCCTCTTCGTTTCTTCGGTAATGCAGGCTGATCTGTTTCGTGTGCGTTTTTCGGGAGAAAAATCTCGTAACTCGCCGTTCCACAGTCCTGGGGTGGCCAAAACGGCCTGAAAGCGCAATACGCGCGACAATCAGTATTCAGGTTGTGCAATCTAAAGCTTATACATCTTTATCACACTCGTTTGCCGTGTAGCGCCCTCTGGGTTAGCACGGTGCATGACCATCCGAATCCCGCTCTGCGTCGCCCTTCTCCTGGTCTTCATTCCCACGCCGATTTTGGCCGGGCCCGCCCACGTAATCGGCCGCGCTTCGGTGATCGACGGCGACACGATCGAGATCCGGGGCGAACGCATCCGCCTGACCGGGATCGACGCGCCGGAAAGCTCGCAGAGTTGCACCAGCGGGTCCGGGATATCCTGGCCGTGTGGCCGGCGCGCGGCCTTCGCCCTCGCCGACCTCGTCGGAGCGGCCCCGGTGGAATGCGAGCAGATCGACCGCGACCGCTACGGACGCATGGTCGCCATCTGCGTGCGCGACGACGGCACGGATCTCTCGCGCTGGATGGTGCAGGAGGGCTACGCGATCGCATTCAGGCGCTACAGCACCGCCTATGTCGCCGAGGAAGGCGAGGCGAGGGCGAGCCGGAAAGGGCTATGGGCGGGCGAGTTCATGGACCCGTCCGAGTATCGTCGGCGCAAGGTCCCCTGACCCTGGGAGCCGCCTCAACGGCGGCGGGCCCCGGCCACCTTGTCACCCGTCCGCGCGCGTGCACATCCTGCGGCCGGAGACGCCGATGCCGCACGACGCCACAGAGGATGCCGACCACGACGGCCTCGCGGACCGTCTGCGAACGCTGGGCCTTCTGGCCGAAGGCGAAGACCTGCGTGCCGAGCCGCTGACAGGCGGCGTCTCCTCCGACATCCTCCGTATCCGCACCGGGCGCGGGACCTTCGTCGTCAAGCAGGCGCTCGCCAAGCTGCGCGTGGCGGCCGACTGGCGTGCCCCGGTCGAGCGGAACGTCTACGAGGTGGCCTGGCTGCGCGAAGCCGGCAGGGCCGTGCCCGGATGCGTCCCGGCGATCCTCGCCGACGACCCCGCGGCCGGACTGTTCGCGATGGAGTACCTCGACCCCGCCGACCATCCGGTCTGGAAGGCCGAACTGCTGGCCGGGCACGCCGAGCCGGACTTTGCCGGCCGCGTCGGCCGAACGCTCGCCGGAATCCACGCGGCGACCGCCGGCCGAGAGGACGTGCGGGACCGCTTTGCCACCGACGCGATCTTCCATGCCATCCGGCTCGAACCCTATCTCGAAGCGACGGCAGCCCGGCATTCCGGCGTTGCCGATGCGCTCATGGGACTCTCGCGCGACACGCTGGCGCGCAAGGTCGCGCTGGTGCATGGCGACGTGTCGCCGAAGAACCTCCTGCACGGCCCCGGCGGGCCGGTCTTCCTTGACGCGGAGTGCGCTTGGTACGGCGACCCCGCCTTCGACATCGCCTTCTGCGCCAACCACCTGCTCCTGAAATGCCTGGCCCGGCCAGACAGGGCCGATGCGTTCCTTGCCTGCTTCGACGCGCTGGTCTCGGCCTACCTGGCGGGCGTGGACTGGGAACACAACGCCGAGGTGGAGAGCCGCGCCGCGCGGCTGCTGCCGGCCCTGTTCCTGGCGCGCGTCGACGGCAAGTCGCCGGTCGAGTACATCACGAGCGATGGCCAGCGCGATCTCGTCCGCGCCACGGCACTTCCCCTGATCGCCGCGCCCCCGGCCCGCCTCGCCAGCATCCGCGCAAGGTGGTCGGACGCTCTCGCCTCCCACACCAGGACCAGTCCATGACCCGCACGCTGATCGAGACCGTCCGTGCCCGCCGTGTCTGGGACTCGCGGGGACGGCCCACGCTCGAGGCGGAGGTCGTGCTGTCCGGCGGCGCGGTGGGCCGGGCGATCGCGCCGGCGGGCGCTTCGACGGGATCGGGCGAGGCACTCGACCTGCGAGACGGAGGCGATGCGTTCGGCGGGCTCGACGTGCGCCGTGCGGCGGCGGCCGTCGATGGCGAGATCGCTATAGCGCTGCGCGGCATGGACGTGCTCAGGCAGGACGAGATCGACGCCGCGCTGGTGGATCTCGACGGCACGCCGGGCAAGACGCGGCTGGGCGGCAATGCCCTGATCGCCACGTCGATGGCCGTGCTGCACGCAGCCGCGGCCGCCCAGGGCGTGCCGCTCTGGCATCATCTCGCGGGTGAACGGCGTGTGCGGATCCCGCTGCCGGAGATCCAGATCTTCGGCGGCGGGGCCCATGCGGCGCGGCGCGTCGACGTGCAGGACTTCATGGTGGTCTGTCCCTCGGCCGGCAGCTTCGCCGAGGCGCTGGACCGCACCGCAGAGGTCTACCGGGCGGCCGGCAAGATCCTGGCCGAGCGCGGCTTGCTGCAGGGCGTGGCGGATGAGGGCGGGTTCTGGCCCGCCTTCGCCTCCAGCGAGGAGGCGCTGGACACGCTGGTCGCGGCCATCGAGCGGGCCGGTTACCGGCCCGGCGAGGAGGTCGCCATCTCGCTGGACATCGCGGCTTCCGAATTCGGCCGGGGTGGGCTCTACAGGCTGGCGCGCGACGGCCGGGAGCTGGACACGGGCGGGATGATCGACCTGCTGGGCACGTGGATCGCGCGCTACCCCATCGTCTCGATCGAGGATCCGCTGGCGGAGGACGACGCGGACGGCTTCCGCGCCTTCACCGCCGCCCATGGCGGGACGGTGCAGGTGATCGGCGATGATTTCCTCGTCACGGATGCTGGCCGCGTGCGGCAGGCCGCGGCGGACGGGGACTGCACGGCCGTGCTCGTCAAGCCCAACCAGGCCGGCACGATCACCGAGACGCGTGCGGCGCTGGAGGCCGGGCAGGCAGCGGGCTTCGGCACCATCGTCTCCGCCCGGTCGGGCGAGACAGAGGACGTGACCATCGCGCATCTCGCTGTGGGCTGGGACCCCGGGCAGTTCAAGGTGGGCTCGATCACGCGCGGCGAGCGCACTGCCAAGTGGAACGAAATGCTACGCATCGAGGAGGCGCTGGGTGGCCGGGGCGAGTTCGCCGGTGGCGCGGCGCTGGTCTACAACCGATGAGCTCCAACCTGCGGGATACGCACATGGCCGAATATCGCCTGCATTGCTTCGGACAGTCCGGCAACTCCTACAAGGTGGCGCTCTTCCTGCAGCTCGCAGGGCTCGACTGGGAGCCGGTCTATGTCGACTTCTTCGTCGGCAAGCAGACCCGCACGGATGCGTTCCGGTCGGAGCTGAACGAGATGGGCGAGGCGCCCGTCCTGGAGCACGGCGGACATCGTCGCTCGCAGTCCGGCGCCATCCTGCAATGGCTGGCGGACACGACCGGCCATTTCGCCGGGCAAGGCGAGGAGCGCTACGAGGCGCTGCGCTGGATCATGTTCGACAACCACAAGTTCACGAGCTACTTCGCCACGCTCCGTTTTCTGCTCAACTTCGCCAAGACCGGCGAGACACCCGTCACCGAATTCCTGCGCGGGCGCGCGCAGTCGGCGAACGCCATCGTCGAGAAGCGGCTGTCGCAGTCGCCATTCCTGGTGGGTGCCAGCCCGACGATCGCCGACCTCTCCCTCGCCGGCTATGTCTTCTATGACGAGCCGACCGGCATCGACTGGAGCGGCTACAAGGCGATTTCCGCCTGGAAGGAGCGCATCGCCGCCCTGCCGAACTGGAAGGGTCCTTACGACCTGATGCCCGGCCCGCGCGTCCCCGTCTGAGGACCTGGGCAACGAGAAGCTCCCCCGTTGCCGATGCGGCTTTGCGAGGAGCACAGCGACGAAGCCATCCAGGACTACGCGCGGGAACCACTCTGGCGGTCCCGGCTTGGGCCTGTGCTGCCTGTCGTTCCTCTTGACCCGACCTTCACGGAATTGCGAGAGGCTGCCTCTGCCTGATCCGCATTCCGGGGTTCGCCTTGCCGCATTCCAGCCAGACCGTCGAGGGCCGCTACAGGGCGCTCCTCTCCGCCGGACTGATCGACCCCGACCCCGCGCAGGCCGCCGTCGTCCGCAAACTCGACGCGCTGCGCACGGCGCTCGCCGAGAAGGCGCTGGCACGCAAGGGCCGGGCACTCGGCTGGCTTTTCGGCCGCAAGGCGCCGGTGGCGGTGCCGCGCGGGCTTTACATCCGGGGCTCCGTCGGGCGCGGCAAGACCATGCTGATGGACCTCTTCTTCGAGACCCTGCCGGTTCCCGACAAGAGGCGGGCCCATTTCCTCGGCTTCATGGCCGATGTGCACGACCGCATCCACGCCTTCCGCCAGCAGGTGAAGCGGGGCGAGGTGAAGGACACCGATCCCATTCCGAGCGTCGCTGCCGCGCTGGCGGACCAGGCATCGGTGCTTTGCTTTGACGAGTTCACCGTCACCGACATCGCCGACGCCATGATCCTGGGGCGCCTCTTCTCGGCGCTGTTCGCGGACGGCGTGACGGTGGTGGCCACCTCCAATGTCGAGCCGTCGCGGCTCTACGAGGGAGGCCTGAACCGGGCGCTGTTCCTGCCCTTCGTCGAGCTCATCCAGGAAAAGATGGAGGTGCTGCAGCTCGATGCTCGCACGGATTACCGGCTCGAGAAGCTGGCGGGGGCCAATGTCTGGCACGTGCCGCCCGGTCCCGAGTCCCGCGCCGCACTGAACGCCGCCTTCCGCAGCCTGGCCCGGGGCATGCCACCGCAAAGGGAGGTGCTCTCCGTGAAGGGGAGGGAGGTCGAGGTGCCGCTCGCAGCGGGCGACGTGGCGCGCTTCACCTTTGCCGACCTGTGCGAGAGGCCGCTGGGCGGGTCCGACTACCTCGCCGTCGCGGCGCGCTACAGGACCGTGCTGATCGACGGGATCCCGGTCATGGGCGTGGAGAAGCGCAACGAGGCAAAGCGCTTCATCACCCTCGTCGATGCGCTCTACGACGCGCATGTGAAACTGGTGGCGACGGCCGAGGCCGAGCCGGACGGGCTCTACACGGCCGAGGACGGGCGGGAGGCCTTCGAGTTTGCGCGCACGGCCTCCCGCTTGATCGAGATGCGCTCGCAGGAGTATCTGGCTCTGCCACACGGGCGCGGCGATTCCCGCGCTTCAGGCGACACGACGGGGATCGTCGAGACCTGAGAACGGGGGGAGCGCCATGCCGCAGTCGGGCTCCTCCCACGCCTCGGTCGATGCGCGCATCCTCGCCGTGGCGACCGAGCATCTGCGCCGCTTCGGAGCCTCCCGGACCACTGTCACCGGCATCGCCCAGGAAGCGGGGATGACGCATGCCAATGTCTACCGCTACTTCCCCTCCAAGACGGCACTCGCGGATGCCGTCACGGCCGCCTGGCTGAAGCCGCTGGAGCTGCTGCTCGCCGACGTCGCGGATGCGCCGGACCCGGCCGACGACAAGCTCGAGCGCATGCTGACGGCGCTCGCGGGGGCCCAGCGCGACCGGCTGGAGGCCGACCCCTACCTCTTCGATGTCTTTGCCGACGCCATGCAGGAGGGCCGGGGCGTGGCGCGCAAGCACAGGGCGCGCGTGCGCACGCTGCTGGACAGGGTGGTCGAGGAAGGGATCGGGTCGGCCGTCTTCACGGTGCGGCGGCGCGATCGCGCGGTGACGCTGATCCTCGACCTCGTGCATCGTTTCGTGACCCCCGCCTCCGTCCTCGCCGACCGGGAGGTGCCGCGCCGGACCCTGGAGGAGCGGCTGTCGCTGACCCTGGCGGCGGTCCGGCGGGCGCTGAAATCAGGTATCGCCTGAGCGCCGGGAACAGGCAAGACAGCGGTTGTCGAGACACGCCGGAAATGGCTGGGCCGGCCGTCCAGGCGAAAACCTTTCGCTCACCACGGCCTGAAAAAGCCATGACAAATGACAGATAGTGTTTTTTGTCACGGACACGTTTCAGTGACTGATTGTAAGCTCGCTGCACCGCCTCTAAGTTCCAACGCTTTGGCCTAATTGATAAATTTCCTGTCCGTCGTATTCTTTTCGCCGTTTCAGCCGCGTCCAAAACCGCTCCGGCTTAGCCTTTCCGACGACTTGAAGCGTTCACGGATTTGGGTCTAAGCCGTTCTCCCGCAATGCAGCGGAGGGGATGTCTGCCTTTCCCGCTGGTCGACGCCCACCGAGGTCGAACCGACCCGTCCAAGTCCGAAGGGAACCCAGCCCATGGCGCGCAAGAAGATCGCACTGATCGGTGCAGGTCAGATCGGCGGCACTCTCGCCCACCTCGCCGGCCTGAAGGAGCTGGGCGACGTCGTCCTCTTCGACATCGCCGAGGGTGTCCCGCAGGGCAAGGGCCTCGACATCGCCGAATCCTCCCCCGTGTCGGGCTTCGACACGCATTATTCCGGCACGCAGTCCTACGAGGCGATCGCCGGGGCCGACGTTGTCATCGTGACCGCCGGCGTGCCACGCAAGCCCGGCATGAGCCGCGACGACCTGCTCGGCATCAACCTGAAGGTCATGGAGGCGGTCGGCGCCGGCCTGAAGGCCCACGCTCCCGACGCCTTCGTCATCTGCATCACCAACCCGCTCGACGCGATGGTGTGGGCGCTGCAGAAGGCTTCCGGCCTGCCTGCCAACAAGGTGATCGGCATGGCCGGCGTGCTCGACAGCGCGCGCTTCCGCTACTTCCTCGCCGAGGAGCTGAAGGTCTCGGTGCGCGACGTGCACGCGATGACCTTGGGCGGCCATGGCGACGACATGGTGCCGCTGGTGCGCCACTCCTCGGTCGGCGGCGTCCCGCTGCCCGAGCTCGTCGCCTCCGGCTGGCTCACCCAGGAAAAGCTCGACTCCATCGTCGAGCGAACCCGCAAGGGCGGCGGCGAGATCGTCGCGCTGCTGAAGACGGGCTCGGCCTTCTATGCCCCGGCGGCGTCCGCCATCTCGATGGCGGAGAGCTACCTCAAGGACCAGAAGCGGATCCTGCCCTGTGCCGCGCACCTCACGGGGCAGTACGGGGTGAAGGACCTCTATGTCGGCGTCCCCGTCGTGATCGGCGAGAACGGCGTCGAGCGCATCGTCGAGATCGCCTTCAACGATGCCGAGAAGGCCATGTTCGCGAAGTCCGTCGAGGCCGTGCAGGGCCTTGTCGAGGCCTGCAAGCAGATCAACCCGGCGTTCGCGTGATCGTCGTTCCGGGGGCGCCGCAGCGCGGAATGGTGCGGCGCAGACCCGGGACCCAGGCCCTCGCGGCCCTGAAACGTCCACCTGCCGCGATGGCGGTCCTGGATCCCGGCTCTCCGCTGCGCTGCGGCCGGGATGACAGCGAAAGAGGAACCGTTCGATGAACATCCACGAATACCAGGGCAAGGCGGTCCTCAAGGAGTTCGGCGTGCCCGTCTCCAACGGCCGTGCCGTGTTCAAGGCCGATGAGGCCGAGGCGGCGGCAAAGGAGCTCGGCGGTCCGCTCTGGGTGGTGAAGTCACAGATCCACGCCGGCGGGCGCGGCAAGGGCAAGTTCAAGGAGGCCGAGGCCGGCGAGAAGGGCGGCGTCCGCCTCGCCAGGACGATCGACGAGGTCAAGGCCTTCGTCGGCGAGATGCTCGGCCGGACGCTGGTGACGATCCAGACCGGCCCGGCCGGCAAGCAGGTCAACCGGCTCTACATCGAGGACGGCTCAGACATCGAGAAGGAGTTCTACCTCTCGATGCTGGTCGACCGCGTCACCTCGCGCGTCGCCTTCGTCGTCTCGACCGAGGGCGGCATGAACATCGAGGACGTGGCCCACGACACGCCCGAGAAGATCGTCACCTTCTCCGTCGATCCCGCCACGGGGGTGATGCCGCATCACGGCCGCCGCGTGGCGCAGGTGCTGGGCCTCACCGGCGACCTCGCCAAGCAGGCCGAGAAGCTCGTCGGTCAGCTCTATACGGCGTTCACCGCCAAGGACATGAGCCTCCTCGAGATCAACCCGCTGATCGTCACCACCGACGGAAAGCTGCGCTGCCTCGACGCGAAGGTCTCCTTCGACTCCAACGCGCTCTACCGCCATCCCGACATCGTCGCCCTGCGCGATGAGACCGAGGAGGACGCCAAGGAGATCGAGGCTTCGAAGTACGACCTCAACTACATCACGCTCGACGGCACGATCGGCTGCATGGTCAACGGCGCCGGCCTCGCCATGGCGACGATGGACATCATCAAGCTCTACGGCGAGAGCCCGGCGAACTTCCTCGATGTCGGCGGCGGCGCCAGCAAGGAGAAGGTGACGGCGGCGTTCAAGATCATCACCGCCGACCCGAACGTGAAGGGCATCCTCATCAACATCTTCGGCGGCATCATGCGCTGCGACGTCATCGCCGAGGGCGTCATCGCCGCGGTGAAGGATGTCGGCCTGCAGGTGCCGCTGGTGGTGCGCCTCGAAGGCACCAATGTCGAGCTCGGCAAGAAGATCATCGCCGACTCCGGCCTCAACGTGATCTCCGCCGACGATCTCGACGACGCCGCGCAGAAGATCGTCAAGGCCGTGAAGGAGGCCAACTGATGTCCGTCCTCATCGACGCCAACACCAAGGTCATCTGCCAGGGCTTCACCGGCAAGAACGGCACCTTCCATTCCGAGCAGGCCATCGCCTACGGCACGAAAATGGTCGGCGGCACCTCTCCCGGGAAGGGCGGTTCGGTGCATCTCGGCCTGCCCGTCTTCGACACGGTCGAGGAAGCGCGCGAGAAGACGGGGGCCGACGCCTCCGTCATCTACGTGCCGCCGGCCGGCGCCGCGGATGCAATCTGCGAGGCGATCCAGGCCGACATCCCGCTCATCGTGTGCATCACCGAGGGCATTCCGGTCACCGACATGATCAAGGTGAAGCGGGCGCTCTCCGGCTCGAAGTCGCGCCTCATCGGGCCGAACTGCCCGGGCGTGATGACGGCGGGCGAGTGCAAGATCGGCATCATGCCCGGCAACATCTTCAAGAAGGGCTCCGTCGGCATTGTGTCACGGTCGGGAACGCTTACCTACGAAGCGGTCTTCCAGACGACCCGCGAGGGCCTCGGCCAGACGACGGCCGTGGGCATCGGCGGCGACCCGGTGAAGGGCACCGAGTTCATCGAGGTGCTGGAAATGTTCCTGGCCGACCCAGAGACCAAGTCGATCGTGATGATCGGCGAGATCGGCGGCTCGGCCGAGGAGGACGCGGCGCAGTTCCTCGCCGACGAGGCGAAGCGCGGGCGCAGGAAGCCGACTGTCGGCTTCATCGCCGGCCGCACGGCTCCTCCCGGACGCCGCATGGGCCATGCCGGCGCCATCATCTCCGGTGGAAAGGGCGGGGCCGAGGACAAGATCGCAGCCATGGAAGCCGCGGGCATCCGCGTCTCCCCCTCGCCCGCGCGGCTCGGCAAGACGCTCGTCGAGGTGCTGAAGGGCTAAGCCAATCCCCGTCATCCCCGGCGGTATCCACAGCGGGCCTCCGCCTCGGCGGCTTCGCCGCCCAGTCCGGGGATGACGTTTCCCTCGCGTTACCGGCCACGCTCCGGCCGTCCAAAGAGAGCGACGAGGACACGCCGATGGCACGCCAGGACCAGAACGACAGCTTCCTGCAGACGTCCTTCCTCTATGGCGGCAACGCCGCCTATATCGAGGATCTCTACGCCCGCTACGAAAAGGACCCGGCCTCGGTCGACGCCGAGTGGCAGGTCTTCTTCGCCGCGCTGAAGGACGACCCGGCAGCCGTGACCAAGAGCGCCGAGGGCGCCTCCTGGCAGCGGGCGAACTGGCCGATCGCGGCCAATGGCGAGCTCGTCTCGGCCCTCGACGGCAACTGGCCGGCGGTGGAGAAGGTGGTCGGCGCCAAGATCGAGAGCCGTGCCAAGGAAACGGTGAAGGACAAGGGCGGCGAGGTCTCGCAGGCCTCCATCCAGCAGGCGACGCGCGACTCCGTCCGCGCCCTGATGATGATCCGCGCCTTCCGGATGCGCGGCCATTTGCACGCCGACCTCGATCCGCTGAACCTGGAGCCGCGCGGCGACCACGAGGAGCTGCACCCCTCCTCCTACGGCTTCACCGAGGCCGACTGGGACCGCCGCATCTTCATCGACAACGTGCTCGGCCTGGAGTTCGCGACGCTCCGCGAGATGCTCGCGATCCTGAAGCGGACCTACTGCTCCACCATCGGCTACGAGTTCATGCACATCTCCAATCCTCAGGAGAAGGCGTGGATCCAGGAGCGCATCGAGGGGCCGGACAAGGAGATCGCCTTCACCCGCGAGGGCAAGCGCGCCATTCTCAACAAGCTCGCCGAGGCCGAGGGCTTCGAGAAGTTCATCGACGTCAAGTACACCGGCACCAAGCGCTTCGGCCTCGACGGCGCGGAATCGCTGATCCCGGCGCTCGAGCAGATCATCAAGCGCGGCGGCAATCTGGGCGTGAAGGAGATCGTCTTCGGCATGGCCCATCGCGGCCGGCTGAACGTCCTCACGCAGGTGCTCGGCAAGCCGCACCGCGCCCTGTTCCACGAATTCAAGGGCGGTTCCTACGCGCCCGACGAGGTCGAGGGCTCGGGCGACGTGAAGTACCATCTCGGTGCCTCGTCCGACCGCACCTTCGACGGCAACACCATCCACCTGTCGCTGACCGCAAACCCCTCGCACCTCGAGATCGTCGATCCCGTGGTGCTCGGCAAGGTGCGTGCCAAGCAGGACCAGCTGCAGGACGTGGTCGAGCGCGCCAAGATCCTGCCGCTGCTGCTGCACGGCGATGCTGCCTTCGCCGGCCAGGGCGTCGTGGCGGAGTGCCTGGGCCTCTCCGGCCTGAAGGGTCACCGCACCGGCGGCTCGGTGCACTTCATCATCAACAACCAGATCGGCTTCACCACCTATCCGCGCTACTCGCGCTCCTCGCCCTATCCGTCCGACGTGGCGAAGATGATCGAGGCGCCGATCTTCCACGTGAACGGCGACGATCCCGAGGCGGTGGTCTTCGCGGCCAAGGTGGCGACGGAGTTCCGGCAGAAGTTCCACAAGCCGGTCGTCATCGACATGTTCTGCTACCGGCGGTTCGGCCACAACGAGGGCGACGAGCCGGCCTTCACGCAGCCGCTGATGTACAAGACCATCCGCCAGCACAAGTCGACGCTGGAGCTCTACACCGCCAAGCTGGTGTCCGAAGGTGTCGTGACTGAGGGCGAGGTCGAGAAGATGCGCGCCGACTGGCGCCAGCGTCTCGAGGCCGAGTTCGAGGCCGGCCAGGCCTACAAGCCCAACAAGGCCGACTGGCTGGACGGGCGCTGGGCCGGGCTGAAGGCGACCAAGGAGAGCGAGGACGACGCTCGCCGCGGCCAGACCGGGGTCGATGCCTCGACGCTGCACGAGATCGCCGAGCGCATCACGACCGTGCCGGAGGGCTTCAACGTCCACCGCACGATCCAGCGCTTCCTGGAGAACCGCCGCAAGGCCGTTGAAACCGGCGAGGGCATCGACTGGGCAACCGCCGAGGCGCTCGCCATCGGCACCCTGTTGCTGGAGAAGCACCCCGTTCGCCTGTCCGGCCAGGATTGCGAGCGCGGCACCTTCTCGCAGCGCCACTCCGTGCTGATCGACCAGGAGACCGAGGCCCGCTTCACGCCGCTGAACAACATCCGCGACGGACAGGCCCGCTACGAGGTCATCAACTCGATGCTCTCGGAGGAAGCCGTCCTCGGCTTTGAATACGGCTACTCGCTGGCCGAACCCAACGCGCTCACCATGTGGGAGGCGCAGTTCGGCGACTTCGCCAACGGCGCGCAGGTGGTGTTTGACCAGTTCGTCTCGTCGGGCGAGCGCAAGTGGCTGCGCATGTCCGGCCTCGTCTGCCTGCTGCCGCATGGGTACGAGGGGCAGGGACCCGAGCACTCCTCGGCCCGCCTCGAGCGCTTCCTGCAAATGTGCGCCGAGGACAACATGCAGGTCGCCAACTGCACGACGCCGGCCAACTACTTCCACAGCCTGCGCCGGCAGCTTAAGCGCGACTTCCGCAAGCCGCTGATCCTGATGACGCCGAAGTCGCTGCTGCGCCACAAGCGCGCCGTGTCCAGGCTCGACGAGATCTCGGCGGGATCGTCCTTCCATCGCGTGCTGTGGGACGACGCCCAGCTCGCGAAGGGAGAGGGCATCAAGCTCGCCCGCGACACCAAGGTCCGCCGCGTGGTGCTTTGCTCGGGCAAGGTCTACTACGACCTCTACGAGGAGCGCGAGAAGCGCGGCATCGACGACGTCTACCTGCTGCGCGTCGAGCAGCTCTATCCCTTCCCGGTCAAGGCTCTCGCGACCGAGATCGCCCGCTTCAAGAACGCCGACGTGGTGTGGTGCCAGGAAGAGCCCAAGAACATGGGCTCCTGGAGCTTCGTCGAGCCCTATCTGGAATGGGTGCTCGCCCGCGCCGGCCTCAAGGTGAAGCGCGCCCGCTACGCCGGCCGGCCGGCCTCGGCAGCCACCGCGACGGGCCTCATGTCGAAGCACCTCGACCAGCTCCGCACCTTCCTGGAGGAGGTTTACGCCGCCTGACGGCGCAGCCCTCCGCTTCACCCTTCCCCATGCGAGGGCCTTGCGCCCGCATCCCAGACGAGACCATGGCGACAGACATCCGCGTCCCCACCCTTGGGGAATCCGTCACCGAGGCCACGATCGGCAAGTGGTTCAAGAAGCCGGGCGAAGCCGTCCGTGCCGACGAGCCTCTCGTCGAGCTCGAAACCGACAAGGTGACGCTGGAGGTGAATGCTCCAGCCTCGGGCGTTCTGGCCGAGATCGTCGTGAAGGATGGCGAGACAGTGGGCGTCGGCGCTCTGCTGGGCTCGATCTCCGCCGCGGGCTCGGGCGTGGCCGAGACGCCGACGGCGGCGAAGGCTGCCGCGCAGCCGAAGCCGCAGGATACGCCGGCCCAGGCGCCCGCCACCCCCGCGGCTCCGGCCGCCGCCAAGGCGCCGCCGGCCGATGCGCCGCTCGCTCCCTCCGTCCAGCGCATTGCGACCGAGACGGGCATCGACCCCGCCTCGGTTCCCGGCACGGGCAAGGACGGCCGGGTCACCAAGGGCGACATGCTCGCGGTGTCGACCTCGGTTCAGTCAGCCCCGCCGGCTGCCGCTCCTGCGGCCGCCGCCGCGCCGGCCCCCGTGCAGGTGCGCGCGCCGTCCGTTCCGGAGGATGCCTCCCGCGAGGAGCGGGTGCGCATGACAAAGCTGCGCCAGACGATCGCACGGCGCCTCAAGGATGCGCAGAACAGCGCGGCCATGCTGACGACCTTTAACGAGGTCGACATGACCGAGGTCATGGGCATGCGCACGAAGTACAAGGACGTGTTCGAGAAGAAGCACGGCGCCAAGCTCGGCTTCATGGGCTTCTTCGTGAAGGCCTGCGTGCAGGCGCTGAAGGAGATCCCGGCCGTCAACGCCGAGATCGACGGCACCGACCTCGTCTACAAGAACTACTACCACGTCGGCATCGCGGTCGGCACGGACAAGGGCCTCGTCGTGCCGGTGGTGCGCGACGCCGACAGGCTTTCCATCTCGGGCATCGAGAAGACGATCGCCGACTTCGGCAAGCGTGCCCGCGACGGGCAGCTGAAGATCGAGGAGATGCAGGGCGGCACCTTCACGATCACCAATGGCGGCATCTACGGCTCGCTGATGTCGACGCCGATCCTCAACGCCCCGCAGTCGGGCATCTTGGGCATGCACAAGATCCAGGAACGGCCCATGGCGATCGGCGGCAAGGTCGAGATCCGGCCGATGATGTACCTGGCGCTGAGCTACGACCACCGCATCGTCGACGGCAAGGAGGCAGTGACCTTCCTCGTCCGCGTCAAGGAGGCGCTGGAAGACCCGGCGCGGATGGTGCTGGACCTCTGAACCTCTTCTAACACCAGGCCCGGGCTCGCCCCGGGCCACCACGACTATCAACCGGCGCGCACCTCAGCATGGATGGCCGGGACAGGCCCGGCCATGACGACGCTGGTGGCGGGCAGGAGATGCAAGCGATGTCGGAAAACCAGGCCCAGTCCTACGACCTCATCGTCATCGGCACCGGCCCCGGCGGCTATGTCTGCGCCATCCGGGCGGCCCAGCTCGGGCTGCGGACCGCCGTCGTCGAGAAGCAGCGCACCCATGGCGGGACCTGCCTCAACATTGGCTGCATCCCCTCGAAGGCCCTGCTGCATGCCTCCGAGATGTTCGACGAGGCCGGGCACGGCTTCGAGGCGCTCGGCATCCAGGTCGGCAAGCCCAAGCTCGACCTCGAAGGGATGATGACCCACAAGGACGACACGGTGACGGCGAACGTCAACGGCGTCTCCTACCTGTTTAAGAAGAACAAGATCGACACCTACCAGGGCACGGGCAGGATCGCCGGTCCGGGCAAGGTGGAAGTCACCACGCAGGGCGGCTCGAAGCAGACGCTGGACGCGAAGTCGATCGTCATCGCCACCGGCTCGGACGTCGCGCCGCTGCCCGGCGTTACCATTGACGAGAAGACGGTCGTCTCCTCCACGGGCGCGCTCGACCTCGACGACGTGCCGGAGCGGCTGGTGGTCGTCGGCGCCGGCGTCATCGGCCTCGAGCTAGGATCCGTCTGGCGCCGCCTCGGCTCGCAGGTGACCGTCGTCGAGTTCCTCGACCGCATCCTGCCCGGCATGGACGGCGAGGTCGCCAAGCAGTTCCAGCGGATCCTCGGCAAGCAGGGCATGACCTTCGTGCTGGGCTCGAAGGTCACGGGCGTGTCCAAGGGCGGCAACGGCATGGTGGTGACCGTGGAACCGGCCGCCGGCGGCGAGAAGAAGGAGATCCCGGCCGACGTTGTGCTCGTCGCCATCGGAAGGCGGCCCTTCACCCAGGGGCTCGGCCTCGAGGAGGCCGGCATCGCCACGGAGCGCGGCCGTGTGATCATCGACGACCATTTCCAGACGAACGTGCCCGGCATCTACGCCATCGGCGACGTGGTGCGCGGCCCGATGCTGGCCCACAAGGCCGAGGACGAGGGCGTCGCGGTGGCCGAGCTCATTGCCGGCAAGGGCGGCCATGTGAACTACGAGGTCATCCCCAGCGTGGTCTACACGATGCCGGAGGTCGCCTCAGTCGGGAAGACCGAGGAGGAACTGAAGGCCGCTGGCGTCGCCTACAAGAGCGGCACCTTCCCCTTCACCGCCAATGGCCGCGCCCGCGCCAACCGCCACACCGACGGCTTCGTGAAGGTGCTGGCCGACGCCACGACGGACCGCGTTCTCGGCGTCCACATCGTCGCCGCCGGTGCCGGCGAGATGATCCACGAGGCGGCCGTGCTGATGGAATTCGGCGGCTCCTCCGAAGACCTCGCCCGCACCTGCCACGCCCATCCCACGATGAGCGAGGCGGTGAAGGAAGCCGCCATGGCCGTGGAGAAGCGGGCAATCCATATGTGAGTGGGCAGATGCCGGGGAAGCGCGTCTGAAGACGCGCGGTCCGGCCGGCGCCACGGAGCGCGGGTCTTCAGACCCGCTTTTTTGCGGCCCAACGAAAACGGCCCGGGCTGACCCGGGCCGTTCGCGTTGCTGACTGGGAATGCCCGCTTACTGCTGCGTCGTCTCCTGGGACGACTGCGTGTCGGCCTGGGCCGTCTGCTGCGGGATGTACTCGCTGGACTGGCTCGACTGGGCGGTGTGCTGCTTGCTCCAGGCGCACTCAGCAAGGGCCGGGAGGGTGGAGATCGCGGCGAGGCCGGCTCCGACGACGAGACCGAGGATCGTGCTGCGCATGAGGAACGTCTCCGGGTTTCGATCGGGAGAGGGTAGCGCAGAACAGCGTCACGGCAAGCGCGCACCTTCCCGCTGGGCAGGGGCGCGACACCCGGCCGCAAGACGACCGTCACGCCCGCGGATGCGCAGCCTGGTACGCGGCGAGCAGGCGGGCGGTGCCCACCTCCGTATAAACCTGCGTCGTCGACAGCGAGGCGTGGCCCAGCAGCTCCTGGATGGCGCGCAGGTCGCCGCCACGGGCCAGCAGATGGGTGGCGAAGGAATGACGCAGGGCGTGCGGGGTCGCCGTGTCCGGCAGGCCCAGGGCACCGCGCAGGCGCTCCATGGCGAGTTGGATGATGCGCGGCGACAGCGGGCCGCCCTTGGCGCCGCGGAAGAGGGGCTCATTTGGCGCGAGAACGTAAGGGCACATCTTCACGTAGTCGGCCACCGCCTCCTGGACGGCGGGGATGACCGGGACCATGCGCGTCTTGCCGCCCTTGCCGTTCACGGTGACCGTGTCGCGGTCACCCACCGGGGCATCCTTGCGCAGGATGGACAGCGCCTCCGAAATGCGCAGCCCGCATCCGTAGAGCAGCGCGATGACCGCCGCGTCACGCACCAGCACCCAGGTTTCCCGGTCCTCGGCGGCGCGCAGGTCGGGGTCGGTGAGGCGGCGCGCCGAGGGCGCCGGCAGAGGCTTGGGCAGGCTGCGCCCGATCTTGGGCCCGCGGATGGCCGACAGCGCGGAGGCGTTGGCGTGGCCCTCCCGCTCGAGGAAACGAAGGGCCGAGCGCACGCCCGCGAGATTTCGCATCAGCGAACGGCTGCCCACCCCTTCGCTGCGCCGTCCCGCCATGAAGGCGCGGATGTCGGCTGGCCGGAGGCGCGAGATGTCGGCCAGCGACGGCGGGCCGCCCTCCGCGGCAAGGAACGACAGAAACTGACGCAGGTCGCGGTCATAGGCTTCCAGCGTCTTTGCCGCCATGCGCCGCTCCACGGCGAGGTGTCGTCGCCAGGATTCCAGCGCGGCGGCGAGGTCTGGTGCGGCGATCAGCATGAGCGGAGGGTGGCGTCCCGTGGTGAAGCGCAGGTTAACGCAAGGACAGGCCTTTTCGTGGCCGCGTCCCGAGGGCGATCGAGCGCCCGCCGCGAATCGGTGCTAGGTGTCCGGCCATGGACTCCGGCCCAAACCGTGAACGCGACGAAGAGCGGGACAGCGAGGCCGCCGCCCGGCCGATGCGCGCCGAGATCCTCGTGCCGACCGGCCTCGACCAGACCTACAGCTACGACGTGCCCGCCACGATGCGGCTGGCGGAGGGCGACGTCGTGCACGTGCCCTTCGGCCCGCGCGAATGGCCCGGGGTGGTGTGGGAGCTGTCGGAGGCGCATTCGGCGGGGGCCTCCAACCTCAAGTCGGTCGCGCGTCCCGCGGATGCGCCGCCGCTGTCGGCGCCGCTGCGGCGCTTCGTCGAGCGGGTCGCACGCTACACGCTGGCGCCCCGCGGCATGGTGCTGCGCATGGCCTTGCGCGGCACGGAGCCGTCCCCGCCCGAGCGCGTGCAGGTGGGCGTACGCCTGGCCGGGCCCCCGCCGGAGCGGATGACGCCGGCCCGCCAGCGCGTCATCGCCGCTGCGGCGGGCGGGCTGGTGCACTCCAAGCGCGCGCTCGCGGAAGCCGCCGCCGTCAGCCAGGCCGTCATCGACGGCCTCGTCGACGAGGGCACGCTGGAAACCCTGGCGCTGGCGCCGGCCTCGGTCGCACCCAGGCCCGACCCGGACCATGCGGCACAGGCGCTGGAGCCGGGGCAGGCTGAGGCCGCGGCCGCCCTCGTCGCTACCGTGCGCGAGCAGGCCTTCTCGGCCACGCTGCTGGAGGGCGTCACCGGCTCGGGCAAGACGGAGGTGTATTTCGAGGCCGTCGCCGAGGCGGTGCGGTTGGGCCGGCAAACTCTCATCATGATGCCGGAAATCGCGCTGACGGCGCAGTTCCTGCAAAGGTTCGAGCGGAGGTTCGGGGTCAGGCCGGCGGAGTGGCACTCCGGCGTGTCCGGCCGCAAGCGTGAGCGGGTGTTCAACGCCGTCGCGTCCGGGGAAGCCCTGGTCGTTGCCGGTGCGCGCTCGGCCCTGTTCCTGCCGTTCAGAAGGCTGGGGCTGGTCGTCGTCGACGAGGAGCATGAGGCCGCCTACAAGCAGGAGGACGGCGTCTGCTACAACGCCCGCGACATGGCGGTGGTGCGGGCGCAGACCGAAGGCGTGCCGGTCGTCCTCGCCTCGGCGACCCCCTCCATCGAGACCCGGGTCAACGCCACGCGCGGGCGCTACCGTCACGTGCACCTGCCTGAGCGGTTCGGGGGCCGGGCTATGCCGGTGCTGTCCGCCATCGACATGCGGCGCGACGGCCCCTCGCCCGGGCGCTGGCTGTCGCCGCCGCTCGTCGCCGCCGTGCGCGAGACGGTAGGCCGGGGCGAGCAGGCGCTTCTCTATCTCAACCGGCGCGGCTATGCGCCGCTGACGCTGTGCCGCCATTGCGGACACCGCTTCCAGTGCCCCAACTGCACCGCGTGGCTGGTGGAACACCGCTTCCGCCGCGCCCTCGTCTGCCACCATTGCGGCCATGTCGAGCGCCGGCCGGACACCTGCCCGGCCTGCGGCAGCGCGGATTCGCTGGCGCCCTGCGGGCCGGGCGTCGAGCGGCTGGCCGAGGAGGTGGCGGAGCTCTTCCCGGGCCAGCGCGTGCTGGTGCTCTCCTCCGACTTCCCCGGCGGCACGGAGCGGCTGAAACGCGAGCTCGACGCGGTGGCGGAGGGCGAGTTCTCCATCGTCATCGGCACGCAGCTGGTGGCCAAGGGCCACAACTTCCCGCTGCTCTCGCTGGTGGGCGTGGTGGACGCCGACCTCGGCCTCGCCTCCGGCGATCCGCGGGCGGGCGAACGCACGTTTCAGATCCTGCAGCAGGTCACCGGCCGCGCCGGGCGCGGTGCCACGTCCGGACGGGCTCTGCTGCAGACCTTCCAGTCCGGCCACCCCGTGATGCAGGCGCTGCTCTCGGGGGACGCGGAGAATTTCTACCGCGAGGAGATCCGCATGCGGGAAGCGGCGGAGCTGCCGCCCTTCGGCCGGCTGGCAGCCCTGGTCATCTCGGCGACGGACCGGAATGCTGCGGAAGGCCATGCCCGGGCCATGGCGCGCGCCGTGCCCGGCCATCCCGAGGTGATGGTGCTCGGGCCGGCCGAGGCCCCGATCGCCATGATCCGCGGCCGCCACCGCTTCCGCCTGCTGGTGAAGACACCGCGCGCCATGGACATGCAGTCCTGGCTGCGCAACTGGCTGTTGCTCTGCCCGAAAACCACCGGGAATATCCGCGTTGCCGTGGATGTGGACCCGATGAGCTTTCTGTAGGGGTCAGGCGCTGGAAGCAGCACGGGTGGGCAGGCGGGCGATTTCCTCCCCGGAGTTCTGCAACGCGAGCCGCAGTTCATAGGTCTTCTGCAGGTTTAGCCAGAGCTCTGGTGACGTGCCGAACCAGTGACCGAGCCGCAGCGCAGTGTCGGCCGTCACCGCCCTGCTGCCGTTGATGATTCCCGTCACACGGTTCGTGGGCACGCCGATCTGCCGGGCCAGTGCTGCGGCCGACATCCCGAGCTCCCTTAACTCGTCTGCCAGGTGCTCGCCGGGGTGGATCGGAGTGCGCGCCATACCAATTGCCTCAATGATAGTCGACGATCTCGACCTGCGACGGGCCGACCTGCCCCTCTGGCCACGCGAAGCAGATGCGCCAACGGTCGTTGATCCGGATGCTGTACTGGCCCCTTCTGTCAGCCCTGAGCGCCTCGAGACGGTTCCCCTTTACGGCTCCGAGATCACTCACCGACGTAGCGGCATCGAGCATGTCGAGCCTCTTCTCCGCCTGCCGTGCGAAGACCTCGAACTCCTTCACGAAGCCGCCGCGCGCGAATTGCTCGGTTCTCCTGTCCGCGAAATCGATGATGGCCATCTATGGAGCCCAATACTCATTACGTCAAGCGTAACGACAATCTAAAGCTATGCCGAAGCTAGCACGCCGGGAAGCAAGGGCCGCACCTCTCATGTCCTGAACGTAGGACCCGTCCACCCTCCCCCAAAGTCGCCCCTGCAACCCGTCCCGCTCGGGTTGCGCCCCCCGGTTTGTCATGCTAGTTCACCCCCGCCTTTCGGGTCTGTGCCGATGGTGAAACGCGCGTGCGCGGTCACCGGAGCCGCGCGGATCCGGTCCCATCCAGACGGCGTCGCCCCGTATTGGCCGCTCGCTCCCGCGAGACCGGCGACGGGGCGCGGACGGTCGGCAGCAGCGAGAACGCCCGTGGCGCAAGAGAACTCGATCGTGTCAGGTGTGGCCGGGCGCTACGCGACGGCTCTGTTCGAGCTGGCGCGGGACGAGGGGCAGGTGGACGCGGTGGCGTCCTCGCTCGATACGTTCAGGACGGCGGTCGCCGGAAACGCCGATCTCACGCGCTTCGTCAAAAGCCCGGTCTTCTCCTCCGAGGAGCAGGTCAAGGCGCTGCATCCCATCCTGGCAAAGCTCGGCATCACCGGCATTGCCGCCAACTTCCTCCTGCTGGTCGCTTCGAAGCGCCGTCTCTTCGCCGTGGACGACATGGTGCGCGCCTATGGCGCGCTGGTCGACCAGGCCAAGGGCACTGTGCGCGCCCAGGTGACCGTGGCCGAGACGCCGTCCGAGCGCGTCCTGGGCGAGATCAAGCAGGCACTGAAGGACGTCGCCGGAGAGCATGTCGCGGTCGAACTCAAGGTCGACCCGGCCATCATCGGCGGAATCGTGGTGAAGGTCGGCTCGCGCATGGTCGACTCCTCGCTGCGCACCAAGCTCAATGGAATTCGTACCGCGATGAAAGAGGTCGGCTGATGGACATCCGCGCCGCAGAAATCTCCGCGATCCTCAAGGACCAGATCAAGAATTTCGGGTCCGAGGCCGCAGTCACCGAAGTCGGCCAGGTTCTGTCCGTCGGCGACGGTATCGCCCGCGCCTACGGGCTCGACAACGTCCAGGCGGGCGAGATGGTCGAGTTCGAGAACGGCGTGCGCGGCATGGCGCTGAACCTCGAGACCGACAACGTCGGCATCGTGATCTTCGGCTCCGACCGCGACATCAAGGAAGGCCAGACGGTCAAGCGCACCGGCGCCATCGTGGACGCCCCGGTCGGCAAGGGCCTGCTCGGCCGCGTCGTCGACGCGCTCGGCAACCCGATCGACGGCAAGGGCCCGATCGTCGCCGAGAAGCGGATGCGCGTGGACGTCAAGGCGCCCGGCATCATTCCGCGCATGTCGGTGCACGAGCCCATGGCCACCGGCCTGAAGGCCGTGGACGCGCTGATCCCGATCGGCCGCGGCCAGCGCGAGCTCGTCATCGGTGACCGCCAGACCGGCAAGACCGCCATCGCGCTCGACACCATCCTGAACCAGAAGGCGATCAACCAGTCGGGCGACGAGAGCGCGAAGCTCTATTGCGTCTACGTCGCCGTCGGCCAGAAGCGCTCCACCGTCGCGCAGTTCGTGAAGGTGCTGGAGGAGCAGGGCGCGCTCGAGTACTCGATCATCGTCGCCGCCACGGCGTCGGATCCGGCCCCCATGCAGTTCCTCGCCCCGTTCACGGGCTGCACCATGGGTGAGTACTTCCGCGACAACGGCATGCATGCCGTGATCATCTATGACGACCTGTCGAAGCAGGCCGTCGCGTACCGCCAGATGTCTCTGCTGCTTCGCCGCCCGCCGGGCCGCGAAGCGTATCCCGGCGACGTGTTCTACCTGCACTCCCGCCTGCTGGAGCGTGCGGCGAAGCTCAACAAGGACTTCGGCGCAGGCTCGCTGACGGCGCTGCCGGTCATCGAGACGCAGGCCAACGACGTGTCGGCCTACATTCCGACGAACGTCATCTCGATCACCGACGGCCAGATCTTCCTGGAGACCGACCTCTTCTACCAGGGCATCCGCCCGGCGGTGAACGTCGGCCTCTCGGTGTCGCGCGTGGGCTCCTCGGCCCAGACGAAGGCGATGAAGAAGGTCGCGGGCAAGATCAAGGGCGAGCTCGCCCAGTACCGCGAGATGGCCGCCTTCGCCCAGTTCGGCGGCGACCTCGACGCCACGACGCAGCGCCTCCTCAACCGCGGCGCGCGCCTGACCGAACTCCTGAAGCAGCCGCAGTTCTCGCCGCTGCAGATGGAAGAGCAGGTCGCGGTGATTTATGCCGGCGTCAACGGCTATCTCGACCCGCTGCCGGTCAACCGCGTCCGGGCCTTCCAGGACGGGCTGCTCGGCACGCTGCACACGAGCCACAAGGATGTGCTGGACGCGATCCGCACCTCCAAGGATCTCGGCGACGACACGGCGAAGAAGCTGAAGGACGTCGTCGACACCTTCGCCAAGTCGTTCGCCTGACGCGCTTGCGCCGGGCATGATCGTGGCGACGAGGAATAGGGACCGGGCATGGCGTCTCTGAAGGATCTGCGAAACCGCATCGCTTCGGTGAAGGCGACGCAGAAGATCACCAAGGCCATGCAGATGGTGGCCGCGGCCAAGCTGCGCCGTGCGCAGATGGCGGCCGAGGCGGCGCGTCCCTTCGCCGAGCGCATGGGTCAGGTTCTCGCCAACGTGGCCGGCGGCATCACGCCGGGCACCGGCGGCCCGCGCCTGCTCACCGGCACCGGCAAGGACGACGTGCACCTCGTCGTCGTCTTCACCGGCGAACGCGGCCTGTGCGGCGCCTTCAACTCCTCGATCGCCCGCCTCGCCCGCGACCGCATCCTGCAGCTGCAGGCGCACGGCAAGACCGTCAAGATTATGTGCGTAGGCAAGAAGGGCGGCGACATCCTGCGCCGCCAGTTCGCCCGCCAGATCATCGAGCAGATCGAGCTGCGCAGCGTGCGCACGCTGGGCTTCGACACGGCCGACATGATCGGCCGCAAGATCCTGGCGCTCTATGACGCCGGCGAGTTCGACGTGGCGACGATCTTCTTCGCCCGCTTCCGCTCGGTGATCGCGCAGATTCCGACGGCGCAGCAGATCATCCCGGCCGAGATCCCGGCTTCCGAGGCGTCGTCCGGCACGGCCGTGGCGGCCTACGAGTACGAGCCGGAAGAGGGCGAGATCCTCGCCACGCTGCTGCCGCGCAACATCTCGGTGCAGGTGCTGCGTGCGCTGCTGGAAAACCAGGCGTCGTTTTACGGCTCCCAGATGAGCGCCATGGACAACGCCACCCGCAACGCGGGCGAGATGATCAAGAAGCAGACGCTGACCTACAACAGGACACGTCAGGCGATGATCACCAAGGAACTCATCGAAATCATCTCGGGCGCCGAGGCGCTGTGATAGGGTCAAAGGATCGGGAGCCGAGGACGTCGAGATGACTGCCGAGACCGAAAACCTCGTTCTGGACCTGCTTCGCAAGATCAGGTTGTCGGTCGAGCGCGTCGAACTCGAGGTTGGCGACATGAAGGTCAGGATGTCCGCCATGGAGGGTCACATGGCGAACCTGCAGCTCCAGATGGCGACGTTCGGATCCCGGATGGACCGCCTCGACGAGCGTGTCAGCCGCATCGAGAGGCGTCTGGAATTGGCCGACGCCTGAGAGCGTCGCGCGGCAAGAACTTTCGAGCGCTCAGGCGCCCCACCGAATGGATCGAGGACTGAAAATGGCCAGCACACCCACCGGACGCGTCACCCAGGTGATCGGCGCCGTCGTCGACGTTCAGTTCGACGGACACCTCCCTGAGATCCTCAATGCGCTCGAGACGACGAACGGCGGCAACCGGCTCGTCCTCGAGGTCGCGCAGCACCTCGGCGAGAGCTCGGTACGCACCATCTCGATGGACACCACCGAGGGCCTCGTGCGCGGCCAGCCTGTGGCCGACACCGGCGCCCCGATCGCCGTTCCCGTCGGCGACGGCACTCTGGGCCGCATCATCAACGTCATCGGCGAGCCGATCGACGACGGCGGTCCCGTGATCAACGAGGGCATGCGCCCGATCCACGCTCCGGCGCCGAGCTATGCCGAGCAGTCGACCGAGGCGCAGATCCTGGAGACCGGCATCAAGGTCGTGGACCTGCTCGCTCCCTACGCCAAGGGCGGCAAGATCGGCCTGTTCGGCGGCGCCGGCGTGGGCAAGACCGTGCTCATCCAGGAGCTGATCAACAACGTCGCGAAAGCCCATGGCGGCTTCTCGGTGTTCGCCGGCGTCGGCGAGCGCACCCGCGAGGGCAACGACCTCTACCACGAGTTCATCGAGTCCGGCGTGAACAAGAAGGGCGGCGGCGAGGGCTCCAAGTGCGCCCTGGTGTTCGGCCAGATGAACGAGCCGCCGGGCGCCCGCGCCCGCGTCGCGCTGACCGGCCTGACCATCGCGGAGAACTTCCGCGACAAGGGCCAGGACGTGCTGTTCTTCGTCGACAACATCTTCCGCTTCACGCAGGCAGGCTCCGAGGTGTCGGCGCTTCTCGGCCGCATTCCCTCGGCGGTGGGCTACCAGCCGACGCTGGCCACCGACATGGGCGCCCTGCAGGAGCGGATCACCACGACCAACAAGGGCTCGATCACCTCGGTGCAGGCGATCTACGTCCCGGCCGACGACCTGACCGACCCGGCGCCGGCCACCTCCTTCGCCCATCTCGACGCCACGACCGTGCTGTCGCGCTCGATCGCTGAAAAGGGCATCTACCCGGCGGTGGACCCGCTCGACTCGACGTCGCGCATGCTGTCGCCGCTGGTCGTCGGTGACGAGCACTACGCCGTCGCCCGCCAGGTGCAGCAGGTGCTGCAGCGCTACAAGGCCCTGCAGGACATCATCGCGATCCTGGGCATGGACGAGCTCTCGGAAGAGGACAAGCTGACGGTGGCCCGCGCCCGCAAGGTCGAGCGCTTCCTGTCGCAGCCCTTCCACGTCGCCGAGGTGTTCACCGGCTCGCCCGGCAAGCTCGTCTCGCTGGCCGACACGATCAAGGGCTTCAAGGGCCTGGTCGAGGGCAAGTACGACCACCTCCCGGAGGCGGCCTTCTACATGGTCGGCACCATCGAGGAAGCGGTCGAGAAGGCCCAGCGCCTCGCCGCCGAGGCCGCGTAAGCGAAGCCTCCCGAGCGTGGCGGGCGGTGCCCGCCGCGCCTGACACCGTGACACACGCCCCTTGGGGCTGGAGACCGTGATGGCCACCTTCCACTTCGAGCTCGTATCGCCCGAGCGCCTCGTCCTCTCGGCCGAGGTCGAGCAGGTCGTCGTGCCCGGCACCGAGGGCGAGTTCACGGTGATGGCGAACCACGCACCGCTGATGTCGACGATGCGCCCGGGCGTCATCGTCGTCACCGGCGGCAAGACACCCCGCCAGGCGCTCTACGTCCGCGGCGGCTTCGCCGACGTGTCGCCGAACGGCCTGACCATCCTCGCCGAGCAGGCCGTGCCGGTCGAGGAGATGTCCGAGGACCTGCTGGCGACCGAGATAAAGGCCGCCGAGGCGGAGTTCCAGGGCGCCGCCGACGACGAGACCCGCCGTGTCGCGCAGGAGCGCCTTGCCCAGCTCGTCGGCCTGCGCGAGACCGCCTTCCGCACCTGAGCGGCCGGACCGCGCGTCTTCAGACGCGCACTCCTGTCGTTGGACGCCAGGCGGACGGGCGGGTCTGAAGACCCGCGCTCCGCGCTTTATACTGGCGCACTTACGGCGCAAACCGCGCGAAGGCTCGCACCACCTGCTCGTAGACCGGCCGCTTGTAGGGCACCACGAGGTCCGGCAGCGCCGCGAGCTTTTCCCAGCGCCACGCCAGGAACTCGGCCCGCTCCGCGCCGCCGGGGTTGACCACGTCGATCTCGCTGTCCTCGCCCTCAAAGCGGAACGCCGCCCAGCGCTGCTCCTGGCCCCGGAAGCGGTCGAGCTTGTGGGGTGGGCCCTCATAGGGCGGGAAGTCGTAGCGCCAGGCTTCGTCCGTGACGGCCAGCAGCGAGGCGCTGCGAACGTTCGTCTCCTCGAAAAGCTCCCGGCGTGCGGCCTCCGCGATGTCCTCGCCGGCCTCGACGCCGCCTTGGGGCATCTGCCATTCCAGGCCGGGATAGACGATCTCGGGCCCTGCCGACATCGACTGGCCGATCAGGACCAGCCCGTCGCGGTTGAACAGGGCGACGCCGACATTGGGACGGTAGGGGAGAGCGCTCATCTTACCACGATGGAGGGGCGGGGCGTGTTCGTCCAGCGCCGGAGCGCGGGTTTTCGGACCCGCTTTTCAGGTTCAACGCTGAGTGCGCGTCTGAAGACGCGCGGTCCGAGCCCTACTCCCCCGACGCGATCAGGGCGGCGTTGCCGCCGGCGGCGGCGGTGTTGACCGTCACCGTTTGCTCCAGGCCGAAGCGGCGGAGGTAATCGGGGCCGCCAGCCTTGGGGCCGGTTCCCGACAGGCCGGATCCGCCGAAAGGCTGCGTGCCGACAACCGCGCCGATCATGTTGCGGTTGATGTAGCAATTGCCCACGTCCAGCCGCTCCACGATGCGCTCGACCGTGGCGTCGATGCGCGAGTGGACGCCCAGCGTGAGGCCGTAGCCGCTGGTGGCGATGGCGTCGAGCAGAGAGTCCAGCGTGCCCGCCTTCCAGCGCACGACGTGCAGCACTGGGCCGAAGACCTCCTCGGCAAGGTCTGCTGCGCGCTTCAGCTCGAAGATGTGGGGCGCAACGAAATGGCCGCCCGCGGGCGCCTCGCCGGCGTAGCGCACGATGGCTGCGCCGCCTTTCATGGCGGCGATGTGCGCGTCCAGCCGCTGCCTTGCCTCGGTGTCGATGACCGGCCCGACCTGGACGCTGACATCCCGGGGGTCGCCCAGCTTCAGTTCATGGGCGGCGCCGGCAATCATCTCCAGCATGCGGTCGGCGACGTCCTCCTGCAGGCACAGCAGGCGAAGGGCCGAGCAGCGCTGGCCGGCCGAGCGGAAGGCGGAGGTCACGACGTCGTCGGCCACCTGCTCCGGCAGGGCGGTGGCGTCGACGATCATGGCGTTGATGCCGCCGGTCTCGGCGATGAGCGGAACGATGGGCCCGTCCTTTGCCGCCAGCGCGCGGTTGATGCGGCGCGCCACGTCCGTCGAGCCGGTGAAGGCGACGCCGGCGACCGCCGGATGTGCCGTCAGCCTGGCTCCCACGGCGCCGTCGCCGAGCACGAGGTGGAGGACCGAGGCGGGGACGCCGGCCTCGTGCAGGAGGCTCACGGCCTCGAACGCGACGAGGGGCGTTTGCTCGGCGGGCTTTGCCACGACGGCGTTGCCGGCCGCCAGCGCCGCCGCCACCTGGCCGAGAAAGATGGCGAGGGGGAAGTTCCAAGGACTGATGCACAGGAACACACCCCGGCCGCGATGCAGCAGGCGGTTCTCCTCCCCGGTCGGACCGGGCAGCAGGACGCCTTCGCCATACAGGCCCCGGGCCTGCTGGGCGTAGTAGCGGCAGAAGTCCACCGCCTCGCGCAATTCGGCGACGCCGTCGTCCAGCGTCTTGCCCGCTTCGTCCCGCAGAAGGGCGAGAAAGCGACCGCGCCGGGCTTCCAGCAGGTCGGCGGCACGCGCGAGCACGTCGGCGCGACGCGCCACCGGCGTGCGCTCCCAGGCACGGAAGCCGGCGCGGGCTGCTGCCATGGCGACATCGGCAGTCGCCTCGTCGGCCTCGCTGACCGTGCCGACCGTTCGGGCGATGTCGGCAGGGGCGACGACCGGGCGTATCGGTCCCCCGCGTGCCTTGCCGTCGACGAGCGACGTTGCCGTGAAAGGCGCCTTCGCGCCCGCCTCGATCTCGGCGAGCAGCGCGGCGAGGCTGCCGGCGTGGCCGAACTCGACGCCGGCCGAGTTGCGGCGGCCGGGACCGTAGAGGTCCGCCGGCATCGGCAGCCTCGGGTTGATGGCGGCATCCGGCCGGGCGACGATGTCCTGCGGCCGCCGGAGCAGCTCGCGAACCGGCACGTTCGGGTCTGCCGCCACGGAGACGAAGGACGAGTTGGCACCGTTCTCCAGCAACCGCCGTACGAGGTAGGCGAGGAGGTCGCGATGGCCGCCGACAGGGGCGTAGGTGCGCACGGCGAGGCCGGGCACATCCTCGATGAGCGCCTGGTAGAGCGCGTCTCCCATGCCGTGCAGGCGCTGGAACTCGAAGCCCTGGGTATCGCCGGCGCGCTCAAGGATGGTGGCGACGGTGAGAGCGTTGTGCGTGGCGAATTGCGGGTAGAGCACCGGGCGCGCCGCAAGCAGCTTCTCGGCGCAGGCGACGTAGTTCAGGTCCGTCATCGCCTTGCGCGTGAAGACGGGATAGCCGGCGAGCCCGCGCTCCTGCGCCCGCTTCACCTCGGTGTCCCAGTAGGCGCCCTTGACCAGGCGCACCATCAGCCGCCGCCCGTACCGGCGGGCGAGGCCTTCGACATGATCGATCACCTCGGCTGCGCGCTTCTGGTAGCCCTGAATGGCGAGGCCGAAGCCGTCCCAGCCCGCCAGCGAGGGGTCGGCGAGGACGGCCTCGAACACGTCCAGCGAGAGCTCCAGTCGGTCGGCCTCCTCGGCGTCGACGGTGAAGTTGAGCTCGTGGCGGCGCGCCGCCTGGGCGAGGCGCAGCGTCGCCGGCACGAGCTCGCGCATCACCCGGTCGCGCGACAGCGCCTCGTAGCGCGGATGGAGCGCGGAGAGCTTGACCGATATGCCAGGGCGGTTGGGCAGCGGCTCGTTGCCGGCCGCACGGCCGATCGCCTCGATGGCATCGGCATAGGAGGCGGCATACCGCTCGGCATCGTCCTGCGTGCGGGCTCCCTCGCCCAGCATGTCGAAGGAGTAGCGGAACAGGCGGCCCTGGCCCGAGCGGGCCCGCTCCAGCGCCTCGCCGATGGACTGGCCCAGCACGAAATGGCTGCCGAGCACGCGCATGGCCTGCCGCGTCGCCGTGCGCACCGCCGGCAATCCCAGCCGCTTGGCGAGCTGGCCGAGGATGCCCTCGGGGGTCTCGCCTGGCTGGATGATGCGGGAGGTCACCCCGAGCGCCCAGGCCGAGGCCGACACGAAGAGCGCGCCCGACTTCGTCTCGTGGTGGGCGAAGTCGCCCTGGCCGAGCTTGTCCTCGATCAGGCGGTCCGCCGTGATGGAGTCCGGCACGCGCAGGAGCGCTTCGGCCAGCACCATCAGCGCGAGGCCCTCCTTGGTGGACAGCGAGTACTCCCGCAGCAGCTCCTCGACCCCGCCGAGGCCGGCGCTGCGCCCACGGATCGCCTCGATCAGCATCGTCGCCCTGGCATCGATGCGGGCCTCGCGCTGCGGACCGAGATCGGCATGGGCCAGGAGGCGGCGGGCAATCGCCGCATCGTCGGGTGCATAGGCGGCGCGGAAGGGGGCGGACATTGCGGGCTGGCCTCTCTGGCGTGAGATCTCCATCATATCCGAAGATGGACGGTGTTCGTAGGCCTCGCCCAAGCTGATTGTCCGTGCTATTCCCTACGGCCAAGCCGCTTTGTAGAGATTTCCTGTATGTCGGATCTTGACGCCCTTGATCGCCGCATCCTGAAGATCCTCCAGGAGGACGGACGTGTCACCACGGTCGACTTGGCTGACAGGATCGGACTGTCCCCGACTGCAACGAGCGAGCGCGTCAAGCGCCTGTTCCGCGAGCGCTTCGTGACCGGCTTTCGCGCCATGCTGGATCCCGTGAAGCTCGGCCGTGGGCTGCTCGTCTTCGTCGAGGTCGGGCTCGACAAGACTACGCCGGACGTGTTCGAGCGCTTCGCCGAGGCCGTGAAGCGCTCGCCGGAGGTGCTGGAGTGCCACATGGTGGCCGGCGGGTTCGACTACCTCGTCAAGACGCGGGTGGCGGACATGGCGGCCTACCGCCACTTCCTTGGCGAGATCCTTCTGTCCCTGCCGGGCGTCAAGGAAACGCGGACCTACGCGGTGATGGAAGAGGTGAAGACGGACGGCATGCTGCCGGTCTGAGCCGCGGCAACCATCAATCCGCCGATGCGCCTCAGCCGCGCTCCCGCCGCACGGCCGCGATGATCGCGGCTGCCAGGGGGCCGTCGAGGAGGGCGGCGAGGTCGACCGACAGGCGACGTCGCCAGTTGGGGCGCTCGCGATCGGTGCCCGGCAGGTTCACGGCCACCGTCTCGCCTGCGAGGTCATCGGCCTGGGCCAGCATCAGATGGCAGGGCGTGGCGGCGACGAAGGCGTGCACGGCGGCGGCAATGGCCGGCGTCAGCGGCCCGCCGGGGTCGACCGGGCCGGGGTCCTGCCCGGCGGCGCGCAGGGTGTCCAGAAGCACGGCCTTCTCGGCCCGTCGTGCCTGCCTGCCTGCCTTCGCCTCTTCCGGCGAGAACAGGCCGAGCGCCTCCCGCTCGTCCACGTCGGACGCTTGCCACCAGCCGGCCAGGGTGGGCAGGTCGTGGGTGGAGACGCAGGAGGCGGCTGCCCTTGGATAGTCCCTGGGCGGAATAAAACCCGCGCCCCTGCGTTCGAACCAGAGCACGCGGTAGCTCAGCACTCCCGCATCGTCGAGGCGCTGGCGGAAGCCCTCCGGCACCGTGCCGAGATCCTCGCCCACCACCATGCAACGGGCGCTATGGCTCTCCAGCGCGAGTTGGCCGATCAGCGCCTCGCGGGGGTAGGCGACATAAGCGCCGTCCGCCGGCCTCGCGCCCTCCGGCACCCAGAACAGGCGCTGCAGAGCCATGGCGTGGTCGATGCGAAGGGCGCCGGCATGGCGCATATTGGCAGCGACCAGCCCGGCAAACCACGCTCCGCCATCCTCCTCCATCGCGAGCGGGCTCGGGGGAGGCAGCGCCCAGATCTGCCCGTCGCGCGAGAACAGGTCTGGCGGCGACCCGACTGAGGCACCGCGGCCGAACGCGGCACCGCCCGCCCAGGCTTCGGCGCTGTCGGGCGCCGCGCCCACCGCGAGGTCGCGGTAGAGGCCGAGCGACAGCCCGGCGTCCCGGCCTCGCCGGGCGGCACCGGCCAACTGGCGGTCGCAGAGCCATTGCGTCCAGAGCGAGAAGCTTTTTTCCGAAGCCGCGTGCGCCGCCGCGTCCTCGACGGCGGGCGAGGAGGAATCGCGCAGTGCGGCCGGCCACTCCGTCCAGCGCTCGCCCGGCCGTGTGGCCGCGATGGCCTGGAAGGAGGCAAAGCGATCGAGCGCCGGGCCGCCCTCGCGCACGAAGCTGCGGAAGCTGCGCACGGCATGGTCGTCGGGATTGCGCAGCGAGAGGCGCTCGAAGCCGGCGAAGGCAGCGCGGAGCGCCTGGTCCTTGATCGCCCAGACGCCGGGATAGTCGATGGCCGTCGCCGAGGACAGCGCCTGAAGATCGTCGGAAAGGCCGGCCGTCACGCGCCGCGCCGCGCCGTCGGGGTCGGCGGCGCCGAGCGCGGCGAGATCGAGGTAGATCGGGTCGAGGAAGCGCCGGTCGAGGGGGTTGTAGGGGCTCGCTCGTTCCCGATCTTCGGGCGGCATGACATGAAGCGGGTTCAGGCCGACGATCGTCGCACCAAGGCCGGCGGACGCCTCGGCCAGTTCCGCGAGAGCACCGAAGTCGCCGACGCCATGGTCGCCGGCACGGTGTAGCGTGTAGAGATGGGCCGCGACGCCCCAGAGCCGTGTTCCGCCCTCCAGCAAGGGCGGGCGGTAGCACGTGGCGGGCGCGACAGTGAGACGGCAGACTGTGTCCGGCGCGTCGTCGCGGACCACCTCGTACCGGCCGGGCGGCAATACCGGCAGGGGCGCGAGGGCGTGGCTGGCCATGCGCCCGTCGGCGGCCTCCCGCGTGGTGCGCGGCAGCGTACCGGGGTCGAGGTCGACCAGCGTCGTGCGACCATCCTCTCCCGTGATCGAGAGCCGGATCGCACCGCCGCTCGCGTCGCCGCCCGGCCCCAGCGCGATCGAAGCGGGACGGCCCACCGTTGCTGCCATGCTCAGGGGCAGGGCGCGCCGGTCACGCTGCTTGGCCAGTTCTCCGAGAGCCGCCCGGGCTTCCGCGTCGGTGCCGGCGGCAATTCCCATGCAGGCGAGGAGGGCCCGGCGGGTCTCCGGGGAGACGGCATGGTGGACACCCGTCTCCTCCCACCATTCCGGGGCGATCCCGACGGCGGAAGCGAGCCGTTCCAGCTCCCGGCCGGACGAACCGGCGGTGCGGCGTATGCCTCCCTCGCCGGGGTCTGCCTCCTCGGCCAAGATCAGCACGGCCCGCGCGGGCAGGGTCGTTCCGCCCTGCGGGAGAGGCGACGGAAGGGTCCGCTCGGGTTCGGCGCTGTCGAGGCGAAGGCTCCAGCGCGCGCCTGGCCGGGGCGGGGGGAGCGTCAGCGGCAGGCTGGACTGTCCTGCATTCAACGCCACCGCGACGCGTGACAGCGGTTCTTCCGGCTGCTCCGGGTCGGGCCCGGCGAGGATCATCACCAGCGCCCTTGCCTGGCCGTCGGACCACCGGCCTGAGTCCAGCCTCGCGCCGTCGGGGTCGCGCCAGTCGACGTCTGGCAGGTCGCCGCCATCGACCGCCGCCCCGGTCAGGAACCGGTCCTGCCGCAGCACAGGCAGGTCGCGCCGCAGGGCTGCGCAGCGGGCTGCAAAGCGCGCGAGGTCTTCGTCCGCGTGGTCCCAGTCGACCCAGGTCGTCTCGTTGTCCTGCGCATAGGCGTTGTTGTTTCCGCTCTGGGAGAAGCCGAGTTCGCTGCCCATGGAGAGCATCGGCGTGCCGCGCGCGGCGAACAGCGTCGCCAGCAGGGCGCGCTGGTCGCGGGCCCGGGCGGCGAGGATGGCGGCGTCGCCGGTCGGTCCCTCGGTGCCGTTGTTCCAGGAATGGTTGGCGTTCGTGCCGTCGCGGTTGGTCTCGCCATTCGCGTCGTTGCGCTTGGCCTCGTAGGAGACGAGGTCGGCCAGCGTGAAGCCGTCATGGGCGGTGACGAAATTGATGCTGCGCGAGGGCCTGCGCTTGCGGCCGAACAGGTCCTGGGACCCGGCGAGACGCGTCGCCAGCGACCCCCGGCGCCCGGGCTCGCCGCGCCAGAAGCGGCGGACATCGTCGCGGAACGCGTCGTTCCACTCGCCCCAGGCAGCCGGAAAGTTGCCGGGCTGGTAGCCGCCGGGCCCGATGTCCCAGGGCTCGGCAATGAGCTTCAGCCCGCGCAGCATGGGGTCCTGCGCCACGGCAGACAGGAAGGGGTGGGCGGGATCGAACCCGCCGGCGTGCCGCCCCAGCGTCGCCGCAAGGTCGAAACGGAAGCCGTCGATGCCGGCCCGGCCCGCCCATTGCCGCATGGAATCGAGCGCCAGCCGCAGCATGGCGGGGTTGTCGAGCGCCAGCGTGTTGCCGCAACCGGTGTCGTTGACGAGGCCGCGGGGCGAGCCGTCCGTGAGACGGTAGTAGGAGGCCTGGTCGAGCCCGCGCAGCGAGACGGTTGGGCCGAAGGCGTCGCTCTCCGCCGTGTGGTTGTAGACCACGTCGAGGATGACCTCGATGCCGGCGGCGTGCAGGGCTGCGACTGCGCCTGCGATCTCGTCCCAGCCGCCAGGCGCCAGACGCGGATCGGGGGCGAGAAAGCCGACGGGGTTGTAGCCCCACGCATTGGAGAGGCCGAGCGGCGGCAGGTGGCGCTCGTCCAGCCAGGCCATGGCCGGCATCAGCTCCAGGGTCGTGATGCCTTGCCGGACGAAATGATCGATCACCGCGGGCCGGGCCAGGGCACCGAAGGTCCCGCGCAGCGTCTCCGGCACGCCGGGGTGGCGCATCGTCAGGCCGCGGACGTGGATCTCCTGGACGACCGTCTCCGCCCACGGGACGAAGGCGCGTCCGGGCGCCGGCGCATGCGGCACGGTCACGATGGCCTTGGGCACATGCTGGGCGCTGTCGCCGGTGTCGCGGCGCCCGGGGTCGCCGGCCACGAACCCGAACTGGCTCGCGTGAAGGGACCACGGCCGGTCGATCTGCACGGCGTAGGGGTCGAGAAGGAGCTTCGCCGGGTTGAAGACGTGCCCTGCGCCGGGTTCCCAGGGGCCGTCGGCCCGCAGTCCGTAGCGCTGGCCGGCTGTAATCCCGGGCACGAAGGCGTGGAACACGTCGCCGCTTCGCTCCGGCAGGGCGACACGCTCGATCTCCTGGCCTCCGGCTTCGTCGAAGAGGCAGAACCACACGCATGTGGCGTTCGCCGAGAACACCGCCACGTTGACGCCGCCCTCGACGGGAACGACGCCCAGCGGCTCCGGCGAACCCGGGCCGATGCCCTGCCTCATGCGCCGACGACCTCCCGGAAGAGCTCGGCATAGCGGCGCGCCGAGGCACGCCAGGAGACGTCCGCGCGCATGGCGTTCTTCTGCATCGCGCGCCACGCCTTCTGGTCCCGCCACAGCGCCGCTGTACGCCGCAGGGCATGGTCGAGCATGGCGCCGTTCACGGGGTTGAACTGGATGCCGGTCGCGACGCCCGCCGCCATGGCGGCCTCGTTGGCGTCGATCACCGTGTCGGCGAGGCCGCCCACCCGCGCGACCACCGGGATGGCGCCGTAGCGCAGGGCGCAAAGCTGGGTGAGACCGCAGGGCTCGAAGCGGGATGGCACCAGGATTGCGTCCGAGCCGGCCTGGATCATGTGGGCGAGCGGCTCGTCATAACCGATGCGGCAGCCGACGCGGTCCGGGTGGGCGGCTGCCAGATTGCGGAAGCCTTCCTCGAGGGCGGGGTCGCCGGCGCCGAGCACCGCGAGCTGACCGCCCTCCAGCAGCACGGTGCCCATGCGGTCGAACAGAATGTCGATCCCTTTCTGCCAGGTCAGGCGGCTGACCAGCCCGAAGAGCAGGGCGTCGGGGTCCTGTGCGAGCCCGAACCATTGCTGGAGCGCTTGCTTGGCATGAGCCCTCGCCTTGACGCGCCGGGCATCGAAGTGGACCGGCAGCATCGGGTCCGTGGCGGGGTCCCAGACCGTGTCGTCGATGCCATTGACGATGCCGGTCACGGAGGCGGCGCGGGTCTGCAGCAAGCCCTCCAGACCCATGCCCCCCTCCGCACTGCGGATCTCGACGGCGTAGGTGGGCGACACGGTCGTGATGTGCGCCGACATCAGCAGCGCGGCCTTGAGATAGCTGATGGCCCCGAAATACTCGACACCGTCCACCGACCAGGCGCGGGCCGGCAATCCGAGGGGCACCATCAGGCCGGCGGGAAACACGCCCTGGAATGCCAGATTGTGGATCGTGACCACCGTCGGTGGGGCCTGCGCGCCGTCATAGTGCAGGTAGGCCGGGACGAGACCGGCCTGCCAGTCGTGAACGTGAACGAGGTCTGGCTGCCAGCCCGTCGACCCCAAGGCCAGGTCTGCGCCGGCCCTTCCGAGCGCGGCGAACCGGAAGGCGTTGTCGGGCCAGTCGAGCGCGTCGGGGCCGACATAGGGGTTGCCGGGCCGGTCGAAGAGGTGCGGCGCGTCGAGCACGAGCAGGTCGAGCCCAGCGGCCCGGCCGGCGACGACCCGGGCGGCGCCGCCGAAGAGGTCGGCGTAGGCCTTCACCTCCTCGCCGCCCTCCAACCTGGCGGTGACGGAGGGATAGCCGGGCACCAGCGTGCGCACCGCGACGCCCTCACCCGCCAGCGCGCCGGGCAGCGCGCCGGTGACGTCCGCGAGGCCGCCCGTCTTGACGAGGGGGAAGATCTCGGAGGCGACCGACAGGACCGCCAGGCTCATGCGTTCAGCCTGTCGATCATGTTCTGCGTGATGAGGCAGATGCCCTTGTCGGTCCGGCGGAACCGCATCGCGTCGAGTTCGGGATCCTCGCCCACGACCAGGCCCTCCGGGATGCGCACGCCCCTGTCGACGACGACCCGGCTCAGCCGCGCACCTCGCGAAATCTCGACGTAGGGCAGCACCACCGCGCCCTCGACGCTCGCATAGGAGTTGATGCGGACGCCGGTGAAGAGCAGCGAGTTGCGCAGCGATGCGCCGGAAACGATGCAGCCGCCGGAGACCAGCGAGGAGATCGCCTGGCCGCGCCGCCCGTCCTCGTCATGCACGAACTTCGCCGGCGGGGTGATCTCGCCGAAGGTCCAGATCGGCCACTCCGCGTCGTAGAGGTCGAGGTCGGGCACGATGGCGGTGAGGTCGATATTGGCCTCCCAGTAGGCGTCCACCGTTCCCACGTCGCGCCAGTAGGGCTCGCTCTCGAAGTTGGACCGCACGCAGGAGCGGGAGAAGTGGTGGGCCACCGCCTTCCCGTGCCTGACGATGTAGGGGATGATGTTCTTGCCGAAGTCGCGCTCGGATTCCTGGTCCGCCGCGTCCCGGCGCAGCTGGTCGAACAGGAACTCCGTCTCGAAGACGTAGATGCCCATGCTCGCCAGCGCCTTGTCGGGCCTTCCCGGCATAGGCGGCGGGTCCTTCGGCTTCTCGAGGAAGGACAGGATGCGGTCCTGCTCGTCGACATGCATCACGCCGAAGCCGACAGCTTCCATGCGCGGCACCTCGAGGCAGCCGACGGTCACGTCGGCGCCGGATTGGACGTGCTGCTGCAGCATCGCCTCGTAGTCCATCTTGTAGATATGGTCGCCCGCCAGCAGCACGATGTGGCGGGGGGCGTAGCTCTCGATGATGTCGATGTTCTGGTACACGGCGTCGGCAGTGCCGGCATACCACATGTCCTCGGCCACACGCTGGCTGGCCGGCAGGATGTCGAAGCTCTCGTTGCGCTCGGGCCGGAAGAAGTTCCAGCCCCGCTGCAGGTGGCGAATGAGACTGTGCGCCTTGTACTGCGTGGCGACCCCGATGCGGCGAATGCCGGAGTTCAGGGCATTGGACAGGGCGAAGTCGATGATGCGCGACTTGCCGCCGAAATAGACGGCCGGCTTGGCGCGGCGGTCGGTGAGTTCCATCAGGCGGCTGCCACGGCCACCGGCGAGGACATAGGCCATCGCCGTCCTCGCGAGCGGCGTACTCGTCGGCACCTTGGTCATGCACTCCTCCCCTCCGGACGCCCGGGGCTCGCCGGCGCTTGGGATGCCTCCCCGGAGGGGAGACTGCGCGCCTTGCCTGGGTCCAGTGTTTCGCGACACGGTGGCCGCTTCAACACCAAAGTCTCGGCAATGGTTCGCTTCCGAAGAGGAAGAGCGGCGCAACGCCGCTCCCGCACAGCTCAGGCGCCCGGATCGCGCGCTATGGGAGCGTCCCAGATCTGCTCGGCATATTCGCGGATCGAGCGATCGGACGAGAAGAAGCCCATGTTCGCCGTGTTCAGCACGGCGGAGCGCCACCAGCCTGCAGGATCCTGCCAGCGCTGGTCGATGCGCCGCTGTGTGCGCCAGTAATCGTCGAAGTCGGCGGTCACCAGGAACCAGTCATGGTGGCGCAGCGCATTGACGAGGCCGCGGTAGCGGCCGGGATCGTCAGGCGAGAACACGCCCGATTCGATGGCGTCCAGCACCTCGGCAAGAATGGGCGAGGCGGTGATGGTCTCGGTCGCGTCGATGCCCCTGGCGCGGCGCTCCTCCACCTGCTGGGCGGTAAGCCCGAAGATGAAGATGTCCTGCGGGGTGAGGCGCTCGTTGATTTCGACATTGGCGCCGTCGAGCGTGCCGACGGTGAGCGCGCCGTTGAGGGCGAACTTCATGTTGCCCGTGCCGGACGCTTCCATGCCGGCTGTCGAAATCTGCTCGGACAGGTCGGCGCCGGGGATGATGATCTCGGCCGCGCTGACATTGTAGTTCGGCAGGAACGCCACCTTGAGCAGGCCGCGCACCGTGGGGTCGCCGTTGACGATGCGCGCCACGTCGTTGGCCAGCTTGATAATGAGCTTGGCCTGCTGGTAGCTCGCCGCCGCCTTGCCGGCAAAGATCTTGACGCGCGGCGTCCAGTCCTGCGTCGGCTTGGCCCGGATCATGTCGTAGAGCGCGACCGTCTCGAGGATGTTCAGGAGCTGGCGCTTGTACTCGTGGATGCGCTTGATCTGGACGTCGAAGAGCGCACTGGGATCCACCCGCACGCCGACGCGCTCCTGGATCATCCGGGCGAGCGCGCCCTTGTTGACCGAGCGCACGGCCGCGAAGCGCTCGCGGAACGCAGCGTCGTCGGCGAAGGGCGCGAGCCCCTCGAGCTTGTCGGGCTGGTCCATGAAGCCCGGGCCCAGGGCCTCGACGATCAGCTTCGTCAATCCCGGATTGGCCTCGAACAGCCAGCGCCGGAACGTGATGCCGTTGGTTTTGTTGACGATGCGGTCTGGGAAGACGGTGTTGAAGTCACGGAACACGGTCTGGCGCATGAGGTCGGTGTGCAGCGCCGAGACGCCGTTGACCTTGTGCGACCCGAGGAAGGCGAGGTGGCCCATGCGCACGCGCCGTCCATTGCCCTCGTCGATCAGCGACAGCGAGGAGAGCAGCGCGTCATCCGCCTTCTCGACCTTGCGCAGGCGCGCCAGGTGCAGCGCATTGATGAGGTAGATCAGCTGCATGTGGCGCGGCAGCAGCCGCTCCATCAGCGGCACCGGCCACGTCTCGAGAGCCTCGGGCAGGAGCGTGTGGTTGGTGTAGGAGAAAACGGCGTTGGTGATGTCCCACGCCTTCTCCCACTCCATCCCGTGCACGTCGACGAGGATGCGCATCATCTCCGGAACGGCGATGGCGGGGTGCGTGTCGTTGAGCTGGATGGCGACCTTGTCCGGCAGAGTGGCGAAGTCGCCGAACTGCTTCTTGTGGCGGCGCAGCAGATCCTGCAGCGACGCAGAAGCGAAGAAGTACTCCTGCCTCAGGCGCAATTCCTGGCCCGCCGGCGTGGCATCGCTGGGGTAGAGCACGCGGGATATGGACTCCGCCCGCACCCTGTCCGACAACGCGCCGACATGGTCGCCCGAGTTGAAGGCGTCGAGCTTCAGCGGATCGCCGGCGCGCGCCGACCAGAGCCTGAGCGTGTTGACGTGGCTCCCGCGCCAGCCGGGGACCGGCGTGTCATAGGCGACGGCCTCGACGGTTTCTGCGGGGTGCCAGACCTGGCGGGGATTGCCGTCATGGCCGTTCACCGACTCCACATGCCCGCCGAAGCCGACATTGTAGTCGACCTCCGGCCGCTCGAACTCCCACGGATTGCCGACGGAGAGCCACTCCTCCGGAAATTCGTGCTGCCAGCCGTCCTGGATCACCTGCCGGAACAGGCCGTGGTCGTAGCGGATACCGTAGCCATAGGCGGCGATGCCGAGAGTGGCCATACTCTCCATGAAGCAGGCGGCGAGGCGGCCGAGACCGCCGTTTCCGAGTGCCGCATCCGGCTCGATCGAGCGGAGGTCGTCCAGGTTGACGCCGAGTTCGTCCAGCGCCTCCCGCACCGGGTCGGTCAGCTGGAACTGCGTGAGCGCGTCTCCCAGCAGGCGGCCGATGAGGAACTCGAGCGACAGGTAGTAAACGCGCTTGTTGCCATTGCGGTAGGTCTGCCGGGTCGATGTCATCCAGCGGTCGACGATGTGGTCGCGCACCGCGAGCGTCGTGGCCACGAACCAGTCGCGCCGGCTGGCGGCCACGGGAATCTTTCCGACCGAGTAGACGAGCTTGGCGAGGATCTGCGCCTTCATGGACGCCGCATCGGGCTCGACGTCGCGCTCGCGGGTCGCGAGAGGGCGGTCGGTCGGGAGCGCGGTTGAGGTCATGGCGTGTTCCGTCGATCGGGGGCCGGCGCCAGGGCGCCTTTCGAAGCCGTTCAGCAAGGCACATGCCATCCGGCAGGACGAGGAGGCAGCTTATGCGTCACCGCCTTAAGCAATGTCCACACGGAAGACTCCTGATGCGCGGGGCGCAGGCGAAGACGCAGACGCTGCGACTGCGCTAGTCTGCCCTGCACTGCACATCCGCGCGGGATTCCGCGCCGAGGAGGGTTCGAATGTCCCGCGCGCTTTTCCTGCACAGTGCCCACGATGCGCGGCTCGCGCCGTTCAACTTGCGCGAGGGGAAGCCGGGAGAGGTCCTGCTGGACGTCGCCGCGGTCGGGCTCTGCGGTAGCGATTTGCACTACTACAAGGATGGCGGGATCGGCTCCCTGCAGCAGATCCGCCAGCCCTTCGTTCCCGGCCATGAGTTCGCGGGCTGGCTCACGCAGGACGTCCCCGGGCTGGGGCTGGCGCGCGGGACGCTGGTCGCGGTCGACCCCAACGGTGCCTGCAATCGTTGCGAATGGTGCCATCAAGGCTACTTCAACCTCTGTCCCAATGTCCGCTTCATGGGAGCGCCACCGAACGACGGGGCGATGACGGGACGCATATGGGTGCCCGAGGGGCAGCTCGTGCCCGTGCCGGAGGGCACCACGCCGCTGGAGGCGGCGATGCTCGAGCCCCTGGGAGTGGCGGTCCACGCGGTCGATCTCGCCAAACCGCGCCTGCTGGAGACTGTGACGCTTCTCGGAGCCGGGCCGATCGGCCTCCTGATCCTGCAGGTGCTGCACGCGGCCGGAGCGGGGGCGGTCCATGTGGTCGAGCCGCAGGAACACCGGCGCGCCATGGCACTGTCGCACGGCGCGGCCCTCGCCTGCGCCGACCTCACCGGGCTGAAGGACGCGCAGGCCGCGGCCGGGCTCGACGTGCTCGGGGCCAAGCTCGTGGTCGAGGCGACCAATTCGCCCGAAGGCTTCCGTGACGCGGTTCTCGCGGCCCGCATCGGCGGCAGGGTGCTGCTCGTCGGCATTCCCGACGGCGATATCTACACGCTGCCTGCAGCCGAGGCGCGCAGGCGGGCGCTGAAAGTGAAGTTCGCCCGGCGTATGGGGGAGGTCTACCCCCGGGCCATCGCACTGGTGCGCGAGGGGCGGGTGGACGTAGGCTCCATGGTGACGCGCCGCGTCGGCCTCGATCAGGCCCCGGCGCTGTTTCGTGAGCACGCCGAGAACGCCCCGGGTCTGGTCAAGAGCATGATCTTCCCGAACGGCGGCGAGAGCGGGCCCTGACAGGGAGGAAAGCAATGACCACGATCTACCGTCGCGCCCTCGACGAGATGGGCGCCGTCTTCGACCGGCTGGACGAGGCTGGCGTCGACCGCGCCGTGGAGGCCATCGCCGGGGCACGGCGCATCGCGCTCTACGGTTGCGGCCGCGAGGGGCTGCAGCTGAAGGGTTTTTGCATGCGCATGTTCCATCTCGGCCTGCGGGTCGCGATGGTGGGCGACATGACGACGTTCGCCGTGGGGCCGGGCGACATGCTGATCGTCTCGGCGGGACCCGGCGCGCTGCCGACGGCGGAAGCCCTGCTGCAGGTGGCTCGTGATGCCGGCGCAAGGACCATGCTGGTCACAGCACAGCCTCAGGGCCGGGCGGCGAAGCTCGCCGACGTGGTGCTCGTCATCCCGGCGCAGACGATGGCAGACGACCGCGGTCCCGGCCTGTCCGTCCTGCCAATGGGCTCTCTGTTCGAGGGCTGCCAGTACGTGCTGTTCGAGGTGATGATCCTGAAGCTGCGCGATCGCCTCGGGGTGACACCCGAGGCGATGCGCGCCAATCACACCAATCTCGAATGAGCCGCCGCCTCAGGGAACCCTGGCGGAGCGGCCCCTGACCATGCCCGCGACCAGCGAGATCACGAACAGGACGATGGCAACGTAGAAGATGATCTTGGCGATACCCGCCGCCGCGACGGCGATTCCGCCGAAGCCGAGCACCGCCGCGATCAGGGCGATGACGAGAAATGCGATGGCCCAGCTCAGCATGTGACCTACTCCCCGGGGCCGCACCGCGTGGCCCGCTTCGGCCAGACAACCGGCGCGGCAAGGCTTGGTTCCACGCCAGCGCTCACGCCGAGGCTGTCGGCAGGCCGGGGAAGCCGGCGAACTGGTCAGGAGAGGAAGATCGGAACCTCTTCGCCGGCGAGGTGCGGCTCGGGCAGTTCCATCCAGGCATGCGGCTCCATGACGAGGCGCTTGCCGGCGTCGTCGGTCCAGTTCGTGCCGACGCGGCGGGCGATGAGGACGAGCCCGGCGGGGTCGCTGACGAGGAGCCTCGTCGCGGGAGGCGAGGTTTCGATCGGCTGCCATTGCACGGAGGTTCGCTCCCTCGCCTGTGCGGACGCGGCGGGAGTGCCCCGCCTTGCGTGCAAGAGATTGCGTAGATTACGCGCGGGAGCTTGCGCATCCAATGCGTAACAGAAGGTTGACGGCATCCCTCGCATCGTCGGCGACCTTTCGGGCATGCTAAGGTCGCGCCGGATTCGCACGTCTGCGCGACCCATGTAACGCCACCGCCTCACCGCGCGAAGAGACTCAACTGGATGTCGAACGGCGACGAGCGCGAAAGGGCCTGGGCTGTGTGGATGGCGGCGGCGCTCGACGGGGATGAAGCGGCATACCGGCGCTTCCTGGAGTCGGTGACGCCCGTGCTGCGCGCCGGTGCCCGGCGCTCCCTCGCCCGCAGCCGCGCCCCGGCCGGCGATGCCGAGGACATCGTGCAGGAGACCCTCCTCGCCATCCACCTCAAGCGGGCGACGTGGCGGCGGGGCGAGCCGATCGGGCCGTGGATCGCGGCCATCGCACGCTACAAGTACGTCGACGTCATACGCCGCCAGAGCCGCCGCGCCGAGGTGCCGATCGACGACATGTTCGATCTGATCCCGGATGCCTCCGATCCCGAGGAGGAACTGGGTCGGCGCCAGGCCGAGCAGCTGGTCGGCTCCATCAAGGGACGTCAGGGTGACGTCGTGCGGTCGGTGACCGTCGAGGGCGTCGGCATTCGGGACACGGCCAAGCGCTTCGGCATGACGGAAGGCGCCGTGCGCGTCGCGCTGCATCGCGGCCTGAAGGCGCTGGCCGCACTCTACAGGGAGGGCGAGGAGTGAAGACCGACGCTCTCATCGCCGCGCTCGCACACGACACAAGGGGGGCCGGGCCGCCCCCGGGCCGGGCCATCGGCTTGGCGCTGGCCGGCGGCGCGATCGTGGGACTGGCCGTCTTCATGATGATGCTCGGGCCCCGGCACGACCTGCCGTCCGCCATGCACAGCCTGCGCTTCCAGCTCAAGTTCGTCGTCACGGCGGCCGCCTTCCTGGCCGGGCTGGTGCTTGCCCTGCAGCTCTCCCGTCCCGGACGGAGAGCGACGCCCGCCATGCTGCTGCCGCTCTTCGGCATCGTCGCGGCGACCGTGCTCTGGGAGGCCGTGACGGTGCCGCAGTCGCAGTGGGCGGCGCGGCTGGTCGGCGTGAACGCGGCCATCTGTGTCGCCAGCATTCCCGTCATCGCGCTGGCACCGCTCGCCGCCGTCCTGCTTGCCATGCGGTCCGCCGCGCCCACGCGGCCGGCACGCGCGGGGGCGGCTGCCGGGTTGCTCGCGGGCGCCGTCGCCGCGACCTTCTATGGCTCGCACTGCCCGGACGATTCGCCCTTTTTCGTCGCGGTCTGGTACACGCTCGGGATCGGCATCGTCGTCGTGGCCGGCACGCTCCTGGGGCGGCGCCTGCTTCGCTGGTAGTGCGGGGTCTCCCGCCGCTCTAGAGCATCAGCTGGCCGCCATTGACGTGCAGCGTCGTCCCCGTGACGTAGCTCGCCCACTTGCTGAGCAGGAACACGGTGGGGAGGGCAACCTCAACCGGATCAGCCACCCGGCCCATCGGGATCTGCCGCGTGAAGTTGGCGATGTCCTCGGTGCTCATGCCGCTGCGGAACATGGCCGTGTCGGCCGCGCCGGGCGCCACCGCGTTCACCGTGACGTTGGACGGCGCTCCGATCCTCGCCAGCGACTTGACGAGTGCCGTGACGGCGGCCTTGGTCATGGCATAGGGGATCGAGCCGAAGTAGCCGCCCGTGAAGGCGCCCTGGCTGGTGAAGAGCACGATGCGCCCCTCTTCCCGTGCCTGCATGTGCGCCAGCGCGGCGCGCGCGAGATAGAACGCGCCGACCTGGTTGACGGCGATCTGGCGCTCCATGTCCTCGACCGAGGTCTCCTCCAGCGGACGGCGCAGCAGCAGCCCGGCGCAGTTCACGAGGCCGAAGAGGGGTACTCCGGGCGTCGCGTGGCGCCGCAGCAACTCCTCCGAGGCGGACTGCTCGCTGAGGTCCAGCCGCTCCACGGCGTGGCTCCCGGCGCACGCCGCCACAGTTTCCGTGCAGTCGTCGCGGTCCGCGAGGACGAGTTGCGCCCCGGCCCGCGAAAGCTGGACGGCCGTGGCCTGCCCGATGCCGCGCGCCGCGCCCACGACGAGCACGCGCCGCCCTTCGAGGCCCAGGCCTGCCAGGTTTCCTGATGCCGGCTGTCCCGTTTCCATGTCGTCCTCCCGCCCGCGGCGCGCCGGCCAGGTTCCGGCGCGCGCCGACGGACTCGGCTGCATTGGCCCTGCCCCGTCAAGTCGCCGGATGGCCGGACGGGTCCGCTGCCGCATTCAGGGAAAGGATACGAGTTCGCGCGACACTCGCGGACCTGACCATCCAGCGCCCAGGCCGTGCACATCGACCCGCTCCCCTCCGATCCGACAGACCCGATTCGCATCGTCGTCGGCCGGACAGACCACGTCACCTTCCTGCCGAACCGCCTTGCATTCCTGGACCACGCCCGGTCGCGGGCGGCGGGAACGCCGCTCGTTCTCGTGACGCTGGCCGACGCCCGCCACTACAACGAGATCCTGCGGGCGCTCGGGCACCAGTTCGCCGATGATTTCGTGCGGGCGGGTAAATCCGCGCTCGCGGAACTGCTGCCGCCCGGCCTGCAGCTCTTCCACGTCAGCGTGCTCAGCTTCGCTCTGATCCCGCCCTCGATGGACGAGGCCGAGCGCCTCGCCGCTGCCGCCGTGCAGCGCTTCTCCCGCCCGCTCGAGTGCGACGGCCTGCCCGTCATCACCAAGGCAGGGGTGGGGATCGCCGAGCTGGAGCCGGCCCGCCATGCCGCCGCCGAGACGTTGCGTTCCGCCCTGTCGGCGGCCCAGCACAGCCGCTCGCTGTCGCGCGGCTGGGCCCATTACGACCGCCGCTCGGACGAGGCGCACCAGCGTGCCTTCGGGCTGCTGCAGGATCTGCGCTCCGCGCTGGACACCCCGGGCGAGCTGAGCCTCGCCTTCCAGCCCCGCCTCGCCATGGACACGCTGCGGTGCGCGGGCGCCGAGGTGCTGCTGCGCTGGACGCATCCGCGGCTCGGCCCGATCAGCCCCGCCGAGTTCATTCCGCTCGCCGAGGCGACGGCGCTGATGGGGCCGCTGACGCACTGGGTGCTGGACGCAGCGTTGCGGCAGGGCGCCGAGTGGCGCCGCGCCGGGCGCGACCTGAAGCTGTCCGTCAACGTCTCGCAGAACAACCTGCGCGAGCCCGACTTCGTCGAGCGCCTCGCCCGCACCATGGCGCGCCACGGCGCCGACCCGGCCTCGCTGGAAGTGGAGCTCACGGAGGGCGCCATGGCCTCAGGCGACGCGCAGGCGGTGGACAGCCTGTCGGCCCTGCGCGACTGCGGCATCACCCTCGCCATCGACGATTTCGGCACGGGGTACAGCAACATGCAGTACCTCACGCGCCTGCCGGCACAGGTGCTGAAGCTCGACCGATCCTTTGTCCAGCCGCTCGGCACGGACGAGCGCCAGACCCGGCTCGCCCGCTCCATCGTCTCCCTCGCGCACGGCCTGGGCTACAGCGTGGTGGCCGAGGGGATCGAGACCGAGGAGGCCCGCGCGCTGCTGGCCCGCTGGGGCTGCGAGGAAGGCCAGGGCTACCTCTTCTCCCGCCCGCTGCCGCCGAAGGTCTTCGCCGAATGGCTGGCGGCCGTGACGCCGAAGAATGGCGCGCCGGCGGCTGCCACGACGTTCGCGGCCGGACAGAGAGCCTAGGCCCTATGCGGGAGAGATGGCGGTCCCGGGAAGACTCGAACTTCCGACCTTCGGTTTAGGAAACCGCTGCTCTATCCTGCTGAGCTACGGAACCGCGCGTGCGGGGAAATAGCATGCTGTTGGGTCCCGATCCAGAGGCTGGGGTGGCCCGGATTGCGTTGAACATCGTGTCTGGTGTCTGCCTCGCGTGCTGTTTTGCGGCGCTGGCCGGGCCGGGCGTGACGGTATGGGCGGGCGAGGCTCAGCCGGCGGGTATCCCGGATGGCTGCTATCGCGGGGCGCTCGCTTCCGCACCGACCGGAGTGCTTTCAGCCGAGGGCGACGTCACTCTGTCCGACGGTACCCGTGCCCGGATCGCCGGGCTGGCTCACGCCTCCGTCGACCGCGAGGCCCTCGCTGTACTGCTGCAGGGCGGCTCTCCGCAGGCGCGCTCCGCCGGCCGTGCGGACCGCTGGAGCCGCTTCCCCGTCGAGATCGTGGCCGGCGGGTCGCATGTCGCGGCGGCCCTCCTCGCCAGCGGCGCTGCGGCAGTGCGGCCGGGGGAATTGCCTGCCGCCTGCACCCGGTCACTCCTCGCCATCGAGGATGCGGCGCGACGCGCCGGACGCGGGCGCTGGGCCGGCGGAGTGCTCGACGCGGCGGACGGCAAAGCGGTCGCCGCACAGGAGGGGCGTTTCATCGTGGCGGAAGGGCGGGTTACCGGCATCGGGCGCACGGCCAGCCGCTTCTACCTCAACTTCGGCGCCATCCGCGGGGAAAGCTTCTCCGTCAGCGTTCCGACGCGTGCCTTGCAGAAATTCGAGGCATCGGGCATGAGGTTGGTGACGCTCGAGGGCCGCAGAATACGGGTCCGGGGCGTCGTTGTCGGGCAAGGGGGTCCCCGCGTCGAAGTGGCGCTCCCCGAAGAGATCGAGCGTCTCGATTAGGGGTCGCCTTGGGCGGGACGGAAGTGAGCGTGTCGGTGCAGGCAGGGCATTCCGCAGGGCGGTGGCTGCGGCGGCTCGCGGCAGGGTTCGCCCTGCTGGTCGTGGCCGGCTGTACCGCCGACCGCATGGGCATCCCCTCGGCACCCCAGCAGGTGCCGCTGCCTCCCGCGGTGCCGCGCACCACGGGCCAGGATACGGGCGGCTCGCGCGAGCATCGCAAGCTCGTGTCCATGTTCGGCGGCGACTACAAGGCGCCCCAGGCCGAGAAGATGCTGAACGAGGTGGTCGCGCGCGTGGCGCTGGCCAGCGACAGGCCGGACCAGACCTACAAGGTCACCATCCTCAACTCTCCCGTCGTCAACGCCTTCGCGCTGCAGAGCGGCAATCTCTACGTCACGCGCGGGCTGCTGGCGCTCGCCAACGACACGGCGGAGATCGCCGCCGTGATGGCGCACGAGATCGCCCACGTCACCGCGAGCCACGCCACCCAGCGGGCCGAGCTTGAGCGGCGGTCGGAGATCGTCAGCCGCGTGGTGGCCGAGGTGCTCGACGACCCCGTGGCGGGCGCGGCCGTGCAGGTGAAGAGCCAGTTCTCGCTGGCCAGTTTCTCGCGCGCCCAGGAGCTGGAAGCCGACGAGATCGGCGTGCGGACCATCGCCAAGGCGGGCTACGATCCCTATGGGGCGGCCCGCTTCCTCGCCTCGCTGGGCCGCCAGTCTGCCATGCGCGCCACGCTGCTCGGCGACAAGCCGGGTCAGCAGAACATGAACTTCCTGTCGACGCACCCCTCGACGCCGGAGCGCGTATCCAAGGCGCTGATGGCGGCGCGCCAGATTGCCGGGCCCGGCATCGGCGAGAGTGACCGCTCGAAATACCTCACCGCCATCGACGGCATCGCCTTCGGTGACGACCCCAGCGAAGGCATGGTGCGGGGCCAGCGCTTCGTGCACCCGCAGCTCGGCTTCACCTTCACGGCGCCGAACGGCTTCGTGCTGGAGAACTCCGCCAGCGCCGTCGTGGGCGTGACGCCCGGCGGGGCGCAGGCGCTGCGCTTCGACAGCGTCAAGCTGCCCTCCGGATCGACGCTCGCATCGTACCTCAAGGCGGGCTGGATCGAGGGCGTCGAGACGGGTGACGTCGAGGAGATCACGGTGAATGGCCTGCCGGCCGTCACCGCGTTGGCCAAGGGCGAGGAGTGGACGTTCCGCATGGCGGCGGTGCAGTCGGGCTCGGCGACCTACCGCTTCATCTTCGCCACCAAGGCGATGACGCCGGAGACGGACAAGGCGATGCTCCAGAGCATCCAGAGCTTCCGCGTGCTGACGCCGGAGGAAGCGGAGAGCGTCCGGCCGCTGCGCATCGTCGTCGTCACCGCCAAGGCGGGCGAGGGAGCGGATGCCTTGGCCGCCCGCATGGCGAGCGTCGGAGACAGGCCGGCCGAGCGCTTCCAGGTGCTCAACGGCCTCGACCGCTCCGCGCCCGTCAAGTCGGGCGGGCTCTACAAGATCGTCGTGGAGTAGACCCGCTTCAGGAGACGAGCGCGATTGCCGCGTCGGGATGGCGCTCGATCAGGGCGCGCTTCAGCTTCTCGATGGCGCGGCTCTCGATCTGGCGTACGCGCTCCTTGGAGATGCCGAGCCCCTCGCCGAGAGCCTCCAGCGTCGCCGTCTCTTCCGATAGGCGGCGGGCGCGCAGGATCTTGAGTTCGCGGTCAGAGAGAACGGTCAGGGCAGAGCGGAGCCACTTCACCCTGCGCTCGGAGTCGATGGCCTCGCCCACAGTCTCGTCGGGCAGGGGCGCGGCATCGACGAGGAAATCCATCCGCTCCGAAGAGCCGCCCTGGTCGCTCTCCACCAGCGGGGCGTTGAGCGACATGTCGGAGCCAGAGAGGCGCGCTTCCATGAGCGCCACGTCGGAACGCGACACGCCGACCGCCGTGGCGATTTCCTGGTGGATGTCGAAGCGGGCGTCGGCAGCCGCTGTCTGGGCAAGGCGGGCGCGCAGGCGGCGCAGGTTGAAGAACAGCGCCTTCTGCGCAGAGCTCGTTCCGCCGCGCACGATCGACCAGTTGCGCAGGATGTAGTCCTGGATGGAGGCACGGATCCACCACGTCGCATAGGTGGAGAAGCGCACTTCCCTTTCCGGCTCGAATCGCGCTCCGGCTTCGAGGAGGCCGACATGGCCCTCCTGGATCAGGTCCGCCATGGGCAGGCCGTAATGCCGGAACCGCGCGGCGATGGCGATCACGAGCCGCATGTGCGCGCTCGCGAGCTTGTGAAGGGCGACCTGGTCGCGCTTTTCCTTCCACTGGACGGCGAGCTCATGCTCCGCCTCGCGCGTCAGGAAAGGCGCATCCATCGCGGCCTTCACGAATGTCCGGCGCATGCCCGCAACTTCGCCCATGACCGTCTCCTTGACGATTTCAATCCGCTTACGCACCGGCCCGTCCCGCGGATCACGGCTGCCCTTGACGGCAGCCGGATCGCCCCGATCTCCGCTCCTGGAGAAAACTCGGGAGGACCGCCCTTGGCATTGGACCAGCGCATCATCGACCTGTTCGACGAATACACGCACCGGCCGCTGCCCCGCCGGGCCTTCCTGGAAAGGCTGACCGCGCTGGCGGGTGGGCCCGCCGCGGCTGCGGCGGCCCTCGCGGTCCTGGAACCGAACTACGCCCGCGCGGCGCTGGTTCCACCGGACGATCCCGCGCTCGCCACCGGGCGGCTGGCCGAAAGCGTCGATGGGGTGAAGCTGGCGGGCTACTGGGCCCGGCCAAAGGCGGAGGGACGCTATCCCGGCGTGCTCGTCATCCACGAGAACCGGGGGCTCAATGCGCACATCGAGGACGTGGCGCGTCGGTTCGCCGCACGCGGATTCCTGGCCCTCGCCGTCGATTTCCTGACGCCGCTGGGTGGAACCCCCCGGGACGCCGACAAAGCGCGCGAGATGATCGGCAAGCTCGGCGGCGAGGATGTCGTCACCCAGGCCAGGGCCGCGGACGCATGGCTGCGCCAGACCGGGAACGGCAAGGTCGGGGCCGTGGGATTCTGCTGGGGCGGCGGCATGGTCAATGTGCTGGCCGCGCGCGATCCCGGGCTCAACGCCGCGGTCGTGTTCTACGGCGTGTCGCCGCCGTCCGATGCCGTCGCGAACATCCGTGCACCCCTGCTGCTGCACTATGCCGGCCTGGACCAGCGCGTGAATGCCGGGATACCCGCCTACGAAGCCGCCCTGAAGGCGGCCGGCAAGTCCTACACGCTGCACATGTACGAGGGCGTCAACCACGCCTTCCACAATGACACCAGCGCGGAGCGCTACGACAGGGCCGCGGCGACGTTGGCGTTCGACCGTACGGTGGCGTTTCTGAAGGAGAAGCTGGGTTAGCCGGGGCCGCCGGGTTGTCCCGCCTGACGGGCGAGTACCTGCCAGGGCGCCCCCGCCGTCATCCTCCCGGCGCGGGCAGCCGTGGCACCGGCGTGACCTTGACCGCGGTGATGCGGTTGCGGGACTTGCGCAGCACCTTGAAGCGGAAGCCGTAGAAGGTGAAGACCTGCCCGGCTTCGGGAATCATCTGCGCCTCGTGGATGACGAGGCCTGCGACCGTGGTGGCCTCCTCGTCGGGCAGCGTCCAGTCCATGGCCCGGTTGAGGTCGCGCACGGGCACGGAACCGTCGACGTTCACCGAGCCGTCGGCCAGCGGGCGGACGCCTTGCACGCTGAGGTCGTGCTCGTCCTTGATGTCGCCAACGATCTCCTCGAGGATGTCCTCGAGCGTCACCAGCCCCATCACCTCGCCATACTCGTCGACGACGAGGGCAAAGTGCGTCTTGCGCGACAGGAAGGCCTTTAGCTGGTCGGTCAGCGACGTCGTGTCCGGCACGAACCAGGGCGCGTTGGCGATGGCGCGCACGTCGAGGCCGGAGGCGTTGCCCTGGGCGGCGTCGAGAGCCCGCAGCAGGTCCTTGGCGTGGAGAACGCCGATGATGTTGTCGGGCCGATCCGACCAGAGCGGCAGGCGGGTGTAGGGCGAGGACAAGACCTCGCGCACGATCTCGTCGGACGGTGCGTCGGCCGAAATGGTCCGCATCTTGGTGCGATGGACCATCACGTCCGACACTTCGAGTTCGTCGAGGTCTATGAGGCCGCCGAACATGCGGCGGGCATCCTTCTGCACGCCGCCTTCGCGGTGCAGCAGGTCCACTGTCCCCCGCAACTCGTCGCTGGCCGACAGCACCGCCGTGCCTTCGCCGATGCGGATGCCGAACAGCCGGAGAGCAAGGCGGACGAAGGCTTCGATGGCCATGGTGAGCGGCCCGAGGAAGGCCACCACCCAAGACACCGGCCGGGCGAGCGCCAGTGCAGCGCGGTCGGGCGTGTTGATGGCCGCCGTCTTCGGCAGCACCTCGGCGAAGACGATGACGAGGACCGACATGGCCACCGTCGCGTAGACGACGCCCTCCGGCCCGAACAGCTCGACGAGCACGGAGGTGGTGAAGGCGGAAGCGCCGATGTTGACGACGTTGTTGCCGATCAGCATGGCGCCGATCAGCCGTTCGCGGGCGAGCAGCAGGCGGTTGACGATCTTCGCCCGCGCGTCGCCGGCGGTCTCCAGCGCCGTCATGCGGGCCCGCGAGGCTGCCGTGAGCGCCGTCTCCGAGCCCGAGAAAAAGGCGGAGAGCGCGAGGCACCCGATCACGATGACGAGCGCGATCCAGGGGCTGGTGTGGACGTCCAGGCCTTCCATGGCGGTCAGCCCTTCTCCGGGCCGAGTTCGGCGTCGAGGAAGCCGGCCACGTCGCCGGCCGCGACACCCTTGGCGATGAAGCTCTGGCCGATGCCGCGCGCCAGGATGAAGGTGAGCTGGCCGCGCACGACCTTCTTGTCCTGCCCCATGGCGTCGAGCACCGCGTCCGTGCCGGCGTCCCACCCCGGTATGTCCCGGATGCGGGTGGGCAGGCCGACGGTGCGGAGATGGTTTTCCACCCGCGACGCGTCCTGTCCCGAGGCAAGGCCGAGGCGCACCGAGAAGCGGAAGGCGCAGGCGAGCCCGATGGCGACGGCCTCGCCATGGACGAGGCGCGAACCGTCGTAGCGGGTGATGCGCTCGAAGGCGTGCGCGAAGGTGTGGCCGAGATTGAGCAGGGCGCGGTCGCCCGTCTCCTTCTCGTCCTTCACCACGAGCGCGGCCTTGGCGGCGCAACTCGTGCGGATGGCGTGGATGCGCTCCGGCCCGCCGGAGAAGACGGCGCGGTGGTTCTCCTCCAGCCAGCCGAAGAAGGGCGCGTCGTCGATGAGGCCGTACTTGGCCACCTCGGCGTATCCGGCGCGGAACTCGCGCGGGGAGAGCGTGTCGAGCACGCCCGCATCGGCCAGCACCAGCACGGGCTGATGAAAGGCGCCGACGAGGTTCTTGCCGTGACTGGAATTGATGCCGGTCTTGCCGCCGACCGAGGAATCGACCTGCGCCAGCAGTGTCGTCGGCACCTGCACGAAGCGCACGCCGCGCCGCACGATGGATGCCGCGAATCCGGCGAGGTCGCCCACCACGCCGCCGCCGAGCGCCACGACGAGGTCACCGCGCTCGATGCGTGCCGCGAGGATGCCGTCGCACACCTCCTGCAGGACGGGCCACGACTTCGATGCCTCGCCGGGCGGCACGACGATTGCGGTCGAGCGCAGGCCTGCCGCTTCGAGGCTTTCTTCGAGCGTGGCGAGGTGGTGCCGGGCTACCGTCTCGTCGGTGACGATGGCGCAGGCTGCCCCGGGCGCGATCGCGGCGATGGCCTCGCCCGCCCGGCCGATCAGTCCTCGTCCGATAAGGATGTCGTAGGCGTATCCTGGCAGCGGAACATGGACAGTCTCGTGCGCGGAATGGGCCACGGGCTCGGTCGGCATGGCGCTGGTGTCTCCGGTGGTCTCCTTGCCGTCCGCCAGGCGCGGCGTTGCGTCGGGCAGGAGGAGCGCGTGCAGGCGGTGCAGGATGTCGCTGACGACGACGTCGTGGGGTACGTCGCGGGAATGCACGGTCAGGTCGGCCGTTCCATACACCGGGTAACGCTCGGTCATCAGGCGGCGCAGCGTTCCCTCGGGGTCGGGATTGGCGAGCAGCGGCCGGTTCGACCGCTTCCGGACCCGGCGCATGAGCACGTCGAAGTCGGCCTTGAGCCAGACCGAGACGGCCGAACCGGCGATCCGCTCGCGCGTCTCCGGGCTCATGAAGGCGCCGCCGCCGGTGGCCAGCACGCGCGGTCCCTCGGCCAGCAGGCGCGCGATCACGCGGCGCTCACCGTCGCGGAACTCCGCCTCGCCACGCGTCGCGAAAATCTCGGGGATGGTCATCCCCGCGGCTTCCTCGATCTCGGTATCGGCGTCGGCGAACGGAATGCCCAGGCGCAACGCAAGCCGGCGCCCGACCGAGCTCTTGCCGGCGCCCATCATGCCGACGAGCACGACCGATCGCCCGCCCAGCGCCTGCCTGAGGCGCGTCACGTCGGTCTCTCGCATGGGGTCCGGCCCGTCCTTCCCTGCGCCGGTCGGCGTGCCGCCCGGCTCCAGCCGGCCTAGTAGCACGAGATTGGCGGGGCTTTCACCCGTCCTGTGGCGGCGCCATCTCCTGATACAGGGAGAAGCCTGGTTGCAACGCCTGCGCCGTGCTCGTCTTGCCAAGCCCCGGGCCACATGGTGCATAGTGGGTACGCCCTCCAGAACGAGTCGTCCGTGCCCGTCATCCTGCGTTTTCTGATCGTGGTCGCGCTGATTGGCGGCTGCATCTATGGAGGGATGCTGGCGCTCGTCTTCTTCTATGAGCCGCAGCCGCGGGAGATCACGGTGACGATTCCCTCGTCCAAGCTGCCGCGATGAGCGCCGGGCGGGCCAAGGCAGCGAAGCCACGGGCGTCGGCGCGCGATCCCGTGGGAGCCTTCCTCGCGATGATGTCGGCCGAGCGCGGGGCGGCCCGCAACACGCTCGATGCCTATGAGCGCGACCTGGAGGACTACCGCGAGCGCCTGGAATCGCGCGGCCTCGACGTGCTCGGGGCGACTGCGGAGGACATTCGCGGGTTTCTCGCAGACCTCTCGGCGCGTGGGCTGAAGACGAGCTCGGCGGCCCGCCGGCTCTCGGCCGTACGCCAGCTGCACAAGTTCCTCTATTCGGAATCGTGGCGTCCGGACGATCCCACGGTTGCGCTCAGCGGCCCCAAGCGCGGGCGGCCCCTGCCCAAGATCCTGTCGATTGCCGAAGTCGACCGGCTTCTGGCCGTCGCTGCGGAGGGCATTGAGGACGCCGCGCGGCCCATTGGGGAACGCATGCGCGCTGCGCGGCTCACGGCCCTGCTGGAGGCGCTCTACGCCACCGGGCTGCGCGTCTCGGAACTGGTGGCGCTGCCGTCTTCCGCCGCGCGGCTTCGCGACCAGATCCTGGTGGTCCGCGGCAAGGGCAACAAGGAGCGGCTCGTGCCGCTGACCGACCGTTGCAAACAGGCCTTCGCCCTCTACCTCGGCCTGAGGGAGCAGGCCGGGCTCGGCGCGACCGGCCCGTGGCTGTTTCCGGCCGACAGTGCATCCGGCCACATGACCCGGCAGTTCTTCGCCCGCGAGCTCAAGGCCTGCGCGGGCGCGGCCGGGATCCGCGGCGACCGGGTGAGCCCGCACGTGCTGCGCCACGCATTTGCCAGCCATCTCCTGCACAACGGCGCCGACCTGCGAGTCGTGCAGCAGCTGCTGGGCCATGCCGACATCTCGACCACGCAGATCTACACCCATGTCGTGGGGGATCGCCTGAAGGGGCTGGTGCGCGACCTGCATCCGCTCGGCGACGAGGATCAGGATTGAAGGCGCAAACGCGGCCGGAAAAGAGTGCCTGCGTGTTTCAAGCCGTTTTCGCGCCATATTGAAGCCTCAACGCCGCAGGAGACCTGTCACGGTTCCGCGGAGATGGTCGCAATGACGATGAAGGGGCTGGCGAAGTCGATTGCGGGGATGTTCCCCAAGGCTTTGGGCCAGATCGCGAGTTCTGTTGTGGCCGGCGTCTGCATTGCCATGGCGACGAACTGGCTGCTGCGGACCGAAACACCGCCCCCCGCCGCGCAGGCGCAGCCGGTCTTCGTGGTCGAGCGGGTTGCGCCGCTTGCCGAAACGGCGCTCGCCGCCGGTGCGATCCGGCGTCCCGAAATGCCGCTCTTCCTGTCGGTCGGATCGCCGCCCTTACCGGCCCCGGTGGTGACGGCGGAGACCCCCGCCGTGCAGCCGGCGCATGCGCGGGCCGAGACCGAGGCCATCGCGCGGCTGCCGCAGGCACAGATCCCGGAAATGCGGCGCGAGATCGAGGTCGCTCCCCTCCCGCCGCTCCCGGCGGAGCCGGTGACGGCCGCGCATGTGCAGGCCGTTCCTGCCCCGGCCAGCGCGCCCGTGGACGTGGCTTCGGCGGCCAGGGCTCAGGACCCCGGCTTCCTCGGCAAGCATCTTCCGGTTGCGCAGCGCGGCATCGATCTCGTCCAGGGCGAGACGGCCGCGATCGTCTCGGTCATCACCTCGACACTGCCGTTCGGCACGCCCCAGGCGAAAGCCGGCGACGACCCCGCCGCCTCGCAGCTCTACTGAGGAGGGCCCGGGCCCTCCCTGTCGTGGCCCGTTACTCCGCCGGAGCGGGTGCGACGGCGCCGATACGGCTGCGGTCGCCGCGGAAGACGAGCCAGCCGAACAGCACCATGTCGGCCACGAGGACGATCGAGGCGATGGCGGCGAAGGGGTCGGCAGCCGGGTGGCCGGAATGGATCAGCCCGACTGCCACGGCCAGCACGATGGTGGCGATGCACCAGACGAAGATCTGCACGAAGGCCTTGCGGCTGTTCTCCAGCGCGGGATGCAGACGGTAGTAGATGCCGAACAGGAACAGGGACACCCAGCCGAGCAGGTTGAGATGCGCATGGGCGGGCAGGGTGCTGTGGTCGCCCGAGGCGGCCATGACGATACCCCAGATCATGCCGGCCAGGACGAACAGCACTGCAGCCTGGAAGCTCAGAGACGACGCTTTCATATTGTCCTCCCCGTCGCGCCGGCGTCGGCCGGCAGCGACGTATTGATTGTGCGCGAGGCGCACTCCTTCGTAATCCGATTCAGGCGGGAGCCTGTGCGCCTGCACACGACGCTGGCGGTCTCCGGCCAGGTCAGTCCTGGGCCGGCCGACATCAACTCACCCCTTGCGGAAATCAGCAATGGCGGACTGGCCTGCCGTGGCCGCGGTTAAAATTCGACAGAAAGCGTTAACCAATTCGAAACCCTGTTGATGCGCCAATGGTGTCGCCTTGGCACGATCAAAACGTGATCCTGCTCCGGAGATCGGTTCGTGCGCCTCGTCCGGCATTCTCCTCCTTACGTCGCTGAACTCGGCCGGGCATGGCGCATCGTCGTGCCGATCGCCGGCAAGCTCAGCCCACGCGTCATGAGCCACGCCTTCCCGGACCGTGCCGCCGCAACGGCCTTCCTCGCCAGCCAGGAAGGGCAGGCGCAGGTCGAGCAGGAGCGCGTCAGGCCCGCCTTCTAGGGAGCCGCGGGAGCGGTTGACGGTGACGCGAGGCGCCTGCGCACATGCAGCACGATGGCGGCGTGAACCGCGATCGCGACGGCAAGCCCGATCGCATGCATGCCCGGCGTCGCAGCGGGCCCCAGCCCGCGCCACGCGGCGATGCCGAGCGGCAGGAACACGATGATCGCCGTCAGCATGCCGGGGTTGTAGCAGCGCAGGGCAACTCCCTGGCCGACGTGCAGCACGGCGTTGACGAGGACGAGGTAGACGGCGATCGCTCCGAGCCCGGGATCGAGCGTGCGGACCGCTACAACCACCAGGGCCATCAGCAGCCATACTCCGGCGATGTTGATGACGAAGACGTCGCGCAGCGTCAGTGCCTCGCGCCCGTGGCCGATGCGATCATTGACGAAACGCCGGAAACGGTCGGCGTCGTGCTCCTCGTACTGGTGCAGCATGTAGGCGGGAAGGAGAGCCAGGACGAGCACGTCGCGCATCGGCCACCCTGCCGTCAGCACGGGCATCAGCAGCAGGAGCATGCAACCAGCCAGCGAGCCGCCATACACCCATGAGGCGTAAAGCCGCTCAAGTCTGCTTTCGAGTCCCATGGTCACCTCCGGCGGGCATCGCACGCACTTTGCCGGAAAGTCCTCAACCGCTGATTTCGCAAAACCCGGAAGGCAAGGCGCCCGTGCGTCCCGCGGGCAGCGTTCCCGAAATCATGGCACGCAGGCCGCAATTGGGCGACCCCACCATTCAAACAGCCCGGAAATGGCAGAGGAATGAACCCACTTCGGCCCGCTTGCCCGAAATCTGCGCGTGACGGAAGTTCGCTTCCGGATGATACTGATCAAGTCGTGTCAGTCGCACCTGCACGGCCCAGGCCGGGGCGGTGCCACACCAGGCGTCGTTCCGGCCGCCCGTGCGGACTGCACGGCTTGCAAGCAGCAACCGGCGGTACGAAACCCGACATACCGCCGATTGTGGCTTTGGTTGCGCAGCTTTCGTCGCGTGATACATCTCCAACTCACGTATCGCGCGAATGGATGATCCTCGCCGATGTCATCCCTGTCGGACTGGCTGAACCGCGTCGGACTGTCTGAACTCGAGCCCGTCTTCCTGGCTCAGCAGATCGACCTCGACGTCGTGGTCCAGCTGACCGAAGCCGACATGCGCGAGCTCGGCCTGAATATCGGCCAGCGCAAGCGCCTCCGGCTCGCCATCGCCGACCTCGCCTCCTTCACCGAACTGTCGCGCCCGCCGGTCCCAGAGAGTGCCGTGCACGGGGCTGAACGCCGTCATCTGACAGTGATGTTCTGCGATCTCGTCGGCTCGTCCGCCCTGTCCGAGCAGCTGGAGACGGAGGACTACCTCAAGGTGCTGCAGGCCTATCGTGCGTTTTGCGTCCAGACCGTCAACCGGTTCGAGGGCTTCGTCGCAAGCTTCAGCGGTGACGGCATCCTCTGCTATTTCGGCTATCCGCTCGCGCACGAGAACGACGCCGAGCGGGCCGTCCGCGCTGCGCTGGCCATCGCGGGCGGCGTGAGGCTGCTGCGCACGGCTGCGCCGGCGCCGATCCAGGTCCGGGTCGGCCTGACGACAGGCACGGTCATCATCGGGGACGGGTCCGGCCAGGGGTGGCCCGGCGGGCAGGACATCGTCGGAGCCGCTCCCAACCTGGCTGCGCGCATCCAGGCCGTCGCCGAGCCCGGCGAGGTGCTGGTGGCCGAGAGCACCTACCGGCTCGTCCGCAGCGTCTTCGTCTGCGATCCCCGCGGCGCCCGGACGGTGAAAGGCTTCGTCGCGCCCACGTCGTTGTGGCGAGTCGTCACGGAAAAGCGCGTCGGCCCGCGCCTGCGGGCGCGGCGGGGCCGGAGACGAGCCCCGATGGTCGACCGCGTGGCCGAGCTGGCGGAACTGCGGGCGCGCTGGGAGCGCTGCCTGACGGGCGGGGGGGCAGGCGTCGTCGTCATAGGCGAGGCAGGCATCGGCAAGTCGCGGCTGGTCGAACATTTCACCGACCAGCTCGGCGAGACGCCCGCGTTCGTGCACCGCTTCGTCGCGGACTCCTTCTCCGCCAGCACTCCCCTGGCGCCGCTCGTCGAGATGCTGACCCGCGCGGCGATGATCCGCCCCGCCGACGACGCCGCGACGCGCCGGCGGAAGCTGGAACGCATCGTCCTCGGCGACGAGGGGTCGCGGGCCAGGGGCCTGCCGGTGATGGCCGACCTCCTTTCCATCACCCGGCTCGGCGAGGAGGCGGCGCTGAGCGCGACGCAGGTGCGGGAGCGGACCTTCGCCTTCCTCGTCGAACAGGCGCACCGCGCGGCCGAGGTCGGCCCCGTCCTGCTGCTCGTCGAGGATCTGCACTGGCTCGACCCCACCTCCCTGGAGCTGCTCGAGCAGATGATCGCCAGGCTCGACGGGCACCGAATCATGCTCGTCCTGACCTGCCGCGACAGCGAGCAGACCGAGTGGATCACCCGCTCCGGCCTGGCCACCATCCGGCTGGAGCGGCTCGGCCTGGAAGATTCCCGGACGCTGATCCAGACCGTGCTGGGCGACCGCCTCCTCGATCCCGTGTTCGAGGCGCAGATCGTCAGCAAGACCGACGGCAATCCCCTGTTTCTCGAGGAGTTCACCAGCAGCGTCGCCGACAACGCGGAGCGGGTCGACAGCTCCGGCCGGTCCGGCGCGGCCGGGTTGCCGGTCGTGCCGTCCAACCTGCAGGAACTGCTCGTCGCCCGGCTCGACCAGGCCGGGGAGCACAAGGCGCTGGCCCAGGTCGGCTCCGTCATCGGCCGCTCTTTCCTGCGCCCTCTGCTCGACACCGTGGCGGCGGGGATGGTGGCCGACATCGAGGCGGGGCTGGCCGGCCTCGTCGATGCCGGGCTGATCTACGAGGAGATCACCGGCGTCCAGAGGGCCTACCATTTCAAGCACGCGCTGGTGCAGGACGCCGCCTACGGCACGCTGGTGCGCGAGGACCGCGCCCGCCTGCATGCCCGCACGGCCGAGGCGCTGGAGGCTCTGCAGCCCAATGCGCGGCGCGAGCAGCCCGAGCTGCTCGCCCATCATCTGGCGGCGGCCGGCAAGGTGGCCGAGGCCGTGCCGTGCTGGATTGCGGCGGCCGAGAAGAGCCTGCAGCGCTCGTCGCTGCAGGAGGCGGTGGCCCAGCTCCGGGGCTGCCTCGACCTCCTCGCCACGCTGCCGGCGACGACGCGCCACCTGGAGCAGCGGCTCAAGGTGCTCGTGCTGCTGGGACCGGCGCTGATCTCGCTGAAGGGGCCGGGCTCCGCCGAAGTCGAGGAAGTCTACACCAGCGCCTACGAAACCAGTCTGCGCCTGCCGGAGTCGCGCAGCCACTTCCCGGTCTACTGGGGCTGGTGGCGCATGTCGCGGGACTACAACGACAAGACGCGGCGCTACCTTGCCTTGCTGGAGCGGGCGGAGGGCCGCGGCGACCCCGAGATGATGCTGCAGGCCCACCACTGCGCCTGGGGCAGCACGTTCGGGCTCGGACGATTCGACGAGTGCTGCGGCCATATCCACCAGGGGCTGGCCATCTACGAGGCCGGCGATTACCGCCAGCACGCCACGCTTTACGGCAACCACGATGCCAAGGTGTGCGGGCACGGCGAACTGGCTCTCGTGCACTGGCTGCGCGGCGAGCCGGAACGGGCGCTGCGCGAGGAGCGCAAGGCCATGGCGTGGGCCAACGAGATCGCGCATGACGGCTCGTTCAGCCACTTCATCGACATCGCCGTGATGCACAGCACCTACCGCCGTGATCTCACTGCCGTACGCGAGCGGGCGACGACGATGCTGGAGCTTGCGGAGGAGAAGGGCTTCGCAGACCATCTCTCCAAGGGCCGCATCTTCCTCGGCTGGGCGATGGCCCATGCGGGGGAGGCTCCGGCCGGGCTGGAGCTGCTGCGGGCCGGGCTGGCGCGCCAGCTCGACAGCGGAACGGTGGAGGACCTGCCTGTCTACTATTCCCTGCTGGCCGAGGTTCTGCAGAAGACCGGCCATCTCGACAGCGCCCTGGAGGAGCTGCGCACCGTGCACGAGATCTGCGACCGGGCCGGCCTCAAGATCTGGCTGCCCGATGTCAGGCGCCGGATGGGAGAGCTGATGCAGATGCTCGATCCGCGCTCCCGCGAAGCGGCCGGCGTGCTGCGCGAGAGCCTCGCGGAGGCGGAGGCGCAGGGCGCCCGGGCGCTCGCGGTCCGCAGCGCGCTGTCGCTGGCGCGCCACCTCGCCAGGGCAGGAGCGCGGGAACAGGCCGCCGCTGTCATCGCGCCGTATCTCTCGGGCACGCCGGAGTGGCTGCGCAAGGGCGACGTTGCCGCCGCGCGCGCCTTCCACGAGGCGCTCGGTCGCGGCACGCGCGAGATCGGCTCCGACCCCACCCTCGCGGCATGGCTGGGCGGCGTGTCGGCATGAGCGCCGGGGCGGCGCTCCCGGCGTGGCAGGCCGCGCCCGAGAGCGGCTGCCGCAAGCGCTACACCAGCGGCACCCATCGCGCCTGCACGCCCGAGGAGACGCTGCAGCGCTTCCTTCCGCTGGCCTCCCGCATGGGAATCACCCGCGTCGGCATGATCACGGGGCTCGACACGATCGGCATCCCGGTGGCCTTTGCCGCGCGCCCGATGTCGCGCTCGATCAGCGTCTCGCAAGGCAAGGGGGCGACGGTGGCGGCGGCGAAAGTCTCCGCCTTCATGGAAGCCGCCGAGACCTTCCACGCCGAGACGATCCTGCATCCCTGCCGGCTGGCGCGGGCCGCCGAACTCGCCGCGGCGGGTCACGACCCCGTCTGGCAGGGCTGGCCCCTGGCCCCCGGTGCCGCGTTCGACGCGCATACTCCTGTGCCGTGGATCGCGGCCGACGGCCTCGACGGCGGCCCCGGCGCCTTCGTCCCGCTGGAGATCGTCTCGACCGACTACACCGCCGCCGCGGCCGCCCGGATGGGCCGTCACTTCGAGACCAATACCAACGGGCTGGCCTCCGGCAACACGCTGCAGGAGGCCGTGAACCACGCGCTCTGCGAGCTGGTCGAGCGCGACGCAGTCGCGCTGTGGCGCCTGCGGGAGGGGCATCGCGAGGCCGCCATCGATCCCGGCACGATCGAGGATCCGCACTGCCGCTGGATGCTCGAGCGCTTCGCCGCGGCCAAAATTGATGTACGCCTCTGGGACGCCACCTCCGACATCGGCGTCCCCGCCTTCGTCTGCCTGCTGGCCGACGGCGCTGCATCCGACACGGACCCCGAGATCGGCGCCGGCTGCCATCCCAGCCCCGCAGTGGCGGCGGCGCGTGCGCTCGCCGAGGCAGCGCAGGCGCGCACCACGTGGATCGCCGGTGCCCGGGACGACTTCGACCCCTCCCTCTACGCTCCCAGCGCCCGGCGCTCGCGCGCGGCGGCGAGCCGCGTCTGGCTGCAGGCACCGTGCCGGGCCGACGCCCGGGCCCGTCCGGACATGGCCACGCCGACGCTCGAGGGCGACTTCGCCGCGCTGCTCTCGCGCCTGAACGGCGCCGGATTTCCACGAATTCTGGCCGTCGACCTGACGCGGCCGGACTGGGGGCTGCACGTGGCGCGGGTCCTGGTTCCCGGCCTTGAGGGGCCAGGCACGGGCGAGGCAGGCCGGCCGCTCTCGGCACGGGCCCGCGCGGCGCGGGGAAGGGCGGCATGAGCGTGCTTCTTTTCGCCGGCCCGACGCTGCCGCCCGGAGAGGCGGGTAATCTCGATGGCATCGAGATGCTGCCGCCCGTGGCCCAGGGGGACCTCTACCGGGCGGTGCGGCAGTTCCGGCCCAGGGCGGTGGGCATCGTCGACGGCTACTTCCACCAGCAGCCCTCCGTCTGGCACAAGGAGATGCTCTGGACGCTGGCACAGGGGATCCCGGTCTATGGAGCCGCCAGCATGGGCGCGCTGCGCGCCGCGGAGCTCGACGCCTTCGGCATGATCGGGGTCGGCCGGATCTACCAGGCCTACCGGGACGGGCATTACCCGCCCTACCACGAACCGTTCGAGAACGACGACGAGGTCGCCGTCCTGCACGGGCCGCCCGAGACAGGCTATCTCCGCCTCAGCGAGGCTCTGGTGGATCTCCGCCAGGGGCTCGCGGAGGCCGCGGAGGCCGGCATCATCGACCAAGCGACGCGTGACCGCCTGGCCGCCGCGGCGGCAACGCTGCCCTATGGCGAGCGCACCATCGACGCGCTCTGCGCCCTGATCGACGGCGAGCCGGCGGGGGCACTCCGCTCATGGTGGGATGAAGCCGCCGTGTCGCAAAAGCGCCGCGACGCGCTCGCGCTCGTCGGCCGCCTGCAGGCGATCGTGTCCGGCGAGGAGCGGCCGGTTCCGGCCTCTCCGGTGTTTCACGGGTCGAGCGTCTGGGACCTCTTCGTGGCCGCCGAGGAGACCCGACTGGCGGATGCACTGTCGGATGACGAGGCGCTGGTGGTCGACGACCTCCGGCTCGACCCGCCCCGCTGGGCCGCCCTGGCCCGGGAGGCCGGGCGCATGCCGCATCCGAGCGGAGACACCGGCATGCGCGCCGCCTTCGAGGCCTGGCGTACGGCCCACGGGCTCGGGTCCCGACCCGCGCTGGCAGGCTGGATGGCCGAGAACGGGCTGGACGACACTGCCCTCACCGCCCTGTTCCGCCGCGCCGCTGACCGGGGCGGAGCCGGCGCCACGCCGGCCGGCGCGCGGGACGTGGTCGATCATCTGATCCTGACCGGACGTTTTCCCGCGGCCCTGCGCGAGGCGCGGCGACGGCGTGAGCGGCTCGATGCGCTCAGCCCGGCGCGGCGCCCCGCCGACATGCGCGCGCTCGCCGAGCGCTACGGGCTGTCCGGCCCGGATTTCGCACGCGAACCGCTCCAGGCCACGGCTGCGCGGCTGGGCTATCCCGACATCGACGCGTTCGAGGACGCCCTCTGGCGCAGGCACCTGCTCGACAGTGCGGGAGAGACGCCATGAGACGCGCGGCAAGACGCGGCACGCTGTTCGCCCTCTACCCGCAGGCCGACGGGTCCTACCCCGAGCCCGAGCTGGTCGAGGTGTCCTCCCCCGCCGGCAGCCTCGGGCCGGGGCCCACCGATGGCTGGCTCACCGTGGTCGACGCCATCGGCAAGCCGCCCTACGATCCGCCGCTCGACGTGCCGCCCTGGCGGGGCCCGGTACGTCCGCCCGCTCTGCCGGATGCGCAGGGCGACTTCGCCTCGATCCCGCCGGGCACGCCGGAGTTCGACCAGCAGCATCTCTTCGGCTGCATGCGCCTGGCACTCGACGTGTGGGAGATCTATCTCGGCCGGCCCGTGCCGGTGCACCGGCTCGGCCTGAACGACCGCTTCGAGCTGATCCCGCATCTCGACTGGCAGAACGCGCAGTCCGGCTTCGGTTTCCTGGAGACCGGCGCCAAGGTGAACGACCTCGGCGAACTCAGCCGCTTCTGCCTGAACCTCGACGTCGTCGCGCACGAGACGGGCCACATGGTGCTCTTCGCCGAGCTGGGCGCTCCCGCGCCGGGCCAGCTCACTTCCGAATTCCTCGCCTTCCACGAGTCGTTCTCGGATCTCACGGCGATGCTGACATCGCTCCGGCTGGATGGGGTCGTGCGGCGCGTGCTGCACCGGACCGGAGGCAATCTCTACGTCCTCAACGAAATGAGCCGGATCGGCGAGCTGTCGGGGACGCAGCAGATCCGCGTCGCCGACAACGAGACCCGCATGGCCGACCTCGCCGGGCTGACTGTCGGGCCGGACGGGGAGTGGATCGATCCCGCCGGGGAGGACCGCAACGCCCACGACCTCGCCCAGCCCTTCACGGGCGCCATGTTCGATTTCCTCGTCGACGTCTATCAGGACCGGCTGGTGGCGCGCGGCCTCATCAACGACGTGCTGGACGCGCGCGGCTGGAGCCGCGAGGCGATGGCAGCCTCGCTTGCAGAGCTCGCTGCCGCCTTCGCGGCCCGGTTCGAGCTGTTTCACGGCGAATTCCGTGCTGCCCTGCTGGAGGCCCGGGACGTCGTCGGCGAAACGCTCGCCGGGCTCGTGCAGCGCCTAGACCCGGACGGGTTCACATTCGACGCGGCGGGCGAGGTGCTGATCGACGTGGTCGCAGCGCGTTTCCCACAGCACTATGCGCAGATGATGCGGGATGATCTCGACTGGCGCGGCATCGTGCCGGAGCGGATGCGGCAGCGGGCCCCCGCTGCCCCGATTCGCTACACCCCCCGGCGCGCCTTCGCGCTGCAGGTGGCGGACGCCGCGCAGGTGTGCTGCGGGGTCCGGCACGGGTTTCTCGACCATGAACGCGCCACCGGCGTGGGCCAGATGATCCGCCGCGGCCACCGTGCGCCGGAATCGTGAAGCAGTGTGCGGTGCGCCGGCTTGTCATTAAGACAAAAGTAGCTGAGTCTTAACAAGTTCGGGTTATGCCGGCGCAGGAATCACCGCCGGATCAGGCCACAGCCGCGGGAGAAGTCTCATGAGCAACATGAATCGGCTGAACGAGACGCTGCTGTCCGGGTCCCTCGTAAGGCTCTTCGGCCGCAAGCTGACGGACCTCGTGATCAACGTCGCCGCCTATGACGGCTACACCGATATCGACCTGGGGAAGGACGGCGGCGGTGCCCCCAATCCCTACTGGAACGCGCAGGCCGACAAGTTTCGCCGCGATCCCGCCCTCGGCAAGCTCGACGAGAAGAAGGCCAAGCCGGAGCGGCCGGCGCTGGCGCGCATCTACGGCTTCAGCTTCGAGGGCAACTACTTCAAGCTCGCCGCCCCCGCGATCTTCCTCGTCCATGGCGACGGCTTCGAGGTCACGGCGGGGCAAGATCCGATCCAGCTCGGCATCTCCGGAGTCGAGTTCAAAAGCCAGGTGTTCGCGTCCGGCGTCACCATGTGGGCCTATGACAAGAGCGACCACTCGATCCGCCTCGAGAGCTTCTCGGGCAGCCTGTCGGACATCCTTCTCGACCCCGAAATGAGCGCCGGCGCCAACCTGACCGGCCGCGCCGAAATGACGGGAAGGGCAGAACTCACCGGCCGCGCCGAACTCACCGGGCGCGCGGAACTCACCGGCCGCGCCGAGCTGATCAGCCGCGGCCGGCGCTGAGCCAACGCATGCGCGGCCTCGTCCGCGCTTGCCAACGCTGAAAGATGCCGCTATTGACCACGCCGTCGCCGCAATAGCTCAGCTGGTAGAGCACCTCATTCGTAATGAGGGGGTCGGGGGTTCGAATCCCTCTTGCGGCACCATTAACTCGGCCTGAACCAGCCACGAAATCCTGCTGATCACGCGCTGTGGCCTGCGCCATCGCCCTTTATCCGCCGTGAACACGTCGGTTGTGGATTACAGCCGGTCCACTGCGGGGCAGGAAGAACGCGGGCCATGCGTCACAGCTTCGTGAGCACGCGGGCCAACAAGGGCTTCGTTCACGCTTGCGGGGCCATGGTGTGGCTTGGCGCGCCGTGTCCCGGCGCCGCCTCATCCCGACGGGCTTGCTCGGAGCCGCCGCATGTCGCTCACCATCGTCAATGGCTACGCGTGCCGCGACTGCGCCGACATCGCCAAGGCGAAGCGTGGCGAGAACCCGCATCCGGGTCCTGCGGACGCGGCAGGGGGAAGCGGCAAGGTGGCCAAGCCGGGCGATGTCAAGCCGGGCGAAACCAAGCCGGGCGATGTCAATCGGGGCGGCGTGAACGCAAGCAACCAGGATGACGCGGTGTCGTTCGGCGGCTCGCTCGCCGGCCTGCGCGGTGACGCATCGCCGAAAGCGACACCGGTGGGTCGCGCGGTCGACCTGCTGGCCTGACCAGGCCGCCAGAACGGGCCAACGCCCCCCGCGACGTCTGCGGCAGCGATCGCCCGGGTGAACCGGGTCGCGTTGCACTGGACGCCAACACACAGGGTCGAACGCCGATGAACTCCGCCGCGGGGAGGGCTGAGCCTGAGAGAGGCTGCTCAGTGGCCCGTCGCCCGCATCACCATCCAGGCCAGTCCTGCCCATAAAACGGCAGAACTCAACGCGCCGAGTACGACAGTCTTGACCATGGCTGCTCTCCGAATCAGCACGTCAACGATGAGCAGACAGGAGTGGTTGCGGCTCCGATACAGGTAAAATGCGGACGCCGACTTGGAATCTGAGATATATTCGAAAGCGGAGCTGCCTGGGTCGTTCCAGCCGGAGCGAACTTATTCGCCTGCGGCATCAGCACGTCAAAGGGACGTCCGGCGGGCCATGCTGGCAGATGTGCGAAGTTCCCGGCCTGAGCCAGCCAACCGGCAGACGGATTGAACCAACGCGACGAGCAGTTCGTTGTCCGTCGAAATGGAGGCTCATATGCGGACGTTGATACTCTCCCTCGCGGCTGTGGCGGCACTCGCGGGTGCATCACAAGCTCAGGCGGCAGGCTGCGCGTCCGGCGCTGTCGTCGGTGGTCTGGCCGGTCACGTGGTGGGCCACGGCGTGCTTGGGGCCGCAGCAGGATGCGCTGTGGGGCACCATGAGGCCAAGAAAGCAAAGCAGCAGAAGATGCAGACGAACGACCGCGGGGCGCCGTCTCAGGGGCAGACACAAGCCGAGTGAGCGGCTGCCGGCTTTCGGAGGTCAGCTCTCATGACGAGGGTTGAGGCGCCGAGACGTTCCCGCAGGCCGGCCTGGATCCGAAGTGGCACCGGCTCCCGGCCAATGTCGTGGCGATAGCCCCGAGAACTGGCCGGCGAGGATCGGGTTCGTTGCAGCTTGGCAGTTCTTCCGAACGAATGCCCGACGCAACCCGAATCCCGCTTTGCCGTTTTGAGGTCGACAGGGAGGCCGTGATGCGACCATTGCGCCTGGACGCACGGGACGAGCGGACGACCGCCACGGCCAAGGCCGTCGTGGAGCAGCAAAGCCGGGAGCGCGACGAACGGACAGCCAGGCTGAGGGCTCTCCGGCTCGCGCGCGACACGTCCGGCAAGGCGTCCAGAACATGAGCACGCCCGACGAGGTCGCCCTCTCGGCAGCGGTTCAGGCCGTGATGAACGAGGGCTACGACCAGGACGAAGCACAGATCATCGCCAGGGCTGCCGTGAGCGCCTACCAGAGCAAGATGCTGGAGATGATGGACGCCGACGCCGGGGAGGCCGACGTCGCCGGCAGGCCGGCCGTGCCGCCCAACGCTGCCCGTGCCTGGTCGAGCGAGAGCGACGACGACATCGAGGCGGATGGCTAGCCGGGACTGAATGCAATGCGAGCAGCGTGCTCAGCCCGGCATGTTTGGGTTACTTGGCGCTCTCCCGGATCTCAGGCGCGGCGCGCTGAGAATGCGGACGGGATTGCGGGCTCCCCGCCCGGCCGAGCAGGTCCTGCGCCACGCCGATGACCCTGGCGCTCACCACGTCCCAGACGAACTTTCCGCATATGCCGGCCGTTACGGCGAGCAGGAGCTGGAGCGGCCACCAGGCGGGAAGGCCGAGCCGGGGCATGATGTGGTTGATGACTGAGAAGTTGACGATATAGATGAAGAGCGTTGCCGATGCGATGACGATCATCGGCCTGACGAGCAAACGCGGCATCGGCAGCCGCTCGGTCCAGACGAGGACGAGAGTACACACCAGAAAGAACAGGTCGACATATGCAAGTCCTCGTGACAGGACTGGATATTCCACCAGCACGGTCGCGAAGACTGCAATCAAGATCAGTGTGACCACCAACTTGCGCTCGCGGGTCGTGGCGGAGGCGGCCACGAGACCGAGGGCGAGCAGCCAACCCCATTTGAAGGGCGCGACGCTGCTTTCACCAACCTGGCCGTCCCACAACCCGAATCCGACTTGGACCATTGCGATCAGCACGAAGACGCCGAGCAGGGCGAGGTCGCGCCCGAACGTGTCCGCAGGCGGCGCATGTGACACGCCTTCCCGTTGCCGGACGGCGTGGACCGCCTTTTCGAACAGGGCGAGGACGAGCAGGTTCGCTGCAAGAACGTCGAGGAACCAGAACGTGTAGTGAGGCGCGGCAGGGTTCTGGAAGACGGTGCCGAGCAGGACGAGATCCGGAAGCCACCAGGAGTGGAACACCACGCTGCGCAGGGCCTGCCACAAGCCCGCGGGTATCCCGAACTCGAGGATCATGCGGATGACCGGCTTGATGCTGCCGGTGGCCTGGATCCTCGGCCGCAGGAAACGGCCGAAGTTCATGCCGGAGATCACGAACAGCACGGAGGTCGCCGCGATGTAGCGGAACGCCTCGGTGTGGCTGACCACCACCAGCATGATCGCGAGGACGCGGAAGACCACCGTGGTATCGACAGGCGCCCAGAACGGCGGTTCCGGTTTCGCGTCCGCCGGGTCCCCCAGAAGCTCGCCGAGTTCCCTGAGCGGGCGCCGCTCCCACTGCTTGGGCAGGTAGCCCAGCATCCCGGAAACCGAAGACGAGGCGACGATGTAGGACAGCGAATTGCCACCCAGCGCGATGAACGAGTGGTCGAGACTGTCGATCCGCATGTTCAGCGTTGTTTCGAGCCGCCGGACCAGGGCCCGCATGCGCGGATCCGCCCCGTCTAGGCCGGCGCCACTCTCCCCGCCGCCATCGCTGGGGAAGTCCATCGCGGCGATCGCCTTGCGGTCGAGCTTGCCGTTGGGCAGGTAGGGAAGGGCATCGAGGACGACGAAGCGGCCTGGGATCATGGCGGGGTGGAGCCGCTGCGCGAGCCCGGTCCGCACCTCCGCAATGACGGCGCCGGTGTCCTGCGAGCCATTCAGGACCAGCAGGGCCACCAGGGCCTTGTCGCCCTGCCCGTCCGGCCTTACGGCAATCGCAGCGTCCTTCACGGCCGGATGCTTCAGGATCTCGCCTTCGATCTCGTTCGGCTCGATGCGGACGCCGTTGATCTTAACCTGCGTATCGATCCTGCCGAAGATCTCCACCTTCCCGTCAGGGCGGAGCCGCCCGAGGTCCCCGGTGAAGTAGAGGAGGTCCTCCGGATCGTCGCGGAACGGGTTGGGGACGAAGACCTGCCGGGTCAGCTCCGGCGCGTTGACGTAGCCGTGCGACCGGTACGGCGTCCGGATGACGATCTCACCCGTCTCCCACAACCCGCACAGGCTGGCACGGTCGCGCATGATCGCGACGTCGACGCCCGGCTGGGGCCGGCCCACTGGCTGGACGCCCGGCTCGATCGTGTCGACGACATTGGCGAGCTTGGCGAGCGTCGTCTCCGTCGGGCCGTAGAGGTTCACGATGGACGTGTTGGGGCCCGCGAGGGCCTTCACGCGCTGCAGCAGCGCATCGGTCAGCGGCTCGCCGGCGAAGAACAGGTAGCGGAGCGCTCCAAGGGTGTGCCCGGTCCGCCCGGTGCGGGAGGCCTGCAGCCAGGCCTTCATGAGCGACGGCACGCAGTGCATGCTGCTGATGCGTTTCTCTTCCAGCCAGTCGAGCATCGCATCGGCGTCGAGGATGCGCTCACGGGCCGGGATGTGCAGGCAGGCTCCGCTGGTCAGCGGAAACAGGATGTCCCGGAGAACGACGTCGAAGGACAGGGCCGTGATCTGCGAGGCATTGTCGCCCGGTCCGAGCGGGAAGGACCGGCGTTGCCACTCGAGGAAGTGCGCCAGCCCCAGCTGGGTGCCCAGAACGCCTTTCGGGGTGCCGGTGCTGCCGCTGGTGAAGAAGATGTAGGCGTCAAGTTCCAGCAGCCGCTCGGCCTCGAGCGGCTGGTCGACATGGCCGGAGGGGATCGTGGAGGGATCAGGCCAGGCGGCCACCCGGATGACTTCGCCGCCGGTGGAAACGCTCCCGTCCAGATCGACCTCGATCCGCTTCGTCGCCCCGCTGATCCGCTGGATCAGGTCCCGGCGCTCGCCCGGCAAGGCTGGGTCGAGTGTGACCACCACCCCGCCGGCTGCCAGGATCGCGAGCAGGGCGGCTATCGTGCCGAAGCAGCTCGGGCCGGCAATCGCGACCACTTCACCGGGTCGCAGGCCCGCCTCGTGCAGCTGGCGCGACAGCGCCATGGCGGCGCCGGCAAGCTGTCCATAGGTGTACTGCCTGCCTTCGCTGCTGATGGCGGGCGCCGAGGGCTGCCGTGCCGCCACCGTCATGAACGTTACCGCGGCAGGCTCGTGATACCGGGTCGGAATGGGACGCGACAGATCGGGCAGCATCGCCCGTGCTGTCGGCCCGATGAGCTCGACCTTGTCGCAGACGGTTTCGGGTTGCTGCGTGAGCGCCCGGAGGGCCGCCTCCATCTTCTCCAGGAAGTCTGTCGCGGTCGTTGCCGCGACCTGCCTGTCACCAATGTCCAGAACGAGCTTCAGACGATCTCCTGCCGCGCTGTAGTCGAGAACGAGGCCATCCCGATCGCCTCCCTTTCCCTCGGCACGGAGCAGCAGATCGGGGCGATCGGTGTCGGGATCATCGACGGCGCGGAGTGCCGAGTACGCCTGGGACAGCTTCGCGCCGGCCTCGAAGTCCGCCGAGAAGACCTGTTCGCGTCCCATGGCGTTGACGGCGCGAACCCGGACGGTCGAGCGGCCGAGCTGTCGGGAGATCACGAACAGCGCCGCAAACGCTATGGCACGCTCGACGTCCGCCGAATCGGTGTGGAGCCGACAGGCAAAGTCATGCTCGAACTTTGCGGCGGTCCTGTAGGACTTCAGGGACCGGTCCAACGGAAACGTGGAACTCCCGTATGTCCTGCTGCGGGCGGTGCCCGCGCTGCGGGCCGTAGTCCTGGGCGGCAACACGTCCATTTCAGCCATTGCTGTCCGGCCTTTATGATCGATGTCGTCCAGCCAGGATCCCCGACAAGACTTTATAATGCGAAGCGACAAGTGTCTTGAGTTGAAGGAATGGCACTGAATAGTTGTACATAGGCTTAACTTCAATGAGCCGCCGATGCGTCTCGACGCCGCGCCCCCACGCCTGCCCGAGCCACCGCCAGGTTGTCGAATAAGGCAGCAGCGCCTCAGCCAGACCCTGCAATCGCCATGGGGGTGCCAAGCCTTGGCCATTGCGCACCCTCAGCCTGTGTTCACGGACCTGAAACAGACACGGGAGGACGACGCACCATGATTTTGGCCGCCACCTTCGCCTATCTTCTGGTTCTGGCGTTCACCGTTGCCGCCTTCATCCTCGCCGGTCAGGCCGACGAGATGGCCCGCGCCCAGCGGAGCGGGTTGCGCACCGCCGGCCGCAAGCCCGCCGCATCCACTGCGGCGTGAACGGGCCGGGCGGGAACACAGGAAACGCCGCGACCTCACCCGCTTGATCCCGCGCTCCCATCGGGCCACGCTTGCGTGGCTCTCCCGCCTTCGCGGGGATCAGGTACGGCGGCATGGAAAAGCTTTTGGAGTCGTGGGCGTTCTGGGCCGTCCTGTCGGCGGCGTTCGCGGCACTGACCGCCATCTTCGCCAAGGTGGGCGTCACGGCGGTCAATTCCGACTATGCCACCTTCGTTCGTACGGCCGTGATCCTGCTGGTGACGGCGGCCCTCGTATCGGCGACGGGGCAATGGCAGGCACCGGCCAGCGTGCCGGCGCGCAGCTGGGTGTTCCTCGTCCTCTCCGGCCTCGCGACGGGGGCCTCGTGGCTCTGCTATTTCCGCGCGCTCAAGCTCGGCGATGCCGCCCGGGTCGCGCCTGTCGACAAGCTCAGCGTCGTGCTGGTCGCGATCCTGGGTGTCGCGGTGCTGGGCGAAAGGCTCTCGCCCGTGCACTGGACCGGTGTCGTCCTCATCGCCGCCGGCGCCGCGATGATGACCATCGCAGGCTGACCGGCAGCGGCCGTCCCTTTACTGCAGAAAGCGCGACCGGTTGCCGCCCGGGCCGTCGAAGCCCTCCGGGCCCGGGTCGTCTGGCGGAACCGGCATGGGGAAAACGACGGGCGTCGGTGCACCGGGGCGCCTCGGCGCGGGAAGGGGCAGCGCCGTGGCCTCGCGCGGCTTCTCAACCGGCTCTCCGTCCGGGCGTGTCTCATGGACCTTCGCGTCGCCAGTCTTTCCATCACCCGGCGCCGTCTCGTGCAGTCCGGGGCTGTGCGGAACAATGGCTGGCTCGGCGATGTCCTGCGTCGCCTTCCCCGGCTGTGCCGCTGCCGCGTGCTCTTCGATCACTGCGGCCGGCTCCGCACGGGCCTGCACCGCGGGCACGGCGCGAGCTTCCTCGACCGAGGGAGGCTGGGGTGCGGCAGCCGGGACCGGTGCTTCGGGAGCCACCACCTCCGGCAATGCGGCAGGACGGGCCACGACCTCGGGCTCCGCCACTGGCCGCGGTAGCTCCGCCGGGACCTGGGGCACCGGCTCCGCCACGACCTCGATGGCGGCTGCGCGGGGCTCGTCGACATCGGCGAGCACGGCATCGTGAGCCGGCACGCCGAGCCGGGCGCGGTCGCCGGGCCGGTAGGCGTTGTCTGGCGCGAGGGCATCGGGACCGCTGAGACGCTCGACGGGCGTGCCCCAGGCGAAGGCATCCAGCCGGCCGCTCACGGGGGAGACGGGAGCCCAGCGCTCCGAGATCACGCCGTCGGCAATCCAGGCGGGGTCGCGCGGGGCACGGGCGGCGCGGCCCAGCCATTCGCGCACGGCGCCGTCGTCGAGGCCCTCGGCATGGGCGATGTCGGCCATCAACAGGCAGACGCGGACGCTCGGGCGCTCGTTCAGGAGAGGGGCGAGCACGGCGCGGGCGCGGGCGAAGTCCCGCCCGTCGACGGCGGCACCGGCCGCGGCGATGCGCGCTTCCTCGTGATGCTGCGAGATGGCGAGAAGCCGGTCGGCGCGGGCCATGCGGTCGCGAGCCGAATCACCCGGGCGGACGGCCAGGTAGGCGGTGGCGAGTTCGGGATGAGGCTGCACCTTCCAGGCGGCCTCCAGCGTCTTCGCCGCCTTGCGCAGGTCGCCGCGCCTGGCGAGGAGCCGTCCGGCAAGCGTTGCCGCCGGCACCAGATCCGGTGCGAGCTTCACCGCCTCCTGGGCGCGGGCAAGGGCGGCGTCGGCCTGCTTCTCGGCACGCGACAGGCCGTCCGCGGTGAGGAGCACGGCGCGCCTGCGGCGGTACTCCGCCTTGTCCATGCCCTTTGCGGCACGGTCCAGCGTCGCCAGGGCGCCGGTCCAGTCTTCGTCGGCGCACTGGTACTCGAGCAGCGCTTCCCCGGCCCAGCTGACCGATGGCGCGATCCGTGCCGCCTCGGACGCGTAGGCCCGCGCCGCCGCGGCGTCGCCCTTGCGCCGTGCCTCGACGAAGAGGCCGCGCAATCCGAGCACCTTGGTCTCCGGCTCGTCGAGCATCTGGCGGAAGGCGCCCTCGGCGGAGCCGCGGTCACCGGCCATCTGCGCCGCCTGCGCCTTCAGCAGCAAGGCGAGCGGCTCGTTGCCGAGCAGCTTGCCGGCATCGTCGGCATGGCGCTTGGCGGTGCGCGGGTCGCCCGCGCCCACAGCGATCATGCCGCGCGAGATCGCCGCGAAGCCCTTGGCACGGCGCCTCGCCCGGGCGGCAAACCCGATCGACTGGGGCAGACGGAGGACGGTGCGGATCAGCCACCATGCGAGCATCAGGGCGATGCACGCGGCAGCGACGGCGACGACGCCGGTCCACAGCGACATCTCGACTGTATCGCCGCCCAGCGTCAGAACGATGCCGCCGGGCTGGTCCGCCAGCCAGGCGCCGAAGAAGGCGAGCGCGACCAGGACGGCGAGGAAAACGAGGATCCGGATCATTGCGCGGCGCCTCCGGGCGCGCTGGTCACGGCGAGGAGCCTGTCCACCGCCTGGGAAAGAAGCACGTCAACGGCCTGCTGGGCCGCTAGCCGGGTCCGGATCTGCGCGACAAAGGCCGCCGCCTCGGACCGCTGGGGCTCGGGCAGTCCCTCGAGCGTCTGCGCCGCGGCCGCGAACTGGCCCAGGCCCAGCTGGTGCTGGGCCCGCGCCGCGATGGACGCGGGATCGTCGCCCGCCACGTCGCCACTGCGCCTGACCTTGAAGATGCGTGCCAGCCCGTTCTGGACCCGCTCGGACAGGGTCGCCCCGGACGAGACGGGCTGCGACTGGGACAGCTTTTCCTTGATAGGCGCGAAGCTCGCCGCCATTGCCGTGCCCGAGGGCGCGCCGGTGCGGGCGAACGGGTCGAGGGCCGAGAGAACATCCTGCTCGACGCCGGCCTGCTTCAGCGCCGAGAGTTCGCGCTCATAGCCGCGGCCTGACGAGAGCGCATCACGAACCAGCATGGCGACGGAGAGCACGGCACTCTCCCGCGCGCCGACGACCGGGGCGGGAGGCGGCGGCGGAGGGGCAGGGGCGACGGGCGCCGGTTCGGCGGAGGCCTCGCCGGACGGCGCGGGAGCAGGCCGGGACTCGATCTCGCCGACACGGCGCTCGACGTCGCCCAGCCGGGTGCCCAGGCCCGCCACCTCTGCCGGCGGCACGGCAGGGCGCTTGGCCAGCGCGTCGACCTGGCCGCCCAGCGCCTTGAGGCCCTGGTCGACGGCCGCGACACGGCCGTCGAGAGCCTGCACGGACGTGGCCGGTGCCAGTCCGCCCATCTGCGTTTCAACCGCGGCGAACCGGCCGCCGATGTCGGGGCCGAACAGCCACAACCCGGCTGCCACGATCAGCGCTCCCAGCAGACCCCCGCCGACGGCGGAAGCGATCAGCGCCGGCGCGCCCGGGCCGCGGGTGCGGACGGGGGGTGGGGGCGAAGGCTTGGGCGTGAAAGGCGGCACGCTGCTGGGTGCCGGCTCGGGTGGCTCCGGCGGAAGGGTGTCGGCAGGCGAGGGTGCCTCGGCCACGGCTTCGGCAGCGCTCTCGCTGACCGTAGCGGCCGACACCGTCGCTTCGGCCCCGGATATTCCTGCCAAGTGGTCCTGCGTGGCGTCGACGGCTTGCGGCATCTCCGTCCCTGCGGCCGGTGGCGGCACCTGGACGACGTCGGGTTCGACGCCCTGCTCCGCCGGGGAATGATCCGCCGGCGCGCCGGCGTTCGTCTCCCCGATGGTGCGTGCTGTGAGGTCGATGGTGGCTGGCTCGCGCTTGCGGCGGGGGCGTGGCTCCGGCCTTGCCCTGGTGTCGTCGTCGCCCGTCATGAAACCCGTCCGGTTGCGCCCCGCGGCGGGGCGGCGTCTCGCATTTCCACCCGTTCTGGCTGTAGCACGGGCTTTACCGCGCCGACAGTCCGGGCATCCTCATCCCTTCTGCCCGACGAGGTCGAGCAGAACCGGCTCGCGGGGTGAACCGGCAATGCCGACCCACCGGGCGCCCGCCGCGTGAAGCGGCGCGGCGACATCGGCCGACAGGCACAGATGCCGCATTGCAACAACGGCATCTTCAAGGCCGGCGGAACGCGCGAGCGCCACGAATCGCTCCGTCGTTCCGCGGGAATAGTGCAGGGCACACACGTCGCGCGTGTCCTGTAGCACGGCACGCGCCTCATCCGGCAGCGTCGTGACAGGCTCGACCGCGTAGGTTTCGGCGACAATCACGAAGAGGCCGGCGCTGCCCAGCGCCGCCTCGAGGAGCGGCTTGCGGACGCGTCCCGCTGCGTAGAGGACACTGCCTCCCGGCGGAAGCCGGGCTGCCATCAGCGTTGCCAGGGCCTCTCCGTCACCCGGCCCGGTTTCGACTGCCGCGAACCCTGCTGCCCGGGCCGCCGCGGCGGATCGCTCGCCGACCGCGAAAACCGGCACCGTTATGGCTCCATCCGGCAGGGGAAGGAGGCCGGGCAGCGCATGCGCGCTGGTCACGGCCAGCGCGCCAGGCAGTGGATCCGGCCACGCCGTGCGGAGCGTCGTCACGCTGCCCAGGGGAGCGACGATGGGGTCATGACCCATGGCGCGCAGCCGCTCCGCCGTTGCCCCGGCGTCCTCCGCGGCGCGGGTCAGGAGGACGCGCATGGCGCTTCAGTGGGCGAGGATGTCGGAGGGGGCGCGGGACAGGATCTCGCGCCCGGCTTCGGCTCCCAGCGAAGCAGCCGCCGCCGCCGCACCGGTGCGCGAAGCCTCGAAGCTTTCGGTCCCGTCCGCCCGCAGCACGAGCCCGCGAAAGCGCACATGGTCGCCGTCGACGAGTGCGTGGCCGGCGATCGGCGTACGGCAGGAGCCGTCGAGGACCGTGAGGAAGGCCCGCTCGGCGGCGAGCGCCACGCCGGTGGCGGCGTCCGAGATTGCAGCGACATGCCGCTGGCCCTTGTCGTCGCCCTCCCGGGCCGTGATGGCGATGGCGCCCTGGCCGACCGCGGGCGGGAAGCTGTCCACGTCCAGCAGCGACGACGCGCGGTGCGCGAAACCGAGCCGCTTGAGGCCTGCCAGGGCCAGCAGGGTGCCGTCGAGCTCGCCCGCTTCGACGCGCCGCAGCCGCGTCTCGACATTGCCGCGCAGCAGCGTGGTGGTGACGTCGGGCCGCAGGCGGCGGATCAGTGCCTGGCGGCGCAGGCTCGCCGTCCCGACGACCGCACCCTGCGGCAGCTCGACAATCGTCTTTGCCTTGGCGCCGATGAAGGCGTCCCGCACGTCCTCGCGCTGCAGGTAGCCCGCTACGACGATGCCGTCGGGGAAGAGAGTGGGCAGGTCCTTGGCCGAGTGCACGGCGATGTCGATGTCGCCGGCCAGCTGCGCCGCGTCGATCTCCTTGGTGAAGAGGCCCTTGCCTCCGGATTCCGACAGTGCGCGGTCCTGGATCATGTCGCCGGACGTCTTGATGACGACGATGGCGACGGCCTCGTCCGGCCAGCCATGGGCCGCCAGCAGGCGCGCCTTGACTTCGTTGGCTTGCCACAGCGCCAGCGGGCTGCCGCGCGTCCCGATCCTCACCTCGATGCGTCCCGCCCCGGCCACTGTTCCGCCCCCGTTCTGGCCCGCCATTGGTTTCCTTTGCGGGCGGCGCGGACTATAGGGGGTCGCGGCGCGAGGCGGAAGGCGCTGGCTGGGAGACGAGATGCGCGTCCTCGGAATCGAAACTACCTGCGACGAGACCGCCGTGGCCGTGGTCTCGGCGGAAGGGGCCGCCGGCGGCGGCCAGATCCTGTCCAACGAAGTTCTGAGCCAGATCGCCGAGCACGCCGCCTATGGGGGTGTGGTGCCGGAAATCGCGGCACGAGCCCATGTCGAGGTGCTCGACACGCTGGTGGCGCGGGCGATCGAGGTGTCCGGCGTGCCCCTCGACAAGCTCGACGGCATCGCCGCGGCGGCCGGGCCGGGGCTCATCGGCGGCGTCATCGTGGGTCTGACGACGGCCAAGGCGCTGGCCATGGTCACCGGCAAGCCGCTGGTGGCCGTGAACCATCTCGAGGCGCACGCCCTGACGGCACGGCTCACCGACGCTCTCGCCTTCCCCTACCTTCTGCTGCTCGCCTCGGGCGGCCACACGCAGCTCGTCGCGGTCCGCGACGTCGGCGACTACGTCCGGCTGGGGACGACGATGGACGACGCCATCGGCGAGGCCTTCGACAAGACGGCGAAGCTTCTCGGCCTGCCCTATCCCGGCGGCCCGCAGGTCGAAAAGGAAGCGCTGAAGGGCGATCCCGACCGCTTCACGCTCCCTCGCCCGATGATGCACCGGCCCTCGGCGGATTTCTCGCTCTCCGGCCTCAAGACCGCCGTGCGCCTGGAAGCCGAGAAGGTGGCGCCGCTGTCGCAGCGCGATGTCGCCGACCTCTGTGCCGGGTTCCAGGCCGCCGTCGTCGACGTGGTGGTCGATCGCACCCGCGTCGGCCTGCAGCGCTTCCGCGATCTCGCCGGCCACCCCACGGCTCTCGTCGTGTCCGGCGGTGTCGCCGCCAACCAGGCGATCCGCCGCGCGCTTCAGCGCCTCGCGGCCGAAGCGGGGTTGCGCATGGTGGCGCCGGCGCCCGAGCTTTGCACCGACAACGGCGCCATGATCGCATGGGCCGGCATCGAGCGGCTGCGCCGGGGCCTCACCGATCCGCTCGACGTCGCCCCGCGCGCCCGCTGGCCTCTCGAGAGCCGACCGGCGGAGACGGCTGCGCCCGCGGCGGAGCCGTCGGTGGCACCGGCCGCGCCGTGATGTTCGACCCCCTCGCCGTCGTCGGAGCCGGCGCCTGGGGCACCGCGCTCGCCAACGCGGCGGCACGGGCAGGGCGGCGCGTGATCCTGTGGGGCCGCGACCCCGCGCAGGCCGAGGTGATGCGGGCCGCCCGGGAGAACCTCGCCCACCTGCCCGGCATCCGCCTCGCCGACACGGTCGAGCCTACCGCTGCTCTCTCCGACCTCGCGCCGGTCAGGGCCGTGCTGCTGGCCGTTCCGGCGCAGGCGGTGCGCGGCGTGGCGGAAGCGCTCGTCCTGGTGCTGAAGCAGGGACTGCCGGTCGTCGTCTGTGCCAAGGGGATCGAGCGCGGGACCGGCCAGTTCATGACCGAGATCGTGGCCGACGTCGTGCGCGGCGCCATGCCCGCAGTGCTCTCCGGCCCCAGCTTCGCGCATGACGTCGCGAGCGGCCTGCCCACCGCCGTCGTGCTGGCCGCTCCGGTGGAGCCCATTGCCGAGGCCTTGGCGGCGGCGCTCAGCTCGCCCTCGTTCCGCATCTACCACTCTGCCGACATGCGGGGCGTCGAGATCGGCGGCGCGGCGAAGAACGTGCTCGCCATCGCGGCCGGCATCGTCGAGGGGCGGGGGCTCGGGGAGAGCGCCCGGGCCGCGCTGACGGCCCGCGGCTTCGCCGAGCTGGGACGCTTCGCCAAGGCCTATGGCGGCCGGCCGGAGACGCTGATGGGGCTGTCCGGCCTCGGCGACCTCATCCTGACCTGCGGGTCGGAGAAGTCCCGCAACTTCGCGTTCGGCGTCGACCTCGGGCGCGGGATGGCCGTGGCCGAGGCCGGTCGCGGCAAGCTGGCCGAGGGGGTCTTCACGGCAAGGGCCCTCGTCGAGATGGCGCGCGCGCGCGGCGTCGACATGCCGCTGGCGGAGGCCGTCGACGCGGTGCTGTCCGGCGAAACGACGGTGGACCGGGCGGCCGAAGCATTGCTCAGCCGCCCGCTCAAGGCGGAGCACGACTAGGCTTTGCGCACGGAGCGCGCGTCTTCAGACGCGCATCTGCGGAAGGAGCGAGAGCGGGTCTGGAGACCCGCGCTCCGGTGCTCTCCTAGTGCGCCAGGGCGCGCTCGAGCTGCGCGCGGTTCATCTTCGAGCGTCCGGGAATGTCGCGCTTCCGGGCTTCCGCATAGAGATCGGCCTTGCTGCCATTACCCTTGGTGGTCTGGTTCGGCTTGCCGCCATGGGCGCCCTTCTCCAGCGTGCGGTCCTGGGCGCGCTTGCCTTCCTTCTCGGCCTCGGCGGTCTTGCCGGCCTTCTCCTTGGCCTTCGTCTTCGCCTGCCGCTCCTTGTTCTCCTGCGGCGACTGGCGGTTGGAGCTGCCGGCCTCGCTCAGGGCGATGGCGATCGCCTGCTTGGGGTTTTTTACCTTGCCGCCCTGGCTCTCGAGCTCGCCTTCCTTGAATTCGTGCATCACGCGCTCGACGGTGGCCTTCTGCGAAGGGCTCTGTTTGCTCGCCATGGTGGTTCTCCGGTGTCTGCTGCGCGGCACGAACGCGGCTTTGGCGGTGGAGTTCCGCTCCGCGGGCCTTGAGCGGGGGCTGGGCCGCCCTATGCTCCGCCGGTCCAACGCAGCGGAGCGTCCATGGCCCACTGGCTCTACAAGTCCGAACCCCACAAATGGTCCTGGGAGCACCAGGTCGCGGCCGGGGAGAAAGGCACGCTCTGGGACGGCGTTCGCAACCACTCGGCCAAGCTCAACCTGATGGCCATGAAGACGGGCGACCGCGGCTTTTTCTACCACTCCAACGAGGGCAAGGAGATCGTCGGCATCGTCGAGGTGATCCGAGAGGCCTACCCCGATCCGGCCGCCGGACCGGGCGAGCCGTGGGTCGTCGTCGACCTCAAGGCCGTCGAGAAGCTGCCCAAACCCGTGACGCTGGCGCAGGTGAAGGCCGAGCCGAAGCTGGCCAAGATGTCGCTCGTCACCTCCATGCGGCTCTCGGTGCAGCCTGTGACGGACGAGGAGTGGCACACGGTGTGCCGGATGGGCGGGATGTGATGCATCCGGCCCGGCGCTCGCGCGGCCCGCAGACGAGATGAGATCGACGGGGTGGTGACCATGGGCCGGCCTGCACGCTATCGCGACGCCTTCTTCGCCCCGAGACGCCACCGCTGCGACAAGTGGGACAATTACTTCGAGATCTACGACCACGTGTTCGGGCAGCTCTACGGCCGCGACATCTCCTATCTCGAAATCGGAGTGCAGAATGGCGGGTCTCTCGAGATCGCCCGGCTGCTGTTCGGAGCCGGCTCGCGCATCGCCGGATTGGATATCGACGAGAGGGTCGGGGCCCTCGCCGGCACGGGCATCGCGGACGCCATTTACATCGGATCCCAGACCGACGCGGGGCTGCTGGAGCGGGCGTTGGCCGAGAACCCGCCCTTCGACATCGTCATCGATGACGCGTCGCACCAGCAGCACGACATGATCGTGACGTTTCTGATGCTTTTTCCCCGCCTCAAGGAGGGCGCGATCTACCTGATCGAGGACACGTCGACCGTGCACTCCGACCAGCACGCCAAGTCCTTCTACGGCCTCGACGTCTACGACTATTTCAAGGGCCTCGCTGGCCGCCTGAATCTCGACTACCTCCGCTTCTCCGAGATCGGCGGGCGCTTCACCGTGCTCCTCGCCCAAAGGGCCCCTCGCTCGATGCCCGACGACATTTGCCGGCACATCTTCTCGATCACCTTCTTCGAAGGCGTGATCGCCGTGGTGAAGCGGACCAAGGCCGAGCCGTTGCGGCACATGGGATAGGCCGGCGGCATCCTGCGATGGTCTGCGCATGGCGAGGATCGCCAGGCAAGGGTTTCTCCGTCCAAAGTTTCAGCGACCAAAGTGCGACGGCGGACGGCTGGACGCTCCCGGGTGCGGTCGCATAATAAGGCGACGAACGGTCCGCCTTTTCCGCGCCCAGGCGCGGACCCCCAACGACGGACCGCCGCTATACCGCAGTGCCGCCCGAGCGGCCGCGTCCAGGGAGGTCGACATGTCGGACAAGCTGTACCCTGTATCTGCCGACTGGGCGAAGCGGGCCTGGATCGACGACGCGAAGTACAGGGAGATGTACGACGCCTCGGTGAAGGATCCCGATGCCTTCTGGGGCGAGCACGGCAAGCGGATCGACTGGATCCAGCCCTACACGAAGGTCAGGAACACCAGCTACGCGCCGGGCGCGGTCTCGATCAAATGGTTCGAGGACGGCGTCACGAACGTCGCCCTGAACTGCGTCGACCGGCACCTCGCCACGCGCGGCGACCAGGTCGCGATCATCTGGGAAGGCGACGATCCCGGCGACTCCAAGACGATCACCTACCGCCAGCTCCATGCCGAGGTCTGCCGCTTCGCCAACGTGCTGAAGGCACGCGGCGTCAAGAAGGGCGACCGCGTCACGATCTACCTGCCCATGATCCCCGAGGCCGCCTACGCCATGCTGGCCTGCGCGCGGATCGGCGCGGTCCATTCCATCGTCTTCGGCGGCTTCTCGCCCGACAGCCTGGCCAGCCGTATCGAGGATGCCGGCTCGTCCGTGGTGATCACCGCCGACGAGGGCCTGCGCGGCGGCCGCAAGGTGCCGCTCAAGGCCAATGTCGATGCCGCCGCGGACAAGGTGTCGGTCGACACGATCCTCGTCGTCCGCCGCACCGGCGGGGCCGTGGCCATGACGCCCGGCCGCGACGTCTACTACGAGGAGATCGCCGCCACCGTGGCCGCCGATTGCCCCGTGGAGCCCGTGAACGCGGAGGACCCGCTCTTCCTGCTGTACACGTCGGGTTCGACCGGCAAGCCGAAGGGCGTCCTGCACACGACGGGCGGCTATCTCGTCTATGCCGCCATCACGCACCAGTACGTGTTCGATTATCATGACGGCGACGTCTACTGGTGCACGGCGGATGTGGGCTGGGTGACCGGCCACAGCTACATCGTCTACGGTCCACTCGCCAATGGCGCGACGACGCTGATGTTCGAGGGCGTGCCGACCTACCCGTCGATCTCCCGCTTCTGGGAGGTGATCGACAAGCACAAGGTCAACATCTTCTACACCGCCCCCACCGCCATCCGCTCGCTGATGGGCGCCGGCGAGGCGCCGGTCACGAAGACGTCGCGCGCCTCGCTGCGCCTGCTGGGTTCGGTGGGCGAGCCGATCAATCCGGAAGCCTGGGAGTGGTACTATCGCGTCGTCGGCGACAGCCGCTGCCCGATCGTCGACACGTGGTGGCAGACCGAGACCGGCGGCATCCTTATCTCGCCCCTGCCCGGCGCCACTCCGCTGAAGCCGGGCTCGGCCACGCGGCCCTTCTTCGGCGTGCAGCCGCAGGTGGTCGACGCCGAAGGCAAGGTCCAGGAGGGCGCCTGCGAGGGCAACCTCGTGATTGCCGAAAGCTGGCCTGGCCAGATGCGCACGGTCTATGGCGACCACCAGCGTTTCATGGAGACCTACTTCTCCACGTACCCCAACAAGTATTTCACCGGCGACGGCTGCCGCCGTGACGCGGACGGCTTCTACTGGATCACCGGGCGCGTGGACGACGTGATCAACGTCTCCGGCCACCGCATGGGCACGGCCGAGGTGGAGAGCGCGCTGGTCGCGCACCCCAAGGTCTCCGAAGCGGCCGTCGTCGGCTATCCGCACGACATCAAGGGTCAGGGCATCTACGCCTACGTCACCCTGATGGAGGGCATCACGCCGACGGAGGACCTGCGCAAGGAGCTCGTCGTCTGGGTGCGCAAGGAAATCGGCCCGATCGCCTCGCCCGACCTCATCCAGTTCGCGCCAGGCCTGCCCAAGACCCGCTCCGGCAAGATCATGCGCCGCATCCTGCGCAAGATCGCCGAGGACGAGTTCGGCAGTCTCGGCGACACGTCGACCCTCGCCGATCCCGGCGTGGTCAACGACCTCATCGACAACCGGCAGAACCGCCGGGCGTCCTGATCGGGAGTGCGCGTCTTCGGACGCGCCTCGCGCCGTTGCATGTGGAAGCGGGTCTGGAGACCCGCGTTCCATCGCCCCTTGCCGCCCCGCCCGGGTTCCGCTAGCACTTCCGTTCCGTATTCCGAACGAACCGGGCTGAGGGCGGAACGATGCAACCGAGCCGGGCGCCAGGCCCAGCGAGCGTCAACCAGGCGGACGCACCGACGAGCCGCGTCGTGCGCTTTCCCGCCGAGCAGCCTCTGCGCCTGGACTGCGGCGTGTCGCTGGCGCCGCTCAGCGTCGCCTACCAGACCTACGGGACGCTGAACGCAGACCGCTCCAACGCCATTCTGGTCTGCCACGCGCTGACCGGCGACCAGCATGTCGCCAACGTCCATCCCGTCACGGGCAAGACCGGCTGGTGGGAGACGATGATCGGGCCGGGACGGCCGATCGACACCGAGCGCTTCTTCGTTATCTGCTCCAACGTACTCGGCGGTTGCCTGGGCACGACGGGCCCGGCCTCGACGTCGCCGGACGGCTCAGCCTATGCGCTCGGCTTCCCGGTCGTGACGGTCCGCGACATGGTGCGCGCCCAGGCCATGCTGATCGACCATCTCGGCATCGAGACGCTGTTCTGCGTGGCCGGCGGCTCGATGGGCGGCATGCAGGTGCTGCAATGGGCGGCGGATTACCCGGACCGGGTGTTCTCGGCCCTGCCGATCGCCACCGCTGCCAAGCACTCGGCGCAGAACATCGCCTTCCACGAGGTTGGGCGGCAGGCTGTCATGGCCGATCCCGACTGGCGCGGCGGGCGCTACCTCGCCGAGGGCACGCGGCCGGAAAAGGGGCTCGCAGTGGCGCGCATGGCCGCGCACGTCACCTATCTCTCTCAGGCCGCGCTGCACCGGAAGTTCGGGCGCAAGTTCCAGGACCGCGAAGCGCCGACCTTCTCGTTCGACGCCGATTTCGAGATCGAGTCCTATCTGCGCTACCAGGGGCGCAGCTTCGTCGAGCGCTTCGACGCCAACTCCTATCTCTACCTCACCCGTGCGATGGATTACTTTGACCTCGCCCAGGACCATGGCGGCTCGCTGGCGCGCGCCTTCGGCAAGACGCGCACGCGCTTCTGCCTCGTCTCCTTCACCTCGGACTGGCTGTTCCCGACCTCGGACTCGCGAGCACTGGTCCATGCGCTGAATGCGGCGGGCGCATCGGTGTCCTTCGTCGAGGTGGAGAGCGACAAGGGACACGACGCATTCCTGCTGGACGAGCCGGAATTCTTCGCCACCACGCAGGGCTTCATCGACGGTTGCGCCCAGGCACGCGGGCTGCCTGCCGTGCGCAGGGGATGAGCCGGATGGCCGACGCGCTGTTTCCGACATCCAGCGGCGCCACCCGCATCGACCTCGTGCTCGTCTCCGGGCTCGTCGAGCCGGGTTCGCGCGTGCTCGACGTGGGCTGTGGCGACGGCACCCTGCTGCGCATGCTGCAGGATAAGCGCGGCGTCGACGCGCGCGGCATCGAGATCAGCCGCGAAGGCGTGAACGCCTGCGTGGCGCGCGGACTGTCCGTCATCCAGGGCGACGCCGACACGGATCTCGTCGAATATCCCGACGATGCCTTCGACTACGTCATTCTCTCGCAGACCCTGCAGGCGACGCGCCGGCCCAAGGTGGTGCTCGAGCACATGCTGCGGATCGGGCGCAAGGCCATCGTGTCGTTTCCCAATTTCGGGCACTGGCGGGTGCGCTACGAGGTGGCGGTGCGTGGGCGCATGCCGATGACCGAGAACCTGCCCGTTCCCTGGTACGATACGGCCAACATCCACTTCTGCACGCTTCGCGACTTCGTCGACCTCGTCGGCAAGGCCGGGGCTCGGATCGACCGCTCGATGGCGCTCGACGCCGGCGGCCAGCAGATCGGCCTTTCGCTGCCCTGGTGGGTCTGGAACCTGTTTGCCGAACAGGCCGTCTTCCTGCTCTCTCGATCCGAGAAGCCGTGATGTGAACAGGCGCTCACTTCGCTCACAGCTTTTGTTCTTAGAAGTGAGTGAGCGTTCACATCTAACCCCAACTGCGGCGAAACGCCATCGTGTCGCGCTGCAAGCATTGCCGAAGCCGGGGCCACGACCACATTCACCGGCATGAAACGTCGCACCGTCCTCAAGGCCACCGGCCTCGCCGCGCTCGGCGCCGCCATCACGGGAACAGCCGCCATGGCACGCAGCGGCAATGCCTATTACCAGGGCCCGGCCTCCGACCATTTCGACGGGACCGTCTTCTTCAATCCCGGCAAGCCGTGGTCGAAGGGCCCGTCCGACATGCTGAAGTGGCAGTTCTCGCGGGAGGGGAAGGAAGACTGGCCGTCAAGCTATCCCAGCCCCTTCCGGGCCAAGCCCGCGGAGCGGGTGGGCGGCAAGCGGCTGGTGCTCACCCATGTCGGGCACGCCAGCATGCTGATCCAGACCGGTGGGCTGAACATCCTCGTCGATCCCGTGTGGTCGGAACGCGTCTCGCCGGTCAGTTTCGCTGGTCCGAAGCGCGTCAACGCACCCGGAATCGCCTTCGAGGACCTGCCTCCGATCGACGTCGTGCTCGTCACGCACAATCACTACGACCATCTCGACATGGCGACGCTCGGCCGCCTGTCGAAGACCTTCAGACCGCGGATCGTCACGCCTCTCGGCAACGACACGATTATGCGGCAGGGCGGGATCGAGGGCCCGGAGGCGCACGACTGGGGGGCGCGGGTGCCGCTCTCGGACAATGTGGCCGTGCATTTGGAGGAGATCTACCACTGGTCGGCGCGCGGCCTCTTCGACCGTCGCCATGCGCTGTGGGCGGCCTTCGTACTCGAGACGCCCGCGGGCCTCGTCTACCACATCGGAGACACCGGCTTCGGCCCCGGGGAGGTGTTCGGCGGGGTGCGCGCGAAGCATGGCCGGCCCGAACTCGCCATCATCCCCATCGGCGCCTATGAGCCGCGCTGGTTCATGCAGGACCAGCACGTCAATCCCGAGGAAGCAGTGCGCATCCTGGAGCTCACGGGCGCCAGACACGCCGTCGGGCACCATTGGGGCACGTTCAAGCTGACGGACGAGGGAATCGAGCGCCCCCTGGAAGCGCTGGCGGCCGCCTGCAAGGCGAAAGACATTCCCCAGGAGCGCTTCCAGCCGCTTCGGCCGGGACAGGTCTACGCGCTGGGGTGAACCCGGCACCCAAACCGTTTAGACGCTACCCGCGCGGCTGGACGTAGATGAACAGCTCCATCGCGGGGTCCCCGGCATCCTTGCCGGTGTTGACGTATTCCTCGGTGAAGCTGTCCTTCACCTCGATACCCTTCGAATCCAGATAGGCCGACACCGCCTCGTAGGTGCTGTCGATGTCGTCATAGGGCGAGCGGTGCACGAAGCGGATGAAGTGCCCCGACGGCGTCTGGCCGAAGGTCACGTCCGGCGACAGCCCCGCCGGGCGCTGAGCCGGAGCAGCCTCGACCGGCAGCTGCGCCTCGAAGCCGAAACCGTTGTCGTCGGTCTCGACGAAGGTCGAGATCGGCTTGCCCGTCACCTTGATCCCGGCCTTCTTCATCTCCTCGGCCAGCTTCGCGAACGTGGCCGTCAGCGTGTCGTAGCCGTCATCCCAGCTCGACTTCGAGCGGATCGTGGCTGCCGGACGCGCCACGACGTCGACCTCGTCGGGGTTGGCCTGGTCTCCGGGGGGCGGGGCCAGGGTCTGCAGGTCGGCCGAATCGGCCGGAGCAGGACCCTGCGTCGGCGCGGGCTGTGCCGCGGTGTTCGAACCCGGCGATGGATCGTTGAGGGGCGCAGGATCCTGCTGTGCTTCCGCGGTGCCGGGCGGAGGTGCGAGCGGCTGGCTTTCGACGACGCCCGGCTTGGGCGCCTGCCCCTCCGTTGCCTGCCCCTCCGCCGGCGCGGCCTGAGCGACGGCAGGCTGCTGCGCCTGCGACGTATCCTGCAGGGCCCAGGCAGGGCCGGGTCCTGTCGTCCCGAGCGCGATGAGCGCGAGGGCTGCCACCGCGCCGCGGAGCGCCGTCAGGACCGTCAAGGATCGTGTCATGGTTGCCTCGCCTGGCGTGCCCGCCCGCGGCGGAATCAGGGCGGGACTCGCGTTTCGTCCCGTACTTGCTATATCAACGCCGTGCAATGCGCGATGCCCGTGCGGGGCGGCGGAATTGCGCCTCTCGCGCGACGGAATCGCGGCTCCGCCGCCGGCGTGCCAAACTTCGCTGCCGCGCCCACGCCTGGAATTCAAGCATGAGCCCGCTCGCCGGCCGGCCCTACCTGAAGATGAACGGTCTCGGCAACGAGATCGTCGTCCTCGACCTCAGGGGCACCTCGCTCCGCGTCCAGCCGCATGAGGCCCGCGCCGTCGCGGCCGGTCGCGACACGCCGTTCGACCAGATGATGGTGCTGCACGACCCCGTGACCCCGGGGACGGAAGCCTTCGTGCGCATCTACAACACCGACGGGTCGGAGGCCCAGGCGTGCGGAAACGGCACGCGCTGCGTCGGCTGGTATCTCGTGCGAGACGGCGTCCCGGACGCATTCGCCGTGGAGACGGTGGCAGGGCTGCTCCCGGTCCGCCGCGACGGCGAGACGTCCTTCACCGTGGACATGGGCGCGCCGCGGCTGCGCTGGGACGAGATCCCGCTCGCCGAGGAGTTCCCGGACACGACCGGCTTCGAGCTGCAGGTCGGTCCCATCGACGCGCCGGTGCTGCACACGCCGTCGGCGGTCAACATGGGCAATCCGCATGCCATTTTTTGGGTGGACGACGTCGAGGCCTACGGGCTCGAGCGCGTCGGCCCGCTCCTGGAGAACCACCCGATCTTTCCCGAGCGCGCCAACATCTCGCTCGCGCATGTCACCTCGCCGGCCTCCATCACCCTGAAGGTGTGGGAACGCGGCGTCGGCCTGACGCAGGCCTGCGGCTCGGCCGCCTGCGCCGCCGCGGTGGCTGCGGTCCGCAAGGAGCTCACGGGACGGGGGGTCACCGTGACCCTGCCCGGCGGCGACCTCCTCATCCACTGGCGCGAATCGGACGGCCACGTGCTGATGACCGGCCCGGTCGAGCTGGAGCACGAAGGCGTCCTGTCGCCGGCGCTCTTCGCCGGGGCCGCCTGATGCCGGTGGAGGTGCTCACCTTCGGCTGCCGGGTCAATCTCGCGGAGTCGGAGGCGATGCGGCGCGCCGCGGAGGAAGCGGGATCGACCGACGCGGTCATCGTGAACACCTGCGCCGTGACGGAGGAGGCGGTCCGCCAGGCCGCGCAAGCCATCCGCCGCGCCCGCCGCGAGAAGCCCGATGCCGACATCGTCGTGACCGGCTGCGCCGCGCAGGTTGAGCCGGGCCGCTTTGCCGCCATGCCGGAGGTGGACCGCGTGCTCGGCAATGCCGTGAAGCTGGCGCCCGAGAGCTGGATCCCTCCGGCGTCCGCGGCGTCGCGGATCGATGTTCCCGACATCTTCGCGCCGCGCGCCGGGCCGCCGTCGCTCGCCGAGGGCAGGGCGGACCGGACCCGCGCCTTCCTGCAGGTGCAGACGGGGTGCGACCACCGCTGCACCTTCTGCGTGATCCCTTTCGGCCGTGGCAATTCCCGCTCCGTGCCTTTGGAGCATGCCGTGCAGCGTGCCGCCGAGCTGGTCGACGCCGGCCATGCCGAGATCGTGCTGACCGGCGTCGACATCACGAGCTGGGGCGGCGACCTGCCCGGGCAGCCCCGCCTGGGCGCGCTGGTCAAGGCGATCCTGCGCGGCGTGCCGGCCCTGAAGCGGCTGCGCATATCGTCCATCGACTCGATCGAGGCCGACCGCGACCTGCTCGACGCGCTGGCCTGCGAGCCGCGGCTGATGCCGCATCTCCATCTGTCTCTGCAGGCGGGGGACGACCTCGTGCTGAAGCGCATGAAGCGGCGTCATACGCGGGCGGATGCCGTCGCCTTCTGCAACACGGTGCGCCGGCTGCGGCCCGAGATCGTGCTCGGGGCGGATCTCATTGCCGGCTTTCCCACGGAGAGCGAGGCGATGTTCGCCCGCTCGCTGGACCTCGTGGACGAGTGCGGGCTGACCCACCTCCACGTCTTTCCGTTCTCGCCCCGGCCGGGTACGCCGGCCGCGCGCATGCCTCAGGTCGAACCGGCCGTGGTGCGAGAGCGCGCCCGGCGGCTCCGGGAGAGAGGCGAGGCCGCGCTGCGCGCGCATCTCGACGCCCAGGTCGGGCGGATCCGGGGTGTGCTGACCGAGCGCAATGCGACGGCACGCACCGAGGACTTCACTCCCGTCAGCCTGCCGGTCGCGATGGAGCCCGGCCGCCTGGTCGAGGTTGCGATCACCGGCCATGACGGGCGCAAGCTGATCGCGGCGTGAGCTATGCCGGGCTGGCTGGAGGAGATCGATTCGCTCGCCTTCACGCCGCGGGAGCATGGCGGGCGATGCGTCGTGCACCGGCGCGCGTTTCGCGTGCTGCTGGGTGACCCCGAGCCGGGCTCACGAGACTGCCTGGCGTATTTCGCTGCGAACGAGACCGCCTTTGCCCGGGCGGCGGCGGAGAAGATCGCGGCGCGGGGTCTGCCCCCTGGCGCCGCCTTTCACCTAAACAGCCGCGATGTCCGGCGTGCCCTGGCGGCCGAGCCGCTCGTAGAGCCATCCGGCCGCGCCGCCCGCGACGAGCCAGAACAGGGCTGAGGTCACGAGCGAGGCCGTCACGAACTGGGCGGCGAGCTCCGGCGGTACGAGACCGCCAGCGCCGGTATGAGACGGCGCACCGAAGACATGCGGCAGGACGATGAGAACGACGCCGAGCGCCTTGGCGAGCGTCGACCGCGCGAAGACCGCGACGCCGAGGCCTGCCGCTGTGGCAGCGGCTGTGCCGATCCACCAGAGCTGGCGCAGCTCGAGGTCGGCGGCCTGCATGCCGGGCAGTTCGGGAGGCAGGCCCATGGCCGGGGCGGCCGAAAACACGGCGAAGCCCGCCGCGCCCCACAGGAGACCGCGCTTGAGGTCCACGCCATGGCCGCGGAGTTCGGCGAGGCACATCGCGCCGGTGAGCAGGAGCGCAAAGCCGACGCCGGCGAGGATGTCGGCCAGAAGCGTCAGGCCATGGCGCGCCGCGCCTTCCGGCTCCCAGGCGCCACCATGATCGTGGCCTGCCGGAGCGGCCGCCTGCGCGTCGCCGGTGGTGGCATGGTCGTGAGTCGCATGGTCATGGCCGGCGGGCTCGCCCGCCGCCTCATAGACCTCGGCCTGCTGGATCAGCGGCGAGATACGCACCTGCTGCAGGCCGAAGGCGGCCAGGCCGGCGAAGACGCCAGCTACGAGCGCGGCGGCGAAGACGCGGTAAACCATGGAGCCGCCGCTCAATGGCAGGGGAAGGAGAAGGAGTGGCGCGCGTCGTGCGCGGCGTTGTGGATCGTGGCGGGGCTGGCGAAGCCCACGCCATAGACGAGCACAGCACCGACGAACATCGCGGCGAAGGCTGCCAGCAGCGCGGAAGCGGGGCGGGCGGCGGCCGGAGAGCGGGCCTGGGTGAGCGACGTGGACATGAAGGGCCTCTCGGGCGTGTCACGTCACCGCGAACGGGGTCCGGATCCATGACCTGACGTCATCATCCGGCTACCCACCGGTGCACCCCGCCCGGTGTGTTCACGCTGACTAGGCCGACGGCAGGTCTCCTGGCTCGCGGTTCGCCGTCATTCGTCCGCCTTCCCGGTTTCCCAGTGGCCCAGATGACGATGACTCACCGCTCACAGTTGCGGGGGCAGCCGCAGTTTCGGGCATGTGCCCCCACTGCGTTCCCTTTTGATCCCCGAAGGGAACCGTCGAGCGGACGCTAGGTGCGAAACCCTTCCCCGTCAATCCGGCATGCGTCGCGAACATGCCCCGCAGCGACGCGGGCACGGCTGCTAGCCCTGCCGGGCCTTCGCCGCCAGGTCCGGGCGCCTCTCCCGCGTGATCCGCTCGGCCTCGTCCCTGCGCCAGCGGGCGATGCGGGCATGGTCTCCGGAGAGCAGGATCTCGGGGATGGCGCGGCCCTCCCAGTCGCGCGGGCGGGTGTAGTGCGGGTATTCGAGCAGGCTGTTCTCGAAGCTCTCCTCGGTGCCGGATTCGGCCTTGCCCATGACGCCCGGCAGCAGGCGCACGCAGGCGTCGAGAAGAACGAGGGCCGCGAGTTCCCCGCCGGAGAGCACGTAGTCGCCGATGGAGACCTCCTCGAGCCCACGCCCGGCGATCACCCGTTCGTCTACTCCCTCGAACCGGCCGCAGACCAGCACGACGCCGGGCCCCGCGGCGAGGCTGCGGACACGAGCCTGGTCGAGCGGCCTTCCGCGCGGGCTCATCAGCAGGCGCGGCCGGCGATCGTCCGGCGGCGAGACGGCATCGACGGCGGCGGCCAGCACGTCGGCGCGCAGCACCATCCCGGCGCCTCCGCCGGCCGGCGTGTCGTCGACCGCCCGGTGCCGGCCGAGGCTATGGTTGCGGATGTCGTAGGGCGAAAGGCTCCACGCGCCGCGGGCCAGCGCGTCGCCGGCGAGCGACAGGCCGAGAGGGCCGGGGAACATGTCGGGGAAGAGTGTGAGGACCGTGGCGGACCAGCTCACGGCCCGTCCGCCTTCTCCTCTCGAGCCTCTGTCTCGGCCGGAGGCTCGGCCACCAGCCGCCCGCCCGCGATGTCGACGACAGGTACGGTGGCCTTGGTGAAGGGCAGGAGGAACGGCGTTCCGCCGCCCGGCGGCGTCACCTCGAGGATGTCGCCCGCGCCGAAATCGAGCACGGCTCCGACAACGCCCAGCGCCTCGCCCCCGGACGTCTCCACCCTAAGGCCGACGAGGTCGGCCTGGTAGAACTCGTCCTCCTCCTCCACCGGTGGAAGGACCGATCGGGGGACGTGGAGGCGCACATTGGTCAGCGCCGCCGCGGCGTCACGGTCGGCGATGCCGGCGACGCGCACGACGAGCATATCGTCCTTCACCGGCCGCGCCGCCTCGATGACGAAGCGGCGCTTGCCGGCCGCATCGGTCAGCGGCGCGTAGTCGGCGATGGCCATGGGGTCGGCCGTGTAGGACTTCAGCCGGAGTTCGCCCCGCACGCCGTGCGGGGCCCCGAACACGCCGACGAGGATGAGATCGCTGGACATGGCGGTTCCGGTTCGCTGTCATCCCCCGCCGCCGCGCAACGGCGGGGAGGTGACCCAGGCCTGTTCCCGCGGGACGCCGCCCCTGGATCCCCGTCCCGGCCCTTCGGGCCGCCGGGGATGACGAGGGCGGTAAGCCGCGGAAAGAAGCGCCCTTACTCGGCGGCCTCGCCGGAAGCGGTGGCGGCAGCGGCGGCGCGCTCCTGGGCCTTCTTCTTCGGCTGGGCCTTCTGCGGGTTGTTGCGCGCCTCGCGCTTCAGGGCGCCGGCGGCGTCGAGGAAGCGGGCGACGCGGTCGGTCGGCTGGGCGCCCTTGGCGAGCCAATCCTTCGCCTTCTCGACGTCGAACTTGACGCGCTCGGCCGAGTCCTTGGGCTGCATGGGATCGAAGGTGCCGAGCTTCTCGATGAAGCGGCCGTCGCGCGGATAGCGGCTGTCGGCGACGACGATCGAGTAGTGCGGGCGCTTCTTGGCGCCGCCACGGGCGAGACGGATCTTGAGGGCCATAGTTTACTCCTGGTCTTGAGTTTCGTAACTGCGCATCTCGGCGATGGCGGCCTGGAGATCATTTCCGGGCTGTAGATCGCCAACAGACTTGAAAACCTCGAAATCCACGCTGCCGTCTTCCAGCACGTCGATTTCCCAATAGGCGCCGGGCACGTGAGCCAGAATGGTCACGCCGTCCAGGCGGAACATGCGCACCTCGTTCCAGATGAGAGCGTCGTCGAGCTGCTTGCGGATGGACCACACCCGCTGCACCAGCTCGCTCGCCGTTACCTGCGATTGCGCGAAGTTGCTCATTTCTTCTTGCCGAACGGGTTGAACCCGCCGAGCCCGGGCAGCTTGGGACCGCCGAGGCCGGGGAGGGTGGGCTTGCCGCCGAGGCCCGGCAGGCCGGGGAAGCCGCCGGGGGCGCCGAGGCCGGGAGGAGGAGGGGGCAGGCCGCCGCCCTTGCCGGCGGGGGGAAGGCCGGGCATGTCGGGCGGCAGCGTGCCGGGAGGCAGCTTGGCCCGCATCTGCTCGATCATCTCGGGCGTCACGTTCGGCATGCCGCCGCCGCCGCTGCCCATGCCGAACATGTTGGCGAGGCCGGCCATGGGCCCGCGCTTACCGCCCTGGCCCATCATCTTCATCATGTCGGCCATCTGGCGGTGGCTCTTGAGGAGGCGGTTCACCTCCTCGACCCTGGTGCCGGAGCCGGACGCTATGCGCTTCTTGCGCGAGGCCTTCAGCACGTCGGGGTTGCGGCGCTCCGACGGAGTCATCGAGTTGATGATGGCGATCTGCCGGCCGATCACCTTGCCGTCGAGATTGGCGGCGGCGATCTGGTCCTTCATCTTCGAGATGCCCGGGATCATGCCCATGAGGCCGCCGAGCCCGCCGATCTTCTCGACCTGGCCCAGCTGCTCGCGCATGTCGTCCAGGTCGAACTTGCCCTTGCGCATCTTCTCGGCGATGCGCTTTGCCTTGTCCTGGTCGATCGACTGCGCCGCCTTCTCGACGAGCGAGACGATGTCGCCCATGCCGAGGATGCGGTTGGCGACGCGCGAGGGGTGGAACTCGTCGAGCGCGTCCATCTTCTCGCCGGTGCCGACGAGCTTGATCGGCTTGCCGGTGACGGCGCGCATGGAGAGCGCGGCGCCGCCGCGGCCGTCGCCGTCGACGCGGGTGAGCACGATGCCGGTGAGGCCCACCGTGCCGTCGAAGGCGCGCGCCGTGTTCACCGCGTCCTGGCCGGTGAGCGCGTCGGCGACGAGCAGCACCTCGTGCGGATTGGTGGCGTCCCTCACCTCCGCCGCCTCGGCCATCAGGCCCTCGTCGACGGTGACGCGGCCCGCCGTGTCGAGCATCACCACGTCGTAGCCGCCGAGGCGCCCGGCCTCCATGGCGCGGCGGGCGATCTGCACGGCCGACTGGCCGCCGACGATGGGCAGGGTGGCGACGCCGACCTGCTGGCCCAGCACGGCGAGCTGCTCCATGGCGGCCGGCCGGCGTGTGTCGAGCGACGCCATCAGGACCTTGCGGCCGTTGCGCTCCTGCAGGCGTTTGGCGATTTTGGCGGTGGAGGTCGTCTTGCCCGAGCCCTGCAGGCCGACCATGAGGATCGGCACGGGAGGCACGGCGTCGAGATTGATCGGGTCGGCGTCGGAGCCCAGCGTCTCCACGAGCGTGTCGTGGACGATCTTGACCACCATCTGGCCCGGGCTGACGGACTTCACCACCTCGGCGCCGACGGCGCGGCCGCGCACCTTGTCGGTGAAGCTGCGCACCACCTCGAGCGCCACGTCGGCCTCGATCAGCGCGCGCCGCACCTCGCGCAGCGCCGCGTTGACATCCTCCTCCGTCAGCGCACCGCGCCGCGTCAGCTTGTCCAGAATGCCGGAGAGCTTGTCGGAAAGGCCCTCGAACATCAGCGCCTCGTGTTCTGCCTGCGGAAGCCGCACCTCCTGCCGGAGAATAGCGGCCCCGCAATGGCGGAGGACGAACCCCGACCCAAAGCCGAACGCGCCCGAGGGCGCATCGCGCTGTCGGGCGTGGACCTCCGGGCTCAAGGCCCGGGCGGTGGCTCAAGGACGAAGGATCGCCGTTGAAGTGGGCAGCCGATAGGGGATAGGGCGGCGGGAGTCAAGGGTGAGGAGTGGAGCGCGGGTCTCCAGACCCGCATGTTCTGACCCAGTTGCACATTCGGCCAAGCGCGTCTGAAGACGCGCGGTCCGAGCGTGACCCACGTCACCCCACCACCGTTGTCGGGTCCACGTTGCTGCCGCACAGCAGCACGCCGACGCGTTCGCCGGGTGCAGGGCTGTATGCGCCGGTGAGGAGGGCGGCGAGGGCCGCGGCTCCTCCCGGTTCGGCCAGCAGGCGCCAGTCGCGCCAGAGGCGCTGCTGGGCGGCGCGGATGGCGTCGTCGGGGACGAGGGCGACGTGGTCGATGGCCTGCCGGGCGACGGCGAAGGCCAGCGTCCCCACCCGGCGCGCGCCGAGCGAATCGCCGGCGATGCTCTCCACCGGCACGTCCACGGGTTCGCCGGCCTCCAGCGCGGCATGCAGGCAGCGCGAGCCCTCGGGTTCGACGCCGACCACCTTCACGCGGCCCTCCCACCAGGCGGCCATGCCGGCGATGAGTCCGCCGCCGCCGACGGCGACGAGCACCGTGTCGAGCGGCGCGAGACCGAGGGCGGACAGGTCCTCGTCCCACTCCAGCGCCGTCGTGCCCTGGCCGGCGAGGGTGGGAACCGCGTCGTAGGGATGGACGAGGAGGGCACCGGTTTCCGCGGCGTAGCGGTTGCAGGCCTCCTGCGCATCGGCGTATCGGGAGCCGCCCACCACCGCCTCCGCGCCATGGGCGCGGATGGCGGCCACCTTCACGGCGGGCGAGATCTCCGGGACGAAGATGCGGGCCTTGTGTCCCAGCCGTTTCGCCGCCAGGGCCACGGCGACGCCGTGATTGCCTCCGGAGGCCGCCGCGACGCCGGAGGGCGGCACGGGCTTCGACAGTAGCGTGTTAAAGGCGCCGCGCGACTTGAAGGAGCCGGCGTGCTGCAGCAGTTCGAGCTTCAGGCTGACCGAGGCGTCGCCCGCCAGCCCGGGATCGCCCTCCAGTAGGGGCGTGCGGCGGACATGGCCGGCAATGCGCTCGGCCGCGGCCTCGATGTCGGCGCGGGTGACGGGAAGGGGAGCGGGGATCATGGCTGCGTCCGTGAACGGGATCAGGCCACAGTCCTAGCGCATCGGCGCGCGGTGCGGCACCCGTCCAGGCGCGGGACGTATCCTCAGCGGGCGAGGCGCTTGCCGAGAGCCATGGCGAAGAGGAAGGCGTAGGACGCGCCGATGCAGAGCATCGCGACGCCGGCGAGATCCGCCGTGCTCGCGCCGGACCCAAAGCGCTGCCACGCCGCCAGGGTGATCAGTGCACCGAGGAAGACCAGCACACCGTTGCCGATGATGCCGAACCCGCGCGCCCTCATCACGGCGTCGCACAGCCAGCCCGAGGCCACGCTGAAAAAGAAGACGATGCCGACCACGCCGATCAGCACGTCGTTGGAAACGGAACCGAACCCCAGATACTGCAGCATCGCGGCAACTCCGCGGGGCGCGCCATGCGCCATGGCATGACTTTAGGCAACACCGACTGCCACGACGTTAAAGCGAAAGCAGAATGTTGCATCAACCCTGCATTAGGCGGGCTGCCGCTCAGGCAAAGTCCGCCGGACGATGCCGGCGATATCCTTCATGATCTCGTCGAGCCGGTAGTCCTTGGGCGTGTAGACCGCACGGACGCCGATGTTCCGCAGGACGTTTTCGTCCTCCGGCGGCACGATGCCCCCGACGACGACGGGAACATGCCCCAGCCCCTCGTTGCGCAGCCTCGCCATGACGTCGCGCACCAGCGGGACGTGCGAGCCGGAGAGGATCGAGAGGCCCAGCACGTGTGCCTGGCTGTCGCGCACCTGCCGGACGATCTCCTCCGGCGTCAGGCGGATGCCCTCGTATGTGACGGAAAAGCCGACGTCGCGGGCCCGCAGCGCGATCTGCTCGGCGCCGTTGGAATGGCCGTCGAGGCCAGGCTTGGCGACTGTGAGCCGCGGCGTCTCGCCGAGCTGGGCGGCAAGGTCGGCGATCACGAGCGCCACCTCACGCTGCTCCGCCTCGGTGCGGGTCTCGGGCGTGACACCGGTCGGCGCGCGGTACTCTCCGAAGATGCGCCGCAGCGTCTCGCCCCATTCGCCGGTGGTGACGCCGGCCTTGGCGCAGCGGATCGAGGGCTCCATGACGTTGCGGCCTTCCTGCGCGGCGGTGCGCAGGTCCTCCAGCGCGGCCTCCACCTCGCCTGCGTCGCGCCGCGAGCGCCACTGCCGGATGCCGGCGATGGCCTCCGTCTCGACCGCCTCAGGCACGGTGAGCACCGTGCCTTCGCCCGCGGTCAGCGGCGACGGCTCGCTCTCGCCCCAGCGGTTGACGCCGACAACCACCTGCCCGCCACCCTCGATGCCGGCGATGCGGCGGGCGTTGGATTCCACCAGGGCCCGCTTCAGCGTGCCGTCCTCGACGCAGACGACGGCGCCGCCGCGCGCCTCGATGGCGGCGAGCTCGGCGCGGGCAGCATGCTTCAGCTCGGCAACCTTGCGCTCGATCTCGACGGAGCCGTCGAAGATGTCGCCGTATTCGAGGAGGTCTGTCTCGTAGGCCATCACCTGCTGCATGCGCAGCGACCATTGCTGGTCCCACGGGCGTGGCAGGCCCAGCGCCTCGTTCCAGGCCGGCAGCTGAACGGCGCGGGCGCGGGCCCGCTTCGACAGCACGACCGCCAGCATCTCGATGAGGATGCGGTAAACGTTATTCTCCGGCTGCTGCTCGGTGAGCCCGAGGGAGTTCACCTGTACGCCGTAGCGGAAGCGGCGGTGGCGCTCGTCCTCGACGCCGTAGCGCTCGCGGGTGATCTCGTCCCAGAGCTCGGAGAACGCCCGCATCTTGCACAGCTCGGTGACGAAGCGCATGCCGGCATTGACGAAGAAGGAGATGCGGCCGACCACCTCGGCGAAGCCCGCCTCCGCGATCTCTCCGGAGGAGCGGACCGTGTCGAGCACGGCAATGGCGGTGGCGAGCGCGAAGGCGAGTTCCTGCACCGGCGTCGCACCGGCCTCCTGCAGGTGATAGCTGCAGACGTTGGTGGGGTTCCACTTCGGCAGCGCCGCGGTGCTGAACACCACGACGTCCTTGATCAGCCGCATCGAGGGCGCGGGCGGGAAGACGTAGGTCCCGCGCGACAGGTACTCCTTGACGATGTCGTTCTGGGTCGTTCCCTGCAGCGCCGTGCGCGGCGCGCCCTGCTCGTCGGCGACGGCGACATAGAGCGCCAGCAGCCAGGCGGCCGTGGCGTTGATGGTCATCGAGGTATTCATCTGCGTCAGCGGGATGTCCTGGAGCAGGGCCCGCATGTCGCCGAGATGGGCGATGGAGACGCCGACCTTGCCGACCTCGCCGCGCGCCAGCACGTGGTCGGGGTCGTAGCCGGTCTGCGTCGGCAGGTCGAAGGCGACGGAGAGGCCGGTCTGCCCACGCCCCAGGTTGGCGCGGTAGAGCCGGTTCGACTCCGACGCGGTGGAATGGCCCGCATAGGTGCGGAAGATCCAGGGCTTGTCGCGCGTTTCCGCCGTCACGTCCGGCTCCTCCGCTTGTGCACCGCACCATTGTGACGGAGGCAGAGGCGCGCGCCAACCCTGCGATGGTTCAATGGTTGGAGGATGATCCAGAAGTTCTAGCCCGGCATGCCGGGTCAACTCTCCCCCGCCCGCGGGGGAGATGTCCGCGCAGCGGACAGAGGGGGCGTTAGCCCGTTTCGGCCCGGTAGCGTCCCCCCTCCCTGCCCTCCCCCGCAAGCGGGGGAGGGTTCCCCGCGCCTGCACTCAGTCAATCACGCCGCGGCGGCGCGGGGGGTGAGGAGCTTGCGGTTGATGAGCGCCTCGGCGATCTGCACGGCGTTGAGCGCGGCGCCCTTGCGGAGGTTGTCGGAGACGACCCACATGGCGAGCCCGTTCTCGACCGTGATGTCCTCGCGGATGCGCGAGATGTAGGTCGCGTCCTCGCCGGCCGCCTCGTGCGGGGTGATGTAACCGCCGGGCTCGCGCTTGTCGATGACGAGGCAGCCGGGGGCCGAGCGCAGGATCTGCGTCGCCTCCTCGGCCGAGATCGGGTTCTCGAACTCGATGTTCACGGCCTCGGAATGGCCGATGAAGACGGGCACGCGCACGCAGGTGGCCGTGAGCTTGATCTTCGGGTCGAGGATCTTCTTGGTCTCGGCCATCATCTTCCACTCTTCCTTCGTGAACCCGTCCTCCATGAACACGTCGATGTGGGGGATGAGGTTGAAGGCGATGCGCTTGGGGAACTTCTTCACTTCCACGTCGCGCAGCGAGTAGAGCGCCTTGGTCTGGCGGTCGAGCTCGTCCATGCCCTCCTTGCCGGCGCCGGACACCGACTGGTAGGTCGACACGACAACCCGCCTGATCGTCGCCGCCTCGTGCAGCGGCTTCAGCGCGACGACGAGCTGGGCGGTGGAGCAATTGGGGTTGGCGATGATGTTGCGCCGGTCCGTCTTCGCCATGTACCCGGCGAGAACCCCGGCATTGACCTCCGGTACGACCAGCGGAACGTCGGAATCGTAGCGGAAGAAGGACGAGTTATCGATGACGAGACAGCCCTGCGCGCCGATGCGCGGGCCCCATTCCTTGGCCACGGCCGAGCCTGCGGACATCAGGCAGATGTCCGTGCCGGCGAAGTCGTAATGGTCGATGGCGCGCACGGTCAGCGTGCGGTCGCCGAACGAGACCTCGGTGCCCTGGCTCCGCGGGGAGGCGAGAGCGACCACCTCGTCGGCCGGGAAGGCGCGCTCGGCGAGGATGTCGAGCATGGCGCGGCCCACATTGCCCGTTGCGCCTGCGACAGCGACCTTGAAACCCATGACATGAACCCTTTTCGGAACGTGGTCTCCCCCGGCTCTCATGACCCGCCGGGGCGGATCGGCCTCTGTCCTCCGCCGGAGGAGAGACCGGAGCGAGGACGCGTCAGCGCGCCGCGCCGCGTTTGGCGGCGGGCGTGTTCTCCGTCGTTTTCGTCGACGATGCGAACGGCATGAGCGCGATGGTCCGGGGCCGGTGAGCCTTTGCGAGGTGAAACACCCTCGCGCGCGGAATGTCAATCACCGGCCGTGCTCGAGGCCTCGTAGAGGTCGGCGCGCGTCGGCGGCAGCGGGCTGAAGCCCTTCGCCCGCTTCTGCGCCACCGTCTGGAAAATGCCGACGGCGCCGCGCTCGAAGGCCAGCGAGCAGCCGGCGAGATAGAGCAGCCAGAGCCGCGTCTTCTCCGCTCCGACCTCGGCCTCGGCCTCCGCCCGGCGGGCGTTGAGACGCTCCCACCAGAGCCGGGTCGTCCGCGCATAGTGCCGGCGCCAGCCCTCGACGTCGTGGATCTCGAACTTTGCGCGCTCGAGATTGGCGATCGACATGCCGAGATGGTCGAGCTCGCCACCCGGGAAGATGTAGCGGGTCAGCGCGCGATACTCGGCCCGCATCTTGCGGAAGCTGCGGTCGTCGCCCTTGGCCGGGCGCGAGATGGCGTGGTGCAGGTAAAGGCCACCCGGCTTCAGCACGCGATTGACGGCGGCGAAGTACTTGCGGTGGTTGTCGATGCCGACATGCTCGAACATGCCGATCGAAGAGACCTTGTCGAAGGGGCCTTCCAGCGCGGCGAAGTCCTGCACCATGATCGTCACCTGGCCTGATAGGCCCAGCCGCTCCACCTTTTCCCGCGCCAGGGCGGCCTGCTCCTCCGACAGCGTCGCCCCGACTGCCGTCACGCCATAGTGGCGCGCGGCATGGCAGACGAGAGCGCCCCAGCCGCAGCCTATGTCGAGCAGGCGTTCCCCCGGGATCAGGCGGAGCTTGCGGCAGATCATGTCGAGTTTGTCGCGCTGGGCGCGATCGAGGTCGTCGTGCCAGTCCGGCTGGAAGTAGGCGCAGGTGTAGACCATCTCCTCGTCGAGGAAGAGGCGGTAGAAAGCGTTCGACACGTCGTAGTGGTAGGAGACGTTGCGCTTGTTCACCGCAGCCGTGCCGGCGCGCGCGTCCTTCTCCTCCTTCACGGCGTCGAGCGGCCCGCCTTCCGCGATTTTCGGCGCGCGCCAGAACAGGGCCGCGGTGCGGGCGAGCTTCAGCTTGGGTAGCTTGCGCAGGAGGCGTCCCGGCCGGCCCTCCGGACGGGCCTTGGCGAAATCGAAGAGGCTGCCATTCTCGAGGTCGATGCGTCCGGCCATGTGGGCGGCGACCAGAGTGTCGATGCGCGGGCGCCGGATGATCTCGGCCACCACGCCCTCGTCCTTCAGCACGAGCCGCAGGCCGTCCTGCGGCCAGCCGGCAGGCACGAGGGTTCCGTCCCAGAGCCCGAAGCCGAACCGCAGGCCGAGGGTGCGGTGCGCCTCCTCAACGATCTCCCTGAACAGCCGCAGCCTCGTCTCGGCCTTGTCGTCTCGCATCGCTCCTCCTTCCGGGGAGCGGCACTCTAGTGGGCACAACTTATGGTTGTGAAGTGAGCCGGACGGCAATCGAGGCCGCACCATCCTCAGAAGTCGGTCGCGATGCCCTTCACTTCCCAGTCGCCGTAGCGCACCGGCTCGGGCCCTTCGCGGCCGTTCGTCTCGGCCCGCTGTTCCAGCGCGCGGCGGCGCTCGTCCAGCTCCACGCGCCTCGCCTCGGCTTCCGCGAGCGCACGGCGCGCCGCCTCGGTGAGAGGCTTTTCTGGCGCCGGTTCAACCTCCGGCGGCAGGCCGGCTTCTGTCTCGTCCGTCATCGTCCCAGCGTCCTGTTCGGGTCCGTGTCGGTCATGGAGGGCAAGTAGGCCTGCCCTGCGTGATTGACAACCGGGTGGAACGGGCGGAGGCAATGCGCGCGCCGCAGGGGCGTGGCATGGACGGAACGATGGCAAGGCAGGGCGGCAATACGGGGGGAAATCCACGCGGGGGCAAGTCGCCTGGGCGCAAGGCACCGGCAGGCAAGGCGCCGGTTGGCGAACAGCGGCCTCGCGAGCCTGATACCTCGCCCGGGCTCGCCGCGCGCCGCATCGCTGTTTCCGCTCTCGCCGCCGTGCTGAACGAGAACAAGGCGCTGGACGAGACCCTCGACCGGCTGCTGCAGCGTGAGGGCGGCGATCTCGAACCGCGCGACCGCGGGCTGGCGCGCGCCATCGCGACGGTCGGCATCCGCCGCTTCGGCACCATCCGGGGCGTGCTCCTGGCGCGGCTTCGCTCGGGAATGCCGGATCGGGCCGGCCGCTTCGCCGACATTCTTGTCGCGGCCTGCGCGCAGCTCCTCTTCCTCGACGTGCCCGACCATGCGGCCGTCGACCTCGCCATGCGCCTCATCCACGAGGACCGCGAGGCCGACCGCTTCTCCAGCCTGGCCAATGCCGTGCTGCGCCGCGTGTCGCGCGAGAAGGACGCGATCCTGGCCGCGTCCGACCCGCTGGACGACGACACCCCCGCCTGGCTGAAGGCGCGCTGGGTGGCGGCGTGGGGCGAGGAGACGGCGCGCGCCATCGCAGCCGCCCACCGCAACGAGGCGCCCGTCGACATCAGCGTCGCCGCAGACGCGGAGGGCTGGGCCGGCAGGCTCGATGCCCTCCTGCTGCCCACGGGATCGCTGCGGCTGCGCCAGCGCACGGCGGTGCAGGATCTGCCCGGCTACGCCGACGGCGGCTGGTGGGTACAGGATGCCGCCGCGGCCCTGCCGGCGCGGCTCCTCGGTGCCGGCCCGGGACAGAAGATCGCCGACTTCTGTGCCGCACCGGGCGGCAAGACGGCCCAGATCGCCGCTGCGGGCGCAGACGTCCTGGCCGTCGACCGCTCCGAGCAGCGGCTGGTCCGGCTCGCCACCAACATGAAGCGCCTCGGACTGGCGGTGCGCACGCTCGCGGCCGACGCCACGCAGCTTGAGGAGACCGGCTTCGACGCCGTCCTCGTCGATGCGCCCTGCACCGCCACGGGGACGCTGCGCCGCCACCCCGACGTGGCCTGGACCAAGACGGAGGAGGACGTGTTCCGCCTCGCTGCCCTGCAGACGCGTCTTCTCGACCGCGCCGTCGCCGTGGTGAAGCCTGGCGGACGCATCGTGTTCTGCACCTGCTCGCTGGAGAAGGAGGAGGGCGAGCGCCAGGTCACTGCGGCCCTGTCCCGCCATCTGGAGCTGGAGCGCGAGCCGATCCGGCCGGAGGAGCTTCCCGGACTGGAGGGTGCCATCACGGGGGAGGGCGACGTGCGCACGTTGCCGAACATGCTCCCCCACGAGGATCCCCGGCTTTCCGGCTGCGACGGTTTCTTCGTCGGGCGCCTGCGCAGGATGCGGTAAGCATGCGTTAACCATGTTGGCGGCAGGGTGATCTGACCGGCGTCCGTCGGATGGGGCGAGAGGACGGCGGGCCCGGACCGCCGGGCGTTCGGAGTGGCCGGGCCGTGACGACACGCGCAATGGGAGACCGCTGGCGGCTGGCCATGCTCTTGGCCAGGCACGGGCTTCGCGCGACCGGCGGCGTCCTCGCTTCACCCCTGCGGCTGATCTCGGGCGGCGGCGTGCGCGGCAGCGAGCGCCTCGTCGTGGCACCGCAGGACCTGCGGACGACCGACCCCACCGTCGCCAACGACATCTACGCCGGCTATTTCGCCTTCGCCGGCAAGTTCGCGGCGACCTCCGGCAGTTCGCCGTTCGACATCGAGCCGCCCTCGCACGCCTGGGCGCAGGCGCTGATGGGCTTCGGCTGGCTCAGGCATTTGCGCGCTGCCGACTCGGCGCTCGCCAACGCCAATGCCCGGGCTCTCGTGGACGACTGGATCGGTTCCTGGGGGAAGTACCGGCCCGGCGCGGCCTGGGAACCGCAGGTCGTGGCCCGCCGGATCATCTCCTGGCTCAGCCAGTCGCCCCTGATCCTCAGCGGCGCGGACCGTTCCTTCTATCGTCGTTTCCTGCGCTCCCTCCACAGGCAGGCTGCCTGGCTCGACAAGACGGCCTCCCGCTCGGATTCCGGCGAGGCGCGCCTCTTTGGCGCCATCGCGGTGGCCTACGTCGTCTTGTGCTCCGGCACCGGCGGAAGCGCGCTGCGGCGGGCATCCCGTCGCCTGTCGGACGAACTCGACCGGCAGGTGCTGCCCGACGGCGGTCACATCGCGCGCAATCCACAGACCTTGGTCGACCTCCTCACCGACCTCCTGCCGCTGCGCCAGACCTATGCCAGCCAGGGGCTGGAGGCCCCTGCCGCGCTGCTCAACGCCATCGACCGCATGATGCCGATGCTGCGCCTGTTCAGGCACGGCGACGGCTCGCTCGCCCTCTTCAACGGCATGAGCGCCACGTCGCCGGACACGGTCGCGACGCTGCTCGCCTACACCGATGCGCGTGTCAGCCCGATTGAGAACGCGCCGCATTCCGGCTACCAGCGCCTGCAGGCGCGCAGCGTCGTCGCCATCGTCGACGCCGGCCAGCCGCCTCCGCAGGCCTATTCGGGTCGCGCCCATGCGGGCTGCCTGTCCTTCGAGCTCTCGGACGGGCCGTTCCGCATCGTCGTCAACTGCGGCGCGCCGCCCCCGGGCGGGGAACAGTGGCGGCAGCTCGCCCGCTCGACGGCGGCGCACAGCACCGTGACGGTGGCGGACACGTCCTCCTGCCGCTTCGTGCCGGAGGAGGGCGTCGGCAGCTTCCTTGGCACGCCCATCCTGTCCGGCCCGCGCCTCGTCGAGGCCAAGCGCGACATGCTGCGCGACGACGACCGCCCGTCCGTGGCACTCGCCATGTCGCATGACGGCTACCGCGCGCTGTTCGGTGTGCTGCACGTGCGCCGCATCGTGCTCGCCTCCGACGGCATGCGCCTGTCCGGCAGCGACACCGTGCATGCGCCCAACCCCTCCCGCGCCGCGTCCGGGCCGGACAGCTACGCCGTGCGTTTCCACCTGCATCCCTCGGTCAAGGCCAGTCGAGACCCCGACGGCCGCGGCGTCACCCTGGCCCTGCCGGATGGCAGAAGCTGGCACTTCGATGCCGGAGGGCTGCCGGTCGCGATCGACGAGAGCGTCTTCTTTGCCGGCCCCGGCGGCGCGCGGCGCGCGGAGCAGCTCGTGGTGACCGGGGCGTGGCGCACCATGCCCACGGTCGAGTGGCGCTTCGAGCGGAAATAGGCGCATTTCACCGGGAACTCCTGCTTCCCCGGTCCGGGCGGTTTCGTCTCCTGCCTGATCGTGCTATCGCGCGCCCGCCGGTGCACAGCCCGGCTCAGCAGGACAGGACGGGACGATGGCGAGCGATCTGCGGCGCGTGGGGCGGGCCCTCATCTCGGTGTCGGACAAGGCGGGGCTGATCGAGCTGGCGACCGCGCTGGCGGAGGCCGGCGTCGCGCTCGTCTCGACAGGCGGCACGTGCAAGGCCATCGCGGAGGCCGGCCTCCCGGTCACCGACGTGTCGGACGTCACCGGCTTTCCCGAGATGATGGACGGACGGGTGAAGACCCTGCACCCGAAGGTGCATGGCGGACTGCTCTCCATCCGCGAGAACCCCGAGCACGAGGCGGCGATGCTGGCGCACGGCATCGTGCCGATCGACCTCCTGGTGGTGAACCTCTACCCCTTCGAGAAGACCGTCGCCGCCGGCCGGCTGTTCGACGACTGCATCGAGAATATCGACATTGGCGGTCCCGCCATGATCCGGGCGGCCGCCAAGAACCATGCCGACGTGGCCGTCGTGGTGGACCCGGACGACTATGCGTCGGTGCTCGCGGAAATCCGCGAGACGGGCGGCAGCACCACGGGAGGTCTGCGCCGCCGCCTCGCCGCCAAGGCCTACAGCCGCACCGCCGCCTACGACGCGGCCATCTCGACGTGGTTCCTGAACGAGGTCGGCGACACCATGCCCCGCTTCCGCGCCGTGGGCGGGACGCTGGCGGAGGCCATGCGCTACGGCGAGAACCCGCACCAGGCGGCCGGCTTCTACAGGACGGCGGAGACGCGCCCGGGCGTCTCCACCGCGCGCCAGCTGCAGGGCAAGACGCTGTCCTACAACAACATCAACGACACCGATGCCGCCTTCGAGGCGGTGGCGGAGTTCGATCCGTCGCGCACGGCGGCGGTGGTCATCGTCAAGCACGCCAACCCCTGCGGCGTGGCGGAGGGAGAGACGCTGGCGGAGGCCTATGCCAAGGCGCTGCGCTGCGATCCCGTCTCGGCCTTCGGCGGCATCGTGGCGCTGAACAGGACCCTCGACGCCGAGGCGGCACGCGCCATCGTCGAGATCTTCACCGAGGTCATCGTTGCCCCCGACGCGACCGACGAAGCCGTGAGCATCGTCGCCGCCAAGAAGAACCTGCGGCTTCTCGTCACGGGAGGGCTGCCGGATCCGCGCGCCGAGGGTCTGGTGCTCCGGACCGTGGCGGGCGGCTTCCTCGCCCAGGGCCGCGACAATGCCGTCGTGGACGACATGGACCTGAAGGTGGTGACGAAGCGTGCTCCCGACCCGCGGGAACTCGCCGACCTCGTCTTCGCCTTCCGGGTCTGCAAGCACGTCAAGTCGAACGCCATCGTCTACGCCAGGGACGGAGCCACGGTCGGCATCGGCGCCGGCCAGATGAGCCGGGTGGATTCCTCGCGCATCGCGGCGTGGAAGGCGGCCGAGGCGGCGCGCACGGCGGGGCTTTCAGAGAGCCTTGCCAAGGGCTCGGTGGTGGCCTCCGACGCGTTCTTCCCCTTCGCGGACGGGCTTCTGGCGGCAGCCGAGGCCGGTGCGACGGCGATTATCCAGCCGGGCGGCTCGATGCGCGACGACGAGGTGATCAGGGCCGCGGACGAGGCCGGCCTCGCCATGCTTTTCACCGGCCATCGCCACTTCCGGCACTGATCCCGGTCGCGGCGCTCGTTGCCGGCATGCTGCCTTCGGCCTATGGCGCAGTGCAGCATGGGCCATGGTAGACTGTGCTCAACCACAGGGCTCAAGGCCCGGTCGGAGGATTGAGACATGGCGACGGGCGCCCCCGCAAAGGATCTCTACGACATCGGTGAAATCCCGCCGCTCGGGCACGTGCCCGAGAAGATGTGGGCCTGGGCCATTCGCAAGGACCGCCACGGCCCGCCGGAGAGCGCGATGCAGCTCGAGGCCGTGCCGACCTGGACCATCGGCGACGACGAGGTTCTCGTCCTCGTGATGGCGGCGGGGGTCAACTACAACGGCGTCTGGGCGGCACTGGGCGAGCCCATCTCGCCCCTGGACGGGCACAAGCTGCCGTTCCATGTCGCGGGATCGGATGCCTCGGGCATCGTCTGGGCCGTGGGCGCCAAGGTCAGGCGCTGGAAGGTCGGCGACGAGGTCGTCGTTCATTGCAACCAGGACGACGGTGACGACGAGGAGTGCAATGGCGGCGACCCGATGTTCTCGACGTCGCAGCGCATCTGGGGCTACGAGACGCCGGACGGGTCCTTCGCGCAGTTCTGCCGGGTGCAGTCGCGCCAGCTGATGCAGCGGCCGCGGCACCTGACCTGGGAGGAGAGCGCCTGCTACACGCTCACCCTCGCCACCGCCTACCGCATGCTGTTCGGCCACGCCCCGCACACCGTGCGCCCGGGCGACAACGTGCTGGTGTGGGGCGCCTCCGGCGGCCTGGGCGTCTTCGGCGTGCAGCTCTGCGCGGCCTCGGGCGCCAACGCAATCGGCATCATCTCGGACGAGAGCAAGCGCGACTACGTGCTCCAGCTCGGCGCCAAGGGCGTCATCAACCGCAAGGATTTCGACTGCTGGGGCCAGCTGCCCAAGGTCAACTCCCCCGAGCACACCGCCTACATGGCGGGCGCGCGGAAGTTCGGGAAGGCGATCTGGGACATCACCGGCCGCAAGGACGTCGACATCGTCTTCGAGCACCCGGGCGAGGCCACCTTCCCCACCTCCTGCTTCGTGGTGAAGCGGGGCGGCATGGTGGTGTTCTGCGCGGGCACGACGGGTTTCAACATCACCTTCGACGCCCGCTTCGTCTGGATGAGGCAGAAGCGCATCCAGGGCTCGCACTTCGCCCATCTGAAGCAGGCGGCGGCCGCCAATCAGTTCGTCATCGACCGGCGCATCGATCCCTGCATGAGCGAGCTCTTCCCGTGGGACCGCATCCCCGTCGCCCACACCAAGATGTGGAAGAACCAGCACGCCCCCGGCAACATGGCCGTGCTCGTCAATTCTCCCCGGGCCGGGCTGCGCACGCTGGAGGATGTACTGGAGGCGAGATGACGCCGGGGTTGTCATCCCCGGCGGGCCAAAGGTGCGGGAAGGTGACCCAGTGTAGTTTGGTTCCCCCTCCGGTCCCGGACGGGTTGAGCGTCGGCTCCTGGATCCTCTTCCCCTCCGCCGCTGCGCGGCTCCGGCCGAGGATGACAGGCGGCGACGCGGGATCATCTCACACAGCCGGCACGGGATCCTCCTCCTCGGAATGCTCCTTGCGGCGCTCCATGAGGACGGCGTTGAACTCGCCGCCATACACGAAGGCGAAGGCGACGGCGTAGAGGAAGACGAGCGCCACCATCACCGAGGCGAGGCCGGCATAGGTCTTCACGTAGGTCTGGCCCATGCGGGTGAGGTAGGCGCCGAAGGCGACGCCGTAGACGAGCGACATCAGCAGGGTCAGCAGGACTCCCGGCGTGATCTGGCGCATGTGGCGGCGCCCGGCCGGCAGGTATTTGTGCACCAGCACCAGCGTCACCACGATGGCCATCGTCGCCAGTCCAAAGCGCAGGATCGTCACCTGCACCGCGTAGGGCGTCAGCCACGGCATGTAGAAGACCGCCGTCTTCCAGGCGATGGGGCCGATCACGATGAGAAGGCCGAAGGCAAGCAGCGCGGCGGCGCTGATCAGCACGAGGACGATGGATTCCAGCCGCGTCAGCCACCACGGCCTCGTCTCGCGGACCCGATAGGCGCGGTTCAGCGCCACTCTCAGGGCCTCGATGCCGTTAGACGAGAAGTAGATCGCCAGCACCACGCCGAATGTCAGGATGCCGGAGCGGGTCCGGGACAGCACCGCCGTGATCTCGCGGGCGATCGGCTGCGCCACCTGGTCCGGCCACGCCTCGAGGATCAGCGTGGTCGCCGCAGTCGCCATGTTCTTGCTGCCGAGAAAGGCGGCGAGGGACGTGACGAAGATCAGGAACGGGAAGAGCGACATCAGCGCCTGCAGCGCGATGTGCGATGCGATGGCCCAGCCGTCGTCGTCGACGAAGCGCCAGTATGCGTCCCAGGCGACGCGGGGAATGTCCAGCATTCGTCGGGCAGCCTTTCGAATCCCGCCGCTACATCTCTGCGCAGCTGTAGCCGAACGCAAGCGCGTCCGTCCGTCTTTCGGGGCATTGCCTCGATGTGCCATGCGCGACATGTTGCAATGCAGCACCATCTCCGGGCCGCGCCGGAACCCTCGGGAGACTGACCATGGCCGACGCCGCGACCGCGCTTGCGCAGCACGACACCGACTGGATCTCGCTCGGAGAAGCCGCGGCCGACGCCGCGTCGGGGATTTTGACAGATGCCACCGCGGCCGTGAGGCGCCGGGTGACGGTGGACGGAAAGCTCTCGTCGGCTGCGATCGAGGCGGAGCAGCACGCCGCGCACGGCCTTGCCTGGCTCGCGACAAGCGTGGAATGCCTGCGGCAGCTCGCCGCCTACGGGCGCAGGCTGGAGGCCGAAGGCCGCTACGGCGCGACCGAGGAGATGCTGGTCGCCATCGGGCTCGGCGAGATTGCCGCGCAGATCCTCGGCGGCATACCGATGAGCCAGAGCGAGATCCTGCGCCTTCCCGCGCTCGGACTTACGGGCCAGCAAATCGCGGCGAGGACCAGCGGCGTCCTGGGAACGCTTGCCGTGGAGGGCAACACCGCCGCTCACCGGGCCCGGCTCGTCGAGCTGATCCGGGAGGCGCAGGGCGCCGTCACGACAGGCGACGCCGGGCTGGACGAGACGCTGGAGGCAGTTCGCGCCGAGATGGCGCGGTTCTGCGATGCCGAGGTGCGGCCTCACGCCCATGGCTGGCACCTGCGCAACGACTACATTCCGCTCGAGGTTATCGACAAGCTGGCCGAGCTCGGCGTCTTCGGCCTGACGCTGCCGGAGGAGTTCGGCGGTCTCGGCCTCGGCAAGGTGGCGATGTGCGTGGTCTCGGAGGAGCTGTCGCGCGCCTATATCGGCGTCGGCTCGCTCGGCACCCGCTCGGAGATCGCGGCCGAGCTCATCCTGTGCGGCGGCACGGAGGAGCAGAAGGCTCACTGGCTGCCGCGGATCGCGTCGGGGGAAGTGCTGCCGACGGCGGTGTTCACGGAGCCGAATACCGGCTCCGACCTCGCCTCGCTGCGCACCCGCGCGGTGCGCGACGGCGATGCCTACAAGGTCACCGGCAACAAGACCTGGATCACGCATCCCGTGCGGGCCGACGTGATGACGATGCTGGTGCGCACCAACCCCGACGAGCCCGGCTATCGCGGCCTGTCGATCCTGCTGGGCGAGAAACCGCGCGGCACTAACGAGGCCCCGTTCCCCGTGAAGGGGCTCACCGGCGGCGAGATCGAGGTGCTCGGGTACCGGGGCATGAAGGAGTACGAGCTCGCCTTTGACGGCTTCGAGGTGCCGGCCGCCAATCTGCTCGGCGGGGTGGAAGGGCAGGGCTTCAAGCAGCTGATGCAGACCTTCGAGTCCGCCCGCATTCAGACGGCGGCCCGGGCCGTCGGCGTGGCCCAGTCTGCCTTCGACCTCGGCTTGCGCTACGCGCAGGAGCGCAACCAGTTCGGCAAGCCGCTGATCGCCTTTCCCCGCGTCGCCGACAAGCTCGCGATGATGGCGGTCGAGGTCAACATCGCCCGCCAGCTCACCTACTTCGCCGGCCGCGCCAAGGACGAAGGCAAGCGCTGCGACCTGGAGGCGGGGATGGCGAAGCTCTACGGCGCGCGGGTGGCTTGGGGGGCGGCCGACAACGCCTTGCAGATCCACGGCGGGAACGGCTTCGCCCTCGAATACGAGATCTCGCGCGTGCTGTGCGACGCCCGCATCCTGAACATTTTCGAAGGTGCCGCCGAGATCCAGGCCCAGGTGATTGCCCGTCGGCTCCTGGACGGCGGGAACTGAGTGCCGGGGGAGCTCCCGGCCGGCGTCACCGGGCAGAACGCCCTGAGCGAACGACCACCTTCGTGAGGTGAATACGTGATTGGTCCAGTACCGGACCCTGGAAGTGAGTCTTCGATTTCCGGCCGAATGAATTCAATCAGGCCGTTGACACCATTTATGTTGCGTGTGAGCTTATCATTATTGATTAGCCGAGTGATCGAGCACGCGAAAGCATCATTGAAGGCCCCTAATAGTCCCGCCCTGATCTCCCTCAGGCCGTGGTGTCGCTATCAACCAACGCTGGAATATCCAGCATGAGGTCAGGAGACGCTTCCCTGTTCCGGAAGCGACGAGACGACCCGACAAGCAATCAGATCCCCGATACCGGGTTCCGTATCCTGCGGATTGCCACTGTAACCGGCGCGTTCTGTAGCAGGCGCGTTCTGCAGGTGTGCGGGGCGAGGGGCGCCACCGGGCTGTCGCGTCGGCAGCCCATGGCGAACCTCAGTTGCTTGAATGAGGTCCGGGAATGCCGGTTCCCGGATCGGCCCACTTCGAGCAACTGCGGAACGCCAGACGGTCCCCTCTGGCGTTCCGTCTCCCGTTCGGGAACGATGTTCCTCGGCCCGATCACCCCGCCGCGCGCCGCAGCGCCTGGTCGAGGTCTGCGTGGAGGTCGTCGGGATCCTCGATGCCAGTCGACAGGCGAAGCAGATCGGGTGGACACGGGGACGAAGGGCCCTCGATGGAGGCACGGTGCTCGATCAGGCTCTCGACGCCGCCGAGCGACGTGGCGCGCTTCCAGAGCTCGACGCCCGCGGCCGTGGCGACCGCCGTCGCCTCGCCGCCCTTGACGCGGATCGACAGCATGGAGCCGAAGCCGCCCTGCATCTGCCTTGCCGCGATGTCGTGCCCGGGATGGGAAGGCAGGCCGGGATAGAGCACGCCGGAGACGTGGGGGTGGGCCGACAGCTTCTGCGCCAGGGCCAGCGCGGCCGAGGAAGCCGCGCGAACGCGCAGATCCAGCGTGCGCATGCCGCGCATCAGCAGGAAGGCTTCGAACGGGCCGAGGATGGCGCCGAAATTCTTGCGCAGGGAAGCGATGCGCTCCCACTCCGCGTCCGCCTTCGCGGTGGCGAGTGCGCCGGCAACGACATCCGAATGGCCGTTCAGCGCCTTCGTCGCGGCATGCATCACGATGTCGGCGCCGAGTTCCAGAGGCCGGGTGAAGACGGGGGTCGCCACCGTCGAGTCGACCGCCAGCCGGGCCCCTGCGGCATGCGCGAGCGACGCGACCGCCGCGATGTCGGACACGCTCCAGAGCGGATTTGACGGGGTCTCCAGCCAGACGAGCCGGGTGACGCCGGGCCGTATCGCGCGGCGGACAGCGTCGATGTCGCTCGTGTCGACGAACTCCGCCTCGATGCCCCAGCCCCTGGCGTCGCCGGCAAGCCAGTTGCGGAGCGCCCAGTACATGACGGTCGGCGCCACGACGTGGGATCCGGCGGGCAGGCTCATGAAGACGGATGTCGCCGCCGCCATTCCCGACGAAAACAGCATCGCCGAAGCAGCGCCCTCCCACATCGCCAGGATCTCCTCCGCCTCGCGGATGGTGGCGTTGTCGGGCCGCCCGTACACGAAGCCGGACGTGTAGCGGTTGTCGGGGTCGCGGACGAAGGTGGTGGCGACATGGATCGGCCTGACCACGCCGCGCGTTTCCGCGTCGACGCTTCCCATCGCCTGGACGCCGAGGCTGCGCCTCGAAAATCGGCGGGGTGGCTGGCGTCCGGTCATCTCGGTTCTCCTGCGGTCTCGGCCGCATGCTATGGAAGTCCGGCGGCTGGATGTCGAGGCGCAGATGTCGCAGCAGCCTTGCCCCGCCGGCAGGGCCGCCCACCTTCCCCCGAACGAGCTGGAGCCTTCGATGACCCTCTCCACCGCCCGCGAGACCAGGTCCGGCCGGGGCCCCTGGCTGCGCAATGCCGGTCTGGCCGTCGCCACCGTCGTCGTTGCCTCGATGATCGGCAACTTCGTCACGCTGCCCCACATTCCGACCTGGTATGCCGGGCTGGTGAAGCCGTCCTTCAACCCGCCGAACTGGCTGTTCGGACCGGTCTGGACACTTCTCTTCGCGATGATGGCCTGGGCGGTGTTCCGCATCCTGCAGAAGCCGCCGGGAATGCCCGGCCGGTCCGGCGCGCTCGCGGCCTACTGGGTCCAGCTCGTCCTGAACCCGCTCTGGTCGATCGCCTTCTTTGGCCTGATGAGCCCCCTGCTCGGCCTTGTCGTGATCGTGCCGTTTCTCGCCGCCATTTTCGTGACGATTGCGCGGTTCCGCCCGCTGGACCGGCTCGCTTCGGTTCTGCTCTGGCCCTATGCGGCCTGGGTGAGCTTCGCCACGATCCTCAACGTCGCGATCTGGTGGCTCAACCGCTGACGGGTTCGAGCACCTGCCGGACGGCCTGGCGAAGGTCGGACAGCGAGAACGGCTTGGTCAGCACGTCCTTGATGAGGGCGTCGAGATCACGCGCCCGTTCGCGCTGGTCTGCATAGCCTGTCATCAGCAGGATCGGCATGGCGGGATGGAGCTTGGCGGCCGCGAGCGCCAGCGCGATGCCGTCCATGATGGGCATGCGGATATCCGTCAGCAGCAGATCGTAGCCAGCGCCTGGCGCGCTCAGCAGGTCCAGCGCCTCGCCCCCGTCGCAGGCGGCATCGACGGTGTGGCCGTCGAGCTGAAGAGCGCGGGCCACGAAGCCGCGCAGCGGCTCCTCGTCGTCGGCGATCAGGATGTGTCCCATGGCGTGTTCCCTGTCTCCCGAGCCCGCCGCTCCGCCGCCGCTGGGAACGTCAGGGTGCGGCACGCAGCCTCAATCCGCAGCGGCGCCCTTCTGTTCGACCACCCCGATGAAAGGCAACTGCCGGAAGGAATGCGCGACGTCCATGCCGTAGCCGACGACGAACACGTCCGGGCAGGTGAAGCCGACGAAATCCGGGTCGATGCCCACCGCCCGCTTGCCCGGCTTTTCGAGAAGGCAGCAGGTGAGGACCTTGGCGCCGCGGGCGGCGAGCAGGTCCTTGGCGAAGGCAAGTGTGCGTCCGGACTCCAGGATGTCGTCGACCAGCAGCACGTTGCGGCCGGCCACGGAGCTCTCGACGTCGCGGAGGATGGCAACCTGCCCGGACGAGACGGTTGCCGCCCTGTAGCTCGACAGGTGCATGAACTCGACCTGCGGCGCCATGCCGGCCCGGTGCAGGGCACGGATGAGGTCGGCCGCGAACATGAAGCTGCCCTTCAGGATCGCCACGGCCAGGAGGTCGTCGAGGCCGCGCGCCTGGATCTCCTGCGCGAGCTCGTCGATCCGCCGCGCGATCGTTGCCTCGTCGAAAAGCTCCTTCACCCGCCAATCGTTTGACATCAGCTCATCCGTAGTGCCTGCCCCACCGGAGGCCGGTCAATGGCGGGATCGTTACACGACCTAATGCGCCTCGGCCACAATGGGGTCGCCGGCAAAGCGGACCACGATGTCGTGGCCGTCGGCCGGCGGCGACACCAGCCGCGACCGGAAGGGCACAGCCTCGCCCGGCTCCAGCACGGGCTTTGGTGGCTCCGCGGTCCAGGAGTAGAGCGTCTGCCCCTCCTTGCCCCTGAGGTCGAGCGAGAGGCCGGCGACCTGCACCGGGGCACGGGTGACGTTGCGGATCTCGCCCTCGACGACGAGCGCCGTCTGGTCCTTGTCGACGGTGACGAGGCCGGAGCGGACGTCGGCGAAGGCGACGCCCCTCAGGTTAACGGGCAGGCCGATCGCGGCATAGAGCCTTGCCGTCTGCGGCAGGATGCGGACCACCTTGCGGCGCTCGGTGACCCCGACCACGAGGACAGCGGCCAGCAGGACGGCGACGAGGTTGGCGGGTCGCATCAGGGGGCGAAGCGCCTTGCCGGCCGAGAAAGCAGGCATGCGTGGCATGCGCCCGCTCTTCTTCATGGCGGGGGTGCCCTTCCGTTTCGCAGATATCGAGGGCGCGGGAGTCGCCTCAGGCTCGATCGGCAGCGGCTCCCCCGGCGCCTCGGCAGCCGGTTCGGGGCTTGCCGAGGAGGGCTCGGCGAACCAGGTGTGGCGGCATTGAGCACAACGCAACGTACGGCCACGGCCGAGCTGTTCCGCCGTCAGCGAATAAGTGCTTGCGCAGTTCGGGCAGACGATCAGCATGGCGAATCAGGCAGGCTCGACCGCGCGGCGCACGCCGCGTGAGCTTCATTGGCGGCCTTTACGGTTAATGAACGGTGAAGTCCCGCGCCCAGCCGCGCGGGAGAGGGGTGGGACGCAGGCGTGGTCCGTTTCGAGAACGTCGGCTTGCGCTACGGGATGGGTCCCGAGGTGCTTCGCGACATCAGCTTCAGCATCGAGCCGCGCTCGTTCCAGTTCCTGACCGGTCCCTCCGGGGCGGGCAAGACGACCCTGCTGCGCCTGATCCTGCTATCGTTGAAACCGACCCGCGGGCTGATCGACCTGTTCGGACACGATGTCGCCCATCTCGACAAGGATACGCTGACGGGACTGCGCCGCCGCATGGGCGTGGTCTTCCAGGATTTCCGCCTGCTCGAGCACCTCACCACCTACGAGAACGTCGCGCTGCCGCTGCGCGTGCAGGGCCGCGAGGAGGCGACCTATCGCTCCGAGGTGGTCGAGCTGCTGCGCTGGGTCGGCCTCGGCGATCGCATGCACGTGCTGCCTCCCGTGCTCTCGGGCGGCGAGAAGCAGCGCGCCGCCATCGCCCGGGCGCTCATCGTGCAGCCCGACCTGCTGCTGGCCGACGAGCCGACCGGCAATGTCGACCCGCCGCTCGCGCGCCGCCTTCTGCGGCTGTTCGTGGAGCTCAACAAGACCGGGACCGCCATCGTCGTCGCCACCCACGATCTCGGCCTGATGGACCAGTTCGACCAGGCCCGCCGGCTCGTGCTCGGCGACGGCCGCCTGCACATCTACGAGTAACGCGATGGCCGATGCGGGGGAGCTCACCGACGCACAGGACGCGGACACCGGCCCGGTGGCGGAGGGTGACTCGGCCGAGCCGGTCCGGGCGCTGCGGCGCAACCATCCCCTTGTCCCGGCTGAATCCATTGCCGGCCGGGCCCTGGTCACCGTCATCGCGATCATGACTTTTCTCGCCGCCATCACGGCCGGCGCGGCGCAGCTCCTGGCCGAGGCGTCCTACGGATGGACAAGCTCGGTGGCACGCGAGGCGACGATCCAGGTGCGCCCCGCGCCCGGGCGCGACGTCGAGGCCGAAGTGGAGAAGGCGGCGGCCCTGGCGCGCTCGACGCCAGGCATCGCCTCGGTGCGCGTCTACACGCGAACGGAATCCGAGCGGCTGCTGGAGCCCTGGCTCGGCGTCGGCCTCAACTTCGACGAGTTGCCGGTGCCCCGCATCGTGGTGCTCGAGATCGACGGCGCCAAGGCGCCGGACCTCGCCGCGCTGCGAACCTCGCTCACCGACACGGTGAAGGGAGCGACGCTCGACGATCACAGGATCTGGGTGGAGCGCCTCTCCGCCATGGCCAGTACGCTGGTGGTGCTGGGCGTGGCGATCGTCGGGCTCGTCCTCGCCGCCACCGCGCTGGCGGTCGCCTTCGCCACGCGCGGCGCCATGGCGGGAAACCGGGAGATCGTGGAGGTCCTGCATTTCGTCGGAGCCACGGACAGCTACATCGCCGGCCAGTTCCAGCGGCACTTCCTGCGACTCGGCCTGCGCGGCGGGCTGATCGGCGGGTCGGCGGCCTTCGTCTTCTTCCTGCTCGCGGGGTGGCTCGCCAGCAGCTGGGTCGCGACGGCGGAGGGAGCCCAGGTCGAGGCCCTCTTCGGCACGGTGAGGATCGGGCTGCGCGGCCTGATCGCCATCTTCCTGATCGCCATCCTGGTAGCGGTGGTGACCGCCATCGTGTCCCGCATCACGGTGCGCCGGACGCTCCGGGAGCTCGCATGAGGCCGGGAGCGGTCGTGCCGTTCGTCCACCGCTACAACCTGAGAGATAACCAGTGGTTGTGGCGCGACTCGGCGGCTGGAACTAAAGTCCCGTGCCAGCCAACCGTTCCGACTGGACAGTGCGGCCGATGCTGAGGCTGATCAGAAACCTGCTCCTGACCTGCGCCGCGCTCGCGATCCTGGTGCTCGGCGGCGGTTTCCTCCTCTTTGTGTCGGCATTGGAGCGCAGCGAGAGCGATGCGCGCCGTACGGCGGACGGCATCGTGGCCCTGACGGGAGGGGCGGAACGCATCCCCGACGCCATCGAGCTGCTCTCCCGCGGCTACGGCAAGCGCCTGCTGATCACCGGCGTCAACGAGAAGACGACGCGCGAGGAGATCGCCAGGCAGCGCCCCGACCTGCGCGACGTGTTCGGCTGCTGCGTTGATTTGGACTACGAGGCGCTGAACACGATCGGCAATGCCGAGCAGACCCGCCGCTGGGCCGAGCAGCACAATTTCCGCTCGCTCCTCATCGTGACGTCGACCTACCACATGCCCCGCACGCTGGCCGAGCTGGAACACGTCCTGCCCGGCGTCCGCCTCGTCGCCCACGCGGTCGTGCCGGAGCATTTCGACGTCGATTCCTGGTGGCACGAGCCGTCGACAGCCCGGCTGCTCGCCACGGAGTACGTCAAGTACGTCGTGGCCGTCGCACGCATCCGGCTCGACCCGGAAGGTACGACGTCCGCCGTGGCGCGGGCGTCGTCCACGGCCAGGGATGACCGGCCGGCGGCGGCGGTCTTGCGCAAGAGCTGAGCCCGCGCAACAAGGGCGCCGCCGCATCCGCCGACCGGAGTACCCATGCCCTTGCTGCGCTCGATCCTGCTCAATGCGGCACTCTATGTCAGCATCGTCGTGGCGATGATCCTGGGCCTGCCGACGCTCGTCTCGCGGCGCTGGGCGATCGGGTTTGTGAAATTGTGGGGCCGCTACTTCGTCTGGCTGTGCCGGGTCGTCGGCGGGATCCGCATGGAGGTCCGCCACCGCGAGCGCATTCCGCCGGGCCCGCTGCTGGTTGCTTCCAAGCACCAGTCGCTGTGGGAGACCTTCGCGCTCCTCGGCCTCTTCGACGACCCCTGCTTCATCCTGAAGCGCGAGCTGACCTTCATCCCGGTGTTCGGCTGGTATGCCCTCGCCACGCGCCAGCTGCCGGTCGACAGGCGGGGCGGTGCGCGCGTGCTGATCGAGCTGAACATGCGGGCCCGCGAGGAGGTGCGCCGCGGCGCGGGGAGGCAGCTCGTGTTTTTTCCGGAGGGAACGCGCCGGCCAGCCGGCGCGGAGCCCGCCTACAAGCAGGGCGTCTCGCACGTCTACGAGAAGCTCGGCGTCCCCTGCCTGCCGGTGGCGCTGAACTCCGGCCTCTACTGGCCGCGCCGGAGCCTGCGCCTCCGTCAGGGCACGGTACTGGTCGAATGCCTCGAGCCCCTCCCGCCGGGCCTGCCGCGGCAGGAGTTCTTCCAGCGTCTCCAGGGCGGCATTGAAGAAGCCTCCGACCGGCTGCTCCGGGAGGGTCTTGCGGATCTCGGCGAGCCCGCGCCCGCACCACGCCGGGCCAACGCCTGACCACTTCGGGCTTGACAGCTCGCCCTTTTCGTTCCTATTTTGTTCCCTTCGGAACAGGGGAGACGGCGGGTGCAGGCTGTGGCCGACCATCGTGAGATCGAGGGCGGGATCCCCCGTTCGGAGCCCCTCGGCGCCGTTGCGCCTGCGGGTCTCGAGGGCCGTTTCCATGCCTGGCGCGGACGCTCGGGGCGGCGCTACGTCGTGTCTGTCTATCCGGCAGGCGCTGCGCCCGACTATTCCGAGGCCGTGGTGATCGCCGTGCGCCGGGTCGGGTCGCTTCGGGTCATCCTGGCTGTCGGGGCAGTGGAGCCCGGTGGCGCGCCCGCGGCGGTGCTAGCCGCCGGCGCCGACGAACTTCATTTCCACCTGATGGCGCCCGATGCGCAGGCGCGTGCCGCCGTCGCGGCTGATCTGGGTGAGGCGCTGGCAACTCCCGCCCGGCCTTCACCGCGAGGCCGCGGCTAGGATCTCAGACGGCCAGGGCCTCTGCGTCGAGCGCCGCCACGAGCCACGACAGGGTCCCGTCCCTGACCCCGAGTTCGACGAGGTGGGCGTGCGTGTGGCGCACATACTCGTCGTTCGGCCCGGACTGTCCCATGCCCTGGCGCACCAGCCGCAGGAGATCGGGACGGGCGAGCTTGGCGGCGTATTGTCCGTGCGTGCGGTCGGCCGTGTAGGTCACGGCTTCGACGCGCCGGGAATCGGCCAGCCGCACCGCGACGCGGCTCTCCACATAGACGCTGGTCACCTGTTCGCGGCTGCGCAGATAGGCGAGCGACGCCTCGCGCCGGTCCGCTGCGACCCGGAAGGCGACGCCGCGGCAGGCGCCGCCCCGGTCGAGACCCAGCACGAGGCCCGGCCGCTCCGGCGTGCCCCGGTGCACGTGCGAATAGACGCAGAGCGCCCGATGGTGGCCGTGCAGGGTGGCCGGGATGCGCTCGACGAAGTCGAACCCCGGCCGCCACATCAGCGAGCCGTAGCCGAAGACCCACAAATCGCCTGTTTCCGCCGTCATGTCCCCATCCGGTCCGGAGCGCCGCCGCACCGCTGACCTCCCCAGGCCCGAGCCGGCGCTTGGCGGCGCAACGCCCAGCAGCTACCACGGGCTCGTCTGAAGCGGGAGACACGCATGGCGGTTCGCAGATACCGGGAGCCTGAAAAGACGCCGCCGCAGGCGGGGCTTCCGCGCCGCCGTTCGCCGATGCGGCTGTTTCTGCCCGCAATTGCGCTCGGTGTGGCTTTTGCCGGCCTGTCCGTCTTCTGGCTCTGGGCTTCATGGCGCGTCGGACACGAAGTCGACGCCTGGCTCGCGGCGGAGGCCGCGCGCGGCCGTGTCTGGACCTGCCCGGACCGCAGCGTCGGCGGCTATCCGTTCCGCATCGAAGTGATCTGCGAGAACCCCACCTTCGCGGGTCGCGCCGAGGGCCGCGACGTCACGGGAGGCCTGAAGCGCGTGCATGCTGTCGCGCAGGTCTATTCGCCCAACCACGTGATCGTGGAGGCGGCCGGTCCACTCGCGATGCAGGACTCGTCCGGCGGGCGGATCAACCTGGACTGGACCCTCGCACAGGCCAGCCTGCGCCTGGTCGTCGACCGGCCACCGGTCGAGCGCATCTCTGTCGTTCTCACCGGACCGCGGCTGGCTGCCGCCGTACCAGGCTTCGAACCGTTCGAAGGCAAGGCCGCGATGGCCGATTTCCACTTCCGCCCCTCGCCCGGCCGCGAGGCCGAGGCCGCATGGGACATCGCCTCGCGCATCACTGAGCTGGAAGCTCCTCGTCTCGACGCCGTGCTGGGCGGGCAGGACAAGGCGAACGTCGACCTCGTGGCCACGGTGACGCAGGCCGAGACCCTGCGCGGGGGTGGCGGGGTGCAGGATCTCGAGGCCTGGCGGCAGGCCGGCGGGCAGGTGCAGTTCGACACCCTGTCGCTCGAGCGCGGCCGGCAGGCTCTTGCTGCCGCCGGGGCACTCCATGTCGATGACGGCAGGCGTCCCGCCGGGCGTTTCGACGTCACGATCACGGGTCTCGACCAGGTGCTCGCCTCCTTCGGCCTGGGGCCGCGCGCGGCGGCGCTGGGCGGGCTGCTCGGCGCATTGCTCGGCGGCGGCAAGGCCCCGGCGCAGGAAAATGGCGACGGGGCGGCGGCGCGCGGCGTCACACTCCAGCTGCGGCTGGAGAACGGAAAGGCCATGCTCGGTCCCGTGCGCGTCGCAAACCTCCCGCCGCTCTGGTGAGAACTGGCGCGGACGCCTTGCCACCCCCGCGTTCCCCGCCTAAAGACCGCGCGCGGTTCCTTTTCTGACGGGGTCTGGCCATGGCGTCCTTCAACATCCTCCTGCTTCCCGGCGACGGCATCGGTCCCGAGGTGATGGGGGAGGTGGCCAAGCTGGTGCGCTGGCTGGACTCGCAGGGTGTCGCGAAGTTCGAGACGGAGACGGACCTCGTCGGCGGCTCGGCCTTCGACGCTCACGGCGTGGCCATCACGGATGCGGCCATGGGCCGGGCGCTGTCGGCCGACGCCGTGCTCTTCGGCGCGGTCGGCGGGCCGAAATGGGACGCGGTGCCCTATGACGTGCGCCCGGAAGCCGGACTGCTCAGGCTCCGCAAGGACCTCGGGCTGTTCGCCAATCTGCGCCCGGCCATCTGCTATCCCGCCCTCGCCGACGCCTCGTCGCTGAAGCGCGAGATCATCGAGGGGCTCGACATCGTCATCGTCCGCGAACTCACGGGCGGCGTCTATTTCGGCGAGCCGAAGGAGATCGTGACGCTGGAGAACGGCGAGAAGCGCGCCGTCGACACGCAGGTCTACACGACCCACGAGATCGAGCGCATCGCCGCGGTGGCCTTCGAGTTGGCGCGCAAGCGCCGCAACAAGGTGACCTCCTCCGAAAAGCGCAACGTCATGAAGTCCGGCGTGCTCTGGAACCAAGTGGTCACGGCGCAGCACAAGCGCGACTATTCCGACGTGCAGCTCGAACACCAGCTCGCCGATGCGCTCGGCATGCAGCTGGTGCGCTGGCCCAAGCAGTTCGACGTCATCGTCACCGACAACCTGTTCGGCGACATGCTGTCGGACGTGGCGGCGATGCTGACCGGCTCGCTCGGCATGCTGCCCTCGGCCTCGCTCGGGGCGGAGGATCCCGCCACCGGCAAGCGCAAGGCGCTCTACGAGCCGGTGCACGGCTCGGCTCCCGACATCGCCGGCAAGGCGCTGGCCAACCCGATCGCCATGTTCGGCTCCTTCGCCATGGCGCTGCGCTACTCGTTCGGGCTCGGAGAGGCCGCCGACCTCGTCGAGAAGGCCGTCGCGAACGTCCTGGAGCAGGGGCTTCGCACGAAGGACATCGCCGCCGCCGGCCAGAACGCCGTGAGCACGTCCGAAATGGGCGATGCGGTGCTGGGCGAGGTGCAGAAGCTGGCGCGCTGAGCGCCAGGCTTCTCAGTAGAGCGGCGGCCTGCGCGGCTTGCGTCCGACGCTGGCCGTCGACTCGACGCGGCGGTGGGCCGGCTTTTCCGCAACAGGCTTTCCGACGAGCGGCGCCGGCGGGACGAGGGGCTGCGGCTCGGCGCTCTCCTCGGGGTTGAGCCAGCGCGCGGCATGGGGCCGCGTTTCCGGCTGCGGCGGCAGGCATTGCGGATCGCGGCTTGCGTCGGCGGTGGCGAAGAGATCCGCCAGCGCCGGGTCGGCGCCGACGAGGCCCAGGCGGTCGACGAAGCAGGAGAGCGCCAGGGGATCAACGACGCGGTCCTCGCCGGCGCAAAGCCAGCCGAAGACCCTCAGCGGCGCATCGGCGGCGACCATGCGCCAAGCGGTGCAGGAGGCGGTGCGCCCGCCCCCCTGCAGGGCCACGTCGGAGGTCTCGATCAGCCCGAACTTGCTGGGCACCGCCGCGGGCACGGCGCTGCGGACGACGGCGAAGCCCTCCTCGCCCGCCTGGCGCGCGAGGTCGAGATAGAAGGTGCCCGCGGGGCGGGCCTCTGTTCCCGTCCGGTAGGCGGAGACGCGGGCAAAGCCGAGCTGGTCGCCGGGCCTGCCGAAGCGCAGCACCTCGATGCGCCCGCCGCCCTTGTGGGCCCTGTCCTCGCGCGACAGCGCGTCCTCGGGATACATCGTCGTGTCGAGCGCAAAGAGGGCGTCGGCATCAGAGACCGGGTACCAGGCCGCCTCCGTGCCCGGAGCGTCGGAGGGCGCGGTCGCCTGCTCCGGTCCCCGCATCGCGAGGTAGCCGCCGAGGATGGCGATCAGGACGAATGCCAGCAGCGGAACGGCAGCCTGCTTCGGCCCGCGGGAGATGGCGAGCCGGAAGGATGGGCCGTTGCGTGAGGCGCCGTAGGCCTCGTGCAGCATGGATCGCGCGTCCGCATGGTTGATGCCGGATGAACCGGATGCCGACGATTGCGGGTGGCGAGGTCATCATCCGGTTACCAGGCGCGTGTGATCGCGCTTCACGGTCAACGGAACGTTACGCAGGAGGGTTAACGCGCTCGCAGTCAGGCGCGAATGGCCATGGGAAGACCGAAAGCGTCGCGGCCGGGAGCTTGCGGGAAGCTGAAGGCCTCTCCATTGGCGATGCGCCGTGCTGCCACCGCGCAGGCGCTGGCGTCCAGCAGGTCGTCCTGGCCGCAGCCTCGCGGCGGCCGGGCGGCGAGGAAGGCGTCGCCGAAACCCGCGGCACGGAGGAGTGCCCTGCGTTCGTCGAGGCCTGGGCCCCAGGGCTGCGATCTCACCTTCTTCGGCTCGGCCAGAGGCCGCATGCCGTTGAGCACCATGAACACGCCTTCCGGGTGACATTCGTGCACCCGCCGCGCCAGGGAAGCGTCGCCGCGCAGCAGGCCGTCGATTTCCCTGATCTTCGGGAACAGGAAGAAGCACTGTTTGGATACCTTGCGCGGCGGGTCCGACGTTGCCTGCGCTTCCGAGCAGGCGGCCCCGAAATCGATGGCATAGACGGCGCGACGCGACGGAACGGAGAAGACCGAGGATTGCCGGGCGCCCAGCAGAGGCCGCAGCGCCGCCTCTGGCCCGCGCCCGCCGGGACCGACGAAATCCGGCAGGCCCACCGGCATGTCCACGGCGATCACGGTGCCGGACGGCAACGACCCGACCAAATCGGGGAAGGTCCGGTGCAGGGCGAATGAAGCGGGCCCGCCCTCCGGGTCGAGCGTGACGCAGGCCCAGCCGCCCGGGCACCCGTCGACGCCGGCCACGAGGCTTGTCATCGCATGGTCCTCCCCTGCCACTTTCGTCATCATGGCGCGTGCGCCGCAAGAGCGTTATGGTGCGTTGCACAATCACGACCAGGGGAGCGCTCCGATGAGCCAGCCCGACGTCCGCCCACGGCGCAGCGTCCTCTATATGACGGGTTCGAACGCGAGAGCACTGGAGAAAGCCCGGACGCTGCCCGCCGACGCCGTGATCCTCGACCTGGAGGATTCCGTCGCTCCCGAGGCCAAGACCATGGCCCGCGACCAGGTCGCTGCCGCCATCCGCGAAGGCGGCTTCGGCGGGCGCGAGGTGATCGCCCGGATCAACGGCTTCGACACGCCGTGGGGCGAGGAGGATCTGCGCGTCGTCGGCGTGGCCGGCCCGGATGCCGTGCTGGTTCCCAAGGTCTCCTCGCCGGCCGCGATCGCGCGCACGGCCGACGCGCTCGCCCGGGCCGGTGCGCCCGATGCCGTCCGTGTCTGGGCCATGATGGAAACCCCGCTCGCGATCCTGTCCGCACAGGCCATCGCGTCCGCGGCGGCCGACCGTGCAAACCGGCTGTCCTGCTTCGTCATGGGGACCAACGACCTCGCCAAGGAGACGCGCGCCCATCTCGTCCCCGGCCGCGCAGCCTTCCTGCCGTGGCTGCAGACATGCCTCGCCGCAGCGCGGGCCTACGGCATCGACATCGTCGACGGCGTCTATAACGGTCTGTCCGACCCGGACGGCTTCACCGCCGAGTGCGAGCAGGGCCGCGACCTTGGCTTCGATGGCAAGACGCTGATCCACCCCAACCAGATCGACGTCGCGAACCGCATTTTCGCGCCCTCGCCGGACGAGGTCGAGCGGGCGCGGGCGATCATCGAAGCCTTCGCCCTGCCGGGGAATGCCGGCCGGGGCGCCATCCAGCTCGACGGGCGCATGGTGGAACGGTTGCACGCCGACATGGCCCGGCGGACGGTCGCCATGGCCGACGCGATTGCAGCGCGCTCCTGACCCGCTGCCGATGGTGAGAGTCGCACTCCAGGCAGGCTGGGGCGTGACTTATGGCGCCCGTGCTCCATCTTTCGCGGTATGAAGCCGCTCTCCTACGCCCAAAACCTCGAGGACTATCATCTCTCGCTCGCCTTTGCGGGGCAGCAGACCGGCTTCTACATCGATGTCGGCGCCGGCCATCCGGTCGCCGACAACGTCACCCAGTGGTTCTACGAGCGCGGCTGGCGCGGGCTCGTCTGCGAGCCGCAGGTCGAGCTTGCGGCGCTCTATCCGCGGCTGCGTCCGCGCGACGGGGTGCACGAGGGCCTGGTCGGGCGCACAGACGGGGAGGTTGCATTCCATCGCGTCGACCGGCTGCATGGCTTTTCCACGACTGTCGAGACCCATGCCCGCGCCGCCGGCACTTTCGGCGTGGCGTTCTCAACCGAGACGCTGCCCTGCCTGACACTGGCCTCCCTGTGCGAACGTCACGGCGTGACGTCCATCGACATCCTCAAGATTGACGTTGAGGGCGCGGAAGGCGACGTGCTGGCCGGCAATGACTGGACCCGCTTTCGCCCCGCGGTGGTGGTGGCGGAGGCCGTGACGCCGGGAGCGGGCGAGCCGGCCTGGCAGGACTGGGAACCATTCCTGCTAGCGCAGGGCTACAGGTTCCGCCTGTTCGACACGCTCAACCGCTTCTACGTGGCGCAGGAGCGGCCCGACGTCTTCGAGCGGCTCCCGGCCGAGCGTGGCGACTGGGCGGCGGTGACGCACATGTACGAGATCGGCCGCGCGCCGGAGAATGCCGCGCATCCCGATCACGTCCTCAGCCGCCAGCTGGCGCGCGGGCTCTGGGCGGAGCTGCCGCATCTCGATCCGGCATTGCTTGCCCGGCTGCTGGCTCGCGGACGGGGTCTCGACGCGGCGCAGGAGGACCTGGACGCCCTCGCGGCCGCGATCGACACCGATACCTTCCGGGCGTCGCTGGGCCGTATCGCCTGCGGCTACGATGGTGGGCAGATCGTAGAGGAGCCACCCGACGACGGCGGCTCCTGACGTCCGGAAAAGCAGGCCGGCCGGTTCAGAGCCAGGGACGGCTCTGCGCGGCGCCCTTCTCGTAGGTGTCGATCGAGGCGGCCTTCTCCATGGTGAGGCCGATGTCGTCGAGCCCGTTCAGCAGGCAGTGCTTGCGGAAGGGATCGATGTCGAACGTCACCACGCCGCCGTCGGGGCCGCGGATCTCCTGCGCCGCAAGGTCGACGCTGATCGTGGCATTGGCGCCGCGCTGCGCGTCGTCCATCAGCTTGTCGAGGTCTTCCTGCGAGACCACGACGGGCAGGATGCCGTTCTTGAAGCAGTTGTTGTAGAAGATGTCGGCGAAGCTGGTGGAGATGACGCAACGCACGCCGAAGTCCAGCAGCGCCCAGGGGGCGTGCTCGCGCGACGAGCCGCAGCCGAAATTGTCACCCGCCACGATGATCTGGGCATTGCGGTAGGCCGGCTTGTTCAGCACGAAGTCCGGGTTCTCGGTGACCCCGTCGTCCTTGTAGCGCATCTCGGCGAACAGCCCCGTGCCGAGCCCGGTCCGCTTGATCGTCTTCAGGTACTGCTTCGGGATGATCATGTCGGTGTCGACATTGGTGATCTCGAGAGGCGCGGCGACGCCGGTGAGCGTGGTGAAGGGCTGCATGGTCGCGGTCCTGAAGACGATACTGTCGAGGGCTGGACGCCCGGTCGCGCCGTCTTAGCAGACGCGCCCGGAGGGTGGTAGCGCCGTCAGGCAGGCGCCTTCGCCTTGGCGAGGGCGCGCTCCACCGCTTCCGACTCGTGCCGGATTACGGCGAGGTAGGCCCGCGCGGCGCTGTCGGGCAAGTGGCGGCCCTGTTCCCAGTCACGCAAGCGAGAAGGGTTGATGCGGAAGCGCTCGGCAAACTGCGACTGGCTGAGCCCGAGCGACTGCCGCAGCATCCTGACGTCGCGAGCCATAACGCCGCGCTGCAGCTCCTCATCGGTGGAGGGCGGGTTGTCGGGATCGGAGAGGGCGGCGGCCTCGATCTCTGCCGGGGTCATTGCAGCCAGCCGCGCCTCCTGATCGGGGGTCAATTCTTGAGGATCTTGGACGAATGTGTAACGAACGATAGCCATTGTACCCGCTCTAACGTTTTGGTGGCCCCTATGGACGGTGATCAAGTTACCGAAGCGGCCAATCGGCGGAAGTGTATTATATGAATGACTCGGAAAACGGACGGGTACCTCTGGGGCTACCAACATATGATGAGTTGCTGTTTCCGACTGTCGAAGCGCTGAAATCACTCGGCGGGTCCGCGCGGGTCGAAGAGATTCATGAATGGATCTCGCGTTCGATGAATTTATCTGATATCGTACAGACCTTTAGGCGTTCCACAGCGACGATCAACGAAGTTCCATACCGGGCCGCTTGGGCGAGGACCTATCTAAAAATTTTGGAGCAATTGAACGAACGAGCCGCGGGGTCTGGACCCTCACGCCAAAAGGCTACCTGCTTGATGCTCAATCCACCAAAGAAATCCCATCTGCGGTCCGGCAAAAGCAGCGACAACTAGCAGAAGGTGAGCCCGCGCAACTGGACCCGGCTCTTGCTCACGATGTGAGTGAGGAAATCGCTGCCGATTGGAAGTCTGCTCTACTCTCAGTACTGAATGATCTCTCTCCATCAGCTTTCGAACGCCTGTCGCAGCGGCTGTTGCGGGAGTCTGGCTTCATAAAGGTTGAGGTGACAGGGCGGTCGGGGGACGGAGGAATCGACGGAATCGGTGTTCTAAGGATCAATTTGATCAGCTTTCAAGTTCTTTTCCAGTGTAAGAAGTACAAAGGAACTGTCGGTGCTGGTGCCATTCGAGACTTTCGAGGCGCGATGGTAGGACGTTCTGACAAGGGTCTCGTCATCACCACGGGTCGCTTCACGCCTGACGCGCTTCGCGAGGCTACAAGGGACGGTGCGCCTCCGATCGAACTGATAGACGGACTCGAACTTTGTGCGCTTCTGAAACAGCTTGGGATCGGTGTTCGTACGAGAATGGTCGAAAGCGTCGAACTTGATCGGGAAATGCTGAAGGCGATTTAGCGTCATTCAGCCTTGCTCCCAAGTAACCCGATCTTCGCCTTCCCCTGCTAAGCCTGCGCCATGACGTCGCCGCTCGACAGGTTGCCGCCGAGCTTGCGTGCACGGGTGGAGCGCGAACTCCTGCCGGGCGAGGAGGTGGTGTGGGCGGGTGTCCCCGGCTCGCTCGGGGAAGCGCTGCCGACGCTGCCGCTCTTCGTTTTCGGCCTCGGCTGGTCGAGCATCTCGTTCACATTCGCTGGCGTTGCGGTGGCGAGTGCGTTGGCGGAACCCTCGTCGAAATCGATGCAACCGGGAATGGCGGCGTTCTTCACGCTGTTGTCCCTGCCGTTCGTCGCGGTGGGAGTGATCCTCCTGGCGCTGCCCTTCTATACCGCGCTGAGGGCCATGCTGACGGCCCATGCCGTGACTGACAGGCGCCTCCTCACCGTCACCGGCGGACGCTGGAACACGGTCGAGGCGCGGCCGGCGGACACGCTCACCTTCCTGCACCGGCGCGACGGCAAGCATGGTCGGGGCTCGCTGCGGCTCGGGCTTGGCATGGAACGGGACTCCGATGGCGACAACCGCTCCATCGAGATCGCGTGGCGCGCGGTGCCGGCGGTGCGGGAGGCGGAGGAGGCCATCCGTGCGCTTGCCGCCAGGGCAGGGCGCACGATCTGACGAGCGCTACCCCGCTGCCGCCTCGATCGCCTCCATGTCGGCGTCCGACAGGCCGAAATGGTGCCCGATCTCGTGGACGAGGACATGCGTGACGAGGTCGCCCAGCGTTTCCTCGTGCTCGGCCCAGTAGTCGAGCAGCGGGCGGCGGTAGAGCCAGATCATGTTGGGGAACTGGCCCGTGTGCAGGCCCGCGCCGGCCTGCGCCAGGCCGGTGCCACGGAACAGGCCGAGCAGGTCGAACTCGGTCTCGCACTCCATCTGGGTCAGCGTCTCTTCGTCCGGGAAATCGTCGACCTTGATCACGACGCCGTCGCACAGCGTCCGGAACTCCTCGGGAAGCCGCGCGAAGGCGGTGTCGGCGAGGCGCTCGATGTCGGCGAGCGTCGGAGCGGCGGTGCGCGACCAGTCCGTGACGGCTGCGGTGGGTTTCTCGGGTCGGTTCATGGTGGTCGCCGGGAAGGATCGTTGCCCCGGAGATGGCCCCCCGTCCCGGCGGCGTCAACGGTGAGGCAGATCTCAGCGGGCGAAATGTGACGCGATCTGCGCGATCGCCCAGATGGCGAAGGCTAGCGCCAGCAGGCGGCCGATGCGCTTGCCCCAGACCTCGACACGATCATCCGGCGGTGCATCGGCCGCCGCGAAGTGCTTGCCGGCCTGTTCCATCGCGGAGCGCCCGATCGTCGTGCTCTCGGAGGCGACGCGCGCCAGGATGCGCCGGCTCTCGTCGGCGTCGGTCCCGGGATCGCGAGGTGGGCCGCCGGCGTTTGTCATGTTTGCTGACTCAATCTTCATGCGAGTTGAGTTGAATGAACGCTGAACGCGTTGTTCCATGCCCGTTCAGTGCACATGCCCTGGAATGGACGCAAGCCGGCTCGGGGGCGCCGGTTCACTGACCCCGGAGAAGCGTATCATGACGACACGATCCCTCGCCGTTCTCTTTGCGGGCGCCGTCGCCCTCGCCGGCGCGGCCTTCGCGGCACCCGCATCCGCGGCGCCGCTGCCGCCCGTCACGGCCGTACCCGCCCTCGTGCAGGACCTCGCCGCGTCCGGCCTCGACCTGAGCGGAGACGACGCCAGCGTGCAGAAGGCGCAGTACTACTACGGCCACCGCCGCTACTACGGCCCGCGCGCCTACGGCCCGCGCCGCTACTATGGTCCGCGCTACGGCTATTACGGGCCGCGGCCTTACTATGGCCCCCGCTACGGCTATTACGGCGGCCCGCGCTGCCGCGTGACGCGCGTCTACACCGGCTACGGCTACCGCGTCGTGCGCCGCTGCTGGTGATCCTGGTCAGCCGGAAAACAGACGAGGGCGCCGCGCCGAATGCGGCGCCCTTTTTCGTGCCGGGTCAGTTCCACTCCCTCACGTCGACGAAGCGACCCGTCACCGCCGCCGCGGCGGCCATGATGGGGGAGACGAGGTGGGTGCGACCCTTGAAGCCCTGGCGGCCCTCGAAATTGCGGTTCGAGGTGGAGGCGCAGCGCTCGCCGGGGCTGAGCTTGTCGGCGTTCATGGCCAGGCACATGGAGCAGCCGGGCTCGCGCCAGTCAAAGCCGGCCGCCCTGAAGATGCGGTCGAGGCCCTCGGCCTCCGCCTGCTCCTTCACCAGGCCGGAGCCCGGAACGATCATGGCGTTGACGTTGGCGTTGACCGCCTTGCCCTCGACGATCTTCGCAACGGCGCGCAGGTCCTCGATCCGGCCATTGGTGCAGGAGCCGATGAAGACGCGGTCGACGGCGATGTCCTTGATGCGCTCGCCGCCCTTCAGGCCCATGTAGTCGAGCGCCCGGGCAATGGCGGTGCGCTTCTGCTCAGTGAGGCCGTCCTCCGCCCGCGGCACGGTGCCGTTGATGGAGGCGACGTCCTCGGGGCTGGTGCCCCAGGTGACGATCGGCGGCAGCGCCGCGGCGTCGAGCTTCACCTCGCGATCGAAAGCCGCGCCGTCCTCCGAGAACAGCGTGTCCCAGTAGCGGCGCGCGGCGTCCCAGTCGGCGCCCTTCGGCGACTTCGGGCGGTCCATGAGGTAGGCGTAGGTCTTTTCGTCCGGGGCGATCAGGCCGGCGCGGGCGCCGCCCTCGATGGACATGTTGCAGACCGTCATGCGGCCTTCCATGGAGAGCGCGCGGATGGCGTCGCCGGCGTACTCCATCACGTGGCCGGTGCCCCCGGCCGTGCCGATCTCGCCGATGATGGCGAGGATGATGTCCTTCGCGGTCACGCCGGACGGCAGCTCGCCGTCCACCGTGATGCGCATGTTCTTGGCCTTCTTCTGGATCAGCGTCTGCGTGGCGAGCACGTGCTCGACCTCGCTGGTGCCGATGCCGTGCGCGAGGGCCCCGAAAGCTCCGTGCGTGGAGGTGTGGCTGTCGCCGCAGACGATCGTCGTCCCCGGCAGCGTGAAGCCCTGCTCGGGACCGATGATGTGGACGATGCCCTGCCGCCGGTCGAGCTCGTTGTAGTACTCGATGCCGAAGTCGCGGGCATTCTCCGCCAGTGTCTCGACCTGAGTCCGGGACTCGGGATCCTCGATCCCGTGCGAGCGGTCGGTGGTCGGCACGTTGTGGTCGACGACGGCGAGCGTCTTGCCCGGCGCGCGGACCTTGCGGCCCGTGACGCGCAGCCCCTCGAACGCCTGCGGGCTCGTCACCTCGTGCACGAGATGGCGGTCGATGTAGAGCAGGCAGGTGCCGTCCGGCTGGCGGTCGACAACGTGGTCGTCGAAGATCTTGTCGTACAGGGTGCGCGGCGCCATCGGGGAACTCGCTGTCACGGGAATGTGGCACCCATGTAATCGAGGCGCGCGCCGGGGAAAAGTCCGTTCTGGGCCGGACTGACGCCAGCCTGCGGCATGACGCGGGTCTTGCCGCGTGCGGGCCACCCGGCGCAGTCGCCCGGCGGTGGCCATCCGGACAAGAAAAAGGCCGGGATCGCTCCCGGCCTCGAATTTCGTTTCGACCCTTGGACGGCTCACTCGGCCGCGGGCGGGGCCTTCTTGTCGCCCTTCGGCGCATCCTTGCGCTCGGCGATGCGGGCCGACTTGCCGCGGCGATCGCGCAGGTAATAGAGCTTGGCGCGCCGCACCTTGCCGGTGCGCACGACCTTGATCGAGTCGATCATCGGCGAATAGACCGGGAAGACGCGCTCGACACCCTCGCCATAGCTGATCTTGCGGACGGTGAAGCTCTCGTTGAGGCCGCCGCCGGAGCGTGCGATGCACACGCCCTCATAGGCCTGCACGCGGGACCGCTCGCCCTCGACCACCTTGACGTTGACCTGCACCGTGTCGCCGGGGCGGAAGTCGGGGATCGCGCGGGCGGTAGCGAGGCGCTCGGCCTGCTCCTTCTCGAGCTGCTGGATGATGTCCATCGGTGAAACTCCTGCCGTGCGCGGTGGGCTTTGCCCCCGCGAGCGCTTCGGCGCGCTTGTTCTCAGTTGACGGCGGGGTCCATACACGAGCGCGGCGGGAATGTCGAGCCGGACACGCGCGGGCCGCCGGGCCGCCGGTCGGCTCGCTCCGGAAACCGGGAGCACGGATTAGCCACTGGGGCCGCTCATCGAGTTTGGAACGTATCCAGACTGTACTGCATCGATCTCTTTATCCTTCCTGAGATCTTTTCCAATGTACATCCGCACGGATTGACTTGCCCGGTGGGGAGTTCATCTTCAGCCGGCCGCAAATCCTGCGGTGCCTCTGGCGCGGGCCTTGACCCCGTGGGTTGGAGACATTCCGATGAACTGTCCTGCATTGCCCGCCTTCACACATCGTTGTTCCCCTGTTTTCCTGGCTCAGGGGAGGGGATCGTGAACGCACCCGTGATCCACCCCGTCCATGTCCGCCAGGCCTGTTCCGGCGAGGGCGAGGTCCTGGCCCTCGCGGTCACCCGCTACATCGCTTCCGCCTACCTGACGGGCGACGCCGTGTGCTGGGAGGCCGCGCACGACCACGCGGAGCGCGAGCTTGGCATGGCGCAGGGGGCGAGGCTCGTGGCCGCGATGAGTGCCGTGATGCGGGCCCTGCGGGCGGAACGCGGCGGCATGTGGACCTTCATGCCCGCGAGCTGCTGCCGCGTGACCGACGACGAGCTCGAACTCATCCGGCTGATGTCGCTCGCCCGGCTCGGCCCGGGCACGGCGGTCGACGCCGGCGCGGCGCGGCTGGCACGCCGGCCGGAGGCACCGCGACTGGCTGCCGCCGTACGCGAGGCGGTGAAGCACGTCCCTGAGCCTCAGCACGCGCCGGAGGCCTACGCGTTCCAGTAACCGGGGTCCCGTGACAGCGGGCGGGGCAGCATTTGCGGTCCCGCCCTCCTCCTGCCCTGCCTCACTCCCTCCAGCCGCAGGCCGCCAAGCGCGCCCGCATGTGCTCCGGAACGGGGGCGACGGCGTGGACGGGTTCCTTGTTCTTCTGGATGGGTACCGTGACCTCGCGCGCATGCAGATGCAGCATCGGCCCGCCGGTGCGGGGCGCCGTGCCGTAAACGGCGTCGCCGAGGATGGGCCAGCCCTCAGCCTGGCAATGTACCCTCAGCTGGTGGGTGCGGCCGGTCAGCGGCTCCATCGCCAGCCATGCGAGGGGCCTGCCGCCCTCCGGGTCGGTTCCCCGGCCGAGCACGCGCCAGCGTGTCTGCGATGGCAGCCCGCCGGCATCCTCCTTCATCCACCAGCCGCGCTGCGGGTCCAGCCGCCCGAGCGGGCGGTCGATGAGGCCTTCCTCCCCGTCGGGGCCTCCCTCCACCACCGCCCAGTAGGTCTTGGCGACCTTGCCCTGCTTGAAGAGCTTGCCCAGCGTGTCCAGCGCCTTTCGGTGGCGGCCGAGCACGAGGCAGCCGGAGGTGTCGCGGTCGAGCCTGTGCGCCAGGGAGGGCGGGCGCGGCAGGCCGAAGGTCAGCTGGCCGAAGAACTGCTCCAGGTTCGGCTCGCCCTGCGCCGCCTTGGGGCCGCGATGCACGGCGATCCCGGCCGGCTTGTCGATGATCAGCATCAGCCCGTCGCGGTGGAGCAGCCGCGGCAGCAGGTCGAGGGCGGGAACGGAGGTCATGCCGGTGGCTTAGTCCTTCCGGCCCGGACGAGAAACCATTATCGAAGACGCCATGAGCGACGACACCCGAAAGCCCGGCTTCCTCTCACGCTTCTTCGGCCGCGAGCCGGAAAGGCCGGCGCCGGCCGAGGTCCTGGCCGCCGCGCCCGCGCCCGAGGCGCCGCGCAAATCCTGGTGGCAGCGCCTGCGCGAGGGGCTCTCCCGCTCGTCCTCGGCGATCGGCACGGGCATCACCGACATCTTCACCAAGCGCCGGCTCGACCAGGACACGCTGGACGAGCTCGAGGACGTGCTGGTGCAGGCCGATTTGGGCGTCGAGGTCTCCACGCGCATCGTCGAGGCGGTGGGGAAGGGGCGCTACGGCAAGGACATCGCGCCCGAGGAGGTGAAGGAGATCCTCGCCGCCGAAGTGGAGAAAACCCTGGCGCCCGTGGCGAAGCCGCTCGTGGTGGAGGCTTCCGCCAAGCCCTTCGTCATCCTCATGGTCGGCGTCAACGGTTCGGGCAAGACGACGACCATCGGCAAGCTCACCGCCAAGCTCCGCGCCGAGGGCCGCAGCGTCATGCTGGCGGCGGGCGACACGTTCCGCGCCGCCGCGATCGAGCAGCTGCGGGTCTGGGGCGAGCGCACGGGGGCTCCGGTCGCGGCCCGCCCGCAGGGGTCGGACGCGTCTGGACTTGCGTTCGACGCGATCAAGGCGGCGCAGGAGGACGGCACCGACGTGCTCATCGTCGATACGGCCGGGCGGCTGCAGAACCGCACCGAGCTGATGGCGGAGCTCGAGAAGATCGTGCGCGTGATGCGCAAGGTCGACCAGGCCGCGCCGCATGCCGTGCTGCTGGTGCTCGATGCCACCGTCGGCCAGAACGCGCTGTCGCAGGTGGAGATCTTCCGCAAGGTGGCGGGCGTCACCGGCCTCGTGATGACCAAGCTCGACGGCACCGCGCGCGGCGGCATCCTCGTCGCCATCGCCGCGAAGTTCGGCCTGCCTGTTCACTTCATCGGCGTCGGCGAGGGGGTCGAGGATTTGGAGCCCTTCGAGGCCCGCGACTTCGCCCGGGCTATTGCCGGGCTGGACTGAGCCTCAGGCGGGCTGCCCGCTTCGCGTGCCGCGCAGTGCCACGAGGCCGGCGCCGACGATGAGCGCGCCGCCGAGGAAGGTGGTCCAGCGCGGCACCTCGCCGAAGAAGAGGAAGCCCCACAGCGGCGCCCAGAGGATGCCGGTGTACTCGAAGGATCCGACGACGGAGGCCTCGCCCACGCGGTAGGCATGGGTGAGCAGCGTCATGGCGATTGCGGCGATGACGCCGCAGGTGCCCATCAGCATCAGGTCGCGCCAGGAGGGCATGTCCCATTCGCGGACGAGGAAGGCCAGGCTGGGGTGCGAGGCATGATGGATGCCGAGCAGATGAACCACCAGCGCCGTCCCGCAGGCACCGACGACGTAGACCCAGTTCTGGTAGAACGCCATGACCGAGGCCCGCTCCTGCGTCCCCAGCCTGCGCGCCATCAGCATCGACGACGCGTACATGAAGGCCGAGAGAAGCGACAGGAGCGCCGCCGGCTCGAAGACGGCGCTGCCCGGCTGCAGCATGATGAGCACGCCCGCAAAGCCCGCCGCCACGGCGATCCAGGCACGCGCGCCGACGACCTCGCCGAGGAACGGGCCGGCCATCGCCGTGATGAAGAGCGGCACGGTGAAATAGAGCGCCACGGCATCGGCGAGCGGCAGCGCGGGGAAAGCCATGTAGTAGGCGGTGTAGGAGACGAAGAGCACGGCTGCGCGCGCCGTCAGCGGCCAGAACCGCCTGGAGCGCAGCGCCCCCAGCCCCGCCTCCCAGTGCACCAGGGCGAGCAGGATGGGGATGGCCACAACCCCGCGAATGGCCACCGCAAGGGTCACCGCATGCGCGCCGCTGATCTCCTTGATGATCGCGTCCTGCAGCGAAAAGATCAGCACGCCCGCGCACAGCGAGACGACACCCAGCAGGTTGCGGCGGAGCATGTGGGGCGACCAGGGATTCGGACGGGCGGGCCGCGATGCATAGCACGGCGGCGGTCCGGCTTGCTCGGTGGTTCTCGCGCCTGTCCCATGCCGGGCCGGGCGGCAGTGGCGGCTTGACGTCGCGCCGCGGCGCGGTCCATGGGAGCGCATGGCCGCGCAATCCGCCTCGACCCCGGGCCGGCCCGCCGGCGATGCTCCGGCGGGGCCGGAGGCGGGTGCCTGATGGTTGCGGCGGAGGCGGGGCTGGACCGAGCGGTGGCCGCACGCCGGGGTACCGCCGTATGGCTGCTCGGGCTCACCCAGATCGTCGGATACGGCACGCTCTACTACAGCTTCGCGCTCCTGGCCGGCGACATGGCCCGCACGATCGGCTGGCAGGTGTCCTCGGCCTATGCGGCGTTCTCGCTCGCCCTGCTGGCGGGCGGGCTCGTCTCCCGCCATGTCGGCCGGATGGTCGATCGCAGGGGCGGCGGTGTGGTGATGGCGGCCGGGTCGGCCTTCGCCGCCGCGGCACTTCTGGTCGTCGCCTTCTCGACGGGTCCGGTGACCTTCGTGACCGGGGTCGTCCTCATCCAGCTCGCGGGCACGCTGGTCCTCTACGACACGGCATTCGCGACGCTGACCCAGATCACCGGGCCGCAGGCCGGGCGTTCGATCACCCATCTCACGCTGATCGCGGGCTTCGCCTCGACGCTGTTCTGGCCGCTTACGGACTGGCTGCACCGGGCGCTCGACTGGCGGACGGTGCTGGTGCTGTTCGCCGCCGCGAACCTCCTCGTGTGCCTGCCCGCCCATCTCGTTCTGGCGCGAGCCGTCAGGGCGGCGCGGACGGCACCGCCTGCCGGAGGAGGCGTTGCCCACGCCGGCCCGGCCCATGCTCCCGAGCGGCCTTTGCCCGCGCATCTCCAGCGCCGCGCCATGGTGCTCATCGCGGCCGGCTTCTCTCTGGGCGGGATCATGATGTCAGCCATCCTGGCGCAGATGGTGCCGCTCCTCGGCGCGCTGGGCATGGGGGGATCGGCCGTGCTCGTCTCCGCCCTGTTCGGGCCGAGCCAGGTCTTCATCCGCTTCGGCACCATGCTGGCGGGGCAGGATCGCCACCCCATCGTGGCGACGCTCGTCTGCATCGCGCTATTCCCGGTCGCGGCTGCGGTGCTGCTGCTCACCGCGCCGTCCGTGGCCGGCGCTGCGGTCTTCGCTGTGATCCTGGGCTTCGGCTCGGGCCTGAAGAGCATCGTCCAGGGCACGCTGCCGCTCGCGCTGTTCGGCCGCTACGGCTATGGCGAGCGGCTGGGCCGGCTGGCCGCCGTGCGGCTCGTGCTCAGCGCCGCCGCCCCCTTCGCGCTGGCCTGGCTCATCGACGTGACCGGGCCCACCATCGCGCTGTCCGTCATGGCGGCGCTGGGTCTGGTCGGGCTCGCGGCGATGGTCGAGGTGGCGCGCCTGTGCCGGCATCAGACAGAAGCGTCGCCACAGTGAACCCCGGCGTCTCCCCCGGGTTGGTCCGTATCGCCGAGGAGCATCGATGACCGAGCCCGTTCTCCCGCAAGGCCAGCGCGCCTGGCCCCGCCTGTCGCCCATCGAGACGGGGATCAAGGGCCGCTGCCCGCGCTGCGGCAAGGGGCGCCTGTTCAACGGGTTCCTCACGCTCGCCCCGCGCTGCGAGGCTTGCGGGCTCGACTATTCCTTTGCCGACCCGGCCGACGGGCCGGCCTTCTTCGCCATGACCATCATGGCCTTCCCCGCCGTCGGCTTCGCGCTGTGGCTCGACTCGGCCTACAGCCCGCCCTTCTGGGTCCACTTCGTCACGTCGCTGCCGCTGGCCGTCATCCTCTGCGCCCTGCCGCTTCGGGCCATCAAGGGCTGGCTGGTCTGCTCGCAGTATTTCTACAAGGCCGAGGAGGGGAAGCTGGTGAAGCGGGAGAATGAGTAAGCGAAAAATCCCTCACCCCTGCCCCTCTCCCAACATGGGAGAAGGAAGCGCTTGCGTGAGATGAAGCCTGCGGGGAACCCCTCTCCCGATTCGGGAGAGGGGCAGGGGTGAGGGATCGTCGCTTGGCCCGCGTTGCCTCGCCAACCCTTTGCCATCCGCCCCGTCCCGGCCTATGAAGGCGCCGTTCATGACGGGATGGCCATGGCCGGCGACGCTCCCATACCGACACTCGCGGATCTGCGCCGCGAGATCGACCGCATCGACGAGGAGATGCACCGCCTGCTGATGCAGCGCGGCGAGATCATCGACACGCTCATCACGGTCAAGAAGACGCAGGATTCCGGCTCGGCTTTCCGCCCGGGCCGCGAGGCCGACATGATGCGCCGCCTTGCCGCGCGCCATAATGGCCTGCTGCCCTTCGATACCGCCGAGAGCATCTGGCGCGTCATCATCTCCACCTTCACCTATGTGCAGGCGCCCTACCGCGTGCACGCCGACATCTCCGGCGGCGACGCACCCATTCGCGACACGACGCGCTTTCATTTCGGCTTCACCGTCCCCTACGTGCCGCACGACAGCGCCGGCGCGGTGATCGACGCCGTGGCGGGTTCGGCCGGCGACCTTGGCGTGTTCCGTGCCGAGCCCGGCCGTGCCGCCGGCGCGTGGTGGACGGCGCTGGCCGGCGAGGGCCGGCCGAAGATCATCGCCCGGCTTCCCTTCGTCGAGCGGCCGTCTCATCCGGCGGGCACGCCGGTCTACGTCGTCTCCAAGCCCATCGCCGACGCGGCCGTGCGCGAGGTCGTGCTCTACGCGCTGGGCGTCGAGCGCTGGCGCGAGGGGCTGCAGCCCGCACTCGCCGCCATCGGCGCGCGCGTCGAGCACAGCGCGGGAGACGATGCCGGGCTCGAGCTCCTGGTCTCGGCGCCCGGCGATGCCGGCGCCGACTCGATCACCGGGGCGATGGCCGGGCTCGGCGTGGGCGTCTTCGACCTGCGCGAGATCGGCAGCCATGCCGCCCGCTTCAAGCTCGATGCGTGAGTTCCTCTCAAGGCCGGACCCGAGATCATGACCGCCGCTGCCCCGACCCGCCCCGTTCCCCGCCCCGGCGTGCTCGCCATCGAGCCCTACGTGCCGGGCAAGAGCGCCGCGCCGGGCGTCGCCAAGGTGCACAAGCTTTCGTCCAACGAGACGCCGCTCGGCCCTTCTCCGGAGGCGGTGAAGGCGTACAGGGGGGCGGCGGAAAAGCTGGCCCTTTATCCCGAAGGATCCTCGGCCCGGCTGCGCGAGGCGATCGCGGGCAAGTTCGGGCTCGATCCCGCCCGCATCGTCTGCGGTGCCGGGTCGGACGAGATCCTGTCCTTGCTGACCAACGCCTATGTCGGGCCCGGGGACGAGGGCCTGTTCAGCGAGCACGGCTTCCTGGTCTACAAGCTCGCTATCCTGGCCGCCGGGGGCACGCCGGTCGTGGCGCCGGAGACTGATCTGACGGCCGATGTCGACGCCCTGCTGGCCCGCGTCACGCCGCGCACGAAGATCGTTTTCCTGGCCAATCCCAACAATCCGACGGGCACCTATATCCCGTTCGAGGAGGTGAAGCGCCTCCATGCGGGCCTGCCTCCGCATGTGCTGCTGGTGCTCGACGCCGCCTATGCCGAGTATGTGCGGCGCAACGACTACTCGTCAGGCCTGGAGCTGGTCTCGACCTGCGACAACGTCGTGATGACGCGCACCTTCTCGAAGATCTACGGGCTCGCGCTGCTAAGGCTCGGCTGGTGCTATGCTCCGGCCCACGTCGCCGACGCGCTGAACCGCATCAGGGGGCCCTTCAACGTCTCGGGGCCGGCCATGGAGGCGGGCATCGCGGCCATCGCCGACGAGCCGCACACGGCGGCCGCCATCGCCCACAACGAGCGCTGGCTCGCCTGGCTCACCGTGGAGATCGAGCGGCTGGGGCTGAAGGTGACGCCAAGCGTCGGCAACTTCCTGCTGATCCACTTCCCCGACACGCCCGGCCGCACGGCGAAGGACGCCGATGCCTTCCTGACCGCGCGCGGTCTCGTGCTGCGTGGCGTCGGTGCCTATGGCCTGCCGCGCGCGCTGCGCCTGACGGTGGGCGAGGAGGAGGCGAACCGCCTCGTCGTCGCGGCGCTCGCCGATTTCGCCGGGGAGAAGGCCCGTGCCTGACGGTCTCGGCCCGCGCCTCGCGGAGCCCCTGTTCGAGCGCGTCGTCATCGTCGGGATGGGCCTCATCGGCTCGTCCCTGGCGCGCATGGCCCGGCGCAAGGGCGTAGCCTGGACGCTCGTGGCCACCGACGCCTCGCCGGAGGTCTGCGCCCGCGTCCGCGCGCTGGAGATCGCGGACGAGGTCCATATCGACGCCGCCTCTGCTGCCGAGGGTGCCGACCTCGTCGTGCTCTGCGTCCCCGTCGGGGCCTGCGGCGCCGTCGCCGCGCGGGTCGGGCCGGTGCTGAAGCCGGGCTCCATTGTATCCGACGTCGGCTCGGTGAAGGGGGCCGTGGTGGCGCAGGTGCAGCCGCATCTTCCCGCCGGCGTCGCGCTCGTCCCGGGCCATCCCGTGGCGGGCACGGAGCATTCCGGCCCCGATGCCGGCTTTGCCACGCTGTTCGTGAACCGCTGGGCCATCCTGACGCCGCCGGACGGCACGCCGGAGGAGGCGACCGAGCGGGTCCGCGCCTTCTGGGAAGCGGCGGGATCGAACGTCGAGGTGATGACGCCGACGCATCACGACCTCGTGCTGGCCATCACCAGCCACGTCCCGCACCTCATCGCCTACAACATCGTCGGCACGGCGGCGGACCTCGAGGAGGTGACGCAGTCGGAGGTGATCAAGTTCTCCGCCGGCGGCTTTCGCGACTTCACCCGCATCGCCGCCTCCGACCCCACCATGTGGCGGGACGTGTTCCTCAACAACAAGGACGCGGTGCTGGAGATGCTGGGCCGCTTCAGCGAGGACCTGACGGCCCTGCAGCGCGCCATCCGCTGGGGCGACGGCGAGACGTTGTTCAACCTGTTCACGCGCACCCGCGCCATCCGCCGCGGCATCATCGATTCCGGCCAGGAGACGGCAGAGCCGGACTTCGGGCGGCGCAAGCCGGCGGAATAGAGGGTCGCAGCCACTTCGTTTGATCGCTTCGTCGCGACGCCCCTTGCAAAGATGGGGCGGGAGAGCCGGTTCGGGCCTCACCGCCCGGTGCGCAGCGCCTCCAGCACCTTCGCGGAGGGCCGGCCGTTCGGCGTGAGGCCGATGGACGACTGGATCTGGGCGACGGCAGCCCTGGTCTTGGCGCCGATCGCGCCGTCGGGGACGCCGACATCGAAGCCGCGCCGGGCGAGCAGCTCCTGCAGCTCCCGCTTCTCGGCCCTGGACAGTCCGGGATCATCGGTCGGCCACGGCGTCACGATCGGTCCGCCGCCGCGCAGGCGGTCCGAAAGGTGCGCGATCGCGAGCGCATAACTCTCGGCGGCGTTGTAGGCGTAGATGGCGTCGAAGTTACGCGTCACGAGGAAGGCCGGTCCGTCTCCGCCGGCCGGGAGCAGCAATCCGGCCGACCCGTCGCCGGGGAGCGCCCGGCCGTCTACGCGGCGGACGCCCTGCCCTGCCCAGCTGGAAAAGGGCTTCTTGTTCTTGCGCCCGGCGGTGCGCGTGTCGAAGCCCGGAGGCAGCTTTACCTCGAAGCCCCAGGTTGCGCCCGTCACCCAGCCCGCCTTGCGCAGGTAGTTGGCCGTGGACCCCAGCGCGTCGGGGATGGAGTCGACCACGTCCCGGCGTCCGTCGCCGTCGAGGTCGACTGCGAGGCGCAGGAAAGTTGAGGGCATGAACTGCGTGTGGCCGAAGGCGCCGGCCCAGGATCCCGTGAGGTGGGAGGGGTCGACGTCGCCGGCCTGCAGGATCTTCAGGGTCGCGGCGAGCTCGCCCTTGAAGTAGGCCTCTCGCCGTCCCGCATAGCACGACAGGGTCGCGAGCGACTGCACCAGCGGCCGGTCGCCAATGGCCTGGCCGTAATTGGATTCCACGCCCCACACGGCGACGATCGTGGTGCGGTCGACGCCGTAGCGGCTTTCGGCCGCCGACAGGGCGTTAGCGTATTTCCGCATCGCCGCCCGCCCGTCGGCGACGCGTTCCTCGTCGACGAGGCCGGCCATGTAGTCCCAGATCGGCGTCTTGAACTCCGGCTGGGAGTTCATCAGCTCGATCACCTTCATGTCGGGCTGGACACCCTGCATGGCGGCGTCGAACGTCGCCGTCGAGACCCCCTTCGCCGCCATGTCGGCACGCAGCCCGGCGAGGCAAGAGGGGAAGTTCGCCTGCGCCAAAGCGGGCGCGGAGCAGAGCAGGGCGAACAGGGTCGCGGCGGGCACGATTCGGCGCATGCGTGTCATGCTAGCGAAGCCTTGGGTTTGGGCCAACGTCCTGGGACGCTCAGGGCTCGACGATGACGGACGTGCCGACCTGCACGCGGTCGAAGAGGTCGATCACATCCTCGTTGAGCATGCGGATGCAGCCATAGGATGCGTAGGTCCCGACACTGGCGCGCATCTTCTTCGTGGTGCCGTGAATGGCATAGTCGCCGCGATCGAGCGTGAGAGCGCGTGCACCCATCGGGTTGTTGGGGCCGGGCGGGATCACGTCGGGCAGGCTGGGATTGTCGCGGCGCACGTCGTCCGGGGGAGCCCAGGCGGGCTCGACATGCTTGCCCTCGATGCGGGCGCGCCCGCTCCACTGTTTTCCCTGCCGGCCGACGCCGACGGGATAGCGGAGGGCCGTGCCGTCGCCGAGCGACAGATAGAGGCGCCGCTCGGAGGTGCGGACCACGACAACGCCGCCTGGGAAGCCGTCGAATACAACCCGCTCATACGCAGCGAGCACGCAAGACGGCCAGAGCCCCGCGAGCAGGAGGCCCCCCAGGACGGCAAGGGTCGAGATCCATGATGGGCTGTTCCGGCGCCGATACGCCACGCTCCGGCTCCCATTTCTCTTGAGGTCGATCCTAGCGGAGAGCGCCATGAGGTCGAATGCAACCATAACGCTTGGTTAACGGGAAGCGCCGCATTGGCCGCATGGGCGCGCGCCTTCGCCCGTGCACGCGCCCCCGCGGTTTCGAAGACTTCGTCGCATTGCCCCGGCCCGAAGCTGCCGCTAGAAGAGGCGCATGCTGCGTTTTGCCAACCCGACGCGTTTTCTCGGCCTCGCCCGCTTTCTGATCCCTGTTTTCGGGGTGATCGCCGCCGTGCTGATCGCGGCCGGGCTCTACATGGTGTTCTTCGTCTCGCCGGAGGATTACCAGCAGGGCGCCACGGTGCGCATCATGTACATCCACGTGCCTGCGGCCTGGCTCTCCATGGCCTGCTACACGTTGATGGCCCTGTCGGGCATCGGTACGCTGGTCTGGCGCCATCCTCTCGCCGACGTCTCGGCCAAGGCAGCCGCGCCGCTCGGCGCCGCCTTCACGCTCTTGTGTCTCGTCACCGGTTCGCTCTGGGGCAAGCCGATGTGGGGTACATGGTGGGTGTGGGACGCGAGGCTCACCTCCGTGCTCGTGCTCTTCCTGATGTATTGCGGCGTCATCGCGCTCTGGAACGCCATCGAGGATCCGACGCGGGCCGGGCGGTCCGTCGCCGTGCTGACGCTGGTCGGCTTCGTCAACATTCCGATCGTGAAGTTCTCGGTGGACTGGTGGAACACGCTGCACCAGCCCGCCAGCGTGATCCGCCTAGGCGGCCCGACCATCGACCCCTCGATGCTGTGGCCCCTCGTCATCATGGCGGTGGGAGCCACGTTCCTGTTCCTGGCACTCCATCTCGCCGGGATGCGGAACGAGATCCTCCGCCGCCGCGTCCGTGCGCTCGGCCTCGTCGCCGCGCAGCGCGAGGAGCCGCAGTTCGGCTCGGAGGCCAAGGCATGACCGGCGACCCGCATACCGGCTTCATCCTCGCCGCCTATGCCTTCGCCGCGGTGCTCGTGGCGGGGCTGATAGGGCGGTCCATGCTCGACCACCGGGCCCAGCTGCAGGCGCTCGCTCGGCTGGAGCAGTCCGGGCTCCGCCGCCGCTCCGGCGGCCGCGGGCAGGAGTAGGCCGCGATGAGCGCTCCGGAGCATGCATCGGGCCCTCTGGACGACGCTCCCGCCGCGCCGCGCCGGCGCCTCTTCGTCCTGGTGCCGCTGGCCATCTTCGCGCTGCTCGCGGCGCTGTTCCTGGCGCGCCTCTTCTCCGGCGATCCGCAGCGCCTGCCCTCAGCCCTCATCGGCAAGCCGGCTCCGGCCTTCGCGCTGCCGCCGCTCGAGAACCTGGCAAAGGACGGCAAGCCGGTTCCCGGCCTCTCGACCGACGCACTCAAGGGCCGCGTGACCCTCGTCAACGTCTGGGCATCCTGGTGCGCGCCCTGCCGGGAAGAGCACCCGGTGCTGCTCGAACTGTCGAAGGACCCCTCGGTCACGCTTGTGGGCATCAACTACAAGGACCAGCCCGACAATGCCCGGCGGTTCCTCGGTGCGCTCGGCAACCCCTTCGCCGCCGTGGGCGCAGACGTCAACGGGCGCGCGGCCATCGACTGGGGCGTCTACGGCGTGCCGGAGACCTTCGTGATCGCGCCCGACGGCACCATCGCCTACAAGCATGTCGGCCCGCTCACGGCGCAGGCCATCACCTCCGGTCCGTTCCGCGATGCCATCGCCGCGGCGGCGAAAAAAGGCGGGTAGCGCAGGCCGCTCGCCGTTTCGTCACTGCAGCCCGAGCAAAGCGACCCGAGCCCGTTCACCTAGGTTTCGCAGTGACAGGCCTCTCCTACGCGCCCTCGTCCTTGATCTCGTGCCGCAGGATCAGCGGCGTCTGGGCGAGGGCGAAGACCAGCGTGATCGGCATGATGCCGAAGACCTTGAAGTTCACCCAGAAGTCCTGCGTCTGCGTGCGCCAGACGACCTCGTTGACGACGGCGAGGAAGAGGAAGAAGACCCCCCAGCGGAAGGTGAGCCTCTTCCAGCCTATCTCGTCGAGCTGGAACACCGTGTCGAGCACGACGGGCAGGAGCGGCTTGCCGAAGGCCAGCCCGCCCAGCAGCACCGCGCCGAACAGCGTGTTCACGATAGTGGGCTTGAGCTTGATGAAGGTGTCGTCGTGCAGCCACAGCGTCAGGCCGCCGAAGATGAGCACCACGACGGCCGAGACCAGCGGCATTACCGGCAGATGCCGGGTCAGCACGTAGGACACGACGAGCGCCACGAGCACAGCGGCCATGAAGAGGCCGGTCGCCCAAAAAATGTCGGCGCGCTGGTTGCCGATGAAGAATACGACGAGCGGCCCCACCTCGAGCGCCAGCCTGAGCACCGGGTTGAGCTTGCGCATGCTGCGGCCTTCGAGCAGGCCGTTCTCCCCGGCCGCGTTGCCGGCCGTGTTCCTGTCGTCCATCGCCGTCCCTTCCGCGGGTTGTCTCAGCGCGCCCGCGCCTTATGGTAGGCGTCCTTCTAGCAGAGCCCGCCGCGTCCGCGCCACCGGCCCGGCACCGTCGGACGCAAACGCCTCCGGGACCCGCTCCATGACCTCATACGTGTTTGAGCCCGCGCCGCGTGCCGCCCTGCCCGTGGCCGGGACAGACCGGCTCTTCCCGGTCCGCCGCGTCTACTGCATCGGCCGCAACTACGCCGCCCATGCCCGTGAGATGGGCGGCAACCCCGATCGCGAACCTCCCTTCTTCTTCATGAAGCCCGCCGACGCGCTTCAGCCCATCCCGGACGGCACTGTGGGGGAGCATCCGTATCCGCCGGGCACGGCCAACTACCATTTTGAGGCCGAGATGGTGGTGGCGCTGGGCAAGGGGGGAACCAACATTCCCGAGGCTGACGCGCTGGAGCATGTCTTCGGCTATGCCGTCGGGCTCGACATGACCCGCCGCGATCTCCAGGACGAGGCCAAGGCGCTGCGACGGCCCTGGGAGATCGCCAAGTCGGCCGATCTGTCGGGCCCTGTAGGGCTCATCCATCCGGCAGCCGCGGTCAGCCATCCCTCAGCGGGCCGTCTCCGGCTCGCCGTAGACGGCGCCGTCCGGCAGGACGCCGACCTCGCCCAGATGATCTGGTCCGTGCCGGAGCAGATCGCGATCCTGTCGCGCTTCTACCGGCTGGAGGCGGGCGACGTGATCTTCTCCGGCACGCCGGAGGGTGTCGGCGCGGTGGAGCGTGGCCAGACGATGGAGGTCTCCATCGAGGGATTGGGCGCGATCCGGGTGCGCGTCGCGTAGGACCTGAGCGCCGACGCTCCCCGCAGTGACGATCTACGGAGCGGCGTTGGCCAGTCTTTCGGCCCGCTCGCGCTCGGCCTCCTGCCGCTTGGTGACTACCGAGGCGATGATGACGATCACCGTCACGACGAGGATCATCAGCGTGCAGATGGCGTTGATCTCGGGTTTCACGCCGAGCCGCACGTCCGAGTAGATGCGCATCGGCAGGGTCGTCGCCCCCGGGCCTGTCGTGAAGCTGGCGATGACGAGGTCGTCGAGCGACAGCGTGAAGGCCAGCATCCAGCCCGACACAATGGCCGGCATGATCAGCGGCAGGGTGATGCGGAAGAACGTCTTGGCCGGCGGGCAGCCGAGGTCCATGGCCGCTTCCTCCAGGCTCCTGTCGAAGGTGACGAGGCGCGACTGCACCACCACCGCCACGAAGCAGAGCGTGAAGGTGATGTGGGCGAGCGTGATCGTCCAGAAGCCGCGGTCGAAGCCGATGGCGACGAAGAGCAGAAGCAGGGACAGGCCGGTGATCACCTCGGGCATGACGAGGGGCGCGTAGACCATGCCGGAGAACAGCGAGCGGCCGGTGAAGCGGCCGTAGCGCGAGAGCGCCAGCGCTGCCAGCGTGCCGAGAACGGTCGACGCGCTTGCCGAGATGAAGGCGAGCTTCAGCGTCACCCAGGCTGCGTCCAGCAGCTGCTGGTTGCGGAAGACTTCGCCGTACCACTTCGTCGACCAGCCGCCCCACACGGCGACGCTGCGCCCGGCGTTGAAGGAGTAGAGGATGAGGATCAGGATGGGGATGTAGAGGAAAGCGAAGCCGAGGGTCAGCGATACCGCGTTGAACCAGGAGAAGCGCTTCATCGCCCGCCCTCCTGCAGCTTGGCCTGGTTGTTCTGGAAAATGACGATCGGGATGACGATGACCGCCAGCAGCACGATGGCGACGGCCGACGCGGCCGGCCAGTCGCGGTTGTTGAAGAACTCCTCCCACAGCGTCTTGCCGATCATCACCGTGTCCGACCCGCCCAGCAGGTCGGGGATGACGAACTCGCCGATGGCCGGGATGAAGACGAGGAAGCAGCCGGCGAGCACGCCCGGGAGCGAGATCGGGAAGGTGATGCGCCAGAAGGCCTGGAACGGCGTGCACCCCAGGTCCTGCGCTGCCTCGAGCAGCGTGTCGTCCATCTTCTCCAGCGTGGAGTAGAGCGGCAGCACCATGAAGGGCAGGTAGGAATAGACGATGCCGATATAGACCGCGACGTCGGTCTGGAGGATGACCAGCGGCTGGTCGATGACGCCGAGCCAGAGCAGCGCCGTGTTGAGCAGGCCCTCTTCCGAGAGGATGCCGATCCAGGCGTAGACGCGGATCAGGAAGCTGGTCCAGAACGGCAGGATCACCAGCATCAGCAGCGTCGTGCGCCAGGTGCGCGGTGCCCTCGCCATGCCGTATGCCAGCGGATAGCCGATCAGCAGCATCAGGAACGTCGAGACCGCCGCGATGACGATGCTGGAGAGATAGGAGCGAATATAGATGCTGTCTTCGACCAGGCGCTGGTAATTGTCGAAGCTCAGGCTCTGCAGCTTTTCCCACCAGCCGGACAGGCCGTCTGCCCAGTCGAGCGCCGGAACATAGGGTGGCTGGGCGATTTCGGAGGCCGAGAAGCTGATCTTCAGGACGATGATGAACGGCACGAGGAAGAAGGCCAGCATCCACGCATAGGGGATGGCGGTGACCCAGAACCGGCCCCAGTTGCGCCCCGGCTTTTTCATCGCTGCCCCCTCAGCGCGTCAGCAGGATGCCGGCATCCGGCGTCCAGCTGAGCCACACCTTGTCCTCCCAGCTGATCGGACGTTCGACGAGGCGTTGCGTGTTGGCGACCGTGGCGCGGACCGTCGCGCCGCCCGCGAGCCGCACGTGGTAGATCGAGACGTCGCCGATATAGCCGATGTCCCAGACCTCGCCCTGCGCGGTGTTGACTGCTCCGGCAGCGGGCGCATCGAGGCTGATGCGCACCTTCTCCGGCCGCACGGCGAACCACGCCTTGCCGCCGGCGGGGGCCTCGACATCGGTTTCCACCTCGACCGGGTTGCCGGTGTGGCAGCCGTCCAGCCGGATCAGGCCCGGGCGGCCGCCGCCCGTCACGGCGCCTTCGAGGATGTTGATGTCACCGATGAAGTCGGCGACGTAGCGGCTCGCCGGCTGCTCGTAGATGACGCTCGGCGGCGCGACCTGGACGAGACGGCCCTGGTCCATCACCGCAATGCGGTCGGCCAGCGTCATCGCCTCTTCCTGGTCGTGGGTGACGATGAGGAAGGTGATGCCGAGGTTCATCTGCAGGTCGATGAGCTCGAACTGCGTTTCCTCGCGCAGCTTCTTGTCGAGGGCGCCGAGCGGTTCGTCGAGCAGCAGCACCTTGGGCTTCTTGGCAAGCGAACGGGCGAGCGCAACGCGCTGCCGCTGGCCGCCCGAGAGCTGGTTGGGCTTGCGCTTGGCGAAGCTCTCCAGCTTGACCATGCGCAGCATCTCCTGGACGCGGCTCTCGATCTCGCCTTTCGGCAGACCGTCCATTTCCAGCCCGAAGGCGATGTTCTTCTCGACCGTCATGTGCGGGAAGAGCGCGTAGGACTGGAACATCATGTTCACGGGACGCTTGTGCGGCGGCATCCCCGTGAGTTCGACACCCCCCAGGAGCACCTGGCCCTCGGTCGGTTGCTCGAAGCCCGCGAGCATGCGCATCAACGTGGTCTTGCCACAGCCGGACGGGCCCAGGAGGGCGAAGAACTCGCGCTCGTAGATGCCGAGGCTGACGCCCGCGAGGGCCGTGAAGTCGCCGAAGCGCTTCACCACGTTGCGGAACTCGATCAGCGGTTTCGCCGCGGGATCCTCCCACGGGGCGAACTTGCGGCGGATGGGTCCGAGTGACTTCGTCGCCATGATGATCCCGGGCGCTTGGCTCAAAAAAAGGGCCCGGCGGATGCCGCCGGGCCCGATGGGCTTAGGATTTGCGCTTCATGTCCCGCCAGGCGCTGGTCAGCTCGCGCTGCTCCTTCTGGCTGCGCTGCGGGTAGGATTTCAGCTTCGCCATCACGTCGGCGGGCGGGTAGATGCTCTTGTTGTTCAGGATGGCGGGGTCGACGAACTTTTGCGACGCGAGGTTGCCGTTCGGATACTGGATGTAGTTGGAGGCCGCGGCCGCCACTTCCGGCTTCATCATGTAGTTGATAAAGGCCAGCGCCTCGTCCGGGTGCTCCACGTCCTTCGGGATCGCGAAGTTGTCGAAAAACAGCATCGCCCCTTCCTTCGGGATGATGTAGCTGATCTCGACCTGCTTCTTCGGATCCTTGACGGTCTTGTTCTTCTCCTCGGCACGGGCGGCAGCCTGCTTGATGTCACCCGACCAGCCGAGCACGGCGCAAACCTCGCCGTTGGCGAGAGCGTTGATGTACTCGGAGGAGTGGAACTTGCGGATGTTGGGCCGCACCTTCTTGAAGTGCTCCACCGCCGCCTTGAGGTCTTCCGACTTCGTCGAGGTGGGGTCGAGCCCGAGATAGATGAGGACGGCCGGGATCACCTCGTCGCTGGCGTCGAGCATCATGACGCCGCAGTCCTTGAGCTTGGCGACCGTCTCGGGATCCATCAGGATCTTCCAGCTGTCGAGCGGTACGTCGCCGAGGCGCTCCTTCACCTTGGCGACGTTGTAGCCGATGCCGGTGGTGCCCCACATGTAGTTCACGGCATACTGGTTGCCGGGATCATAGGTCTCGAGACGCTTGGAGATGTCGGGCCAGACGTTGGCGAGGTTCGGCAGCTTCGACTTGTCGAGCTTCTCGAACACACCGGCCTGGATCTGGCGGCCGAGGAAGTTCGCCGAGGGCACGACGACATCGTAGCCGGTCTTGCCGGCCAGGAGCTTGGTCTCGAGCAGGTCGTTGGAATCGAAGACGTCGTACTTGACCTTGATCCCGGTTTCCTTGGTGAAATCCTCAAGGATCTTGGGATCGATATAGTCCGACCAGTTGTAGACGTTGACGACTTTGTCCTGCGCCGCGGAAGGCATCACGCCCGCTGCGAGGACCGCGGCAAAGCCCGCCGCGGCCAAGAAACGCTTCATGTCTTCACCTCATCTCCCGTCGACCCGGCCGGAGCGCGCAGGCTGCCCGAAATTGGCAAGACGCATGCCAGCAGGTGCGCCTCGCCGGTCGGCGGCGGTCCGTGCCGCCGCTTCGGGCCTTCCCTGCAATCCGCTTGCCCCGGGTCCCCATCCTATGAAAATGTGATCACACCGGTTCGGCAGTGTCAATCGTACATGAACCGGACGCGAAAAGAGCGCGGACACGACAATGGCGAGAAAGCTGACCGCTGCCAAGGCCGAGATTGGCTCGGGGGAGACTCGGCCGAAAGCCGGGAATGCGCCCGCCGGCAGGCCCAAGCACGACCAGGTTTACCGCATTCTGCGCGATACGCTCATCAGCGGGCGGATCGTTCCGGGCCGGGGCGTCACACTGCGGGGACTTGCCGAAAGCCTCGACGTGTCCCCCATGCCGGTACGCGAGGCCATCCGCCGTCTGGCTGCCGAGGGCGGCCTGTTCGTGGGAGCCAACCGGCGCGTCTACGTCCCCCCGATGACCGCCGACCGCTTCGACGAGCTGGTGCGCGCGCGTACGCTGCTCGAGCCCGAGCTCGCCGGACGTGCGTTGTCTCATATCGATTCTACTCGCGTGGCGCGCATCCGTATGGCCGACGACGACATCGAGGCCGCGCTCGCGAACGGCGACGTCGAGGGCTACATGGCGGCAAACCGGCGCTTCCATTTCGAGATCTACACGGCCGCCCCCTCGAGCGTTCTCCTGCCCATGGTGGAAAGCCTCTGGATCCAGTTCGGACCGTTCATGCGCGCGGTCTATGGCCGTGTCGGAACGGCCATTCTCGACGACCAGCATGTCCGCGCCGTTGCCGCCATCGAGGCGCGCGATGAGCAAGAGTTGCGGGAGGCAATCCGCGCCGACATCCTGGACGGCATGAGGATCATCGGCACTTCTGCCCTGGCGCCAGAGGCGGAACTGCGCACGGAATGAGCGGCCGAGTTGACGCCTCTGTCGCGGGCTGCCAAAATGTGATCACAATTCGGAACGAGCGACACACATCATGGGCAAGAAGCGGACGGCCAAGAAGCAGGACGCGCGCGGGGTCAAGAACGTCGCCGAAGCCGCCGAATGGCTGGAGGCGCGCGGGCTGGAAGACATCGAGTGCATCGTGCCCGACATGTCTGGCGTCGCACGGGGCAAGATGATGCCCGTCGCAAAGTTCGCCGACGCGCCCGACATGTCGATGCCCGGCTCGATCTTCCTGCAGACCATCACCGGCGACTATCCGGAAGAGGATGACGGTTTCAGCTTCGATCCGGCCGATGGCGACATCATGCTAGTGCCGGACTACTCGACGCTGTGCGTGGTGCCGTGGGCATCGGACCCGACGGCGCAGGTGATCCATGACGCCTACCACCGCGACCGCCGCCCGGTTGATCTCGCACCGCGCCAGCTGCTGCGCCGCATCATCGATCTTTACCGCCACAAGGGCTGGAAGGCGATCGTCGCTCCGGAGCTCGAATTCTACCTCGTCGAGCGCAACCAGGATCCCGACTACCCGCTGAAGCCGCCGGTCGGCCGGTCCGGCCGGCCCGAGACGGGCCGCCAGTCCTATTCCATGGCGGCGGTGAACGAGTTCGACGATCTCTTCGACGACATCTACGATTTCTCCGAGGCCCAGGGCCTGGAAATCGACACGCTGATCCACGAGGAGGGCGCCGCCCAGATGGAGATCAATCTCCGTCACGGCGACCCGCTGGCGCTCGCCGACCAGGTGTTCCTGTTCAAGCGCACCATTCGCGAGGCGGCGCTGCAGCACGACATGTACGCCACCTTCATGGCCAAGCCGATCGCCAACGAGCCCGGCTCGGCCATGCACATCCACCAGTCCGTCGTTGACATCGAGACCGGCCGGAACATCTTCTCCGGTCCCGACGGCGCGCCCACGCCCGAATTCTTCGCCTTCATCGCGGGCCAGCAGCGCTACCTGCCGCACGTGATGTGCATCCTGGCTCCCTATGTGAACTCCTACCGCCGGCTGATGCGCCGCTCGGTGGCGCCGATCAACGTCCACTGGGGCTATGACAACCGCACGGTCGGCCTTCGCGTGCCGCATTCCTCGCCTGAGGCGCGCCGCATCGAGAACCGCGTGCCGTCGTCGGACGCCAATCCCTACCTGGCCATCGCGGCCTCTCTGGCCTGCGGCTACCTCGGCATGATCGAGCAGTCGACGCCAAGCGAGCCGATCGAGGGCTCCGCCTACACGCTCGATTTCGGCCTGCCGCGCGGCCTGCTCGAGGCGGTGGCGCTGTTCGAGGAGTGCGAGGAGCTCGCCGACATCTTCGGCCGCTCCTTCGTATCGACCTATCGCGCCATCAAGCAGGCCGAGTTCGAGACGTTCATGCGGGTGATCAGCCCATGGGAACGCGAGTACCTGCTGCTCAACGTCTAGCCCGACAAGTCCGGCCGGCCGCCGCGCCGTCCGGCGCCGTGGATCCCGGAGGTTACGCCATGTCCGCCTCGAACCTGTACCCGACCTCCGAGCTGCGTGCCGCCGATGCGCGGCACTACATGCATCCCTTCACCGATTTCCGCTCGCTGGCCCGGGAAGGCAGCCGCGTCATGGTGAAAGGGCAGGGGGTCTGGCTGTGGGACTCCGAGGGCAACCGCTACCTCGACGGCATGGCCAGTCTCTGGTGCACCAATATCGGCCATGGACGACCGGAGATCGCAGAGGCCGTTCACGCCCAGATGGGCGAACTCGCCTACTACAACTCATTCTTCAAGACGAGCAACGCCCCGGCGATCCGCCTGGCCGAACGCCTCGCCGGCCTTGCGCCGGAGGGTGTGAGCCGCGTCTTCTTCTGCGGCTCCGGCTCGGAGGCGAACGACACCGTCGTGCGCATGGTGCGCTACTACTGGGCCCTGCGGGGCGAGCCGCAGCGCAGCGTCATCATCAGCCGGGTGAACGGCTATCACGGTTCCACCATGGCCGGCGCCTCGCTCGGCGGCATGGCGCTGATGCACGGCCAGGGCGGCCTTCCGATCCCCGGCATCGTGCACATCCCCCAGCCCTACTGGTTCGGCGAGGGCGGCGACGTGAGCCCGGCCGAGTTCGGCCTGTGGGCAGCGCGCCAGCTGGAGGCAAAGATCGAGGAACTCGGCCCCGAGACCGTGGCCGCCTTCATCGCCGAGCCGATCCAGGGGGCCGGCGGCGTCATCATCCCGCCCGAGACCTACTGGCCCGAGATCAAGCGCATCTGCGCCAAATATGGCATCCTGCTCGTCGCAGACGAGGTGATCTGCGGCTTCGGGCGGACGGGGCACTGGTTCGGCTCGGATCTCTACGACCTGCAGCCCGACCTGATGCCGATCGCCAAGGGCCTGTCGTCCGGGTACCTGCCCATCGGCGGCGTGATGGTGTCCGACCGGGTCGCCGCGGTGGTCGTCGACCAGGGCGAGGAGTTCTTCCACGGCTACACCTATTCCGGCCACCCCACCTGCGCCGCGGCCGCACTGGAGAACCTGCGCATCCTGGAGGACGAAGGCATCGTCGACAGGGTGCGCAGCGACATCGGCCCTTACCTGCAGGCCCGCTGGCTTGCGCTCGGCGAGCATCCGCTTGTGGGCGAAGCCCGCATGACGGGCCTCATCGGTGCGCTGGAGCTGGTGCCCGCCAAGCCCTCGCGGACGCAGAAGTTCACCCCGACCGGACAGGTCGGAACCCTGTGCCGCGACATCTCCTTCGCCAACGGCCTGATCATGCGCGCCGTCCGCGACAGCATGATCATCTCGCCGCCTCTGGTCATCACGCATGAGGAAGCCGACCAGCTGGTCGCGCTGGCCCGCAGGACGCTCGACGACACCTGGGCCGAGCTGAAGCGCACCGGCCGCGTGGACTGATGCCGCGATGACCGCGCAACCGCACTGGCCGGGTGCCCCGGGAGGGCTGGGAGGCGAAGCCCATGCGCCCTCCTGGTACGCGGCCACGGCGCGCGGCGCGCATCCCCGTCCCTCGCTGGAAGGCGACGTCACGGCCGACGTGTGCATCGTCGGCGGCGGGTACACCGGCCTCTCCGCCGCTCTGCACCTGGCGGAGCGCGGCCGCTCGGTGGTGCTGCTCGAGGCCAACCGCCTGGGCTGGGGCGCCTCCGGCCGCAATGGCGGCCAGCTCCATTCAGGCCAGCGCCGGGACCAGCCCACGCTCGAAGCCTGGTTCGGCCAGGCCCGCGCCCGCCAGCTCTTCCACCTTGCCGAGGAAGCGAAGGCGACCGTGAAGGGCCTGATCGCGCGCCATGCCATCGACTGCGACTGGCGCGACGGCCTGATCCACGCCATGCACAAGCAGCGCTACGTGCCGGAGATGCGGGACGAGGTTCGCCACCTGCAGGACCGCTACGGCATGGGCGGCCTCTCCGTCCTCGACCGCGACGAACTCGCCGCCGCCATCGGCACGCCGGTCTATTTCGGCGGCATGCGAGATGCGACGGCCGGGCACCTGCACCCCCTCAACTATGCCCTTGGACTTGCCCGCGCGGCCGAGGAGTCCGGTGCCAGGCTGTTCGAGGACAGTGCCGTCCTGTCCATCGGCGAGGGGGCGGCGCGCGAGGTCAGGACGGCCCGCGGCAGCGTCCGGGCCGCCAGCGTCATCCTCGCCTGCAACGGCTATCTCAGCGGCCTCGAGCCCGACACCGAGGCGCGGGTGATGCCGATCCACAACTATATCCTGGCCACCGAGCCGCTGGGCCAGCGTGCCCAGGCGCTGATCCCGGGCTGGGAGGCGGTCGCCGACAGCCGCTTCGTCGTCCATTACTGGCGGCTTTCGCCAGATGGCCGCATGCTGTTTGGCGGCGGCGAGAGCTATGGGCGCGGGTTTCCGCCCGACCTGAAGAGCTTCGTGCGCACCCATATGCTGCGCATCTATCCGCAGCTGGCCGATGCCCGCATCGATTTCGCGTGGGGTGGCACCCTCGCCGTCACCCTGAAGCGCCTGCCCTATCTGCGACGCCTGCGGGCAGGCCTTTACACGGCCTGCGGCTATTCCGGGCAGGGCGTGGGAACCGCCACCTTCGCGGGCAAGCTGCTGGCCGAGGCGATCTGCGGCGACGAGGAGCGCTTCGACGTCTTCGCCGCCCTTCCAGCGCCCCGTTTTCCCGGCGGCGTCTGGCTCCGCCATCCCACCCTGGTGCTCGCCATGACCTGGTTCGCCTTGCGCGACCGGCTGTGACGGAGCCAGCCATCATGCCGACCGGCATCACCTCGCCATGGAGCTTCCGATGAACGTCGCCACCCCGGCCGAGGAGTGGCGCGCCTTCCTCGCGCGCCACCCCCAGACCCGCTACGTCGATGCCTTCATGATCGGGCTGAACGGCATGGCTCTCGGCAAGCGCGAGGCCGCCTCGGATCTCGAGCGGATCTTCCGCTCCGGCGTCACCTTCTCCTCCTGCGCCGCGGTGCTCGACGTGCACGGCCATGGCTGCAACGCCTTCGGCATCGGCGGCGACGACGGGGACCCCGACGCGCTCGGGCGGCCGGTCCCGGGAACCCTCGCCCCCGTCCCGTGGGCCTCCATGCCGACTGCGCAATGCCTGCTGGACATGCGCAACGCCGAGACGGGCGAGCCGATCTGGTTCGACCCCCGGGCCATCCTCGCCGACATCACGCAGCGGCTGCGGGCCGACGGGCTGCATCCCGTGGTCGCCTGCGAGCTAGAATTCTACCTCATCGACGGGAAGCGCACGCAGGAGGGCGGGATCCGGCCGGCGCCGCTGACGCGCACGGGGGAGCCGCCGCGTTCGCCGGCCAATCTCAGCGTCGAGCAGGTGGAGGAATATGCCGACTTCGTCCGCGAGGTGGCCGACGCCGCGCAGGTGCAGGGCATTCCCGCCACGACGGCGGTGGCCGAGTACGGCCTCGGCCAGTTCGAGATTAACCTCCACCACGTCGCCGATCCCGTGCTGGCGGCGGACCATGCCGTGCTGCTGAAGCGCATCATCCGAGGCGTGGCGCGGGCGCGGGGCCAGGACGCGACCTTCATGGCCAAGCCCTACATGGACCAGCCGGGCAGCGGCCTGCACGTGCATGTCAGCATGACCGACGGCAGCGGCGACAATGTATTCGCGGCCAAGGGCGGCCAGGAGCTGATCGAATCCGCCATTGCCGGCCTGCAGGCGACGCTGCCGGAGGCCCTGTCGATCTTCGCGCCGAATTTCAGCGCGTTCCGCCGCTACCAGCCCGGCCTCTTCGCGCCGCTCGGCGGCAGCTGGGGCCACAACAACCGTTTCGCCGCCTTCCGCATCCCGCTCGGCGACGGTCCGGCGCGGCGCGTCGAGCACCGCGTGGCCGGCGCGGATGCGAGCCCGCACCTCGCCCTCGCCGCCATCCTCGCCGGCATGCATCACGGCGTCGCCGGGCGGCTGCGGCCGACGCCCGAGGCGAAAGGGGCAACGCATGACGGGGACGCGCTGCCGCTCGCCCGCAACTTCTTCGAGGCGCTGGACCGGTTCGCCGAGGCCCCGATCCTCTCGCGCTATTTTCCGCAGCGCTACCCCGCGCTCTATCGCGAGTTGAAGCTGGGGGAATTCGGCGACATGTTCGCCGAACCCGTGCCGCGCGAGTTCGACTACTACCTTTGAGGGCCGGAGATGAGCCTCGCCCATCCCGTCATTGCCGTCATCGCCGACATCAAGCCCCTCAACGGGCAGATGATCCATTCCGTAACGGAGAAGTACCTCTTCGCCGTGGCGCGGGGAGCAGGCGCCCTGCCGTTGGTTATCCCCGGCCGTATCAGCGGCCTCGACGGCGCCCCCTCGCCGGCCCGCCCGGACATCGACAGGATCCTCGCGCTGGTGGACGGGCTGTTCCTGCCCGGCAGCCCCTCCAACGTCGATCCGTCGCACTATGCCGGCAGCCTGCAGCGCCCCGGGACGCTGCTGGATCCCCACCGCGACGACCTCTCGCTGCGCCTCATCCGTGCCGCCGTCACGCACGGCGTGCCGCTGCTCGGCGTCTGCCGGGGCTTCCAGGAGCTCAACGTCGCCTTTGGCGGCACGCTGCACCAGCACGTGCACGAGGCCGGCTTCGCCGATCACCGCGAGGACAAGGAGCGTCCGCTCGACGAGCAGTACGGGCCGGCCCACGCCGTGGCGCTTGCGCCGGGGGGCATTCTCGCCCGGCTGGCGGGACGGGAGACGGCCCTGGTCAATTCCCTGCACGGTCAGGGGATCGACCGGCTCGCGCAGGGCCTCGCCGTCGAGGCGACCTCGGCGGACGGGCTGGTCGAAGGCGTACGGGTGGAAGGCGCGCCGGGCTTCGCGCTCGCCGTCCAGTGGCACCCGGAATGGCGCTTCTGGGATGATCCGCTTTCGCAGGCCATTTTTTCGGCCTTCGGCGACGCTGCGAGGGCCCGCTCCGTCGCGCGCGCCTGAGCGGGGCGCCTGCTCTGTCTGCCCGGGCTTTCAGTACGCTCCGCGCGAATTTCCAGCATGATGCTTTTTTTCGTGACGTGGTGTTGACAGGCAAAAGGGGCGGGGTCTATATGGCGGCCA